>NZ_JACGVG010000042.1 GCF_014077095.1 Colwellia sp. MB02u-6 | reverse complement strand
GATAACTAATTGTTAAAGAAAGTTAGTTTCTTCAAAGGAAGATAACTAACCGATACAGAATCTCATTCGCTCTATACCGTAAAGTAATTCGTTGCTGCAGGCCTTGCCTGAAGCGAGATGCGCATCATACGCACCTGGGTTTTAATGTCAACGTTTTATTTGGTTTTTTTAAACTTTCTTTTCAGAAGATTCAAATTCACTTTTAAAACGTTAAGTTAACTTAATCAGCCTAGACTAGATTAGATAACTCATTATAACCGTTCGTTTGGGTTACCCCTTGGAACTGGAGCGCATTCTAGAGATTTCTCGCTTCACGTCAAC
>NZ_JACGVG010000041.1 GCF_014077095.1 Colwellia sp. MB02u-6 | reverse complement strand
GATAACTAATTGTTAAAGAAAGTTAGTTTCTTCAAAGGAAGATAACTAACCGATACAGAATCTCATTCGCTCTATACCGTAAAGTAATTCGTTGCTGCAGGCCTTGCCTGAAGCGAGATGCGCATTCTACGCACCTGGGTTTTAATGTCAACGTTTTATTTGGTTTTTTTAAACTTTCTTTTCAGAAGATTCAAACTCACTTTTAAAACGTTAAGTTAACTTAATCAGCCTAGGCTAGATTAGATAACTCAT
>NZ_JACGVG010000040.1 GCF_014077095.1 Colwellia sp. MB02u-6 | reverse complement strand
CTTTCTTTAACAATTAGTTATCATGCAATTTGTGTGGACACTCACATTAACGTTGATTTTACATAGTTACCTTCGGGTAACAAAAAAACAGCTTAATATGATGTCACACAAAAATAAGTATCATTTAGACTTTCGAGTTTAAATAATACGTTTTATGTAGTTACTTAGTTCCTAGTCGGGATTGAGTAACACGACAGAATTCATTGAGCAGATGTCTTTTCTTGGTTCACTTCGGTGAGTTAAGGTGAGCATCACAAACGATTTTTAATTGAAGAGTTTGATCATGGCTCAGATTGAACGCTGGCGGCAGGCTTAACACATGCAAGTCGAGCGGTAACAGAGATAGCTTGCTATCTGCTGACGAGCGGCGGACGGGTGAGTAATGCTTGGGAATATGCCTTATGGTGGGGGACAACAGTTGGAAACGACTGCTAATACCGCATAACGTCTACGGACCAAAGGGGGGGATGCTTCGGCACCTCCCGCCATTTGATTAGCCCAAGTGAGATTAGCTAGTAGGTGAGGTAAGAGCTCACCTAGGCGACGATCTCTAGCTGGTTTGAGAGGATGATCAGCCACACTGGGACTGAGACACGGCCCAGACTCCTACGGGAGGCAGCAGTGGGGAATATTGCACAATGGGCGAAAGCCTGATGCAGCCATGCCGCGTGTGTGAAGAAGGCCTTCGGGTTGTAAAGCACTTTCAGCGAGGAGGAAAGGTTAGTGGTTAATAGCCACTAGCTGTGACGTTACTCGCAGAAGAAGCACCGGCTAACTTCGTGCCAGCAGCCGCGGTAATACGAGGGGTGCAAGCGTTAATCGGAATTACTGGGCGTAAAGCGTGCGTAGGTGGTTTGTTAAGCAAGATGTGAAAGCCCTGGGCTCAACCTGGGAACTGCATTTTGAACTGGCAAACTAGAGTTTTGTAGAGGGTAGTGGAATTTCCAGTGTAGCGGTGAAATGCGTAGAGATTGGAAGGAACATCAGTGGCGAAGGCGGCTACCTGGACAAAGACTGACACTGAGGCACGAAAGCGTGGGGAGCAAACAGGATTAGATACCCTGGTAGTCCACGCCGTAAACGATGTCAACTAGCCGTCTGTAGACTTGATCTGTGGGTGGCGTAGCTAACGCGCTAAGTTGACCGCCTGGGGAGTACGGCCGCAAGGTTAAAACTCAAATGAATTGACGGGGGCCCGCACAAGCGGTGGAGCATGTGGTTTAATTCGATGCAACGCGAAGAACCTTACCATCCCTTGACATCCAGAGAAGAGACTAGAGATAGACTTGTGCCTTCGGGAACTCTGTGACAGGTGCTGCATGGCTGTCGTCAGCTCGTGTTGTGAAATGTTGGGTTAAGTCCCGCAACGAGCGCAACCCCTATCCTTATTTGCCAGCGAGTTATGTCGGGAACTCTAAGGAGACTGCCGGTGATAAACCGGAGGAAGGTGGGGACGACGTCAAGTCATCATGGCCCTTACGGGATGGGCTACACACGTGCTACAATGGCAAGTACAGAGGGCTGCAATACCGCGAGGTTGAGCGAATCCCACAAAGCTTGTCGTAGTCCGGATTGGAGTCTGCAACTCGACTCCATGAAGTCGGAATCGCTAGTAATCGTAGATCAGAATGCTACGGTGAATACGTTCCCGGGCCTTGTACACACCGCCCGTCACACCATGGGAGTGGGTTGCAAAAGAAGTGGCTAGTTTAACCTTTCGGGGAGGACGGTCACCACTTTGTGATTCATGACTGGGGTGAAGTCGTAACAAGGTAACCCTAGGGGAACCTGGGGTTGGATCACCTCCTTATCTTGAAGTAAAACAGCTTAATGAGAACCTCGGTTCTACGAGTGTTCACACAAATTACATGATAACAAATTAGAAGAAGTCCAAA
Source organism: Colwellia sp. MB02u-6 (assembly GCF_014077095.1). Classification (GTDB taxonomy): domain Bacteria; phylum Pseudomonadota; class Gammaproteobacteria; order Enterobacterales; family Alteromonadaceae; genus Cognaticolwellia. The sequence goes on along the minus strand of NZ_JACGVG010000040.1, from coordinate 3,822 downwards.
CACGCTAGCTTCGGACGTAAATTCTTGAAAGAGAAATAGGTCTGTAGCTCAGCTGGTTAGAGCGCACCCCTGATAAGGGTGAGGTCGGCAGTTCAAGTCTGCCCAGACCTACCAATTTACGTTCTAACTTAAAGTGTGTTTCCCATTGCGGGGCTATAGCTCAGCTGGGAGAGCGCCTGCCTTGCACGCAGGAGGTCAGCAGTTCGATCCTGCTTAGCTCCACCACTTCTTCACTAAAGAAAGAGACCAAACTTAAACTATCAAGAGTTGATAAGTTAAGTTTGGTTTTTTAAACCAAGTCTTCGCCGAATGTGTGCGAATGACAAATTCTTTAACAATCTGGAAAGCTGATATAAATACCGGTATTTATATGATGAACACGGTGTCGCGCTGTTGTTCATAAATTATAAATACCAAGCTGTTATTAATAGGAATATCGCCTATTAATGATGGTGATTACGGGTCCTCCTCGGAAACGTAATCAACCCGGTAATAAATCGTAAGATTTGTTACCACTCTTATTCAAGACACACTTTGTGTGCGTGAAAATGTCAGACTTTACAATTGCTGTGGATTAGTCTCCACGGTGTACTAATGAGCTTCTTCGGAAACTACTTGGGGTTGTATGGTTAAGTGACTAAGCGTATGTGGTGGATGCCTTGGCAGTTAGAGGCGATGAAGGACGTGTTAATCTGCGAAAAGCTTTGGTGAGGTGATAAAAACCGTTATAGCCAAAGATATCCGAATGGGGAAACCCACCCAACGTAAGTTGGGTATCATTAAGTGAATACATAGCTTAATGAGGCGAACCGGGAGAACTGAAACATCTAAGTACCCCGAGGAAAAGAAATCAACCGAGATTTCCTTAGTAGCGGCGAGCGAACGGGAAACAGCCCTTAAGCTTATTGGGTGTTAGTGGAATCTACTGGAAAGTAGAGCGATACAGGGTGATAGCCCCGTACACAAAAACTACCTTTAAGTGAAATCGAGTAGGTCGGCACACGTGAAACGTTGACTGAACATGGGGGGACCATCCTCCAAGGCTAAATACTCCTAACTGACCGATAGTGAACCAGTACCGTGAGGGAAAGGCGAAAAGAACCCCTGTGAGGGGAGTGAAATAGAACCTGAAACCGCATACGTACAAGCAGTGAGAGCTAGATTTAGTCTAGTGATTGCGTACCTTTTGTATAATGGGTCAGCGACTTATATTCTGTAGCAAGGTTAACCGAATAGGGGAGCCGTAGCGAAAGCGAGTGTTAACTGCGCGTTTAGTTGCAGGGTATAGACCCGAAACCCGGCGATCTACCCATGGGCAGGTTGAAGGTTGAGTAACATCAACTGGAGGACCGAACACACGTATGTTGAAAAATGCGGTGATGACTTGTGGGTCGGAGTGAAAGGCTAATCAAGCCGGGAGATAGCTGGTTCTCCCCGAAATCTATTTAGGTAGAGCCTCGCACGAACACCATTGGGGGTAGAGCACTGTTAAGGCTAGGGGGTCATCCCGACTTACCAACCCTTTGCAAACTCCGAATACCAATGAGTGATATGCGGGAGACACACTACGGGTGCTAACGTCCGTTGTGAAGAGGGAAACAACCCAGACCGCCAGCTAAGGTCCCAAAGTACTAGTTAAGTGGGAAACGATGTGGAAAGGCATAGACAGCTAGGAGGTTGGCTTAGAAGCAGCCATCCTTTAAAGAAAGCGTAATAGCTCACTAGTCGAGTCGGTCTGCGCGGAAGATGTAACGGGGCTAAACTAGTCACCGAAGCTGCGGATTTGAACTTAGGTTCAAGTGGTAGGGGAGCGTTCTGTAAGCCGTTGAAGGTGAGTTGTAAAGCTTGCTGGAGGTATCAGAAGTGCGAATGCTGACATGAGTAACGATAAGGGGAGTGAAAAACTCCCCCGCCGAAAGACCAAGGTTTCCTGTCCCATGTTAATCAGGGCAGGGTAAGTCGGCCCCTAAGGCGAGGCGGAAACGCGTAGTCGATGGGAAACAGATTAATATTTCTGTACTTCTATATATTGCGAAGGAGGGACGGAGTAGGCTAGGTGAGCACGGCGTTGGTAGTCCGTGTGAAAGTATGTAGGTGGTTGTCTTAGGTAAATCCGGGACTTCATTAAACACTGAGATACGAGACGAGATTCTACGGAATTGAAGTCATTGATGCCATGCTTCCAGGAAAAGCTTCTAAGCTTCAGATATATAGGAACCGTACCCCAAACCGACACAGGTGGTTAGGTAGAGAATACTAAGGCGCTTGAGAGAACTCGGGTGAAGGAACTAGGCAAAATAGTACCGTAACTTCGGGAGAAGGTACGCTCTCTAATGTGAATGACTTGCTCAGTAAGCATCGGAGAGTCGAAGTAACCAGGTGGCTGGAACTGTTTATTAAAAACACAGCACTGTGCAAAATCGAAAGATGACGTATACGGTGTGACGCCTGCCCGGTGCCGGAAGGTTAATTGATTGGGTTATCTTCGGAGAAGCTCATGATCGAAGCCCCGGTAAACGGCGGCCGTAACTATAACGGTCCTAAGGTAGCGAAATTCCTTGTCGGGTAAGTTCCGACCTGCACGAATGGCGTAATCATGGCCACACTGTCTCCACCCGAGACTCAGTGAAATTGAAATTGCGGTTAAGATGCCGTATACCCGCGGCTAGACGGAAAGACCCCGTGAACCTTTACTATAGCTTGACAGTGAACATTGCTCCTACATGTGTAGGATAGGTGGGAGACTATGAAACCATGTCGCTAGATGTGGTGGAGTCTACCTTGAAATACCACCCTTGTATGCGTGATGTTCTAACCTAGGGCCCTTATCGGGCTTGGGGACACTGTCTGGTGGGTAGTTTGACTGGGGCGGTCTCCTCCTAAAGAGTAACGGAGGAGCACGAAGGTTGGCTAAGTACGGTCGGACATCGTACGGTTAGTGCAATGGCATAAGCCAGCTTAACTGCGAGACAGACACGTCGAGCAGGTACGAAAGTAGGTCATAGTGATCCGGTGGTTCTGTATGGAAGGGCCATCGCTCAACGGATAAAAGGTACTCCGGGGATAACAGGCTGATACCGCCCAAGAGTTCATATCGACGGCGGTGTTTGGCACCTCGATGTCGGCTCATCACATCCTGGGGCTGAAGTCGGTCCCAAGGGTATGGCTGTTCGCCATTTAAAGTGGTACGCGAGCTGGGTTTAGAACGTCGTGAGACAGTTCGGTCCCTATCTGCCGTGGGCGTTTGAGAATTGAAGAGGGCTGCTCCTAGTACGAGAGGACCGGAGTGGACGAACCGCTGGTGTTCGGGTTGTTATGCCAATAGCATTGCCCGGTAGCTACGTTCGGAACTGATAACCGCTGAAAGCATCTAAGCGGGAAGCAGGCTTTGAGATGAGTTCTCACTGGAGCTTTAAGCTCCCTAAAGGGTCGTTGGAGACTACAACGTTGATAGGTTGGGTGTGTAAGGACTGCGAGGTCTTGAGCTAACCAATACTAATTACCCGTGAGGCTTAACCATACAACACCCAAGTGGTTTTAAGTTGTGTGATGTTTGACATAGTAGTATTGCATAGGAATATGCAACATCACGTACATGAGTGATGAATAAGAGAAAAGTAACAAAGAAGACAAACGTATTTATACATCACTGAGACAAGTCTCATTGATACAGCTTTTTAGATTGTACCCTTTTTGTCTAGCGACAATAGCGACATGGCCCCACCTGATCCCATTCCGAACTCAGAAGTGAAACGTGTTAGCGCCGATGGTAGTGTGGGAGTTCCCATGTGAGAGTAGGACATTGCTAGGCTTCTATTTAGA
>NZ_JACGVG010000039.1 GCF_014077095.1 Colwellia sp. MB02u-6 | reverse complement strand
TCCGTCAACTGCTTAGTGGGCAGTTAATGTGATGGGTTAACGAGTAGCTATCACGGGTATTATTTTTTATTGGTACTTGTGCTGTTAACGGTTAAATTTCATTTAACTTGTTGGACTGAAGTCCACCCTACGAAGAGCCTACGGGTGAATATTTGGTGTTGGGCTTTTTTTGTGCTTTTTTGTGAATTTCTTTTGTTTTTTGTAGGATGGACTTTAGTCCGTCAACTGCTTAGTGGGCAATTAATGTGATGGGTTAACGAGTAGCTATCACGGGTATTATTTTTTATTGGTACTTGTGCTGTTAACGGTTAAATTTCATTTAACTTGTTGGACTGAAGTCCACCCTACGAAAATTCTACGGGTGAATGTTTGGTGTTGGGCTTTTGGTTTTTCTTGTGATTTTTCTTGTGGTTTTTTTGATTTTTGTAGGATGGACTTTAGTCCGTCAACTGCTTAGTGGGCAGTTAATGTTATGGGTTAACAAACAGCTATCACGGGTATTATTTTTTATTGGTACTTGTGCTGTTAACGGTTAAATTTCATTTAACTTGTTGGACTGAAGTCCACCCTACGAAGAGCCTACGGGTGAATGTTTGGTGTTGGGCTTTTGGTTTTTCTTGTGATTTTTCTTGTGGTTTTTTTGATTTTTGTAGGATGGACTTTAGTCCGTCAACTGCTTAGTGGGCAGTTAATGTGATGGGTTAACGAGTAGCTATCACGGGTATTATTTTTTATTGGTACTTGTGCTGTTAACGGTTAAATTTCATTT
>NZ_JACGVG010000038.1 GCF_014077095.1 Colwellia sp. MB02u-6 | reverse complement strand
CTAGTTATTTCTAGTTATTTCTAGTTATTTCTAGTTATTTCTTTTTCAGTTGATTTTTTAAATCGAAGACTCTCATTACCTGTTGTGATTATATAACAGTGATAGGTTAGCCTATCGAGTAGTGCTATTGTCATTTTTGCATCACTAAACACTTTCAACCATTCCGTAAAGTTCAAATTGGGTATCATAATAATGCTTTTTTTTTCTAGTTTTTTCTCAATAAATCTAACAATAATGTACTTCCTGCCTGACTAAAGGGCAGATAACCAAGTTCATCCAACACTATTACTCAGTATTAAAAATACTTTACTCTGAACTGAAGACGAAGGCGTAATAGCCCCCAAAAAACTGTTAGTTGAAATGCCATCACATAGTTAAAAGTGCTGCTTATAGACATTGAACAGTTAGATAAAACGATAAAGCAGATGTAAAAAAACAAAAAGACAAGGCTATTATTGATGATTTCCCAGGAGCAGGAGCAGAACCTCAACTGACTCAACGTTTATTAGTGGACTTTGGTCATAATCGCGAGGGTTGTAATGATGCTTCTGGGCTTCAAAAGTATGCTGGGATTACACCGGTTATTGAACGAAGCGGGAAGCAAATGTGGACACATTGGCGGTACAATTGCCCCGCCTTTTTAAGGCAATAATTTATAGAATGGGTTGAGTTTTTGATACGTTATTCGTTTTGGACAAAGGCTTATTATGAGCAAAAAGAAAGTAAAGGAAAACCAATACACCCTGCGACGAATAAAAACACTTAGAAGCCCTAAAACGAAGAGGTTCACCACTGTTAGAATTTGCCATAAATAGCTAATTTAAACTTATTGTCCACCTCAGGGCGTGTTGTTATGTTACTAAAGGTATAGATGATGAATGATGCTCAATTATCAACCAACTCCCCTCTTTATTTATATATACGAAGCTAAACCTAGCTGCTGTTATTACCTTCACATCTTCATTAAACCAACTAAAGGTATACTGCCCATTACATATAGCTACATCACCAAAAAGACGAATGTTTGAGTCTGTAATTTCCACATGACGATTTGAATATTTAAAAATTTGATTAAAGTAATCTTTGATTAAGGATGCGCTATCTCGTTTTATGGGAGATAACGTTGCCCACAAAGATGCTTGTTCATCATATAAGGAACAAATATTTTTGGATGTATCTTCAGAAAATGATGACACCCAACGGGCCATATTTTCAATGATATCTTGTGAACTCAAATTGCGACACTCTCTAGTAGCATAAAGCTTACATAGGCAGAAAATTATAGTTGGCTAAAATTTTTGAGGAAAAAATCCCTCTATAATTTTTTCATTAGATGTACTTGTTATATATACTTACACTTCGCGCAATCATTAAAATGAAGGTTTTTAATTTTAATACCTAAAGTACTTTTATATAATTACTGAACAAAATTATCTTCACGTGTTGTTACTAAAATATGTTTAAGTATTGAACCATTCGATAACAATTGCTTCTTAAGTAAAGCGAGTGGTTTCTTTATTAATTGACATCCATGCCTCTAACCTTGGGAAAAAGGTAATATAGCTAATTATTCAAGTTCAATAACCACTTCAGGATGAAAATTAAAACTCTAGGAAAAGCGATCAAGAAACATAGGCTATTTCCGTTTGATAATTCAGCGATAAAAATGGTGTATCTTGCGATAGCTGCGGCATTCAAAAAGTAGACGATGCTGATAAGAAACTGAAAAACGGCCTTGAATCGATTTATGATTGAATTCGAAGACCGTTTAAAGCACTTTATTTAAAATTGGCAGTTACACAAAATCTGTTACAGACTCTATTAAAAGAATGAAACTTTAACTTCTGCACCAATGAAACGCTCTTCATTTACAATGGCAGTATTATTAGAAAAGTCTACTGCGCCAATAGCTTGTTGCTCATCAGTAATATTGCGTACGAATAATGCTATTTCGTACTCTCTATCATCACCATCCCACATGTAACCGGTGCGAATGCCACCTTCAAATAATGACTCACCATTAAACTCTTTAGACTCATATAAGAAGAAGTTAATATCGTCACGATAGCTCCAGTCAGTGTAAACGTAGAATTCTCCATCCGCTACTTCTTTGCTGTAACGAGCAGTTAAGGCATAAATCCACTCAGGTGCATGGGGTAAACTGTTGCCATCTACATAAGCAAATCTATTACCAAAATCATCGGAATAATTTGGATCAGTAATAGTACAGGCTTTACAACCTGCGACTGCTAAACCATTATCATTGATTTCCGTGTTGTTATAACTGACACTCATAGTTACAGAAAATTCATCTGTTAACATAAATTCTGAGTTAACTTCAAAGCCGTAACCAACCGTTTCATCTGCATTTAATAAACGCGCGGTATTATTACCACCACCAACTGAAGTGAGTTGTTGATCATCCATGGTAAAATAAAACACAGAGGCATTTAAACGGCCAAAACCATCCATAATGTCAGATTTAACACCGGTTTCAAAAGACAAAATAGTTTCAGATTCGGCGATTGAAATACCGCTACCAAAAGCATACAACGAACGACCTTGTACACTTGGCGCTCTAAACGTATCGGCAACACGAGCGTAAAGATTCACATCACTGGTCAGTTTGTGGCTAACACTTAAATCCCAACTCACATGTGAATCGCTAGGGTTTGCCTGGCCAGAAGCTTCGTCTGGGAAATCTAAGAAAAACAAGGGTGTTTGTGTACGCTTATTCTTGTATTCTTTATCGTCATCAGAGTAACGCAAGCCTAGTGTTACCGATGTTTGCTGCGATAATTCATAGTCAAAAGAACCAAATACTGCCCAAGCTGTTGTCTCTTGATTTTGTATAACATAACCGGTTTGAGCACCGTTACTGAATATAGGATCAAAAGCAAAACTTTCAATAGTCAAATCTTCGCTAAAATAAAACGCACCCACCTGGTAGTTAAAAGCACCGTCAAAGTTACTGCTTAAACGAATTTCTTGGGTTAATTGTTCATGTTCTGGAATAGCATCAGCTGTTTCAGAATCCAGCGCAATAACACCAGGTCCCATCGTTGGAGCAAAAACGTTGCCATAACCACCATCGACATCAGCACGAGAATATAACTCTGCGCTTTCGTAACCCGTGATTGATGTAAAGGTATACTCACCAAGATCAAACTCAAGCTTTAAGCTTGCGCCTTCGGTTTCAACTTGTTGCGTAGCGCGCGAAGCTGAGTCATGAAAAACGGTATCGCGTTCAAATCCGCTGACAAGTGAACTACTAGCAGGTTTAAAAGCATTGGCATAAAAAGTGACTGGCTTACCATCTAAATCGCGCATGTGATAGTTAAACAAGGCGTAATAGTCATCACCTTCATATAAAAATTGTAATCGCATAGCTTGATCAGTATAGCCACCTAGCACGTCTGACTGCTCGAAGCCTGGTGCTTTATTGCTAATATAATCATCACGATCTTGGCGTAATACTGAGATACGTGCAGATAATTCATCAGTTAAACCACCACCAACGGCTGCTCGTAAATCACTAGTACCCTTGCTACCGTATGATAACGAAGCAAAACCATCAAAACTTTGACTCGGTTTTACAGAATCAAACTTAACTAAGCCGGCAGGTGTATTACGGCCGAATAACGTGCCTTGAGGACCGCCTAAAACTTCAATTCGAGCAACATCAAATACTGGAAAACCTTTTAAAATTGGGTTCTCTTGTACAACGTCATCAACAACTAATGATACCGGTTGTGAGGCATTAAGATCAAAATCAGAGTTACCTAAGCCACGCATGTAAAAACGTGGGAATGTTCTACCAAAAGAAGACTCTACAGAAAGACTAGGAACTTTAGCGTTTAAAAAGCGAATATCCATTGCGCCAGAACTATAGGCATTTAATTTTTCACCTTGCAATGCCGTAACTGCAACCGGAACTTCTTGAACATTCTCCACGCGTTTACGCGCAGTAACTTCAATAACTTCAAGGCCTACGACTTTGGTTTTTTCTGCCTTTTCTTGCGCTAACGCAGCGGTAGATGCGCCTGCACCACACGCGAAAATAGCCGCATTGACGCAAAGCGCGAGCGACGTTTTATTAAAAACATTCATTAAGTACTCTCCCAAGAACTGTTTATGTTTTGTGTAAAGATTTTATTAACCTGGCATTCTATATTGAGTGTAAGGTTATTAGGGTTGTTTCATAGCTCAAGATCAGACAAAAAGCTTGTACCATAAGGCATCTTATCTAATTTAAATAATTCTGCGATGGTTTGACCAATATCTGCGAAGGTACTACGTTCGCCAATATTAACAGATCGTATCTGTTTGTGGAATGCAATAACAGGTACATATTCCCTCGTATGGTCATTACCATGCCAAGTTGGGTCACAACCATGATCTGCGGTTAAAAAAAGCACATCATCTTCATTCATAGCCGCAACCACTTCGGGTAAACGCTGATCAAAATTCTCTAATGCCAAAGCGTAACCTATCGGATCACGGCGATGGCCGTAGTCTTGGTCAAAATTGACTAAATTAGTAAATATCAGGCTATTGTCTTGTGCCGTATTGATATGTGAAATTGTCGCATCTAATAAAGCATCAATACCTGTGGCTTTAGTTTTTTCACTAATACCTTGGTGTGCATAAATATCGGCAATTTTACCCACACTGATGACATAGCCACCCGCTTGGGTAAAGGTGTCTAATACCGTGGGTGCTGGCGGTAGAATAGAATAGTCACGTCGATTACCCGTACGAGTAAAATCTTCAGGGCTGCTGCCAATAAAAGGTCTGGCGATAACACGGCCAACATTTCTGTCAGCCAGTAACTCGCGCACTGTTTCACAATATTTATAAAGGTTATTCAGGCCAAAATGCTCTTCATGAGCCGCCACCTGAAACACACTGTCAGCAGAGGTATAACAAATAGGTAAGCCAGTGTTAATGTGCGCTTGCCCTAGCTGATTAATAATATCAGTACCTGATGCATGGCAATCGCCTAAAATACCATTATAGCCAGTGGCTTGATTGATTTTTTCAATCAAATCAGCGGGAAAGGCGTTACCTTTTTTTGGAAAGTAGTCCCAATCAAATAATACTGGCACTCCCATCATTTCCCAATGGCCACTTGGTGTATCTTTACCTGTACTAATCTCAGCCGCATAACCATACGCACCCTTTACAGGCTCTTGCTTTGCCACAGGAAAACTAGCTTTTCCAGCTTCAAAAGCGGCTTGAACCAAGCCCATTTTTGCTAAATTAGGTAATTTAATTTCACGTTTTTCGTGCTGATAAAAATGTCGTGCTAGGTTAGCAAAAGTATTGGCACTGATATCGCCAAAGTCTGCCGCATCGGGTGCATGCCCAATACCAAAACCGTCGATTACTAAAACTATTGCTCTTGCCATTTTAATTTCCTGTTATTAGATCATTGCATTTTAACAATTTATTCAAATTTATCCTCTTTTATAGAGATAAATTTCATGACCAAATGGTCAGCATGTGATACTTTACCAAGCAATAAATTATAGACAATAGATATTTTATAAATATTTAAGGCACATAATACCCTTTTTGCCTAAATTTTAATGAATTTCAGCATAATTAGTTCATAATATGAATGCGTTGACCTATCCACAACAGCATCGTAATAAATAATAACTTAACCCTTTTTTAATCACATTTTAAGGCTCCCTGTTTTGCAAACCAATAAACCGACGATTATTGCGGTAACCGGTGCTTCGGCATCTGGTAAATCACTTTTTGCGCAAACTATTTACGATGAACTGTTACCTGAGCTAGGGTCAAGTGGTATTGCTATTATCAAAGAAGATGCTTACTACAAGCATCAATCCCATCTCTCGATGGCAGAACGTATAAAAACAAATTATGATCACCCTAACGCTTTTGAACATAGTTTGTTGTCACAACATTTAAGTCAGTTAAGTGCAAATAAAAGCGTGGATATACCCACCTATTGTTATAAAACACATACCCGATTAGATGACACTCAACATTTAGCACCGACACCCATAATTTTAATTGAAGGTATTCTTTTATTTGCTGATGAGCAACTGAGAGACAAATTTGATATTAAAATATATATTGATACCCCGCTCGATATTTGTCTAGTACGCAGAATAAAGCGAGATACCCTTGAACGTTCTCGTAGCATAGCGTCAATCACCGAACAATACTTAACCACAGTTCGACCTATGTACCACCAGCATATAGAGCCAAATAAACTCTTTGCCGATATTGTGGTAACTCGTGGTGGTAAAAATAGAATGGCAATAGAAATGCTAAAAGCAAAAATTCGTCAACTCATGCAGAGACGTCTTTAAATTTGAATGATTTGAACGAGCAATAAAATTTAAAATTGATGTCATTAAAATAAATATAATAACGATAACAAAACAATTTATGAGGTAATTATGGAATTAGGTGCACTTAGAGGCGTCATTGGCATTTTCGCGTTATTGGCAGTAGCGGTCTTTTTCTCTAAAGATCGCAGCGCAATTAATTGGCGAACCGTAGGTTTTGCCTTTGCATTACAGATATTACTCGGTGCATTTGTACTTTATGTGCCCTTTGGTAAAGATGTTTTAGGATCTATAACCAATGGCGTTCAACAGGTTATTAACAGTGCACAAGCCGGTATAAATTTTTTGTTTGGTGGCTTAGGCACCGATGCCATGTTTGATAACGGCGTTGGCTTTGTTTTTGCTATTCGTGTACTGCCGGTTATTATCTTTTTCTCATCGCTTATCGCAGTACTTTACTACCTTAATGTTATGCAATGGGTAGTAAAAATTATCGGTGGTGGCTTACAAAAACTATTAAAAACATCTAAACCTGAGTCTCTCTCTGCCACGGCTAATATATTTGTTGGCCAAACAGAAGCCCCCTTAGTTATCCGCCCTTATATTGCCAAAATGAGTCAATCAGAGCTTTTCGCCATTATGGTTGGTGGTTTAGCCTCGGTTGCAGGTTCAATACTAGCTGGCTATGCTGGCTTAGGCGTGAAGCTTGAATACTTAATTGCCGCATCGTTTATGGCAGCACCCGGTGGCTTGCTGATGGCAAAACTACTCATGCCTGAAACAGAGGTCATTAACAATGATTACAGCGATGTAGAGTTGGCTGAAGCAGAAGCTAAACCGGTTAATGTTATTGATGCTGCTGCAACAGGTGCTGCTTCAGGTTTAAAGCTGGCGGTTAACGTAGGTGCCATGTTGCTTGCCTTTATCGCCATTATTGCATTACTTAATGCCATGGTGTCAGGCTTTGGTAGCATATTAGGCTTTGAAGGCGTAACCATTGAATGGCTACTGGGCTATATCTTTGCCCCTTTTGCCTACCTTATTGGCGTGCCATTCGACGAAATGTTGCAAGCAGGTAGCTTTATCGGCCAAAAAATTGTTGTTAATGAGTTCTTTGCCTACGTAAATTTTGTTGAAATTAAAGATACCCTTTCCCCAACAACTCAAGCAATTATTACCTTTGCTTTATGCGGCTTTGCTAACTTATCTTCTATTGCCATTTTATTGGGGGGTATCGGCTCAATGGCACCTAATCGTCGCCCTGATATTGCACGACTGGGTATGAAAGCCATGTTAGCCGCGACTATGGCTAACTTAATGAGCGCCGCTATTGCTGGGGTTTTTGTCAGTTTATAATTAACTAAAAGCTGTTAGGGACTAGCTTTCAGTTTTAAGCTGTCAGCTTTCAGTTATTTGGGGTTAGTTATTAGTGGCCAATTTTAGTTTTGAGGTGAATATGAGTACTATTGAACAATACGCACAGCGTGCACTTAACATGATGGATTTAACCAGTTTAACTGACCTTGAAAGTGCCGATGATATTATTCAGCTCTGCCAAAAAGCTAAATCACCTTGTGGTAACACTGCCGCTATCTGTATCTTTCCGCGTTTTGTGCCCTTAGCGAAAAAAGCCTTAGCGGCACAAGGTACGCCTGAGATAAAAATTGCCACTGTGACTAACTTTCCGTACGGTAACGACGATATTGATATTGCTGTAGCTGAAACTAAAGCCGCTGTTGCCTATGGCGCAGATGAAGTCGATGTTGTATTTCCTTACAACGCCTTAATAAAGGGTAATGACAAGGTGGGCTTTGAACTCGTAAAAGCCTGCAAACAAGCTTGTGGCAATAACACCAAACTAAAAGTTATAATTGAAACCGGTGAGCTTAAAACTGACCAGCTTATTACTCAAGCCAGTGAAATTTGTATTGCTGCCGGCGCTGACTTTATTAAAACCTCAACTGGTAAAGTTGCAGTAAATGCCACACCTAGGGCAGCCAAATTGATGCTAAAGGTCATTAAAGCTAAAAACACTCAGGTAGGTTTCAAACCTGCTGGTGGTGTAAAAAACGCTGAAGATGCTGCGATTTATCTTGATTTAGCCGCTAATATTTTAGGCGTAGACTGGACGACTAAAGCTCACTTTAGATTTGGCGCCAGCAGCCTATTAACCAACTTACTTAATACCTTAGGCTCGAGTAATAAAACACCTGATCCAAAAAGCTATTAAGCACATTGCACCGAACAGATTACATAGCCCCCAACAACCCTAATTAGGATATCAATATAGCGATGGCGCAATTATATTTTTATTATTCAACCATGAATGCCGGTAAGTCGACCCACTTATTACAGTCTTCGTATAATTATCGTGAACGTGGTTTAAACACATTGCTCTTCACCGCACAAATTGATGATAGGTTTGCCAAAGGCAAAGTCTCATCTCGATTAGGTATCCATGCTGACGCCTTATTATTTGATGATAAATCAAACATTTTTGAGCAAGTAAAATGCCAAATAAGTAGTAGCAAAATTGCTTGTATATTAATTGATGAAGCCCAGTTTTTAACTACGCAGCAAGTGAGGCAATTAACCGATATTGTCGATGAATTAAAAGTGCCTGTTTTAGCTTATGGTATTCGTACCGATTTTCTCGGTGAAACCTTTGTTGGTAGTGCTGCACTACTCGCGTGGGCTGATAAATTAGTAGAGTTAAAAACCATTTGTCATTGCGGTAAAAAAGCAAATTTTGTTATGCGCTGTGATGAACATGGCAATGCGGTTAAAGGTGGCAAACAAATAGAAGTGGGTGGTAATGAGCGTTACGAGTCTTTATGTCGTCGGCACTTTAAAGCTCTTGTTTGGCATTAATTAAGCGACTACCCTATTTATAGCTAACATAACTGATAAAAAGGAATGCCATGGCATTCCTTTTTTGTTGTACTTATTTCAATAGCGCTCATTTATTAACACTAGTTTATTAATACAAAGATTATTAACACTAAGCGGAAATGGTTTGATAAATAACCGGTTGTTGATCAGCTTGCTTGTCATCAATAATTAAAGCCCCTTGATACTGTAGACTAGCTAGTAGTGCAGCGCTTTCATCTCTAGCATGCACTCGAGCTACCACATCACCGCGGTTAACTAAGGTGCCGATGGGTAATACTCTGTCAAAACCAACACTATGGTCAATTTGCTGACCATTTGCTGTGCGTCCACCTTTTAAGCCCACCACAGCCAAGCCAATATCACGGGTTTGCATACCATTAATATAACCGTGATCTAGTGCAATAACATCCTTAATACATGCGGCGCGTTGCATTGAACGCCAAGGATCTTCCACAAAATCACTTGGGCCACCCAAAGCATGGATCATTTTACTGAATACTTCAGCTGCAGCGCCAGAGGCTAGTGCATGATTAATTTTTACTAATGCGGCATCTTCATTATCCACCACTTTTGCACTAACTAACATAGCTTTAGCTAATGCAACCACCACAGCGTGCAAACGAGGTTCACGCAGCGAGCCAGTTAAATATTTAACCGTTTCGGCCATTTCCAAGGCATTACCCGCGGTTGCACCTAACACTTGGTTCATATCAGTGATAATAGCTTGTGTCGGTACACCGGCGCCATTAGCCACATTAACAATACTTTGCGCTAGCGCATTAGCATCAGCAATATTTGCCATCATTGCGCCATTACCGACTTTGACGTCCATGACTAAAGTATCAAGCCCTGCTGCCAATTTTTTTGACAATATAGATGCAGTGATCAGAGGTATAGATTCTACTGTGGCAGTAATGTCGCGTATGCCATATAAGCGTTTATCGGCAGGCGCTAAATTATCCGTTTGAGAAATAATCGCCATACCCAAATCTTTTACAATCGCTTTAAATTCAGCAATACTGGGTTGAACATTAAAACCGGCGATACTTTCTAGTTTATCTGCTGTTCCACCGGTGTGGCCCAAACCACGCCCTGCAATCATAGGAACATAAGCACCACAAGCGGCCACAATGGCAGCTAACATAAAGCTGACCTTGTCGCCAACACCACCGGTTGAATGTTTATCAACCACTGGGCCCTCTAACTCTGGCCATGACAACACATCACCTGAATTTTTCATCGCCATAGTAAAGTCGATAATCTCACGGGTTTGCATGCCTTTTTGAAAAATAGCCATGGCCATTGAGCCAGCTTGAGCATCATTAAAATTTAAGGTAACTAAACCATCAACAAAGCTTTGAATTTGTGCTTGGGAGAGTGAACCACCATCACGTTTGGTACGAATTATTTCTTGCGGTAATAACATGAACTAAAATCCTTATTTTTCCAGTAAATCTTTCGGCGTAAAAGCATCAGGTAATAATTCATTAACTGTCCATTGCTTTTTATCATTGTTGTGATTAACCGCCATAACAAGTGCATCAGGCGCTAAGAATTCAACAATAACCTGTCGACAAGCACCACAAGGTGGCGTTAATTTTTCTTGATTAGTATAAATGACGATGGCTGAAAATGCTTGTTCACCTGAAATAACCCCTTGTGCTAAACAATTACGTTCAGCACAAACGGTTAGGCCGTAAGAAGCATTCTCTACATTGCAGCCTTTGACTATTTTACCGCTCGCTGTTAACGCTGCCGCACCAACATGAAAGTTACTATAGGGTGCATAGGCGTTTTCAAAGCCCGCTTGCGCGGCATTAACTAATCGTGATATTACATTATCTTCAATATTTGACATTATAAAAGCCTTTATCTGACCAAGTGGTCAACTTATATTCTATCGTAGTAAATCAGTAGTAAAAATGCAACTGAAAAAAGCGTTAAATAAAATCTATTACAGCGTATGGTAATCAACTTATTTATAGCACGCTATTTAACGGTAGATTAAAAGATAAAAAAAAAGCCAACATTACTGCTGGCTTTGTTAATAAGGTTTATGAATAATTAGAAAGTATATTTAACACCAATCTTCATAGACCATGCAGACTCACGATCTTGGAATCTAGCAGGCGTTTCTCCTGCAGAAATATTTGCACTTTCGTACACGTATTGACCGGCATCATTAATGCTGTAATCGAGTAATTCTGTTGCAGATTGACCATATGGTAATTGGTAAACGCGTGCAGCACCTTCATCAAAAATAGCTAATGCGTTTTTAATATCAACATAGAACAAACCTTTATGCCCAGCTAAGAAACCTGGGATTTCTTGCTCAAAGCGTAAATCCATCGTCGTTGTCCAAGGCGCTGTATAAGCATTTTTGTCAAGATAACCACCATTAGAGCTAATACCCGCTGTTGCTAACTCGGCCATAATTTCGTCGTAGCTTAAGCCATTATCAAAATCGACCGCACCGTCACTCGCGCCAGTTGGAATATAGGGCAAATTAGCGGTAGTAAGGTCTAAATTACCTGATAAACCGTCACGGTTGTTATAACCTAGCAAGTAACTAAATGGTCTACCTGATTTACGCTCCCAAAACATGTGCATACCAGTGTTATAACCTTCAAACATTTCAGTATTATATGAAAGGTTAAACGTTAAACGATGTTTAACTTGATATGCTGATGTACCTATACCAGGATGCTCAGGATCAACTACTGGGTTAAAGTTATATGCCGTGTTTGACGAAGTGCCTGTGGCATCTACACGGTTGCGAATGGTTGAATGGGTATATGAAAAGTTAGCTTTAATGCCACTCTGCCAGTTCTTGGCAATACTCAGTGTTTCAATTATCGTATGACCACCAGACGTATTGGTTAATAATACATCACGGGCATCTCTCTCAGGGTTGGCAAAAGTGTAAATCGGACGACCTTCAACAGTTAAACCATTATTACCTTTTGAGGTATCTAATGTGCGCGAAAGATCAGACCAAGCCATATCTTTTTGAATGTCTTTGTAAAGTATTTCACCACTAATACGCCAATCATTACCTAAACCTATGTCACTCAGATTAGCAACATAATCTGCGGCTAAACTATATTGCCACGTAGTAGGTATTTCAAAATTTGGATCAATTGCATCAATGTTAGAGTTTGGTCCACCTAATTCAGATTGTGCAATTTGATCTTGTGCGTGCTGCGGAATACCGCTTGGATCGGCATCTTGTAAGAATGTATTTGCTGCAATGTCATCGCCAAAACTACGGTATAACGCAATTCTAGAACCGTCATTACTGAACGCATTTGAGATGAATACATTTGGACGGCCACCACTAAATAGACCAGCCCCACCACGGATAGTCAACTCATCAGTTGCGCTCCAAGTAAAGCCAAAACGTGGTAAAATGATGTCTAAACCGTCAAGGTTTTCATTATTTGCATAAGCATAGCGATCGAAGAAGCTTTCATTAAAGTTTGGTGCCTCATCATTGACCGTTGATTCATAACGTAAACCATAAGTTACGTTAAGTGAATCGTTTACATCCCAACTATCTTCAATATAAAAAGCGTGCTTTTCAAGCGCAAATTCAGCGGCGGCATCATCACGAGTTAAACTTGGGTTATTTTGGTATTCAAACCAGTCAGCTTTACCCGCTTCAAAATCATCAATACTATCGAAATACCAAGAACCTAGAAAGTGTTGCATAAAGACATTATAAACATCTACTTTTTCGTATTCCCAACCAAATGAAATCGCATGATCTTCATACAAATAATCACCACTGATACGAACTTGTAAGGTCTCATTGGTTAACTGGTTTGCGTGGCGGCTGTCATCAGCACCCAACATAATTTCGCCACCATTAACGGTGTCAATTTTAACTTCACCAAATTCATAGCCACCTAGTGATACTTGACCGTTAATAGATTCTTTTTTCGAGACCTTAACTTCTGTTGAAAAGTCTTGATTCCAGTTTGAAAATACTTGAGCAACATAAGTGTCAAACTCGTTAGAGCGATTATACCAATGAGAAGATAGATACAAGTCATCCGATCTACCACCACCCTGATTACCGGCGCTATTACTAGAGCCATGAGCATAGGTAAAAGTCGCACGATGATCTTCATTAATATTCCAATCTAACTTCAATGAATATTTTTCATCTTCTAGTGGAATAGAGTTATCCCAACTACCGGCATCATAACCATATTTATCTTGAGCAATATTGACCACGCGATCAACTTCTGCTTGCGACACTTGGCTAACTTTGTTGGCTACATTTGAATCTGACGGGCCTTTGTCTACCGCACTGGGTGATTCAAAAGTTTCGTATGACGCGAAAAAGAAGAGTTTGTCTTTAATAATAGGACCGCCAAAAGTTGCACCCCAAGTCTCTTCATCAAATTTTAAATCAATTTTATCGCCATCATCTGTTTCAGGTGTCCCTGCCCAAGCATCTTTAGCTTGCTCAATAAACATAGAACCATGAAACTCGTTAGTACCCGATTTAGTCACTACGCTAACTTTACCACCAGAAAAACCACCTTCTTTGGCTGTAAATGGCGCGATAGCAACACTGATTTGAGCAATTGAATCAAAAGCAATCGGTGAACGTTCTGTTGGGTAACCGTTACCTGCTAAACCAAAGTCATCGTTAAGGTTCACACCATCAACCGCTAAACTGTTATATTTAGGGTTACTACCTGCTAGAGATAAGGTATTGCCATCATTACTAACAACGGCCATTGGATTTTGTCGAACAATGTCTTTTAAATCACGGTTAAATGCTGCTGATTTAGTTAAAGCATCACCACTAAAAACACTTGATGAGCCTTTAGACGGGTCAAAAAATGTTGAAGAACCAGTTACAGCAATACGCTCAATATTAGTATCTTCTAATACTTCACTGATTCGAAATACATCACCTAAAGTAATGTAAATGCCTTTAAGTGTTTTGTCTGCATAGATATCAGAGTCGATCGTGACCGTGTATGGACCACCAACACGTAAACCTTGTGCAGAAAAATTACCCGTGTTGTTAACTTTTAAAGTTTTACGAGTACCTGAAGGTTCGTGAACAATAGTAATAGTAGCATCGGTAACAACACTGCCATTGTTGGTTAGAATGTTACCGCGAATTGACGATGACGTATCATCAGCCATGGCCGATGTTGACAATCCAAACGCAAGTACAATTGCGCCAGTAATCCGTGAGAGACGATGAGTTTTCATCATATTATTCCTTGGTGTAAGTTAAGTTTTTATTTATTAAATGTTTTATGTAAGTTTTATTGAGCTAATTTGAAGCTCTTTATTATTTTTTTAATGCTATCTCGGTGAAATTAAAACAGAGTTTTCTTACATTTTCATTACAATATTTTACAGGGTACTTGCTGTGCATTTACATTTTTTAACTTCACAAAACAGAAAAACAAAGCTAATGAACTTAAAACTATAAATAACAGCAACCTATGTGTGATTTTAAAACATGCCTAAAAATAGCTTATAACTATAATTACATTAATAAAGATTAACTATAACAAAAAATGATAAAAACAAACCATTTGGTCAAGATAAAATAAAGTATGATTTTAGTTAAGTTAATAAAGGCCTGTATTAATTTAGATAAATTAACCATAGTTAAAGTTTTTTAAAAATATCAAAAAATGCTGATGATAAAAGACGAAACTTACTACAACAGTGTCTTAACAGTATATTTAAATTAAACGGACCAATTTTTAACTCATAAGCATGAACTTATTGATATATCTACCACATTAAATCCGTAAAGTTGCTAACGATGTTAATAGCTAACATAGTAATTTTTTGTCGGCTGAACATAAGCTAACAACTGTAATATTAACCTAATAAAATAGTGTTAATGAATATAAAAATATAAAGAGAAAGGTTATTCGCGTGAGCAACAATACCAGCAATGAAAAGCAAGGAAGTATTCGGGCACGAAGTGAAGCTGTGATTTTAGCGGCAGCCCAAAAAGAGTTTATTCTCCAGGGTTTTAAAGGTGCTACCGTTCAATCTATTGCTGATAGCGCGAATCTGCCTAAAGCAAACGTATTATATTATTTCAAAAATAAAGAAAATATTTATCATGCGGTATTGCAGTTAACCTTAGATACTTGGGATCAAGGTATTGGTGAACTTGATATTAACGACGGTCCTATTGTAGCGATTGAAAAATTTATTGCTTCGAAAGTAAAAATGTCTTTTGAACACCCTCAGGCATCAAAAATTTATGCTATGGAAATCATACAAGGGGCATTACATTTAAAAGAATTTTCTCGCACTTATTTACGCCAATGGGTAAGAGAAAAAGCTAAAGTATTTCAAGTATGGATCGATAGCGGTGAAATGAAAAATGTTGATCCGGTAAAACTTATTTTCTTAATTTGGTCTTCAACTCAACATTACGCTGATTTTGAACAACAAATATTAACTATTATGAATCGTGCCGATTACGAAGAAGACGATATAACCCAAGTAACCGAGTTTTTAACTGATTTTATATTACGGGGTTGCGGCCTAAAATAGGAATTTATATGCGAGTATTAAGCTATTTAGTGACAACTACGTTGTTAGTCTATTCAGGTATTGCTATGTCACAAACGTCAAATGATTCAACCTCCAGCTTACGCATTGCTACTTTCAATGTTAGCATGGAAGCATTAAATTACTTACCTTCAGCATTAGGTAAAGAACAAAAACCCAAAGGAGATGAGTTAGCCTTGGCGTTAGTAGATAATCATCAACAAATTAAAAATATTGCTGAAATTATTCAACGCGTAAATCCTGATATTATTTTATTGAATGAATTTGACGGTAATGACCCAAAACATCAATCACTAAAACGCTTTTTAAGCGATTATTTAGCAAAAAGTCAACAAGGTAACGCTGCGGTTAACTACCCCTATTTTTATCAAGGCCCCTCTAATACCGGTGTTGCTTCTGGTGATGACTTAAATAATGACAACAAAGTAGGTAAATTACCCAATGATGCCTATGGTTATGGGCTTTTTTCAGGGCATTTCGCCATGGCATTGTTATCTAAATATCCTATTGTTGAAGACGAAATTAGAACATTTCAACTGTTCAAATGGCGCGATATGCCAAACGCCTTAATACCTGTAAATCCTGACTCAAAAACACCTTGGTATAATGAACAAGCCTGGAGTAATTTTAGACTATCATCTAAATCTCATTGGGATATACCACTGAATGTCAATGGTAATCAAGTGCACATTTTGGCTAGCCATCCAACCCCACCGGTATTTGATGGGCCAGAAAACAGAAACGGTAAACGAAACTTTGATGAAATACGTTTTTGGACTGATTACCTAACCCCGAGTGCTGCCAGTTATATTTATGATGACAATAAGCACTTTGGTGGTTTAGCTCAAGATAAAGCTTTTGTTATATTAGGGGATTTAAATGCCGATGCTATAGAGGGCAGTGCAATAAAGTCGGGTATTGAGCGCTTAATCAATCATCCCCGTATTATTGATGCCAAGCCTAATAGCGAAGGTGGAAAGTTACAGCGAAATAATAATGCAAATGCAAAATATCACACGGCATTTTGGGGCATGCGAGCCGATTATGTTTTACCTGCAAAAGCACAATTTAATGTACTTGGCTCAGGTATATTCTGGCCAAAAGAAAATGAAGCTGAGTTTCGTTTAATTAAAAACCGTGCTGCCTCGTCAGATCACCGACTTGTTTGGGTGGACCTGGCGTTTAAAAATCCAATTAATAAATAACTGTTCTACATCAACCGAGTTACATTCGAATCAGTTAAATTCGACAGAGTTAAACCGTTATATTCACCAATAATATTTAGTGGAAATCAATATGAAAAAATTCATTCCAACCTTATTAACCAGCTTGATGATCTTGTCTTGTGGTCAGCTACAAGCATCTGATGATGCTAAAACAAGCACTATTGCAGCCAGTAGCCCAAAAAATATCATTATGATTATTGGTGATGGCATGGGCCCAGCATATACCAGTGCTTATCGCTATTTTCATGACGATCCTAATACACCTGAAATAGAACAAACAGTTTTTGACCGTCACTTTGTCGGTAATAGCAGTACCTATCCAGCTGCTGAGTCAGGTTACATTACCGACTCAGCGGCTAGCGCTACCGCATTATCGACCGGTATTAAAAGCTATAATGGCGCTATCGGCGTCAATGTTAACAAGCAGCCAGTTGAAACTGTTTTGGAATATGCCAAACAAAGTGGTAAAAGAACCGGTGTTGTGCTTACCTTGCAAATTAATCACGCCACCCCTGCTGCTTATTTAGCTCATAATGTTCATCGCTATAATTACAATGCTATTGCCGACAGTTACATTGATGATGGCATCAAAGCCGACTTATATTTTGGTGGTGGCTGGAAATATTTTATCCGTGAAGATAGAAATATTGTTGATGAATTTATACAATCAGGTTTCCACTACATTGATAACTATAGTGAAATAAGCACTATTCCAGCAAATAAACCCGTACTAGGTTTATTTGCTGAAACTGGTTTACCTTGGGCCTTGGATGATACTAACAAGTACCGTTTATCAATGATGACGCAAGCGGCAACAAAGCAATTAGAAAATGATAACGGCTTCTTCATGTTAATTGAAGGTAGCCAAATTGATTATGGCGGACACGCTCGAGATATTGCCGCCGCTATGCATGAAATGGACGATTTAGCTAAAACTTTAGAATACCTTGAAACTTATGTTAAAGAACATCCAGATACATTAGTGGTGATCACAGCGGATCATAGTACGGGTGGCTTAAGCATTGGCAAAAAAACTGAACGTTCTAACCCTAATATCAACAGTAAATATTTATGGAAGCCAGAATTTTTACGCAGCATGAGCATGTCACCAGAAACAATAGCAAAACGGTTTATCGATAAGGAATTATCTCTGACACAGCTGAGTGAATTGCTATCATTTAAAATAACAGCCACAGACATGGAAAATTTACAACAAGCTAAACTTGCTGATCACCAGATTGTTAAGCAATTTAAATTATTAGCTACGGATGTAAAGAAAAGTAAAAGAAAGCCTAGACCATACCAGTCTGTATTTAATGTTATCACCAAAATTATTGATGTAAAAACCAATACAGGTTGGGGATCAATTAGTCCTTCAGGTACTCATACCGGTATTGATGTGCCTGTATTTGCCTTTGGTAAAGGCAGTGAAATGTTTTCAGGTTTTCAAGACAATACTGACATTGCCAAGAAAATTTTCACCTTATTAGGTAAAAAATAAAACAAAGCTATGCTTACAGAAATAGTAGAATAAAGCAAAAAAAGGCTGATTAGTTTATAAATAATTTATCACTTGCTCGGTCTTTTTTGTTTAGCCTGTCCCGTCCTGAAATGTCTTTTACCTGCAAGCGTACATTAGAACCTGTTGTGTCGAGATGTCATAAAAAATTATAATCGTGTCACGAGGTGAGAAAAATTAACATCATATGTGACTGCGTATAATGTTTGAGACCACCAAATACTAAATGAGATTGGCTTCTAATGATCACTTTTACCACTGAGGGGGCATTAGGTTTTGTATCGATAACGCCGTTTTAATATGCTAAAAATAGTTGCTTAAAGATCAAAAATAATTGTTATTTGTCGTCCACCTCAGTAACAACTTTTATATTACCTCACTCTGTAGGCGTTGAGGGAGTTCAATTATATATTCTTTAGCCTAAACGTTTCACACCAAAGACAAACGAAAAAATGACTATCTGTTCTAAGTATAATAAAATTAACTTATCCTTTATAGGCAAGTGCTATCCAGGCATGCAGAGCAATCAAAGGTAATATGAAAGCGGAAATTCCCACATGCAATAATTTCCAAGTTTTTTCTCCATTCACGGCGCTCAAATGTGGATTCTATTATGAATGAATACAAACCCACTCCATTCAAAAGACAGAACACTCCAAGTAAGGTTAATGTCAAACCCGTTATAAAATAAGCAGCAATACCTTCTAGGGAAAATTTATCAACATTAATTTGGCCACCCATCATTAATTTAGCCATCATTAATTTAGCCACCCATAATAACTTGTTTTTTTTTTCAACAATAAACTACACTTAATTTACCCTTTTTAAGTGTGGTGATTGTTATGCCCAAGCCTCGTTCACAACAAATTAGTTTACCTGATACGCCGTATTATCATATTTGCAGTCGAACCGTTCGAAAAGCCTTTTTATGTGGTGTAGATAAAGAAACGGGTGTCAACTATGAGCATAGACGTAGTTGGATTGAACAGCGTATTTTTCAATTATCTCAGGTCTTTGCTATTGATATTTGTGCTCACGCTGTCATGAATAATCATTTACATTTAGTACTTCATGTTGATAGTGAACAAGTTAAAAACTGGACTACGCTAGATGTACTTTCCCTTTGGCATAAGTTGTTTAAAGGCACCATTTTGACCAGTAAATATCAGCGAGAGCAATCATTAACTACATTTGAAATGGAAATGGCTGAAGAAACAGCACAGGTCTATAAACAGCGTTTAATCGATATCAGTTGGTTTATGCGCGCTTTAAACGAACCTATTGCTCGACAAGCCAATAAAGAAGATAAATACACAGGGCACTTTTGGGAAGGACACTTTACATCACAAGCCCTGCTCGATGAAGGTGCATTACTCGCTTGTATGGCTTATGTAGATTTAAATCCTGTCCGTGCAGGTATTGCTCAAACACCTGAACAATCGAGTTTTACCAGTATCCCGCTACGTATCAAAGCGGCGATAAAGGGCGAGCAGCCTATAACGTTATTAGCCTTTACTGGCAATGAACATCAAGAGAAAACCTCAGGTATCAGCTTTAGCTTGAAGGATTACTTAACCATAGTAGATGAAACAGGTCGCGTAATAAGAGAAGACAAACGAGGCGCTATCGATGCTAAAACCGCACAGATACTGTCAAGACTTCACATCAGCGATGAAAGTTGGCTAAGCTCACCACAAACTTTGAAGGTATATTCACTGGCGCGGTGGGCACCGCAGAGCATTTGTGTGAATTCACTGAACACGTGGGTTTAAAGCGAGCACACGGTAAAGCCAATGCTCAAGCTTGTTTGAATAGCGCTTAAACTTAACTACATGCTAAGATAGCAAGAAAAATACGGCTACTTTGAGGCAGCAAGTACAGCTTGCCTGAAATTCACTCATTTAATCAAAATATATAAAAATCGATATACAAAAGCTTACAACATGAAGTACATGCATTGTTCTTGACCAATGAATAGAAGTGTTTCAGAGCATTATTATTGCGTAGAATTATTATGGGTGGCATAAGATAAGGATTGCATAAGATAAGGATTTTCCAAGCCATGTTTATGATCAGTTTGAGCGAGATATAGCCTTTCGTTTTGGCTATGGTATATAACAAGTTTAATGGGATAGCCGCCGTTCAGGTTTTTCTCTGAGATGTAAATGTAAGCACATAACAACTGCTTAAGTAAGCTTCTTCTGATATTCAAAGGGGGAGTCAACGAGCCTGTCGAACCCTTTTTTTCTTGCGGATAAGACACATACTTAAGAATATCAATTCCTAACTTTCTCATCCATTGACCTGTTCAAACAGGCAGTTCAATGACCCTGAACCCAACAAAATCAGACCATGTTGAATAGATCAGGAATGTGGTTTATTCTTATTACACTCTCAATGATTAATGTTTATGTCCATCTATAACTCCTTCCACCTACTTCTTATCATTCAAAAAAGCTTTAATAACATGGTTCAGTTTTCTAATTTGTAATTCATTTTTCAGTTGAAGATAAATAGTATGACGATCCTTGTCGTTCAATGCCGCGATTTCTGTCAACACCGCCTCATCGTCTCCTAATTGTAAATTACTGCGTATTCGCAGACACCTTAATTCTAGGAATATATTCAAACCACTATGTGTTTCGAATTGATCATCAAACCAAGCGTTTGCCTTACTTAACAACAACACTTCTGCATCCTTTGTGTTCTGGACAACGGCTTCCCAATCCTCCAACAAATAAGCATAACGGGCGATTTGCATAACCGGCTCAGGAGCGCTGGGATCAGCTTTTATCCAGTGTTCAAGACATACTTTCGCAATCCTGTGCTGACCCCGCTCCTTATTAAAGCGAGCGATAGCGGCGTATAGCAAAGCTAAGGTCGAACTGATACCTTGTTCATGTGCTCGGTTTTTTAAGGACAGTTTATCTGTAATCCTCGGCCATATGACATTCCATCCAATTGGCGTAGGTGCGGGTTTCGCCTGGCATTCCGATGTTATCCATTTAAAACATTCTTCATCTGAATGATAAGTGTTAAGTGCTTCAGGATCGACAAAGTGCCGAGCAAGATCTGAATGCAATTCCACTATAAAGTTAGCGCCGATCATTGCCGCTTCTATCATGAATTCAGGGCTGAAGTCATTTTCTTCGGAGACTAAAATAACCGTTCGAGCTCTACGCATGAGCCCTAAACGACTGCCTCGTGTTACTTCGCCTGCGATCCAACCTTTGCCAAAACAAGCAATGTTCATATGCTTAGCTAGGCGTAAAACCAGTGATTCTCTTTGGCTCGAATAGTCTCCAAAAAGGACAACTTCAAAAAAAGGAGCATTATGATCGTCTACTGCCAGACTTTCAGCGGTAGTCACCCATGGGATCATTAGGGCACCAGCAGCAATCGGAGCTTTAAAAGGTTGGTTAACTAGCCATAAGTCAGCCTGTTTAATGGCATTAATAAACTTAATCGAATTCCAATAAGATGGGTCGTAATCAACGTCATCACTCAAGCATATAACGCGTATCCCCAACGCCCGAATTTCATCATAAGCTTCACTGCCCAAAAAATCATAGGGTGAAGTCACCAAAACCACATGAGGATGAACCTCTTTGATGACATTGATAAAGGCACTCAAATAGCTTGAAACCCCTAAAAAATCTATTAATTCAGTAGTGGGAATAGACCATACATCCCATCCAAGTTTCGTTATTTCTGGTTCAATCCACTTGTATGCCCTGGTATTGCTGTCAAAGGATTCCATTGCTACTAAGCGTTTATTGCTCATTATTAATGTACCATTTAATCTACGTCTCCCTCTTCATTATTAGTCGCTGGCTCTTCAGGAGCAGTATCATCACCTGAGGATGTGACATATTTAGCAGGGAAGTATTTCGCCACCCACATTTGAAACAGCTGGTTTGCGGTAATCGGCTTTAAGAAGTATTCGATAGGCACACCTACATCACCGCCACCCGCTTTATTTACGTAATCTGTAAATGCAGTCATTAAGGAGTTGACGTCCAACATTTTGTTTTTACCATCGTCAATTTCTCCAACGGCTAACATGACACTTTTTACTTCACTGTTACGAATTGCCATCATTTGTGCACCAGTTCTCGCATTGCCTGCGGCATCAGTAACACTCGCTTGGTCAGAGTTGGTTGAATTTTGCAACGCAGCGAGTTGGCCCATCATTTTATCAGGGCTAAAATCAGAGAATTGCTTAACCGATAGTTGAACCTCATCCGCTACAATAGAGGGAATAATACCCATGGTTACTAAACTGACATGAGACGTTATTTTTTGGCTGCTCAACAATTTTTTTGCACTGCTAGCAAAGCTTGAGCTAACGCCAAATCCACCTTCCATATCTGAGAACCACCCACCCACTTTCATTTGTGCTTGCATACTAGCGGCGGCGGCATACATGTTTTGAGAACTTTGCGTACTCGACTCTTTAAGTACATGCACCATGCCGACAAAACTTGAACCGTAAGTTGCACCGGAAATTAGATTGTATGAAACCTCTTTTTCAGTGCCCGATTGCTTTGCAGCTTTTTCAAAGCTTGCACGATCGTCAGTTTTAATAAGTTGTGCACCTTTCAATGCTTTGGTTCTAACTAATTCATTCCAAGCTCGAATACCTTTGTCTACGTCAATCACGAAGGGGGCGAAAAGGTTGGCGTTTTTATGTGTGCAATTAGCCGTGATCACCAAAACACCCTGAATATCGTGTACTTCACGTTGATGACTGACTTGCTGTTGCATTGATGCTGTCATTTGTGCGCTTCGTGAATTGCCCAAAAACGAAGTCGACGCGGAGACAAAGCTTTTCATCGTCGCCATCACAGATTGATCCGATTGCTCGGTCTGGTCAAAAGAGAAATATTGAGCATCCATTGTCATTGAGTCTGCTGAAATAGGTATCTTCTTAATATTGCTTTTATTGTAGTTTATAGGACTTTCAATACTGTCCCCAACTTGCTGAATTTTACCTCTAAGCTCGGCTACTTTAGGTAAGCTTTCTGCTGCTTTTGAAGCATAGTTAGTTGCTGAGGTCGTAATTGTTTTATCAACTTCCTTCATCGACTTATCAATCGGTGATGAGTCTATGCCCAGATTACCCAATTCATTTAAGGTCATCATTAACTTATGTTTTAGCAGCAAAGAAGAGTTCAGTTCTAGCAACGCACCATCAACCGGTGCTTGTACGGCAGATATTTGTTCTAAATTATCCAAATGTGATTGTGGGACGATATTCCCTAAAGCGAGTGAAGGGTCGAACGGAATAGATGTACTCATTGCATTTTCTCCCGTGGTTAATGAAAACCACGTTGATTCAAGTGGAATTAACAAACGTAAATGAAAGCGAATGCGGAAAAATATTCTTCACAACAACTTGATATAAAAAATGCATCAAAAAATCTGAGTTTGATGAATCATTAAATTTCAGCGTGACTTGCGAATACTTGTCTATAAAAAACTATCCTTATTTTTGAGTCGAAAATTGCATGATTGCGATCAAATGATAGTGCTTTCGGTATAGCAGATTTACATTCAAGCTAAAGCACATAATAGGAGAGGAAATGGATTCAATACAACTATAATCAATGTCCATATTAGATAAACTTGTTACTGTGTAAAGAATGCTAATTAAATCATAGTCGATTATTTCTATGTGTCAAAAATTAACCTTGTTGTGGTTGAATTAGTCGGTCACTTCGATAAAGGATAATATCCAATTATTGAGGTGTAAAATGACTAAACGTATTGACAAACAATATCCAAATGATTTTAAGCAAGAGGCCGTGGCGTTAATAACTGAGTAAGGTTACTCGGTCGTCGAAGCTGCGGCATCACTAAATATAACTGATAAACTGCTTTATAACTGGGTAGTACAGTTTAAACAACAAAATGAAGATTCAGAGCTGTCGAAGGACCCCCTGTGTCAGGATACTTGCCGTCTCTAATTTTTTAATAAGAGACAAGAAATGCCAATTAAATATAGCGATGAATTCAAGCAACAAGCAGTACAAAAAATACTAAATAAACACGATGATGTTACGATGGAAGATATTGCTGCAGAATTAGGTAGCAGTTTCCACAATTTATCGGTGGACGACAAACTGCCAGCGAGCCAACCCCATTGGATACGATGAAAAAACGATGACAAAGCCTACCAATGAAAAACGCCCTGAAGACTGGACTAAAGAACAACGGTTCAATGCCATAATCGCGTGTCACAATTTATCAGCAGAAGAAATGAGCGCATATTGCCGCCGCACCAGAAACTAAAATGAGAGCTGACGGGCAAAGATAAGTCGTTGGCCAAAACTGCGGTATTATTGGTGCTCCAAAAAAAAGTCCTCGACATATAGAAAGAGGACGAGGATTCTTCATGTCAGTCAAACAAAAAGGACAACTCATTAGCTGGATAGAGGAAGCTTGCACGGATGGCGCAAGACAAAGACTGACATGTGGAATTGTCGGCATTAGCGCCCAAGCATTACAGCGCTGGAAGGCTGCAGATAGTTTGGTAGATAAGCGCCAAACGACACCAAAGCGACCTGCTAATTAATTATCTGCATTGGAACAAACCAGAATACTGGCACTAGTGAATAGTGAATAGTGAATAGTGAAGGGTATGCGAATTTACCGCCTAGCCAGATCGTTCCTAAACTGGCCGATAAGGGGTTGACTTAGCATCTCAATCGACGATTTATCGCTTACTACATACTCATAATATGTTGGCTAAGTCCACAAGTGCTCACGCGTATAGCCATCCAAAACCTAAACCGTTTGTGGCGACAGGTCCCAACCAAATATACACTTGGGCTATCACCTATTTGCCCTCGAATGTTAGAGGAATGTTCCTCTATTTATATATGATAATCGACATATACAGCGGTAAAATAGTGGGCTGGCAGGTACACAATCCTGAGAGTAATGAGATAGCGAGTGACTTAATGGTGGATATCTGCCAGGGTGAAAAAATTAAGCCCAATCAAGTGGTATTACATTAAGACAATGGCAGCCCAATGAAAGGTGTCACCATGTTAGCTAAATTACAAAAACTAGGTGTTATGCCATCACTGAGTCGACCATCTGTCAGCAATGACAACCCTTATTCCGAATTGCTATTCAGAACACTTAAGTATAGGCCTGGTCATCCTGAAAAAAGATTCACTGGCTTACCTGATGCGCGGTCATGGTTTGACCGCTTCGTAACTTGGTACAATGTGGAGCATCAGCATAGTGGCATCAAATTCGTTACACCAGTAATGTGTCATCAACAAACAGATATTGATGTGCTCGTTAAACGAATAGATGTTTACGAGACAGCAAAATCAAAACATCCTGAACGTTGGAGTCGAGCCACAAGGGATTGGTCACATATAACCAGCATGGTCCTTAACCCCACTAACGAAACAAAAGCGAGTAAACAAAAGGCGGCATAAAACTAACCTAGGCGACAAGTACCTTGAAAACGCCGATAACCATCGTTTATTCGTTTGTTTCATCGCTTATTATTCGCTGGATTGAAAAATATTTATAGTATTCTTTGACTTATATTAGATATGACGTTTATATTCTATTAAGCTGAGTGAATAAAGCTTAAGCTCAAAAAACATCCGGTCTATCTTTTTACATAATGAAAATTATTACTAAATTAAAAGGTGATTTACCATGCTTCAATCAGTTGATCTGCGCGATTATATGATCACTAACCCAATCAAGGTCAAAGATGATGATAATTTATTAGATACAATAAAAATCATTATAGATAATAAGGTCTCAGGGGTTTGTGTAATAAATGAAAAGAAAGTCCTCGTAGGCGTACTTTCCGAAATGGATTGTTTAGCTGCCATACTCGAAAGCACTTACAATAATGTTGGTGTTGGTTTAGTAAGTGAATATATGACTAAAGACAATATCGTTATTGCTCACCCTAGTGATGACATTATCAACGTCGCTCAGGACATGCTACTAAAAAAACATCGTCGTCGACCTGTTGTTGAAGATGGTAAATTGGTTGGGCAGGTTTCTTGTCGGCAATTACTAACAGCGGTTAATAAATTTAATAAGTAAATTTATTAAAAGTACCAGATTTTTTATCACAGTACGCGCATATAAGATCAATGACTTTATCTTCATTGATGATTCGTTATTCGCGTACACTACTACTAGCTTGATCAAGCATAAGCCATGGTGCAGAATGCTTTAGCCATAATTGATTATGTTTGATAAAGCCTATTTTTGATTGATGTAGCTATCTGATTAGCTAAATTAAACAATATTTTATCACCTTATTAACTGAACTTTATCGCTTTATCGGCGATTGAGTATGTAAAGCCTTTGGATATTAAATGCCGTAGCGCTTTTTGCTTTACTTTAATATCGTCAATAGGCTCTTCGCCAAACTTTCTGATCTTTAATGAAAGTGCCTTAGCAAAATAATCATCCTCAGATGTTTCTAGTGCTTCAACACATTCATTGATGATCTTAGATGCGAATCCCTTTACATACAATTTTTCTTTGATTTTATTAGGGCCAATATTTTTTTCTGATAAACTTGTAGTTAAGCGTGTTGCATAGCGAAAGTCATTAATAATGTCATGTTCTATCAAATAATTAAGTGCTGGCTCATTGAATTGAGTATCATCTTTAAACAACATATTAGCTTTTTGAAGTAACGCTTTTGCCGAGTAATCTCCATACCTTTCAATCATCCAAATCATATAGGATTTGACCCGATCATAAGAAATCACTTGCGGCTTTGCATCTTTTTTACTGGTTTTTTTATACATGTGGCTACTTTGCTACTTTCAAAATCGGGTTTATTAGAAGTTAATTTTGCTTATACCAATTTCATTAATAAGGTGATCTACTTTATACGCAGGAAAAACAGCCAAATATAAGGCATTTATTTAATAACTAGTTGTTCTAATTATTAAATAAATAACTAGTTGTTCTAATTATTAAATAAATAACGCAGTAGTTGGTTATTTTAACCAGTAAAAATGATCAGATAATTAGTGAGATTGGTATTAAACGCTTACGCATTAAATCCCTATCAGTATTTGCACCTAAGGCCAATAAAATGCCTTCTGATGATCATTAGTTTTGATTACTACATTGCCATGCATTTAAATAAGATGAGTTAACAATAATACCATCAAAGCCTTGCTCTTTTATCTTAATCAAGCTTTTGAAGGCTTGATCATAATCTTGATAAGCACCTGTCATCAACGCTACCATTTGCCAGTCAGATGAATAACATAGATGATAATAATCACTTAATGACTTGTTTTCTGTAGCAAACCTGATAACAGAACGCTTATGTTTATATACGCCATACTGAATATAGACTTGGTTATTTTCTGTCTGTAATTGATGATTTAAATTAATATTATATTCACTTAGCCACTCGTTCGGTAAAAGCTTAAAGTACCAATGTGGTTTTTCTGGTGCTAAAATATGCTCTACAACTGTTAGATTGTGAATATTATTATTTTTTTCACCTGTGCTATCTGTTGCTTCTATATTGTTTGTTTCATCTTTATTGCTTGCTAGTGTTATAGCAAGGTTTTCCCTGTTCTCTTTAAATTCTGCACTATCATTAAGTGCTAGAACATTTATTGGCCTGGTCACCTCGGCTTGGTTATTATTCTCATCCACGTCGTCAAACGCAGGCTTTGCTGATATTTCTTTTGGCGCTAGTTTCTCTGTGTTTATATTACTGACTAAATTGTTTGTTGGCTGTGTTGAACTATTATAAATATTTGACATTTTTTCTAGCAAAGGCGTTACTTGTGGGCCTAAAAGTAATCCGGCCATTAAAGCAATGAACAGTTTAAAGTTAATTGCTTTAAAGTTAAATAAGGCGATTTTGGACTTAAGAGGAAGATTTTCATCAAGATTAATAGGATAAACTTTACTGTGATAATATTGGCTAATCTCTCCTGAACTATATGATTTTTCTAATAAGGTATGGCCCCATAATTCAATGGTCAATAATGAGCTACCATAGCGTTGCCATGCCAGTAGTTGTCCTAACAAGTCATGTATACCACTTGCAATCAAATCAGCATTTTCAAATGCCCAAATAGTGATAACTTCTTTGTCTTTGTTCTCAATTAAATATTGCTTGGCATTTTCAAGGAATTGTTCGTTATTTTCTATTGAGGAAAACTGATCGATACCCCCCGTTACTAAGACACGCGTTAAATCATCGAGGTGCTCGATTTTTCCTGGTAAAAAAACGACTTGATGATGTTCAGGGATATTTTCAATATAGGTTTTTTTTAAACTCGCTAAAAGCTTTGGAGACTTGCTGGTAATAACTCGGCAAACACCTGTTTCTATCACAGAATATAAAAGTTGAAATAAACCTTTTCTTATGGGCGAATCACTATTCATTCAACTCTCTTATATCAAATACTATACATAGAAGACGGATCACAACTGACTTTACCATAATGCTGACTATAATTATGATTTCTCACATATTACAACAAGGCTAAGGATGAAAACAAGTAAACTGTTTTCATCCTTCCTCACCCTTTGTGCTCGGGTGTGTTTTAAAAGCACTAAAGGGTGAGGGAGGAGGATGTTGATAACCCGTATCAGGATCTGTTAGACAATAATACGCATTGAAAGTAAGGCTAAACCCTGGCTAAACGATAATATTCAAAAATGCTTGCAAACAAACACTTTATTATACTTTATCAGTGCACACCTGAAAATATACCAACGTGTGTTGTTTTACCCTAATAATTAAGAAAAAATATAATTCAGTGAAAAGTGCTTTATCTTGCGATAAGAGGTGGCATGGCAAAATAAACCATGCTGATAGCCTTTAGAAAACGGCTTTGAATCGATTTATGATTAAATTCAAAGTCCGTTTCAAAGGCTTTATTTAACATGAGCCGTTACACTAAATGTGTAACTGACTCTTACGTTAAGTCACTTACTATTTTTAAGTTCACTGCTGCAATACTAAACTGACAGATTAATCATAAAAATGCTCTTAGCTACCTTGTTGCTCAAGCACTTGATTAAAATGCGCAAAGCCTTGTGCTAAGTCATCAATTAAATCATCAACATTTTCCAAACCAACATGCAAACGAATCAAGGGAAATTGATATGGCCAAGTGGTTACAGTGCGCATATTATTAACCTTTGAAATACCTAAAATAAGGCTTTCAAAACCACCCCACGAATAACCCATTTTAAAATGTTCCATACTGTCTAAAAATGCGGTTAGTGCTGCTTGATTACCCTTGTTTAGTACAAACGAAAACAAACCATTTGAGCCGGTAAAATCACGCTTGAATGCTTCATGACCTGGGCAAGATGGTAGTGCTGGATGCAAAATAGTTTCAACCTCTGGGCGCGTTGACAACCACTGCGCTATTTTAAGTGCACTGGCCTGGTGCTGCTGTAAGCGTACGCTTAATGTTCTAATACCACGCATGGCTAAGTATAAGTCATCAGGAGAAGTACATTGCCCCATAATATAGCTGCTTTCACGCAATTGTGGCCAATGCTCAGCGTTTGCTGTTGCGGTACCTAACATGACATCTGAATGGCCAACAATATATTTTGTCGCTGCCTGTATTGAAACATCAACACCATAATCAAAAGGTTGAAAATTCACCCCTGCGGACCAAGTGTTATCTAACATCACGATACAGTTGTGTCTATGAGCTACTTCAGCTATCGCGGGAACGTCTTGCACTTCCATGGTAACTGAGCCCGGTGATTCAAGAAACACCACCCGGGTATTTGCTTGAATTAACGCTTCAATACCTGAACCAATCAATGGATCATAATAAGTCGTTTCAACACCTAACTTAGCTAATATTTTATCGCAATAATCACGGGTGGGTTCATAGGTGCTATCAACCATTAAAATATGATCGCCCGTTTTAACAAACGCTAATATGGCATTAGTGATTGCCGCAGTACCCGAGGGATATATGGCACAACCTGCTCCACCTTCTAACTCGGTCATGGCATCACTAAAAGCGAACGATGTTGAGGTACCACGACGGCCATAAAACAACACCTGATTGGTTTTATTTGCTGTGGCATGCTTCATTTCTTTGACAGAATTAAATACTACGGTAGATGCCCGCTCTACCGGTGGGTTAACGACACCGCGTGTCCATTGGCTTTTACGGCCGGCATTAATAAGTTTTGTTTCTTTTTTCATCTCTAGGTTACATTCCACGGTTGTATTTTTTGGATATCGCTCGATCAGGGACTTATCCTTTTAAAATCAAGCAGTGCTGACAATTCAAAAAGCGGCTAACGCATTTTTTAACTTCAGCTTTCTAAAGTTCACACTTTTCAAAGTCATTATAGCTATCTAGCCATCTATAGGTATTTGTATCGCGAATGAAGTAAAGAAGCACGCTTTATTTTGTCATAACATAGTCTTGAACAGTATTAAGCACATAAAATAGTATCATATGAGTAGTAGGCACTGATTAATTAAGTAACCCACCTTGTCTAATCTAAAATAAAAACAAGCTATAACAAGTAGTTATGATTTATTTATCTTCTAAAACCTCCCCTTAAAAACTTTACCCCTTAAGAGCAAAGCAAGCATTAACGGGGGATAATACTGTCAGTTGGCTCAAGGGGCAGTTTTAACGCTCAAACAAATTCATTTGGCTATTGGTGATTTCATCAAAACTGGTATTAATAAAAGGTAAAATAGCATCTGCCACCGCCAGCAATTGTCGATCAATATAAAATTGATAATCCAAAGCAGCGCTTTGACAGCCTTTCGCTTGTGGGCCATTGGTGGTCATTAGATATTCAATCCAACCTTTATTTTGATACTTAAGAGGTTTTCCCTGTTGCTGATAAATTTCATCGGCTAGCCTTGCTGCTCTCACATGTGGCGGCACATTTTTAACGTAAAGTTCAAGCTTTCTGCGCAAACGTTTACGATAATAAAGTAAGTCATCATGCTTACCCGCTAAGGTATCGGCAACCATTTGCTTGATGTAATCAGCGACCGGTTCGTCATTAAAAATTTTCAAATACAAAGTACGTTGAAATTGCTTGGCTAATTCGGTCCAATCGGTGCGAACACTTTCTAAACCTTTAAAAACAAGTTGTTGTTGTTCGCCCTTTTGTACTAAACCTGCATAGCGTTTTTTTGTACCTATGTCTTGGCCACGAATGGTTGGCATTAAGAATTGACTAAAGTGGGTTTCAAATTCAATATCAAGCTCGCTAACAATATTAAACTGCTCTTTAAGTAATTTTTGCCACTTTTGGTTAATGTAATCTTGTAAAATTTTACCAAGCGCTCTACTGTGCTCTGCGCTTTGATGGTCACCGACATGGACAAATATTGAGTCGGTGTCACCATAAATAACTTGATAACCTTTTGCTTCAATCCATGATTTAGTGGTTTTTAGTATGCTATGGCTGCGTTTCGTAATAGAGCCGGATAACCGGGGATCAAAAAATCGGCAGCCGGTTGAGCCCAAAACACCATAAAATGAATTCATAATAATTTTTATCGCTTGTGACAACGCAGAATTTTTATCTCTTTTGGCAATATCTCGCTCTTTCCAAAGCTCAGTGATGATATCAGGTAGAAAGTGCTGTTCTCTTGAAAAATAAGCCCCGTCAAAGCCCTCTATGGCTGCTTCTGGCGATTTCAAACCTTCAATCAAGCCCATAGGGTCAATATTAAAACTGCGGATAATACTGGGATACAGGCTTTTAAAATCTAACACCAACACATTTTGATAAAGCCCAGGGGTAGAGTCCATCACAAAGCCGCCCGGTGATTCAAAGCCTTGATCGCCATCGCCCATATTAGGCGCAATATAGCCACTACGATGTAATTTAGGCAAATATAAATTGGTAAAAGCGGCGACAGAGCCACCGACTCTATCAATAGCTAAACCTGTTAACTGCGCCCTGAGCATGGCAAATTCTAATAACTGCGTATGCTGAAAAATTAACAGCACTAAGCGACAGTCTTCTAAGTTATAAATCGCCAGCGCTGTTTTATCATGATTAAAATTTTCAGTTATTTCTTGAATACGGTGATCAACATCGTCAACTTTTTTACCCATACCCAGTAAGCTATTCGCGACATTGTCGAGTGAAAAACTAGGAAAGTTATAAGTAGCACTTTTCAGTAAGTCGATGCCATCGAGTACTACACGGCCATTAATTTCAATAAATTGCTGTTCACTACTTTGATTTTTACGCCAATGAGGTGCTTTTTTATCTCGACCAATCGTAAATTTAAGGCCATGTAAATCATAACGCTTTTGCAATAATGCAAAATCAAAATTAATCACGTTCCAACCCATAATAATATCAGGGTCGTGTTGGGTAAACCAAGCGAGCAAACTCACTAATAATTGTTGCTCATTAACTTGCCAGACAATATCAATGTCACAGGTAGTTTGTTGCTCGCAGGCTATTTCTTCTGCGTTAGCAATCATCAGCACTTGCTGACAGTGCTCGCCATATAGCCCAATAGAATAGAGTTCACCCGACATTGAACATTCAATATCAAGCGATACTCTCGACAGTGCAATGTCAGTTTGTTGCGCTTTATCAATACGTTTACATTTAACCTGTTCAAAGCGCTGGTAGGCTTGATTATCAGCTGAAGTCAAATTTACTGACTGACCAGCAAACGTGAGATCGGCAGTAATAAAACGCTCCATTAAAAAACGATCATCTGGGCGAATGTCGTCTTCATAACACTTAATACCTTTTTGCTTTAGTACAGCGCGGGCTTGGTAAAAATCACGTAAGGTCAAAAAATATACGGCAGCCACTGCGGCTTGATTAAATGCTTTTAGCGCAAGCGATTTTATCTCATCAAAGTTAATGCCTTGTTTAACTAATACTTCCCTAACATGAGTCACATCAATAACTTCAACAAAAAAAACCGCACGCTCGTTATCAATAATCAGCTGCACTGGCCCTTGTGGCGTTTTCAACCACAGGGTAATTTCAAGGTGGTTGTTTCTGTCTGCCGCATTTCGGGTCAACAGAAAACCACGAGTACTAGCTAATGATTGAACTAGGTCAGGAATATTTTCAGGAGAAAGTTGCATTAATGGTTCTAATTGTTCATGACAAACTGTTAATATATACAGCAGTGTAAATCATCTTTTGTCGATAGGAAACTACAGCCGCGATGTTAAGCGATAAAATTAAACAAGTTATTAGAACCTCCTATAAAAGCATAGGTGAAAACCTCACCAACTTTAACCCGCGCCAACAGCAAACCTTTTTAATTGCTGAAATTGCCAAAACACTGGCCGGTGATTACGACAAAGTACGTAAAATTATTACTATTGAGGCGGGCACAGGCACGGGTAAGTCTTTAGCTTATGCGCTTGGCGCTATTCCGTTAGCGTTAAATCGCAACAAAAAAGTCTGTATAGCGACCGCAACCGTGGCATTGCAAGAACAACTGGTTGATAAGGACCTACCCTTTCTAAAAAAATACAGCGGTTTAGACTTTAACTTTACCTTAGCAAAAGGACGCCAGCGTTATGTTTGTCGGCAAAAACTCGCGCAAGCAGTGGCGAATGACGACAGCCCGCAAGCCGGTTTTACCTTTGCAGAAAAACCTCAAGCAAGTGATATTCGAACCTTAAATAAGATGCACCAAGCGCTCAATGATAATAGTTGGCCCGGCGATATTGACGCTTGGCCAGAGTCGGTTAACCATCATATTTGGCAACAAATACAAGCCGATAAACATAGCTGTTTAAAGCATGTTTCAGAGCACAGTCATTGTCCATTTCATAAGGCTAGAGAGTCCATGGACGCTGCTGATGTGTTAGTGGTTAATCATAGTTTACTCTTGGCTGATTTAGAACTGGGTGGCGGTAAAATATTACCAGCTCCTGAAGACACTTTCTACATTATTGATGAAGCGCATCACTTGCCAAAAGTAACACGCGATCACTCCAGTGCAAACCTGACGCTCAAGGGCGCGATTGACTGGCTTAATAAATTGCCAGAAACCGGTGATAAAATCGCAAAACTGGTTAAATCAAATAGCGTAATTTCTCCCTCAATAAAAATGGCTGACGATAGCCAAGATATATTAGCTGACATGCAAAAAGTGTTGAGTTTTATTGATAATAATCGCAGCCTTTATTTTCACCAAGCAGTGAAAAATAGCAAGCAGATGCAAAACCAACCACTACAATTTCGTTTTGAAAACGGCATTATTCCGCAATCATTAAAGCATTGGGCGGAAGATCTAACCCAGAGCTCTAAAAAATGTTTAACGCATTTAAACAAGCTTTATAACCTACTGATGGAATCGGTCAAAGACGGTGATACGCAAATGTATTTAGCCGAACCCTTGTTGGCCGAATCTGGCTTTATGATCCAGCGCTTGGAAAATTTTAATGCCTTATGGCAAATGTATGCCAAAACGGATAGCGACAAAGGTGCCCCTATGGCGCGTTGGTTGGAGCAAATTGAAGGCAAACGTAGTGACTATTTAATGAGCGGTTCGCCTATCGAAGTGGGTTTCACCTTAGAAAATATGCTGTGGTCTAAATGTGAAGGCGCAGTGTTGTGCTCTGCCACTATTCTCGCTTTAAACTCGTTCGATCATTTTCGCCGACAAGCGGGTTTAAGAACCGATGATGGCAGCCAATACCAAAAAGTTGATTCGCCCTTTGATTATCAAAAAAATGCGCAGCTAATCGTGCCTAAAATGCAATATGAGCCGAGTGCTGATCAGTTTACTGACGAATTAATTGCCAAGTTGCCTGAACAAATTAAACGCGGTAAAGCGACGCTAGTGCTGTTTTCCTCGTATTGGCAAATGGACAAAGTGGTTACCGCCCTGCGAGAAAAAACCAAACTCAGTATTTTGGTGCAAGGCGAACAGTCTCGACAAAAAATCATTGAAACTCATAAAGCCCTTTGTGACAAAAAAGAAGACAGTATTATTTTTGGTACGCAAAGTTTTTCTGAAGGCTTGGATTTACCCGGCGACTATCTCACTAATGTGATTATTACCAAGTTGCCGTTTTCGGTGCCATCATCGCCAGTAGAGGAAGCACAAGCAGAATATATCACGGCTAAAGGCGGCAATCCGTTTATGTCTATCTCAGTACCTGAAACCTCAAAGAAGCTTATTCAAGCGACTGGACGACTACTGAGAAACGAAAAAGATTATGGTTTTATTACACTAATGGACCGGCGTGTGGTGAATAAACGTTACGGTAAAGACTTATTAAACTCTTTACCGCCATTTAAACGTATTATTGAATAGTTTTTTATTATTATCGAGTAAAACGAGACCTAGTTAAGAAACTATAGCGGTTTAGCTGGGTATAGTTTCCTATAAGTTAGCATTTAGATAATTATCTACAACCAACGTTTTTTCTTAAATACCATCAGCAATGCCACTGAAATCACCGCCATTACCCCTAATAAAATAAAGTAACCATTAGCTGCTTTTAGTTCAGGTATATACTCAAAGTTCATCCCGTAGATACCGGCAAGAAAGGTTAAAGGCACAAATAATGCCGTGATTACGGTTAATACCCGCATAGTGGCGTTAAGTTGATGCGATGTTACAGACATATAGCCATTGATTAAATCACCACAAATATCGTAATACATTTGCGAAAGGCTCAGCAAACGATCTAAACGCTCGCGTAAATCATTAACCGTATGGGTTTCTTTATCGGTGATGAGATCAGTATCTTCATCATCTACATAAGCTTTTAGCCTTTCTCCCATAGTGACATGGTAATTAAAAGTACGCCTTATTTTCACCAGTTGTGAGCGGTATGAGGTGATTTGTTTCATCATCTTGTCATTACCACTTGATTGAAAGTCATCTTCAATTTTTTCTAGCTCAGCTTCAAAACTAAACATTTCCTTTAGATAATAACCACAACTGCTGTGGAAAAGCCTCAGTGCCAAATGCACAGGACTGCGCTTGAGGTATTTTTCACTGTTTTCGGAAAATAACTCGTTAATCGCTAATGAGCTTTGCGGGTGACGGGTAATGAGTACACGTTTGCCAATAAACATACTAATTTGCAAATGACCAAACCTTAGGCTATCGTCATTGGCAATAATGCCGCGGTACAGCATAAAAATATAATCGTTAAACAACTCAATTTTAGGTGGATGGCGCTCACGAAGCACATCATTTATCGCTAAAGGATGGCAATTAAACTGCGTTAATATCCGTTTCTCTTCTTCTAATTCAACGTTATCAAGATCAATCCACAGTGTAGTATCGTCATTTTCTTGCCATTGGTTGATTAATTCACTGCTACCAAAGACAGTTTTTTTAGTTGCTGATATCAACATACATTTTATCATTATATACTCTCAATATGCCCCGAGTGAAACGGGATAATCATTACCCCTGAGCTTTGATTTTATTGTTATAAAGTCAAAAAATCAGCAACAAGCCAAAGCTAAAAAATAGTGAAATAAATTAGCATTAAAGCTAACTTATTTCTCCTTGATTGTAATACACTTGTTTTTAAATACGAATATAATTCACCGAATATAACTCACTAAAAGTAATAACATAAAAGTTAAGAGTAAATGACAAACAGTTACGCTCCCACACAAGGTCATATGCTTTTATTAAAACAGCTTTAAGGATGAATAAATGTTAGAAAATCCCATTGATAAATTATCCTTAGTCATTGACGACATTCTCATTGCAGAGCATACGCAAGAAATTGTCCAAGTAATGCGCTCGGCCATTGAAACACTCGCGCCAGAACAATTTGCCCTGTTAATTGAAGCATTGCCACAAGATAAGCGTTTAAGTGTTTGGTCTACTTACCCTGAAACCATGCAAAGGTCTGCTTTTGTTGATATGGGACAAGGCACTCGAACCAGCTTAATTCAGGCGTTAAGTGACGAGGAATGTTTTGAGTTGCTTGCTCAACTAGATGTTGATGAAGTAATTGAAATTGCTGAGGAAATACCAAGCCGTCTATTAAAGTATGCGATAAAAAATTTAGATGATTCACAGCGAAAACTTTATCAACAGGCACAGCAATTTAGTGTTGATGAAGTCGGTCACTGGTTAGATTACAATTATGTTCGTATTTCAGAAAAGCTTAAAGTCACTAGTGCGCAGCTACTTTTACAAAAAGGTCTCTCACCCTATACCGAAGACTTTTATGCGGTCAATAAAGAAGGTGTTTTAACCGGTACTGTCGCCATTAATGCGCTAATACAAAGTGACGGCGAAAACACGTTAAAAACACTTTTTTCTGCTGAGATAACAAGACTTAATGCTAATGAAGAGTTAACAACCGCAGCGGAAACGGTAATACTATCAGGTAAAATGTCGCTACCCGTTGTTGATGAAAACGAACATTTTCTTGGCCGATTTACTGTCGAAACCGCCTATCAAGTAAAGCAAGAATCGCAAGCAGAGCAGATGACTACCGCCGCGGGTTTAAGTACCGACGAAGACTTATTCGCTAGTGTACGAACCAGTGCCAAAAACCGTGGTATTTGGCTTGGTATTAACTTACTGACCGCATTTTTGGCTTCTTGGTTTATTGGTTTTTTTGAAGCAACACTACAACAAGTGGTAGCCTTAGCGGTATTAATGCCAGTAGTTGCCTCTATGGGTGGCGTGTCGGGTAGTCAAACCTTAACGGTTATTGTTCGAGGCTTAGCCTTAGGACAAATAACAGAACAAAATAGAAAGGTGCTGCTGCGCAAAGAGTTAAAAGTGGGTGGGGTCAATGGCATCATTTGGTCTATTGTTATCGGCGCAATTACCTATTTTTGGTTTGACAGCATCGAATTAAGTTTGGTTATTGCCTTAGCGATTTTATTAAATTTATTAACCGCATCTGCATCCGGCGTTATGATCCCGGCATTATTAAACAAATTGAATATTGACCCAGCCTTGTCTGGCGCGGTTATTTTAACCACAGTAACTGATATTGTTGGCTTTGTGGTGTTTTTGGGATTAGGTAGCTTACTGCTACTTTAGAAAAGTAAAAAAGGAAAAAAGTAATGCCCGTAGAAACTATCACCTGGATTGCTATTGTGTTTTGTATTTCACAATCTGCTATTTTTTCTGGATTAAATTTAGCGTTTTTTTCACTCAGTAGGTTACAACTAGAAGTAGAAGCAAATAAAGGTAATAAAGCCGCCATAACAGTATTAACACTGAGAAACGATTCTAACTTTTTATTAGCGACTATTTTATGGGGCAATGTGGGGATTAATGTTTTGTTAACCATGTTGTCTGACTCGGTACTTGCGGGTGTTGGGGCCTTTTTGTTCTCAACCATAGTGATCACTGTGGTAGGTGAAATTACGCCTCAGGCTTACTTTTCT
The DNA here is from genome assembly GCF_014077095.1 of Colwellia sp. MB02u-6. GTDB lineage: Bacteria > Pseudomonadota > Gammaproteobacteria > Enterobacterales > Alteromonadaceae > Cognaticolwellia. Next base: position 406,465 of record NZ_JACGVG010000038.1, on the reverse strand, counting down.
CGCAACGCCTTAAAAATGGGTAGCATGCTCGCGCCTATTATTCGCTTCTACCAGTTTCTGCTTTACCCCGTTACTCGCCCAAGTGCGCTAATACTTGACGCTTGGTTGGGCAAAGAAGGTATTACCTACTTAGCAGAAAGTGAATTAGGCAGTATTATTAAAGAGCACATTAGCGCTGAAGAAGCTGACTTGAACCATGTTGAGGGGATTGGCGCACTGAATTTTTTTGCTTTAGATGAAATTAGAGTCACAGAAGAAGGTGAAGTTATTGACCCTAACTCTATTATCGCCTTGCCAACAAAGCTTGATTTACCTGTTCTGCCAGATACTTATTCTGGTCCCGACGATCCATTTTTAACTATGCTAAATCATTCTGGTTATAGTTGGGTGGTATTAACCAACCTCGAAGGTAAGCCTTTACTTGTTATTGATGCTGATGGCTTCTTACGTAGCGCACTGTTTCAGTCAGAAAACTTTGACCCTTACAATTTTTGTCATCGTCCAGTTGTTATCACTGATGAAACTACATCGTTAAATGAAGCTATTTTAAAAATGAAAGTAAGTACCTCTATTGATAAAAACTTTGACGGCGTTATTGAACACGATGTGCTGCTGGTATGGGGTGAAACTAAACGTATTATCACCGGCGCAGATATATTTGGCCGTTTACTTAAAGGTATGCTGCCCCCTATGCAAGATACCGATAATGCCACGGTAAAAAATAAAACCGAAAAAAGTAAGGCTAAGCCCAGTAAAACCAAGGTAAGTAAAGCTAAACCAAGTAAAGACGAGAAATAAGCATCTAGTTTAGCGCTGAAGCATGCTTTTTCAGCGCTAGACTCGGCTATTAGTTTTGTCTATTAATAGTATCTCCGAAACGCTTGCTGTTAGTTCTGGTCATAGTTCTAGTTCTAATTCTAGTTCTAGTCATAACAAAATAGTGTTATTGAAGTTAAATACCCGCTAGTTATTCTGGTTTTAGTGCTAGCACGTCTGATTTTAACAAGCTTAAAATTTTCTCGGCGGTATTACCTAACACTTTCGCTTTTAAACCTTTTCGACCAACAGTACCAATAACCACTAACCCTGCTTTTTGCCGAGCCGCAATACTGGGAATTACTTTTTCGGGCTGACCGGCCTTAATAAAAAAATTCGCTACAGGAATGTCATATTCCACCGCTAATTTTTCAATTTTATGCTTTAGGGTTTTCCCTGCTTTAATTTCTAACTCGTCTTTGTATTGTAAACCTAAGTCACGTAAAAACGTTGAAAATTGTAAGGTATAACAGACAAATAATTCTGCGTTGTTCGCTTTAGAAAACTCTTTCGCTGCCGTTAATATCTGATGATTTAGTGTTTGTTTACTTTTACGCTTAGTCTCTAAATCAATAGCGGCTAAAACATTGGGCGATTTACGCCATTTATGATCACTGACAATAAATATCGGCGCTGGGCACTCGCGTAATAATTGCCAATCGGTAGATGTGTATAAAAAAGTTTCACTGCGATGGGCCGTTTTTACTACCATTGATAACGGGTGTTGTTTTGCGTAGTCATTTATCCAACGGTCAATACGCTTTTCCCATACGACTTCATAACTGTAATCAATGTCATCAGGCACTAAGGTCTTGAGTAATTTTTCTGCGTTATAGGTAACCGCATCGATTACCGCTTGTTTTATATTTTGTGGATCATCTTGAATATGACGTAAACTTTGATAACAAAAATAAACAATATGCAATGATTTTTTTTTAGTTTTAGCCAGTTCACAAGCTCGTTTTATCGCGACTTGTTTGCTGTCTGATATATCGGCAACAACAAATATTTTACTCATAATATCCTCTTTTATTTATAGGTATAAATTAAAAGTAGCATACAAAAATTTATTTACTTTGATATAAAACAACTATCTAAAAAATTAATGACGAGGCGTTATGGATCACGATAAATTTAACATCAGGGCTGGTAATTTTAAGATATAAGCAGGTAATTCTAGACGAGTGTAATGCTTAACTTGCTGAGGTATTTAATCTTCAACTTTTGCTTTATGTTTTTTATTAAAATAAAGATATAAAAAGCCAGCAATAACAATATTTAAAATACAACGCAGGACCTCAGCGAGTTGAATATTTGCGTCTGCTAAAGCATATATCAAGTCAACCGCAGAGCCAAACCCTAGTATGATCGCTATAATAATAAATATTTTTTCTAAAGACATTGAATTAGACATGGGTTTCTCGATAAATATAACGACATTAAGCGACATAGAATGATGGTGCTTTATTAAAGCAGTTCTGCTCTAGCATTTCGCAATCAAACCGAACTAGCTAATGGCTAATGGCTAATGGCTAATTATACACGTTAACATACAGAAAATTACTATATAGGTTAATAACTTATTTAACCTTATGCTCGCTTTATTTAGCATAAATTAGCGCAATTTCTTTAAGGTAAAAATAACAAAACCCGCTAATTTTAGCACTTATTTTTATAAGCAATACGAATAATAAAAATTACGCTACAACACCAGCTTGCAATAACGCGGCAACTTTCTCGTCATTATACTGTAAAAACTGCGTTAAAATCTGTTGGCTATGTTGGCCAATATTCGGCGCGGCATTTTTATATTGTAATGGTGTATCCGATAAGTTAATAGGTGATGCCACGGTTTTAATTAGCCTACCGTCTTTATCCGGTACTTGTTTTACCATCTTCCGATGGTGTATTTGTGGGTGGTTAAATATTTGCTTTAAGGTATTTACCGGTCCACAAGGTACAGCAATTACTTCTAATATCGTGACCCAATAATCAGTGCTTTGCTTAGCAATAATAAGCGCTAATATCGGCACAAGTTCAATACGGTTTTCGACCCTATGTTGATTGGTTTTAAATAAGGCATTGTTGGCTAATTCTGAGCACTGAGCGGCCTGACAAAATCGTTCAAACTGTTGATCATTACCTATCGCTAATATTAAGCTGCCGTCATTAGTCGCAAAGGTTTGATAGGGCACAATATTGGGGTGAGCATTGCCTAAACGCTTTGGATTTTCACCTGTGGCTAAATAGTTCATGCCTTGATTAGCCAGCGTTGCCACTTGTACGTCAAGTAAGGCAATATCTATGTGCTGACCTTTGTTGGTATGCGCTTTAGCGAGTAATGCAGCAAGAATAGCATTAGCGCTATAAAGCCCAGTCATCACATCAATCACGGCCACGCCAACTTTCATCGGTTCGCCATCAGCAGCTCCTGTTAAACTCATTAAGCCACCCTCACCTTGGATCATGGCATCGTAACCAGCTTTATGGGCGTATGGGCCATGTTGACCAAAGCCAGTGATTGAACAGTAAACTAATTTAGGGTTGAGTTTTTTTACTTGCTGATAACTCAAACCATATTTTTCAAGACCGCCGACTTTATAGTTTTCAATTAAGACATCGGCTTTAGTGATCATGTCTTTTACCACTTGTTGCCCTTCTCGCTGGGTTATATCAATAGCGATTGACTGTTTGTTGCGGTTTGCACTGTGGTAATAAGCGGCTTGGGCAGGTTCATTATCTTGCGCTGGTTTAATAAATGGAGGACCCCAATGACGGGTATCATCACCTTTTTTGGGTCTTTCCACCTTAATAACTTCAGCACCCATATCAGCGAGCATTTGTGATGCCCAAGGCCCGGCCAAAATTCGGCTTAAATCAACAACTTTAATACCCTTTAACGCTTCAGACATATACCAAACTCTACCCTTTACATTGTTGCCATAGCAATGATGATCTTCTATCTGCCAATGATAATTTATCATCAGCAGATAGAACAGTCTAACTTGAAATAAATAACTCAAATTCATTGATTTTAGTGAGTTATTTCCAGTGAGTTATTTCCAGTGATTCGGATTTTTTATGCTTGATTAAGCAATGTACTCACCACTTTGACATTATTGTGCAGAGTTTTATGTACTGGACATTTATCTGCTATGGCTAAAAATCGCGCGTATTGAGCTGCTTCTAGCTCGCCAACAAAGCTAATTTTCCGCACTATGGCTTCAATACCCTGACTTTCACTTTCACATTTTTGACAGTCTTGTTGGTAATCTCGACTGTGTGTTAACTCCACTTTAATATGTGTAATGGCCAAATTTTTACGCTCAGCGTACATACGTAAAGTCATGGCGGTACAAGCGCCTAAGCCCGCTAGCAAATGCTCATAAGGATCAGGTCCCATGTTATTACCACCAACACTTTCTGGTTCATCAGCAAGCCAATAGTGGCTATTGGTGCTGACATGTTGGGTAAATTTATGGTTTTTTTCTTCTACCATAACGTAGCCTTTAGCGACCTCATTTTTGTCATATTTACTGCTAGCAGTTTCAGCAATATGGTGAGTATTGTCCGCATAAGTCATATATCGCCCTGCCCAGGCCGCTATCACATCAGCAGCATATTCAGCATCACGTTTATTGGTCAGTAAATGGTCGGTATCATCTAAACTAACAAAACTCTTAGGATGTAGGGCGGCTTGGTATATTTTTTCCGCTTCGCTGATATTTACCGTGCTGTCAATTGGTGAGTGCATGACTAAAAGAGCTTTTTTTAGTTGACCAATATGACGGGTATCGTAGCGCTTTATATCATCTAAAAATTGTTTTTCTATGGTGAATACACGCCCAGCTAAATTAACCTCTGCTTTACCATTTTTTTCAATATCATCAAGCTGCAGGGCAAAATTCTTCGCGACATGTGCTGCATCTAATGGCGCGCCAATAGTGACCACTGCGGTCGCTTCTTCAACATATTGAGCAACGCCAAGCACGGCTGCACCACCTAAACTATGGCCAATAAGCAGTCTTGGTGCTTGATATTCTGTACGAAGAAAATCTGCTGCAGCAATTAAATCTTGTATATTTGAAGAAAAATTACTGTTAGCAAAATCACCATCACTATTGCCTAAACCGGTAAAATCAAACCTTAATACTGCAATACCCTTTTGCACTAAAGCTCGGCTAATACGTGATGCCGCCGCGATGTCTTTGCCACAGGTAAAACAATGAGCAAATAAGGCATAAAACTTAACCTCAGACTCAGGACTTTCCAGTAAACCACTTAAGTTGTGTTCACCACTGATAAACTCGACTTTTTTGCGCATAGCTACTCCTTGGGTTAATTGGGCTGGTGATCTTTTTAGGATTATAATGTTTGACCGTTTAGCTTTAGGATAAATTTCTTTTATCATACCGCTACTTTATTTATTACGATACATAGCTTATTTTTTTGTATAAAATATACCAGTATTAATTAAATTTTTTAAGGAAAAATATGACTATAGGTGTTGGCGGCTCTACCGCAAAAATTGAACTTGAAAAGTTAGTCAATATGACTAGCAAAGTGCAAGCAATAACAGCGGCTGAATTTAAACAGCGCATTGTGAAAGCGCAAACAATTATGGCTGAAAATAATATTGAAGCTACTTATATCAACGCCGGAACAAATCTATATTACTTTACAGGTACTCGTTGGTACGCTAGCGAACGTATGGTTGGCGCTATTATTCCTCAACAAGGTGAGATTAAATATATCACGCCATTTTTTGAAGTGAATACGCTTGAGCAATATATGACCATTAAAGGCGAGATAAAAGGCTGGCAAGAACATGAAAGTCCATATCTGCTATTTAAACAAACCTTGGCTGAGTGTGGCATTAATTCAGGCCAAGTGGCCATAGATGAGTCTACTGCTTTTTTTATTGCCGACGGTATTAAAAAAGCGGCACCACAGTTTGCACTTGTTGATGCAAAATGTGTGACCGCGGGTTGTCGTGCAGAAAAATCAGATACTGAAATAGCCTTATTGCAACAGGCAAAAAATATGACTATTGAAGTGCATAAAGCTGTTGCTCGGATATTGCATGTGGGGATTACTACCCAAGAAGTCACCCTCTTTATTGACCAAGCGCATCGCAAAGTGGGCGCTACTGCCGGTTCCTATTTTTGTATCGTACTATTTGGTGAAGATTCATCTTATCCACACGGCGTAAAATCACCAAAAACACTGGAAACAAATGATATCGTGTTGATTGATACTGGCTGTCAGGTTGAAGGATACAACTCTGATATTACCCGTACTTATGTATTTGGTGAGCCTAATCAACGCCAACGTGAAATGTGGCTTTTCGAAAAGCTAGCACAAAAAGCGGCCTTTGATGCCGCCAAAATTGGCGTAGCTTGTGGTGATGTTGATGTTGCCGCCAGAGCTTATTTAGCCGGTCAAAATTTAGGGCCAGATTACGAAACGCCTGGCTGTCCGCATAGAACAGGCCATGGTGTTGGCTTAGATATTCACGAATGGCCTTACCTAGTGCGCAGTGATAGAACGCCACTGGCTAAAGGTATGTGTTTCTCAAATGAGCCTATGTTGGTATTGCCAAATGAGTTTGGCGTGCGTTTAGAAGATCACTTTTACATGACTGATTCTGGCGCAAAGTGGTTTACTGAGCCTTCTTATTCCATTGACGATCCGTTTGGTTATCAGAAAAATTAAGCAAAGCTACAACTAATAGACAAATACAAGGCGTTAACTTCAATACCAGTACCATTTAGTAAAAGCTTAGTAAAGTTAGGGGTAAATAAGCGTTTATCCTTAACTTATCAAAACTATTACACTCTATATCCTTAAATAGTTTGGCGTATCGCTTAGCTTTGGATAGAATTGTTATCTTATCGTTTTTGATACGAGCTTATGTACGCACGGTTAGAAGATCCCCCGTTAATTACTTTTTTTGTATAAATACAAGCCTGAAGATTAGGCAGAAGATAAACAAGAATAATTTAACCTGGGCACTACTTGCGGCTTTTAATTAATAATAATTTTGGATGTAATATGTTTTACCTGATCTACAGTGAAGATGTTGAAAATAGTTTAGCTTTACGTATGAGCGTGCGTGAAAATCATTTAGCTCGTCTACGTGTATTGCAAGATCAAGGCAAGTTACTGGTGGCTGGACCTTGTCCTGCTATCGATAGTGAAAACCCTGGCGACGCAGGCTTTACCGGTTCACTTATTATTGCACAGTTTGACAGTTTAACCGACGCTCAACAGTGGGCAGATCAAGACCCCTACATAGCAGCAGGTGTCTATAAAAAAGTGATCGTTAAACCTTACAAAAAAGTACTACCGGCATAATGATTAATATTAATAATAACTTTTTTAGCAAATACCTATTGCTTAGCTTACTGGGGTTTTCTCCTGCAGCAATGGCTAAAAATACCATAGAAATGTGTGAAGCCAATATGGAAACTGTTGCTTGAAGTGGTTAATTTTCTATACGTTTAAGATTAATTAAACTTTATTTTTGACGCTGATAAAGGCTCAAAATTGCATCAATAATTAGCGCTAATAGTAAAGCTACTAAGAGCAATTGTCCGGCTATAGCGGCAAAAATATCAGGCGCTTTCATCAGTGAAGCCATTAACGAGTCTTGATAATAAAAAAACCACTGATGATCGTTAGGAAATATAACGGTATGTAAATAATAAAAAATGGGTGTAAAACCCCATATCGTCAACATAGCGACAACCAAAGAAACCAAGCAGGCTAAAGCGATTAACTTCTGCTTTGCTGTCGGCATTGCTCTTATCGACTCTGCCGTTAATTGCTTAGCTTTACGACCATAAAATATCAATAAGCTGAGCATAAAAAGTAAATTACCCCACCACAGCTTAGTCATATTATCGAGTAAATTCGCCACATCTTGTAAATGTTGCACTTCACTTTTAGTTAATAATTTTTGTAATATCCCCTGATGATTTAAATAACTAATTTCTGTTAAACCATCACCGTGATGGTGGATAGACTGCACAATATCAGCAAATTTTTTTTTGTGTAATTTCACATCATTAATGGGAAAGTCACGCTTACCTTGGGTGTTTTTTGGCACACTTTTACTAATCAAGGTATTTATTTCTAATGTTTGGTACCAAACATTATATAAGAAGTTTGTCGCTTTACTCACTTGCCAACTTATACCTAAAGAAAAAACCAGTAATGCTAAGGCAAACACACACCAAAATAATGGCCGAATCAATAAATGTTTACACATGATTTTAAAATTCATATTCAATAGCCGCACGTAAGATATGGTCTTTGTCATCACCATTTAAACCGGTTATAAAACCCAATTCCCATTTCAATTGTTTTTGACCATCAAACCTTTGTATGCCCATAAAAGTGGGACCAATACCGGTATAGTCTTGGCCAATATAAATTTCAATGGCTGGCTGAACTTGTGGTAGCCACCGATAGCGGTATTGCAAACGAAACTCTGTTTCAAATTCATTTTTGATATCGCTACCACTTTCATAAATTAAAAACGCATTCAAGGCTAAGCTGTCACGGCCAAATTCTTTTTCAAATAACAAACCGGTAGTAACTTCCCAAACATTTAATTCATGTACTTTTTCGACTTCAAGTAACAAACCCCAATCGGCCCAATATTCGCCTTGATCTGTCATCATCCAGCGCGTTTCAACTTCATAGGCAGACAAGCCAAAGTCACCATCTCTATCTCGCTCACCCACGATATAAAATTCAATCATAACATTGTCGGTTATTGACTTTCCGTAGGCTATTCGTTGTCCTAAACTGTTACCCGCGTCATTTTGATGTGACAACATACGCCATTCAAATTCTTGCTCGTTAGGTAACACATAGGGATGATATACCTTATCAACAACAACACCGTCAGCCAGTGCAACTTGACATGTCAGTGCTGAAAAAGCAGATAAAATCAACAGCAACAAACTAAATTGTGTTAATTTTTTAAAGATTAGAAAGTTCATCACACCACCTCCTTATGACTCACTATAGTGCGTGTTGACTTTGAAAGCGTCGAGCTAAAAAAAATCAAAGCAAAGGCAATCACAATGGCTGAAATATAAAGTAATAGTTGCAATAGTGTTGGCGTGGCATCGTAGCCAAAAAACACCGTAAACAACTGCCCTAGTTCGGAATTTTCCGTTATTAAATAATTAGAATCCCACAAAAGGCTATTCCCAGGTAAAACATCGATTTGGATCAGTAATTTTGTCGCTTTCATCAGTAGTCCAACACTAAAAACTATCAATAGTACTTCACGAATAAGGCGACAATAACGCTCAATAAACGCCATTAAAAAATACAACAATACAGCGATGCTCGCGCATATACCCACACCAAGAGTAACGCCTGCCACTAAGGCATTAGACGCATTATTTTGATACCAAAAGCCAGTGATATAAATTAGAAAATTGGCGCCATTGAGTGTCATAACAATAACGGTTAAAGCCATGGCACAAAGCCGAATAAGGGTAAGTCTTCCGGCGCTTAATGGCCTTTTTACGATTGCAAGCTGGCTCAATAACAACAGTGATATAAAATAACAAACAATGTAGAGGCAAGCATAAAACCATTCTCGCCCCGTATCATCTAGTGTATGTGCAACTTCATCAGTAGTATTTAATAAAATTAGGCTTAACATTACGCCAGTCAATAACGCAGGATAATACCACTGCAACTTGATACCTTGTTGCTGGAGCATAGAGATCAAAATAATACTAATGACGAATATTGGCAAAGCATCTCTTAAAAAAAGAATAACGGTATTAATTAACATGTAAAACCTCCTTAAACAGAAGGCTATTCGCTGCTAGCGGTGCCGTATAAGCTAGCGCTAAAGTCTCTATATTAGCATCAGTTGCGCTCTTTTTAGGGACAACAATAATGGTGCCTTGAGCGCTGTTAGGGTTAAACTCACCAAAAAATTTGTAATGACCTGGAGGTAAAGGTCCAATAAAAATCACTGATTTTTTTTGTGGAAAAATCACTTTCTCTCTATTAAGGTCAAAACTATCAAACTCTTCAGGGGTGGTATCTCGATTATAAATAACTAATTTTACTTTCGTGTTTGCTGGAATTTCTATTTCAGCCGGATAAAACAAATGATTTTTAAGTTCTACCTCGAATTCCGGCCGGTTTGCCAAGCTAGCAAATGATAGTAGCGCTAAAAAGACAATAATGCTTTGCATAGGTTTGACAGAAAATAGGCTCATTGATAATCTCCCTTTGCTGGTGAGCTGGGTAATTTATTACCATTAATAGTTGCACCGCTGTTACTATCTACCATAGAAAAAACAACCTTTACACATAAGCCAAACAAAGCCTTTGAGCGACTTAAGCTGATGTTTGCTTGATGCAATTCTACAATATGTTTAACAATCGACAAGCCTAAGCCACAGCCAATAACATTTGAATTATGGCTATCGCCGCCGACACGATAAAAGCGATCAAATACCCGTGAATATTCTTCCGGCGCAATACCCGGGCCGGAGTCTTCAACACGTAATATAAGCTTATTTTTGTCTTGCACGCACGAGACTAAAATCTTGCCATAATCCGGGGTATATTTAGCAGCATTAGCAATCAAATTTTTCAATAGTATACCGATTACAAATCTGTTGCCCAAAATGTTCAATGGCGCACTATTCAGTTCGATATCATGGCCTCTGCTGGCAATATAAGGATAGAGCTCACTAATACATTCTTGCAATAGCTCTTGTAAATTAAGCACCGCACTTTCAGCCAATATTTGTTCTGGATTAGTCCGGTTCAAGGTCAATATTTGATCAACAACATGTGCCATACGCTCAACACTTTGCTCTAATTGCTGAAAGGGTAATACTGACAGCGCTGTTGAGTTTTTGTCACTGTCAACAAGGATGACATCATTAAAGCTTTGTTGAAGGTTATAAACGTTAATTTTCAATACGCTTAATGGCGTTCTAAGTTCATGGGCGGCATCTGAGGCAAATTGCTTTTCACGCTCAAAAGATAATGACAGTCGCAGAAATAATTCATTTAAGGTTTCAATCACTGGCGCAAGTTCTGTGCTTGAACTGACCGTTAACGGGCTAAGATCATTTGCTTTTTTATTTTTGAGTGCTCGAGTTAAAAAAGTCAACGGCTTCAAGCCCTGCCGCACCGCTAATGAAATGATTAATGCGAGTAATGGCATGACTAAAATAATGGGGGTAACCGCAGATAAAATTATCCCCTCAGCAAGGTCAAATCTTTGTTTTAATGGTTGAGCAATAATAACCCAAGCATTGGTTGTTGAGTTATCTGTTATTTTGTCGGTATAAGTGCGCCAGCGTTTGCCTAGGAAGTTAGCTTCTTTAAAACCGTTATTTAAGGTATTTATTAGCGTGTTTGGCGCATTATCACTGCGAGTTACTACCTGGTTATCAAGCACTATTTGATAAGAAAAATTGCTGGTTACTGGGTGCGTAATGACACCTTTAGGTAGCTTAACAGCCGTTATAACCTGAGCTAAAGAGACTAATTCATTATCAAATACACTTTCGGCTTTGCGCATACTCGCTTTATAACCCTGAATAGCAGAGACAAAAATTACTAAGGTAATAATTGATAACAGCATTAGCACTAGATAACGGCGAATAGGCATAATAAACTTTTTATGCCTTATTTATGGTGTAGCCAACACCACGAACTGTTTGGATAAATTTTTCAGGTAACTTTTTGCGTAAATTGTGAATATGGACTTCTACCGCATTACTCATCACTTCTTCACCCCAATCGTAAAGGCGTGATTCAATTTGCTCTCGTGACTGAATTCGCCCAGCATTTTCCATTAATACTTTTAGCACCATATATTCTTTTTTTGAACAGGACAGTTCTTTATCTTCGATAAACACTTTGTGGGCAGTCGTATCAAGCTTTACCAATGCAATGGAGATTATTGCGCTATCAGCAGTACCTAATCGGCGTTCAATCACTCGTAAGCGAGCAAGAAGCTCGTTAATGTCAAAAGGTTTAATTAAGTAGTCATCGGCGCCAAAGTCTAGTCCTTGAACACGCTGCTCAATAGTGTCTCGTGCGGTCAGCACAATAACCGGCGTAGTTTGCTTTTTAGCTCTAAGCTTTTTTAGCACTAATAAACCATCCATGTCAGGCAACCCTAAATCTAAAATTACCATGTCATGATCAGGCATAGTCAATGACGTTAAAGCGTCTTCGCCGGTATTAACGTGGTTAACCAAGAAGCCCTCATGTCGCAACGACTGTTGTAATGCTTGTGCTAGTGGCAGATCGTCTTCAACGAGTAAAATTCTCATATTGTTACTTTAGAACCTATTTAACTTATTTAACTTATTTCAAGCCAAACTGTCGATAAAAATTTAGCTATTTACATATAACTAACCGTAATAGTTTTAGCAAGTAAACTCAATGGCTTGGCTATACACTTCGAGATGAAATTAACGACGTAATTGGATATCTATTGGTTAATATCCTTGATTATGGTAGCTAGCTCGGTATAAGTTTTATTTTAAATCAATTTGCACCAGTAACATAGCAGAATGCGGTGTTTATCTTTTCACCTTTAATGTTCAGATAGTGTTCAGAGCAATTATTCCTTAATAACTTACCCATATCGGTAAGTTACGCAGCTTTAATTTAAATAGCGTTGTACAGTAATTAATCTCTAACTATTAAGCTCTAGTTATGTTTGCTTTACACATAAAAGATCAGCTTCACTTCGCTAAAATATCGATTTTAAAAAGCGAGTCTTCTTATAGCTTTGAGCAAATATTAGTAAAATAATGCTTGAAATAGCATCAAAACCGATATACTGTACATCCATACAGTATATCGAGGTGAGCACTATGGTTAACACTAATAAAATAAACTTAAAAATAAATAACAACAGCTTAACTATAGCCCCTAGTATTAATTTACCCCCTCAAATTAATTTGTCTTCTGCTTGGTGTAATATTATTAGTGTAAATAGTCTCGGAGATGTCTCTAAAAAGTATCAGGACATTTGTCAAAACCACCATGATGATAAAAAGTGGATTTTAATGATTAATCCAGAAAATTCTTCGCTAGAACAACTCTCTAACATGGGTAAAATTAATCCAGCAAAAATACTAAAAGTGAATGCAAATAAGGTCAATGTCAGCTTAGATCATATCAAAAACACGTTATTAAAAGGCACATGTTCTGCGATGATTTTATCAAACGCCAACTATAATCAAGCTCAATTAAAAGAAATATCTCGCTGTGCTGCCTTAGGAAAAACTCAATGTATTTTATTACAAAAGACAGATTGTAAAGCAATCAACCAATTACATTAAATAACTATATTTAGTCAAGGTGGTAAAACAAAAATAAAACAAAAAATTGTGTTTAATCCACGATTTAATGTAAAGCGCAAAAAACCTTAGGTTAAGTAAGATGAACTGAACAATTAAAGCCATAAACCATAAAAAGCATAATAACTGTCATGATAGACTAAACATAATTACCCTTTAAATAGTTTATCTACATGTTATGTCCATGCGGCTCAGAACGAACCTTTGCACTGTGTTGCCAACCTTTAATAATGGCAACAAAACCTGCTCACTCTCCAGAACAACTTATGCGCTCACGCTACTCTGCTTACGCAACACAACAGGCCGAGTATATTTACCTTACTTATGCCCATTCAAGCCAAGCTCTACAATCCATTGATGATATCGCACAATGGGCTGCAGAAACAAAATGGCTGAAACTCATTATTCACTTTGCCAGTGATCATGAAAAAGATTTAGCTAACCGTAATAATGCTCAAGTAGAGTTTTCCGCTTTTTATCAGGTTCACAAACAAATTTGGCAAATGCGAGAACAATCTAATTTTGTGCTTGAAGATAGCGCATGGCGATATCTTGATGGAGAGGTGTCAGATAGCAAAGTATTAAATAAACCCAAAAAAAATGAGTTTTGTTTTTGTGGCAGTGAGAAAAAGTTTAAACATTGTTGTGCTAAGGCTTTTTAGGCAACGGCTTCCATTAACGGTGCTTTAACAATAGTCGTTTGCACTGCCGCTAACCAAGCTATGGCATTGAAGTCAGCTCTTTGCTCTGTTTGTGTTAACGATATGTCCTGATTTTTTTGCTGGCAATATAAACTGGTATTAGTCATCACCTGTTCGTTTATATGTTTTACATCATCACGAAACGCTAATGGTTTAGGGTTAAGTATGTTTGCTAGCCTTAGGTCTTCTAACTGCTGTTTTTCAATCAAACTTGCCTGATTATAGCTGCTTATATCAGCAACATCTTTTAATGCTAAAGGGGCTTCATCAGGTAATTGAAAATATTTTCGTAACTGTTCTGCTGAAGTGGTTTTTTCAGGTATTTGTGAAAGTGGTAATTTAAATTGGCTATGCGCTCGAACATCGTCGGTTAGCATGGCGAGTAACAGCGCAAAATCAGAACGACGCGCATGGTAAACACTTTGGTTAAGCTGTTCGCCTAACTGAAGTTCATGAACAAGTATGTCGTTTGATAAAGCGTTTAGGGTCAAAATAATCTACTGTTTTGCTACTGATAATATTTATATCGGCAGCAGCACAGTTTACTTTAACCCTATGCCTAATTAATTATTGATTTTTATAGTAAATACAAAGTATTGACTGATTTTTGTCCATTATGCAGAAATTTGTTTAATGGGCCAACGCAGTATAAAGCTGGCTCCACCATTATTGCTATCAACAACAGATGCACTGCCGCCATGCCACTCCATGATCCGACAAACGATGGCTAGACCTAAACCAAAGCCTCCTGTTTCACGATTACGAGATACATCACCACGAGAAAAAGCATCAAATATAGTACATTTGAAATCATCACAGACTCCCTCACCATTATCGGTAACGCTTATCTGGCAGTGCTCTTCGCTTTTCTTAATCGTGATGTCTATTTCACCATTGCCATATTTTATGGCATTAGAGATATAATTATTCAACGCTCGACCAATAAAGTGTCGGTCAACCTCAACTAGTTCATTTCCAAGCAGGTTAACAATGTTAAATTTTTGTTCAAACTGTTGGTAATTACTGACTTGTTTTTCGACAATATCCACCAATGATTCTTCACTAAAATTTATTTCGGGTTTGTCATTATCAAAACTAGCGTAAATTAACATCTCACTAATGAGTTGTTCTAACTCACAAACATCTTTACTAATGGCTTTGCGATATTTCTCTTGTTTGGCTTTATCATCAGTGCAGGCTAGCATTTCTAAGGCAAACTTAGTGCGAGCTAACGGTGTACGTAATTCATGTGCAACCGCAGTTGATAATTCTTTATGAGCATCGATTAAACGTTTAATACGGCTGGCCATAATATTAAACGCCGTCACCATAGGTGCTGCCATGGTCGATATTGCTTGTGGTGCAACAACATCAAAACTTTCTTGACCAAACTCTATCGCCGTTTTTTGCAATTGATCCAAGTCTCGAGACAAAGGCCGTAACCAAAAAAATAATATACAGGCTAAGGTTGCTAGCAAAATAACACGAATGAGTGCCTCTAGCCTAGGCCGGGTTGGCATTTTAGCAGGCCCCAACACAATAACAGTGCCAGCATCATTGATCCTATGATGAATTTCTACCGCGTTATTATCATAATAAATATGCGTATTTTCTTCTTTGATGACGTCATGATTTTGATAGCTAATGGCTTTTACTTCTCGCGCTGACATTAACTTTAATGGCAGTTGCCACTGCTTTGCAGCTTTCGATAGTATTTCTTGCCATTGATCTTCTGGGTGCTTTTCTAAATAGTTAGATAGCGCCAACAGCATACTTTTATAACCGGTGTAAGACTCTATGTCTTGTTCAAGGTATGAACTCCATACTTCATCAAGCATCCATGAGAATACGATGAAAATAGAAATAATAAGGAAGTATAAGCTGAAGAATGAGCGACCAAGTTTCATAAAATGCCTAAAGAAAGGAAATAAATACTGATGAGTCGCCATAACAGCTCACCAGCTTACACAATAAAATAATAGTTAACTCCATGCATCTGGAACAAATAAATAGCCTTGTCCCCAAATGGTTTTAATACGAAAAGGAGTTTCATTACTATCGTGTAATTTTTTACGCAAGCGTGATATGCGCACATCAACACTTCTATCCATGCCGTCGTATTCGCGACCAACAACCGCTTTATAAATATAATCACGATTCTGCACTTCGCCTGAACGACTAGCTAATAGCCAGAGTAAATCAAACTCTTGGCTAGTAAGGTCAACATTTTCTCCGTGCAATGTCACTTGTCTAGAACCACGGCTAATATGTAGTTCACCACAATTAATTTTAGCATTTTCTTTACCATCCGCTGGCAACTGGCCACGACGCAATAACGCATTAACACGGGCAAGCAGTACTCTTGGCTCAACAGGCTTAATCACGTAATCATCCGCGCCAATTTCCAAACCTAACACTTGGTCAAAGTCTGTGCCTTTCGCGGTTAGCATTAAAATTGGCCCTTTAAAGTTAGGGCGTAAATCTTTACAAACAGCAAATCCATCTTTACCTGGTAGCATAATGTCTAAAATAATCAAATCAGGAACGAATTTATCAACTCGCTTTTCTACCGTGTCGCCTCTAAACTCTTGCTTAACGTGATAACCTTCATTTTCTAAAAACTCAGCGACTAGATCCGACAATTGACGGTCATCTTCAACAAGTAATATTTTTTTAACTAACAATTCACTATCTGACATTAACTGCTCCTACTTTATTACGCTGTATTAACAGCATTTTCATGGCTAATTTATGAACACGGTCAATGTTTACGCTAGCCAATAAATAACAACCATTGAAATATGAATCATTGCGCAAGCATAAAATGTTTATTATTAATTAACAACACTATGTACAAGGTGTTACGGCAATAGTACAACTTACTACCCTGAAATTACAATTAATTACACTAGGACTAACAAGTAGAGTTTTATTATACTTTATTAATAAAGGGGCTTAGCGCCACTATCGGTGCGTTAAGAGAAACAGAAAATTTTTACTTTAGTTATAAAGCTAACTTATTATATAATCAATAAGCATTATATCCACCGTATTATATAAATATTCGTTATGACAACTCACGCTACTAAAGTTAAAATATCTGCAAAAAACACCTTAATTACTGAACAGTTAAAAGCAAAAAAAACCTTATTTTCTGTCATGCTGGTAGTACTGTTTAGTAGTGCCGGTATTGCCTTACCTTATCCTGTATTAGCACCTCTTTTTCTAAATGAAGTTAGCCCTTTAACCACTTTTGCTGATTTACCAAGTAAAATATTACTCGGCATTATACTGGCGATATACCCTTTAGGGGTTATTCTTGGAAGCTCAGTTTTAGGTGCTGCCTCAGGTATTTATGGCAGAAAAAAAACCTTAATCATTACTTTGATTTTAACTGCCGTTAGTTATGTATTATCCGCTTTAGCTGTTATGGCTGAAAGTTTTTTGCTGCTGATATTAGCGCGTTTTATTACAGGAATTTTTTCCGGTAATATCAGCATAGCCAAAGCGATAGCGGTAGATTTATCGCCCACGCTAGATAAGACCCACACCTTTAGCCTAGTAAATGCCACCAGCTATTTAGGTTGGTTGCTCGGCCCTTTAGCCGGTGGATTACTGGCAATATACGGTTTAGATACCGTCTTCTACTTCGCTGCCGTCGCGATAGTTATTGCCCTTATTAGCGTCGCTTATGTATTACCTGCTGGTAATAGCAAATCCGATCAGCCAAAGATAAAGTTTTCCCAACTTTTTAGTAAACAAAACTCATTTGCCTTACTCGCTAATAAAAAAATTAGACGTATCTTTTTAATTTATCTATTGGCAACACTCGGCCTAAATGCCTATTACGAATTTTACCCCGTTTGGTTGGTAGAAAACTTTGACTTTACTAGTCCCGACATTGGTTATATAACAGTTGTTTTAACCTTATTTATGACCATAACCAGTGTGTTTTTTGTTAAGCAATTAAAATACTTATTGGGGCTTAAATTGGGAGCCATTGTTGGTATGATGTTAATGGCATTGTTGTTTAGTTTACACCTTGTATTGTCGGCAACCAGCATTTGGCCTATTTATGCCATAATAGGCATCGCCATCGCTATTTTCAATGGTTTATTACCCGTTTATATTTCCGAGCAATATGCTGATATTGAACAAGGACAACTTATGGGCTTAATTACCACCACCTTTAGTTTAGCTAATATGCTTATGGCGCTTATTGGCAGTGTATTAGCCTTATTTGGCGCACACTGGGCCATACTATTTGGCGCCTTTTTGCTTATCATTGCCTCCATCGACTTTCACTTTAGTCAAAAAGATATTCGCTAGCTGATTTCACACTAAAGTTATTCTCTACCTAGGCACTAACTCTATTATAAATTGATGATTGGACTTCCCCTAGTTTACTAAACACCAAACTAGTAACATTGTAATTTCAACTAGAGGCTTTTATGAACAAAGGCAAACGATAAGCCCAAGAATTTAAAATTGAAGCAGTTAAAAAACGAATGAACGTGGTTATTCAGTTACTGGAGTATCTGAGCGGTTAGGTATTTGTACTAAAACGTTATATCACTGACAAAGTCAATTATCGGATAAACCTAAAGCGGTTAAAGCTCAAGATGAACAATTATATTAGCCCACACTAAACCTGACACTTTACATTGTCTATTTCTGGTGTGGGATAATAAACTTCGATGATAAAGACAGCTAGTGGCACTGTTGAACTAGGCAAACCATGACACCCAACCGTGACTATCAGCACCATCTCCCAGTCACCTCTTAAGTAAACCCTTTAATGTTCAATTAACCAACAATCCAAATGACGGATATGAATCTTTATTCAGAAGTCTAACCGTTACAACCTTCACTTACCTTCAAGATAATACGAAACAGCGTTGCCAAGCTATCTTAATTAGTTTCTAATACTACTCATCTTTAATTTCGGTTATGAAAAATAATTTATCAAAGCGCACTTGATTATGCCTATAACTATTTTAGTCTGCTCAAAATAACACCTTAGTATGCCGATAAATTAACAAAGCCAATTAACCCACTGTTATACAAGTATATATAATTATGAAAATCATCTCATTTAATATTAACGGCCTGCGCGCTCGTTTACATCAGTTACAAACTATTATCGATAAACATCAACCTGATATTATTGGCCTACAAGAAATTAAAGTTCATGATGAAGTATTCCCGCTCACTGATGTTGAGGCGATGGGCTATCACGTTTATTTTCATGGTCAAAAGGCGCATTATGGTGTTGCTATGCTATGTAAAAAAGCCGCTAACCTAGTCACTAAAGGCTTTCCAACCGATGATGACGAAGCGCAAAAGCGCATGATCATGGTGCAAACAACCGATGAGAATGGTGAAAAAGTTACCGTATTAAATGGTTATTTTCCACAAGGTGAAAATGTTGCCCATGAAACAAAATATCCTTACAAACGTCAATTTTATAAAGATTTAATGCAATACTTAAATGAGCACCATACCCCTGACGAAAATATTGTGGTGATCGGTGATATTAATATTTCACCTGCTGATTTAGACATAGGGATCGGTGAGCCAAATAAAAAACGCTGGTTAAAAACCGGTAAATGCAGCTTCCAACCAGAAGAAAGACAATGGCTAGCCACCTTAATGGATTGGGGCTTTACTGATACCTTTAGGTCATTACACCCAACCCGTGAAGAAAGGTATTCATGGTTTGATTATCGCTCTCGTGGCTTTGACGATAATCGCGGCTTACGTATTGATGTGGTGTTAGCAACCAAAAATTTTGCTAGCCGCTGTATTGAATCAGATATTGATTATGAACTTAGGGCCATAGAAAAGCCATCTGATCATGCACCCATTTGGTCTACGTTCAGTAAATAAAGCTTTTCAAGCAACATAATACTTATAATTTTAAAATCAAACTTATACTGTTAAAACCATACTTTTAAAAAGGGGCTAGCCCCTTTTTTGTTAAAAATAGACATTAATGATCCCTATGACTGCTACCCACTATGCATGCCCTATATGTAGTTTTCCTCTGCAAAATCATGAAAAGCTGTTTCGCTGTGAGAATAATCATAGCTTTGATCGCGCAAAAGAAAATTACTTAAATTTATTGCCCGTACAATTTAAGCATTCAAAAAATCCTGGTGATAACAAAGCGATGGTCAATGCTAGGCGAGCATTTTTAGAACAAGGTTACTATCAACCCTTGGTTGATAGAATCGTCGCTTTATACCAAGAAAAAGTACTTACTAATGCTAGTAAGCCAACGATTGTGCTCGATGCAGGTTGTGGTGAAGGCTTTTATACTCATCAACATAAGAATACTGAAAATACTGTTTATGGTGTTGATATTGCTAAAGAAGCAATAAAAAAAGCGGGTAAGAAATATCCACAATGTCACTTTAGTGTCGCGACGTTATCGAAATTGCCTTTTAGTGACCGCCTATTTTCTTGGATTATATCGGTTTATGCCCCTATTTTAGAAAAAGAGTTTACGCGCGTATTATCAGCCGGTGGTTTTTTGTTAACCGTTACGCCAGCAAAACAGCATTTGATGCAACTAAAGCAGCATATTTATAATGACGCTAAAGAACATGATGAAGAAAAATTGCCCATTGAACATTTGGCACTGGTGCACCAAGAAAACATCTCTTATCAAATGCACTTAAAAACGGGTCAAGACACGCTAAATTTATTGGCTATGACACCCTTTGCTTTTAAGGCGAGTAACGAAGCCAAAGAAAGCTTACTAAGTCAGCATGACTTTATATGTCAGGCGGACTTTCTGATCAGGCTTTATCAAAAATCGAGCTAAAAAAATGCGCTACAGATTAACTGTATCGCATTATTAGTTATAACCTTTCCTAATCAACTTTACTTATAATCTCAACGAATTAAGAGGTTTTATAACTATTTTTAAAGCTTAAGTTTAATAAGTGAGCCAAGTCTAAATAACGTGGACGTTGAGTTGACAACTTGATATCGCCACCGCTTTGGTTAACGCGCGCGACGCTTTCTTTGTACCAATTAGCTAACGCAGGCGGAAGAAATTTATCAGCTTTAATGCCCATCAAAATCAACGCTTGTAATGGAAAGCTCATAATACAAAGTGTATATAATAGCGCCTGAGGTAAGGCAGACATAGAGCCAAAATACAACTGTAAGATTAAACAAAACACTGCTAAACCGGGCATCACTTTACAGACCAAACGGCTCACTTTAACCGCATGATACTCCATAAAGTATTCACCAAGTTCAACGCGTGAGGGCCATAAATTCATGTACTTTCGGCCAAGCGAGATAATTTCTAATATAGATAACTTCATGAACGATACCCTACAACAGCGGTTGATTAAAAGATAGTACCTTTTAATATACGATGGTATTAAGTAAAATGACCACAGTTGATGGCATTTTATTGCCCTGCATCAATATTTCTCAGTAATTCCTAATAATTATGAGGCTATCGCTAGTGTCTTGGTTGACGATACTTGCATTGGTTGTAATTTCAACACACTTGTAGTCTTCCAACAATATAATCAGTAATTACAAAGATCTGCCCTATAAATAAGTAGATCTTTAGCTGTTTTACGCCTTAATACGACGTTTTAACAACTTATCTCTGAGTTTTAACGCTAATTATTAGCTGGTATTTTTTAACCAGCAAAATAAGTAAATAAAAAACAACAACTTAACCATTTAAACAATAGTTACACACAATGATATCCACAGCTTATGTGGATATCATTAAACGTACAATATTATAATTTATACAATTAATTTGCTTTATATACCTAAATAGACTTAGAAATACACTAGTTTGATAGCAATAATCAATTTAATGCGTAGTAAACACAGGTTAACCAGTTTGCTTAAACATAACATTTAGTTACTGCATTCAAACCCACGCAAGTATAACCCCTAGAGTTGAAAGCTATTAAACGCTATAGTGTCGACATCAGCATTTAAACAAGCGAAGTCGACTTATGAGTAACTTTACCCTACGGCGCTTATCTGAAACGTTTGCTATTCATAGTTTGCGACGTGAGAGCTCAATACCTGACGTGGTATTTAATGCCCCGATATTCTTTTTAGCAAAAACCTATGACGAAATTTCAATTGTTATTCCAGAGCATATTGAAATTGACAGTGAAGAAGTCGAACTTGGCTGGCAAGCATTTGAAGTTGTTGGCCCACTCAACTTTACCTTAACCGGTATAATGTCAAATATATCAACAGTGCTAGCAAATGAAAAAATTAGTATTTTTACAATTTCTACTTTTGACACTGACTACGTTTTAGTAAAATCAGATAAGTTTGCAGCCGCTAAAGCCGCGTTAATAAAACATAACTACCAAGTGATATAATTCAGGAAATAAAATGACAATACTTTATGGCATTAAAAACTGCGATAGCGTAAAAAAAGCAAAAAAATGGTTAGAGCAAGAAAATATTCCTTATCAATTCCACGACTTTCGTAGCGATGGCCTCAGCCCACAATTGCTACAGGAATTTATAAAGTCTGCCGATTTGACTCTGCTGTTAAATAAACGCAGTACTAGCTTTCGTCATTTAACTGACGAGATTAAAAACAACCTCACTGACGACGTGATGACCGAGATTATTTTAGCACAACCCACGCTAATTAAGCGGCCACTACTTAAGCACAATCAAGCATTTTTGGTTGGCTTTAAAGATAGTCAATATCAAGAAATTTTGCTTTAGGTATATAGTATTCTTATGATAAAACATAGCAATTGCACCATTTCACTAGCACAAGCACTGATTGAACGCCCTTCTGTTACTCCTGAAGATTTTGGCTGCCAACAACTCATGTCTGAGCGTTTAGCCAAGTTAGGTTTTAATAATGAAAGCATGGTATTTGAAGATACCACTAACTTATGGTCTCGACGAGGTAGTTCAGGGCCAGTATTTTGTTTTGCTGGCCACACCGATGTTGTGCCACCGGGTAATTTAGAAAGCTGGAACACTCCACCATTTGATCCCGTTATTATTGACAGTATGCTTTATGGCCGCGGGGCCTCTGATATGAAAGGCAGCTTAGCGGCGATGATAGTAGCAACCGAACGATTTGTTACTGACTATCCTAACCACCATGGCTCTATCGCATTTTTGATCACCAGTGATGAAGAAGGTCCTTTTATTAATGGCACAACACGTGTGATTGATACACTTGAAGCCCGCAATGAAAAAATTGACTATTGTATTGTTGGTGAGCCTTCTAGTACCAATAAATTAGGCGACGTGGTTAAAAACGGTCGTCGTGGTTCAATTTCTGGCGAATTACACATCCATGGTAAACAAGGCCATGTAGCTTATCCTGATCACGTTATTAATCCCATTCATAAGGCCATGCCGGTTTTAGCTGAGTTAAGCGAAATGCATTGGGATAATGGTAATGAATATTTTCCGCCGACGAGTTTTCAAGTGTCAAATATTCAATCTGGCACTGGCGCTACCAATGTCGTGCCGGGTCATTTAACCGCATTATTCAATTTACGTTATAGCACTGAATTAACAGCCGAAATGATCGTTGATAAAGTTGAAGCCTTATTAACTCGGCATCAATTAAACTTTGAAATTAAATGGATATTTAACGGCCAGCCATTCATTACAGAACCAGGTACATTGGTTGATTCTGTTGTACAAGCGATTGAAACCTGCTGCAATATAACAACCGAGCTTTCCACCAGTGGTGGCACTTCAGATGGACGATTCATTGCACCTACTGGAGCACAGCTTGTTGAGCTTGGTCCTTGTAATGCTACTATTCATCAAGTTAATGAATGTGTTGCGGTACAAGATTTGATTTTATTAACCGATGTCTACTATCAAACCTTGGTTAATGTTTTAGCCAACGATAAGTAAAATGACAGAACTTGAGTTAATATTGACCGGCAAAACTGAAAGTCATATTCATTGGCTAGCGCCTAATATGGCTATTCATACTGAAATGTTGTCGGCATTCAAACAACTACAGCTGGCCGCAAAAGCTGCAGGTATAGAGTTGAGAATTGCCAGTGGCTTTCGCAGTTTCGACCGACAACTCATGATTTGGCAAAATAAGTTTTCTGGTAAAACGGCAATTAAAGACGGCTCAAATCAAATTTTAGCGGTTAAAGAACTCAGTGACACTGAAAAAATACACGCCATTATGTTATTCTCTGCGCTGCCGGGAGCTAGTCGCCATCATTGGGGCTGTGAAATTGACGTTTATGCGAAAAATTTATTACCCGCGGCGCAACCTTTAGCATTAGAGCCATGGGAATACCAAGCTTCAGGGCACTTCTATCCCTTGAACGTTTGGCTAGCTGAACATGCGAAAACGTATGGCTTCTTTTTACCTTACGATAAGTTTCGTGGCGGTGTTGCCCAAGAGCCATGGCATCTTTCATACTTGCCATTATCTAAACACTACCAACAAGCTTATACTGAAGCACTTTTAGCAGAAACATTATTAAATAGCGAGATTCAAGGTAAAACCTTACTGCTCGCGTTGCTACCTGAGCTATATCAACGTTATATTGTTAATGTAGCTGATGCTTAACTCTTATTAACGATTAAGCATTTTTTGAAACTAAGATTAAAGGCTTAATTATATGTATGATTGAGCGTATTGTAGGCATTTTATTTGCACATTTAAGCGGAGCGTTAATTTATGACCAGCGTATTAAATGAAGGCTGGGTTGCCCCAGCCATCGTTATTATTGCATTAGCTATTTTAATTGGTAATTTAAGTACTTTTCAAAAGAGTGCAAAAACACCTTTACGTAAGAAAAGTTTAAACGATTTAAAAGAAACTATACCAAGAACACAGAAGTCGCCTCATCAAATGGCAACTGTTAGTAAGACTAATGATATTACCCATAAAATAAAAAACTCCGATTAACGGAGTTTTTATTTTTCTATAAGTAATAGTCATTGCTATTATTCGAGTATTAAAAAACGTCTTTAAATGACAAGCCCGCTTCCATTACCTTAAATATTTTCTCTAAAGTTGCCTCAGATAACGCTGTACCTTCATCATCATATAAAGTAACAACAGATTTTTCAGCCATTTTCTCTAGCTGAAATTGATATTTACCATTAGGTAGATCTACAAGCTGTATGCTATCTCCCCAAATACTATCCCACAGACTAGATTCAGGTTTTACGTAATCAACATAATAAATTTTAGTGGTTTCATTAAGGTCGGTAATGCTAAAGCCATGATCTTCAAAAAACAAAGGTAAGTTAGACCAGAATAGCTCTATATCCATTTCTACAATATAGGCTGGCTCACCAGAAGCATTCTCACCTAAGCTAACAAAGGTTTGATTAGCACGTAATAAGCGATTTTCTTGTTGTTTTAAACGATATTGGAAATCAACTTGCGCTATAATTTCATTGAGCATATTCATTTCAGCACGTTGTTGATCAATAATATCGATACGTTTACTGCCACCTGCTGCATCTGTTTTCAGGTAATCGAGTAATTCAACAACTAATGCGACACTTCGACCATGAGATTTACTTTCAAGTGTATAGCGATAACGAATACTCTCTGATATTGCTATTGATTTAAAAGGCCAAGTCCCTGTTTCTACTTCTTTGTTATACCAATCTGACTCAAAAACTAAACCGTTATCGTCGACTTGTTTTAATTCAACATTGTCTGTGGTTAATTGGCCTTTCAAGGCTTTTAAAATAAAGCTTTTTAGATCATCGTCATCAATTACTTGGTCAAACCATACCTTTGCTTCAGCAGAAGTGCTCTCTGTGCGTGTTGACGCCGCGATAGGTAAAACCAGTGAAGGTGCACGAACATCTACATCACCACCAACTGGACCTTCATGGTTTATTTCGTCACTAACAAAAAAGGTATCAACTTGTTTAGGTTTATCTAATCCTGCAGGTATTTTTAACGCTGTTGCTTCTTTTTGTTTTGCGTATTCAAAATCGCCTACTGCTTGCTTATTATTTACAGTACCGCAGCTAGTAACAGCGACACTTAATAATGAAAAATAAAATATCTTGCGATTCATTAACACTCCCGAGGATACAAATCTGAATCTTTCTAATTTAATTTTGCTTGTTTAGTTTTATTAATACTCACTGGTATAAGTATTATTTTTAGTCAATACGAAAAACTGATAAGTTAATATCGTAAAGTTCAAGCAATACATCAATAACGTCGTTTTGATTACTGAATCCGGGCTAAGTTCCCCAAAATCATCTGATTTATTTAAAAGCCGCCAAATTCATGGCAATAGCGCTAAATTGAGCAGCGCACCATGGTACTTGCCTGAAAATACAAACACAAGATATTGCCGCATATTTATCATCAAATATAGTAAAATAGTGACGTATGTTGATGGTTACTCGTTTGCACTTCTGATCATAAAAGAGTGACAGTGCCTGCGTTATACTTTTTATCTTACTAACGGCTTTATTACGGCTAACAGCATTGAAAATATTAAGTAACTATTAACAACCTTCTATATTCAATTATATTATTCATCATTATAAAGCACCATTAAATAAAAAAGTTGATTACAAAGCAAAGCGCAAATAACCAACTATTCAAAGTGTGACTATAATTAGAATTAATTGCTCTTATGGCTACCGTCACACATAGGCTGATTTTTGGTTGATTTACAGCCACAAAAAAAGACTTTACCGGACTCTTTTGCCGTATATTTTACGGGTGTAAATTCAGAGCCTTTATGTGAACCGTCACAAAAAGGTTGTTTGTCACTTTTACCACATGCACACCAAAAATAATTTTTCTCTGCTTCTACTTCAACGCCATAAGGGGTATCTGAAGCACGTTCTGGTTTACTCATAATATATTCTCCATGGTTTATTCTTCAAAATTTAAAAGTTTCAGTTAGAGTATCAATTCAGTTTAGTAATAGTATACCCAGTACCAAGCAACCATCTCTCCTGCATAAGCGGGTATGTTCATTTACATTATCGTAAATTTAACTGCATGTACATTAGTTAGCTTTACCTGCTATTTTAACCATCAAAAATCTAGTTGTTTTAAAGGGGGAACAGCTCTTTAGCCAACCAACTTTGTCCTGCTCTGCCTAACACTTTAGATAAACGTATTATCGTTTTATCGTTTTATCGTTTTAGCGGATATTACTCTCAGGCCTTTAAGCATATAATTTATTAAAATAGGACTATCACTGGTACTGGCAAAATAAAATAAATATAAAAATAAAAACAGTTATACACGCTTAATTAACCCTGATCATTACAGCATTTTCTCTTTATATTACTCGCATTCTTTTAGGGCAACTATCCTTATCCTATGTAAATAAATCTAGTTTTTTCAAAGGGTAAAATAAACACTCAGCATGCGGTTAGCTTTAGTCCCTTAACATGCGTTACAATAGGGTTTTAATATCATGGCTAGGTTTATTGATGAGCGAATATTTAGTATTAACGGCAATGGGGCCAGATCGCACAGGCAGTGTCAGTGACTTAACCAAATTAGCCAGCGAGTGTGGCTGTAATATCTTAGACAGTAGAATGGCAATATTTGGCCTAGAGTTCACTTTAATTATGCTGCTTACCGGTAGCAACAAAGCTATTCATCAATTAGAAAGTAAATTACCGGCTGTCGCCCATGAACTTGAGTTAATTACTATGATGAAAAGAACCTCAGGTTATCGAGAGCAAGATTATGTTCATCATTACCAAGTTGATTATGCTGGTATCGATCAACCCGGAATTTTAAAGGCTGTTACGGCATTCTTTGCGACACGTAATGTCGATATATCGTCATTAAAATCTGAAATTAATCAGAAAAATAATCACACGAGTGCCGCCATATTAATCGCGCTGATGGAAGAAACTAGTATCGAACAACTTGAAAACGACTTCTTGCAGTTGTGTGAACAATTTGATGTGCAGGGTTGCATAAAAAAAATTCAATCAAACTTATTTTAGAGGCTTAAATGAAAACATTAGTTGCCGGTGATAGCGCACCAATTTTCACTTTAAAAGATGAAAATGACCAGGATATTAAACTCGCAGAATATATTGGTAAAAAACAAGTATTAGTTTATTTTTACCCTAAAGCGATGACACCGGGCTGCACGGTGCAAGCACAAGGTCTACGTGACCATAAGGCTGAATTAGATAAATTAAATACTCAAGTGTTTGGTATTAGTCCTGATGAACCCAAAAAACTAGCCAAATTTTGCCTGCGTGATGAACTCAACTTTAGCCTATTGTCAGATCCTGATCATAGTGTTGCTGATGCCTTTGGTGTTTGGGGTTTAAAGAAATTTATGGGCCGTGAATATGATGGCATTCACCGCTTGAGCTTTTTGATTGGCCTAGATGGAAAAATTAGCCATGTTTTTAACAAGTTCAAAACTAAAGATCATCATCAAGTCGTTCTTGATTTATTAAACAAGCTGTAATTTTTAAATTATAGTGGCTTAAACAAGCAAATAAATAGCAAAAAAGGCTTAACAACAAACTTGTTAAGCCTTTTTTGTATCAATAAATCAAGTGCCCTTTCATGGGGTATCTTATTAATCTACCGCCTTTAATAAGTGCTATATGCTCAAATATCAACTTAGCTCTACTCTACTGATAATGGTAACTGTTGCTGATAGTTTTTTGCATCTAAGAAACCTGGTGTTGTTAACGTAATATCGGTTAACTGGTTAACAACATCGCCAATAACGATTAAAGTAGGCGGTGTAACTTTATGCTCAGCCGCCAGATCAGCAAGCGAAGATAATTTACCACGAAAAATTTGTTGTTCCGGTTGAGTGCCTTTGCGTATCAGCGCTGCCGGTGTATTTTTGTCACGACCATGCTTAATTAATTGCTCAGTGATACTAGGCAAGGTGTTAATGCCCATATAAAACACCACGGTTTGACTACTACAACTCAAGCTTTGCCAAGGTAAATTAAGTTGGCCGTCATTTTGGGTATGGCCGGTAATAAAGGTACAGCCTTGTGCTACACCTCTGTGTGTTAAAGGAATGCCCGCATAAGTTGTGCAACCTGATGCCGCCGTAATACCCGGACAAAGATGACAGCTAATACCATTTTTTAATAAAAACTCAGCTTCTTCACCACCGCGGCCAAATATAAACGGATCGCCACCTTTTAAGCGTAATACTTTTCTACCTTGTTGTGCATATGTCACCAACAACTCATTAATTTTATCTTGTGGCACACAATGCTTTGCTTGTTCTTTACCAACATATAGACGTTCACAATGTTGCGGTAAAAGCGCCATAATTTCATCACTGACTAAACGATCATAAATGGCAACGTCTGCCTGCTCAATAAAACGCAAGGCACGAATAGTTAATAATTCTGCATCACCTGGGCCTGAGCCAACCAATGCTACTTCACCAGCTTGTAAAGTGGACTTTCTATTTATGTTATTCAAAACATTGCTACTCAATTTATTTTCATTAGATAATGGTGTTATTTATAGCGTACCTTATCGACCCTTATTCTATTATAATATAAAAACCATCAGGCTTATAAATTATATTTTGATAACTTAGCGTTAATTAACCTAAGTTATTTTATTTACAATAAAATAATCATACTGCACTATCTTACAACCAATAAAAAATAAAAATTCATACTTAAATTAATCAATGTATTACAACTAAATGTGTTGAAGAACTTAACAAAAATGTTGTCCATTAAGCACTCGCCTTAAAACGCTCTAACGATTGAAAAGTAAAGGCTTGGCATTTATATTCAAAGGTGAGGAGAAAAATAAATATACAATTGATGTGAAAGTTCAACACGAATCATTAAATGTTGAACCACACCATTAAATGTTGAACCACACCATTAAGTTTAAAAGCTAAGTCAAAAACTAAAGCCTAGACAACTAGGCTTTAGTAAATGGATAACAAACTAACTGGCTTTTATCACCTCATGCTGAGTCGTTGTTGACCAAGCATTCAGCACGGCTTTAACAAGCGTTGCTAATGGAATAGCGAAAAATACGCCCCAAAAACCCCATAAACCACCAAATAATATCACTGCAATAATAATCGTTACTGGGTGAAGGTTTACCGCTTCAGAAAAAAGTAAAGGTACAAGCAAGTTACCATCAAGCGCTTGGATAATGGCGTACGCTATCATTACATAACCAAATTCAGCACTAGTGCCAAATTGGAACAAAGCCACCAGCAAAACAGGCAATGTTACAATCGTTGCGCCGACATAGGGCACAAGTACAGATAACCCGACTAATACCCCAAGTAATACCGGATAATTAAGTCCTAAAGCAATAAATGCTATGGTTGATGCTGTACCAATAATAATAATTTCAATCAATTTACCACGAATATAATTCATAATTTGCTGATTCATTTCTATACCTACTTGTTTTGCCATACGACGATCTTTTGGCAGAAATTGGCGTAGGCTAACAAAGAGCATGTCTTTATCTTTGAGAAAGAAAAACACCATTAATGGCACTAAAATAAAGTAAATTAACAAGGCGACAACATTGGAAATTGAATTAAGCGATGCTTTGAGCGCCACTTGTCCCCATTCAATTAGCTTATCATTAACTAAGGTTATTACATGGGCAATTTGTTCATTACTGACCAAGTCTGGGTATTGTGCCGGTAATGCGAGTAAATAAGTTTGTCCTTGCCCAAGCATTTGCGGCACTTCTTGCAGTAAATTGCTACTTTGCTGCCAAATAACTGGCATCAGTCCCAATATGCCGATTAAGGTTAAACCAACAAAAACAGACACAACAATAATCACAGCCAGTACCCGAGATAATCCCAACTGCGAGAGTTTATTCACCGGTAGGTCTAATAAAAAGGCTATGGCAACGGCTACAAATACCGGCATTAATAAACTACTGAAAAAATAAACAAACAAAAAAGTACAAATTAAAATAACCATTAAGGTTACCGCACTCGGGTCCGAGAAATTTCTTTTGTACCAATCGCTAAACAGAGAAACCATAATATTTACTTTTCCATTCTTATTATTAATTCAACAATATATCTATCAACATTACGCTGTTCGAAATAAAACCCTTGTTTTGTCAACAATTTAGGAATATCTTTTTTAGAACCATTATCGCAAATACGTATCAAACAACAATCAATAGGGGTTAATTTTCTAAGTAACAAGCGTAAATTTACCAGTGGTACAGGACATTTATCTTGTGTAGCATCGTATTCGTAAGTCATAAATAAAAATATGCGTAGTGCTTTAGTTTGATTATCTAATTTGCGACAATTGATTACAATGACATTTGTAAATTCTTTTAGTGTATTCTAATAAATTAAAGAGGTTAAATGAGCGAGCTTTCTTATAATTCCAGCCTTAAAGAAATAAATAGCTACAAAAAAAAGATAAACTGGGGTGACATACCAACTATTTATCAGTTAGCAACAAATTCACTTAATGATATTGATGGCATGTTAACTCATGGTTTCGATAATGCATTTAAACAGTTACTAGACAAAAGTAACTGGAATATCAATATGGTAGATCAGCAAAACGATATTATGGGTAAAGTAACAACCGCTAAGCCAAAAATCTCGCTTAATCATCATATGAATGAACAACATTATGAATTACATTGTTACCCCATAATCAATAATGAACGTGTGCTACAAGCGCAATTGAATAATCCGCTGTGCCCATTTGTAAGCTGGAGGCCTGGAACTATGCAAATGTTGTTTAGATTGAACTCATTGATTCCTTTTATTGTCTACACTTTTCAAAAGGGTGATGTCGCAGATTATGCCCTTATTCGTTATGCCAACAAACGTGTTAAAGAGTTGATATTATTACTACAGCAATCGTTTGATATTACTGATATCGAAGGCTATACAATCGCTGAGTTTTGTCAAGAAATTTACCGTAAGCATTCACAAGCTCAGCATAAAGCATAAAAATAGTGTTGATAAACCTGACAATATGGAAAATTAAATTTGTTTAAATTAAAGCCACTCATTATTTCACTTGCCTTAGTATCATCAATTACCAGCAGTGCATTTGCCGCAAAGAGTGAGACTAATAAAAATAAACTACCCGAAATTGGCTCAGCGGGTGTCAGTGTATTATCCATCGAAAAAGAGCGTCAAATTGGCGGCGAAATGATGCGTCAAATCCGTGCCTCTCAACCGATATTAAACGACCCCGTATTAACAGAATATATTAATGACTTAGGCAACCGCATGGTGCGAAACGCCAAAGACGTAAACTATAGTTTTGAATTTTTTGTCATACGTAATCAAGAGTTAAATGCCTTTGCTTTTTTTGGAGGCCATATTGCCATTCATAGTGGCCTGATAACTACCGCCAACACCGAAAGTGAACTCGCCTCAGTGGTTGCTCACGAAATATCACATGTGACCCAACGACACTTGGCAAGACGATTAGAAGCACAAAACAAATCACAACCTTTAACCATGGCTGGTATGATTTCAGGTGTGTTACTCACCTTGATAAATCCTACCGTTGGTATGGCGGCACTGACTACTTCAATGGCAGCGTCGCAACAAGCGGGGATAAATTATACCCGCGGCAACGAGCAAGAAGCCGATAGAGTGGGCATTATGTTGCTCGCTAATAGTGGTTTTAATCCCCAAGGTGCCCCTGATTTTTTTTCCACTATGGCAGAGAAGTACCGTTACACCTCGAAGCCACCTGCCATGTTGTTAACTCATCCTTTGCCTGAGTCTAGAATTTCAGACGCCAGAATAAGGGCGCAAAATTACTCACCACGCCCCTTAGCTCCAAATTTAGAATTTGAGTTAGCTAAAGCCCGTATTATGGCAAGGTATGAAGGAAATACGAAAGATAATGTCATTAACTTTCAGCAAAGTTTAGATAAAAAACGCTATGCTATAAAGGCTGCAGCACAATACGGCCTTGCACTTTCTCAATATGAAAATAAAAATTATCAAAACGCTATTAGCCAACTTGAAACATTATTGCACAACGACAAAAAAAACCTATTTTATGTTGATGCCCTAGCCGATGCTTATATTGCCGTAAAAGCTTTTGACAAAGCTATGAATATGCTTAGCGAGTTAAATCTTTTAATGCCGAACAACCAAGTAGTGACATTGAACTACGCGAACGTTTTAAATGAGGCTGAGCAATACAGTAAGGCAGAAACGCTATTACAAGATTTCTTAGTGCTGAGCCCAAAAAACTTTATTGCTAATGATTTATTATCAGAAGTGTATAGAAAACAAGATAAAAAAGCGCTTATGCACGCTACTAAAGCCGAAGTTTATGCCCTATTAGGTGCTTATCCAAAAGCGGTTGATGAATTACAAACCGCTTACAACTTTGTTGAAGAGAACCCATTATTACAAAAACGTATGAAGGGCCGCATATTACAATTGCAAGAACAACAAGAAAAGCTTAAGCGCTTATAAAAATCAATTAAAATACCGTTAAATTTAATTTGTCTAACAATAATCTAAGAGAAAAACATGTTAACGATTTATCACAACCCTCGTTGCTCAAAAAGCCGACAAACACTAGCACTTATTGAAGAAAAAAAACATGATGTTACTATTGTTGAATATTTAAAAACACCGCTTAGCATTACAAAAATTGAACAGCTATTATTATTACTTAAGCTATCACCACGGGAGATGATGCGAACAAAAGAAGTTGAATTTAAAGAGCAAAACTTGACCAATGCTGATGATGCTACTTTAATTGCCGCTATGGCTAACACACCTAAACTTATTGAGCGCCCTATTGTTACTGATAACACCCGTGCTATTATTGGTCGTCCACCAGAAAATGTACTTTCGCTAATGCAGGGTAATGATTAAAAATGACCAATAAAAAACGTTTATCTACAACTACACTCAAGCAGATCACTTTGTTTGGCTATTTCTCATTGCTTTTTTACATGCCATTTTGGCTGATTTTTATGAGTGATGACACAGCGCTATCAGTACCTTTAACGTTAGTAATGTTTGTTCTACCTTTATTATTTCCGTTAAAAGGCCTAGTACAGGGCAACCCCTATACATACGCATGGTCAAACTTTATTGTCATGATTTATTTTCTGCATAGTTTAACCACATTATGGGTTTCAGCTGATGAAAAATTATGGGCCTTGGGTGAGTTTTTCTTTGCCACTGTTATGTTTATTGGTGGTAGTTATTATGCAAAATACCGTGGCCAAGAGCTGGGTTTAAGCATTCGTAAAAAGAAAGAATAGTGTCACTACCTCTTGTGTTCAGTGGGTCATGACTACGAACTTAATAGTGAGTACATTAATACTGAGAAAAAAATACTTAGATAGTTAAGAGATAGGCATTTTTCATCAATACGCTATCAGTCATTAATACTAAACAAGGACGGACTTACACGGGTGCTTCCCCTCCCCGCCTAGTAAATTAATAGCAGGGTTTTCAAACCTGCAAAGCTATAAACACATTCCTTTCTTTACTCTAGGACTAAAATTGTTTAAAAATAGGGTTGCAGATTAACATTGCAACCCATTAGCATTTATTATGAAGTTAATTCCCCATAAGCAGGTCTTTTAATGTAACTCCGCATTTAAACAGAGGCACGAATGAATAATATTGGCATTAATCAAAGAGGCTTTTCAAACACAGTAACAACACTTGTGTTGACTTTAATTGTGTTAATTTTTCAAGGATGTGGTGGTGGTAGCTCTAGCACTAAAGATAGTAAACCTAGTGATGATTTCACCCCTGTTGTTACTCAAACCGGCATAGTCGCATTTGATGACGCCAGTAAAACCGCACAGCCAATTGAATTATTTCTTTACTATCCTGACGATACGCTGAGCAATATTAGTTGGCAACAAACTACAGGCAGTGAGCTTGTTTTTCATGCAAAACATTCCAAAGGCATTGCCTTTTCGCCATCTGCGGCAGGCGAATATAGTTTTCAGGTCAGCTTTACCCGCAATGGCGTAAGTGAAACCTTATCGCATACCGTTATAACTTCAGATGAGCGCAGCCAAATATCAGCAAGACTAGGTCATGCAGCATTGGAGGGGAGTAATGTTTCTTTAAGAGCCAGCATAGAAAATGCCGCGTTAACAAACAACAGCATTATATGGCAACAAACCTCTGGCCCAACGGTGACTTTTAGTGAGGTAACTGAGGGACAGAGTGCCGTTTTTTTCAAGGCGCCTGCGGTTAGCGCTGACAGTTTGCTAACCTTTACGGTTAGTGCTTCAGATGGCGCAACAGAGCAACAAGATACTATTGCCATATTAGTCGAAAATGCAGCAACTATTAGCAGCGATGATAATACGGCTTACGATTCACGATTAGCGACCGTATTTCCTTTTAATGCAAACTCGCCTTATGCTGATGTTTTAGTTAACTGTGTTTATAATAATCGCATTGATTTTCGCACTAGCTGTCGCTTTGATGAGTTACCGCTAATAGCACAAGATACCACCACACCGACTATTGACGACATTATGGACCGCGTTGTGGTTTCTCATCAATGGATGGGGCAAAGATTTAAAGAGTTTTTACAACACTCAGATCAACAAGACGATTTTAAAAACTTACTGCGTGCCACCACAGCCATTGTTATTTCATATGACATACGCCCTTCATATTATTGGGTGGTTACCGGGGCTATTCATCTTGACCCTGAAAACCTTTGGTTAACACCCGATGAGAGAGATACCATTAATCAAGCCCCCGACTTTCGTGCCTCATTCGGCAATGAGCTAAATTTTGCTATGCCATGGCGTTATGTTAAAAATAATAACTACGCAAGCTTTTACTATCCACAAGATTTGCGATTGACTCGTGATGCGAGCGAGGGTGTTTTTGATTTAGCGTCATTGATGTATCACGAACTCGCACACGCCAATGATTTTTTTGCACAAAGCACGTGGGCAAACTTAGACCGAAATGATCGCATACTAGACGCCGCTGATAAAATCTTAAAATCAACCGGCATACAATCTGATATGTTGAGCACTTCACTGCCACTTAATGGTACACAAATGTATCGTTTAGCACAGGTACGTTATCAAGGTGAAACGGCGACAAGCAACGAAAAAAATTACAGTCCAAGTGACGTTACTGGCTTTTTTAGACCTGAACATGCCCCGCAATTTTACAATTACACCAGTAAACGCGAAGACTACGCCATGTTGTTCGATGGTTTTATGATGAAAGCGCGTTACGATATTGACAGAGATGTTGCAGTCACTAGCCAACCTGAAAGTACAGGAGAGCAATACATAGTGACGTGGGGGCAACGCGGACGTATTGGAGACGTTAATATTAAGCCAAGAGTTGACTATGTTACTCGCCGTATATTGCCTGAGTTTACTTCAGCCCCCAATATTATTAACAATTTAGACGCACCAATAGCGATGGAATCAGGAAAAACATGGGCAGAAAATTTAGCGATTAGTCCTGAGGTAAATCAAGCGAATAAAATAGTGCTTGATAGTTTCCAGTTAACTAATTCAAAAGCTAACAGATTCAATGCTAACGGCCCAATGTTTTATGAAAAGCCCATCCCTAAACGTAACTGAACCTAAGCACAAGCGGGATCAGCCTAATGTAAACTTAGCTAGGTTTAAGTATAAGTAATTGTAAAAATTAACGAATAATGAGCGGGGGTTTAAAATATGAGTGAATTTAGCAAATAATTTACAATGGCTATGTGAAATATTTTAGATGCTCAATCAACAAATAAAGTGACTTTTAACGGTCACTGTTGCCATTTACAAGACTTAATTTAAATCTGTGTTCATCACAAAAAAAAGACCACTTTACTACCAAAGCGGTCGTTCACGTAATGGTATGGACATGATTTCTTTATGCACAAAGCTAAAGGTCGTTCGTACCCTATTTCACCTTGGGCTTGTCACAAACTCTACCACTTTACGGAGCTTTTTAGAGGGTAATAGGCCGAAAAAATTGGCTTTTTAGCGTTCGATTGATGGCTTAGTCGCCGTTTCTGATGCAATAATTCGCGCTTTACTTTTAGCTCTTTTTTTCTTTTTTGAATTTTTATTCGCTAAAACTACGGTACTAATAAACTCTGCTGATTTTTTGCTAGGATTATAAGCAATCTCAATAATTTTACCGTTACATGCGATAATATCGCCGCGGCGAATTTTTTTACGCTTTTGAACGACAACTTCATTATTTACTAAAACATTACCTTCACTGATCATGGTTTTAGCTTCGCCACCACCGTCAACCATATTGGCAATTTTGAGTAAGTTACAAAGTTCTATAGGTTCAACACAAATGTCGATAATTGAGTGTTCTGACATGAAATACGCCTAATGATTTAAAATAATAATATTGCTCATATTCTAACATATATTTGGATAAAACTTATATTAAGGATACTTTATAATTCTGAGTCAGCATAGACGGTAACTAATTGATGCATTTATCATTTTCTAAAACGTTACGAAAAGCTTTGGCATTCACTGATTAAATTTTTAAGTTGTGACATCCATGGTTTCTTTATGGCACCAACTTGTCGTTAGGATATCTTTTGAAATAGCGAATTTTTAAAGCAAAACTAAAAATTAATACAACCGACTACTCTAAGGATAATAGCGGCCAAAAAACAACTTATTTCAGTTGTGATTTTATCACTATAAATAATACGTATTGCCACCAGACTGTGTGAAAACTCCCAGCTTAAAATTTTTTTGCGACGCCACGTAAATAAATAGATGGTTTGATAGCAAATGTACTACAAAATTTAATCTACAGAGCCTTTTTTCGTTGATATTATCCAATTACGCAAGTTAAATTAGTTTTCACACGGGCTGCCATCAAAGCAGTTGTTCATCATACAACTACTAATGTGACCTAAGCGCATTGAAAAAGTAAGGTTTTAGAATTATGTGCGTTTGTCTAGGTCTGCTTTACATCCGTTAGTTGTCTTAAGCTGGCCAAGAGCTAACTAAATAATCATTGGCATAGGGAAGGTTCCTAACATCGGTTTTGAGACTGATTTCAGGGTATAAAAAGAAAAATTAAATTATAGAATGGAAACAAAACCTATGATGGCTGCAAGATCATAGTGGTAGTTGGCATTTCATCTATGGACGCTAACTTATGCTGCCAAATAGCCATTCTGGATTATTAAATAGATTCTAATTACTGGTCAGCTTTCGGATAAGAAAACTGACCGTTATATATTTCAGTATTTTTTAGTCAATAATAGGGGCAGACATTCGGATACTAAACGTAACATTAACTTATTGAATGAAGAGCCAAACTTTATAATAAATTATAAAAATTTAGCTCTGAATTTTCAATATGCAATTTATTTAGCCGAGCCGACATAAATGATTTTAGTATCTTCATTTTTGTGATTAAAAACAGCTGCGATATCTTTTATTTCAACACTTGTGGTAGGTATTTTATCTTTTTTGGAGGTAAAACGATTTAAATACGAAAAGGTATCTAACGCATTATATTTATGGGCAAAATGCGCCATTACCATATCATTACAAGTAATAGAATTAACAGCAACGCGTTTTGAATGAATCGCGGATCTCCCCGGATTGAATCGCAATGCATTTTTTAATCCATCTTTATTATTACTGCCAGCAAACACACACATTTTTGTCTCAATACTACTATCTGTTGCAATAAACTCGTACTTGGTAGCATTAGCATTGAAAGATAATACGAACACTACTGCCAATGTTAAAGTTTTCATAATTGACTCCTTTATAGTTGCAAGTACCCGATACAACTTAACCAAAACTCTCGAATAGTTAACGGGCGATAGGAAGCTATTTAACAGCTCCTAATCCGTATCTTTATAGGCATTTTTTGCGCCATTCAGAATTGGTAAAACCTAATCTTATGAATAAAAAGCGATTAAAATATGTAACTAAAAATAATCTTAATTTTGAAATAATAAGTGTAAAAAAACTCGACACAGGCTAATGAAAAATTCGAAATATAGAGAGAAATCTAGTGTGAAATTTGGAAATATACACATTTAGAGTCAAAGCATCATATTTGTAGAGTCAAAGCTTCATATTTGCAGTGCAATGTATTATATACTGTAAAAAATGCTGACATTATAGTCCGATTTACACAAAGTGGACTAGCTGTAAGAAGTCATGCAATACAACTATGTGAACGACTGCAATAGTGCTTTTGTTCGCATTCAGGCATAAAGGGTTATTGGCAAAAAATCATCATTTAGAGACGCACTTTTTCATCTATAACGAATACCAGCTATTAGGATGCTGTTCACTTATTATGGTTGTTCAACAATGTCCGCTGTAGATCAAAGCATACTACTAATTTACTGTAGGGACGTTCAAATGATAACGTCTTCAAAGTGACAAT
The DNA here is from genome assembly GCF_014077095.1 of Colwellia sp. MB02u-6. GTDB lineage: Bacteria > Pseudomonadota > Gammaproteobacteria > Enterobacterales > Alteromonadaceae > Cognaticolwellia. The sequence goes on along the minus strand of NZ_JACGVG010000038.1, from coordinate 367,198 downwards.
TGTTAGCCTTACTTAGTAGTGGTCAATGGTCATTATTAATAAAGGCCGTAATCTAAATGAATAATATAATTAACGTAACCATGCATAAAAAAATAACCACATCATTTTTTTGCTGTTGTTATTAACTAATAATGCCTTCGCGGATACAAGTATTAATGTTGGCCCAACGCAGGTAAAAAAGCACCATTAATATCAGTTATCAATACGCTACAGCAGCAAGTTAATATCAAACAACTCAGTGGTGATAAAGCTTTAGTTATCTTATTTTCCCGCTCTGCCGATTGGTGCCCCTTTTGTAAAAAACACCTAATAGAATTGAATGTTCATGCCGAACGATTAACAGCATTAGGTTATGGCTTAGCGGCTATTTCTTATGGTAATACTGATGTTTTAAAAACCTTTGCCGAGCAGAAAAGCATAAGTTACTAATTACTTTCTGATTAAAGAGTACAAACCATGTTGGTCTACGATATTGTTAACAATGAATATGCTACAGACAGTGAACATTACGGTATCCCTTACCCAGGTGTAGTGGTCATTGATAACAAAGGTAATGTAATTCATAAGCACTTTTTCAAAGGTTACAAAAAACGTGTTAAGTTTACCGGTCTTTACTCACAGTTAAAAAGAAACATGTAAATAACAATTAGTTTATTTATAACTTTAATATGAATGGCTGTTTATGAATATAAAGCACTATCAACAAAAGCTTGAGTTAACTGCTGATACAACTGATCAATAGTAGGTCGCTCGGTAATATGTTCAAAAAGTGCAGTATGCACTTGCGCTTGTACCCGCTCCGTTTTATCAGATAGTTGATAACATAAATTAACCGGTTTTATAATCTCATCTAATAACACGTCAATAAGAATAAAAGCTTGTGCTAACACTATCTTGCCACCGCCTTTTTTTAATATCACCCGCTGCGCTGTACCCACTATTTTTTTACCGTTAATATTAATATTGTAATCACCATCACAGTAAGAGAACTTTGTCGCATGTGCTTTGCTAACCAAGTTAAATTGATAAAAAAAACCATGTAACACTGTACATAGATTTTCGTAGGCTTGGGGAATTGAATACGGTATATCTTTTGACCAAAGATAAAGGTGAGATAAATTTATAATACCTGGACATTGCGGCACTGGAGCTCCACCCGTTTTACGTGAATGTAACTGCCATTCATCCGCTAGCAAACCCGCTTTAAGTGCGTCTGATTCTGGCCATTTTTTACCTGCAGGTAATACCAAGGTAGCTTCTTTAGCTTGCCAAAGCATTAAACACTGCTTGAGCTCACCAGTTTGGATTTGAGCAATAAGCGCTGTTTCTTTTTCAAAGACCTTAGCGACAGAGGTTTGTTGGTAACGCAGGAGTTTATTGCGGCTCATATTAACTTCTTATACGGGTATCATGTTGAGTGTCAGTATTTTACTGCTAAATTATAATAATTCACCAAGCTAATTTAACAAGGAAGTTAGTAAGTGTATAGGTAAAATAAAACGTCATTTTTCATAAAACAAAAATACATGATGCCTCATATTGACCTCTATTTTATATCCTTGAAGGAGTGAAAGTTGGCTATTCTACGTCTATTAATCAACTGTTGCTAAGTAATTCAGAATTCAAGACAAGCGCCTCCCGCTTTTGTGTAAACCAGTTTTTCTTATGATGATGAAAGGCTTTTATTCGGGGTTTGAAGTCCAGCGGTACGAAAAGTGGTTCTGTCGAAAATAGAGGGAATAGTTGATTATCTAACGATTATTGATCACTTCTTATCATTATGCCCTCAATTTTTCAGGCTGACATTATCTAAAAGAAATCATTCTGCAGTCCCTTCGATACTACTTAGTCTACAAGCTAAGTTATCGTGAAATCGAAGAAATATTTGCAGAGCAAAATATTCATTTTTACCTCTCCACCTTAAATCGTTGGTTGATCAACTATAGCCCACCACTTGAAGCCAATTTTAACACAAGAAAACGTAACGTGGCAGACTCGTGGCGAATGGATGAAACCTACATCAACATTAAAGGAAAATGAGTTTACTATTATCGAGCTGTAGATAAAGATGGCGCTATTGTTGATTTTTACTTAAGTGAAACACGTGATAAGCCCGCTGCGAGGGCATTTTTTGACCAAGCACTAAACAGTAGTGGCTTACCCAATAAAGTGGTGATAGATGAAAGCGGAGCGAATATTGCGTCGCTTGATACCCTCAATGTTCAGCTTTGGTTGTCAGGATATATGCTGTGTATGATTGAAGTGTTAACTGTGAAATACCTTAATAATATTGTCGAGTAAAGTCATCGAAAAGTGAAAGGTAAAATGTACCAATGCTTAGGGTGAAAGTCTGGGGTTGGAGCAGAGGCGACATTAGCGGGTGTTGAGCTTTGCTCGATGCTCAAACAAGGACAGATGATTGACTCAGAAAATAAAATGGTATGGGAGCAATTTTATTCGCTTGCAGGCTATTTTTCTCTGTGGAAAGCGTCACCTTCAATTAAGGCGAAAGAATTTGAGTTTGCGACAGAACCCATTATCGCGATAGATTGCGGATAAATGATTTAAGAGAGCCACAATTGCTTATTGAGTCACGAACGGCATTAGACGAGCTTTTTCAGATTTTATTCCTAGGAGCAGTCTATCGTTTTCAGCAATCAATAGTGCCAGATAAAGTAAAGGCCAGAGAGCCAGAAGGGCTATCTGCTTAGCCCGATCAACCATTAAATGTTGTGGTTCCTTTCTTTTGTCATTTAGGTCTTGTTGGTGCGCATTGTTGACGTTATCTACTGATTGTTCTTTAGATCAAGCGCTAGCCATAGGCTGACATTGAGATTTGATAGACCATATTCATATTCATATTCATATTCATATTCAGGGTAAGTTTAACTAAAATTTCTGCTTGTTTGTGTGGCTGGTTTAAGCTCATTTCTGCCCCTACATCTAGCTGTAGAAAACTAAATTCATTAAGGTCAGTTCTAACTCATTTATCAACATAAAGGCTAGTTTTTCCGAGTATTAGTATCTAGATCTTAGGGTATTTATATACGTAGGTTTGTAAATTAATACATCTTATCTAATTTATTACTTCAATCTCATATAAACTCAATAAACTTAAAATATCCAAATAAAAACAACTGGTTGATAAGCTGTACATGTGTCAGTTTATTTTACAGTCTGTAATATAAATAAAACCGAGATACTATCATTTCATTGAAATTATTGTAGTTTTTATGTTTGGCGTATTTTTTGCTTTAAAGTTACAACGATTAATAAATTACTATTTTAATTATTACCTACTAAAACTAATTGCAAAAGATTAAAAAGGAATATCAGATGAAATTTAAATTTCTTTGTACTGCTTTAACTGGATTAATATTGTCTACAAGTTGTTTAGTATCGACCGCTCATGCTGGATTAATCCATTCTTATGATTTTTCTGGTAGTGCTAATGACACTACGGGTAGTGCGAATGGTAGTGTTTATGGGGCGACTTTAACTACAGATAGACACGGTAATTCGAATAGTGCTTATGCTTTCGATGGTAATAATGCAATTGTTGCAAACTTCTCATCACCAGCAACAGCTACATTTGCGATGTGGGCCACTTGGAATGGTACTCATAATGAAATGTTGTTCAATTCTGGTCCTAATGGGCAAGGGGTAGATTTATTTTTCTGGAAGAACATTATTTCTTGGAATTCAAAAAATAATTCTTTTGGAAATATTTCAAGTACTAACATTGGTGATGGGAAATTCCACCACTATGCTGTTGTTAACGATGCGGTAAATACTCTAACTACCCTTTACATTGATGGTACTTTTTTTGGTAGAGCTTCTTATCAATATAGTAACAACAGTTCATTTACAATAGGCGCAGCTCTACGGAATGGTAATCGGGGTTGGTCTGGAAAAATTGATGATGTTCAGATCTTTGATACTGCGTTGGATGCGGCAGGTGTGAAAGCTTTAACATCAGTCCCAGAACCTTCAACACTTGCTATTTTCGCATTATCAGTCCCAGAACCTTCAACACTTGCTATTTTCGCATTATCAGTCCCAGAACCTTCAACACTTGCTATTTTCGCATTATCAGTCCCAGAACCTTCAACACTTGCTATTTTCGCATTAGGAATGATTGGTTTAGCATCACGTAGATTTAAGAAGCAACCTTAATAATTTTTTTTTAGTAAACTCTAGAAAACACCAATTGTCATGATTGGTGTTTATTTGTTACTGGTGATAGTTAACTATAGAATACTCCGCACTTAACGACCGCCTTGGTTGCTCAGTTGTCTGTCAGGATAAATACAAGTCTATACCCCCTCCAACCCATGACCTTTCCAATAAAAAGTTATTCTAATTTCGTTCAGGCACTAACGCGCTTATCGTTCTAAATAACCAAAACCCTATCGATATTAATGACTATTTTATCGGAGGAGCTGCGATTAGTGAAACAAAAGCTAACGTCAGCACAAAATTAGCATTAACTGTTTGATGATGAATGACCGTTGTAGTGGGTTAGTTCTCTATCAAGATAAAGGTAGGTCTACTTCTTATGAACACTGATAGCAGCGCAAAAAGCTATTGATGTTAACGTCCAGTTTCATATTTTTTCTGACTGTTTTAAGGTCGATTCTTTATTAATAAAAAGGTCAGCAATGTGGCAAAAGTGAATATTCAGATACAAGTGGCCACCGGCGACTTTGAGCTTGAAGCTCACAATAGACCATACTTAGTTCTCCATTAATAACATAGAACTATTATGTTTTCTTTAACCGTTTATAAACCAACTGAGCCATGGAATAAAAACAAAATTGTTGGGCAAAAATTACCACTTAAGCTACAACAAATTTGGGCAATCCGAATCAGATTAGAATTAGTGAATAAACAAAGAGTAAACATTGGAGCACTCCCCCCCAATATTTACCCTTATATAAAGTTACTAAAACCTAAAGGCCAAAACCAAAGCACTCGATACGGCTGACATATCAGCACCATCATCAGCTAAATCTTCATAATCTCCTGTTGAGCGGATACCAACAGACAAATCTAACGATATGGCTTCCCAATTATAACCAAAACCTCCGCGTAATTGGACTCCTGAAAAGTCCTCTTCCATACCTTCAAGATCAAGAGTTTCGCTATATACACCAGCTCCAACGTATGCCTTAAAGCCTTTAGATGCTAAACCTGTACCGTAGTATGCTGAAATATCAACACCTGAAACATCAAGGTATGAAAAGTCATTGTGCTCTAATGAATAATACTGTCCATTTATTGAGAAACTATCACTAACTGCATATGTTGATGACAAAGTAAAACCTGTAAAATCATCATCTCCTAACTCTTCATGGTCAATAATAAGTGCGTATGTTCCCCCTCCAATAGACCAATGTTTAATTGGTTGAGCGTTTTCATCTGCATATGTCGTGTTAGAAAAGATTAAAGAGGAGGTTAATATTACGGCAGTTATTAAGTTATTGTTCATGTTATTCCTTTATTTTTTGACAGGTGCGTAAGCACTAAAATACAAGTCATTTGTATTTTTTCGAATTTACAGAGTAATTTAAATTAAATCAATGTTTTATTAGGCATTTCTTTGGAATTATCAATGTTCGTTCATTAAGTATATTTGAATATATCATGATCTCAGTGTACCTTGTAATTGTCGTTATGGTACTAAAACCTAAAGGCATCAATGTGACAAAATTAGCACGTTGAAAACATAACCCGACAGGCAGTTGAGAGCTTACAGCGCTCGTTAGCCCATAACGACCGGCTAATCTCAAGAGTGTTCCAAAGTTGTCTCTATTTTCTAGCCGCTGTGAAGTTTTTTTAAATTTCTCATAGATTTTCACACAAAACATACGATTAATTTTCCTAACTCAGCTACAGATCTGAAACTATTTAACTAAAATTCTCACTTTATTTTAATTTCCACATAAGATCAAACATAGGCACTTGATTTTTTTTGGCTTTAAATTGATGAATTAAAAGGATTAAATTAAACGGACAATCGAAATTACTAGTTTTAAGTCACTATTTTAAATCAATGGTGTTTACATTAGGATTATGTAAATCACTAATTATTTAAAATAAGACATCTTTAATAAAGGGAATAGTGATGCGACGCTGTTCTCTGATTGACGCCTGATCAAGCTGTTCTAATGCGGCAATTAAACTGGTCATATCGCGTGATAAACGATTAATTAAAAATCTCGCCACGTCATCATTCATCGTTAAACCCCGTTGTTGTGCGCGGTATTGCAAGGCAAATGACTTTTCTTTATCTGATAAGGGTTTTAATTGTTCCGTTAAGCCCCAGCTTAGCCGAGATACCAAATCAGGCAAGCTAATATTTAACTGTGCAGCGCTTTGATCACCGGTAATAATCAGGCATTTGTTTTGCTCAACCATACGGTTATATAAATCAAACACGCCTTGTTGCCAGATATTATTACCCGCAATCAATTGAATATCATCTAGACACACTAGATCAATATTTTCTAAACCGTCAAGTACATCAACCGAAAGTTGAGTAAGCTCAGAAAACGACAAACACAACGAGGTTATACCTAACGTGTCGGCATAGGCACAACTGGCGTGTAACAAGTGACTTTTACCGACATCGGTTAAACCAAACAAAAACAAACTGTGTACTTGTTTGTTTTCATCACCTATATGATCGAGAAAGTGCGTTAACTGTTGCACAACCATTTGGTTGCTCTCACTTTTAAAACTCGCGAAGGTTTCATCGTCAGGTAATTGTACAGACAGAGTGAGTTGCGAAACTTTCTTCACTTTTTACCCCAATAAAATACCGGCACTTGTTCTAAGCCCTCAGGCGCAGCAAGGGGGTCAACATAACGATTGAGCTGTTCACTCAATTTTAATGAAGCAAGCAAAGCTTGTTGTGAGCCAATTAACGACAATTTAAAGCGCCGATTAGTACCTTTTGCACTGATCAATTGTACTGATTGTACTGCAGACAATTCTGCAAAAAAATCTGACACCGCAATCAAGTCTACTAATGAGGCGATATTGGCAACATCTATTTCAAACTCGTTACTGTGAGTTGTTGATAAGGCATATTGCTGATAAATAATATCGGTAATATCAGACAAAGCAGCGGTTAATAACTCGTCAACGTTATTACCCAAGTATTGTTCGCTGAACATTTGTACGTGCTCATTTTGCGCATCGGTCATTAAACTCCAGTCTACGGCTAAACTATTGACTCGGCACTGAGGACAGTTTAAAAGATTATTTTGGCTGGCAACTAAGCTTGAGTTTGAGACTCTAATCACCACCACAGCTTCTGCCATATAACGCGCAGACGCTTGTGCTACTGGTTTTGAAAAACGCCCCCAAACATCAGTTAATGTCAAAGCATTAAGATCAGTTAAGTCCATTATTGGCATGACTAATGGTAAACCACGCAACTGGGAAAAATCATCAATAACGCGGGGTAAAAACGAATTCGATGTTGCAGAAATCACCTTGCGTTTAAAGCCATCTTCCTCAACCAACCAGACCATCACTTGTGGCCTTAATTGTCCCCAGATCGGCAAGTCGCTGGCTTTAAACAATTGATTGATCTTGGCTTCGTTAAAGGAAACATTGAGCAAGACTTTATTATTAGAGCGGATATATTGATATTGCGTAACATACATGCTGTAGTTATTTATTGCTTGGGTAATAAGCGGATGAGCAATGTCATTACCTCCCACCTTAACTAAAATTGCCCGCAAGGCATTTTTAAGTGCTTGATTACGATCGCCATTTGATTGTGACGCTACAGCAACTTTTGCGCTGTACAGGTTTTCTACCTCGATAGCGCTAATTTTAAGCGGTAATACAAGGCATAAGAATATCAGACAATTTCTGAACATATTTAGCATTAACATGTGTTTCATCATGTGTTTCATAATGAAGATCCTATCATAATGTTGCTGATTTTTATCACTTATAAAAAATAAATTATTTTAAAGATTTTCAGCACGTCTTTGCGCTGATAGAATGTGCGCCTTTATCATACAAGCAAACTAACAACATAATTGAGGTTTCCCCGTGAGCGAAGAAAAACAGTCTTTAAATTATAAAGATGCTGGCGTTGATATAGATGCAGGTAATGCCCTAGTTGAAAATATTAAAGGTGCAGTAAAACGCACTACTCGTCCAGAAGTTATGGGGGGTCTAGGTGGTTTTGGCTCTGTCTGTCAACTTCCTACTGGCTATAAAGAGCCCGTACTTGTTGCCGGAACGGATGGCGTTGGTACAAAATTGCGTTTAGCAATAGATTTAAAAAAACATGACACTGTTGGTATCGACTTAGTGGCTATGTGTGTAAACGATTTAATCGTGCAAGGTGCTGAGCCACTATTCTTCCTTGACTATTATGCTACAGCAAAACTTGATGTTGCCGTTGCTTCAGCCGTTGTTGAAGGTATCGCAGAAGGTTGTGTACAAGCGGGTTGTGCATTAGTCGGTGGTGAAACCGCTGAAATGCCAGGCATGTACCACAAAGGTGACTACGATATAGCTGGTTTTTGTGTTGGTGTTGCTGAAAAATCACGTTTAATTGATGGCACTAAAGTAGCCGCAGGTGATCAACTTGTTGCGCTTGGCTCTTCTGGTGCTCACTCAAATGGTTTCTCTTTGGTACGCAAAGTATTAGAAGTAAATAACACCAACACCGATGACTTACTTGATGGAAAACCATTAGCTGAGCATCTTTTAGCGCCAACAAAAATTTATGTTAAATCAGTTTTAGAACTGCTTAAGCATGTTGATGTGCACGCTTTGTCACATATTACTGGTGGCGGCTTTTGGGAAAATATTCCTCGTGTTTTACCAGAGAGCGCTCAAGCCATTGTTGACGGAAATAGCTGGCAATGGCCAGCCATCTTTAATTGGTTGCAAGAAAATGGCAATATCAGTGAACATGAAATGTATCGCACATTTAACTGTGGCGTTGGTATGATCATCGTAGTACCTGCTGAGCAATTAGCACAAAGTATCGAGATTCTTAACGCGCAAGGTGAAAACGCTTGGCATATTGGTGAAATTGCTGATCTACAAGCAGACCAAGAACAAGTTATTATCAACAAAGGTTAATCATTGATGCGAAGCCGAATTGTAGTACTTATTTCCGGCGGCGGCACAAACTTACAAGCGATTATTGATGCCTGTAAGCAAGATAACTATGGTGGCGAAATCGTCGCCGTAGTGTCTAATAAAGCTGACGCCTATGGTTTAACGAGAGCACAAGATGCTAACATAGCAACCTCTGTGCTTTCACACAAAGACTTCGATAGCCGAGAAAATTACGATAGTGCCTTAGTCGCCAAAATTAATAATTATCAACCTGATTTGATTGTGCTAGCCGGTTTCATGCGTATTTTAACCGCTAAATTTGTACAAAAATTTCAAGGTCGCTTGATCAATATCCACCCTTCTCTATTACCTAAGTATCAAGGTTTACATACCCATCAACGCGCCATTGACGCCGGTGATATTGAACACGGTGTGAGTGTACATTTTGTTACTGAAGAACTTGATGGTGGACCGGTAATTTTACAAGCAAAAGTCCCTGTTTTTCCAGAAGATAACGCCAATGAGCTTGCTCAGCGTGTACATCAACAAGAACATCGTATTTATCCTATGGTAATTAATTGGTGTTGTACTAAACGCGTAACTATGGCAGCAGAACAGGCATTATTTGATGGTGTAATCTTACCTATTTCGGGGTATGCTAGCGAAGAATAGTATTTAATTTAGAGAGTTTACCATGTTGAAATCATTACCTTATATTGTTTTACTTTTTTCCAGTCTCAGCTTTAATGCCATGGCAGCAGATAAAGAAAATAGTGTAGTGATCCCTGCATTTAATGCTCAATATACTATTTTGCGAAATAACAAAGCTATTGGTGAAGCCACACGTAAGTTAAGCTATTTAAATAATGGCTTAGCGAAATACAGTTATCAGACAGAAATTGAATGGTTAATTTTCTCAGATAGCCGTACAGAAAGCTCTATTGTTCAGCTTGAAGGCTATAAAGTAACGCCAACAAGTTATGAATACAAACGCGAAGGCACTGGCTCTAACAAATATTATAAATGGCGTTATGACATAGCAAATAATAGTGCTATTGATGAGAAAAAGCAGCAAACAAAAAACATAGACTTCCCTGAGAACATTCAAGACTCGCTCAGTTACCATCTGCAGCTTCGTCTCAATATGATCACTAATTCCGAACAAGAGCATTTTGTTTACCCTGTGATTAAAACCTCAGGCTCAATCAAAAATTACGTTTATCAATACGACGGTGAAGAAGAGCTAATGTTACCTTATGGCTTGGTAAAAACCATTAGACTTAAACGTGAAGTTGTGGAGAAAAAGCGTGTCACCTTCGCTTGGTTTGCACCCGAGTTAGATTACCTGTTAGTCAAACTTTATCAAATTAAAGCTGATATTGAACAATTTGAAGTACAATTAAAGTCAGTGACCAACAGCGATACAGTGACCGCTTTAAGCAAATAATTAAACCTCAGTAAACTTTTAATAATTTTTCAATCAGTTATCGTAAAGTGGTTAAATAAAAGTGTAAAAAGTAACTGAATTAAAAATGGTTATATTAAAAGTGACTCAGTTAAAAGTCACTTTGCTTAATCACTTTTAAGCTTTCATTAGTCTTGCTTACTTTCAAATATGAGCTGGCCTTTACAAAATAATAAACCTTCGCCTACTTGCATTTTTTGCCATTTTTCATCATCAGTTAATGGTTGGGTCGCGATAACAGTAACAATATCATTTTCGGTAGTTACTTGATCAAAATTCACCACCATTTCTGCATCAATCAAACTCGCTTTACCAAACGGCGCACGTCGAGTTAGCCAATGTAAATTATTGGTACAATACACCAATAAAAAATCACCATCGGTTAACAATAAATTGAATACACCTAACTCATTGATTTTCTTACATAGCCCAATAATATAATGAAATAATACTTCAGCATTAGGCTGATCACCGTCAAACTCTTGTAACAGTTGATCTAATATCCAACAAAAAGCCTGTTCGCTATCGGTTTCTCCAATAGGTAAATGATACTTTGTCGCTAACCTAGATTTAAAATCAGCTAATTGGCCATTGTGCGCGTAAGTCCAATTTTTACCCCACATAGGGCGAACAAATGGGTGGGTATTAACCAAAGATACATTACCAGAATTTGCCTGTCGTATATGACAAATCACTGTTTCACTTTTGATCGGGTAATCAGTCACCAACTGAGCAATAGGTGAATGTGCACTCGGTAGCGGATCTTTAAAGCTGCGACAACCCTTGCCTTCATAAAAAGTAATACCCCAGCCATCTTTATGTGGCCCAGTATTACCGCCACGCTGCATTAAACCACTAAAACTAAAACAAATATCTGTAGGTACATTGGCACTCATGGCCATTAATTCACACATATAATAAAACCAATAAAAACAAAAATTGATGAAACTAACACCAGAAAAGTACCCTGTTAACCGTTGAGGTATCAGTAAGAAAAAATAAAAATAATATAAATTCAAATTAATCGAGCTTACCTGACCATTTTACTTTGTTATAGTTAGTAATTAATACTGTTTTAATTCTTTACAGCACATAATCCTAGTAAAGGGCGTAAGTAACGATAAATAATTTGAAATTATCTATCAGACGAATTAAGCTTAAACTATTACGCTGGTATGACCTTAAGCTCTGGTCTGACTATAAAATTTGGTTTGACTCTACCAACGTTGACCAAAATATCAACATTAAGGGAAATATGTGGACTACTTAACTTGGATACTCATTGCTGTAGCATTATGCGGGTTTATGGCCTATTCACGCGCCTCACTCTCAACGTGTACCATAGCATTTACCTTACTGATGATCGTAGGAACTTTTTTCCATGTAATCGCTTTCTTCGGTTGGCTAATTTTTATCATTATCGCCCTACCATTAAATATTGCTGATGTGCGAAAGCAGTATATTTCTAGTCCTTTGCTCGCTATTTTTCGCGGCATTATGCCCGAAATGTCAAAAACTGAGCAAGAAGCTATTGATGCCGGTACAACTTGGTTTGAAGCGGAACTATTTCGCGGCACGCCCGACTGGAAAAAGCTTCATAACTACCCTAAACCAAGATTAAGCGCAGAAGAACAAGCGTTTTTAGATGGTCCAGTAGAAGAAGTTTGTCGTATGACGGATGATTGGCAAACAACCCATGAGCTGGCCGATTTAACACCCGAAGTATGGCAATACCTTAAAGATAATAAATTTTTCGCGATGATCATTAAAAAGCAATACGGTGGTCTAGAATTTTGCGCCTATGCTCAATCTTGTGTCTTACAAAAGCTTTCCAGTGTCAGTACCGTTTTATCATCTACCGTTGGTGTACCTAATTCACTCGGTCCGGGTGAATTATTGCAACATTATGGCACCCAAGAGCAACAAGATTATTATTTACCGCGACTAGTTAAAGGCGATGAAATTCCTTGTTTTGCCTTGACGAGCCCAGAAGCGGGTTCTGATGCTAGTGCAATTCCTGATTTTGGCATTGTTTGTCTTGGTGAGTTCGAAGGTGAAGAAGTGCTTGGCATGCGTTTAACATGGGATAAGCGTTACATCACCTTAGCCCCTGTTGCTACGGTATTAGGTTTAGCATTTAAGTTACAAGACCCTGACCACCTGTTAGGTGAAGAAGAAGACTTAGGCATTACCTGTGCATTAATACCAACAGATATCAAAGGTGTTATTACCGGTCGTCGTCATTTTCCACTCAACGTGCCGTTTCAAAATGGTCCAACCCAAGGTAATGATGTTTTTGTGCCATTAAGCTTCATCATTGGTGGTCCTGAAATGGCAGGACAAGGCTGGCGTATGCTGGTTGAATGTTTATCTGTGGGCCGCGCCATTACCTTGCCTTCAAATAGTACCGGTGGTATCAAGTCGTTGGCATTAGCAACGGGCGCTTACAGTCGTATTCGTCGCCAATTTAAAATAGCTATTGGTAAAATGGAAGGTGTCGAAGAACCCTTAGCGCGCATAGGGGGTAATGCCTACTTAATGGATGCAGTAACGACTATGTCGACAGGCGCCATTGATATGGGTGAAAAACCCAGTGTGGTGTCTGCGATTGTTAAATATCACCTGACCGAAAAAATGCGCACCTGTGTCGCTGATGCTATGGATATTCATGGTGGCAAAGGTATTTGTATGGGCCCTAGTAATTATCTTGCCCGTGCCTACCAAGGTGCCCCTGTTGCTATTACTGTTGAGGGTGCAAATATACTGACTCGCAGTATGATTATTTATGGTCAAGGTGCTATTCGCTGCCATCCTTATGTACTGGCTGAATTATCGGCGGCAAATAATGAAGATAAAACACAAGCACTCAATGACTTTGATCATGCCTTATTTGGTCATATTGGCTTTGCGATTAGTAATATTTGTCGTAGTGTTTGGTTTTCCTTTACCGGCAGTTATGTCCTTAGCGCACCTTTTCACGATGAAACTAGACGTTATTACCAACTAATGACCCGTTTCAGCTCAAACTTAGCCATGCTATCTGACATTGCTATGCTAACGTTAGGCGGAGATTTAAAGCGTAGAGAGCGTATTTCAGCACGACTGGGTGATATTTTAAGCTATTTATATTTAGCGTCTGCAACCCTTAAACGTTACAACGATGAAGGTCGCCAAAGCGCTGACTTACCCTTAGTACAATGGGCCTTAGAAGACAGTCTATACAATATTCAACAAGCGATTGAAGCACTCATTAATAACTTCCCAAATCGGATAGTAGCGAAAGTATTGCGACTGATTATTTTACCGCTTGGCTGTTGGTTGAAAAAACCGTCAGACATAACCGATCATAAAGTGGCGGCCTTACTGCAATACCCTAATGAAACGCGTACACGCTTAGGAAAAGGTCAATACCTTACACGTGAACCAGGCAATGTTTTAGGGCAATTAGAACAAACGCTTGAAGATATCATTGCTTGTGAACCTATTTTTGAGAAAATTTGTCGTGAACTTGGTCAGCGCCTGCCATTTTATCAACTTGATCTTGTTGCTGCAAAAGGCTTAGCGGCCAATATTATCACTGAAAAAGAAGCCACATTACTCACCGCGACAGAAATTGCGCGTAAAGCGACCATTGATGTTGATGACTTTGACTCTGATGACTTAAAAGCCGGTTAGTTTTTAAGTCAAAATTATGGTTATAAAGTCCCTTACTGCGAACAGTAATAAGGGACTTTTTTTTTGTTTAACAATTGATTAAATTAATGTCAGTCTACATCAGTACCAAATTTCAATTTCAACTAATAGTGATAAGGAAAATGTTGGCTATTATTATTGCCATCAGGCGCTAATAACAATGCCACTAACGCTTTGTGCTGTTTGACAAAGACAGTTAAATTAGCTGATGAAGTTGAAAGGCTACATAGCGAAACTTGTCTGAATTAGCTAGGTAAAAAAACATCAACACATAAAGTGCTCATCAAGAGTATGCCAGAAATTTTTGCTACTATTTATACTAGCCTCCTGCTTATGATTTAATCTAGTATTGATAATCTAGTATTGGTAATATTAGCCATTTAAATAGTCATACTGGCACAAGCCTTTATTAATAATTTCCCCCTTGAGCTTGTGCCATAAAATGACTGTTAATTTTACCCCGACACAGCACTATAAATTTTGCATTCGATATTTAAAACAGCATAAAAGGTTAATAAAATGAAATATGTTCGATTAGGCAGTAGCTCATTAGAGGTGTCACCTGCTTGTTTAGGCAGTATGACTTGGGGATTACAAAACAATCAAAGCGATGCTAATGCCCAACTCGATTATGCTCAATCACAAGGTATCAACTTTGTTGATACGGCTGAAATGTACGCCGTACCACCTAGTGCAGAAACTTATGGCAAAACTGAGGACATCATTGGCCATTGGCTTGGTGCTAACCCGTCACGTCGTAAAAACATTGTGTTAGCATCAAAAATTGCGGGTCCCGGATTCTCCTACATTCGTGATGGCAGTAATATATCAGGTGCCAGTGTTATTGCTGCTGTTGACACATCATTAAAACGCTTAAAAACTGATTATATCGATCTTTACCAGTTGCACTGGCCAAACCGCCAGTCACCACACTTTGGTCGACATTGGCCAAATGGCATTAATTATCCACAGGTCGATGTAGAAAAACAAAATGAAGAAATGTTAGATATATTACAAGGCTTAGATAGTTGCGTTAAAGCGGGTAAAATTCGTTATTGCGGACTATCCGATGATACACCTTGGGGTATTAACCAGTACTTACGTTTAAGTGCTAAACATAACTTGCCGCGCATGGTATCAATACAAAATGAATTTAGTTTGTTACATACCAAAGATTGGCCGTATTTAATTGAAAATTGTCTCCATGAAGATATCGCCTATTTACCTTGGTCGCCACTGGCAACAGGTTTACTGACTGGTAAATACCTCAATGGCCAACGCCCAGAAGGTAGTCGCTTTACCTTTATGCAACGCAATGGTCTTTTTAGAGATACAGCAAATACTGCAGCCGCAGTAAAGGCCTACGTCGACATTGCCAAAAAACATAATATTTCGCCAGCCCATTTGGCTTTAGCTTGGTGTAAGCAAGTACATGGTGTAACTTCAACCATTATTGGCGCAACCAATATGCAACAATTGACAGAAAATATTAAGGCTTTTAAGCAACCACTAACCACTGATGTGCTAGAAGATATTAAGCAGGTATTACAACGCTTTCCATCACCGTTTTAGCCAAACATATATTTAACTATATCTGTCTTTTAGCATTGCTAAATATATGCATAGTAAAGAAGAATAAGCTTTTTATGTATTTTTCAACCACATATTTTATAGAAAAACCTCCTACAAACCTCTGAAGTGCCTAGGCAGATAAAATAAAAAATTTACAACAAAACTGAGGTTTGCTAACAGAATCAAAAAAGGCCATATTACTAATGAAATATGGCCTTTTTATTTTATTATCTACGTTAAATTTCACATAAAATCTAGAAAGAAATCCCAGCAAAAATATAGCTAAAACTCATTGTTTACAAGAAAGATAATAATTCTTCATCTAACTGCATTAAGGTTTTAGGATCAGCCATCATAGTTACCGCTAATGACTTAGTACGTGGTAATAAGCGTTCGAAGTAAAATTCAGCAGTTTTAATTTTTGCTCGATAAAAATCTCTGTTTTCAACATCAGTCGCTAATTTTTCGTATGCAGCTTGTGCCATTTGAGCCCAAAAATAAGCCATAACGATATAACCTGAGTACATTAAAAAGTCTACTGAAGCCGAACCAATAACGTCACGATCTTTTTTAGCTTTAAGGCCTAAGCGAATAGTATATTGTTGCCATTTTGCTACCGATGTACTTAACGGCCAGATAAACTTGTTCATTTGACGTTTATGTGGATTGTTCGAGATCATGCTCTGATCTTTACAAAAGATCAGTATTTCTTTAGCAAAAGCATTTAACGATTTACCACGTGTCATCAGCACTTTACGGCCTAATAAATCTAGCGCTTGAATACCGGTTGTGCCTTCATAAAGTGTTGCAATACGTGTGTCACGCACAATTTGTTCCATGCCCCATTCTTTAATGAAACCATGGCCACCAAATATTTGTAGACCATGATTAGCACTTTCTGAACCTAATTCAGTTAAAAACGCTTTTAAAATAGGTGTAATAAAACCTAGACGAAAATCAGCATTTTTACGATCTTCTTCAGTTTTAGCATTATCTATATCATCAACAATTTTCGCGGTGTAATAGATCATCGCACGACCACCTTCACTAATCGCTTTTTGGGTCATTAGCATTTTGCGTACATCAGGATGACAAATAATAGGATCAGCGACTTTATCAGCATGTTTTTTACCCGTTAATGAACGCATAGACAAACGCTCTTTCGCGTAAATCAATGAGTTCTGGTAAGCCAATTCAGCGGCACAAACACCTTGTAATGCCGTACCGACACGTGCGGTATTCATAAAGGTGAACATACATTCTAAGCCTTTATTTTCAGGGCCAATTAACACCCCTTTGGCATTATCAAAATTAAGTACTGCTGTTGCTGAGCCTTTAATACCCATTTTGTGTTCTATAGAGCCACAGGAGACATTATTGAACTCACCAATAACGCCTTGCTCATCCGTTTGCATTTTAGGCACAATAAAGAGTGAAATACCCTTAGTGCCTGCAGGCGCACCCGGTACTCTTGCTAATACAATATGAATAATATTATCAGTTAAGTCATGTTCGCCGGCTGAGATAAAAATCTTAGTGCCTGTAAGGTTATAGGTACCATCACCATTTGGCTCCGCTTTGGTTTTAACTTGTCCTAAATCTGTACCACATTGCGGTTCAGTTAAACACATAGTACCGGTCCACGACCCTTCAATAAGGCGTGTAAGGTAAAATGCTTTTTGCTCATCCGTACCATGAGTATCAATAGTATTCATCGCGCCATGACTCAAGCCCGGATACATAGCCCAAGACCAGTTAGCTGTGCCCATCAACTCAGACATTACCATGCCTAATGATGATGGTAAGCCCTGACCACCGTGCTCAACAGCATGTGACAAACTAGGCCAACCACCTTCAACAAATTTCTGATAAGCTTCTTTAAAGCCTTTAGGCGTTGTTACAACACCATTATCAAAGGTACAACCTTCTTCATCACCGCTTTGGTTAATAGGTAGCAGTTCGTTTTCACTAAATTTTGCACATTCTTCTAAGATAGCATCTACCAAATCAGGCGTTGCTTCTTCAAATTCAGGATACTTTTTGTAATGATCGTAATACTTGAATACATCTTCAAACAAAAATTTGATGTCTGCTATCGGCGCTTTATAACTTAGCATGCTTAACTCCTAACACTTTTAATAATAATTTTTTGCATTACTGCACAAGTGACATTGAGTATACACAGATCCAGCCACTGGTCATACCACTATTTATTCTTTTACTAGGATAAACAGTGTAATGACAACATAAATCATTTAAAACATAAACTTAAAGATAAAAGTCACCTTGTGTAACATATGATTTTATACAATAAATAAGTAATAATTAAAATTATAGTGGGTAAAAGTCTTATTACGAACAAAAAATTAAATGAACTTTCTAATCTTCAATAAGCCAATCAAGGTAACATTGCATAAACAGTTGCCAGAATTTATGACAACTCGAAATTTCAATCAATTGTTGCTGTAACCGCTGCAATATGGCTTCATCAATAACACTACTGGGGTCTGGAAAGAATTGTGCTTGGGTTTGTTGACCATGATCAAACAGCAACTGCATACAAGCGATATAACTAACTAAACTTGTTGCTACTAACTCTACTTCCCAACCTGTTTCAGCTAAAAATCCAGTATAAACTGGTAATTCTGCTTGATTGGTGTCAACAAAATACGGATCACCTAATTCGGTATCTCGGGCAAAAACCTGCCATGAGGTTTGCCAACAGCCTTTTTCTTCGCCGGATAAGTCATCACTGGTTGCCGCTTGACCTAATTCACTCATGCCAAAGCCAAGCTGCGCTTTATTTAATTCGTTTTGAGTTGCTACCTGCTTAAAGCCTTGTGGGCCAAAAAAAACTTCTTGGTTAGCTGAAGTATTTAAAATACTTATCAGTTTTTTATCTGTCATATTTACCTAATACATTTATAAAATTTTTAGAACATGAAAAATTATACGCTACTCAAAGCAAGCGTATGTCAAATTAATTAATCCTTAAGCCATTAAACACTAAAGGTGTATTGCTCAAATATTGTAATTAACGCCCTTTACAGTTTATCTATTTGTTTTAGCGCTACTATCGACAATATGTCATATAACCTAGAGGGACGACTAGCAGTATGTCTCAACACGATTGAGTCAGTAAAAATATTCAAAAGAATGCAAACTTGATGCTATCGCTTTAGTTGTCGAGCAAAAATATAGCCAGGCAGAAGCCTCAAGAAACTTAGGTATTAATCCTAATAGGCTAGGTTGTTGGCTCAAAGAAGCCGACAATGAGGATGGTCAAGCTTTTCGTGGCAAAGGGAAATTAATACCAGAGCAAGCAGAAGTTCGCAACCTAAAAGCTCAAGTAAAACGTTTAGCAATGGAGCGTTAGATCCTAAAAAAGTAATGGCCTTATTTGCTAAAGACACGAAGTAAAATATTCGTTCATTACCCAACATAAGAAGATCTGGCCTGTGGTAGTCATGCACCACTTACTGGGTGTTAAAAGTAATAATTTCTATAGCGTTCAAAAGCGTAAAGTAAGTGCCTCTGATGATCCAACACATCAAGAAATGATTGTGTTGATTAAAGATATTGCTAAATTCAGTGACAATACCTATGGTGCTAGGTGGGTTAAAAAGTACTCAATACGTTAAGCTTTCCAGTTAGCCAACGTAAGACGGCTCAACTAATCGTTTGGGTTCGTTATAAAAAGAAATACAAAGCAACAGCGACCATAACAACCCCATTTATCAAAATGAGCTAAAGTAAAACTTTGCTGTTGCAGCACTGAATAAACCGTGGGTAGGTGATATAACCTACGTTTGGACACATAAGGTTGGCTATATTTACGTGTCGTGATTGACTTATACTCACAAAGAATCTTGGGTTGGAGTATGGGGTCAAGAATGAAAGCACAGCTTGTTTTTGATACATTAACAATGGCTATTTGGCGACGACAGCTCAAAGCAGGGGGATAGTTTATTCAGATCAGGGCTTTAAGTATGCCAGCCATCAATATCGTTGATTACTCAAATCAAATGGATTTGTTGGCAGTATGAGTAAAAAGGATGTTACTGGGATAATGCCGTTGTCGGAAGCTCGAAACCAAAGTGCGTTCATTGGCGTAATTATGAAACACGTTATGCAGCACAGCAAGATGTACTGAACTACATAACCATGTGGTACAACAGTCACCGGCAGTATCAGGAGATTTTTCGCTGGAAACTTAATCTCTGACCTTTGACCGCTTTGATAGCATCACAAAAGAATGCAAAATCAAAACGGGTTCTGAAAACGGGCTATTTTAGTCTATTTCATCGGTAACACACCCTAGCGATGCAGATTTTACCGTGGCAATATACTTTCGTAATACACCGTTGGTAGCTCTATAAGCCGGCTTTATCCATGCGGCTTTGCGCTTAACAATTTCGGCCTCGTCTACTTTCAGTTCCAATTTATTCGTCACTGCGTCAATACGGATAATGTCGCCATTTTGCACCAAAGCAATCAATCCACCTTCTGAAGCCTCAGGGGTAACGTGTCCAACAACAAAGCCGTGAGAACCTCCAGAAAATCTACCATCAGTGATTAGAGCTACGTCTTTGCCAAGACCAGCACCCATTACTGCTGACGTTGGTTTTAGCATTTCAGGCATTCCAGGCGCTCCCTTTGGCCCAGAATAACGGATAACGATAACCTCTCCTTTTTGTACTTCGTCTTCGATGCCTTTTATTGCGGCGAATTCATCTTCATAAACTCTTGCTGGACCTTCGAATACTTCGCCTTCTTTACCTGTAATTTTGGCAACTGAGCCTTCAGAAGCCAAGTTTCCATAAAGAATTTGTAAATGACCCGTTGCTTTTAATGGGTTACTTAAAGGTCTGATGATATCTTGAACTGCTGGCAGGCCAGGTAAATCAGCTAAGTTTTCTGCAATAGTTTGCCCTGTAACGGTCAAACAGTCGCCATGCAACAAACCTTCAGCCAATAAATACTTCATTACCGCAGGGATCCCGCCTATGGCATGTAAGTCTTGCATTAAGTATTCACCTGAGGGTTTTAAGTTTGCCAACAATGGCGTTTTGTCAGCCATAGCTTGGAAATCATCTAAACCTAAATCAACACCACAGGCTCGCGCCATGGCAATTATATGCAAAGTTGCGTTAGTAGAACCGCCTAAAACCATGATCATTCTTAAAGCATTTTCGAATGCTTTTTTGGTCATGATATCTTGTGGCTTTATGTCTTTTTCCAGCAGATTTTTAATGGCATCACCCACTTTGGTCACTTCTACCTTTTTCTCATCACTCACCGCTAGATTAGACGAAGAGTAAGGCAGGCTCATCCCTAAAGCCTCAATCGCTGAAGACATAGTGTTTGCGGTGTACATTCCACCACAAGCACCCGCTCCTGGGATTGCATTTTGAATCACACCTTTATAGTCTTCATCAGAGATAACACCCTGTAATTTTTTTCCATAAGCTTCGAAAGCAGAGACAATATTCAAGTCTTCACCTTTCCATTTCCCCGCTTTAACAGAGCCGCCATAAACCAATATTCCTGGACGATTAACACGCGCCAACGCCATCATTGCCCCTGGCATGTTTTTATCACAGCCAACGATCGCCACCATAGCATCATAATATTGAGCACCGGCAACCGTTTCAATAGAATCCGCAATTACATCACGAGAAACTAAGGAATACTTCATGCCTGCCGTTCCGTTTGAAATACCGTCACTCACCCCTATAGTATGAAAGATTAAACCCACCAAATCGGCAGCAATGACACTTTTCTTTACTTCTTTAGCAAGTTCATTTAAGTGCATGTTGCAGGGGTTACCTTCCCATCCTGTAGAAACGATACCCACTTGTGCTTTTTTCATGTCATCTTCTGTCAAACCAATCGCATAAAGCATGGCTTGTGAAGCTGGTTGTGATTCGTCTAAAGTGACCGTTTTTGAATACTTATTTATTTCTGACATTATTATTTTCTCCGAAACCATCATTAAATAACTTTTATTAGCACAGATTGCAAAAAAATAATTTTTGAAACCAACCCAACGCTGCTCTTTATCCACTTGCATTGAATTTTCTGCTCTATGACTATATTTTTTATATTTCTATATTTCTATATTTCTATACCGAAACTACTTGAACATGCAGGGAGCAGCAAATTAAGGACTGCCCCGAAGTGCCATATATTAATAACAACACCTTTAAATACACCTTGGATAATGAGTATCCCTATTTATAAAGCTCACCTTTTCATCTTTACGATCAGTTTTGCACGTCAATAGAGTTAAATAATCCCTACTGGGCATAATGGTAAAGCTGTTGGTCAAAAAAATCAGAAAAACATATCTGCTATCACTATTATACAAATATAGTTACATACTGGGTGTCCACTATAGGCTTAGATATAACCCAATATAAAATAAATTCTCTGTGAAGAGCTAAAGCATCACTAATTTGCGCTCAAGCAAGAATTTTAGCCGCGAGCCAACTATTGCTTAGACATTCAAATTTAGAAAGTATAATTGAATATTTAGGCGCTGAAATGGACCATGCTTTATCTATATCAGAAAGCACAGAAAATTAATGCCTATTTTAAGTGCCTCAAAAACTGAGGCACTTTCGCCGCCTTTTTGAGGGAGAATTAACCATAACTATTGCGATAAATCGGTCTTTTTTTGGTGTTCAAAAGCGCCCACAACAATGGCTCAATTGAACGCTTTGCAGACGTTAGCAGAAAAATTATGACTGCGATATTAATACTTTAATTTTTTCGTCTTGTATTAGCATTAAAATAATCGCCTTATTAACTTCACGACGTGTTTTTGACTTATGCCAACGATTCCAACAAGCCACATTATCCCAGTTGGTGATAATCGTTCTAATATTAGAATTATTACTGTTGCGGTATGATGCGCCAGAAATATAACCTTTTGCCGTCATTATTGCGGTTAAACTTTTGCGAATTTCAGAGTCGTATGTTCTTTCCATATCGTCAGCGAGTACACGCTCAATAATTACTTTTATCATTTTTATTTCAGTTACCCAATAGTTAAATTTACAGATATCATATTTTTCCATCACTAGCTTATAGATATAACGCACTTAACCCATCATTGTAAGCGGAATAATTGTTGATGTTATATTGGTGTGAAAGTCGATTATATTGTTAAATTATCTGAGGCTATAGTTATTTGAGTTATAAATAACTGAATAAAATAAACCTTTCCTATCAAAAAAACACCCCAAAGCGATCATTTTACGCCCTTCTTAATCACCCAAAAACTAACGTTACCCCTGACTTTTGTCTCCTATTACTCAGTATTTTTAAACTAATTTTTCAGCAAAAAATGCTAATGTACGATCCCATGCAAGATCTGCATTTTCTTTATCATAGCGCCCAGTAGAGTCATTATGAAAGCCATGTTGGGCATTTTTATACATGTGCATTTGATAAGGGACTGCTACCTTTTTTAAGTCGTTCTCATATTCAGGCCAATATTTGTTAACTCTTTCATCAAGTTCAGCAAGCTGAATAAGTAACGAAGCTTTAATATTTTTCCTTGACTCACTTTTTGCAGGTGTGCCATAAAAAGGTACTCCAGCAATAATGAGATCAGACTCAACGGAGGCTAAATAATTAACTATGTAGCCACCAAAACAAAATCCAACAGCACCGAGTTTCCGGTTACTTCTGTCATGCTTCTTGATGAAATTTGCCGCCGCAACAAAATCTTGTTGTATTTTAGAACGCTCCATAGTTTTTTGCATTGCTCTACCCTCATCATCATTCCCAGGATATCCTCCTAGTGTAAAGAGAGCATCAGGAGCAAAGGCAAGATAACCCGCTTTAGCCAGTCGACGAGTGACATCTTTTACGTATGGGTTCAGCCCCCTATTTTCATGAATAACTAAAACAACGGGTAAAGTGCCTGTTTTATTGGTTGGCGTTACTAAATAGCCAGCGCCTTTGCCGTAACCCTCTGGGGAATCAAAGGTCTCATAGGTTGCTTTTATTTCAGCATCATTAAAAGAGACTTGTTCGGCTAAGGCATAATTAGGCAACAATGTTGATGTTAATAAGGCCATGGAATAACCAGCAGCAACCAAAGTACCTAATTTTGCCATAAAGGCTCTGCGATCCATTCCTCCATGAGCATATTCGTCGTACCAGTCAAATGCTTCTTGAGGGATATCACTCTCTAATTTTTTTAACATGTTTATCTCACTTGTTAATTTTTAAAACAAAATGGATACTTATAAAATAGAATGATTTTTAAGGCTTCACAAATTTTAAAATCACAATTTAATTATAATGATTAATAATTAGGTTACTATCACTACAGAAAATTAAATACCAAATAACTTTAACTATTTGATGGTTATATTTTAGCCGCTGTCAACCCTGCGCCTTAGCCATTTTTGGATTGTCTTTAGTCTCTAAAAATGTTTTTTACAGTGGCTGGATGGGGGTAAACCTTTGCAGACTCACTAATGACGTTAAGCCTTTCTCGCTATATCAGCGCTGAAAAAGCCGCACAGCTTACATTTTTAATTGTTATGTAGTGCGGGGGGCAAACATAATAATAGCCATACCCAGAAGTGCTACTCCCGACCCAACTAAATCCCATGCTGTTGGGCGAATTCCTTCTATAACCCACAACCATAAAATAGCCATAAAAATATAAACACCACCATAGGCCGCATAAACTCTACCAGCGGCCTCAGGATGTAGAGAAAGCAACCACGAAAATGTGGCCAAGCTTAGAGCGGCTGGAACCAACAACCAAATTGACTTATCTTCACGCAACCAAAGATACGGTAAATAACAACCTATAATTTCAGTTAAAGCTGTAATGATAAAAAGACCAAATATTTTAAATTCCAACAAAAAAATCTCTCTTAGTAGTGAAAATCCCGCTTGAGCCACAATTTACCGAAGAAAAGCGTAGAAAACACTATTATCTGCAAGTTGTTGGTGGGCTATAAGTGTGCATCAACTGAATAGCCATCGCTGGATAAATCGTGTGTAACGAGGCATGATCCAATAAACCATGAGAAAAACGATGACTCCTGTTACTACAAGCGTGGTTATAAAATGATTATCGGGAAAGTGTAATAGTTGCAGCACTGGTGCAATGACTATCGGTACACCAAGCACTAAAGGGTAAATGGCAGACCATGTCACTATGGACTGTTTCCAGCGAACGGGTACTTTAGCTTTAGCTCTTTCTGGGGTAAACCAGAAATCTAGCCCACTACTGATAAAAAAGTCATCGCCAGTGACTAATAACGGCTGAACCTTGTCAATCAGACGAGAGCGAGTTAACGATTCCATCCAGTCTTGTAAATGTGCTCGAGTGTCAAATCGGATAATAATTGTGTAGGTTCCGGTCAGTCCAGAAATTGGACGGACGATGTGCCAGTCCAAATTCCCTAGTGAGGCTTTGCAAAGCGGCGCAATTTCATTAGACCAGCTTTCGTAATCAGCATGTTTGCCCTCACGCACTCTATGCGTAATAACAACCGTTGCCCCTTCTATATCGCTGAAATTCTCAGTAACTTTATCTGTATGCATAATATCTGCGCCCTTATGTTGATCAACGCCTAAATAGCAGGCTAAGTTATCATTTGCTCAGTTATAGTTGGCTAAAATTTTCTAGCTAAACGAAACCTAGTCAACTATTAGCTTTCTGTTTGAGTAACTTAGGTGATAGCTGTCTGTTTGAGTAACTTAGGTGACTCACTGTCTGCGACTGCCAAGTGTGTTTACTCAACCATAAGCTGAATTATTTTTCTTTCGCTTTGCCCATGTTTTTTGGTTTTGATTTTATATAGGTTTAGGTTCGTCTAGGCTATTTACAGACTTATGTGAGTGGACATAAAAATGAGATTTAGGTATTTGTCTAATATGACTTAATGCGACAACCATTCCACAACGATGGCACATAGCTTAAGACAATATTGTTTAAATAGCATAGTCTATAAAAATACGCGGTTAAATATAAGATTGAATATTATCAAAAGCCGTTTTATCATCTAATACTTTAGATAAAATCATCATGCCCTCTAATGAGGCTAATAACTGAATAGCTTTAGCTTTGGCACTTGCTGCTGTCATATCTTTTTCTTCAATATATCTTTGTTGTAACCAGTTTATATTCAATTCAAAAAAACGTTTGATTTCACTTTTCACTTGCTCTGGTAAGGCGTCTAACTGTGCGCCTAATAAACCACATAAACACATTTGGTTATCTTTTTCCAATGCCGCTTTGAACATATTAATATAGAGATTAATCGCACTATTCTCTTGTTGCTTTGCTTTCTCATCATTTAGTGATGCTAAAAACACATCGGTATACTGATGGGCTAATTCTGCAGCTAAATCAGATTTGGTGCGAAAATAATAATGCACACTTGAGCTTTTAATGCCTATTTCATCGGCAAGCTCTCTAAAGCTAAAATTACCGTAACCGCCAGACCTTACTTTGTTTTCAGCTAATGTGAGTATTTGAGATTTTTTATTCATAAATAAATGCTATGTGAGAGGTTAAGTAAATCATGAAGTTATTGAGTAGCTTTAATGCCCATATTAGCAATATAACCAGACAAGGTTACTGCTGATGTTAGTTACTCAATAATCTCATCTATTATCAATGACTCAGTCATTTTATTCAAATAGTTAATAATTTCGCTAAATTGATACCACTAAGATGCTTGTCTGTTTTTAGTGACTTTTAAACAAGACTGTTTTTTTCAATAAACTAATCGCTGTATTAGCGGCGTTAATCGCGCCTTCAAGGTAACCAGCATCTTGCTCAGAAAACTCACTAGCTGCCAGATATAAGTTTAATGACGATAACTCCTGAGAAAATCGCTTTATATTAAAATCAGGATGCGCCGGTGCCCCTGCTCTGTCTTTATCTGTGGCAACATGGACATCGTTACCCCAACTTTTTAAATAACACTGTTCATAGTCCTCGGCTGCTTCGCCAAACAGTAACTTAAGCTGATTAATACACTGAGCTTTTAAATGTTCAATAGAGACACTCTTTATGGCTTGGGATGAAAGTCCGATAAAACCAAATAATGCAAAACCCTGCTGATCTGCTGCTGAGGCATCATGAATTTCCATCATAGGTCCAACGCGACTAAATGCTTGTCCTGCTAAGCCATTGTCTCGCCAAAAAGGTTTATTATAAGTCGCTATAAACTTTGCTTGGTTCGCCATCCAAGTAGGTACAGCCACTAACGCTTTTGTTAACGCTTCACTCGCCCAATGAGCAGGCGTTAAGTATTCATGAATAAGTCTGGGTGGCAAGGCTAATATTAAATTGTCGGTTTCGTGAATAACGACCGAAGCATCTTTTGTATTTTTCACTGTTACTTGCCAAGTATCATTGACCTTTATTAAACTATCTACTTGACAACTTAGCTGATAGTTACTTTTTGATAACTTAGCTTGTAAAGCCAAAATGAGTTTATATAAACCCCCTTCTAAGCGATGCAATAAAGGCCCTTGACCATTTTTAATAATTTTAGGGGATATATTCGTATGTTCATGATAAACCACCGCGCCAGCAATATGTTGATGAAATAAATTTTGCTGCAAATTAGCCGCTAATGCTTTCATACGATAATGATGCGGAAATATCCATGTTGGGCCAAGATCATGAAATAACGATTCATCATTACTTCCTTTAGGCTGTTCACTATGAATGCGCCCACCAAAAACATCTTTCGCTTCAAAAAGCACATAGGGAATATTTAACTGTTCTAACTGAAACGCGGTGTACAAACCAGCTATTCCACCACCAACAATAATTACGCGCTTTTTATTCATTAACACCTCAAGCCTATCTACTGATAGATAATATTAACTAGCGTTCAATTTAAAAGCAAGTCATTTTGCAACGCGCTAGAATCTATATTTAGCTATTAGTTAACATTTGACAATTGATATAAAAACAACCAAGCTACCTACCAATAGATAGATAACTTAATTGTTAGATAAAAATAAGTAAGTTGACGGTAAATAAAATAATACTTATTTAAATACACTCATTAAGTGGAAATAAAAATGAAAATATATGATGTTGAAGGTTTTCCTAATCCACTTCGTGTTCGAATGGCTTTAGCTGAAAAAAATGCGCTAGACCAGGTTACTTTTGTTGCTGTTGACGTAATGAACGCTGAGCATAGAAGTGATGCTTTCCTAGTAAAAAATCCAACTGCTGGTGTTCCAGTACTCGAATTAGATGATGGTAGCTATATTTCTGAATGTTCAGCTATTATTGAATATATCGATCACACATTTGCCGGTATTTCATTAACAGGAACGTCTGCTAAAGAGCGTGCTGTTATTAACATGATGCAACGCAGAGCTGAATTTATGGTACTTGATGCTGCCGCTACTTATTTTCATCATGCAACTGATGGTTTAGGACCCGATCTTGAAATAGACCAAAATAAAGCATGGGGCAATAAACAAGCTAAAAATGTACTGGCCGGTTTTAAATATTTTAATACCGTATTAAGTACCGCGCCTTATGTCGCCGGTAACGAATTTACGATGGCTGATATCACCTTATTCGCAGGTCTTGCTTTTGCTGATTTTGGTAAACTAACCGTGCCAAGTCAATATACACATTTACTTGCATGGCGTGCAAAGATACAAGACCGACAAAGCCTTAAATAAAACTATATCGCGAGTTGTTTAACCGCTTTAATGCCATTAACGACTCGCTCCCCTTTACTCTTTTTAACTAGGATTTACTTGTGGGAATTTTTGATGATTTTACGCAAAGAGCCGTTGTTCATAGTGCCTCATTAGACTGGTTAGCCTCACCTATGCCAGGCGTTGAAAGAAAACCTCTAGATAGAGTGGGTGGCGAGGTGGCTAGAGCAACCAGCATAGTGCGATACGCAAAAGGCAGTAAATTTTCTCCTCATGTTCATACTGGTGGCGAAGAATTTGTTGTACTTGACGGTGTATTTCAAGATGAAAGTGGAGATTTCCCTGTAGGCTCGTATGTTCGAAATCCTCCGCAATCTAGTCATACGCCACGCTCTGATAACGGCTGTATTATTTTTGTAAAATTGTGGCAATTTCAACCTAAAGATAGAACGCATATTCGCCTACAGATCAAAAAAATGTCAGCGATTCCTTCGCAAACGGTTGGCGTCTCTATTACCCCGTTATACAAAGACAAATATGAAGAAGTGTCGGTTTATTATTTTGAACCGAATACAAAAATGAGTTTATCAGTTCCTGAAGGTGCAGAGGTATTAGTATTAGCCGGGGAATTACAAGCACAAAATGATTTACTGCAAAAGCATAGCTGGATGCGTTTACCTTTAGGCGACACATTAACAGTAGCAGCAAAAAGTAATGGCGCAAAATTTTGGGTTAAAATAGGAAATTTATCTGATGTAAGCAACCAGATAAAACGGATTCAAGCGGCGAACTAATTTTTTAAACAAAGAATAAACAGGGAGTAAATAAAGGGACATGCTATATCTTTAATTGAGTTTTACTAAAATTTTTTATCGTTTAAATAAAGCGTGTCATTTGACAGTATATATCAAATAATTTCTGGCTAATGAATTTGTGTCTATTGATTTATCTTTCCTGTCTATATTCTGTAATGTTCAGATTTCGTGCCTAAAAAGTCTATTAAGCGCTCCTTTATATCTTCATAAATGGCTTTCTATTCACTAACCGCGGATATTTTTGCTGAGCTGAAAAGCTTAATAGATAGTACTATTTTGACCTGACATCCTCATTATTGCTATGGTCTGATTAAGAGCGGGCAAGATACTCTTGACTCTAACCGGTTAACGCTAACTTATACTGTGCCCGCTGACAGTAATGTGTGTGCAATAAATAGAAAGGGAACTGAAATATATGACCAATCCTTTAATTATTTTGATACTGAGATATTTAAGAGAGCAGAAAAGTGCTTGCTCTCTGCTTGATTTGGTGAATCTTTGTGAACAGGACTTTCTTGCGCTTATTCTAACGGATGTCGCCCCTCAGATAGCTATTTTCCAAAAGAATTTTTTTGTTATGAATGCGCTTTATCAAATTCAACATGATATTAAAACAGAGGGTTTTTCACTGACAACTTTTCCTTTAGAAATCTGTCTGATACCACATTGCGCTAGTGTTAAAAACGCCCTGACCACGCGCGATAATGATCTGGCCCACTACTATTTGGATTGGTCTAATTTGAATAACATCACCATTGAAGAGGTTGAATCACTTTTTGCTAGTTTTTGGCAAAAATATCAGGCGGTAGATAAGGTTGGCGATGCTTTGACGACGTTAGGGCTAGATCAAGGTGTGGATTGGTCTAAGATACGTCAGGCTTACCAAAAAAAGGTTTTCATTAATCACCCTGATAAAGGCGGCTGCTCAGATGACTTTCTCAAAACCCGAGCAGCCTATGAAATCTTAAGGTTTTGTTATTATGAAACGTAACAGCAATTTTTTATTTATCTCTAATTCGTTAATGGCCATATTACGCTTTAAATATCACTCATTAAACTTTAAGTAAGTCTGATGCTAAGTTCATATTTCACTTAATGATTAAGACCAACTATGATGGAGCAGCCCTACTTTGCTACCAAACCAAATAATCCTAGTTTTTTCATGTTTAAACATCTACTTTTTGTGCTAAATTTGTATTAGCTTATCAAGTCAATAATGGATAATGTCCGTTCATTAGCTACATCTGCTGAAGTGTCATATTTTCTATCAAAACACGTGTTAAACACTTGTTGAAATAAGATATTTTCTGCCCAATGATGACAACTGGTTCTAAAAAAGACAATATTTATTGAGCGCTAAGGCCAACATATAGAATCAATCATGGTTAATAATCTGTGACTCTGAGATCGTTGTATAAGTCATAGGTTTATCAATCTGGTGAGCAATAAGGTTTTGTGGAATATGGGGTTGTAGCAAGTGTTCAAATTGCTCAACTTCATTAAATTGAGGATTTAGCCACCTATCTACTAATAGTGATTCTTGCGGTAGAATTAGCGGCATTGCTTTACTGTGAATTTTCATCAACTTTGGGTGTGGTGGCAGGGTGATAACCGAGCAGCTAAGTTTTATTTCACCTGTAGCTTTGTGCTTCCATTCACGACACAAACCCCCAAGTATTAATCCACCTGACTCTGCTGCCATATCGTAATAATGTATAGGTTTTTTATTCACAAATTCAGTTTCACCAAAACCTTTAACTGCAATAATACACCGTGAACTACGGTACGCTTGATAACCTGCACTTCTTGGAGTATTTAACTTATCATATCGTGTATTAAATGAAGTAAATTTAGACGGTTTAAAACCATTTACTGTTTGATCTAACAATAACCACCAAGTAGCATTTTCCACGCGCCGTTGTTCACCCACATTCCTGACAATGGAAATGGTATCCGCCGCTTTTACACAACGACTATCAATCGGGTTATCAATTACCTTGTTAATTTTTAAGCTGGTATAAAGTTTTTTAACTCCCGTATCAAATGTTGTATTAAACCGACCGCACATGTTTTTTATTCCTCATGAATTACAGGCTATCTTAGCCACGAATTTTAGCTATACTTCGCCAGTTAACGGTGAACTGCAAGTTTAAAAAGTAACGCTTCATTTACCATTTTTCCGTCTGCTCTTCAGCATTTAGCTTTAACATACCTTGACCATGGCAAGTATTAACTAGCTAACTGTAAAGAGCGTTTTTATTTGCAGGCAGAGAGTATTGAGTACCTACAAAACACTCAGTAACTTTGTTTTTTTCACTCTATTGAGTTGGCGCATATACATGTTAATCAGAATAAGTTTGATCATAAAAGAGTGCCATAATATAACAAGCATCCAATCTGTTGTCACAAAGTTAGGTGTCTCTGTTGATATCACAAAGACATCTGTAATGGTTTAATGAAATTGAAAGGATTTATAACTTAAAATAAGTTAAGGCTTAAAGGTATTCAAATGACCAGAAGAAATTAGTTACATTCCTAATCAAACGCTAGAATATTCAAAGTTAATGGTAGAAGAAAACTATACCAACAAAAAACATAAGATATCTCAGGTGCTTTTGCCTCAGCTATTGCTCGCTTGAAAAGGCAATACTTAGCTGAAGTATCGGGTCATACTCCTCAAGTTTTAATGTGATCACCGTTGACCAACAACGAATCAAATTATTATAGGAGCAATTAAAGAAATCATAAGAGAATAATGAAATATTAAAAAATCTGCAGCTTTCTCATACGCAACAATCCAAATTTGAATTAATCAAAAATATAAAGAAAACAGAGCCTCAATATAAAATCAATGAATTATGTCGAGTTTTTGATGTTAGTTTAAAGCAGTTATTATTACCGTCGAGTAACGGCTAATATAGCGACAACAAACGTAATGAACTTAATTAATAGTATCTCAATTGATTCTGAAAATACCGATTGAAAACGTCGTATTCATGCAGAACTAATTGAACTTAGTCATGTAATAGGTGTACATAAAACGCATACCTTAATGAAGAAACTAAATATAAAGGCCATAATACCTAAGGATCGGCACTACTATCCAAGTTCAAGTAATTAGCACAATAGATGGCTAATTTACTTAAACGTCACTTTAACCCTGACCCAATCAATACGCCTTGGTTGGTGACGTTACCTATTTAAAAACATATCAAGGCTGGAGTTATTTAACTTCTGTACTTGATTTAACGAGTAAGGAAGTCGTGAAGTACACACGAGCTCAAGCACTTGATGCAAACTTAGCAAACAGAGCCTTACGTGATGCAGTGAATAGACAACAACCCAATACGCATAAATTAATGTTTCACTCGGAGTAAGGCGTTCAATACTTAGCGAAAATATTCAGAGATAAATTATTATAATAAGACTAAGCCACATAAGTACAATGCAGGAATAAGCCCCAATGAGTCAGAGTTAAGTACTGGATAAACTACAAAACCATGACCATTTTACTTAACTACTTAAAGCTAAGCGAATTACTGCCAAAGTTGGTAAAAGTAGAACTTAAAGATTTTCATGCCATACTGACTGTTGGACTGGCTTGGAGTGTGTAACAGATTGTATAGGTAGTCCGGTTATTATAAGATGGACAATTGAGATCTATACATTTACCCTACATCCGTCTTGTTATTACAATATTAGATCAAATGAAATCAAAAGCTTATAAAACCGAGCGTTTATACTCGTTAGACTCCTTGCGCGCAATACTAATGCTATTAGGAGTAATATTTCATACAACCTTAACCTACCGGGCCTCTTTACATTCCATTAATATTGATGCATGGATGCAAGATCCCATTTCTACTCATATTTTAAATGATTATATTACAGATTTTGTTCATGCTTTTAGAATGCAACATTTCTATTTAATCGCTGGTTTTTTTGGTGCTATGCTTTTTTATAGCAAGGGCCCTTTGCAAAGTATTACCAATAGATTTTTAAGAGTTGGGTTACCTTTTGCCGTATTTATTGTAATACTTTCTCCTCTCTGTAATTTTGCTTTTGATTATAGTAGGCTAGTATTTAGTGGGGGCACCACTGCGTTTGCGTCTACCTTGTCTGATTTTTCTTTTCCAGGCGATTTAATCCCAGGAAGTACGAAACACTTGTGGTTTTTGTATTATTTAATTTTCTTCTCAGCCTTTTCGATATCTTTAGGCCTCGTTTTTAGAAAATTACCTTCTCTGTCAAATAGGATCTCTAATACTTTTAGCTGGCTAATACAGCAAACAAAATATCGGGTATTAATTTTAAGTGGAATAACATTTCTAATTTATTCTCTAATAGAACCTAAGGCAATAGAGAATTCGTTTTATAAATGGATTCCAGATATAAGTGTTTTTATTTTTTATTTATCTTTCTATTTAGTTGGTTGGTTGTTATTTAAATCAAAGCATCTGTTAAAGACAATGATGCAGTCAGATTGGCTTTGTTTGATGTTGGGACTTGTTTTATTTACGGTTCATTTTGTTATGAAGGAGTCAGTTAATGAAATGATTACACTGATGCTAATTATAAAATCGTTGACAACCTGGTTATTTATTTTTGGTATTACAGGTTTATTTATTCGTTATGGAAGCAATCAATCAGCAAGAATGAGGTACATATCAGATTCGTCTTATTGGGTCTATTTACTTCATTTACCCTTAACAGCTTTTTTACCAGGATTTATTGCCGATTGGCAATTACATGCGATATTAAAATTATTGATTGTTGTAGTTGGCACAATGGTTATTTGTTTAGCTACCTATCATTATTTGGTTAGAGGAACATTTATAGGTCAATTTTTGAATGGGAAAAAATATTCAAAAAAAACAGAAGGTCTATTTACAACAAAACCTATTGTGAATAACTCATAATAAATAATGACATCACGGCCAATAAATATAGTTGACCCGTGATGTCAAATGAGTGTCGCCCCTTCATGCTTATGTAGTGGTCAACTAAAACTGGAAATATTTTAAGGACTCTGTAATAAAAGCTGTGTAACTGCCTATCATTAATACCCATATAGGGTTTAAGATAGATAAACTTTGAATAAGAAAGTACTAGCAGCATTTGCTAAGTAAGTACCCAAAGGCATTAAGTCAGCGCAAGACTTAACCCATCAAAATAGCGGAAATGGTTACCCACTGGGATATCGACATTTTCATCAGAAAAAGTCCCTGAAAGGACAAAGTCCTCCTCGCCTAAAGGGTCATTATATCGAGCAAAATTTTCTCCCGTTTTATTTCTCCCACTTTATATTCAACCATAAAAAGAGCATAGCCAATCTCATGCTTTTTAAGCATTAATGGCTTGCACTATTACCAGATAAAGGGCTTGCTGAGCTTGTATTTCTTTATTGATAACAACACGCTTATTGAAATCCATATTTATCATGTTAATTCCACTTACCGCTGTTTATTTTCTGACGTTTGATTTAATTTTATTTATAAAATAGACCACTCAAAGCCTTATCTTTGACAAGCTTATTTTACGCTCTAGTCGTTGAATTTTATTACAAATAATTTCATTAATACTAAAATAGTGACTTAATAGTAATATTTCTGTTACATTATTGGTAATAGAAATATTAAATTTTTTAGCGACTATTGAACCGTCGATTTTTCACTGCTTATTTTACTGCTTATAGCGTTAGTTGTACTTTTTAGTTATTTGTACGATGTAGCACCTTTAACGTGCAATGATTATGTATAGCAAGGTAATATAATCTAGTAAAAATATCTAACAAACATAAGTTAAGCATAAGACTACAAGCTGTTGAGCGAAATAATGTTTGCCGTAACAAAAATGTGGTGAGTCTTGAAAAGTTAATCGCAAGAGCAACATTCCGAATTATCATTCACTTAGATGAGTATGTATTTCTTGATATTTTCCGAATTCAGCAAAAGAATTTCCACTGCTTTAATTGCTATCATTTTACTTGCTATTGTTGTCAGCTTTGCTGGCCTTATTCATAATATTGACCAAAAAAACATCAACGAATTAAATAGTGACTTTACTATTAATAGTAGCTATTACATTGATAAAAGTAACAATATTGACCTTAATAATATCTTAAGTAATACTGACTTTATCGCTAGTAAATTAAATAGTATTCCTTATGCATTAGCACAGCAAAGTTATTGGATAAAACTATCTCTGCATTATCCTATTGATAAAACATCGATAACTACTAGCGCGCAAAAAAGCTTTATTCAAGGTAGTGGCAACAAGCAACTAATATTGATGGCCGAACATAGTATGCTTGATACTTTTATCGTTTATCAACTCAATGCCTTAACTGCGCCAGAAAAAATTTACCATAAACGCGCCAACTCAAAAGAGTTAAGCCAAAATGTTTACCCTTATGCAAGACTAAAGCTGAATCAATTCGGCCATAGTGAATACCTGATAAAAGTGAAAAATTCTGGTCCTCCTAATATTCCTCTGCTGTTATTTACCCCGCAAGACTTCGAACAAAGAGTACTGCTATCTCAATTAATATATGGCGCATTTATCGGCATATTACTCATCATGGCAATATATAACTTAGTATTATTTTTTGCTGACAAAGATAAAGTGTATTTATTGTATATTGGTTACTTATTATCTGCTTTTGCATTACTGTCCTCATTAACAGGTTATGGATATTTTCTTTTCTCCGACCGGGTAATGCAGTTACTCAGTAAATATATTATCTTTACACATTTTTTACTGATTATTTTTTTACTGTTATTTACGCTTTATTTTTTACGTTATGACCGTCTAAAACATTGGGCTTACAAATATTCACTTGTATTTAGTATTGTTATAAGTTTATTAGGGCTATATTCTCTTTCGCTCAACGAATTAACACAAACTAAACTTTTTTTCTCTCTGCAGCCACTATTTTATATTGTCGTACTCTTCCTAATTCTTAACCGCCTGAAACGAGATTTTTTATGGGCACGTTTTTACTTTTTGTCCTGGTTGCCCTTATTAGGTGGCGCTATTATTCAACCTCTGGTGCTGCTTAATCAGCTTGAATATAGCTTTTTGACCGGTAATGCACTCCTATTTGCCATCATGATTGAAGTCACCTTTATGGCATTTGCTTTAGCTGAGCGTATTCGCCGCAATGAGCAAGAAAAACTAGCCATGGTTGCTTACCACCAAAGTAACCATTTACCGAGACAAACAAATTTAGACCATAAAATCAGTCAGCTAATAGCAGAAGGTAAGCAAGACTTTACCGTAATAGTGATCAAACCCGAGCAATTTCACCGTATCGAACTGTATATCAATGAACAAATACGCGTCCAATTCTTTCAACACTTAAATCTAAAATTATCTTCATTGTTCAGGTTCAATGATGCTGTACTTAACATCACTGAGCAATTTGAGAAACTCTGCTATCTCGAAAATAGCAGCTTAGCTATAGTCATTGACAATTCACTTAACGAGCAAGATATAGCACTATTTGTTAACTCAATTCAGCAAGCCGCTCGTGATGTTTTTTATATTAAAGATCTTAAACTGCCATTGTCCGCGTATATTGGTTTAGCGAACTTTTCTGCTCATGATAGCTCAAGTAAAAGTATGATCAATAACGCGTCAATTGCAGCAAATAAAGCTGAGTTAACGCAAAATAAATGGGCTTACTTCACGCAAAAAGATAACCAAAGTAGTCCTTCATCAATACAGTTGGCCATTGACCTGCAACAAGCAATAACAACGCAAGGGTTTGAGTTATTTCATCAACCGCAGATCGATTTAAAAACCAATAAAGTCTGTGGTAGTGAATGTTTAATTCGCTGGCACCATCCAACACTTGGTCATGTTTCACCTGATATTTTTATTCCCGTCGCAGAGGATTTTGGTTTAATACCTTCAATAACCTTATGGGTAGTAGAAACCGCCTTGAGTCAACAAGCAGCGCTAACCGAGCATACGGGTCTCAACCACATGGTGTCTATCAACATCAGTGGTAAAGACCTTATTCAAGCAAATTTTATTGATGATATTACCAAGATAATTAATCGCAGTGATATTAAAGCAGAAAAAATCATTTTCGAATTAACAGAATCTGTTTCTTTTGCACAAAATAACATCGCAATAGAAACCATAGAAAACCTTATTAAATTAGGTATTACTATCAGTCTTGACGACTTTGGTACTGGCTACGCTTCCATGTCGCAAATTAATCAGTTGCCGTTCCAAGAGTTAAAAGTAGACCGAGAATTTGTTGAAAATGTTTGTAGCAATAATAAACGTAAAGTTATTGCGGAAACGGCAGTGAAAATGGCAAAAGGGCTAGGCTTAGAAGTGGTCGCAGAAGGTATCAATAGCAGCTTAGATGAAGAAACTTTACGCAGTTTTGGTTGCGATATAGGCCAAGGTTATTACTATGCTAAACCTATGTCTTATGAGCAGTATCTAAGCTGGCTTAATCATTTGTCTAATGGCCAAATACCAGCGAGCTTAGAGGGCGAATATATACCCGCTTCTCTTAAATAGGAAAACTTTTGTAACTCCATAAAAGATTAGCTAAAAGGCATGGATGATGAAGCTAGTGCGAAGTAGGACTGAGCCGCTAAGAAAAGTTATTCTCGACGGCTGCACTCGGTGTTGGCTTAATTACCGACAGCGATATAGAAATATTGTTGAAATCCATAACGCAGGAAATAGTCTTTACCTATTTGCCCTTAGCGAGGTAAGTCAGTAGTTAAACAGATATATCCCATCAAAAAAAATTCAGATATTTTTTCGTTAAAACAATTGGTTTTCAAGTGTTTTACCATTAATAAGTTGAGTATAAGACCAATTATTACTTGCTAAAGCCGTTAATAACTCCATTTCAATGCTTAGCTTACCTTGCTCATTACTGACGGTAAGTAAGTATTCTTTATCTTGTGTCATAGTCACCTGGCTAACCCCCGGAATTTGTAAAATTACCGGCATAATTTCTGGATAAATCTGTTTCATTCTCAGCGTTAAAAATCCAGCACTGTCATTATTACCCAGCGTTTGATGGTGTTTTAACTGACCATTATCGAGATAAAGTACCTGATCACATAATCGCTCAAGTTCACTAAGATCATGAGAGCTTAAAATAAAGTTAACGTCGCTGGCATGCTCACTAACAATAGCGCGTATCTCTCTAGCATTAGCAGGGTCAAGCCCAGCGGTTGCTTCATCTAACATGACAATTTCCGGGCTGCCTAATAAGGCTTGCGCTATGGTTGCGCGTTTTCGCATACCGTGTGATAACTCACTGGGTAGGCTATTTAACGCATCCGACAAACCCACCATGTCTAAAACCCTAGCCGTATCTTTTTGAGCAAACTTGTTGCTCATACCTTGTAAACGAGCATAAAAGTTTAATTGCATAGCAATCGAAAATCTAGGGTCTAATTGCGCGTCTTGGGGCAAGGCCGACAAACGCCCAAACAGCGCGGAATCTCCAGGGGTATGTCCCAATATACTAATTTTTCCTGATGAAGGCTGAATATAGCCACATAACAAGCTGAACAAAGTGGTTTTACCTGCACCATTAGGACCTACTAAAGCAACTGGCGCACCTTTTTCTAAGGAAAACTCGACCTTGTTTAGGGCAGTTTTATCTCCATATCGTTTCGTTACTTGTTGAACATCGATAATTAAACTCATAGTGACGCCCTCTTCATCAGCCAATGACTGGTAATCAGTAACAATGCGGTTTGTATTAAAGGTAATAAATATTGGCTAGTGGCCGTACCGTTTTGCGATAAAATACTGCTTATTTGCTCACCTGGAAATAGCCAGTTTAGATAAAAAACTTGACCAAATTGATATTGAATAAAAGCAAGCACCAACGGACCTAAGGCAAAAAATAATGTGGCAGCAACTATCGCAAGTCGCGCTGAATTAACCAAGGTATTAAGTAATGACATTAAGGCAATAAAAGGCATAACAACGATTAATAATTCTACAGATAATTTAGCACCTATCTTTAGGCTGGCCAATAAAAGTGTTACATCTCGCATACTGGCTAGTAAGGTTGTCGCTATTGAGGTCAGCAATATTAATATCGCTATAATAAGCAGCTGACCTAGATAACGCCCTAATACTAACTCGGCTCGGGTTGTTCTTAGGGTGATAAACCTTAATGTGCCACGATGCTTATCTGAACAAAACTGATCGCTGCAGACCAATAAAGCAAAGCTTGGGAAAAAATATACCGCCACCAACCAATAAATAGCGTACTCCGCGACCGGCCAATCTAACAACGCCGTTAGCCCCAGAGCACCAAACAGTTGCGACGCCATACTTTCAAATGAAGGCGAAGTAATCATTGAAGACGCTGAGCCAACAAAATAATACAAGATAATAAACCAGATTGTGGCAAAGGCTGATAACGCCAATAAACCGCGCTTAGTGGTAAACAAACGTAAAACTTCAAAAGTAACTAAGCACCAAATTCTCAACCAACTTATCTTCACATCACACCATAATAACTGTTATTTTTTAATAGATTAAAGTTAAAAGCAGTGAAATGCGAGTCATTAGTATAAATACCTTAAAATATTGTCAGATTTTTTTAAAGTTCAAAAAAATAAACATAACTGGCTGTAAATAAATAATAAAGTATATCAGCCTATTTCTTGGCTACCGTGTTATATATGTCGAAAATATTAATATAACGCCGTGCGCGATTTAAACACATATCATATGCTTAAGTGATAAGAAGTGATCAATAATCGTTAGATCATAAACTATTCCCTCTATTTGCGACAGAACCCTTAAACCTTCTTGGGTTAAGTAACTCAAAGCCAATAATTTTTTTGCCCATAATACTTGAGTAAACTAGTCGGGTATTGTACGATTTAATACTTGAGTAAATTACTCAGGTATTATGGATTATTTTAAATATCAAGCTGTTGTCTACAGCATTCGTGGTTTGCAATAATTTAAATAGCCACTGTGGCATCTAATTATTGAAATCAGGGCAACAAAGTGCGGGAGAAACTAAAGTGTAAATGAGCAAGTCGAACAGGTATTACCCCGCAAATACGATGCCTGTTTTGTCTCCGATATCGCATCTAAAACCGTTCCCAATGGCTTTTACTAAGATGTTATAGGCCGCATATCTGACATGAAAGGGGAACCAGAATATATGTCTTCGCTCTAGTAGAAATAGGATGCAGAGGCCTTCTTCTCACTGAAAATTATACGGTTATTTAAGGATTTAATATGAACACTATTGTACAAGAAGTAACGGATCGAATTATTGCACGCAGTAAAGTATCCAGAGCCGCTTATTTGGCTAAAATTGAACGAGCACGCAGGCAAGGCCCCCAAAGAGGCTCGCTTTCTTGCGGCAATATGGCGCATGGCTTTGCGGCCTGTGGCAAAGAGGACAAAGTCGGTCTGCGCAACATGGTCAAAGCTAACATTGCCATTATATCGTCATACAACGATATGCTTAGTGCCCATCAACCCTATGAAGACTACCCACAGAAGCTAAAGAAAGCGATTTCTGAAGTGGGTAGTGTGGCGCAATTTGCTGGCGGTGTTCCTGCTATGTGTGATGGGGTAACTCAGGGTAATCCAGGCATGGAATTAAGCTTAATGAGCCGCGATAACATAGCAATGGCAGCAACCATTGGCCTGTCGCATAATATGTTCGACGGCGCCTTAATGATGGGTATTTGCGATAAAATCGTACCAGGCTTGTTATTAGCGGCCTTGAGTTTTGGCCATTTACCCACGGTTTTTGTGCCAGCGGGCCCAATGCCATCTGGCTTGCCGAATAAAGAAAAGGCACGTATTAGGCAAGAGTTTGCCGAAGGTAAAGTGGGCCGCGAAGAGCTGCTCGACGCTGAATCAGAGTCATACCATTCTGCTGGCACTTGCACCTTTTATGGCACGGCGAATAGTAATCAGCTTGTGGTTGAAGTAATGGGGCTTCATTTACCCGGGTCCTCTTTTGTGAATCCGGGAACCGAATTAAGAGAGGAATTAACTAATGCCGCCGCAAGACAAGTAACGCGAATAACCGATTTGGGCGACAATTACATGCCGATTGGCCATATAGTAGATGCGAAAGCTATGGTTAATGGTCTTATAGGTTTGTTAGCCACGGGTGGATCAACAAATCATACTATGCACTTAGTAGCCGTTGCGCGCGCCGCGGGCTTCATTGTAAATTGGGACGATTTTGCTGATTTATCGAGGGCAACGCCGTTAATGACCCGCATATATCCAAACGGTTCAGCTGATATAAATCACTTTACTGCTGCAGGTGGTACGTCGCTATTGATTAAGCTATTACTAGATAAAGGCTTGTTACATAACGAC
Source organism: Colwellia sp. MB02u-6 (assembly GCF_014077095.1). GTDB lineage: Bacteria > Pseudomonadota > Gammaproteobacteria > Enterobacterales > Alteromonadaceae > Cognaticolwellia. Next base: position 325,513 of record NZ_JACGVG010000038.1, on the reverse strand, counting down.
GTTAACACCATATGTGGCTTTGGCCTTGAGCGATATACGCAAGAGCCGCGCATAATAGATGGTGAACTTACTTGGGTTGAAGGTGCTACTGAGTCGTTCGATAAAGAAGTCATTGCCGATAGTAACCAGCCGTTTCAAGAAAATGCTGGTTTGTCAGTGTTGTCGGGTAACTTGGGTCGAGCGATAATGAAGACGTCGGCGCTCAGTCAACCCTATTGTAAAATGAAAGCGCCTGCGGTTGTGTTTGAAGACCAATATTCTTTTGATGCCGCGTTTGAAGCTGGCGAGCTCAGCAAAGATTGTATTGTTGTCGTTCGTTTCCAAGGGCCGGCTGCGCTTGGAATGCCTGAGTTACATCGATTGACACCTCCTTTAGGTGTTCTACAAGACAAGGGTTTTAAGGTGGCTTTGGTTACCGATGGGAGAATGTCGGGAGCGTCAGGCAGGGTGCCAGCGGCTATTCACGTAACACCCGAAGCCTTTACAGGCGGTGTTATTGGTAAAATACATAACGGCGATATCGTTGAAATTGATACTATTACTGGTGAGCTTATCTTGCATGTTAGTGAGGCTGAATTAGCAAAGCGTACACAAGCTAAAATAGACTTAACGCTAAGCCATCAAGGCATGGGTCGAGAGTTCTTTGCCGGTATGCGCTCCACGTTGACCGGGGCAGAAGAAGGCGCTTGTTCTTTATTTGTTGAGCTAGATCGTCTTGATTCAGTATCACTTTGATATCCAGTAACCTTGGTCCTTTTGCTTTATCTGTATCGCCATTATTGATTTTAATTAGTGTCTCTATTGGCTTGTTAGTATCGCTTCATAGGTTGGATCTTAAGAAATAAAAAAATTGAAAACATGCTCTAAATTTGATCTGATAGTAATCACCAAACCACTACCTATCCCAAAAATAGAGCATGAATAAACATAATACTGAGTTAAACAAAATAACAAAAGTGCTTAATGATTTTAATATTACGAAATAGGAAAATCCAGCCAATTTTGTAGTCGTAACGAATAATAAAACCCTTTGAACTCGTGATGTCGTTAACAACCGCTTTAGGTGATAAATCAGTAAATACTATCGCTGATTTGCATCGTTATTTTGTGAAGTTAACGGACACTGATGTCCAGTATAAGCCTTTTCACAATCAACTGAGCAAACCAGAGTTTGCTCAGTTGATGAAATAATTGGTTGATGTGGCGTTAAGTGAATGTCAGCAACAGATACTTGGCACAGATATAAGACTTGGTGATTTTAAGCGAATAGTATTACAAGACGGCAGCTCATTTGCAGTATATGATAGTTTAAAAGACACCTTCAAAGGTCGCTTTACTAAAATAAGTCCTGCGGCAATAGAGGCTCATGTGAGTTGAGATGTGCTTAAAGGTTATCCCAAAAACGTTTCAGTGAGTCCAGATAGTCAAGCTGAATATGACTTTTTACCTGATGCAAAATCGTTAATTGATACCTTCTTTTTAGCGGCTAGAGGATATTTAAAGTTATCGTATCTTGAGTCTATTAATACCGCTGGAGGTTTTTATGTTGTGTGGGCTAAAACGACCGTTAACCCAGTAGTGACTGCTGCTGATAATCGGCAGGGTAAATTATTAAAGCGATTTACGTACAAAAAATAAAAAATGATAAATATCTCGGCCGCAAGCGACCGAGTTTTAAAACAATTCCAGCTGATCTGAGTTGATTTCTTTACGATCTAATTCAATCAGTTGGTTTTGAACATATTTCCTAATGACTTCTTCAGTGGCATTTCCAATAGTTTCAACAAAGAAACTTTGAGTCCACAATTTACCTCCCCAGAAGTATTTCTTTTTAATTTCAGGATATATCCTGAAAAATTCACGTGCTGTAATACTTTTAATTATTGGCATTACATCACTTGGTGATTGCTTAGGTATTCCCCTAATCACCATATGAATATAATCTTCTGGTATTCCTAATTACACTATATCGATATCGTAATCATATCCAATTTTCTGAATTATAGCTTTCATCGTAGAACGATAAGGCTCATTGAATACTTTGTGACGATATTTAGGTATCCAAACAAAATGATACATTAATCGATAAACATGATGTGTATTTCTATTAGCCGCTAAGCCACTCTACGAAAAACTGGTCAGCGTTAAATCGCTAAAAAACCAGGCAGTGATATTAAATAATTTAGCGAGTATTTTACAATTTGAAGATTTGGAATCAGCCATACTTTACGCAAAGAAAACTGTTGAGATTAACTCGACGCTAGCCTAATTTTCAGACACTTATGCTTGGATCATCGCTCAACAAGGCGATTATGACTTAGCCTTAAACCTATTACGAAATGCTTATGCTATGGACTCAAACAACCCAAGTATTACTTATCATTTAGCCTTCATACTGACCAAGCTTGAACGTAACAAAGAAGCATTAACCGTACTTAGAAAAAGCTTAGATAACACATCAATATTTAGTGAAAGAGTATAAGCTGAAAAATTTTCCAACGTTTAACTCAAGCCACAAGTCAATCGTAAGCATAAATTAAAAGCACAAAATTCGGCGTAATAGCCGAATTTTTAACACACAAGTACGAGAGATTTCGCTCTGTTGTAGCCGCTGTTGTCATATCAGTTTAAGCTGCTCTTTCCTTATACTGGCGTTGTATAAAAAAAATTAACCATAGGCTGACTATGGCATTTCTTGCTATCCCTTTATGCTTGATGATGTTTTTAAAAAACTCTACTTTTTTAAAAACACTCAAGTTAGACTCATTTGATTAATTAAACTACCTATTAAGTAAATAACCTAAATAACAAATTTCATACGTGGTTTAGCCCCGTTTGAAGTGTCTATTTGTGGCGTACAAAACAAAAGCCGTGCTGAAGAAACTTTTAATTGCTCAACCATATGCGCTTTAAATATTTCCACACGTTGTTGCGATAGTAGATTTAAGCGCGCTATGTTTTCTGGCTGATGCGCTTGTGAAGCATCAGTCAATGTAATATCACTCGGGGTTGCTACAGCACAAAGCTTAACATTAATCTTGTTTCTATCGGCAAGCATCACAGACATTTGGCGACTAAATTCCAGTTGTTCCGTATTCAATTCAGTTGCGCTGGCCGGATAAATTAAGTCATTGATTCTGAGTTTAAGAGCAAATTCACCCGCTGCCATCGCCACTTTCATCACACTGGCATAAGGGACAAACGTGGTAATCAAATAATCTTTTGCCGCTGACATCGTCGCCTGTTTAACCAGTAAGGTTAACAAACCTGACAAGCCAAATGAAGGTGAGCTCATATCGCCAGTGAGTGGTAACGACAAGGCTACATTACCATCAGAATCTTTTAACATACCCAAAGCAACATTAAAGGGCACACTAAATTGTTCTTTTATCACACCTCTTTCATGATCATCCGCTGAAGTGAACTCTATACCTCGAAGTAATAAATCAATATCGCCATTGAGTTTCTTACCCGTCAAGGCGGCTTTAAGCGCTATATCGAGTTGGCCACTTTCAATCTCGTATTGTAAAGCCTCTTTAATATAGCTAGAAATACCCGGTAAACTCACCTCTTTAACCACAGCATCTAGCGTGAACTTCTGCTGGGGAGCAAAGGGTAAGCCTCGCCCTTTTAGGTCAAAACTAGCATATTTATCGCTTTTTCCTTGTATATTAAGCACAACTTCCTGCTCAGGCTTGCCACTATCAACATCTAACAAAAGCAAATGAGTAATATTTACGTTGCGCTCATAGTAGGGTGTAACACTCGTATCTTTAAAGTCTATCTGTGCGCCATCGAGTAAGCTAAACTGCCCTAACCTGAATATAGGCTTAACAGGTTTATTCGTCTCATCAACTACTAGCGCTTGTGTAACAAGCTCATTATCAGCCATTTTACTTTCTTGTTCAGTGCCAGGTATTTTTTTATCCTTGTTATTAGCAAGCGCAACTAGTGTGGCCAATTGCTTTTCTTTATCTAATAAAACATTAGCCACAAGTCCGGATAACGTCATGTTATTAACGGCGATAAGCTCAGGCGTATACGCGATATTATTTACCAACAAACTATTAAAGGCAGCTAATGCTGGCATATTTTTTTGGATGTTTTTTGAAAACTCACTGCTAGCTACTTGCACATTTTCAATCGTTACTTTAGCCCTGTTTTGCTGGTATTGAAGGGCAATAGTATTGGCTGATAACTTTGATATTTCAGCTAAGAGTGTATTACTCTCTTTCGATTTTGCCGCAAGCCCTTCAATAACATAATTCAACATGACATCAAGATTGATGGGTTTATTTGGCTGTAATAATACCGCTAAATCTTGCACCTGAATTTCTTGACGCTTAATAGCTATAGCAATATTATTTTGCTCTACATGCAGGTCATCAATTGAGGCTATTAGGTCACGGGTATGGACTGATGTTTGCTCATTGCTGATAACAATATCCATTTTACTGGTATAACTTACTTTGCCATCTAATGCTGATATGGAACTAGGCAAAAAAGTTTTTACTGAACTTAAGGCAATATTTTTCGCATTCAAATCCAGACTAATTTGACCTTGTTGTTTAAACAAACGACCATCTAACACCACTTCTATTAGTGCGCCATTTAAATGGCTGACTAAATTTAATTTAATCGCTTGTTCATTTTGTGCAAGTAAAATGTTCTGTAAAGAAAAAGAATCTAATTGAATGTTATGTGTTTGTGAAAAATGCACTAATTCGATGTGAGCATCGGTCAAAGTAAATTCAGGGATAATAACTTGATAAGGAAAGTCAGTGCTTGCTTGCTCTGTTTCTACTGCTGTTGCTAACGGTGGTGAGTTTTCGCTACCTAATTCAATGCCAGCAACATTGAGTGACGACTCATTGACCGTAATAGGAATAAATAGGCCATTGACAGCAAATTCGGCAACATAAATTTTATTAAACAACAACTGATGTAAATGTAGTTCTGCGTTCAGACTTTGCAGTTTAAGTGCGCTGCTTTGCTGATTAGTTTTCACTTCTAAATGACTAATCGTTAAATGGGCTGTAAATGGGTTATAGCGAATACTAGATGCAGAAGTGAGCAATAAAGGCTTTGGTAATCCATAAGTATTGAGAGCATAACGTATTATAATCGGTGAGAGTAACCAAATGAGACCATAAAGGAGAATAAAGGTAATAACTAAAATCTGACTAAGGCGTTTAAAATAACGACCCATGTTGGATTCCTATACGTTGAAGAAATAACACAGAGTCATACACAAAGTGGTTTGCTTATGCTCATGTTTTACATGATTAATTATATATAATAAAAAGATAAAACCGACTGCCGCAATGTGAGTAGCATGGTCTGTAAAATAAAAAGCTTAACAAGCTATTCTGCTTTTAACAAATTGATAAATTGTTGTGATTGCGCTATCGCTTTACTCATTTGTGATACTAAAAATTCAACATCACGTTTAATAGTTTTATATTCGCCTTGTAAAGCGCCAATAGCCTGTGCATTTAAATTATGCTTGAGATATAAACTATTATCTTTTAAGGCTGATAACACAGGTGCCATTCCGTCTTTAGCTCGGTACATCGACTTAATCAGACTTTGGTAATTACGCTCGGTTTTTCTCAGTTTTTGCTGACTTTTTTGCTTCAAGCTATTACTTGAATATTGCTGAATTTCTTCATTCCATTCAGCAAACAGGGCATCGGCAACACTTTCAATAGCCTCAATACGAGAAACCACTTCTTCAGCCGAAGCTTTACTGGCTTGATATTGGTCATTGACCAATTCATATTGCGTGGTCAAATCACCACCGTCATAATTGATCAATTCAGACAGCTGCTCTAATGCAGATTGGAACTGCTGCTGAGCATCTTCTTGAGCGCCTTGGGCGTTTTCAACACGATCGAGCATAATATCGCGCTTATGCACACCCACTTTTTCCATGGCAGAATAATAAGCCGATTGACAGCCAACAAGTAACACTAGGGCAATAACAACCAAGTATAATCTTGATACTGCGCAATTTTGCATTTTTAATGCTGTCAAAATCGGTTACCGCTGGAGAATTTTGCAGCGTCAATAATTGCCCACAAGTGCGTAATAAGTGCGAAGGCAATCGGAAAGATTAACCATGAAAGTCCCCAGAAAATACTGGCGAAAACAAAAAACAAAATAGCAGGCAATAAACGCCCTTGCACCAATTGGCCTAAACCTGGAATAAAAAAACTGCATATCGCTGCTAAAACATTACCGCCAGAACCTTGTTGTGCCATAAAAACCTCTTAAATGTAGAATATTTATCACTGAAATACCGTGTTATTGTCAAAAGTATAGCATTACCTTAATGTCTAAGCTGCTGTTATTAAGTTGACATAATGTAAATAAATAAGACCGAACGTTTAGCCAAAACAGCGAATATTTTAGGACAACGTCCAATTGTTATTGATAGTTTATTTTAAATCAAAGTAATAGCATAAAAACATAAAGCTATTTTAATAATACCGGCGTCAAAGGTTAGAACCACTATCAATATGTGAGACTTACCTTAAGCATAAAAAAACCAATCGTGTACACGATTGGCTTTAAATGAATAACTCTTTAGCTGATATAAAGCTCAAAAAGCTCTTTAAACTACCGGTAAATAAGGTGAATATTTAATTAACTGCGCAAAACACCTTATCACTTTAAAAGCTTTTGTTGTACTGCAAGGCCAACAGCAAGGCGTTACCTTCTGAGCTAAAGCTCCAGTCTTTGTTCCCCACAAATGCACTGAGTGATTCGGGTAATTGACCTAATAAAGCATCTTCTTCAGTGACCACAACATTATCGCCATTAATATATGAAAGACCAAAGTCTACGCTGTCAGTGCTACTTAACTGATATGTAGCGCCAGCGCTGTACCATAATCGGTCACTATCAGGTATTGAAATTGAACGATAGTCTTCAGCAGCAGATTGGTCAAACGCAACACCAACTCTTAACGCAAGTACTGGATTAACATCATAGGTTGCGCCTATAGCAAAGCGATAGCTATCTTCAAAATTCTCTTGCTTTTCAAACGCTAGTTCATTGGCGGCATACGCTTCAAGTTTTTCAAAACTCGACCATTGCGTATACATAATGCTGTAATGTGTCGCCCATTGCGGTGTAACTTGATGAAAACCTGAAAACTCTGTCACTGCTGGCATATCTACCGATAAGCTAGCAGCGGTTTCCGGCACTGTAAGTCCAGAAAATTCGCCATCAAATGCAAGCTCTAATTTACTACGATAAGAAAGCGCAAATCGGTGATTTTCATTGATTTCATAAACAACACCGGCATTCCAACCATAACCAAAATCATCACCTGCCATGTTAACAATTTCAGTGCTGCTTGATACTGGTGCAACAAGGGTACCAACGCCAGGAATGGTAACCCCGTCTTTTAACACGCTACCTGCATGCCTAATTAATTCAGCCTCACCATAGACTAGGTTCATACCTAAACCTAGACTAAGCTGTGCATTGACACGGTATGAGCCACTGATATTAGCGTTGACCGTTTTCAGGTCGGTTTTACCACCAATCGAGCCAGCAGCATAATCGTTGTCGTACTCACTTTTAAGGCCAAAATTTGAATTAATGCCAATACCATAAGCAAAAGTATCATTGACCGGGTTAATAAAATACATGGCTGGAATAATAGCGGTTGGTACCACACCCTCTTGGTCAAGTGGACTAACATCGTAGTCTGCGCCAAGCATATCGGGTGCATCCATACCTTTGATATTAACACCGGGATCGATGTACGTGGCCGCTGATGAAAAAGAGGTTTTGTCGAATAAAGCCATAGCTGCTGGGTTTCGCGCTAAAACAGCTGCGTCGTCGGCGATCACTGAATCACCAGCAAATGCACGACCTAAGCCAGAAGCACTGGTTTCGTTTAACTGAAAAGAAGCTGAATAGCTGTTAAACGTTGCCAATGTGATGGCAGCAGCAAGTATTGATTTTTGTAATATCATGTTAGTTCTCGGAAAATATGGGGAATAAAATATTTATCGTGTTGTAATGAATGGATTAAACACTGCAGATTTGACTAGTAATAATACCCTAAAAAACGTATTTAGCTTGTTAAGAAGTGTAACACAGTATCAAAAAAATATTTTTAATACTGTGTTTTCAATATTACAGTAAAAGCATAAATAACAGCACTATAATCTCAGAGTTGAACCACTAGTGCAGTGTTATGTTGTACTTAGAATGCTTTAAAAGTAACTGTTTTTCATTGATTAAAATTTCTCTGTATTGCTTATATTAATGATTACCGAGTGAACTCTCTGAAACATAAATTAATTTAAGAAAATCTTTTTTTTGTTTAAACGATAAGAAGTGACGTAATCTAATAGATTCCACTACCTAGTTAAGAGATAACAATTTTAATTGGAGATCGAAAATGACAAAACGTGAAAAATATTCAAAAGAATTCAAACTTGATGCTATCGCTTTAATTGTTGAGCAAAACTATAGCCAGGCAGAAGCATCAAGAAACTTAGGAGTTAATCCTAATGTGCGGGGTCGTTGGCTCAAAGAGGCTGACAATGAGGATGATCAAGCTTTTCGTAGCATATATCCATCGTCCACCGCTAAGAGGCTGGCCCCTTCCGTTCCCCCCCAGTGTTTTCTATGCTAGGTGAAATGTAGACCAATATTTTACGCCATTGCCGGCAGATAAAATGAAATCGGCTTCGGCCAAGTTAATGCTAGCAGGGTCAAAGCTGGGGTTTCCCTGTTAAACAATGCGGGTATTGAAAATTTTCGGGTAAATATAGGGTAACAACTGGCTTTGATGACCTGTCTCACTAACTGCCTCGCAACACTCATCAAGGACTAGTCAACTTATTAGTATTTTAGAGTGGCTAGGTTACTCAAGTTTATTAAGGCTTGGCATTAGCAAGAAAATTTTCAGCATCATCAACAGTCAAGGGGGTGCTATATAGATACCCCTGTATAATATCGCATTCCATACTTTGCAAAATAGAACGTTGCATCTCCGTTTCAACACATTCTGCCACGATCACCATGTCCAGACTTTTCCCCAGCATGATGATAGACCGAACTATCCCCTCGTTAGTTGCACTTAACCCCAGTCCCTTGATAAAGCTTCCATCTATTTTAAGCGTTCCTATGGGCAAATCCTTCAAATAACTCATACAGGAATAGCCTGTTCCAAAATCATCAATAGATATTTTGATACCAATATTTTGCAAAGTTCGCAATACTGACACAGCGGTCACCCTTGAATTGATAAAGGTATTTTCTGTTAATTCAATTTCAAGGTATCTTGGCGCCAAACCGCTGTCAGAGAGAATTGATTGGATTTTTTTTAGACAATCTGGGTGCATAATAAATGAGGCTGATAAATTCACCGCTACTGTTACCGGTAAAAGCCCAGCTCTTTGCCAACTTTTATTTTGCTTACACGCTTGAGCTACTATCCACAAAGTTAGCTCATACATAAGCCCTACTTCTTCTATAACAGGCAAAAATTCATCAGGAGGTACAAATCTACCGTCAAGGTTCCACCTTATCAAGGCTTCAAATCCAACAATACACTCACTGTTAACCGCCACTTGCGGCTGATAAACTAAAAAGAAATCCTTATTCTCTAAAGCCGTATGCACCTGCATTTCCATTGTTAAGCGTTGTACTGAGTCGTTAAGCATACTCCGTTCAAAATATTCATACTTCCCAGGCCCTTTTGCTTTAGCTTTGTACATACTAATATCTGCATGCTTGAGTAAGCTAAGACTGTCTTTGCCATCTTTTGGAAATAAGGCAATACCAATACTAGTGGAAACATGTAACAAGTGATCTTTCACCATCATTGGCCGCTCTAGCTCTACAATAATTTTTTCAATGATATGCTCTACATCTGAAGCTTGTCCAACATTCTCAATAAGGATAACAAATTCATCTCCACCCCAACGGCTTATAGAGTCAGATTTACGCATGGTGTTAGATAGCTTAGCGGCTACCTGCATTAGAAGCTCATCGCCTACATGATGTCCAAGACTGTCATTAATAATTTTAAATCTATCTAGGTCAAGAAACAACAAAGCCATTTCAGATTTGTTTCTCTGTGCAGCATGAATACCATGTGAAAGCCTTTCCATAAGTAAATGTCGGTTGGGTAACTCAGTCAATTCATCATAGTTGGCACGTTGAAATAATTGTGTTTCATGGGTCTCTATTGTGTCTAACATAGTGTTAACACCTAGAATAAGATCACCAATTTCATCATCACGATTACTATTAAGTCGCTTGTGGTATCTTTTGTTTTCAGCAACGTAACCGACCAAGGTAATTAACTCTCGTATGGGTGCTGTCAGTCTTTTTTGCAACTGCCAATTCAGTATAAAAGCCATGATAATACTGCTAAGAAGAACCAAACTTAAGATTAATAAGTAGTTTTTTTTATGAATGATTGAAGAGTTGAGACTAGCTGATAAGACAATGACGCCAAGATAATCATCACCCATCATTATTGATTGTGACACATAAATATTATCATTTTTAAAAAATGGCTTGTCTGTATAATCCTCAACCGTTAAATCAACTTGCTCTCCCAGACTCTTATACTGAGCAAATAATTGCCTATCCGCGTTATAAATTTGCACATAACGAATCGCTTTATGTTCTTTAAGGGACGTGAGCAAACTTTTTACGGCTTCATGGTCATTAAAGACTAATCCAGAACGACTCGTCGATGCTAGTAAGCTGATTTTGCTGTTCATCATATCTATTAGGTTATTTTTATAATCGGCAATGAAATTCGTATATAACAGCGCAGACATGATCAATAATGGAAGAATATTAACTCCCATCACAGCGAGAAGTTGTTTATAAAAGAAATTGACTCTTTTTTTTTGTAGAATAGCCATTATTTAATACTTGCTAATTTCAATAATTCAGAACTAACAACAACATTTAGTGAATTGATTTTTTTCAGATCAATCTCAAAACGTAGTTTACTTTTTTCGATGTAAAAAACCACCGCAATACCAGGAAAATTAATACTAGCCGAATCAGCTACGATGACTGTATTGTCTAACTTTCTAGTGATTTTCTTACCTCCCTCACTAACGAATAGCAATTCACATCCACTTGCTGTCTCTGCCGGCAATATCTCCAATTTTTGTTGCAATTCCCCAACTCTCCGACCAGCAACTAATTGTTCCAGGAACTTAAAGAAATCAGATGAGTTATCTACACAAATCCTGATCGAAGGAGATGGTTCGTCATCCCCTAAATTTGGCCATTTAATAAATTTAGTAAAATTATACAAATAGGAAGCTTTAAGTTTATTTTCTTTACTTAGTGAATTTTCCGCATTAACCGTATTACAGACTAAGAGACTGAATAAACTTATCAGAAATGCCCAATGCATTGTTTTAAATAATGGGTTAAACCGCACGAAAAATGGCATATTGAAATCACATCACTTTTGAAATCGAAATAGCACTTTGCCATTTTTCCTTTGGCTGTGGTCCATTCAAGTTTTGATAAACAGGCTTACCTATTTCTATACTAAATAGAAAGTCTGGGGGCAGTTGCCATAAAAAGCCTATTCGGACATTAATTTTCTTACCGCCATAGAGATCTGGGTTGGTAATTCCGGCTGGATATGAAAATGGAGAGTTAACTAACAAAGAATCATCCTGGCCATAAATAGGCTGACTGTACTTAACGTTCAGACTCGCAAAAGTTTGTATTGTTGGAGATAGCTCCATTCTATAACCACCATTTAGACTGTAGTTGTTACCTAACCGGTAATTTCGATCATTGGTACCTGTTCGTATATTGACAGATAGGTCAACATTAAAATCGTATACACCGCCATTTTGATAACTAAATTCAAGCGGAAAATCATAGGTGCCAGAGCCCAGTTGCATAGTGTAAGGAAGTTGCTGTTCCCCTGGCTCTCTTGGCGTATCGCCCGTTACATCAATCGCCCCTGTTGGTAGGCTTAAACCAAACGAAAAACGCCAGAATCCTTGGTTGGCATTAGAGGCGAACCATTTATAACTGGCTAAAACCAATGTGTCACCAACTCCATTGGATTTGAGGGTAAAAGATTCATAATTACTCACAATACTAAGGTGATCGGTGCTTTGTTGAATATAAGGCACCGATATGCGCCCATGCCAATGAGGACTAAATTGGTACCCCAAAGAAAAAATTTGGGCTTTTTGTGTAATAAGGGTAGGTAAAACAGGGAAGTTTTTAGTGGTTCGCGGTTCGCTCGGTCCATTCCAAAGAACGTCATCAAAACTTAAAGTTTTGGTGCCATCAAGATATCCTTCAAATTCCACGGATTTGAATTGATAGGTCAATGACCATGGTGAGGTTAAATCATTATATAGTTTACCGTCATAAATACTTTGATTAAAAAGCTGCTGCATAGTCATTTCGGCAAATTCAGACGGCGTATTTTGTGCGATAGATGGAAGGCATGAGAATAAAATTAACACTGGCAGTATTATTGATATGATTAAATGTTTCATTTTTATTACCTCGATTAGGTTAATATTTAACTAGTAACCGCCGATACAAACCATAACTTATTTCTATTAACTATAACTCTGTTTATCTTTTTAATAAGATTAATTTCACTTAAATGAGGAATGAGCTGTTTGGTTTGTTCTTCATCAAGGTGATTAAACGAGCCACCCTTCTCAGGGATAAGTTTATGCTCCGCTATAAAGTCCTTAATATGGCGAGATATTGTACTTTCGTGAACAAGTACATGAGCTATTATGACAACAGTCCAACCTTTGCATATAATAAAACGGCTTTTATACGTTCACGTTCATAACCATCACGAACTTTACTGTGTTGTAATGCTAAGGCTATTTTTAATTTTGGTGTAAGTTTGATATTCATTGGTTACTAGCCTGATCATCTTTTAGCGTAAAATCAAGCATCTTCATTGATCACAGGTATAGGAGTATGGAAGGGTTTATCTACTTTGTTCTTAAACCCTGGATATGAACTTTTAAGCTATTACTGATCAAGGAGTTCGTCACCCCAAACCGCAAATTCAATGTCACTTTTTTGACAAGCTTTAAATATGTTTGAGCAAGTGTTGCTAATATTATCCAATATGATGGTGGTAGGTTTAACTTTACGTCGCCGCTAATGAAAATATTCCACTGGTTTTATGTTATCTAAGCTGGCACTGTTCTGCTCGAGGTAATTTGAGCTACAACCCATTAGTGAACAGAGAACTGGGAATATAGTGTTCCCTATTGTAGGGTTAATCATTCAGATACCTGCCTTGTTAATTCATACCTGTTTAAAGGCATAAACAACCGTCGATTTATTTATCAGATGTCGGCAGTATCTTAGGTAAGATTAGTAAAAGCTTAAGCTAGACGTTAATAACCTGGTGGTAGGTTATTGCAACTGATAAATAGCAAAGCTTAACGGGGCTATTTTATCATCGCCTTGGCTAGCGGCTGATAAATAAAGCCGCTTCGCATGCTTATCGTTATAAATAGCGCTATTAAGTACCTTAAGTGCTTTAACCTGATCGGCGGTATTAAAAACAATCAGTAAAGTTTGCTCTTTTTCTTGTTCATTTAACGAAAAGGTATGTGAGCGCGTAATAGCAAAAATACCGGGTTTGCCTTGCGCGTATACCGTACTTTGTTTGCCAAAACGTAACGCCGGGTATTGCTGGTATAACTCGGCATACTGAGCAAAGTTTTGATAAAACAAGTGGCTGGTATCAAAATTATCATCTGCGGTGGTATGATTGCTTGCCAATAAATCATCATCATTATAACTAACCACTTGAGATGGCATCATGTCTTGGCGTGAGGCTTGATCACCACCATCGCCAACAAAACCTTGCTCATCACCATAATAAATAACCGGCACACCACGACTAAAATACAACAGGGCGTGGGCTAACAAATTTCGTTGAATTTGCTCTGCTTCGCTATAGTTATAGTCACTTTCTTTTAAGGTATAAGCAAAGCGCCCCATGTCGTGATTACCAGTAAAGTTAACCAGTTGGTTTGCATTAGTATTTTCAATATCCTGATGCGACGTTTGGTATAAATAATCTTGAGCAAATAATTTAGCGAGCACATCAGTGCCTTTTTGCTCAACCAAGGTTTGTTGAAGTGCACCTTGTAGCGCAAAATCTAAAACTGATTGCAGCTTTCCCTCTACAGTAAAAGGGCTTAGCAGCTCAGGCTCAAAGCTATAGACCTCGCCATACATAAAGAAGTTATCAATACCTTGTGTTTTAGCATGCGCTATCAAGGCAGGTGAAAACGTTTGCCAAAAAGCCATATTAACGTGTTTTACTGTATCAATACGAAAGCCGTCAGGTTTAAACTCATCAATAATGGCGGTGTAAATATCAATCATACCTTTAACCACTTGCTCACTATTGGTATCAACATCATCAAGACCAGCAAAGTCACCACGAATGGCGCTTTCACCCACCCAATGAGAATCACCTTGATTATGGTAAACATCAACACTATTTAGCCATGCCGGTGTTTTCAGGTTTTCACTACCTGTTGGAATAAAGGGTGTATAGGTATCACCTTGTGCAAGTTGTGCTAGTGACTTAAACGGGCAGTTTTTATCTTTAAGCAGCCAAGTTAAGCCATCACTGCTGTGACATTCTTTATACTTAATAACATCAGCTGTGTGGTTGGTAATAATATCGAAAAATACTTTAATATTGCGCTCGTGGGCTTTATCAATAAAGTTTTTTAATGCTGCATTCGTGCCTAAATGTGGGTCTATCTCACTAAAATCTACAATCCAATAACCGTGATAACCTGAACTGCCGTTTTGCACCGCTTGATTGCGTAATACCGGTGTTAACCAAATAGCACTTATGCCCATATTATCAAGATAAGGTAATTTCTCTGTCAGCCCGGCTAAATCACCACCGTGATACATACCTTTATTTTTTTTATCAAAGCCACCACGTGATATAGCACGTTTGGTATCATTTGCTGCCGCGCCTAAATCATTACTTTTATCGCCATTATAAAATCGGTCTGGTAAGACAAAGTAAAAAATTTCATCCTGAAAGTCTCGTTGTTGATAGGGCGCTAATTTAACCGCTTTTGCCGTAAAGTTTTCACTGACTTCGCCAGCATATAGTTTGACATTAACTACTAAGGTTAGCGCGCATAAACTGCAAAGGGATAACAATTTTCTCATCATTTATATTCTCTATATCACGTTATAAGGAAGCATAAAAACAGCCAAAAGCGGGTAAAATCACTTTACTATCAAGCGTTTTACCGTCAACCGTTTTGCCCTTAATAACCTGAACGGTTGTTAAATTATGATCGCTTAGCGCTAAGAGTTCATCGTTGAATAAATCAAGTGAGAACGCTTGAGTTTGATCACTAAAATTAAAACACACTAAGAGTTTTTCAACGCTATCTTGTCGGATAAAAGCCAGTATCGGCTCTGGCGAATCAACAAAAGCAATATCACCATAAAGCAAGGCACTGTGTTGTTTTCGCCACTGGGTAAAATGACGATAACTATTGAGCACTGAGTCTGCTGAACCGTCTTGTAAATTCACCGATTTTTCTTGATGTTCAACCGCCACAGGTAACCAAGGCTTAGCTTGGCTAAAACCGGCATTAATTTCATCATGTTGCCATGGATGCGGCGTACGACAACCATCGCGGCCTTTAAATTGCGGCCAAAAAGTAATACCGTAAGGGTCTTGAATATCTTCAAAAGCAATGTCAGCTTCAGTTAAACCAAGCTCTTCCCCTTGAAAACTACAGACACTCCCGCGTAAAGAGGAAATCATGGCGAATAGCATTTTAGCTAAATCAGCATTTTGCGCTGCATTTTGACTCTTCCCCCAACGACTGATCACCCGTTGTACGTCGTGATTTGAAATCGCCCAACAAGGCCAACCATCAGACACACGTTCTTCAAGCGTTTGTACAACTTGCTTAATGTAAGTCGCGGAAAATTCATCAGTCAGTAAATCAAAACTGTAGCCCATATGTAATCTATGATCACCTTGGGTATATTCTGCCATGGTTTTTAATGAGTCTTCTGAAGATATTTCACCTAAAGTGACGGTCCCAGGATATTGATCTAATAAGGTTCGAATAGATTCAATAAAAACTAAGTTTTCATCTTGGGTGTTATTAAAATAATGATATTGATAAGCATAAGGATTTTTTTCATCAAAACCGATACTTTGTCTTAATGCTTTTGGTTTAGCCGGATTGTCACGCAGTTGAGCATCATGAAAACAGAAGTTTATCGCATCTAGCCTAAAACCATCCACACCGCGCTTTAACCAAAATTCAACATTATCAAGCACAGCTTTTCGCACTTGTGGCTGATGAAAATTAAGATCTGGTTGGCTAGTTAAAAAGTTATGCAAATAATATTGCTGACGACGAGGTTCCCATGTCCAACCGCTACCACCAAAAATAGATAACCAATTATTAGGCGCGGTACCGTCTTCTTTAGCATCAGCCCAAACATACCAGTCAGATTTATCATTGCTTTGGTCTTCACGGCTATCAATAAACCATTGATGCTGATCTGATGTATGGCTCAACACTTGATCTATCATGATTTTAATATTGCGTTCATGTGCTTTAGCAATTAATTCATCAAAATCGGCTAAAGTACCAAAAATAGCATCGACATCACGATAATCGCTAATATCATAGCCAAAGTCTTTCATGGGTGATTTAAAAAATGGCGAGATCCAAATAGCATCAACGCCTAAACTAGCAATGTAATCTAACTTACTGATTATGCCAGGCAGATCACCGATACCATCTTGATTGCTATCATAGAAGCTGCGCGGATAAATTTGATAAATTACGGCACCACGCCACCACATTTGTTCACTCATTATAAAACTCCACGCTGTATTTTGAATTCATTTAAGACACTAAAACTAGGGTTATTACTTGCTCTTGAATTCTCTCTTTATTATTACAGCATAAGAATACGCAATTCATTTGGTGGGGAATAGCCTTTGCATACGTATGCATTGATTTTCCTTAATTTTGCATACGTATGTAGTAGCTTGTGGGGGGAATATTTCCCATGACTTATACCCGACCTGCTCGATATAAAGTGATCAGCTAAGACTTACGAGCTAAACCTTACGAGTTGTAAATATAGCCGATATAACACCATGTCTTTGCCTATTAACCTAATTATGACTAATAACATAATATAACTAACACAAGCTTGCATACGTATTCAAAGTGCTGTGTTAGCTTGAGTCAGGTTATTATCCTGGTCATTAGATAAAAAATTCAATTCAATAAAGGGCTTTATCTTGCGTTCACTTTTACTGATAAAAAGTACTTGTCTGTTTGTACTCTTATTCGCGCTCCAAACCATGGCCAGCGAAAAAAATAGCTACCTAAACCATCAACTAAAAAATCAGAGCTTAGTGATCACCACAACACTAGGACCCTTGACCTTAAGTGCCTATAGCGACTATGCGATTGAAGCACATTATCAATATAAAAATAAACGCAATAATGCCGCATTTTTACCTTCATATGCCATTAAAGAACAGGCCCTAAAGCAAAAAATTTTGGTCAGCGAAAATCCCCAGCAACTGATACTCTCTGCTGGAAAACTTAACGCAGTCATTAATAAATCGCCTTTTAGCATTAGCTATTATCAAGGCGAAAAATTGTTAGTTTCAGAAGAAGCCGGATTTTTTCTCAGTACAGCGGCAGAAAATAATCAAGCGTATAACGTGCAAGGCTTTCGTTTTAAGTTAAGTGCAAACGAAAAACTCTTAGGTGGTGGTGAACGGGTATTAGGTATGGACAGGCGTGGTCATCGTATGCCGTTATATAATCGCGCACATTACGGTTATGAAACCCAATCAAACCAAATGAATTTCAGTTTACCTGCCGTATTCTCGAGTAATAAATACATTTTGTTATTTGATAACTCAGCAAAAGGTTGGATGGATTTAGGCAAGTCAGAACAAAACATTATGCAATTTGAAGCGGTATCAGGTCGCATGTCTTATCTGGTTTTTGCTGGCAAGACTTACCCTGAACTGATCAATAATTATGTTGATGTTACCGGTAAGCAACCTATGCCACCACGCTGGGCGCTAGGTAACTATGCCTCGCGTTTTGGCTATCGCACTGAACAAGAAGTACGAGATACGGTTAATAAATTTATCGACTTAGACTTTCCTCTTGATGCGTTAATACTCGATTTATACTGGTTTGGTAAAGACATTCAAGGCCACATGGGTAACTTAGCATGGGATAAAGCCGCCTTTCCCACCCCAACAAAAATGATCAGTGACATTAAAGCGCAAGGCGTGAACACCATACTAATCACCGAGCCGTTTGTACTGACCAGCTCGAAAAAATGGGCTGATGCCGAAAAAAGTCAGGCTTTAGCTAAAAACACTAACGGTAACGCCAAGCGTTTTGACTTTTACTTTGGCAATACCGGCTTAGTTGATGTCTTTAGCGATAAAGGCAAAACCTGGTTCAATCGCATATATAAAACTTTATATCAGCAAGGTGTAACGGGTTGGTGGGGTGATTTAGGTGAGCCAGAGGTTCACCCTAGTGACATTTTACATACCTTAAGCGACGGTAACGTGGTCAATGGCGATGCTATTCATAATGTTTATGGTCATCAGTGGGCTAAAATGGTTTTTGAAAACCAGCTAAGCTTAGCACCCAACGAGCGGCCATTTATTTTGATGCGTTCAGGTTTTGCCGGTTCACAACGCTATGGCATGATCCCATGGACTGGTGATGTAAGTCGCGCTTGGGGCGGATTAAAACCCCAAGTAGAGCTTAGCCTACAAATGGGTGTGTTAGGCATGGCTTATACCCATTCAGATTTAGGCGGCTTTGCCGGCGGTGAAACTTTTAATAAAGAGCTGTATATTCGCTGGTTACAATACGGCGTATTTCAACCGATTTATCGTCCACATGCACAAGATAATATAGCGCCCGAAGTCGTATTTCATGATAAAGAAACCCAAGATATTTTGCGAAAATTTATCAAACTCAGATATAACTTACTGCCTTACAATTACACCTTAGCCTATCAAAATAGCACCACGGGTATGCCCTTAATGCGCCCGCTATTTTTTGCTAATGAGCTTAATGAAACGACTGTATATGAGCTTGATGGCGCGCTTAAAGATAAGTCTGAAAATGAGCTTAAAAATCAGAGAAGCCTAAGCTTAATGGACAATGCGAGCAGTTATTTTTGGGGCGATGCTTTTTTAGTAACACCCATTGTAGATGCTGGCGTAAAATCAGTATCAATACTTTTACCCAAAGGCGTTTGGTTTGATTACTTCACCGAGAAAAAGTATCAAGGCGAGCAAACCATTTCTTTAGCCACTAACCTAGACACCCTGCCTGTATTGGTTCGCGCGGGTGCGTTTATTCCCATGATTGACGATATTCAATCAACCCAAGATTACGATAGCAGCCAGCTAACGCTACATTATTACGCCGATGATTCAGTTAAGCGCAGTGCAGGAGAAATGTATGAAGATGATGGTAAAAGCTTGCAATCATTATCAAAAAATCAGTATGAAATATTACACTTTAGCGCCAAGCAAAATAATCTCAACAAGCATGACTCAGGTGAAAAAAATATCGTATTTTCCTTTAATCACACCGGTGAAGGTTACCCCAACATGCCAGAAAACAGGCAAATTTCATTAATCATTCATCATTGGCTTACTATGCCTAAAAACATCACGCTTGCAGATGAAAAATTGAAAATAGGCCCTAATACAGCCGAGTCTGAGGTTTATTGGCATAAAACAGCAAAGACACTAACAGTGAAATTTAATTGGCAACACCAACCATTAACGCTCAGTATAGATAATTAAGTAAAATGCACCGAAATTGTAAAGTTAAGACGCAAGATACCGCTTTATTATACCGCTGAATACGTATGTAGGAGATAGCTGTTCAGCGTTATTATGAGTATATTTAGATTATTAAACTCGCTAAAATCATTAATTATAAGAGTCCGCTACATGACCACAACTGATGCCGATACTAATAAAAGTATCAATGAAAGTATAAATAAAAACACCTCTACCGCTCATCAAAAACCCCGCCTTAATTTTTGGCAAATATGGAACGTAAGTTTTGGTTTTTTAGGCGTGCAGTTTGGCTTTGCTTTACAAAATGCCAATGCCAGCCGAATACTTTCAGACTTAGGGGCTGATCTACACTCTTTATCCTTATTTTGGTTAGTCGCGCCCATTATGGGATTGTTAATTCAACCCATAGTAGGCGCCGCATCAGACAAAACTTGGAATCGTCTAGGTCGACGTAACCCTTACATTTTAGCCGGCGGATTTGCGGCGGCTATTGGCATGCTATTAATGCCAAATTCAGCGACCTTAGCTAGCTTTATTACGCCCTTATTTTTTGGCGCTATGATGCTAGCCTTAATGGATGCGTCGTTCAATTTAGCCTTTCAGCCGTTCCGCGCTTTGGTATCTGACATGGTGCCCGCTGAGCAGCGTAATATTGGCTATTCAATCCAATCTTTTTTAATTAATATTGGTGCAGTTTTTGGCTCCATACTGCCCTTCGTGCTGACTAATGTTGTTGGCCTAGAAAACACCGCTAGCAGCGCAGGGTCAGTTGCCCCTTCCGTTATTTGGGCCTTTTATATTGGCGCCTCAGTCATGCTAGGCTCAGTATTGTGGACAGTATTTAGAACCAAAGAATATGCCCCAGGCACTCATGGCTTAGCCCCATTAGAACAAAGCGATACTGAGCAGACTCTTAGCAATAAATTGGCTGAATTTTTTGGCCTAATGAAAACCATGCCCAGTACCATGAAACAATTAGCCTTGGTGCAATTTTTTTCTTGGTTTGCATTATTTATTATGTGGGTTTATACCATGCCAGCTATCGCTCAGCATATTTGGGGTATTGAGGCTAAATGGTTTGACCCAGATTATTTAGCCTCTATCGGTACCATACCTGCACATATTGCTAACGCAAAAGGCAGCGCTGGAGATTGGGTGGGCATCATTTTCGCTGCTTACTCTTTTTTTGCCGCGATAGCCTCATTATTTATGGCTAAAGTAGCCAGTAAAATTGGTCGTAAGCTAACATACTCTGTCTCGTTACTTGCCGGTGGTATTGGTTACTTAAGTATTATACTGATGCAAAATCCTGAGTTAATCATGGTCAACTTGGGTATTACTCAAATTGAAGTGCCACAAGGCGCAGTAGACTTATTCTTACCTATGGTAGGTATTGGTATTGCTTGGGCGGCAATATTAGCCATGCCATACGCCATTTTAGCGGGCTCATTACCCGTGAAACAAACAGGCGTTTATATGGGAATATTTAACTTCACCATTGCTGCGCCGCAAATTGTTTCAGGTATTTTTGCTGGCTGGATATTAACCGCCGTTTTTGATAACCAAGCGGTTTACATTATAATGATGGCGGGTGTCTCAATGATATTAGCGGCTCTGTCGGTCTATTTTGTCAAAGACGGTACCGAGGATAAAATAGCAAGCCAAAATGCTGACTAACAATTTAAGCGCCGCGTTACGGATATTAACTATTAGGCTTTGTGCTAATAGTTAATATCCAGTAGTTACTAGTTAATAGCCAGAGGATTTTCTAATCACTAATTCTGGCGTTATTAAGGTCGTTGAAGTCTCTTTACCATTAATTGAGTCAAGCAAGGTGTTTACTAATAGCTCACCGGCTATTTGAGTATCTTGCTTAACCGTTGTTAAAGGAGGAAAGGTAAAGCTAGCAATAGCAATATCATCAAAGCCAACAACAGCCACTTGCTCAGGTATGTTGATATCACGTTCTTTGAGTGCTCTCATCGCGCCAATGGCAATTAAATCGCTAGCCGCACAAATTGCATCAAATTCTTGCCCACTTGCTATCAATTCACAAGCCGCCTTGTAACCTGCCTCTTCCGTGTAAAAGGCATTAAACTGCATGTTAGTGTTCACTACTAAGCTATTATCTTCTAGTGCTTGGCAATGGCCTTTATAGCGATCGAAAAATTCAGGCGCATGACTAGAGGCACTGCCTAAAAAGGCAAAGTGTTTTCTCCCTTGCTTAATCACGTGCTCAGTAATTTCTTTGCCGCCAAGAAAATTATCACAACCTATAGAGACGACAGGTAAATTTTTGACTTCTGCACCCCAGCGCACAAAGTGTGTTCCTTGTTCACTCAATTTAATTAACTTTTCTTCATAATCGACGTAATCGCCATAGCCCAATAATATCAGGCCGTCTGCTTTATTACTGTCTTCAAAATCTGCGTGCCAGTCATTACTCGCTTGTTGAAAAGAGACTAATAAATCATAACCTTTATGTGCGCAAGCTCTCGTTATGCTACCTAACATAGAAAGGAAAAAGGGATTAATCGCTGAATTGTCATTGGTGGGGTCTTCAAATAATAACAAGGCAATAGTGTCACAATGCTGTGAGCGTAAGTTGCTGGCATTTTTATCTACTTTGTAATTTAATGCTGTAGCAATAGCCTGAATTTTTTGTCGAGTATCGGCATTAACTAAAGGACTATTGCGTAGTGCTCTAGAGACTGTTGACTGAGAAACACCTGCTTGGTAGGCGATATCAAAAGAAGTAGCTTTTTCTTTCACTTGGATAATCTCTAAAAAAATATGTTTAAAAAACAATGTCTTTAAAGGTGTATTTAAAAACGAAGATAATGAGAATATACCTGAGCAAGTAACAGAAGTATATAGTGTATGTAGCGCGCAAACGTCATAACCAGATCATTATAAATTCTGCCTATGATTGATAATAATATCCCTGTAAAAATGTTAATATCATTGGAAGGATTATGGCCTTTCTCGATAACATTGATACTAATAAAACAAAAAAAGCTCATCAGACAATTATTGATTTACTTGAGCCTGTAACAGATTTTGTTACAGGCTCATTAACTTATACAGACGATATTGCTTCAATAGTAAAAATAACATCTTTGATGATACCGCAGCGCTAATGGATGCTAAATAAATTCTCTATGGCGTTTTGTACACAAAGCAGCATAAAAGAATAACAATTTTTGTCACCATTAAAAGTCGATACAAGCATCAATTAAGCATAATTTAGCTAGGTAAAAGGTCGTTCATCATAAAACTACTAATGCTAATTTGTCTGCATTACTGACATTGCAGTTAAAAATCTTGCCATATATTTTTTTTGAATTATCTATTAGCGTAAACGATGTAATGCCCTTTTATATGGAAGTCAGTATGATTTTTCGAGGTGTGTTACAAGGCGTCTTAGTAACACACCCTAATATACATGTGATTTAGCATTACTAGTTTCTAATGCCTTGAAAGTACTGAAAATTAATGTTAATTTAATGTTACTTTTGGCGAGTGTGATGCTTAAACGCATACATACATACATATATAAGCTGTTATGCAGAAAATTAAGATTTGGCAATAGTCGCCAACTTTACTAAAACGAGATAAATCATGATAAAAAAGTTAGCTTTCCTTTCTTTATTCCTTATTCCACCAGTATTCGCTCAGACTACTCTAGTAGATAAGCTTAAAATCGAACAACAAGTTAAAAGCTTTATGGCTAAGGAAAATATTCCGGCAATAGCTGTTGGCATTATTCAACAAGGAAAAGTTGTGTTTACATCTGGACTAGGTGTAAGAGATAGAGAAACTAAGCAAGTAATAAACTCCAAAACGTTATTTCAAATTGGCTCTCAGTCGAAAGTATTAACCAGTATTATTACATTGGAGCTCATTGATAAGGGGGAGCTTAAGCTAACTGACCGTGTTATTGACCTTTTACCCGATGCTTTCCCAAAAAACTCTCTGTCAAAGTTTGAATCATTAACGATTGAACATTTATTGACACATCGTTCTGGTTTACCAAATTATCCCAAAAACGTCACTAGGATTGATGGTGATGCATTTTTAGGTGGTTATGATGAACAAATGCTATTAAGTGCATTAAAAGTGATGAAATTAAGCTTTAAAGTGAATGAAAAATGGGACTATTCAAACTTTAATTACGCCCTACTTGGATATGTCTTGAGCAAAGTGACAAATAAAAATTATGCTCAATTAGTTAAATATTATATTTCTGATAAATATGAGCTTCCAAACACACTGGTAAATTTATCTGAAAGCCAAAAGAACACTCAACAAGCTTTTCCTTACAGAAAAGATGATCGCCAAGTTCTGACTAAGCCATGGGATATGGGATTGTTAACGCCACATGGCGGTGTTTACTCAAGCATTGATGATATGGCTCATCTTATGGTGTTACAAATGAAGGCATACTCGTTATTTAGTAAAAGTGGAGAGAACTCACCGCTCGTTTCAACTCAAATAAAATATGATACTAAATTTACTCAGGGTGGTGAGAAATACCCTGGATTAAGCTATGGCCTTGGAATGTTTGAAGCAAGTAATCAGTTTCCTCTGTTTTCTGAAACAGTATTGTTTCACGGTGGCGATTTAGATGGTTATGGCTGTGAGTATTTATTTTCTCCAGAATATGGTGTTGGAGTAGTTATGTTAACTTCAAGTGGTGGAGGTAAGTTTGTCAACTTTGGCAGACAAATGATGAGAGAATTATTAGAGATAAGCGTTAAATAATAAAAGATTAACATTGAAAATAATTGTCTAAATAACCTCAAATATTTTCTAGCATAACGAGTTAAATGAAAAGAAGTATTTACGTTTACTTTTTACATAACAAGGTATTACAGTAAGACAAATAACAGTTGGCTGTTTGCTCCTGCGTCGCTTATTTTAGCCAACATAGTATTTGCCTATTAATGAGGCGTTAGTGCACATGGAGTTTGTATGTTCTCAAAAGTTTCAGTAAAAATTATCATAATCTCATGTTTAGTTTCTTTAGGTGGTTGCTCAACAACTAAGCCAACGAATGTTGCATGTGATTTTGTTGTCGGTGCAGGTGATAATGCAATCGAAAGACATGAGAATAAAAACAAGAGTGGCACTCACGGAAACAAGGTTAAAAACAATCAAAATTCAGATACTCTTGAAGGCATTTTAAATATTTTTGGTGGCATGCTTACACGAAGCTTAAACAATGACTCAAGTAAGAAGTGCACATAAGCAATTCAACCGGACTAAAAACAGTGGGCTGTTCGCTTCGCTTTCATTTTAGACCACAATTTTTAGCCTATTAATGGGTCTATATGCCCTCGGAGGCTCAGTGGTAGAAGTATATCTTTTCGATTGGGGCGATACTTTAATGGTCGATTTCCCCAATGTATCTGGAAAAATGTGTGATTGGATTGCTGTTGAGTCAGTTGTCGGCGCTAAAGATACTTTAGAGTCATTGTCTAAACATGCTCAAATTTATATAGCTACTGGAGCTGAGGATTCAACTGAATTGGAAGTTAAGCTGGCTTTTGAACGTGTTGGTTTAAGTGCATTTATAACAGGCTATTTTTGTAAGGCTAATCTAGGTCTGGTGAAAGGATCTCCTGATTTTCTTAAAGCAATAATTTCAAAGTTAAATAAGCCCGTTGAGAATATTGCTATGGTTGGTGATAACTTTGAAAAAGATATTAAACCTGCTCTTGCTGTCGGTATAAATCCTATCTGGTTTACACCGAAGACGAATGAAGTTTTTTCTGAAAATATAAGAAAAATTAGCAAGTTGAGTGAGTTGTGCACATAAGCAATTCAACCGGACTAAAAACAGTGGGTTGTTCGCTTCGCTTTCATTTTAGACCACAATTTTTAGCCTATTAATGCTTAATGGGCCGTTATGTGTCATTCAAATATGGACGTTAAATCAAATGAAAGATGATCAATTTAAAGTTTGGGAATCAACGCGAACAAAAGGGAAATTAAATTTTGTGCTATTTACTGGTGTCTTATCATGGGGCTTACCAATGTTTATTTTTATAGCTTTTATGAATAAGCCTTTTTCTGATGGCTTCACATCGAAATCCGCCATTATTCATTATATAGTTTG
Source organism: Colwellia sp. MB02u-6 (assembly GCF_014077095.1). Classification (GTDB taxonomy): domain Bacteria; phylum Pseudomonadota; class Gammaproteobacteria; order Enterobacterales; family Alteromonadaceae; genus Cognaticolwellia. Next base: position 299,486 of record NZ_JACGVG010000038.1, on the reverse strand, counting down.
GCCATTAGCTGGAGTATTGTTTGGTGTATTAACTTGGTTTATGTCGGAACGAAAGTATAAAAAAGAACTAGCCAGTCGAAGTATCACTTAGTATCAAGGTGCTTAAACGGATAGAGTTGAATGAATCCAGATTATACGAAATATACTCTTGTAGAGTTGTACGATGTTAAAGATAACATTGATAAAGAGTGTTATCCCAAACGATACGATTTATTATTAAATGAAATAAGAAAACGAGAAAACGAGAAAAAAATCCTGAGAATGAACCTAAACCTCGGAAACTTATTAATAAAAAAGATAAAGCTTACCTTAAAATTTTTTTAATGTTTCTTTGTATTCCTTTTTTTTCATGGCAATTAATTAATGCATATAAATATGGAGTAATTCATTCCAGAAATGATCATGTTTTGCATCTGAATTCAGACCCTATAGGGCTTTATGTGGTTGTTTTAATTCATGCTAGTTGTCTTGTGATAGCTTTGAGCTCTGTGTTTAAAGGCTTGAGCGCTAAGTAGTAGCTAAGAAATTAAACAGGGAAAAAAACAGTTGGCTATAATTTAGGCGTTCTACGTATGCTGTAGGAATCGAGGTTATATGAAAAAATTAAGTATATTTTTATTTTTATTTTTATCCATGCAATCATTGGCTAATGAAGCTCCTTTGGAGGACAGAATGAAAGTTCTTGATACAGAGCTTTTTGAATCTTTTAACAACTGTCAGAGCCCTGGAAAGTTAAAAAAATATGCTAGTTATTTCTCTCCTGATGTAGAGTTTTATCATGATAACGGTGGTGTTACTTGGGATCGGAAAAGTATGATCTCAAATACTAAAAAAAACGCATGCGGTAACTACACTCGTAAACTTGTAGCAGGTTCCTTCAAAGCCTATCCAATTAATCAGTTTGGTGCAATCACTGAAGGTGTTCACATTTTTTGTGAAACTAAAACTAAAAAATGCGAAGGAAAATCTGATTTTGTTATGGTTTGGCGTAATGTAAATAATAAATGGGAAATTACTCGAGCATTGAGTTATGGGCACCGTGAAAATAAATAAAATACGTATAACAAAATACAGCTGGCTTTTTGTTCACTACGATCACTAATATTAGCCAACTATATTATTGCACGTTAACAGGCGTTGAGTATTACATTTGAGCATTAATCTCCGACCACTAAATCAAAATGACGATAACTACTTGAAGGTTATCGATCTGTATAAGAAAGCGTTTACCACAGCTCAACGTATTCCCACCTGGATCCTTAAATTTAAACTGAGAAAAGGTAAGGTAGGCTTTAACGTTCTTTATGCAGATGATACTTGGATAGGTCTCATTTACACCACTGAGTTTAAAGATATTATATTGGTACACTTTTTAGCTATATCGGAATCTTTTCGCTCAGGTGGGTATGGCAGTAAAGTGATGGATTCAATGAAAGTTATGCACTCAGGAAAAAGAATTGTACTGAACATTGAGAAACTTGATAAGCAAGAAAAAAACTTCGAACAAAGGATCAAGCGTAAATCTTTTTATGAAAAAAACGGATTCAGTTCATCAGGTTATTTTGTGAAAGAACCAGGAGAAAAACTTGAGATGCTTATCTTTGGCGGCAGTATCAGTAAAGAAGAGATAGAAGCAATGTACAAGAATCTCTTTGGTAGCATTATTGGCTTCTTACTTAGACCTAAAATAATAAATACATGATGCATCCCTTTGTTGCCACCTACTCATAACAAGCGACCCAAGCAGGACAAAAAAACAACTGACTTTTGCTCCTGCATTGCTTATTTTAGCCAACAATTTTTTGCCTCTTAACGAGGCGCTATCGATACTGGTATCACATGTAATATTGTCTTCATTATAGTCTTTCTGGAAAATTACAAAAAATACCATCAATATTCAATTTTTCCATTTCGGCAATATCATCATAATCATTAACCGTATACACATAAACTTTTAAACCGTTGTTATGGGCGTGATTGACAAAGTCCTGATTAATAAAATCTAAACTTAAATTAATCGACTGCGCATTAAGTTCAACCGCACAATCGGAATAAGACAGTGGTATGCCGTCAAGCAAGGCACCAATAGGTATTTGGGGAGCTAGCTGTTTAAATTTATTTAATTCATGATGGTCGAATGAAGAGACCATAAAATCAAGCGCTGACCAAGCATGTTTTTTAATATATTTATCTATAACTTGATACGTTGCAATGGCTGTGTTTCTTCCCTTTAGCTCTATGTTTACCATCACTCTTTTATCAACAAAGTCTAAGACCTCTTCAAGTGTTGGGATAACTTCACCTTTACCCGCATCTAGTTGTCTTAATTCTGCAAAAGTTTTATCTTGGGTATAACCAACACCATTAGTTGTTCTGTCTACTTTATCGTCATGAATGACAACAAGCTCACCAGTCTTGCATACGTATACATCTAACTCTATCGCATCAACATTTAACTCTATTGCTTTTTTAAAAGACCTTATGGTGTTTTCTGGCTCATGTCCCATTGCACCACGATGTCCTATTTTTAGTGTTTTTTTAGCCAAGATTGATTCCTTTGTATTGTAGATATAATAATAGTTAACGGGTGCTAAAAGCTGCTGATTAATTTCAGACACCGCAATTTCTTGATTGGCCGTTAATGCCAATAAAGAAAATGCAGCGCTTGCTTATTTGAGGCTTACTTATGCTTACTTAGGATTGCTTAATGCTTTTTTCAGTGGCCCTAGATGTGATTCATAGTTGCGCCATTGTTCCAGACCACTTTGATAAATAGGTTGGCGCACCTGCTCAGAACTTGGTGTACGAACAGCACGTTTATTGGTGTGAAAATCAATACAGGCCTGTTCAAAAGGCAAGCCACAGTAGTCCAATATACGCCGAACTTGAGTGTCTAAATCAGCAACCACATCTTCATATTGTACCCGTAAAATTTTACCAGGTAATGCTTTGTCCCAGTGGTCCATTATTTCAACATAGTTGCGATAATAATTGCCAATATTCTCAAGATCATAGGAAAACTGTTGGCCTTCGCCAAATAATTGTTTATAACCGCTAAAACAACAAGATAAGGCGTCACGTCTGGCATCAATAATTTTAGCGTTAGGGAGGATCAGATTAATAAGAGCGATATGTCTAAAATTATTTGGCATCTTATCGATGAAGAAAATCGCTCCTTGGCGATGATGCTGAGTGTCTTCAATATAACGTTGGCCCATTTTAGTCAGCTCATCAGCTGATATCTCTTTTAGGATACTGGGATATCTGGGCTCATCCTGCTTGGCTTGTCGTCCATTCAAGCGGTGTGCTAACCCGATGATATTGGCCAATTCCATCGTGCCATCAACCTGTGAGTGTGACGCAAGAATTTGTTCTAAAAGTGTTGAACCCGCGCGTGGTAGTCCAACAATAAATATCGGATCAGGGGCAGAACAACCAGCTAGTTTATTACGTTCAAAAAAGGTGGCGTCAAAATTATTTTGCTGAAATTTAAACGATAATTCTAGAGATTTACTATCAAATTGGTCTTGTTCGCTTTTCAGCTTATTGCCGCGATGGTAAAAAAAGAAAGCTTCATCAAAGTGTCCGCTGTCCTCCAAGTCTTTACCTAGAGCAAAGCAGAAATGAATTTTATCATTTATCGCAGTTGTCGGGCTTGCTTCCTGATCCCGCATTTGCTGACGTTCATTGGCAGTAAATCGGTAAGTTTTTAAATTAGCCAAACTCCAGAACGCATCGCCAAAATCAGGTTTGATACTATAGCTTTTACGGTACGCTGTAATAGCGTCGTCAACACGGCCCATTGTTTTTAAAGCATGGCCTAGGGTTAGGTAGATTGAATTATTGGCGGCGTTGTTATGTAATACACTTTCAAAGGTGCTAATAGCCGCTTCAAAATCTCCGGTTGCTTGTTGCGCATTACCAAGACCAATTTTAAAATTTGAATTTTTTGGGTCTGAATCTAACAAAATTTTTGCTTGCTCAAGTGCCTTTTGAAATTTTTGTCGCTTATGCAAAACATGAACATAGTCCAAACGGGCCCTTTTATAGTTTGGTTCAAATTCAAGACAGCTGGCTAATAAGAATTCTGCGTCGTCAAGAATTTGAAACTTTGTCCCTAACTCAGCCAGTAAGCGCATAGCTTCTGGTTGATGCGGATTGTCTTTGAGAAAGTGACGACAGAGCCATTCTGCGCGATGTAATTGTTTTTGGTAAATTAGGCTGGAAACAGAAACCAATGCCGGTGGCAGGCTAGCGAGCCATTCAACACGCTTTTTAGCTTCTTCACGCATTGGATAGTCAGGTTCTGTAGCAAGTACACGCCAACTGCCAAACAATGCTGGGTTTAAGCTAACGGCTTTTTCAAAGGACGCTATCGCTTGGCTGGTGTTCGCCATTGCTTTGTGAATATAACCTTGCTCTTGGTGAGCTCTGCCGTGCTCAGGCATTTTTACTAGGATTTGATCAAGACTTGCCATGGCTTGGCTATGCTTTTTTTGTTTACGCTGACAAACGGCAAGACAATAAACACCTTCAATATGTCCTGGATTTTCCACCAGCATATCTTCAAGATTTGCAGATGCTTGGCTTAAGTGGCCTTTCTTAATCAAGAGTTGGCACTGTTTAATCACTTGATCAGGTTGAAGGTTTTTCAATTGATTTGGCAAAATAATCTCTCGGTAAATATCAAGATACAATTGATATTATCTATGAAGGTTCAGAATCTATAAAGGTCCAGAAAAAAATAGGTCGGCGTGATTAAACGCCGACCCTAGCCTATCTTAAAATACTTTAAAATAAGGTCAAATGCTAGTAATCATAGCTTAGTCTAAAGCCAATAGTACGAGGTCTTGTCGGTGAAACCCTGAAGACATTATCAGCTGAACCTGCGGCAACTTGTCCAAGAGAGTCGGTAGCATTGTCAATAAAGAACGTTGCTTTCCAGTCATCTTTGCCAATAGAGGCTGACAGGTTAACCTGAGTATAAGACGGTAACTCGACACGGTCAGCATCAACTAGACTATTAAAACGTGAGTCTGTCCACTTGAATACGCCTTGGAAAACAGCAGAAAAATCGCCGATTTCTTGATAGTAACGTCCGCCAATAACGCCTTCACTTTCTGGTGCATAAGGCAGGTTTGACCCTACAGGTGTGATATTCACTAGCGTATTTGGAATATCGGTCAATTCTGAATCGATATAGCTAAATGAGCCAAAAAGATCAACATTATCGGTCGCAGCCCAATTAAGTTCAGATTCAAGACCATTGATTTCAGACGATCCAACATTGTCAAAGAATGAGTTGTTGGCGATACTAAGATCTAGAACACCTTGCTGCATATCACTGAAGTCAACATTATATATAGCGCCGTTAAAACGCAATGTATTGTCAAGCCAAGCAGTTTTCCAGCCAAATTCAACACTGACGACAGTATCGGTATCAAAGGTCGCTGGAATGCCACCCGTGCCAGCTGAACGATTGAATCCACCGCCTCTAAAGCCTTCTGAATACGTGCCATAAAACATCGCGTCAGCATTCATTTTCCAGCGTATATTGGCTTTGTAAATAGTTCCTGATATCGTTGCAGGAGTCAAACCAGCCAGTCTTGAATCGACATTGGTTCCGGCATCAGCTTCTGGTCCAGATGCTCTTTGGCCAAAAGGCGATTGTCCCATTAAACCCATTTCAATCTCGTAGTGGCGAGCACCTACGGTTACGGTGACATCGTCAGTAACATCGTAAGCAAGTTCACCAAATACCGATAGCTCTTCACGATCTGTTTGGTAATCATTGAAGTAGGTTACGCCAGGAGGTCGAGCACTACCATCTGTATTAGTAAAAGCGCCCGGTATCGGAAAGTTTGGTGAGAAACCTGCAGCAATAGACCCAGCATAGTTGAAGTCGGTTAAGGTGTTAAGTTGCTGATCATCATAGAAAACACCACCAATCGCTCGAAAACGATCTTCAGCATTGGTTGCAACACGAATTTCGTGCACAACACGCTCTGTTTCGAATTGCTCAGAAGTCGTCATCACAGGACTAAAACATTCATCATAACCTGGGTAACTACAAGTGTAGTAAGGCACATATGGGCCTATTTCAATATAAGCCGTATAATCAGTATTACCTTGGAACGTTCGGCTGGTGAACGAGCCGTTATAGATAACTTCAAGTCCGCCAAGCATACCATTTAGCGTCCATTGTGTGAGGTCGACCTGATCATCACCTTCAGTGGGAGAGAAAGTCGAAGCATTTAAGTCATCTTCAGTACTAATAGCCGGGTCGTATTCAAAAGAGCCTTCAGTATCAAGCTGTTGGTTTGTGTGTTGTATTAACAAATCCCAATCGTTATTGATTTGCCATAATGCACTGACTCTCATGCCTCTATGTGTCGCTTCATTGTAATCATCTTTTGCAAGCGTGGCGTTACTTACAGCCTGACGAGATGAAGGAACGCTGCCACCTAATCCTGGATTAGTCAATGGTAATTGAGTCGTGCTAAGGGCGTTATCAATAAAGCCAGCATCAGTAGAATTATAAGCCGCAATTCGTATTGCAAATGTATCGTCTACAATAGGGATATTAAGATAGCCCTCAGTTTTATTACTGATACCACCGCTCTTAGTAGATGACATACCTACCTCACCACCTGCCCTGAATTCGTCCAATACCGGTTTATTGGTAATAAGACGTACAGTACCTGCCTGTGAACTAGCGCCAAATAATGTACCTTGAGGACCTTTTAAAACTTCAATGCGTTGTAGATCAACTGCATATAAGTCTATATTACGACCGGGCGTGGTAATTGGTGCTTCGTCGAGATAAAAGGCAACACTTGGCTCACCGCCAATGCCAGCAAGTCTGACATCAGAACGACCCGCGGATACACCACGGATATATGTTTCTTGTTTACCGGGCGCTTGACCTTCAGAGCTAACACCTGGTAGCAACGCGATGTAGTCTTCAAAGCTATCAATGCCTAGTTCTTGAAGTTTTGCACCACTCATCGCCTGTACAGCGAGCGGTACAGTTTGTTGGTTCTCTGCTCTTCGAGTTGAAGTAACAACTATAGTTTCGATCTGACGTTCAGTCTCAACTTTTTTGTCTTCTACTTTACTCTTTTCTTGAGCTTGTACTGTGCCATTGCTCAATGCCAGAGCGATCGCCATAGTTAAGGCTGTTTTAACGGGTCGGTTTATTTGATACATGTATATCCTAGTTGATTATCTTCGTTGATTATCTTCCTGCGACTTAGCCAATTTTAATTGCTACTAAGTAAATTAATATCTTAATTTTGAAGCAAAGCGCTTATCAACAGCGACATCCTTTTGCCTCTTAGCGACAAACCGTTAAAAATAATTAGAAAACGGCTGTAGCCTAGAAATTATCTGTTTTATAACTTCATTATTTAATATGGCAGAAATTTTGCCGCTATAGCATACTACAATATTTTAAAGATTACTGGATATAGGGGGAATAAACAGTAATCTTCGGTGAAAAAGCTCTATTTAAAAGAAGTTGTTTTTGAACCACCCGCCAACATTACTTAGGTGGGTGGCGATAAAATTTTTATAAACATTAATAAAATCACGTGATTAGGACTTAATTAACACTTCCCCTGACTTTGCCGCTTTATATTCTGCATGCATAAATGCCCAAACAGATATAATACCAACTGCTGAAATCAATATAAGCATATTCATAAAACTGGACCAACCGCCCGCACTATCTGCCAATCTTCCACCAATAAAAGCAAATGTTGCACTGGCCGCAAAGCCAAAAGCATCAATAAAACTCACCAGTTTTGCACTATGGGGGCCACCATATTCGATGGAAAATATTGACATAGGTAGGTAATAAGCGGGAGAGATTGAAAACGCGAATAAGAAAATTGCACTCAAAGCTACTATGTAGTTCACCTCAACACTGAGATTAAACCAAGATAAATATTTCAAGGTCAGTACACTTAATAAACTCAGCGTCATCGCTATAGTTAATACTGTCCGGATGCCCTTTTTTGAAAAACGGTCGTAAAATGCGATCGACGCTAACAGTCCAGCTAAAGAACCGACGGGAAATATAGTAGAAGCCATTGCTGCCTGTGAGGGGGATAATTGGTAAGTTTCCATAAGATAAACCGCAACAAAGTCTAAAAACGCCATCATACAAGTAAGCATCATTAGCATGAGCACGACCAACCAAACTCTAGGGCTTTTAACAAATGCCAGCATACCCGCCAGCATACTTGTGCCTTGAAGTGGGTGATTGTATTTGTTATCAATCGCCTGTTTTGATGCTTTCGCCAACTCTATACCTTCGGCACTGGTGTCGCTATGATCACCTTCATTTTCTCTAAAGAAATTTGGGTTTTCGGGTTTTTCTTTCAGGAAAAAATAACAACCAATAAATATAACTAATGCAAAAGCCGCAGCGATGAAGGCTACTGAGCGCCAATGCATAAAGCTCAACAACCAACCAAAAAATAACGTCGCTAGCACAACACTAAATCTAGAACTGGTAGAGATAATACTCCACACCCGTCCGTAATGATGGGGGTGATACCATTCTCCAACCAGTTTAGTCATACCTGGCCAGCCGGAAGACTTTGTACAGTAAAGCAAAAATGAAAAAACAGTAAAAGCCATTATATTAGGCGAAAGTCCAAAGGCGATAACAAACAGCGCGGTAAGGAAAATTCCAATTAAAAAAGTAAAGCGCCCACCAATTACATCAGCAAGAGGCCCCCAGATGAGTTTACCCACCAGTGCACCTAGGGTGCCATAAGCCGCAAAGTCTCCAATATTTGTTTTTGTTAAGCCTAAGGTATCATCGGCAAGCATGGCAGGGCTTAGAATAGTAATCATTTGACGACAGATCATCATGGCGGCATAACCAAGATACATGGCGATAATAATATTTAATTGCTTTGGGGGTCGGATAGACATAATTTCTCTGTGAACTGTTGCAATATAGTTGACGGGGCTGCTATAAAACTAGGGTTCAATTGGGGGTTAATTGTTATTATTATTGTTTAGACGAGACTATGTTGCTCAGTAGCTTACGTCAAATTAACGCATAAACAGTCAGCATTAGATGATACTAGACTTAAGTAAAATAAGGAAATTTCTGTCAGTACTATTTCTATTAGCCAGGTTTTAGTAAAAAATCTTAAATTTTTAGTCTCGATAATGTTAAAAGTATTATTATCGGTAGTGATAAATTAAAATTGCGTAAACAAAAATAGCGGTTAACTTTTTATTTACGTGTGTTGGAGGTAGCATTAAAGGCTTGTGCTGATAGTCATGATAAAGTATGTGTGAGTTTATGCGTGATGAACTTATGCGTGGTAAATTTAAACAAAGGTTTAAGACGTTAAAAGCATAAAAATTTTCAGACAATCTCAATATTAATACAAAAAATAAAATCTAGTCAGTGACTATTATAGAGAGGTAGTTAAAAATTTATATGTACCATATTGGCAAGGCTTTGATTGTATTGGGGGAGATTTTAATTGCTATAGAAGTTCTTTAATTTACTCAACAGAACATAAAGTAAAAGTATGGTACCCGAGGCCGGACTTGAACCGGCACACTCTTACGAGCGAGGGATTTTAAATCCCTTGTGTCTACCAATTCCACCACTCGGGCAACGAGAGTATTTTTTATAGTAGAGATTGGGACCCTACTTTGACAGTAATAACTGTCATATTTGGAGCGGCTGACGAGACTCGAACTCGTGACATTCACGTTGGCAACGTGATGCTCTACCAGCTGAGCTACAGCCGCTTCGAATTTTTACAATACATCTAACTGATATTAATCAGTAATGGTACCCGAGGCCGGACTTGAACCGGCACACTCTTACAAGCGAGGGATTTTAAATCCCTTGTGTCTACCAATTCCACCACTCGGGCAACGAGAGTATTTTTTATAGTAGAGATTGGGACCCTACTTTGACAGAAAAACTGTCATATTTGGAGCGGCTGACGAGACTCGAACTCGTGACATTCACGTTGGCAACGTGATGCTCTACCAGCTGAGCTACAGCCGCCTCATGGTCTCAATTTATAACTAGCAAATATATAACTAGCAAAATAAGACTTTTAACCTGTTTAAAATTTGGAGCGGCTGACGAGACTCGAACTCGTGACATTCACGTTGGCAACGTGATGCTCTACCAGCTGAGCTACAGCCGCTTCATTATTTTAAACTTACCCATACATACGCCAATATGTATTAATCCTTACTGCACCAATGAAATGGTACCCGAGGCCGGACTTGAACCGGCACACTCTTACAAGCGAGGGATTTTAAATCCCTTGTGTCTACCAATTCCACCACTCGGGCAATGTGGAGGCGGGTCCCGGAGTCGAACCGAGGTACACGGATTTGCAATCCGCTGCATAGCCACTCTGCCAACCCGCCACTTACATCAAATACTACTTTCATTTACTACCCTAAGGTAGTCTTCCCTATATCTTTCTCTTAAGAGAAATTGGAGCGGCTGACGAGACTCGAACTCGTGACATTCACGTTGGCAACGTGATGCTCTACCAGCTGAGCTACAGCCGCTTCATGTGCTGACTCCCTGTCAACTGGAAACGCATTCTACATTGAAAAATTTATGAGTCAACCCTTTAATATCAATTTTATTTTGACTGCTCAAAAAGCGACTAATGTGGTGTTTTTTTAACTAAAAACAAGCTATTTAACACTAATTAACCTTAGTTAACTCTGGCCAGGCCGCTTTGAAATAAATCACCATAGACCAAAAAGTAAGCACGGTGGCAATGGCATAAAAACTAAAAGCGGCAAAAAGTAATATTTCATGCGGAAATTCAAACAAAATTAATGGGATATCATAAGTTGGATACCAAATTAATCCCATAATACCTAACATTTGTGTGGCCGTTTTATATTTACCCATTTGTGAAACAGCGATTATTTCTCTTTTACCTCGTGAAGACATGAATTCACGTAAGGCGCTAATAAATATTTCGCGCGCGATCATTAATATCGCTGATATTGATATCCACCAAACTTGAAGGTCTTGAATCAAAATTACCAGCGCAGCAACCACCATTAACTTGTCAGCAACGGGATCAATAAAAGCACCAAAGGCAGACGACTGATTAAGTTTTCTTGCTAAATAACCATCAAGCGCGTCACTCACAGCGGCAAACCAAAAGACGACAAAGGCACCAAAATGATTCCACGACACCGGCAAATAAAACACCACGATAAAAACCGGGATTAAAACAATTCTAAATAAAGTAATTTGGTTGGGGATTGTCCACATAATATGTCTTATATTCTTATCGTTAACTAATTAAAATTACATCGAGGTAAAAGACATTTTACACAGATTGTGAGTTAATTGTCATGCAAGGCGTCATAAATATTTTCTGCCAATACTTTACTGATACCCGGCACTTTTTCTAGCGCGGTTCTGTCTGCCTTTAATACTTCTTGTAAGCCACCTAAATATTGTAAAAGTACTTGTCTTTTCTTAGCCCCTATTCCTGGAATATCTTCTAATGTAGATTTTTTACTGGCTTTTTGTCGTTTTGCTCTGTGTCCCGTGATGGCAAACCGATGCGACTCATCTCGTATATGTTGTACAAGGTGCAGTGCCGGTGACGTGGCAGGTAACGATATGAGTTGATGACTGCCAGCTAATATTAAGGTTTCTAGCCCCGGCTTTCTTGACTCACCCTTCGCAACCCCAACCAATAGCGGGGTTTTTACTTTATCTACGCCGGCAAAAAACTCTTCAGCTTTTGCTAACTGCCCTTTACCGCCATCGATAAAAATAATGTCTGGCATTTTTTCTTCACTGGTGACTTTGCTATAGCGTTTGTCTAAAGCAAATGCCATGGCGGCATAGTCATCACCTGGCGTAATGCCATATACGTTGTAGCGTCGATAGTCACTTTTTAGCGGCCCTTCTTGATTAAACACCACATTTGACGCAACGGTTTGTTGTCCCATAGTATGGCTAATATCAAAACATTCAATTCGTGATATGCCATTGGTTAGTTCAAACACTTCATTTAATGCGACAAATCTTGCCTGCATTGATTCTTTATGGGAGTTTCTTGTCATTAAAGCCGTTGCAGCATTAGTGCAAGCTAATTTAAGGTATTGCGCGCGCTCAGTGCGAACATTATGTGATATTTTTACTTCATGCTCTGCTTGGGCGCTAATAACCTGAACGATGTCTTGCTGGTTATCAATAGCCTCAGGGATAATAATTTCTTTTGGGATAGCACCTAAGTTAAGTTCATTACCAATATAATGTTGGCTAATAAAAGCAGCCATTATTTCGGCATCACTAGTATCGACTGGCACTGTTGGAAAATAACTTTTACTACCTAATATTTTATGCTCTCGAACAAATAATAAGTGAATACAAGCTTGAGACTTATGACGATGAAGCCCAATAACATCCATTTCCGCGGCAGAGCCACTGACAAACTGTTGCTGCTGAACTTTTCTTAAGGTCGCAATTTGATCTCGGTATTTTGCCGCGTGTTCAAAATTGAGCGCTTTGCTGGCGTTTTCCATATTCTCTACTAGGTGTTTAATCACAATCGAACTTTTGCCTTTGAGAAACAATTTGGCTAACTGCACTTGCTTTTGATAATCCGTTGGCGATATTTTATCTACACAAGGTGCTGAACATCGGCCTAATTGGTGCTGTAAACATGGTCGACTTCGGGCCCGATAATAGCTATCTTCACACTGTCTTAGTGGGAAAATCTTTTGCATTAAGCGCAAACTTTCCCAGACAGCACCTACCGTTGGATATGGCCCAAAGTAATCACCTTTAACTTTTTTTCCACCACGGTGTAAACCTAATTTTGGATGTTTGTGATCGGTAATCAGTAAGTAGGGATAGGTTTTATCGTCGCGCAGTAAGATATTATATTTTGGTTGATACTTTTTAATATAATTGTTTTCGAGGATCAGCGCTTCGCCTTCCGTGTGTGTTACGGTCACGTCAATAGCAGAGATTTGTTTAACCAGTGCGCGAGTTTTATTACTGCCAACATCTTTGCGAAAATAACTCGCTAAACGTTTTTTTAGTTGCTTAGCTTTACCAACATAAATTACCGTTTGGGCTATGTTATACATGCGATAAACGCCAGCTTGTTCAGAAACTGCCGCTAGAAAGGCTTTGTGATCAAATGAGGTTTCAGCATTTGATAAAATTTTATCAGACAATGCTATAGCACTTCAGTTTTTAACATACCATGGCGAATAGCCAAATGCGTTAGCTCAACGTCATTACCGACATTAAGCTTATCAAACATACGATAGCGGTAGCTATTAATGGTTTTAGTACTTAGCACTAATTGTTGTGAGATATCAGGTACTTTTTCGCCACGCGTGATCATTAACATGATTTGTAATTCACGTTCAGACAAACTACTGAACGGATTTTCATCTGGGGATTTGAATTGGCTTAACGCCATCTGCTGGGCAATCTCTGGTGTTATATAACGTTGGCCGCTATTAACAGCACGAATCGCATTAATCATTTCATCAGGACCGGCACCTTTCGTTAAATAACCTGCCGCACCAATCTGCATAACTTTTGTCGGAATGGGGTCATTGCAATAAACAGTTAAAACAATAACTTTTACATCAGGTGCATAACGAATAATTTTTTTTGTTGCCTCTAAGCCGCCAATGCCTGGCATGTTCATGTCCATAAGGACAACATTAGGCTCGACTTTACGGCAAAATTGTACCGCTTCCTCACCTGTTTTAGCTTCACCGATCACCTTAAGTCCTTTAACTTCGTCTAGGATTTTTCGTATTCCAGTACGAACCAACTCATGGTCATCAACTAACAAAACATTTATCAACGTAAAATTACCTTATTATCACTTTATAAAAAGCAGCAGAATTAATAAAAATAATATAGCGAATTGGTCTCTAACACAATATAAATTCTTGCTTTTTCTTTAATTCATTTCCTTAATCAAGGTCGTTTAAGCCATGATTACAGCTCGTTTTTATTTAGCCAGTTATTTAACAAGTTAATTTGGCCATTTTTATATGCCGCATAAGTTAAACGTACGGCATTACTTAAAATGATACTGTCATTCCATTTTGTTTGCTCAGCAATCAGTTCGTAACACTTTTGCGCTTCTGGTGTCAGATAACCCCGCATTTCTTTTTTACCGCTAACTTTTTGCCGTTCACGATAACGTTTTTGTTTTTCCGCATTAGTTAATATTTTCTTTTTTATATTCATCAATAGCTTACCTATTAAAATTTTAAAACCTTAGTTGTTATGTATAACCGATTTTTACAAAATATTTTGAATTTTTTAAGTCATATATAAATTTATTTAACTGTTCAGAGTTGTTTAGCGTACAAGTGTTAGCTAAAGTAAGGTCTTTGAAATTATTAATAAACGTAAGTGATGACATGGAACAACAAAATTCGTTCTCAAAAGAAGACCTAGTAAAAGCAGGTACTGGTGAAATGTTTGGCCCTGGCAACAGCCAGTTACCATCTGACAATATGTTAATGATGGATAGAATTGTTAGCATTAATGATGACGGCGGCGAACATGGCAAAGGCGAAATTATCGCTGAATTAGACATAAATCCAGATCTTTGGTTTTTTGATTGTCATTTCAAAGGTGACCCTGTTATGCCGGGTTGCCTAGGCTTAGATGCGATGTGGCAATTAACAGGTTTTTTCTTAGCGTGGTCAGGTGGTCCAGGTCATGGTAGAGCTTTAGGTGTAGGTGAAGTTAAATTTACTGGCCAAATTTTGCCCACCGCAAAAAAAGTCACTTATAAAATCACCTTAAAACGCGTTATTAAGCGTAAATTATTTATGGGTATTGCTGACGGTACGGTTTCTGTCGATGGTCGTGTGATCTACACAGCGAAAGATTTAAAAGTGGGCTTGTTTACCGATACCACTAAATTTTAATCATTATTTAACGTAAGTGGTAATCAGTAACATTGTCGCGTTCACATTCGTGTGAACGCGACATCCCCCTCTTCATGAAAATAAAAAGCCAGCAATTAAGCTGGCTTTGGTTTATCTAATATTGTCAATACACTTAGATCTTGCCCAAAACTCACTACCCTTAAGTATTCACGGCTTCTTTTTTCATTTTCTCCTTGCTGTAAAAAATAATAAAAATAATTTGCAGGCAGAAAACAAGGAGGACTACAGGAGGTAAAACTTTGATAGTAAAATCTCTTAAATCCCTTTTCATTTACGGCTAATATACTCAGCAGTAAAATACTTTGCGAAGGCCCTAAACAAAAAAAGCCAGCAATTACGCTGACTTTGGTTTATGATTTTCCACACAAGGTTAATTTTATAAATTAACTATTAGCGATACGCGCATCAACCACGGCGATAGCTTGATCAATTCTAGCCAAAACTTTTTGCTGATCTAACAATGCCAAGGTAATATCCAATGAAGGTGAATTACCACCACCTGTGGCAGCAACACGCAAAGGCATGCCTACTTTACCCATACCTACTTCAAGCTCTGTTGCTGTGTCATTAATCGCAGCATGAATGGGTGCAGGTGACCAATCAGTCAAAGCCGCTAATTTTTCTTTGACTAACAACAGTGGTGCTTTTACTACCGGGCGTAAATGTTTTTTCACCGCACTAGCATCAAGTTCAGTAAAATCTTCATAAAAGTATCGGCTAATTTGTGCCATTTCTTTTAATGTTTTTACTCGGTCCGCTTGTACTTTAACAACTTCTTCAAGGGTTGGGCCATTTTCAACATTGATACCCTGCTCTTTCATATGCCAAGCAAGGTGAGTAGCAACATAAGCGGGATCGAGTGTTTTCATGTAATGCTGATTAACCCAGATAAGTTTGTCAGTATTAAAGCCTGAGGCTGCTCGGTTACAATCCTTAAGATCAAATAACTCAATCATTTCTTCACGAGAAAAAATTTCTTTATCACCATGTGACCAACCTAAACGCACTAAATAATTCAATAGTGCTTCTGGCAAGAAACCGTCATCACGATATTGCATTACACTCACAGCGCCATGACGTTTTGATAAACGTTTACCGTCATCACCTAATATCATTGGGATATGAGCATATTCAGGTATGGTTGCGCCTAATGCTTTTAAGATATTAATTTGTTTTGGCGTATTGCTGATGTGATCATCACCACGAACCACGTGTGATACTTTCATATCCCAATCATCAACAACAACCGTTAAGTTATAAGTGGGTGTACCATCTGAGCGAGCAATAACTAAATCATCAAGTTGCTCATTACTGATAGTAATATCGCCCTTAACCATATCTTTGATAACAACATCACCGCCTAATGGATTTTTAAAACGAATCGCATATGGCTTATCTGCTGGATAATCGGTACGTTCTCGCCATAAACCATTGTATTTCTCAATCTCACCTTTCGCTTTCGCTTCTACACGCATAGCATCAACTTCTTCAGCAGTACTATAACAACGATAAGCGTTACCCGATGTTAGTAGTTGCTCAATCACTTCTTTGTAACGGTCAAAGCGTTGCGTTTGAAAATAAGGCCCATGAGTCCATGGTAGGTTTAACCAATTCATGCCGTCCATGATGGCGTCAACGGATGCCTGTGTTGAACGCTCTAAATCCGTGTCTTCTATTCTAAGAATAAAGTCACCGCCATTTTTTTGAGCATAGAGCCAACTATATAAAGCAGTACGAGCACCACCAACATGTAAATATCCCGTAGGGCTAGGGGCGAATCGAGTTGTTAAAGTCATAAAAGTCTCAATGAAATATTTATTTGCTTAAGTCAGCAAATAAAACAAAGGTTATTAAAAAAGTTGCGGCATTTTATCAGGCAAGTGCATGAAATACACCTTTTAGCGCGTTAAATTTCCTGACGACCTGAGACAACAAATAAAAATAAAGTTCACAAAACCATCAGTCTGTCCAAATTTGAAGCATTCAAGCGCAATAGTGAAAATAAATATAAATAATTACTGAGTTTTGGTTGACAGCTTTTATGATCTCCCTATAATACGCCCCCACAGAGAAGGACGATTAGCTCAGTTGGGAGAGCACCGCCCTTACAAGGCGGGGGTCACTGGTTCAAGCCCAGTATCGTCCACCACTTCTCTGTTAGTAGTGTGTAAATAGTATGTGTAAATTTATATCGGACGATTAGCTCAGTTGGGAGAGCACCGCCCTTACAAGGCGGGGGTCACTGGTTCAAGCCCAGTATCGTCCACCACTTCTTTTGCCATAAAGAAGTAAAAATAAAATGGACGATTAGCTCAGTTGGGAGAGCACCGCCCTTACAAGGCGGGGGTCACTGGTTCAAGCCCAGTATCGTCCACCATTTCTATTTCAAGTTAAAATTTCCATGTAATCAATACTCTTCTTAAAGTAAGACTAAAAGTAACTCACCTCTTTATTACTTGCTCCGGATCATGGGTTCAAGTCCAGTATCATCATCCACCTTTATTGCTTATTTAATTTCCTTATCATTAATATTAAAGTCATATCTGGTCTTTTGAATATCACCTTCATCGTTAGCCGAAATGGCTCAATAAAGACTTTACAATGATATTCAACCATCTACACAAAGTGATTAATTAGTCGCTCAACAGTATCTATATTTTCTAGCCTTAGTGCTAATTCGTACTATTAATTTCTTTTACAAATTCGCCAGAGTTTTCTAAAAATCAATCTAGATGAAACACTAATTTTGCTCTCTAGTGGCCAGTATCGCTTTTACGCCATCTAGATAAGCGTCATATTTTTTCCAGTTACCCACTGAGCTATTATTAATTGGACTACGAACTTGCATTGCACTGGCTGTAGCTACAGGCGCAGAATTTTGGTCAATATCAACACATTGTTCTTGCCAAGAAAGATTACAAAATTCAATCAGCTGCTTGGCTTCATTTACTGGGTCATTAACCAACTTCTCATAATTAATAAAATAAAAGTTTTCTGGAAAAAGTGCTAACCATAACGCTGTTAACTGTTTAAATAGTAAATAAAATTCTGTAGTGCTTTCTAAATCATATGAATAACTATAATACGATTGATTAACTGCAAAAAGCTGTCGAAAATTACTCACAATGGTATCCAGTGGATTTCTATCTAAGCAGACAATTTTAGCTTTTGGTAATGCTTTTAAAATAAAGCCAACATAAAGTACATTTAATGGCATTTTATCAACAAATTTTGCTGTTTTTCCAGTTATTGCCCGCGTACTTTCAATATAATCTTCACCTAACTTGGCAAAATTTATATTTTCTGTCGCGGCTATTGTTTCTGCATCAATTACACGCTTGCTCGTGGTTTTAGTCATTTTTTTAAGTAGCAAACCAAAGTGCTGCAATTCACCGGCACTCGTTACTTCGCTGTGCTGTGAAATAATTCGTTCAACCAGCGTTGTTCCTGATCTTGGCATACCAACGACAAATATTGGCTCATCAGTTTCGAAACCTTGAACCTTTAAGCTATCAACATTTTTAAAGTGACTTTGAAGACGGCTAAACAGCGCTTTATCTTCATCAATATGGTAGTTAAATTGTTTGAGTTTACTTTTTTTTGCCCTATCTAAATAGAAAAATGCTTTATCAAAATTTTTCAGTGATTCATATTCTCGGGCAAGAGCATGGCCTATATATAAGCTGTCGTCTGCATGTTGCGTTTGTGAGAACAATTGTTCAAGTAGAGGAATATGGTTTGATGTTGCTGATATGCCGCCTAAGCCAGTTAACGCGGCATGAGCTTTGTAATAATTTGGTGCCATTGCAATCGTTTTTTCATAGGCTTTTTTAGCGCCGTCAAAATCACCAATAAACTTGAGTGCTGCGCCTAAATTAAAGAAATAATTAGGATTTTTATCGTTAATAGCCACAGCTTGTTGAAAAAAAATCACCGCTTTTTCGTGTAAGCCAATTTTACTATATGCCACACCAAGCGTATCTAGCGTTAATGATGATTTTGAGGCAAGTTGAGCCGTAAGTTCAGCAAAGTACACCGCCTGTACATGATTATTTTCCAGTGCATAGTGCTTGGCCAGTTGTGACAAATATTCGGCATTGTTAGGAGCAAGTTTGTTGGCTTGTTTAATCAACTCAATAGCTTTGAGAAAATTATGATGCGCACTAGCAATCATGGCTAGCAAAAAATAAGCATCCGAAAAATATTTATCTTGTTGTAAAATAGCGATTAATTTTTTATGGGCTTGTTGATACAAACCTTGATTTAAAGCTTGTTGTGCCTGCTGATGCAATATTTTTGTTGTGTAAGACATACTTCAACTACTCGAATTTAATTATTTCAAATCACACTTGTCGATATACTTTGCCAGTTTTCATCACAAAAACAATATCTACAAGGGTATTAATTTTTTTTATTGGATTATCATTAACCGCGATAGTATCCACAAAATTTCCCATTTTTATTTATGCCACTTTTTATCTGTTTAATCATCGCGCACTGTTAATAAGTCACTGCTTGCCTCATTTGTAATGGTGTCATAACAAACTGTGTCATACAGTTGAATGGTTTGGCGGTGTCGTCATGGGGATAAAATGCTAAATAAAATGCTAAAAAGGCACAGTATCATTTAACGTTTAAATGATACTGTGCCTTTTTTTTTATAGCTTTTATTTAAGTGAAAATTATACTTAAATAATTACATATCGAATAAATATTCGAAACGTACTCCTACTTTGCGTGGAGTGATTAAGTAATGTCCATAGTTACGCTGAAGACTGGCATCGTTCGAGTTCATCACAGGAAACTTTGCTAAGCCAATATCACCTTGATCACGACGTACCGAGCTATAGGCATATTTATCAAACATATTATCCACGTATAAGGTGACCGACCAAGCACCTTCAGTTAATTTTGCTGACATATTACTTATTGCATAGCCGGATAAAGCCTCACCATCAGCGCGTAAACCGACCTTAGAGTAAACATCACTTTGATAAGTTAAGCCGTAATTGATATCTAAACCTGTACTACCAAAAATTTCGGTAGAATAGCTTGCTCCTAATGAAAACTGCTGTTCAGGTGAGCCAGGTAAACGATCACCATTTTTACCATCATAAAAACTTTGCTCTGCACCTGCATCAAGCTGATCTTCACTTAAGACTTGAAATAGAAAAGGTGCGTCACTGGTTAATTCTGCATTGGTGTAGGCATAAGTAGCATAGGCGGTAATATTATCACTTAGCATAGCGCGAGTTGATATTTCAACCCCTTTTGATTCTGCTGCTGCGGCATTACTGGTAATGGGTTGCTGACCATAGAAAGTAGCACCCGCTACTTGAGCATTGTCCCACTCAACCATAAATACAGCGGCATTAAAGTGTAATTGGTTACTCAACCAAGTACTCTTAAAACCTAATTCATAGTTAGTCGTGGTATCTGCTTCGTAAAGAGCTTCATTGGGTAAAGCACAAACATTTTGAAAGCCCGACTCTTCGACGTCATCAGGGCAGGCAGCAACACCATTAGAGCCACCAATTCTAAAGCCTTCACTTACCGTGCCATATGCCATCACATCATCACTAAATTGATAACTGGCATTAATTTTCAATAAGTTGCCATCACCATCAGCAGGCGGAGTGCTTTCAAGATCTAAATTGATTTCACTTGCTGCATAGTCATCAAATAAGGTGTTATACAAAGGTAAGTCTACTGCTGAAGACGAGTTAACTTCATAGTCATAAAAACGAGCACCAATCATCAGCGTTAATTTATCGGTTAGGCTATAAGTTAACTCACCAAACAGAGCTGATTCAGTGATTTCAGTATTACCCACCGAAATATACTCTAATGAATCAGGACGTAATTGATTGCCACCCCAGTTATCAACAGCATATTGATCGAAGCCAGGCGCATATTCACGGCTATCACCAAAACTTTCGAATTGGTTGTAATAAGCACCTACAATCCAAGAAAGTGCTGAATCTCCTGTTGATACTAAACGAATTTCTTGGGTAAAGTTTTCAGCCTCATCCACTTCTCGAGTAAAAGTAGAAAAACCCGGGAATTCTTCATAGCTGTAATCTAGACGGATAAGTAAGTCAGTTTGATCACGTTGCCCCAGTGCTTCAAATTCTGAATAACCGGTAGCTGAGGTCAGTTCAGCAAAACCTAAATCAAGGGTAATTTCTAAACTAAGTAAAGTGTCTTCTTTTTCTCTTGGTTCTTGGTAGCGATAACCTGAGTCATATTCTCCTATAACTGTCGTTAAAGGATTTGTCTCGCTTAAGCTACTGTTATGCACAATAGAACGACCACCGATGTCTTGTTTTTGATAAAAATACGACAAGGTTGCATCAAAAACTTCATTCGGCTGCCAGCGGATCATCGCTTTAGCTGTACTGGTTTTTTCATCGTTAGCATCTTTCACCTGTTTTAGGTTAGCGTTAACTGCATCAGTATCTGACCAATTTGGATCAGGTAATGAAACACCTCCCTCGCGCACCACATAATTGTAATCAATATAGCCAGGTTCATTTAAATAATTAAAGGCAAAACGCACGGCTAATTCATCTTCAATTAATGGCGTGTTAAAAACAAAACCGGCTTCACCACCGGTATCATCACTTTCAGATAAAGTGAAAATGTCACCATAGAGCGAACCAGAGGTTACATCAAGTACGGGTTTATTCGGTAAGTAGCGAATAGCGCCACCTAAAGTTCCTGCACCATATAAGGTTCCTTGTGGGCCAATTAATATTTCAACTCGTTCAACATCAATGAGTTTCATGTCAACGACTAGGGGAATTTCACCAATATAAGTGGCCACAGTGCCACCATCAGAGCCAGGCCCTGATGAGTTAGTATTCAAACCGCGTACAACAATCGGGGAGCCAGTACGACTCCCTTGATCAGCAACACTTAAACCTGGTACCCAACGAGCAACATCTGATAATTGTGTAATGTTTTGATCTTTCATCACATCACTATCAAGTGCGGTGATATTTAAGGGAGCATCTTGCACAGTCGATGCACGACGTGAGGCCGTAACTTGAATGCGTTCAATGCCTTCAACAGCAAGTTTTCCGGCGACTGCTTCAGCGTAACTATAGGTGGTTATAGATAATGCGGAACTGAGTGCTAAGCATACAAGAGATTTTTTAAAGGTTTGCGATTTTTTTACATACATGGCTGGGTTCTCTTCCTCAGAGTTATTTATATAGCTTGTTACTATTTTTTATATTAAGTGTTTTTATAATTGGTTTTTATTCGTTCAAATATCGTTATTCATAAGTTATCAAGCGTTACAATTAATCTATAAATAAAAATTAATCACCAAGCTTGTCAAATGAAAATATTGTTTAAAATGAAAAAACCTATTATTTAAATGTGTTACAGAATTTAGGCAACAAAAAAGCGGACAACAGCCCGCTCGTTTACATCAATAAATGCAATACTACTTTAATTTAACCATAAATGCATGTATTGCCGCTACGGTTAATACTGGCGAAATAATGGTTGCTGACGGGGGTATTACATTATCTAGGCATTGATAATTGACGCTACTCTAGTTATTAACTTTACTTGCCGTTCTCGCTAATACGACAACGACATCACAAAACAAGTAAGATATAATCAGTTTTTTCGTTAACTACAAGAATAGACCTTACATGCCTTCAAATTTTCCGCTTATTGATGTTTCCACACAACCTATTGAACTTTGCAAATTATTAAAAATAGCGAATATGGTCAGTGGTGGCGGTGAAGCTAAAATAGTAATCAGTGAGGGGTATGTGTTATTGAATAACGAAGTAGAATTTCAAAAGCGCAAAAAAGTTTATCACGCTGATATCATAGAATTTAACAGTGAAATTATTCAGGTTAATGTTGTTAAAATAGGCAAAGACGAACTCCCCCTAACAACAAAAAAACAAGCAGAAGCCACCTTAACTAAACAGAACGCGTTTAAAAAAGCTAAAAAGAAAAAATCCATTAATAATGACAAAGCACAAAGTGTTCAAGTCACTGATAAAGCTCGCTCAAAGCGCAAACCAATTTCTTTTTAATTCCGCTTAGTATGCGATTGTTGCAAGTAAGCATCTAAACTGAACCTAGTCTGTTAAGTTGACTACATAAATTCCATCCTACAGATAATATTGTGCCTAAAAACGGCTTTACTCATTCAAGTACTTAGCACAAAACTCTATAACTTAATTTTATATCAGTTGGTCGCCAAAAATTAAGCAAGCCAAACTATATTAATTAATTGTATCGTTTGCTTGGAAATCTGAAGAAATGCCCAAAGCAGTACAGTTTCCTGCGCGATCTGGATCATCTGAAATATTATCAGCATCACATAGATCGCGTATGCGTGCAAAGCCAGGAGAAACTGGATCAAATGCTTCAGTAATATTTGGAGCACGTAACGCTTCACCAATTGTAACGCGAATTCGTAAATCTTCGAATGGTGCATACATCAAACCAATTTTCCATGCTTCTGCTTTACCAGCATGAGAATAGTCAGCGGTACGAAACGCTGGATCTTCAGTGAGTTCATGTGCTAATTTCATCCCAGCAAGTAGAAGTAAACTTACTTCAACAAAAAATTCACTTACATCGTATTCACCGTATGAGTCTGGTAAAGCAGCGCTCGTTAAAAAACCACGCGGTGTGAATTCATCAGTAACTGACTCTGAAGACTCTTCACGATATTCAAAGCCAGCAGCAAACCCGATACCACCACCTTGTAATTTTATAAATTCTGCTGAATCAAACGAGATTACACCACCAACAAATTCTTGTTTGATAATATCAGATCTTGTTACATCTGCAGACACATAGTCACGAGCTTCTTGTGAAGAGTTTTGGCCAAATGGATTGAATGCAACACAATTATTACCATTCACAGAGGCTGGATCTTCGTAATCATCACCTTGAGCACTAGCTACTTGACTACGACACGCTGCTTGGCCAGTACTAGGATTAATTACTGAGTCAACAGCTGCAACAAAGTTATCTGGTATTAAGTCATTAAGTGTTTTACGTACGTTAGTTGTTTCACCGTTAACGTAATATAATTCCCAATCCATGGCAGTTTTACTAACTGGAAACTGCCCTTTCAAAACCTGCAGTATATCTAAATAAGTTACGGCGGTTAGCTACAGAGCGGTTACCAAGCTATTCAAAAACTTAGCCATCCCTGCATTAGTTTGACCCACGTCTAATAATGTTTGACGCAAACCCGCATCTAAAAAGGCATTATCTTCTACATCAACATTAATACTACCGAATCTAAATGAAGGTTGGAATTGTTGTACTACGTCTGAACGAAGGTATTTAAAGTCACTGTTAAAAGAAATATTATTAGTAAGATCAAATCTTAATGTCGAACCGACATTAACTTTCTTCACACCTAGCGAGTAATTTTCATAATCTTCGCCATTAAAGCAGAATTGACAACCGTCAGGGGAATTACCAAATGCAAAGCTGTTGCTATGGACCATTGTGGCCTTTTAGAGCTCAATGGAAAATTACTGACCATTGGCGGTATGGACGAGAACCAACAAGTGCTTAAGGGAATTAACTACTATTAATCTTCATTTATAAGAAAATTTTCTCTATTGGCGCAATTTAAACCTTTTGTGGCTGAAATTGCCCTGCTAGAATAAGCGCCATATTTTATACTTGTTTATTAATGGAATTTTTTCTCAATGCGTACAAGCCAATATTTACTTTCAACTTTGAAAGAAACCCCTGCTAGTGCTGAAGTTATCAGTCATCAATTAATGTTACGTGCTGGTTTAGTGCGTAATGTCGCATCAGGTTTATATACTTGGTTGCCGACAGGCTTAAAGGTACTTCGTAAAGTTGAAAACATTGTGCGTGAAGAAATGGAACGAGCCGGCGCATTAGAAGTACTAATGCCAATGGTTCAGCCCGCTGACCTATGGGAAGAGTCGGGCCGCTGGGAAGATTACGGCCCAGAGTTATTACGTTTAAATGACCGCCATAATCGTGCTTTTGTTTTAGGCCCAACGCATGAAGAAGTGATCACTAAGCTGGTTAGTAACGAAATTAGTAGTTATAAACAACTACCATTAAATTTGTTTCAAATTCAAACAAAATTCCGTGATGAAATTCGTCCTCGTTTTGGCGTAATGCGTGGGCGTGAATTTTTAATGAAAGATGCTTACTCTTTTCATTTAGGTGAGGAGTGTTTGAAAAAAACATATCAAGCAATGTTCGATGCCTATTGTCGTATTTTCGACCGTTTAGGCCTAGATTACCGCCCAGTTATTGCTGATACTGGCTCTATTGGTGGCGAAGCTTCGCATGAATTTCACGTTTTAGCCGACTCAGGCGAAGATGACATCGCCTTTAGTGATGTTAGCGATTTCGCTGCTAATGTTGAAAAAGCAGAAGCGCTAGCGCCAATGGGTGAACGACCTGCAGCAAAACAAAGTTTAACGAAGGTTTCAACCCCTAACGTGCGAACAATAGAAGATCTTGCCAAGTTCTTATCTGTTGATGCCAGCCATACAGTTAAAACATTATTGATCCTTGGCGCAGCGACAAAAGAAAATAAAGCCCCTATTGTTGCTTTAGTCTTGCGCGGTGATCATCAGTTAAATGAAGTTAAAGCTGAAAATTTAGCACAAATTTCCTCACCATTAACCTTTGCTACTGACGAGCAAATTTTAGCCGCCGCTGGCTGTAATGCGGGCTCAATTGGTCCGGTTGATTTAAGTATTGATGTTATTGTTGACCGAAGTGCGGCGCATTTAGCTGACTTTGTTTGTGGCGCAAATAAAAATGATAGGCACCTAACCGGCGTAAACTGGGATCGTGACGCACAAAACTACAGTGTTGCCGACTTACGTAATGTAATAGCGGGTGACCCTAGCCCTTGTGGTCAAGGTAGCATTGTTATTAAACGTGGTATTGAAGTAGGTCATATTTTCCAACTGGGTGAAAAGTACGCTCAAACAATGAACTGTGGCGTGTTAACGGAAAATGGTAAAAACCAAATTTTGACTATGGGTTGTTACGGTATTGGCGTTTCACGCATTGTTGCCGCTGCCATTGAACAAAACCACGATAAATATGGTATTAAATGGCCCGCAGCGATTGCACCTTATCAAGTTGCCATTGTACCAATGAACATGGCAAAGTCAGCTCGTGTTAAAGAAACTGCCGAAGCGTTATATGAACAATTACAAACAGCGGGTATAGAAGTTATTTTTGATGATCGCAAAGAACGCCCTGGGGTTATGTTTGCAGATCATGAATTAATTGGTACACCATTATTACTTATTATTGGTGAACGTAATCTCGACAACCTAGAAATTGAAGTAAAAAATCGTATTTCTGGTGAAAAGTCTATGTTAGCAATAAGTGATGTTATGTCATTGTTTGCCTAATCACGGCTCTTTGCAAGTTTGGCCCTAAAGGTCAAACGAAGCTAAATATAATAACGGCTTTGCAGTTTATGCACAGCCGTTTTTTATCTCAATATGTTACTAACTGTGCCACAAACAATGGCAACTATCCCATCCCGTCAAGCATTCGGTCAACCTATTGGCTAATTCTCCTGAGCAAAACTTAATATACCAAGTTGAATAAATAGCTGAAAAATCAATCATAATAATAAGATGGTATAGTTATTAATGAGTTATTAGTGAATTATTATAAAAAGTTGCAAGTAACTGTTTCAAAGTTAAGTAATATTAGCAACAATGGACTCAAGCAGATTAATGTAATACCACTGCCATTAAGTTTGTGAACTTGTTGTGTGCAAGAAAATAAATTAAGGTACTGCGCTGGATTCATTGATTACGAGCTATTTGGCTTAAGGACACAGGTTTTAGTTCAAGACAACACCTAACTACTCACATCCATGTAAGTAGTTCCTTAAGTTATTTTAACTAGCGCAAGTGGTTAATAACTAAATAAAATACGCTCACACAATGACTATAGCTTTATGCTTAGCTTAATTTTCTTTTAACGATGACGATAACGTTAATTCACTTTTATCATTTATAAGACTGCCATTATGAAAACTATCACCAAATCTTCAAAATTAAAAAACGTCTACTACGAAATTCGTGGACAAGTTGCCGCAGAAGCCAAACGTTTAGAAGATGAAGGCTATAAAATTTTAAAACTTAATATTGGCAACCCTGCTTCCTTTGGCTTTGAAGCGCCTGATGATATTTTAAAAGATGTTATTCATAATCTGCCAACAGCTCAGGGTTACTGTGAGTCAAAAGGGATCTACCCTGCACGCGTAGCCATAATGCAGTACTTTCAACAACAAGGCATTTTAGATGTCAGTGTTGACGATATTTATATCGGTAACGGTGTCAGCGAACTCATTGTTATGGCGATGCAAGGTTTGTTAGATAATGGCGATGAAGTGCTCATTCCAGCACCTGATTACCCATTATGGACTGCAGCAGTTGCCCTGTCTGGCGGCAAACCTGTGCATTATCGTTGTGATGAAGAAAATCAGTGGTTTCCAGATCTGGAGGATATCGCCAGCAAAATATCGTCAAAAACCAAAGCTATTGTTTTGATCAACCCTAATAATCCTACGGGTGCAGTTTATAGCGAAGAAGTGCTTCAGGGTATTGTCACACTTGCGCGTGAACATAACTTGATCATATTCAGTGATGAAATATACGATAAAATTCTTTATGACCAAGCACAACATGTTCCAACCGCAAGATTAGCAAACGATGTTTTAATCATTACTATGGGTGGTTTATCTAAAAACTATCGTATCGCTGGCTTTCGTGCCGGTTGGATGGTGATTACTGGCCCTAAAATACATGCCGAAGATTATTTAAAAGGCTTAGATATTCTCTCTTCAATGCGCTTGTGTGCCAATGTGCCTGCCCAACATGCTATTCAAACCGCACTCGGTGGCTATCAAAGCATTAATGAATTAATTAAAAATGATGGCCGTTTATTAAAGCAACGTAATCTTGCGCATAAAATGATCAACAATATTGATGGTTTGTCATGCAACCCCGCTATGGGCGCTTTATATTTGTTTGTTAAAGTAGACCAAGAAAAATTTAACATCCATGATGATGAAAAAATGGTTTTAGACTTACTCAAGCAAGAGAAAATACTATTGGTGCACGGTCGCGCCTTTAATATTAAGCAAGACAATTACTTTCGCTTAGTGTTTCTACCGCATGTGGACGAATTAAAACCTGCATTGGAAAAACTAGGCAAGTTTTTCCGTACTTACCGTCAGTCAACAAGTGAATAAGGTTATATAATGCAAAGTACTTTTCTTGCCTGGATGTTCAGAATGCCACTGATTAAACGTTGGTCATTGATGTTTTGTGTTAAACCAGAAAATGTTGCTGAGCATTCTCATCAAGTGGCTATTGTCGCCCATTTGCTGGCGGTGATTAAAAATCAAAAATTTTCGGGCAACATTAATGCTGACAAAGTAGCTACTGTTGCACTTTATCATGAAGCCAGTGAAACCCGTTTTGGTGATATTGTTAGCCCAACAAAATATGCTAATCCTGAGATTGCTCGAGAGTTTAAAAAAATTGAATATATAGCTGAAAAGCAATGTCTTCAGTCCTTGCCTGAAGAGTTTCAAGCAATGTTTGCCGATATAATTGTGCAAGATAACGTGGATGAGCAATATAAGAAAATTGTCAAGGCAGCTGATATTTTAGTGGCTTATATTAAAGCGCTTGATGAATTAAATCATCAAAACCATGAGTTTGATCATGTAAAAGAACGTTTAGAATTAAAGCTAGACACCATTAAACAGCAAATGCCTGAAGTCGGCTATTTTATGGATGTTTTTCTGCAATCATGCTCAGCAACGGTTGATAAATTAACCGAAGTTCAAGTTAAAAAATAGTGTAGTTCACCAGGGATGCCTGCTAGAAATATCGCTAACAATATTATATACCTGCTCAACTTAATTTTGGAAAATTTTATAACATGATGATTAAAAAACATTTAGGTTTTTTCTTTAACCTTATTGCCATCACATTATTTATTCCGGGTATATTATTGCCAATGTTTTCTCTCAATATGGTCATGACAGCTAATGTCAGTGGTGCAAAAATCACGAATACAATCATTGATAAAAACTTGTCATTGTTACAAACCATACAAGAGCTTTGGCAAGATGATCGCCTGTTAGTGGCCTTATTAATTTTTTCTTTTTCTATTTCAATACCGGTATTGAAATTTATTTTACTCAGTATTGCTTACGCAAGTAAAAACGCTAGATTAGAGATTACCGTTTATAAGTTTATTAGCCAAATTGGCAAATGGTCAATGGCTGACGTTTTTGTTGTCGCCATTTTTCTTGCAGTACTATCAACTAATCACGCTGAAACCGCAGCACAACAACAATTAGCGTTATTTGGTTTTAAGTTAGATTTTATTGTCAGCAGTGAAACATTATCCGCATTAGGACCAGGCTTTTATTTCTTTACTAGCTATTGCCTATTATCTTTATTAGGGTCAAGTATGAGTAACAGTAGTCTTAACACCAAGACCAAAAAGCTATCACCATCACCATCAGTTAACACTTTGATAGATTAAAACTGTGATGGATTAAAACTATTGATCATATAAAGTAAGTTCTTCTATAGTTACTATACTTAGGCACTTAAATACTTAATACAGGAGTATTTTATAGAACTTTCAAAGCACAATAGGGCAAACTTATTCGCTCAATTGGGTATTAAAAATAGTGATGAGGAAATAAGGGGTTATTGCATCTAATTCTAGTATCCCAGAAAATCAGGCACTTGCTAATGCTGATTTTTGGAGCAATGGCCAAGTGCAATTTTTACAAGAAGCTATTGTACTTGATTCTGATTGGAGTGAAGTTGTTGATAGCTTAGACGCCTTATTAAGAAACTAAACAATTAAAAAAAGCTTAGTTTCTTCTAAAACGATACGTTAAAAATGCCTATTATAATTCTTCGACAAGCTCTTATAGTTCATTAATAATCTCTTAATAAATATTTCACCATAACACTTATATTTATCTTACTGGACGTTAGTGCTTTATTTATTAAAATTTACTAACAATAACTTATATAAGTTATCTAGGTTATATCCATTAACTGAATCTGATATTGTCCTATATTTTGTATTTTACAATACATAACATAGTTTATTTAATGGTTATTTGAATTAAGTACGTGATTGAACTGAGTTCCTGATTTAATTAGGTCATATAAGAACTGTTCTTGATTTAAAGAAAAACCTTTGGCGTCAAGCCAATTAATGGCATCATTTAAATTGTCAAAGACTGCGCGCTCATAGCCCCGATGTGTTTGTGGTATCATTTTTTCTAATTGCATTTCTTTAACTGGACTAGCTTGATAGACATGGCAATCTTTAATACAACCCTGTTCTTTAAACCATTCACAAAGCTCAATAACATGTTGCTCTATTTCTGGTATACCTAACTCCCACTGCTCAAAAATAGAAATTATTGCCCAATCACTACCCACCAAAGGTACTGCTGCTGCTTTAAACTCTTTTACATAAGTAATAATAGCTTCTTCATTCCATGAATCTGCAAACCACTGCATAAGTACTTTATCAGTAACCTTTATTTTCCAACGACCGTGAATTTCTAACATAAAAGTCCAAGTGAAATAAAAGCTATTTATAATATAGCGTTTACGGTGATCATAAGCTAACTATGCTTCAAAGACCATAAAAAAAAATCATGTCATAAAGAGCACTGTGACACTCTAATGGTCAACTAATTAATTTGGTAACTGAGTCGTGTTGAAAAATCTTTATAAGTAATCGCATACAAATTTTTATTTTTTTAGTGCTAACAATAACAAATAATTTGTCTTACGCTAACGATAAAACCCTTAGTATTAGCTTACCGCCTTTCCCACCATTTAACCGTTTTTCTCAGGGTACAGCATTTACAGGCGTAGGGGTTATTGCAATACAAGAGGTGACCAAAAATCTCAAAGTAAAACTGGCATTAGCACCTTACCCATACGCCAGAATTATGCACTCTTTGAAAACTGGCGAACTCGATTTAGCCCTTATTTTCAAAAACAATCTTATTGCCAATGATGTTGAATATATTGGTCCTCTCTCGCTATCGAAAGTGCTTGTACTCATTAGAAATAATATTACCATTGAACATTACGATGAGTTATATAAACTTAACAGTATTGGCGTGATTAGAAATGCACATTTTAATGAAGAGTTTGACCAAGATAATTTATTAAATAAAGTAAGCGTTAACAGTTATAGCTAAGCTATTCATTTACTCAAACTCGATCGTATTAGTAGTGTTGCTGGCTCAAAAACAGGTCTTGAATACGCCTTACGTCAGCATAATATGGATTAAGTGCTAATAACTAATGCTTTTAATCTTGGCGACAAAGAATGGGGCATACACCTGTCAAAAAAATCTCTTTTTATGGCTAAGCTGGCTGTATTAAGAACTGTAGTTAAAAGTAGCTATAGAAAAGATGTTATTTATCGCCTCTATCAACGGCAGATCAGCCATTGTTCACTCGTTAAAAGTTAACAGTTTTTTCAGCATTGATTTATTTTGGCATGTATTACACCAATGAATATTATTTCAAAGAGAACCCGCGGTTATGACCAGCGATTATCAAACCTAATAAGTAGATTTACATCCTAAACTATTAAGCTTTAAATCAATGTAAACTGTTATTGATAGCGTAATTAAAACAGAGTTAACATTAGATTAACTGTGCTTACAGCCACTCGCCTCAATTTGCAGTACACTGGTATTAACATCGAATTGTTCTTTTAGCATACGCTCGATTTGAAAGCGGCATATTTCATCGTGCTTTTCTAAAGTACATTGGTGTTTTAGTACGATATGAGCACCAACCACTACTTGGCCGCTGTCACTTGTAACAATTAAATTGTGCACATTGTCTATGTGCTCTAAACCTTGCAGAGCCATTTCAATTTTCTTCAATGCC
Organism: Colwellia sp. MB02u-6; assembly: GCF_014077095.1. Lineage (GTDB taxonomy): Bacteria > Pseudomonadota > Gammaproteobacteria > Enterobacterales > Alteromonadaceae > Cognaticolwellia. The sequence continues at coordinate 267,519 of NZ_JACGVG010000038.1, read as the reverse complement.
GGTAAGCGAACGCCATTAAAAAATAAACCTTTAATACATTTATAAAGTAGTTTAGAGCCTGTATAAAGTACAAATACAGAAATAAGTATGCTCGACAACGAATCGACAATTGTCCAACCCGTAACATGAATGACAATGCTGGTGACGAATGTGACTATGGTAGATAGCAGATCAAAAAAGGTATGCAAAAATACCGCATAAACGTTAACACTATCTTTACGGCCTTTATATAAAACATACGCTGACGCGCCGTGAAATAGAAACCCTAACGAGGCAACCGCCGACATAACAAAAGTATTTATTTCATGTGCATCATGATGTTCGTGGCCAAATAATCGCTCGGCCCCTTGCAATAAAATCCAACAACTGATCAGTAAATATAACGTACCGTTGATCAGGCCACCTGAAAGCTCTAAACGACGATAACCATCACTAAACGTTCGACCGAATTTTATCGCTAAGGTCGACGCTATTAAGGCAATAAATAGTGAACTATTATGCACAAACAAGTGCCCTGCATCTGCATATACCGCTAAAGAATTTGCATAGGTGGCGCCAACGAGCTGCAGCAACATGAATACACTGGTAATAGCCAATGCAATCAGTAAACGACGTTGTGATGATTTATGTGTTGTAAGAGTAGTCATGCAAAAAATCAATGTCTCATTAAAGTAATTAAATAGTATGTTCCATGTGCTCTTATCAATTAAAAAGCGTTGCTATTGTTATCTTAATTTAGCTAATTAAAAAGTTGCCTCCATAACAAAGACTAAACGCTACTGGATTTTATCCGCAGGTTTACCGTTAACTACTGTGACCAATAGGCTTGATCTAAACTGTCTTCTCGTTCTGGTAAACCACGTGACAAACGCGGAGAATGTTGTACTAATACTTCATAACTAACTCTGTTGGCGTATTTACTCATTTGCGATAATGACGAGTAAGTTAAGGCTAATTGCTCATGCTTACTTGAGTTTTCCACAGTATTTTTATGATAAACATTGGCACTTAAGTCATGTAATATAGCTGCAAGCGCTGCGTCTCCAGCGCCATTGGTATTTTTGATACTTTCGGGGCCTCCCATGTAAGGTGCAGAATGGGTATATATTCGCATCGGTTGCTGGCAATCTTTCAATAACATGGGACGAGAATATTCATAACGATTAAACTCATCTATCTCGCCTGATAATAATGGGTATTCACTTTCGCGTTTAAACGTTTCATCAACATAGCCCGCCATATATAAGCCGTGTTTACCGGCGGTACAAATAACCATATCAACCCAATCCAAACATTTATTCGCAGCGAGTAGTGGTTCTTCAATACCCGTGATGGCTAATGCTTCTTCTTCGTTCATGGTCAGTATGTTGACATGCTTTTGAACAAAATCACGCCAAAAATCAGGTTCTTCTTCAATCAAAAATTTAGTACCTAAGGTCAATACCACAGGTACGCCAGCAGCATTTGCACATTTTACCGCTTTAATTGCTGCTTGGGTCATGGTGTCGCCAGCTTGTGTGCGCATCAAATAAGAGCTAATAACCAGTGCTGAAGCCCCAGCAATTAATGACTCATCAATAGAATCAGGATGTAGACGATTGATTAAGCCAGCATTAATACCAAAAGTGCGCTCACCGTTATCATCAATCAAGGTAAAACAACGACCAATAGGGCCATCGACAGGCTGAAGATAGTTAAGATCAACACGTGAAGAGGTATTACTTATAAACCGGTAAGCATAGTCACCAACATGTATGTTTTTGGACATTACACCCAATAAAACTGAACGGTCATCCGCTAACACAGAGTAATTATGCATAGTATTGCCAATAGTGCCGCCAGCAAATTCATAATTGATTAGCGATTCATCTTTCAAACGTTGATAAAGGCGCAGAGTAACTTCGTCTGAGATAACCTGTGACATACCAAGTTTTAAATCAAATTCATTCAAAAATTCTTGATCAACTTTAGCTTCAATATCCACTAAAACCTGATCTATACCAACAATATAGTTTTGAGCCGCTTGAGCGCTAGGACTTACTTGGTTTGTTAATGGGTTTTTATGGTCGACAGGAAAGTAATGTCGATGTTGACGGCGTCCGGGAAACTTCATGAAGTAATACACGGTTAATGACAAAAAACGGATTATAGCGCAATGCCCTTTGGTTTGACCAGAACCATCACCTAAATTTTGGAGAAATGTCTATAATCGCTGGTTTGAATATCATGACCAGTACAAATGAAATTAAAGAGCGCAAACTACGACAACAAAATGCCAATCATTTACGCTCAAACATAATATGGCTGAGTATTCACATTCCATATTAATGTGTTATGTAATCATCATAAGACGCCATTTCTCGCTGCATTCTTTTTTTTTCCTTAAAAGCCTCTATTTCTTGCCACTTACGCTTAGCCTGTTTACTATTTTTTTCTTCTGATTATCGAAGTAAGCATCGATATCATTAAGGTTTTCTTCTTGCCATTCTTTAGATTGCATCACAAATACTCCTATTGATAGTTTGCTCTACACTAATCAATTTATATGACAGTTTGGTTAAATTACCTTTATCTGGAATAAATGATGTTAAGCACGAACTATATTCACTTACCTACTTACCTACTCACTTACTCACATAGTCTAGGTGAATATAGCTTCTTGATTTTTATGCCATTGTCAAATTGTGATTTAGAAATAACTAACCTATCATAAGAATATTGCCAAGAAAAACGGTAAACTTAACGTTTACCGTTTTTCTTTACTTTAAACAACCTATCTATATCGAGTAATAAAAGTCGTGTTAACACGACTAGTGACCACTGAGTATAAGAAATAATAGCGCTGTTATTGTACTGGAATAGTTATTGCGCCAGTAGAAATATCACCAGCTATGGTTTCATAGGCATATTCAAATGAAATCGTATTCTTAGAGCTGGGGGTATTATCTGACATATATTCATAATTACTCATACGATAAACAGCTTGTGAGTCGTCTTGAGCTGTTCCTGTGTATACAGTGACTTGCATACGATCTCTAACAATAACTTCATTTTCGGCCAATTTAACCGTACCAACACGGCTATTATTTACATTGCCATTATTAATAAAAGTAAAGCTGCGAGCATCTGTTCTAACAACATTATCTTTAGTAATACTTAATTGACGCATAGTAAAATTTTTCAAACTATGAATACTTGCTGGTAAGTAGAAGTAAACACTTCTATCGCTATTTGAACTTGTTGAAGCTTCATTGGCCGTATTAACAGTGGTAATCGCAATACCCTTGGTAGTGAAATTCTCATTATCCAATTTAACGTCTGTAATATCAAAAGTTTGATTAGGATTAGTGATTGTAAAAAACAGTGAATCATCATTGATGTCAGTCACTTCTTCCGTTGAAATAACTTCAACGTTACCAACATTATAATGATAACTACCCGGCAGCACTAAAACTGACTCAGGGATAACTTCAAGTTTAGTATTATTTAAAGTAACGGTATGTGACGTAGCAATATTAAAACCACCGGTGAATAATGTCGCACCCGGTAAAATTAAATCGTTACTGTCATCATTTCCTTTAACTGTAGTAAAACCGCTTGTTCTTACTAAAGAAACGCTTGCATTAGGAATCGATACCCCTTGAGAGTAAAATACTTTAAAAATAGAGTTAACTGAATCAATTTCTTGTGACTTTGTTACTACTTCTAAAGCACTGACATTTGAGGTAACACGCGGCAGCAATACTAATGTCATAGTGTCTGAATTTGGTATGCTATAACAACAATTTTGATAAGTGCCTGATATACTAACCTCTAACTCCTCTTCGCTTTGTTGATATAAGCGAATCGAAGCACTTTGATAATGAATACCATTAGCGCTAAACGCTGGCATATTAAGTGAAATTTGTTGTGAAAATTTGGCCAATACTACGTGTTGCTCTGTCGTAGCATCATAAACTGACTTAAGCATGGCATTATTTTCGTCTTCAATCACCAATTCTGCTGAAGGAATTGAATTGGCAGCGCTATCAAGAATAGATATTCGATATTCAACATCACTAATAACAGCGTCATTGTTATCGGCAACATATACCGTTAATACATCAATTGAGTTTGCTGAATTAATATATAAATCAGTACCCATGAGATTATTTGAATATTCAGGTATCAAGTCAACTTTCCCATCACGGTTAAAATCAAGGCCAGCGCTAACACTGGTGTTGATATGCTTTGGCAGAGTAATGTTATATTGACCATTAACCGCGTCATAAGTGGAGGTGTGCTTATATTTTAACGTCGAAGAACTGCTACCAACATGCGAATAAGCACTAAACTCTAAATTTTCAACCGACGAATTATCGACACTATTTAAAACACTAATCTGAACCTCTTGTGGTTCAGAAACCGCAAAAGTGCCAAAGTCTTTTATCGCGACATTTGCAGTACTAGCACCGGTATTTAAGAAAAAAGCTCGACGTGAAAATTGCTCATTATTACTGGAAATAATAACTTCTATATCTGAATTAGCGGGTAATGTCGCTATTTCAAATACACCATTTATGGCGATTAATCCGTCAACGACAGTTTCAGTGCCTAAATAAACAGTGATTAATGCCGAAATAACTGGTTGGTCATCAAAACTATCAACAACAACGCCATGAAAGGTAACAGACGCTTCGCTGGTTTGTTGTTCTGAAATAACAGCTGTTTGAGCGTTAATAGCTTGCACAACATCTTTACTATCGTCGTTATAATCTAGACAACCGTTTAAAAATAGCAACGAGGCTGTTGCAATAAAAAGTTTTGAATATTTCAATCTATTTTCCTTTGAAAAGTGAATACCTTAGAGGAAAAATTAAAAATCGACCAGTTGACTTTTATCTCCCTCCGTGGCGATAAAATTTTGTGGCTAAATACTACCTTATTGGAAGTACTAACAAAAGCATTTAACCTTATTGATCAGTTATTTAATCAACTTAGAACCGAATAAACCCTAAAAACAATCTATATCTGCGCTATAATTTAATGCTTAAAACCTATGTGGCCGCGATTTACACGATTTAGGACCCAATGATATCTCCATTAACTTACCTTTCGTTGACGGCGTTTATATCGTTTTTGATCATCATCACAGTGAAATCCTGCGTAATGAAAAACGCGACAATCATGTAATTGGCCCTGATGATCCTTCAGCTGCTCTTGTTGTTTATGGTTATTATGGTGGTACTGCAACCTTCCCATCAACCTTCCCATCAAGCTGGACAAGCATGATGTAAGCCTTTGATAAAGGCGACTCAGCACAATTTAATATCGCAGAAGTTTTACACGCCAAGCGCTAGGAGTTACTTAATTTTATTATGAACTCTCACACAGGTTTAGGCCGTTTTAGAGACTTTCGGATCTCGAACTGATGGAAAAAATATTGAATAAATATAATCTGAAGGTGATTTTTTTTCGTAGGTTTTAAATAAGATAGATAAAGTAAAGACTAAACCCACTGCATTAAACGCGGAAATATTAAAAATCACGGAAAAAACACGTTTAATGCAGCTGCGCCGAGCCAGTCTAAAGCTAAAGAAGTATGAGCGGCGTTAGCCTCCCTGCTCTTTTCTTGCTGTAGTCGTCACCCGACACCAAACCAGTAAAAAATACCAAACAATTAATTTACAATTCCTAATCATCTGGCCCCTATTTTATTAAGTTAAATACGAGAAAATTAATACTGATGGCTTGATAAGTTATCAGCTAAAACATGAGCAATTTAAGCTTCAATTCCCCAACCATCCGTATAACCATTAAACTGAGTTACTATTTGTTCAAACTGAGCTTCTTGAGCAATAATTACATCATAAAGAGGGATCACTTTTATTGCACAATCTAAATCCCATGCTTTTGGATCTTCATTAATGTGAACATCACAAATAATATCAGGTGCTATTTCAGCAAGATGAGCTGCCATAGCCTGTGCTTTTTCTTGTGTTTCAAATAAGTGAAAAAAAACAATAGTATGCATAATGGTTAAATCGATACCCGCTTTTTGCATTTCAAACAATACTTTACCGGTTTCATCTTTTGGGAAGTTCATATTACTCTTCAAAGCTATAAATTAATGCGGCATTATAAACGGCAATGTTTTAAATAAATAGAATAGAAAACAAAAGTATGTGAAATCTTTTTAATAGGTGTAGTCGGCACGCCGATGCCAAACCAGTAAGCTGACTCCAAAATGCTAAATTAGAGTAAGTGGGATCTAGTTTTATAAATTGAACAGCTTGGAGTTTAATTTTTATGTCTGGCGTCGCGGTGGCGACAACACCCAGAGGAGCGTTACACACTGCTCATATTAAACTCGGCCTCTGGACTCCCCATGGTGCCCTACTCAGCAAAACACTCCAACTCACTTTTCTTTAAACATAAGCGGCGCGATGTTTATACCTGCCGAAAATCATCCCTTCACACGGCAGTCTACGCTATCCATGGCTCCGATAAACATCGCACTTATCTAAATTAAGTTTACGTTGCTGAGATGGTATTAGGAATTTGCTGCACTAGTGGTATTTTATAAAAAGTTAAAAAGAAACACCACAGATAAACCAAACACTAAGTCTGCTTCATTAAGCGCCGGAATGACGGCCAATATTCACGTATCACTGGCATGGATGCCAGTGAAAGCGCTGTTGGCACACGGACGTGCCATCAGCGCTGGTACGTCGAAGAATATTGGACGTCATGGAGGAAACACGTTTAATGCAGCAGCGCCGGGTGAGTCCAGAGAGCTTTACTTAAACATAGCGCGTTTAACCCTCTTTGGGTGTAGTCGGCACCCCGACGCCAAACCAGTAAACAAACTCCAAACCATTAATTTAGAGCCAGTAACAACTTAAACTCTAGTTTACACAGTTAAATATGAGAAAGTTATTATGGGTTGCCTGATAAATTTCTTAATCTAATTTATTTATACCAAAAATAAGCCTCAATAAAATTGAAACTTTAGGTAATCCACCAAATGATAAACACTTATAAAAATAAGGATATTTAATGACTAATACAATAGATATTGGCTATATGAAATATAGTGGTGAAGGCGTAAAAAAGGAATAATAGATGCAAAAAAATAAGCTGTAGCTCTAATTGGAATACACTTCACTTTACGTTCATGCATTAATAAACAGTCTCCTGATTTACAAAAATTCGATTACAAAATTCTTATCAAAATACAAGAAGGTTCTTGGCAAGCACTTATTCCTGACTCTTCAGCACAATGGGTTCTTGCAACAGCTAGTGCACTTGGCTTTACATATGCAAAAAAGCTATTGAAAAAATGGCAGAAAATGATTTTGGAGATATTGGATTTAAAGATGTTATAAGGAAATCTGTAGATGCGATAAAGTGGTTTGCGAAAATAACTATTCACGTAGGCGATACAACAACAAAATCATTCCACAATGTAAAATTTTTGAATAATAATAGTAAAATTGGTATTAGAAATAATGTTGGTGAATACTTATATGTCCCAAATTACATATTAGATATGTATGTTACGAGCAATCCTAATCTACTAGAAAAATTAGCGGAAAATATATTAAAAAATAAAGATCTCAAAATAGGTACTATTAGTAAAAATGAAAGAGATGAAGTGACAATTAGTCAGTCTAAAAAATTTATATTTTGCAAAGTTGACACTGATGAAGAATTATTTCCAGAATTAAAACATGGCGATATAGTTACTTTAGAGGGAGAAGTCACTCGCCAGAACAAAACAACTAATAACATGGGATTCAAATATTTAAATCACATCCTCACTGCTTACCCTAAGAATGGAAACATTGTTCAATACATGCCTCTTTTATTTTTAAACTGTAAGCTATATGGAATTGTCAGTCGAGCAGATGATAAAGGTAATATAACATTGATAAAGCCTAAACTAATTTTTAGCAGCCTTTAGATAAAGATAAAAGTAAAAGTAAATCATTATTCTAACAAAAAACCCGCTAAAAGCGGGTTTTTATTAAGATTTACAAGCTGTAAGCAAATCGCTTACCAACCTGTTTTCTCTTTAAGTGCTGAGCCAATTTCAGCTAAAGAACGTACAGTTTTAACACCGGCCGCTTCTAGTGCTGCAAATTTCTCATCAGCTGTACCTTTACCACCGGCGATAATCGCGCCAGCGTGACCCATACGCTTACCTTCTGGTGCAGTCACACCAGCAATGTAAGATACTACAGGTTTAGTAACATGAGCTTTGATATATTCCGCAGCTTCTTCTTCAGCAGTTCCGCCAATTTCACCAATCATGACGATTGCTTCAGTTTGTGGATCGTTTTGGAACATTTCCAATACGTCGATGAAGTTAGTACCTGGGATAGGGTCGCCACCAATACCTACACAAGTAGATTGGCCAAAACCAGCATCAGTTGTTTGTTTAACGGCTTCGTACGTAAGCGTACCAGAACGTGAAACAATACCAACTTTACCTGGTAAATGGATATGACCTGGCATGATACCAATCTTAGTTTCGCCCGGAGTGATAACACCTGGACAGTTAGGACCGATCATACGAACGCCAGATTGATCAAGCTTAGCTTTAACGTCAACCATATCTAAAGTTGGAATACCTTCAGTGATAGTAACGATAAGCTCGATGCCTGCATCAATAGCTTCTAAAATTGCATCTTTACAAAACGGAGCTGGTACGTAGATAACTGTTGCTGTTGCGCCAGTTGCTTCTACTGCTTCACGTACTGTATTAAATACTGGTAGGCCTAAATGCGTTTGACCGCCTTTACCTGGGCTTACGCCACCAACCATTTGTGTACCGTACTCAAGTGCTTGTTCTGAATGGAATGTACCTTGACCACCAGTGAAACCTTGACAGATTACTTTAGTATCTTTGTTAATTAAGACAGACATTATTTGGCCTCCGCAGCTGCTACAACTTTAGTCGCTGCATCAGTTAATGACTCAGCAGCAATGATATCTAAGCCAGAGTTTTTAAGAACTTCACGACCTAATTCAGCATTAGTACCTTCTAAACGTACTACAACTGGTACTTTAACGCCTACTTCTTTAACTGCGCCAATAATACCTTCAGCGATCATGTCACAACGTACGATGCCACCAAAGATGTTAACTAAAACAGCTTTAACGTTGTCGTCAGAAAGAATGATTTTGAATGCTTCAGAAACACGTTCTTTAGTCGCCCCGCCGCCTACATCTAGGAAGTTAGCTGGCTTGCCACCGTGTAAGTTAACGATATCCATTGTACCCATTGCTAGGCCTGCACCGTTAACCATACAACCAACATTGCCATCTAATGCAACGTAGTTTAATTCATAGCGTGCTGCATGAGCTTCACGTTCATCTTCTTGAGATGGATCGTGGAACGCGCGCATTTTAGGTTGACGGTATAACGCATTACCATCAATACCAATTTTACCATCTAAACAGTGAAGATTACCTTCGTCAGTAATAACTAACGGGTTAATTTCTAGTAAGGCGAAATCACAATCTTCAAACATTTTAGCAAGACCTAAAAAGATCTTAACAAATTGCTTCATTTGCGTTGGGTTTAAACCTAACTTGAAACCTAATTCACGAGCTTGGTATGGTTGAGCTCCAACAAGTGGATCGATTTCAGCTTGGTGAATTAACTCAGGCGTTTCTTCAGCAATCTTTTCAATGTCAACACCGCCTTCAGTAGAGGCCATGAATACTACTCTACGACTAGCTCGGTCTACAACAGCACCAAGGTATAATTCGTTAGCAATATCTGTACAGCTTTCTACTAAAATTTTAGCTACTGGCTGACCATTCGCGTCTGTTTGGTAAGTAACTAAGTTCTTACCTAACCAGTGTTGGGCGAAATCTTTGATTTCTTGTTTTGTTTTAACTAGCTTAACACCGCCAGCTTTGCCACGGCCACCGGCGTGTACTTGAGTTTTAACAACCCACATTGTGCCGCCGATTTTATCAGCCGCTTCTGCCGCTTCCTGAGGAGTATCGCAAGCGAACCCTTCAGAAACTGGTAAACCATATTCAGCGAATAATTGTTTCGCTTGATATTCATGCAAATTCATGGTGTTTTATCCATTTATCTGTAGATGTAAATGGCAATAATTTTTAAGTTACTACCATCGAAAAAAGTCGAAAGAGTATAGTACAAAAGCTCTAAAGAACATAGTCCTTAGAGCCTAATACTATAGTCTAGATCGAACGATAGATTTTATTATTACTACTTACTATATGTTCAGCAACAAGCGTGTTGGGTCTTCCAACAACTCTTTAATTGTTACTAAGAAACCTACTGATTCTTTACCATCGACTAAACGATGATCATAAGAAAGTGCTAGGTACATCATAGGTAAAATTTCAACTTTTCCGTCAACAGCCATTGGGCGATCTTGGATTTTGTGCATACCTAAAATTGCCGCTTGTGGCAAATTAAGTATAGGTGTTGAAATTAATGAACCAAAAACGCCGCCATTAGTGATAGTAAAATTACCACCTTGCATCTCATCCATGGTTAATTTTCCATCACGACCTTTAATAGCTAAGGCGCGAATACCGTTCTCGATACCAGCCATGCTGAGTTGATCTGCATCACGTAATACCGGTGTAACTAGACCACGTGGTGTAGATACTGCAATCGATATATCAAAAAAGTTATGATAAACAATGTCATCACCGTCAATTGAGGCATTAATTGCAGGGTAGCGCTTAAGTGCTTCAGTGACCGCTTTAACGTAGAACGACATAAAACCTAAACGGGTATCATGGGTTTTTTCGAATACGTCTTTATATTGTGTGCGAAGATCCATAATTGGTTTCATATTAACTTCGTTAAACGTGGTTAACATGGCCGTAGAATTTTTCGCTTCTAGTAAACGTGTCGCAATTGTTTTACGCAAACGTGTCATAGGTACACGTTTTTGTGTGCGCTCACCTAATGCAGCAGAAGCTGGTGCAGTTGACGCTGGCGCCGCTGCTTTAGCTGGTGCCGCTTTTGGCGTATTTTTAACAGCAAGGGCGGCGGCTTCTACGTCTTCTTTAGAAATACGACCACCTTTACCTGTGCCTGTAACATTACTAGCCGTTAGACCTTTCTCGGTCATTAAACGACGTACTGATGGACTAGCTAGTTCGTCAGAACTAATAGCTTCTTCAGCTGAAGTAACTGGCGCTGAGCTTGCTGTTGCACCAGCGTTAAGCTCACCAAGTTTTTGACTGCCTAAGACTGTGTCACCTTCAACATGAATTATTTTGCCAATAATACCATTTTCTTGTGCCACAACTTCTAAAACGACTTTATCAGTTTCAATATCAACTAAGTTTTGGTCAACAGTGACTGTATCGCCTTCAGCAACATGCCAGGCTGCTACAGTTGCGTCAGCAACTGATTCTGGCAATACCGGCACAACGATATCAATCACTTTAACTGCACTGTCTGATGCTTTAGGAGCACTTACAGTAGCTGGAGCTTCTTCGCTCTTACTTTCAGATGCTTTACCTTCAGACAAGATAGCAATAACTTGCTCGCCTAAAACCGTAGCACCTTCAGCTTGAGATATTTCAGTAATAACGCCATCTGATGTTGCTGGTACTTCAAGTACCACCTTGTCAGTTTCGATATCAACTAATACTTGATCACGAGACACTTTATCGCCTACTTGTACATGCCAAGTCGCTATTGTTGCATCTGCAACTGATTCAGGTAAAACGGGAACCTTGATTTCGGTTGTCATTTATATAATTCCTTACACACTCTTAATTAATCTCTTTATAAAAAAGAGGGTCTATTCCACATTGAGCGCGTCATAAACTAGCGCCTGTTGTTCTTTTACATGTAATGACATATAACCTACAGCTGGTGCTGCAGATGCATTACGACCTGCATATGTCAAATAGCCTTTCTCAGGGATAGCCGCTCTAAAGTGATGCTGTGAACAGTACCAAGCACCCTGATTTTGCGGTTCTTCCTGACACCAAACGAATTGCTTAACGTGCTGATATTTTGCAATTTCAACTTTTAACTCATCTTCTGGGAACGGGTATAATTGTTCGACACGAATGATGGCAACATTAGTTTGCTCATTCTTACGGCGTTGATCGAGTAGCTCGTAGTAAACTTTACCACTACAGAACACTACGCGTTCAACACGGTCAGCGTCAAGCTCATCAACTTCACCAATAACATTATGGAAAACACCGGTAGAAAGCTCTTCTAATGAAGAAACGGCCATCGGGTGACGCAATAGTGATTTAGGAGACATAACCACCAATGGACGACGCATAGGGCGTACCACTTGACGTCGTAACATATTAAACACTTGTGCAGGCGTTGTAGGTACACAAACTTGCATATTGTGATCAGCACACAGTTGTAAAAAGCGTTCTAAACGTGCAGATGAATGCTCTGGGCCTTGACCTTCATAGCCATGAGGTAACAACATGGTTAAGCCACATAAACGGCCCCATTTTTGTTCACCTGAACTGATAAATTGATCAAATACCACTTGTGCACAGTTAGCAAAATCACCAAATTGAGCTTCCCAAAGGGTTAAGCCACTTGGCTCTGCTGTAGTATAACCATATTCAAACGCTAGTACTGATACTTCGGATAGTACTGAGTCATTGACATTAAATGGGCCTTGACCTTCGCGAATGTGTTGCAATGGTAAGTGACAACTAGCATCGTCTTGATTATGTAAAACGGCATGGCGATGGAAAAACGTACCACGACCTGAGTCTTGACCGGTCAAACGAACACGCTTGCCTAGATCAACAATCGAGGCATAAGCTAAGTTTTCTGCCATACCCCAATCCAGTAATTTTTCACCACTAGCCATTTTCACACGATCGTCATAAATTTTATTTACGCGATTGTGTACTGGAAAGCCTTCTGGAATAGTCGAAATTTTACTCGCAAGCTCTTTTAACTTCTCAAGCGAAATTTCTTTATCGTAGTCGTCATCCCAGTTATGACCAATATAAGGTGACCAATCAACAGAGTGCTCTGTCATTGGACGCCACTGTTCTACAGTACATTGGCCTTCATCGAGCAATTTACGATAATAAGCGGTTAACTCATCAGTCTTCGCTTTGTTAAGCGAGTTTTCAGCATTAAGCTTATCAGCGTAAAGTTGACGGGGGGTAGCATGCTTTTTAATTTTTTTGTACATAACTGGCTGAGTGGCACTAGGCTCATCAGCTTCGTTATGCCCATGACGGCGGTAACATACTAGGTCGATTACCACATCACGTTTAAATTCATTACGATAATCAAGGGCGATTTGTGTTGCTAAGATCACCGCTTCAGGGTCATCACCATTAACGTGTAGAATCGGTGCTGAAACCATTTTTGCAACTTCAGTACAGTATTCACCACTTCGGGTATCTTCTGAACTTGATGTCGTAAAACCTACTTGGTTATTCACCACGATACGAATAGTACCACCAACTTTAAATGCACGTGCTTGTGACATATTAAAGGTTTCTTGCACGACACCTTGGCCAGCGATTGCCGAGTCACCATGAATCGTGATGGGTAAGACTAAATCACCCTCATTACAATCACGACGGTCTAATCTTGCACGCACAGAACCGATAACCACAGGGTTAACAATTTCAAGATGCGATGGATTAAAGGCCAGTGCTAAATGAACATTGCCACCTGGGGTAACAAAGTCAGACGAGTAACCTTGATGATATTTAACATCACCAGAAGATAATATTTCGTCATGCTTACCGGCAAACTCGTCAAATAGCTTAGAGGGGTTCTTACCCATAACATTAACTAACACATTTAAACGACCACGGTGGGCCATACCCATTACTACTTCTTTAGCGCCTTGTGTACCAGCACGAGTAATAAGTTGTTTTAACATGGGGACTAGCGCATCAGCACCTTCAAGAGAGAAGCGTTTTGCACCTGGGAATTTTGCCCCTAAGTACTTTTCAAGTCCATCAGCCGCAACTAATCCCTTAAATATTTCTTCTTTCTCTTCAACACTAAGTACAGCTTTTGACTGCACTGACTCCAGTCGTTGTTGTAACCAACGCTTCTCATCAGTGGAGTTGATGTGCATATATTCTGCACCAATAGAGCCACAATAAGTCGTTTTAAGGGTTTTATATAAGTCACCGAGTTTCATTGAGTCATGGCCAGTCGCCAAAGAACCAATTTTAAACTCACGATCAAAATCATTTTCTGAAAGATCATGGTGAGATAATTGCAGGTCACGTACTTTGTCACGTTTCCATAACCCTAAAGGGTCAAGGTTAGCATTTTGATGTCCACGAAAACGAAAAGCATTAATCAGCTGTAAAACTTTTACTTGCTTAGCGTCACTGCCACCTGAAACAACCACAGTTTTATGTGTCTGCTGGGCCAGATCTTTAAATTCATCGCGGATTTCAGAATGCCGATATTCAACGTCAGCACCTTCAATTTTAGGAAGTTGTTGGAAAATACCTCGCCACTCTGCAGTAACAGATTGTGAGTTATTAAGATAAGATTCGTATAATTCTTCAATATAAGCAGCGTTTGCACCACTTAAATGAGAAGACTCTATCCAAGCCTTCATAGCACCTTCGGGCATTGCCTGTTCCTTTATGGGATAAAAGCAATTAAAACAAATGGTTGAAATAAAATATCCGAGCACATTCGCTAGAAAGCACCCGGATGATTAAATTAAACCGCTCTGGTTAGCAACATTGACTTAATATGGCCAATGGCTTTGGTTGGGTTTAATCCTTTCGGACAAACGTCAACACAGTTCATGATACCGTGACAGCGAAATACACTGTAAGCATCTTGTAGGTCATCTAAACGTTCTTCTGTAGCGGTATCACGGCTATCGATAAGAAAACGATAAGCATGTAATAAACCCGCTGGACCGATAAATTTATCAGGATTCCACCAGAAAGAAGGACAAGATGATGAGCAACACGCGCATAAAATACACTCATAAAGACCGTCTAATTTTTCACGTTCTTCAATAGATTGCAAGTGCTCACGTGCAGGTGGCGCTTTACCATCGTTAATAAGGTAAGGTCGGATTTTCTCATATTGATTATAGAACTGAGTCATATCAATAACTAAATCACGTATCACCGGTAAACCTGGCAATGGACGCAAGACAATTTTCTTTGCTGGCACAGCAGACAAAGGTGTAATGCAACCTAAACCATTTTTACCATTGATATTCATACCATCAGAGCCACAAACACCTTCACGACATGAACGACGAAATGATAATGATGGATCTTTTTCTTTTAATAAAGTTAAAGCATCAAGTACCATCATGTCTGAGCCTTCTGGAATTTCCAGCTCATAGTCTTTCATGTAAGGCTTGTTATCAACATCAGGGTTGTAACGGTAAATCGAAAAAATTTGTTTCATCGCTAGTTCTCCTTAGTAAGTTCTTGCTTTCGGAGGGAAAGCTTCACGGTGGACCGGAGCCATATTTACTTTACGCTTAGACATAGATTGTGTCTCTGGCGTATAAATACTATGGCATAACCAATTTTCATCATCACGAACAGAAAAATCTGCGCGCGCATGAGCACCCCGTGATTCAGTACGGAAATTCGAAGCTTTTGCCGTACAAAAAGCAGTTTCCATCAAGTTGTCTAATTCTAAACACTCGATACGCGCAGTGTTAAATTCTGAAGACTTGTCATCAAGGCTGGCATGTTGAATACGTTCACGAATTTCTGTTAATTCTTTCATGCCTTCAGCCATGGCATCGCCGTCACGAAACACTGAGAAGTTAAATTGCATGCACTTTTGTAGATCTTTACGGATCTGGAATGGACTTTCACCTTTAGTAGATGACTCCCAACGCTTTGTACGCGCTAATGAAGCCTCTAAGTCAGACTCAGATGCATCTGTACCTGCTTGAGTATCATTTAGGTAAGTACCTAAGAAATTACCTGCAGAGCGACCAAATACTACTAAATCAAGTAAAGAATTACCGCCTAAACGGTTTGCACCATGAACTGATACACAAGCAATCTCACCAACAGCAAATAAGCCTTCTACAATTGTCTCTTTACCCGTTTCTGGATTAAAGTTAACTGCTTGACCATTGACATTACAAGGTATACCACCCATCTGGTAATGACATGTTGGTATAACTGGAATAGGTTCTACTGCTGGGTCAACATGAGCAAATGTTTTAGATAAATCACAAACACCTGGCAAACGCTTTTCTAGTGTTTCACGACCTAAATGGTCAAGTTTAAGCTTAAGGTGTGGACCCATAGGACCATCAAAACCACGACCTTCACGGATTTCTGTCATCATAGATCGAGCTACAACATCACGTCCTGCTAAATCTTTAGCATTTGGCGCGTAACGCTCCATGAAACGCTCACCGTCTTTGTTAAGCAGGTAACCACCTTCGCCACGACAGCCTTCAGTTACTAGTGTACCTGCACCGGCAATACCTGTTGGATGGAACTGCCACATCTCCATGTCTTGCATTTGTATGCCAGCACGAACTGCCATGCCAACACCGTCACCAGTGTTGATATGGGCATTAGTTGTTGATGCATAAATACGACCAGCACCACCAGTAGCAAGTACTGTTGCGCGGGCTTTAAAGTAAACTATTTCACCTGTTTCAATGCAAATAGCCGTAGTACCAACAATGGCACCGTCACTATTTTTAACTAAATCTAAAGCGTACCATTCTGAGTAGACGTTAGTTTTGTTTTTAACATTTTGTTGATACAAGCAATGTAACAAGGCATGACCCGTACGATCAGCTGCTGCTGCTGTACGTGCGGCTTGTTCGCCACCAAAGTTTTTCGATTGACCACCGAATGGACGTTGGTAGATTTTACCTTCTTCGGTACGAGAAAAGGGTAAACCCATTTTCTCTAATTCGATAATGGATTCTGGACCCGTTTTACACATATATTCGATAGCGTCTTGGTCACCGATATAATCAGAACCTTTAACCGTATCGTACATATGTTGTTCCCAGTGATCTTCATGAGCATTACCCAAGGCTACGGTAATACCGCCTTGCGCTGATACCGTATGAGAACGAGTAGGAAATACTTTTGAAATCAAAGCACAAGATTTGCCTGATTCTGATATTGCTAAGGCAGCGCGCATACCTGCACCACCTGCGCCAATAACAATGGCGTCGAATTCACGAATTGGAACGTTCACTTACACACCCCACACAGTTAATGAGCCTGCTACAAGATATACTAGCAACAGAACAGAAAAGAAAAATTGCAAACCACCACGTAAAAGCGCTGGTTTGATGTAATCGGAAAGTACTTGCCAGACACCAATCCACGCATGAACTAATAACGCAATAAGTGCTAAAATTGTAAATACTTTAGTGCCAAAACCACTAAAGTATGTCTGCCAGATTTCAAAAGTTACATCTGGGGTTATAACGAAAAAACCGACAAGATATAAAGTATAAAATGCTAGAATTATTGCACTTGCACGAACAAGTACATAGTCATGTACGCCACTACGGCCTACTGTTGCTGCATTATTTACCATAATTTAACTCCTACTACTACAGTAAGCACTAACCAAAGTGCGATAACAAACTTTGCTGTAGCATTACCCGAAGCTAGCTCTTCAAAATAACCTAAATCCATAATTAAATGACGAATACCGCCAAGTAGATGATAAATAAGTGCAGAAAGCGTACCAAGGATAATTATTTTGAAGAATACACCACTAAGTAGTGCCTCTATTTGGCTGAATCCTTCAGCAGAAGATAGGGATAAAGAAAGTGTCCACAATAAAATACCAATAGCAAACACCATGATTACACCTGATACTCGGTGTAATATAGAAGCATTGGCTGCTGCATGCATTTTAATTGTTGACAAATCTAAGTTTACAGGACGTTGTTTTTTCACGATTGTCGCCTAAGGAGCTCTTGGAGCATTCAACTTATTTGTTTTTACGCTACCTAACTAATTTACTAAGTTAGATAACCCCCTTTCAATTCAAATTATATTTCTACACTTAATAATTGAATGCAAAAAAAGAATTTAGATCGGCCCGATTATATAGATGAAATCCATTAATTACAATTCTCTTGCTGACAAATTAGAGCCTATTTTCATGGCTTACGACTAATGGCTAACCTTGGTTTACAAATATCTATTTGCACATCTGACTTTAGTCTAAGTGTTTAACAAACGAATTGACTTATAGGGGGTGATCTGAAGTAGAATGGTGTCAGTTTTATATTAACAAAAATTGTCTAAGCACTTAATTTTAACGTTTTAACAATTTTTAAGATAAGCGATTTATTATAATGGGGACGAAACATATGGCTGATTCAAAAGCCTCTCTTAGTATCGACGGTAATGTAATTGCAGAATTGCCAATTCATAAAGGTAGTGCGGGTAACGATGTCATAGACATACGTACTTTAGGTGCTGCGGGCTACTTTACCTATGACCCAGGTTTTATGGCAACAGCGTCTTGTGAGTCTGCGATCACTTTCATTGACGGTGATAAAGGTATTTTACAACACCGCGGTTATGCGATAGATAGTCTTGCTAAACAAGCAGATTACTTAGAAGTTTGTTATATTTTATTGCACGGCGAAGCGCCAAATAGAACGCAATACGATGAATTTAAAGGCATTATTAACAATCACACTATGGTACATGAAAAATTAGTACACTTTTTTCATGGTTTCCTTCCTGATGCGCATCCTATGGCGATGCTATGTGGTGTGGTTGGCGCGCTATCTTCATTTTATCATAGTGACTTAGATATACACGCACCTGATCAACGTATGCGTAGCGCGCATCGCTTAATTGCCAAAATGCCAACTATTGCGGCAATGGCATACAAATATAGTATTGGACAGCCATTCGTTTACCCACGTAACGATTTAAATTATGCAGAAAACTTCTTGCATATGATGTTCTCTGTTCCAGCAGAAGAATATGTTGTTAGCCCAACAGTTGCCCGTGCGATGGACCGAATTTTTACGCTACACGCTGACCATGAGCAAAATGCATCAACATCTACTGTACGCTTAGCTGGTTCTTCTGGTGCTAATCCATATGCCTGTATTGCTGCGGGTGTTGCATCGTTATGGGGCCCTGCACACGGCGGCGCAAATGAAGCATGTTTAACTATGCTTACAGAAATTGGTTCTTTAGACCGTGTTGACGAGTATGTTGCTAAAGCAAAAGATAAATCTGACCCCTTCCGTTTGATGGGCTTTGGTCATCGTGTTTATAAAAACTTCGATCCTCGTGCCACGGTAATGCGTGACACTTGTCACGAAGTGTTAAAAGAATTAGGTATTCAAGATCCGTTGCTTGACGTAGCAATGGCGTTAGAAAAAGTAGCACTTGAAGACTCTTATTTTATTGAGAAAAAATTATACCCAAATGTTGATTTTTACTCAGGCATCATTTTAAAAGCTATTGGTATTCCAACGAATATGTTCACGGTTATCTTTGCCATGTCACGTAACGTTGGTTGGATTGCTCATTGGGATGAAATGCTAGGTCAACCTGGACAAAAAATTGGTCGTCCTCGTCAAAAATATACTGGCGAAATCAACCGTACATTTATTCCTCTAAGTGAAAGATAACCAAAGCTAAATCTCATTAGCTAACCCTTCATCTTAGATAAAAAAGGCAACCTCTTGGTTGCCTTTTTTGATTTATAATTTTGTTCAGTCCTGAAATAAGTTATTGCACAACTAATAGCCTAATATATTGGGTCGACAAACTTCTGTACATTGTTGTTTCAAACACTATATTGTTGCAGCGATTTTTTATAATTTAAGCGGTGTCATATTTGTGCTAGACCATATTTTAATCGTCGATGAAAGTCGCTTAGTTCGAGAAGCTCTTGCTAAAATATTACTCTCCTGTGGTATTAGCAAAAATGCCATTGCATGTATCGAAAGTGCTGAAGACGCAAGAGAATATGCGCAATTTTCAGCCATAAGCTTGTTGATTTGTGCCGATAATTTAACCAGTAAAAGCAGCTTAATTTTTCGTGACGAATTAGCAAAAGCATCAAAGATAAAACAACTACCATTAATGGTACTGACGCATCAAATTGATGAAAAGAATTCAGCCATAAATTTAGACAAAACCCATAATGTAAAGTGTGCATTAACTGATAGCATTTCTCTATTCCCCCCTTTTAGAAAACAATATGTGATCGAAGCATTATTTGCATTAACACAAAACACTATATTTACCGCTCAAGCTCATCAGGAAGATGATAATGAAGCATTATCAAAGCCTGCTAGTAACACAGCACCTGTGTTACTAGAACAAAAGCCAACTATCCTTGTCGTGGACGATGAAAGCAGTAACATTGATGTAGCAGCCGGTAACTTGCGTGATCTTTACCGCGTAATGGCAGCAAAATCAGGTGAACATGCACTGAAAATAGTGGCAAATATCAAGTATAATATCAGGTTGATTTTACTTGATATTATGATGCCAAAAATGGATGGCTATCAAGTTTGTAAAAGCCTTAAAGACAATGAGGCAAGCGCCAATATCCCGGTAATATTCCTTAGTGCTAAAGCACTCGTTGAAGATATAAAATATGGGTTTGATTTAGGTGCTGTAGATTATATTACCAAACCATTAAATGGTGATTTGCTGCGTGCTCGTGTTGCTACACACATCCGCTTACAGCAGCAAAAGCTAGACCTCTCTGCGCAAGTAGCCACCCTTAAAGAAAATGCCAAGTTACGTGAAGATATTGAGAAAATAACTCATCACGATTTAAAAGCGCCCCTGAACAATATTTTATTTGAAACATATCGATTAACTGATAAAAAAGCGGCAAGATCAATTAATCGCGCAGTAAATAATGTTGTAAACATGGTTAATAACTCCCTCAATGTTTACAAAATTGAACAAGGTATTTATACACTAATGCCGCAGGCAACCAACTTAAACCTGTTAATTGACGATGCCATCAATGCGATATCCAGTATTAGCCATGACAAAAAAATCCACTTTGCATTAAGTGGCCTTGATATTGAATATGCCATTATGGCTGAGCCTTTACTTTGTTTGTCAATTTTCAATAATTTGATCAAAAATGCAGTAGAGGCCTCACCTGTAAATCACACAATAACGATAGAATTAACGCATGATAATAATGATATCTGCTTTAAACTGACCAACCACGGGATTATTGCTAAGCACTTACGCTCATCCTTATTTAACAAGTACAGTAGCTCAAACCATAGTACTGGCACAGGATTGGGCACTTATTCAGCTAAACTAATGACTGAAGTACAGCATGGTCAAATATCGTTTACTATTATCAATGAGCAGCAAACACAGTTTATAGTCAAACTGCCTGCAGCTTAACCGTATTGTTATAGATATTATTTAGCTATAGCAAGAACAGTGCTTAAAAAATGGCTAAAAATTAAGACTATATTCATATTACAGTGGGCAAAAAACACTTAATTAGTAGCCTGATTTGTTATGGCATCTAACTAAAATTCTTTGTAAATGACTAATGAGCACCTGCTAGAACACTTATTTAAAGCGCTTTAAATATCCTATGCACAAGCTAATAATGTGGCTAAATCATCAAGCAATAACCCTTAACAAAAATCAGCACATCAATAATACCGCTTGAATATTTGTTATTTTTAGCCATAAACATGTCAAAAAAATCCCCTTTTATGGCGATTAAAATGTAGTAGAGTGATATTTAGACAAATATTAGCGTTAATTAAACAAATTATTTTATAAAAATGAGTCTTAATTAGCTAAAAAATGACACATTTACTTATATTTATACTTATATTTATCACAAAATTTTACACTCTGACTAAAGCAAGCTTCATTTATGATTAAAAAATCAGCGCACTTGGCTCTTTATCATCAAGATAAGTCTAATTTTCTATCAATACTATAAATATTGAATATAAGGCTAATAAATACTAAATAGAGCAATAGGGTAAAATTGAAGCTAATAAAAAAATTAGGTCTTTACTGAGCGCTATATTACCTGCATCCATAGCTTTACTGAAAGGTACTGCTATAATGCGCAGCGAATTTTCAAGCGAGTGGATAAATAATGTCAGATTATCAATTAAGGTTCGGTGGTATTGCCCGGTTATATGGTAATAGTCAAAGTGCAGCGCTACAGCAGGCACACTTTTGTGTGATCGGTATCGGCGGTGTGGGTTCATGGGTAGCAGAAGCCTTAGCCCGTAATGGCATTGGGCAAATAACATTAATTGACCTAGATGATTTATGCGTAACCAATATTAATCGCCAAATTCATGCCTTAACCGATACCGTAGGCTTAAGTAAAGTTGACGTTATGCGCGATAGAATAAAGCAAATTAATCCTGAGTGCTTGGTTAGCACCATAGAAGACTTCGTAACCCTGGAAAATGTCCATGATTTACTGTCAAATTCGTTTGATTACGTTATCGATGCTATCGACTCTGTTAATGTTAAAACGGCCATTATTGCTCATTGTAAACGAAATAAATTACCGATTATTACCATCGGCGGTGCTGGTGGTCAGATTGATCCCAGTAAAATTGCCGTTGCCGATTTAAGCCAAACATTTCAAGATCCGCTGCTAGCAAAAGTACGTAACCAACTGCGCAGAGAGTACAATTTTTCACGGAATGTGAAACGCAAATTTTCAATTGATGCGATATTTTCCACTGAACAACTACGCTACCCAGACTCCGAAGGTAATGTTTGCCATGCTAAACAGTCAGGCGATGGATCGATGCGTTTAGATTGTAGTGGTGGCTTTGGCGCAGCAACCCAGGTTACTGCTTGTTTTGCTTTTTTTGCAGTTGCCAAGGCAATGGATAAATATTTGAAAAAAGCGCTTAGTTAGCCTTTATATATTCTACATAAAGGCTACCACGTCACTGTTATCACTCTACCGAGTGCTGTATTTTCTGCACAATAGCCCGAAGTCCATTACCACGTGAAGGGCTTAAGTGTTGCAATAAACCTAACTTAGCGAAATAACCATCCATATCAAAAGCGCTTATTTGCGCTGCAGTTTTGTTATCAACCGCAGCCAATATAATGGCAAATAGGCCTCTAATAACTTTGGCGTCACTATCACCTTTAAAGCGAAATAAGCCATCTGCCTCTTGATAACACAACAACCATGCCTGACTTTCACAGCCAGAAATTAATGACAGCTCGGTTTTATCTTCATCAGGTAAGCGTAATTGCTTTTTACCCAACATCATAATTTCACGATGTTTACTGTCCCAACTTTTTGCTTTAGCGAACATAGCTAATATGTCATCAACGGCTAAATTACTATTGGCAAGCGCATTAACACTAATCATATCATCAGATTTTGAAGCACTTAAATCATCAATAACATTCGATATTGACTCACTCAAGCTTCGTAATTGCTGCACAGTAAAGTCTATCTCTTGAAAGCTATTATATGCCGACAAAGATAAGCGGATGCAGCCATCAATATTGAGATATTGCATTAAAGGCATAGCACAATGATGCCCCGAGCGAACCGCAATCCCTACGCTGTCTAGCGCAGTAGCAACGTCATGATTATGTTGCCCTGTAAGAGTAAATGAAAATACCGGAATATCCGGCACTTCATCAACAATAAAATTTAACCCCTGCACGCTTGATAACTGCTCAAAGCAATATTGTGTTAATTGCCTTTCATATTCGAGTATCCCTCTATACCCTTGCTTTTCAATGAAACTAATCGCCACACCTAAGGCTACAACACCAGCAATATTAGGTGTGCCGGCCTCAAACTTATACGGTAAGTCATTAAATGTTGTTTGCTCAAAGCTCACCGCTTTTATCATTTCGCCACCGGCTTGATATGGTGGTATATCCTCTAGTAATTCCTGCTTACCATACAGCACACCAACACCTGTTGGACCATACATTTTATGAGCAGAAAAAACATAAAAGTCGCAGCCTAATGCACTGACATCAATATTTACATGAGCAATGGCCTGAGCGCCATCAACTAAAGTTAATGCTTGGTACTTATTCGCTACACGAATAATCTCTTCAATTGGATTAATTCGGCCAACGACATTAGATATATGACCAAAACAAACAATTTTGCTGCGTTCGCTGATAATTCCCTCTAGTTGTGTAACATCTATTTCACCGGTTTGCGTTAGTGGCAATACTTTAATTTTAGCACCCGTTTGCTTTGCAACAATTTGCCAAGGCACAATATTAGCGTGATGCTCGCTATAGCTTAAAACAATTTCATCATTGGGTTGTAATCTTGTTCGTCCCCAACTCTGCGCAATTAAATTAATACTTTCAGTACAACCTTTGGTCCAAATAATTTCTTTACTGGTTTTAGCATTGATAAATTTCTGTGCTTTTTCTCTAACACTTTCATAAGCCACAGTTGCCCTGGCGCTTAAGGCATGAGAAGAGCGATGCACATTAGCATTATTTGATTGATAATAATTTTTATGGCTGTCAATAACACAGCTTGGTTTCTGAGTTGTGGCCGCATTGTCAAAATAAATTAACGGTTTGCCATTAACTTTGCTGGCAAGAATAGGAAATTGTTGACGAAAGGAAGTAAAAGAAAATTTTTCCATAAAAATGTAATAATAATTTCATTAAGTTGCCACAATTATATCTTAACTTTCTTTGTAAGCGCGAGAAAATCTTTAGATAGATAAAATATCTAACATCATTCAGCAAAAAGAAATAATTTACGCTATACCTTAAGTGAGTAATTGGAGGAATAAATACTATGGCATTATTTTCATGGTTTCTTAGAAGGACAAAAGTTAGCTCCACCAAAAATAGTAAAGCGTTAATAGAGAAAGAACTGACAGTATTTAACAACAACACCATGTGGCCGATAGCTAAAGTAAGAATCAACACTGTATTACAGCAGGAATACGCAAGTTCGGCAGCACATTTTAAAAAAGCAACTAAGTTCAATGCACTAAAGGAATCTAAGATTAATGTACTTAAAGAACACATTAGCTGACATCAAGTTAACTAATGAAACGAAAAAATAATCATATAGCCAATAAGTATAATGTTTAAGTTGGCTATATTTCAAGTTGCTAAGTTCTAAGTTGCTAAGTTGCTAAGTGTTAGTTAATCAAATTGCTTAGCCCTTAATATACTTTCCACCTTGGCATAATCCCCTTAATGAGCTAAATCTCGTTTCAGATTAAAATGATAATTTGGCATTAAAAAAAGCTTGGGTGCTAACTCAATAATATTTAAATATATTTCTGGAAAATACAATTCAAAATACTCCAGTTTTGTACGTGAGGCTAAGGGTTTAAACGCTTGCGTCTTACGCTGTTTATTACAAGAAGCTGTGGTAAACAGTCCTATTTCGTTTTGATATGTTACTGGTGTGGCTAACGTCCAGCCTTGCTGATACTTCGACAATATTGGTGTTGAGTGTTTAATTAAATTTCGCCATGGTACCTGAGACAGTATGCTTGCTCGCAACTTTTCACGCTCACCTTGATAATAATCAGGTAAAACAACCAAATTATGCGCAAAGGGGTTTTGCTGAACTTGCTGACACTTTTGATGTTGTTTTGGTAGCGGATATTCATCAACAAAACCAATAAAATGACTAAGCTCATGAATTAAAACATCAAGATTATCATCTTGATCTATATACATAATACCATGATCAACATTAGCACCACCTTGCTCAACAATAACACCAATATAACGAGTATTAATGTCATCACGTGTGATCCAAACACTTGTATTACAGCTTATATTTTCGCTAACGCTATGTAAGCAATTAATGGCTTCGGCAGGAATATATTTAGGTGTTCGCAAACAAATATATTTTGCCAACTTTTGATGCTCAAAAGCTGACATTAACTGTTGGCCATGGCGTAAACCTTTTAAGTTTGTTGCAAACAGTTGCACATCTACCGAGCAAGCTGAATTATTTTTTATATTTTTTTCTAGATTGTACTCGTGTTTTTCTTCACTCTTCTTTTGCTCTTCGCTTTCACTAAACACAGAAAACTGTTCAAGCTCATTGTAAAAGCCAATATTATCACCTTGCGCTAGCCTGTTTTTATGCTCTGCAATAAAGGCTAGATCACCTTGATATAAGGCTATTTTATATAGCATGGCTAGTGCAGTGTCATTGACCGCAATAGACAATAATAATGGCTTAATTTCAGCATATTTTTGATGCTTAAAATAAATATTTGCCAAGGCTATTCGCGCCAAAAGGTGCTGCTGACGTATCGCTACTCGATACCATAGTTCAGCTAATCTTATTTGCTTACTACGACGATAATATTCAGCTAATTGATAAGCCGTATTGGCGTTGAAATCGCCATGAAGTTTTGCTAAGTGTAGCCATGCCTTATTATTACCTTTTGCTAAGAGCTGAACTAATCGTTCATCTGTAGTAATAAATGGGTCTAAGGTTTCTAGTATAGATAATTGTTGACGAGTGATCTCGGCATTAGCAATTTTTTCGCGATAATCAGTGATAAAAAAAAATAAGCTTAGTGATGTAAAAACGACTAGGCTTATTAAAATTTTTTTAATTATCATTAAATTTTGTCTGTAATATAGATTAAGGTTCTCTACTTTCTAGTGCTGTTTCGCGCATTAAGTCTAATTCAAGTTTGGCATACCTGTGCTCAACAAATTCATATACGTTGGTACTGAGCGCTAGTTTAAAAAAGTTAATCGCCGCATTAGCATCACCTTGCAGTTGACTGTACTTACCTAAATAGAAATAGGCTTCACATAAGCGTTCTGCCAGTGCTTCATTTGAATTAACATCTTCCGCCATCCGATCAATAAAAGTACCTTGGCTCATTTCGCCTAAGTAAAGTTTAATAACATTTTTTGCCCAAACCCTATCACCTACCTGTAGTGCATAAACGACTAAGTCTTGATTGGCTTTTTTCTGATCTAATTCTACGTCCGCCAAGTATTGCCACAACAGGCGATAAGGATCATTCTGCTGGTATTGTCTAAATACCTTAAAGTCATCTGCAGCTAAATTTGGCCGGCCACCATAATAAAGCGCAATACCACGATTTAAATAAGCGTATTCATGATCAGGAGCCAATTCTATCGCGGAATCAAAGGCATCATATGCCTGATTAAATTCTCGTAACTGAGTAAAGTGAATACCTAAGAAATTGTAGGCGTCTGACATATCAGGCTTTAGATTAATCGCTTGGTTAAAGTCAAAGCGAGCTAAAGCACGTAAACCCACTTTGTCGTATTCAACCCCGCGCTGATAAAATAATTCTGCTCGTTGGCCATCGCTGATTTCAGCGCGTTGTAATACTTGTGTTAATCGTGCCAGCGCTATTTCATTTTTATAACTAATGGCAATGGGTTCAGCAATGATCAAGTCGCCAATAACAGAGGGCTCGGGGGTTGTTGATAAGCAACCTTGAGTGAGCAATAAACCTGAAATAAGTAACACTTTGGAAAATAAAGCTTGAGAAAGTAGAGTTTTAGAAAGTAAGCGCACGTAAAGCAGTATCCTAGTGAGTATTTATACTATTGAGTATATAAAAAAGGGAGCAATTAAGCTCCCTTTTTGTGTACAAGATCTCAGGTGATTTTTACAAACACACCTGATACACTTGATTTATAACAAAATAATTATTCTGCTGCGTCAGTTGTAGGCGCTGCAACAGGTTTTTCCATTGCTTCTTTCATGCTTAAACGTACGCGACCTTGACGGTCAACTTCTAATACTTTAACTGTTACGTCTTGACCTTCTGTCAATACGTCGCTAACAGCGTTAACACGTTCTTCAGAAATTTGAGAAATATGTACTAAACCGTCTTTACCTGGCAATACGTTAACAAACGCACCAAAATCAACGATACGTACAACTTTACCCGTATAAACAGTACCCACTTCAATTTCAGCAGTTAATGCAGTAATACGTGCAATAGCATCTTTCGCTTGCTCGCCATCAGTCGCCGCGATTCTAACGGTACCATCATCTTCAATTTCAATGGTCGTGCCTGTTTCTTCAGTTAACTGACGAATAGTTGCGCCACCTTTACCGATAATGTCACGAATTTTATCTTGAGGAACTTTCATGGTATGAATACGTGGAGCAAATTGAGAGATATCATCACGATGTCCGCCAATAGCTTCATCCATAACAGCTAAGATGTGATTACGAGCCGCTTTTGCTTGATTTAAAGCAAGTTGCATGATTTCTTGCGTGATACCTTCAATTTTAATGTCCATTTGAAGTGCAGTAATACCACCGGTAGTACCCGCTACTTTAAAGTCCATATCGCCTAAGTGATCTTCATCACCTAAAATGTCAGAAAGTACAACAAAGTCATCGCCTTCTTTAACTAGGCCCATAGCAATACCAGCAACTGAAGCTTTGATTGGTACACCTGCATCCATAAGTGCTAATGAAGTACCACAAACAGAAGCCATTGAAGACGAACCGTTTGACTCAGTAATTTCAGACACTACACGAACTGAATAAGGGAATTCTTCCGCAGAAGGCATAACAGCCAACATACCGCGTTTTGCAAGACGACCATGGCCGATTTCACGACGCTTAGGAGAACCAACAAAACCTGTTTCACCAACACAGTATGGAGGGAAGTTATAATGTAGCATGAAGCTATCAGTTTTCTCACCCATAATAGTGTCAAGACGTTGTGCATCACGTTGTGTACCTAAAGTAGCAACAACTAAAGCCTGAGTTTCACCACGAGTAAATACAGCAGAGCCATGAGTACGTGGTAATACACCAGTCATTACGTCTAGTGCCCGGATCATTTCAGGATCACGACCGTCGATACGAGGCATGCCTTTTGTAATACGACCACGAACGACTGTTTTCTCTAAGTCGTGGAATAAATCTTTGGCTTCTTGCACATCAAGCGCAGGATCGGCAGCTAATAATGTTTCAATAACACCATTGCGAATTTCTTTAATTTTTTCGTAACGAACTGCTTTTTCCGTGATTTGATATGCTTCGTTTACCTGGCTTTCAGAAAGCTCTGTAATTTTAGCGATAACATCAGCGTTCTTGACTGGTGCAACCCAATCCCATTTAGGATTGTTAACTTCTGCAGCCATTTCTTTAATAGCAGTAATAGCTGTTTGCATTTGCTCATGACCAAACATAACAGCGCCAAGCATAACTTCTTCAGAAAGCACGTCAGCTTCTGACTCAACCATTAATACAGCAGAGTCTGTACCAGAAACAACTAAGTTCAACTGAGAAGCTTCTAATTCAGATTGTAATGGGTTAAGAATATATTTTCCGTCAGTATAACCAACGCGCGCTGCACCAACAGGACCGCTAAAAGGCATGCCTGAAATAGCTAATGCCGCAGAGGTACCCAATAAAGCAATAATATCTGGAGAAATTTCTGGGTTAGCCGAAACTACAGTGATAACGACTTGAACTTCGTTAGTAAACCCTTCAGGGAATAGTGGGCGAATTGGACGATCGATTAAACGACAGATTAATGTTTCTTCTTCTGAAGGACGGCCTTCACGTTTAAAGAAACCACCTGGGATTTTACCAGCAGCGTAAGTACGCTCTTGATAGTTAACCGTTAATGGGAAAAAGTCTTGTCCTGGTTTTGCTTCTTTTTTACCAACAACAGAGACTAATACTGAGGTATCGTCCATGCTAGCCATAACGGCACAAGTGGCTTGACGAGCAATAACGCCCGTTTCTAGAGTTACGGTATGTTGACCGAACTCAAATGTTTTAGTAACTGGATTAAACATTTAGTTAGTTCCTTAGATATTTTTGATTTTAATCAATCTGTACAATTATTTATTCACTTAGTTAATCATTAAATATTAAGGCGTTACCGATAAGTTACGCACTAAGCTGAACAAAAAATTATACAGTTTGATTGATTATTTTTTTACAAATACGAAATTTGCAGGCACATTATACTTAACACCTATGTTTTTACTAGCCTGAAAGCATAAATGATGGGTTTAAAAGAGCAAAACCTGAAGATTTTTGTCTACATTAGATATTTTGACAATTTGCATGCATGTTATATCGGCTCAACTTTAAGATGCAGATTTGGATACGTTAAGCAGGAATAAGTTACTGGTATGGCTTGAAGACAACACTAACGATGGTGATGGTGGAGCGCAACATTATGCCAGAACAGAGCATAGTTTTGCTCGGTAACTGCCTCCAGTGTTATTCTAATAACTCACCTATAGGTAAGAGTGGTGTCTAAAATCACCATACAGGCAACAGCCCTTCATCGACTTACCAGTAAGAGACTAAGTTGGCCTTAATTAACCTGTAAAAATCTTATCACTGCCGACACTGTTGCTTGGGGATCTTCCTCATGTGGTACATGACCTAATTTATCAAAAATAATCAATTGACTGTTAGGAATTTCTTGCGAAAATTGCACGCCAAATTTCTCCGGTATTAGCTGATCTTTTTTACCCCAGAGTACAAGTGTAGGCTGCTTTATTGTTCGAATTTTTTTTGCCATCGGCCCAGGTAATGTTTGCTCAAAACGTGCTTTTAAAGCGCTACGGTTACCCTCACGAAGAGATAGTTGATAGTATCGCTCAACTAATTCATTGCTGACCAAGTCAGGATTTCCATAAACATTTTTAACACTGCGTGCTACCAAGGATTTTGGTAAAACATTTTTTAATAAGAGACTTGTGACTGGATTTTTTGACAATTTAAAAGCAAGTGGCATGGATTTAGACTCATAAGGATACCCACTCGCATCAACTAAAATCAATTTTGATACTCTATCGGGGTGCAATACAGCTGTCGCCCAAGCAATATAACCACCTAACGAGTTACCTGCTAAGACACTTTCATTGATTTGCAATTTATCTAACACGGCAATAACTACTTCAGCGTAATGTTCAATTTTATAGTTGTTTTGCGGATCGGGGCCTGTCAAACCAAAAGCGGGTAAATCAAAACGAATAACTCTACGTTGCTCTTTTAAGACCTCAACCCAACCGTCCCATGTATGCAATGAGGCACTCGTGCCATGGATTAACACAATAGGCTCTTTATCAGATATTGGTCCCTCATCTCTGAGGTGAATGTTCATACCGGCAATATTTAAAAATTTTGAGGGTTCAGGTGCCCAACGTTCACTAAGTTCTGCAACAGATCTGTCAGGGGCTTTATTTGCATAGAGGTAAATGGCAAAGGAAACTATTGCTATTAGCAATAGGTACAAACTACGCTTTAAAATTATCAACGTTTTTGACACCTTATTTTTTCACTATATTAATGATTGCAGCTATTTATATCAGATAACCTTATACCCTCTTTATTAATTTTGTTGTTACTCAAAAAAATCATTACGATGGCTATGACTAAAATTCAAAGTAAATTCAACATTTATTAAGGTTAGATTTATCTGAAAAATGCATATTCTCTTTATCTAACTTTTAATTTTAACGCTAAGAATACCTTATACTTTTCAGTTTATTAGATTATATCCATAAGCGACATAGGTATTATACTTTTGCATAAATCCGAGCTGTCATGGCGATAAAGTACAAGCAACTCCTTTTATCTATCAGGATTAAATTTAGATTTTATGCACGATAACAGTTAAGTAGCTACATTATGATGCTAATCGCTGTAAAAAAAACCTAGACACAGTTCCATATCTCTCAAACTTAGGTCAGTAAACTCAAGGGATAAAAAAAGGAGCTATTAGGCTCCTTTTTATGATTTTTGCTTATTTTATAATAAAGCTCGTCTTAACGACGTAGACCTAATTTACCAATTAAAGCAGTATAACGTTCAACGTTTTTGCCTTTTAAGTAATCAAGTAATTTACGACGTTGGCTTACCATGCGTAATAAACCACGACGTGAATGGTGATCATGGATGTGCTCTTTAAAGTGACCTTGTAAGTGGTTGATTTGTATAGTTAACAAAGCAACTTGTACTTCTGGAGAACCAGTATCACCTTCAGCTTGTGCGTATTCTGCAACGATAGCAGCTTTTTCAACAGCATTTAAAGACATAATATTTACCTTAATTTTAGTGTTTAAAATCGCGTCGAGCCGAACACTAAATCAGCAAGACGTTCCAAGAGCGCGTATTCTATCAATAACTGCTGTAATTGCAACCTAAACCTATAGTCTAAAGTTATCCAACAACAGTGATACGTTTAGGATTAACTAAACCATCATCATCAATTTCTCCAACGCCAATAAACTCACCCGTATCAACATCATCGCCAATGAATACTTGTACTAGACCGGTTGCTGGCGCATTTGAGCACTGTACAGGGTTACCGTGGCGTAAAAAGTTTGCTGACATATCATCAACGAAAACTGCAGGAATACCATCACAAGCGGTTGTCATCGGTAATAATAAGTCATCTAAATACACCGATGGCGGAACATCTTCAGCGACGGCTTGTGCTAACAGGGTTTCTAATGTTTTGATTGTCACCATTTTTTCTGTCGGGTAATTACCCACAGCACTGCGACGTAAATGAGCAACATGAGCACCACAGCCCAAAAGCTCGCCTAAATCGTCAATAATAGTGCGAATGTAAGTACCTTTAGAAACATGAATATCTAAATCAACTTCATCACCTTCAAAGCGTAATAAGTCCAAGCGAAATACCGTAATGTCACGTGATTCTCTAGGTACTTCAATACCTTCACGGGCATATTTATATAAAGGTTGCCCTTGATACTTTAACGCTGAATACATCGATGGGATCTGTTGAGTTGTACCGCGAAATGAGTTTAATGCTATGGCTAATTGCTCAGCACTGACATCTACAGACTTTTCGCTAACAATCTCACCATCCGCGTCACTAGTGGTAGTACGCACACCTAATTTAGCGGTAACTTGGTAAGTTTTATCGGTATCAAGTAAGAACTGAGAGAACTTAGTTCCTTCGCCCAAACATATCGGTAACATACCAGTGGCTAATGGGTCTAAAGCGCCGGTATGACCTGCTTTTTGCGCGAAATAAATGTGTTTAACTCGCTGTAGCGCATTGTTAGACGACATATCATAGGGTTTATCAAGTAATAAAACGCCGTTAATAGCACGGCCTTTTCTTTTCTTCGCCATGGTTATTCGCTCTCTGGGGCTGGGGCTTCGTCTATTTCACCTTCGTGATTCTTCACGTCTTCAGCAACCGCTTTATCAACTAGGTTACCCATGCGAACACCTTCAACCATAGAGCTATCATAAATAAATCGTAGCTCTGGCATAATGCGGGCATTAATGCGTTTAGCTAACAAAGTACGAATGTAACTTGCCGCTTCATTTAATACCTCGATTGAAACATCAACATTTTGACCTTCCAAAGTGAAGAAGGTAACAAATATTTTTGCATAGGCTAAATCACGGGTAATTTCTACCGCATTTACCGTCACCATGCCTAAACGTGGATCCTTTACTTCGCGTTGAATAATCATCGCGATTTCTTTTTGAATTTCTTGTGCAACTCGATCAGTACGAGCAAATTCTCTGGCCATAAATAATTCCTACAACATAATGAGATAATATTGATGACAGTATACCTGTATCAATATTAAGTATTACTTATATTTTGTAAATGAAAATGGAGGCTAAGCCCCCATTTTAACTAAACCATGAAAACTAAACGCAATTAAAGTGTGCGTTTAATCTCAACCGTTTCAAATACTTCGATTTGGTCACCAACACGAACATCGTTATAGTTCTTAACACCGATACCACATTCAGTGGAGTTACGAACTTCTGCTACATCATCTTTAAAGCGACGTAAAGATTCTAACTCACCTTCGTAAATAACTATGTTTTCACGCAATACACGAATCGGTGCTGAACGTTTGATAATACCTTCAGTAACCATACAACCAGCAATTGCGCCAATTTTTGGTGACTTAAATACATCACGTACTTGTGCTAAACCGATGATCTCTTGCTTAAACTCAGGAGCAAGCATACCGCTCATTGCTGCTTTAACTTCGTCGATTAAGGCGTAGATAACACTGTAGTAACGTAAGTCAATTTTATCAATTTCAATGACTTTACGTGCTGCTGCATCGGCACGAACATTAAAACCAATCACAATAGCGTTAGAAGCCGAAGCTAAGGTTGCATCTGTTTCAGTAATAGCACCAACGCCACTACCAATAATGCGTACTTTAACTTCATCAGTAGAAAGCTTAGTCAATGAATCTGAAATGGCTTCAAGTGAACCTTGAACATCAGATTTAAGTACTACATTAACTTCAGACACTTCGCCAGTAGCCATACTTGCAAACATATTTTCAAGTTTGGCTTTCTGTTGACGCGCAAGTTTCACATCACGGAACTTGCCTTGACGGAATAAGGCAACTTCACGCGCTTTCTTCTCATCTTTAACAACGGTTGCTTCATCACCTGAAATTGGAACACCACTTAGGCCAATAATTTCTACTGGAATTGATGGACCAGCAGATTGAATAGCGTTGCCATTTTCATCACGCATAGCACGAACACGACCGTATTCTAAACCACAAAGTACGATATCACCTTGGTTCAATGTACCTTCTTGAACAAGTACTGTAGCCACTGGACCACGGCCTTTATCAAGTTTAGACTCAACAACAACACCATTAGCCATTTTATCAACAACAGCAGTAAGTTCTAGAACCTCTGACTGTACTAATATAGCGTCAAGTAATTCGTCAATACCTAAACCCGTTTTGGCTGATACATGACAGAACTGAACGTCACCGCCCCACTCTTCAGAAAGTACGCCGTGTTGTGATAACTCACTCTTAACACGGTCAGTATCTACACCTTCTTTATCCATTTTATTGACAGCGATGATAATTGGCGCGTCAGATGCTTTAGCATGCTGAATAGCTTCAATTGTTTGTGGCATTACACCATCATCTGCGGCAACAACAATAATAATAATATCTGTTGCTTTAGCACCACGTGAACGCATGGCTGTAAAGGCCGCATGACCAGGAGTATCAAGGAATGTAATCATTCCGTGCCCTGTTTCTACATGGTAAGCACCGATATGCTGGGTAATACCACCTGCTTCGTCATCAGCTACTTTAGCTTTACGAATGTAATCAAGTAATGATGTTTTACCGTGGTCAACGTGACCCATAATAGTCACAACGGGTGCACGTGTAATAGCTTCACCGGTATGATCGCGATCTGAAAGTACCGCTTCTTCTAAGGCATTTTCTTTTACTAGCACAACTTCACGACCCATTTCTTCAGCAACTAATGCTGCAGTTTCTTGGTCAATCACTTGGTTAATGGTTGCCATGGCACCCATTTTAAACATGGCTTTAACGACTTCAGCGCCTTTAACCGACATTTTGTTCGCTAACTCTGCCACCGAAATTGTTTCGCCAATGCGAACTTCGTTCAGCTTAATTTCAACTGGCTTAGTGAAACCATGCTTCAAGCTTTGAGGTGAAGATAAACCTGACTTACCTTTACCTCTAGCATTACGACCACGGTTATTTCTGTCTTGGCCAGCAGGTTTTTTCTTCTTGCGGCGACGACCACTTTCATCTGCCGAATCACTTTTATCTTCAGCTTCTTGCGCGTATTTAGAAGAAGTTAAATGTACCACTTCTTTCTCTTTCGCTTTACGCTCTGCTTCTTGCTCTTTCCAGCGTGATTCGTTTTCTTCAGCAAGTTTACGTGCTACTTCTGCAGATAAACGGGCTTCTTCTTCAACTTTAGCGGCTAATTCAGCATCTTGCTGTAGGCGTAATTTTTTCGCTTCTTCAGTTTCAGCTACCACTGGTGCTGGTTTAGCAGCCGACTCTTCAATGTTTTTTGCTTTCACTACAGCAGCTTGCTTAGCTTTTGCGTCTGCTTCAACTTTTGCTTCGGCTTTAGCTTCTGCCTGCACTTCTGCTTTTACTGCGGCTACTGCAAGCGCGTTTACTACTTCTTTAGCATCAGCTTCTGCTTTGGTTTTCAAATCGATTTCTGCTTGAATATGTGCTTCTTCTGCAGCTTTCGAATCAACTTCAGCTTGTTGTTGCTCTTCTAAATCGCTGCGTTTTACGTAGGTACGCTTTTTACGTACTTCTACTTGAACTGACTTAGCTTTGCTACCGTGACCTAATACCAAAGTAGATTTTTGCTTACGGCTAAGGGTCATTTTGCTTGGGCTAGCGGTTGAGTCATCACCATGTTGCTTTTTCAAGTGGTCAAGTAATGATTCTTTTTCTTCTTGCGAAACAGAATCGGTTGCCGATTTATTCACGCCAGAGTCAGCCAATTGGCTAACTAAGCGATCCACCGGTGTACCGATCTCTTTGGCAAGTTGTTCTACTGTTACGTTTGCCATCTATATAATTCTCCCGGTGAGTTATTCTTCGTTAAACCAACAAATATTACGTGCAGCCATAATTAGCTCGCCCGCTTTGGTTTCATCTAATTCATCAATGTCTGATATTTCATCAACACCTTGTTCAGCAAGATGTTCTAATGTTGTAATACCACGACTCGCTAATACAAACGCTAAATGACGTTCTAAACCGGCAAGATTTAATAAATCTTCGGCTGGCTCTGAACCTTCAAGTGTTTCTTCACTGGCTAATGCTTGCGTAGTAATTGCCGCTTTTGCACGTTCGCGCAATTCTTCAACCATGTCTTCATCCATGCCGTCAATATCAAGCATTTCAGCAACAGGTACGTAAGCAATTTCTTCTAACGATGTGAAGCCTTCTTCTACTAACATCAAGGCAAAGTCTTCATCAAGATCTAGCTTGTCAATAAATAGCGTTAATACTTTATCGTTTTCAGCTTGGTGTTTTTCGTTCATGTCTGCAACGGTCATGACGTTTAGTTCCCAGCCTGTTAATTGGCTAGCTAAACGTATATTTTGACCACTTCGACCAATCGCCATGGCTAAGTTGCCTTCTTCAACAGCGATATCCATGGTATTTTTATCTTCGTCAACAATGATAGAGGCAACTTCTGCCGGTGCCATTGCATTGATAACATATTGTGCCGGATTGTCATCATATAAAACGATATCAACACGTTCACCGCCTAACTCACTTGAAACGGCTTGTACGCGTGAACCACGCATACCAACACAAGCACCAACAGGGTCGATGCGTTTGTCGTTACTTTTTACAGAAATTTTTGCACGAGAACCTGGGTCGCGAGCTGCGCCTTTGATCTCAAGCATTTCCTCACCAATTTCTGGTACTTCAACACGGAAAAGTTCAATTAACATTTCAGGTTTTGTACGGCTAACAAATAATTGCGCACCACGTGCTTCTGGTTTAATTTCATAAAGTAAACCACGAACACGATCGCCTGGACGGAAGCTTTCACGCGGTAACATATCATCGCGGTAAATAATCGCTTCTGCATTATTTCCTAAGTCTAAAATAACACTGTCACGGCTGGCTTTTTTCACCACACCTGTGATAATTTCGCCAATTTGTTCTTGGTAAGCATCAACAATAAGACCACGCTCTGCTTCACGTATTTTTTGTACAATAACTTGTTTTGCCGTTTGCGTTGTGACACGGTCAAACTTCACAGATTCGATTTGATCTTCAACATAATCACCAACGTTTAATTCTGGCTCATCATATTGTGCGGCTGCCAAACTAATTTCAGCATACGGATTTTCCATTGGTGTATCGCTTTCTTCAACGATTAACCAACGACGAAAAGTATCAAATTCACCCGTTGTACGGTCTATACTGACACGAACTAAAATGTCGCCTTCGTATTTCTTTTTTGTCGCTGTTTCTAAAGCGGTTTCCATCGCTTCAAAAATGCTTTCTCGTGGTAGTGCCTTTTCATTAGAAACAGCATCTACAACCAGTAATATTTCTTTACTCATGCTAGTTAGCCTTTCTCAGTATTTTAAATTTATTTACGATGGTTATAAATAAGGTGAGCCTTATCTATGTTACTGATAACAAGTTCATATTCTTCATTATCAACCATTACAATTAAACTGTCGTTTTCAACAGTAACTAATTTACCTTTGAATTTCCGACGGCCATTCAATGGCATTGAAATTTTTACTTCTACTGTTTCATCAACAACCGCTTCGAAGTGCGCTTTCTCAAAAAGCGGGCGATCAAGCCCGGGTGATGAAACTTCTAAGCTATATTCACTACTGATTGGGTCTTCTACGTCTAGCATAGCCCCTACTTGACGACTTACTTCAGCACAGTCATCAACATCGATACCATTTTCATGGTCGATAAATATTCGTAAAACCGAGTGGTTACCCGCGCTATGAAATTCAACGCCTAATAACTCCTTACCCGTTTCTTCAACGGCAGGACGTAACATTGCGGTTAGTTTGTGTTCAAATTTAGCCAATCATTTTCTCCAATTTGGAAGAGTCCAGAAACAAAAAAAGGGCATAAAGCCCAGCGATATACCTTGCTGCTATTGCACCTTTTTACATAGTTAAGATACAAAAAAGCCCCATTACGCGGGGCTTATTCACTGAACCCACGATGTAAACCAAGCAATAACTCTCTTGGTTCTGTATAACAATATCTTAGAAATTTACCTAATTGCGATAAAAATCTATTCAGTGAAATATTGCTACATTCAAGCTGCGCGTATTATATAGAATAGCTATTTTTATAGCAAGTTAATTTTCTTAAACACGATAAGGCCGAAGTAGTAAGCTAACCGCACTCTAGCGAAAAAATTTACTACAAACTTTACCGACATGAGTATAATAATTATTGTGGTATAATCAGACAGTTAGTAAATTACCTAAATTCATGTTAAAAATCATTTCCAACACTTAACTTGTTATCATTACAGCGGCACGTACCGGCATTCTGGAATTATATGTATAGATATTCTCAATTACTTTTAAGAAATTTTCTCTTTGCTTTAATCTTGATTGCTAGTACGGCACTTGCCTGTACTTTGCTATTAGCATTTCAAATCTCTGAGCAACAAACTCAACACCAGCAGACATTACTCACTTTAGACCAAGAGATAATACTTGGTGACAGTGCAACGTTTGCCAAGCAAATATCAAGGTTTAACCATTACCAATTTATTAATATTGCTAATAATGAGGGTACCATCATTATTAATCAGCAACAAAAACCTATGCAATTTTCTGACTTGATACTGGCGCCTATTAGCCAAGTGAAATTGCCTAATTCAGCTCTAACGATACGTTATCAATTAGGTGCCAATGATAAGGTAGTATTTTTACGTCAGGCGGTATTATCGATGTTTGTATTAAGTGTTTTATTCATTTTTATTGCAACGTCATTTAACCTTGCACAGTATCGTCGATTAACTCAGAATATTTGTTATCAAATAAAGCAAGACCTTAGCGTTATCATTTCCGGTCAAGATGAAGAATTTAAAGATAATAAAATTGATTTACCTGAAATTCAGCAATATTTAACTGAACTTAAAGCACTGCTTGCTGAAAAAAATAGCGTAACAGTCTTATTAGAAAAAGATGCTTACATCGAGCCAGTCACTAAATTAGAAAATCGAAATCGTTTTATTCAATTTTTTGAAGATGCTGATAGCCGTTCCGATTTTGGGGTTTTATCGATTACTCGTTGCTCTGAATTACAAACTATTAATCAAGTGCACGGTTATCATCAAGGTGATAATTATATCCGTAAGGTGGCTGACATAATGAAAAATGCCATCAGTCAATATAGAGGTGCGCAAGTTTTTCGATTAAATAGTTCTGACTTTGCGACATTAATCCCCAATGTTAGCTTAAAAAGTGCAGAAACATTTGCGGCAGACCTAACGGCAAGTTTTAATGACTATCAACATGCGTCAGATTTAGACTCTATTGGCTATACAGGTTTGGTTTATTTTAATGATAACAAGCCGTTAAGTGAACTTTTAGCGTTAGCCGATACCGGTATTAGTGTCGCCCAAACCAAAAGTGTTAATGCTTGGTATGCCCAAGCTGACAGTAGCATTTTATACAACATGAGCGCGAGTTATGGCAATCAACATTGGCGGCAAGAAATTGATAGTGTTATTGAAAACCAAAGAGTTAATTTACTTGTCCAGTCGATTAAACCCAGCAGCCCTAACAAACGGGTCTACTCAGAAGTTTTAGCTCGCTTTTTAAATAGTAATGACGATATTCTTCCCACAACTTCTTTCTTCGCTATGGCTGAAAAACTCGACAAAATTGCTGCTGTTGACCAAATGATTATAGAAACTGTAATAAAAGAAATTGCTGAAAAAAATATGCAAAATCATTTCTTTGGTATTAATATTAGCGCTCGTTCGATAAACGACAGGCATTTTGTTATTTGGCTAGAAAGACGGCTTTTGCGCGATACCGCCATCGCCTCAAAACTGGTGTTTGAAATTACTGAAAGTGGTTTACAACAAAATATAAAAACCAGCAAGAAATTTATTGATATGATCCACCGGGTTGGTGCCAAAATTACCGTTGAGCGTTTTGGTATTGGCTTAACTTCATTCAAATTTTTTAGAGATTTAAAGCCTGACTTTATTAAAATGGATAGCACGTACACTCAAGATATTGACGAAGACAAAAATAATCAATATTTTATGCGTTTGATGGTAGATTTAGCACACAGATTAAGTGTGAGTGTACTGGCAGAAAGCGTTGAAACCCAAGAAGAAAAATTTATGCTTGACAAACTCCTTGTTGATGGATGTCAGGGTTTCTACATTGGTAAGCCTAGGGCTATTTCTTTGGTGTAGTGGATTAAGCAACCTTAACTAAAGCCACTAAAATACTGTGGCCTTTTATTTTTTATCCGATTTTAAAAGCCATTCACTTGTTGCTTCATTGCTTAACTTTACTCGCGTTTTTTCACCATAAGTAATTAATGACAGATTAAATGAATACCCTTACGGTTCGTATGTTGTTTATTGCCTGATAAACACGGATAATGGTGTCAATTTCCACAGTAATATATTGATCAAATGACTGATTATCTCTTGCTACTTGTTGGCACAGTATTAGTAAATAACTTTGTCTTGGTTAAATTTCTAGGCTTATGCCCATTTATGGGTGTATCGTCTCGAACTGAAACTGCCATAGGTATGTCGTTTGCGACAACATTTGTTATGACGCTAGCTTCGTTACTGAGCTACATCGTCAATAGTTATATTCTAGCGCCCTTAGGTTTAGAATATTTAACCACAATGACCTTTATTTTAGTGATTGCTGTTGTCGTACAATTTACTGAAATGGTTGTGCATAAAACCAGTGCAAACTTATATCGCTTGTTAGGTATTTTTCTGCCACTTATCACCACTAACTGCGCGGTACTTGGTGTTGCGCTATTAAATCTTTATGAGCAACATAACTTTTTCGAATCTATAATTTATGGTTTTGGCGCCGCTGTCGGCTTTTCTTTAGTATTAATCATGTTTTCAGCTATGCGAGAAAAACTGGCTAATGCCGATGTACCAGCGCCATTTAAAGGTTCAGCTATTGCCATGATCACGGCAGGTTTAATGTCATTAGCATTTATGGGCTTCACAGGATTGGTTAAGTTTTAATGAGTACAATCATCGCAATATTAGTACTGGGTATTCTTGCCGCCTTATTTGGTGCCTTGTTAGGTTTCGCTTCAGTGCGGTTTAAAGTACAAGGTGATCCACTGGCTGAACAGTTAGATGCACTGCTGCCACAAACACAATGTGGCCAATGTGGTTACCCTGGTTGCAAACCTTATGCAGAAGCCGTTGCTAATGGCGAAGCTATAAACAAATGTGCGCCAGGTGGTGAAGACACCATTAAAAAAATTGCTGAGTTAATGGGTGTGGAAGTTCAGCCTTTAGATGAAAATCATGAAGCAGATAACTCACCTAAAGTCGCTTTTATTATTGAAGAAGACTGTATTGGCTGTACCAAGTGCATTCAAGCCTGTCCAGTTGATGCCATTATAGGCACAACCAAGCAAATGCATACGATCATTACTGATGAGTGCACCGGTTGCGATTTATGTGTTGCACCGTGCCCAGTAGATTGTATAGAGATGATCTCAGTTGCCACAACAACACAAAACTGGCAATGGGATTTAGATAGTATACCTGTAGTAAAAATAGATTAAGACGAGGTTTGGGTGGAATCGGTAATTGAACGTATAAAACGAGGAAGTTTTTCGCAATTTCATGGCGGCATACATCCACCTGAGCAAAAATTTCTCACCTGCTCCAAACCCATTGCCAGTGCTCAAATTCCTGAACAATTGATTATCCCTATTCGTCAACATATTGGCCAGGCAGGTAACGTAATTGTCAAAGTCGGTGACAAGGTGCTTAAAGGACAAATATTAAGTGATTGTGACAGTCCAATGTCGGTGCCGATTCACGCCCCTACTAGTGGTACAATCACGGCAATTAAATCAATGGCAATCCCTCACCCTTCTGGATTGAGTGAAGCTTGCATTATATTGACACCTGATGATGAAGACACTTGGAAACAGCGTCATATTTGTCCTGATTTTCACTTGTTAAGCAAAACACAAATATTAGAGAAAATAGCCAATGCCGGTATTTCTGGTATGGGCGGCGCAGGCTTTCCAACACAAGTTAAAGTAAGCACCTTAACTAAAATAAATTATCTAATTATTAATGCTGCTGAGTGTGAGCCCTATATCACTGCTGATGATTTATTGCTCCAAGAGCATAGCCCAACTATTCTAGATGGCATTAAAATTCTTGACCATTTATTAACACCAAAAAACATTCTTATCGGTATCGAAGAAAATAAAGCTAAGGCCATTGCAGCCTTAAAAAAAGCCACGGCAGATATTGACCATATCGACATTTGTGTCATTCCAACAAAATACCCAAGTGGTGGTGAAAAACAACTGATACAAATATTAACCGGTCAAGAAGTCCCTAGTGGTGTTTTACCTAGCTCGTTGGGTATAGTAATGCAGAATGTTGCCACCTGCTTTGCTATTGCTGACGCCGTAATCAATGACACACCACTGATCAAACGCGTTGTTACCGTTAGCGGCCAAGCGTTAGAGAAACCACAAAATATCTGGGCACTTATTGGTACTCCCGTTGGCTTTTTAACGAGTCAATGTGGCTACAACAATAGCCAAAATAGGCATTTAATCATGGGTGGCCCTATGATGGGCTTTAGTTTACCACATGATCAAATTCCGGTGATTAAAACCACCAACTGTATCTTAGCGCCGAGTGAAATTGAAATAGCCTCCCCCTTTTCGTCAACTAGTAGTAAAGAGGTTGAGTGTATTCGCTGTGGTCAATGTGCCGATGTATGCCCTGCACAATTACTACCACAAGAATTACAATGGAGTGCGAAAGCAAAAGATCAAGCACAACTTGAAAAACTTAATCTATTTGACTGTATTGAATGTGGCGCTTGTGCCTACGTTTGCCCAAGCCAAATCCCATTAGTGCATTATTATCGTGTTGCCAAAGCTGAAATACGTCAACAAAAATTACTCGATATCAAAGCCGAAAAAGCTAAAGTGAGATTTGAAGCACGTAAGCAAAGACTTGAACGCGAAAAAGTTGCCCGAGTAGAGAAACATAAAAAAGCGGCCGAGGCTCGCAAAGCCAGAATGAATACAGGTACAAGCGCAGCAAAATCAGAAAAATCTGCAGTAGCAGACGCACTTGCTCGCGTAAAAGCAAAAAAAGCTCAAGCCAGCATCAAGCAAAATACGGCTGAGATTTCTATTACCAGTACTCTCGAGATGACTGCTGAATCAGTTGCACCAGCTGACGATAGTAAAAGCCAAGTGGCCAATGCTATTGCAAGAGCAAAAGCGAAAAAAATAGTACAGAAAAACCAAGCACAAATAGAGTCGTTAGATACGTTGCAAAACAACGAATCGCCAAGCTCATCGCAAGCAGCGCCTGTTGTCATTGATAAAAAGGCTAAGCTTGACCTAGCTATTACAAAAAAAACAGCAAATGAAAATACACCTCAAGCAGAAACAATATCAGACAGCGCTAATGCTCAAGTTGACGCAACAACAAAAGTAGTTTCTCCTGAGGTAGTTAACTTAGCATCAGTTTCAGATGAAAAAGCCACTCAAGCACTAAATAAAAAAGCGAAAGTGGCCGCTGCAATTGCGAAGGCAAAGGCTAAGGCAAAAACTAAAACAACAGCAAGTTTAGCGGCTGAAACAGCGTTTGACAGTTCCCAGCTATCAACAAC
The DNA here is from genome assembly GCF_014077095.1 of Colwellia sp. MB02u-6. Taxonomy (GTDB): domain Bacteria; phylum Pseudomonadota; class Gammaproteobacteria; order Enterobacterales; family Alteromonadaceae; genus Cognaticolwellia. The sequence goes on along the minus strand of NZ_JACGVG010000038.1, from coordinate 223,375 downwards.
TTCCCCTAACATTGATGTAATGCAAGATAGTAATACAGCAGCACAAGTTAAAAATGTTGCAGAAGCTATAGCCAAAAAGACACCAAGCGGGCCACAAATGGTCAGTAACATTGATACTGCAGATCGAGATCAAAAAACTAAAATTGCAGCGGCTGCGGAAAAAGCAAAAGCCAAAGAGTTGCCACTAAAGTCTCAACAAATATCCAACTCAACATCAAGCTCCATTAAAAGTGAGCAAGATAGTATGCGGGCAACACAAGCGGATATTGCGGCAATTAAAAAAGCGCACGTAGCGGCAGTAGTTGCTAAAGCAAAGGCGAAAAAACTAGCCGCTTCATCCAACAAATTAACAACTTCAGAGTAATTAAGCACCATGGCCTTTTGGATAGCAAGTTCACCGCACAATCATCAACAAAATGAAACATCAAGCCTAATGAGGCTGGTGATTTATGCCACCATTCCAGGTATATTTGCGCAATGGTACTTCTTTGGCTGGGGTAACTTAATTCATATTTTTTTAGCAGTAGCCGCCGCAATTATCGCTGAATTTACCGTACTATCGTTAAGAAATAAAAAAATAAAGCCCCAGTTATTTGATGGTAGCGCCATATTAACCGCTGTTTTACTGGGTATAAGTTTACCTGCCTTAGCCCCTTGGTGGATATCAGTTATTGGTAGCGTTTTTGCGATTGCACTGGTTAAACAACTCTATGGTGGTTTAGGACATAACCCTTTCAATCCAGCGATGGCGGCCTATGTGATGCTGCTCATTTCATTTCCACTGCAAATGACCCAGTGGCAACCACCACTCTCATTACTGGCCATGGATATACAATTAACTGACACGCTTGCCGTTATTTTTTCTGGCTATACGCCACAAGGTTACTCAGTTGAACAAATTCGTACGCACATTGATGGTTTTACCATGGCGACTCCGCTAGATACGCTTAAAACTAATATGACTTTAGGGTTAACGGTAGTTGAGAGTATGCAAGCCCCAACCATAGGTAAACATTTTGGCCTTGGTTGGGAATGGATTAATGCCGGTTTTCTACTTGGCGGCTTATTTTTATTGAGTAAAAAAGCGATTCCTTGGAGCACACCAGTAAGTTTTCTATTAAGTTTATTTGTTTGTAGTTTCATTGCCTTTATGATTAGTCCTGATAGCAATGCCTCAACTATGTTTCACTGGTTTACTGGCGCTACTATGCTAGGGGCATTTTTCATCCTGACCGACCCTGTTTCTGGTGCAACTAGCGTTAAAGGTCGACTCATCTTTGGCGCGCTGGCTGGCTTATTAGTTTTTTTGATCAGAAAGTTTGGCGGCTATCCTGATGCTGTCGCCTTTGCGGTTTTACTGTGTAATATGGCTGCACCTTTAATTGATCAATATACCCGACCTCGCACTTATGGCCACGACTTAGGAGTGAAAAAATAATGTCTGAGTTAACGCCTGCAATAAGTAAAAACTCAAAAATATTAGCTTTATTCGCAGTAGCCTGTACGGCGACCGTTGCTTTAGTGCAGCTACTGACAGAAGATCGTATTGAATTTCAGTCTCAACAACAATTAATTCAACAATTAAATCAAGTTATTCAGAAAGATAGTCATGATAATGAAATGTTCCGTGACTGTATTATAGCGCCTACTGGCAACGACACAGAGTTGTTAATCGATGTAATTTACCGTGCAAGATTAAATAACATGCCAACAGCTGCTGCCATAAAAACAGTGGCACCCGATGGCTACAGTGGCAATATCGAATTGTTAATTGCGCTGAACATTGATGGCAGTGTTAGTGGTGTCAGAACATTACTACATAAAGAAACACCCGGTTTAGGTGATAAAATAGAACTCAGAAAAAGTGACTGGATAACAACATTTGCTGGAAAAAAAGTCTTAGATAAAAACGATAATCGCTGGGCGGTTAAAAAAGACGGTGGTATGTTTGACCAGTTTACCGGAGCTACCATTACCCCTAGAGCTGTAGTAAAAACAGTTAGAAAAACCATTGACTACTTTCAAGCTAATCAAAAAGTCATTTTTAATGCCGCAAGTAACTGTGGAGTGGAACAATGAAAATAAATCCAGAATATAAAGAATTAGCTTGGCAAGGTTTATGGAAAAACAACCCAGGCATGGTACAGTTGCTTGGCCTTTGTCCCTTATTGGCGGTAACCTCAACGGTTGTTAACGCCTTAGGTTTAGGCATTGCAACCATGTTTGTTCTGATTTGTTCAAACGCCACCGTCTCAGCCATCAGACAATGGGTTCCCAAAGAAATCCGTATTCCAATTTTTGTGCTTATTATTGCCACTTTTGTTACTTGTGTGCAGTTGCTGATGAACGCATTTACCTACGATTTATACCAGTCGTTGGGCATTTTTCTGCCGCTCATCGTCACCAACTGCGCTATTATTGGTCGGGCAGAAGCCTACGCCTCTAAGAACCCTATTAAGCAATCTAGTTTTGATGGCTTAATGATGGGGCTTGGTTTCTTAGCCGTATTAGTTGTTTTAGGGGCAATACGTGAAGTTTTAGGTCAAGGCACATTATTTGATGGTGCAAACCTGCTTTTAGGGCAATGGGCAACAGGATTTAGAGTAGAAATTTACCAACTTGATAGCCAGTTTTTATTGATGATATTACCGCCGGGTGCATTTATTGCCATGGGCTTTTTAATCGCAGGTAAAAATGTTATTGATCATAAAATAGCACAAGCAAAACCTAAAAAATTAGAGCAAGCTATTGAACGTGTTCGTGTAAATTTTGAAAATTAACTAAGCACACTTAAATAAGCATACTTAAATGAAAACAATAAAAAATATCTCTGATGAATAAAGAAACACGATTAGCCATGTTAACTCGGTTGCGAGACAACGACCCAAGTCCAACCACAGAGCTTAATTTCTCAAGTGCTTTTGAGTTATTAATTGCGGTGTTATTATCTGCTCAAGCTACTGATGTCAGTGTCAACAAAGCCACTGACAAACTATATCCTGTCGCTAATACACCACAAGCACTGCTTGATCTTGGTCTTGATGGCTTGAAGTTTTACATCAAAACCATTGGTTTATTTAACACCAAAGCAGTAAATACCCTTAAAACCTGTCAAATGATAATCGATTTACATGGTGGTGAAGTACCTGAAAATAGAGCGGCCCTTGAAGCCCTACCTGGCGTTGGTAGAAAAACCGCTAATGTTGTACTCAACACAGGGTTTGGCTGGCTAAAAGATAATGAAGGTAAATACTTTATTGCCGTTGATACCCATATCCAACGTGTCGCTAACCGCACTGGCTACGCCAAAGGCAAGACAGTAGAAGAAACAGAAAAAAACATCATCAAATACACACCAAGAAAAACAGAATTTTTCTTTAATTTACATCATTGGCTAATTCTTCATGGCCGCTACACCTGCATAGCTCGCAAACCAAAATGCGGTTCATGTACTATTGAAGACTTATGCGACTTTAAAGGTAAGACTGAAGACTAAAAGTTTACTTAACGTATTTAAGACCAGTGCAACTGCAATATTAGCCATTGAACTTAAGCTTTTATCATTAATGCCAGCAGCCAAAGCAGATAAAAACCACGTTGTTAATCCTGCCATGTCTATTCAACACTTGGCTCATAACTTAGCGGTCTTTACTGACAAACTAAACCCATCAGACTGCCTATGTGTTCATGACAATCACTTAGCAGTCTGATTTAATTATCTGTAATTTTTGTTTCATAAAATCGATAAACATGCGGTTTTTATTTGGCATATATTTACTTTGCACATACTGCAAACAAATGTCACCGTGATAACTACATTGTAACTGCCAGTCTTTCAATAGCGGGATCAGCCTTCCCGCCTCAAGCCCTTTCTGCGCAGTGTAATCGGGTAAAGAGCCAATACCAAAACCTTGTTCAATCGCATCTCGACGCATTTCACTGTGGTTAAGTAAATATGAGCCCGTAACTTCTACAGTGGTTTTATGATTTTCATTACTAAATCGCCATCGGTTGTCGGTCATATTTTCGCCTAAGCAAATGCAAGGTAAATCTTTTAAATCATCGGGGTGTTTTGGCAGAGCATGCTTTGCTAAAAAATCAGGACTGGCACATAGCACCTGTTCAACGCGGCCAATATTAACATTTACCAAAGCTTCAATAGGATAGTCATTAATATGAATCAAAAAATCGACACCGTCGTGGATCGGATCTAAAATACGGTCGGTTACTTTTAAATGTAACTGAATGTCTGGATAAAATTTTAAAAACTCAACAAAAAGTGGCCGTAATACCTGATTGGCCAGTGATTTTGGTGCCGCCACCCTCAATAACCCACTCACCGTCGATGTTACAGAACGACTGGCATTAACCGCTTTTTCTGCCGACTCAACCATCTGTTTACAGTAATCAAAAGTTATTTGCCCTGACTCAGTTAACGCCAGTTGTCGTGTCGTACGCTGCAATAATTTGATACCTAATGCATCTTCTAATCTGCTTATTTTACGGCTCACTGCCGAGGGTGTTACGCCAAGTTTTTTTGCTGCTTTACTAAAATTCCCCTGTTCAACCACAGTGACCAAAATAGCCATATCTGACAATAAAGGCATGAGTTTATTTGTGTCCATTGAGCACAAGTCCTTATACAAATATGTGTATTGTTTTAAATATCTCATAGATTAACATACATCCGCAGTCATGAGTCGGCTGCTGTGAGCATATGTTAAATGATGAGAGGTAAATATGGAGTTGTTAATAAGTACGTATATGGCTGAAATTATCGCGGTGAGCACCATCGCTATTTTTATGGCTATCTTACCTGGGGCTGACTTTGTGTTAGTGACCCGCACGAGTATCTACAATGGTCGTTTGGCCGGTTTATATATGAGTTTGGGTATGTGTTTATCTGTTTGTATTCATGCCAGCTATTCAATTGCAGGCTTAGCCGTGATAATTGCAAATTCAGCCTGGTTATTTTCTACAATCAAATATTTAGGCGCAGCTTATCTTATCTATATTGCTTGGCAGTTGTTAACAACACCCGAGCCTTTACATAATGACGAAAAAAATCAAACAGCAGATATTTCACCCTTTATCGCGCTGCGTCTAGGCTTTACTTGCAACATATTAAACCCTAAAACTTCTATCTTTTTCTTAAGTATTTTTACCCAAGTAGTATCGGTAGATACCCCATTAATAATACAAATAAGCTATGGTTTGATCATTATGTTGGCACATTTCATCTGGTACAGCGGTGTTGCTTTACTGTTATCACACCCAAGTATATTGCCTCGCTTTAATCGCCAAAAACAAAAAATTGATAAAATAGCAGGGGTTATCTTGATGCTCATTGCTATAAAGCTCACCCTAATGAGTGCTATTTAAGACAGAGCTACAATTAGCGATCTCAAGACATAGCTAATTGTAAGCCTTCAGACTGAGTTTTTATCAAGATATGGTCAATAAAAAATTCAGGTTTCACTGTTATTTTCACGTGATACTTATTGTTATACAAAGACTAATAGTGCCGAGGCAGATATTCAGCATTAAGATTCAACACTTAACATTCAATATTTGCCTTCCAAGTAATAACATTATTTAAGTTCAGCTAATTTTTTGATATGTGCAGGTGAAACCCCACAACAGCCACCGATAATAGAGGCACCAGATTTAAGCCAAGATGATGCAAATTCGCTATACTTTTCTGGCGGAACATCATCTCTGACACCAGAAATACCACTACTTTTATTCGCTTCGTGTAGCTCACCAATTGCTGGAAAATTATTAGCGTACACACCTAACTGAACTTCGTTTTCAATTCCTTGCTCTAATAATGCCTGTTTAGCGGTGATAAGTGCGGTTTGCATTACTTCAACACAGCTACAATTAAATAATATTGCCGAAACATTTTGCCCTGCAATTTGGCTAACAGCATCATAAACTGACTCTCCTGAACGTAGAGTCGACTCGGTGGATATTTCATCTTTAACAGTAAAGGCAATCCAGGTAGGTTTACCTGTGACAAGAGTGCGAGCCTTGATCATTGCGGCTTCTGCGATAGAAGATATCGTTTCGGCTAGCCATATATCTACATTAACTTCCTGATTTTTTATTAATAACTCAAGCAATGGCTGCGCGCGTGCAACTGAAAAAAGATCCGGTCGGTAAGAGCCTAACACTGGCGGAATACAACCCGCGACTAACAAACTTGAATTATCCTTAACGCACTCTCGTGCTAACCTAGCAGCTAATTTAATGAGGTTAGCCCCTTGTTCATTAAAGCGTTTATCACCAATATGAAAAGGCACTAACGCGTAAGTATTGGTGGTGATAATTTCAGCACCGGCCTTGATAAAACTACGATGCACTTGAGAGATAAGATGAGGCGCTTCAATTAACGCTTGAGCTGACCATTCTGGCTGTTGAAAAGGGGCACCAATACGTTGAAGTTCACGGCCCATACCACCATCAAGAATTATTGGTAATGTAAAGGGTAATTTCATACTCATTATTTCATCTATTATCTATAAAATAAAAGCAGAATAACCATGCGATTGGCGTAAAGCAAGCGTAAATAAGACATTAATAAAATTGCGCTACACTTTGCACTTTTGGGTGTTGCTCTCTAATAGCAAGGTACTGACCTAGTTAACTACCAATGTGCCCTTGCCTACTTAAGTCATATAAAAATCATTATACCAGGCATTCGTTACCCTATTATTTACCGAAAACAGATTGACCTTTAATATCAATCGAGCTAAATTGAAAGCGCTTCCAAATATGATAAAAAAACTGAAAAATCTAAAAATAACGAACTTTAACTAAAACCACTAACAATAAATCATTAAGAAAAAATAACTATGAAATTGACATTACCTTATAACTCAAAAATGAATTCAACAGATTTTATTTATGGTGTTGCTACTGCCTCATTCCAAATCGAGGGAGGTATCAAGCAACGATTACCTTGTATCTGGGATACATTTTGCTCTTTAGAAAATAGTATTGTCGATGGTTCAAATGGAGACGTTGCCTGTGATCATTACCATAGATGGCCTCAAGACATCGAAATGATTGAATCGCTCGGCGTTGATGCTTATCGTTTATCTATTTCGTGGGGAAGAGTTGTTAATGAAGATGGCAGTATCAATGCTGCAGGTGTAGCATTTTATATTGCTTTATTAGATAAATTAGTTGAGAAAAACATTAAATCCTTTGTTACGCTTTATCACTGGGATTTACCCCAACACCTTGAAGATAAAGGCGGTTGGTTAAACAGAGAAACGGCTTATGAATTTCAAAAATATACAGAAATAGTGATTAAAGCATTTGGCAATAGAGTACATTCGTATGCGACGTTAAATGAGCCTTTTTGCAGCGCTTATTTAGGCTATGAAATTGGCATTCATGCACCAGGTATTAAAGGTAAAGAGTTTGGCAAAAAGGCAGCTCATCATTTATTACTTGCTCATGGTTTAGCGATGCAATCACTTAAAAAATTAAGCCCAAACACACTTAATGGCATAGTACTTAATTTTAGCCCTAGCTACCCTGCTTCCCAAAGCCCAGCGGATATAGCAGCAGCCCAGTTCGCCGATGATTATTTTAATCAATGGTATATAAAGCCTATCTTTGATGCTCAATATCCTGAAATACTTGCGCAACTACCATTATCACAGCATCCTAATATTATTGCAGGTGATATGGACATCATTGCAGAATCTGTTGATTTTTTAGGTATTAATTATTATACACGTGCAATATATCAAGCTGATAAAGATGAAATATTCGCTCAAATTACCCTTAAAGATGTTGCATTAACAGATATGGGTTGGGAAATTTATCCATCAGGGTTTTCTGATTTATTGATTTCTTTAAATGCCAAATACACCTTACCTCCTATTTATATCACTGAAAATGGTGCCGCAATGCCTGACAACATCAAAGATGGCAAAGTAGAAGATGCTCACCGAGTGGCTTATTACCAAAGCCACCTTAATGCGGTAAATACAGCTATTGAATCCGGTGTCGACATCAGAGGTTACTTTGCTTGGAGTTTAATGGATAATTTTGAATGGGCTGAAGGCTATTTAAAAAGGTTTGGTATTGTCTATGTCGATTATCAAAGCCAAGAAAGAACAATAAAAGCCAGTGGTTATGCCTATCGTGATTTAATCCATCAACGAAATAGCAACTATTTATCAAATAGGTAATTGAACAATGTAAAGTGTCATTGTATATAAAACAAGAAAAATATTAACTTAAAAAAAGAGATTCACATGCTTAAAATTAAAGAAAAAATAGCTTACGGTTTGGGCGACACAGCCAGTAATATCATCTTCCAAACCGTGATGATGTTTTTACTTATTTATTATACCGATGTTGTTGGTCTTTCTCCTGCACTTGTTGGCACTCTTTTTCTTGTTGTTAGAATATTTGATGCAATTACTGATCCCTTAATGGGGGCAATGGCTGATCGAACGAAAACTAAGTGGGGACAATTCAGGCCTTATTTATTATGGCTAGCCCTGCCTTTTTGCCTGATCAGTATTTTAGCTTTTACCACCTTTGATTTATCTGAAAATGGTAAAATCGTTTATGCATTTGCTACTTATACCTTGTTAATGATCGCTTATACTGCGATAAATATTCCTTATTCAGCGCTAGGTGGTGTACTTACCGCTGACCCTGAAGAACGCGTATCAGTACAATCATATCGATTTGTTTTTGGTATGTTAGGTGGTCTAATCGTTGCTGCAGGCACTATGCCATTAGTAGAGTGGTTTGGTGCTGGAGATAAAGCACAAGGCTATCAGTACACTATGATAGCCATGAGCTTGCTAGGCTTAATGCTTTTTCTGCTTTGTTTTGCCGGTACTAAGGAAAGAGTCAGCCCACCAAAAGATCAAAAATCAAGCTTTAAAGAAGATTTATCTGCCTTATGGAAAAATGATCAATGGCGAATTCTTTGCTTAGCTGGATTATTGTTATTAAGTGGCCAAGTACTGCGCGGCACACTAGCCGTTTATTATGTGAAATATTATTTAGGTCGCGCTGACCTGATCACCTTGTTTATGACTTTAGGAATGATAGGTAGCATTCTAGGTTGTGCACTGGCGTTACCACTATCTAAAAAAGTATGTAAAATTAAAGCCTATATCTGTTTACAATCAATCGCTGCTTTTATTTGTATTATCAGTTATTTTGTTGGCAGTGAACAAACAGTTATGGCCTTCACTTTATTCTTTCTTTGGAGTTTTTTCCTGCAGATGGCTACCCCCTTACTTTGGGCTAAAATGGCTGATACCATCGATTATGGACACTGGAAAACTGGCGTTAGAATAACCGGCATGGTTTATTCAGCTATCGTTTTTTTCATCAAACTTGGCGTTGCCATTGGCGGTGCATTAGCGGGTTGGTTGTTAGCATATTATGGCTACCAAGCTGATACAGAACAAAGCACTACCACGCAACAAGGCATATTAGCCGCTTTCACTATTTTTCCTGCTGTAGGTTCGATATTAGTTGCCTGGGTAATGCGCTGGTACATACTTGATGCAAAGAAAGTACAGTTTATTCACCAAGCTTTAAAAAGTACACCAAGTTAGTTAATTTATAAAATGTAAACCGCTGACCTAAAAATAATATAGTTAGCGTTTTATTAGCCAGTTAAAATCGCCTCTATTAAGTAAATAAACGCGCGCTAAGGCTAGCAATTAAGTAACATTTAAACTTAAATTTAACGAGTAAAAACTCTAAAATAGTTAACTTTATTTATTAAAATACTGTTGACCTTATTAGTAAAATATTTTAAATTGTGGAAGCGCTTCCTGAGTGAATTTTTTTAAATAAAGCTGGAAGCGCTTCCAAAAATATAATCATCATAATATGGAATGCCTAGGGGAGATACATGAAGAATTCAACTTTTAAAAAAACTCAACTTGCTACAAGTTTATCTATAATTTTAGGCGTAACGGCAATAACGCCCGTTTTTGCTGTTGCCGAAGAAGTTACAAACAATAAAACTGAAGTGATCGAAGTTACGGGGATCCGTAGCAGTATGATCAAATCAATGGATATTAAGCGCTCTGCAAGTGGTATTGTGGATGCAATTAATGCGGAAGATATAGGTAAATTCCCAGACTCTAACTTAGCAGAATCATTACAACGTATTACTGGTGTTTCAATTGACCGCTCTAATGGTGAGGGCAGTAAAGTAAGTGTTCGTGGTTTTAGTGCCGACCGAAACTTAATCTTGTTAAATGGCCGTCAAATGCCTAATACAACAGGTGATCGCTCTTTTGACTTCTCAAACGTTGCAGCAGAAGGCATCAGTGGTGTTGAAGTTTACAAAACATCGATGGCAAAAATGTCTACGGGTGGAATTGGTGCAACACTTAACATTAAAACGAATAAACCACTAAACAACCCTGGCATGCACGCCGTTGTTAGTGTACAAGCTTTAAATGATACCTCAGCACAGACAGGTGGTACGACTCCTGAGTTGTCAGGTTTATATTCAAATACCTTTGCCGATGATACTTTTGGTATTTCTCTTTCAGCCAGTTATTCAGAACGTGAAAGTGGTAATCAACAAGCAGGTGTAAGTACTGGTTGGAGAAGTTATGACCCTGATGGTCAAGACATCAACGGTAATAATCGTTTTGGTCCTATAGAAAACGGTCAAAGCGATCAATTTAACCGTGCTGAAAATCCAGACGTTTATTCTGTTCCACAAACCACTTTTTATACTTTTGAAGAAGTACAACGTGAGAGAACTAACGCTCAATTAGTATTGCAGTACAGCCCGATGGAAAACATCACGGCAACATTGGATTATACTTACATCCAAAAAGAACAAGATACACAAGTAGCTAATGTTTCAGCTTGGTATGCCTCTCCTGGAAATGCTGTTGATGTATGGACCTCAGGTAATGTTGCCTCTCCATTATTACATTCTGAAGTTTATGATGATCCAACAGATTTAGCGATGGGCTCTGGTGATTATGGGATACGTGACAAAACCTCTTCAATAGGTTTTAACCTTGATTGGCAAGTTAGCGATAGCTTGAGCCTATCATACGATTATCACGATTCAGATGCTGAAAATACACCAAATAATCAGTATGGCTCTAATAACAACTTAGCGGCACGAGCACTTATTCGTACGGCATCAGCTACTGACTTCACGGGTGTTTTACCTACGCTTGCAGTACGTGGTGGTAATGCGGTAATGGCGTCAGATATGCAAGTAACAGGTAGTTCTTTCAGTAATGAGCAAGATCATTCTCACATTGAGCAACATCAGTTTGATGGTGCTTTTATTTTTGAAGAGTCGGGCAGTATAGACTTTGGCATCGCCATGACAACAGCTGAAAATCGTGATCAAAGACGAACAGTACAACGTAATAACTGGGGTGGTGAAGGTGAACCTGGATCATTTGGAGATGAAAACTTTACACGTAGAACTATTTTAGATCAGTTTGACGAAAGTGGTGGAAATTTCAGTGATTTTGTAGACATTACTGGTACTGATTGGGCACCAGATATTTTAAATACTTATTTTGAATTTGACTTTCTTGACGTAAGACAAATTGCTGAAGATACTTTATCTATACAGCCAGGTATTATTGGTGATTGTGGCTCATCTTTTTGTCCTTCAACAGATTATGCTCTTGGTGTCGATCAATATACCAAAGAAGAAATGACCGCAGTATACCTCCAGTATAATTATGAGGGTGAAATAGGTGACATGCCATTTGATGTGCATTTAGGTGTGCGTTATGAAGAAACAGAAGTTGCAACCACATCAAATGTTCCTGGTTTTAACGCAACAACTTGGGTTGGCGATACTGAATTACCGATAACTCTATCCGGTGGAACTGAATTTCAGACCAAAACGGGTAAATATGATCATGTATTACCAAGCATTAACTTCAATATAGAAGTAACCGACGATATTATACTTCGTGCCGCTTTCAGTGAAACGATAGGTCGCCCAAGCTATGGTCAAATGATTGGCGGTACATCATTAGGTGGATTAGCTCGAGTAAATAGTCCTGGTGCAGGTAACTCAGGTGATGCAGGTTTATTACCGCTTGAAGCTAAAAATTTCGACCTGTCGGCAGAATGGTATTATGGCGAAGGTAGCTATATTTCATTAGGTTATTTCCAAAAAGATATTACTAACGAAAGTATCCGAACAGAATCAGTTTATACCCAAGATAACCTTACTAACCCTGGTGCTTTAACAAGTCCGTTTGTTCAACAGGCTCTTGCAGCTGGTATTGACCCTAACGATCGTCCGGCTCAACGCGATTGGATTGCTGAAAACATTAATGACCCAGCAGTAAATGTTGTTGGTGGTAATGTAGAAATAAATGGTCGTCCGGTTGATCCATTAGTGCAATTTAATATTGCATCATTTGCTAACTCTACCGAAGAATCAGGTTTTGACGGTGTTGAATTTGCCGTACAACATTTATTTGGCGATACAGGTTTTGGTACGATTGTTAACTATACCTATGTTAACTCTGATAATTCGTATGATAATGCCTCTATTGGTAGCTCAATTAATAGTAATGGCGTTAACTATGATTCTGATCAAGTCGCAGAAACTGGCATTAGTGACACGGCGAACGTGGTAGGTTTCTACGAGAAGCATGGTTTTTCTATACGTATTGCTTACAATTGGCGTGATCAATACCTAGCATCTCATTTCCAAGGGGATGTAGGAGCTTCACCAGTTTATGTAGAAAAGTACAGCCAAGTTGATTTAGCGGTAAATTATGATGTGCCACAAGTTGAAGGCTTAACTGTTTTCTTCAACGGTATTAACATTACTGATGAAAAGAGACGCACACGCGGTCGTAGTAGCTATGAAGTATTAAATTACACCCAAACAGGTGCTCGTTTTGCTTTAGGCGCTCGTTATACGTTCTAATAATGACCTTGGTTATTTAGAAATAGTAAAGCCGCTAAATTAATAATTTATGCGGCTTTTATATTTACAACAAACAAAAATAAATTTTTCAAAAATACTTAGGTGCTATATTAACTAAATCTTAAAAGCTGCAGCTGTCTCAACATCATGTAAATAACAGTAATTAGACCAACTAAGATACGATATAGTTTAGTAAATAAAACCTAATTTTTCATGAGGAATTAAGAAAAAATTTATGAATCAACCATTAAAAAGAATAGTAATTGTTGGTGGTGGCTCTGCGGGCTGGCTAACAGCGGGTATTATCGCCGCCGAACATGCTACCAATCAAGATTCAGGGGTAGAAATTACACTAGTTGAATCAGCTGATGTTGCACCTATAGGTGTTGGTGAAGGTACCTGGCCATCAATGCGTAGTACATTACAAAAAATGGGTATTTCTGAAACTGAATTTTTATTAGAATGTGATGCAAGTTTTAAGCAAGGTTCGAAGTTTACGAACTGGAAGACGAATGCTAACGAGCACTATTACCACCCTTTCACCTTACCAAATGGTTTTAATGAGATAAATCTTTCATCATATTGGCAACCCTTCAGTGATAAAATTAGTTTTGCCGATGCCGTTTCTGAGCAAAGTCATTTAGGTGCTTACGGTTTAGCGCCAAAACAAATAACGACCGCTGAGTATTCATTTGTAGCCAATTATGGCTACCACTTAGATGCAGGTAAATTTGGTCAGTTTTTACAAAAACATTGCACAGTTAAATTAGGTGTAAAACACGTTATTGATCATGTCACTAAAATAAATTCATCTGCAACAGCTGATATAGCCTCAATTACCACAAAAAAACAAGGTGATATATTCGGCGATCTGTTTATCGACTGCACGGGGACATCATCATTATTATTAGCTCAACATTATAAAATTCCCTTTATTAGTAAAAAACATATTTTATTTAATGATTCTGCAATGGCCGTACATGTGCCTTACGAGAATAGTGATAGTCCTATTGCATCATTTACTTCATCTACAGCCCAAACCGCAGGTTGGATTTGGGATATAGGACTGCCAACACGACGAGGTGTTGGCTATACATATTCCAGTGCACATATATCACATGATATAGCAGAAGAAGAATTACGTAATTACCTAGTCCCTTCAATGGGAAAAGATGCTGCTCATTCAGTAATGATACGAAGAATACCTTTGAATCCAGGACATAGAGAAAAGTTTTGGCATAAAAACTGTGTTGCAATTGGTTTGGCTGCAGGTTTCATTGAACCCTTAGAAGCCTCTGCTTTAGCATTAGTTGAACTATCAGCAAAAATGATCAGTGAACAGTTGCCTGCGAATCGCCAGACCATGGATATTATTGCCAAACGTTTTAATGACAAATTTTTGCATCGTTGGGGAAACGTAGTTGATTTTTTAAAGTTACATTATGTCTTAAGTCAGCGAACTGATTCAGCTTATTGGCTAGATAATAAAAATGAAGAAAGTATACCTAAAAGTTTACAACAACTTATAAGCCTATGGCGTTATCAACCACCTTACCATTATGACGCAACACACACTGAAGAAATGTTTCCACCTGCTAGTTTTCAATACATTTTATATGGTATGAACTTCGTCACTGAGCCATTAGCACACAAAAAAAGGGTGAGTTATGCTGACAAAGCAGATAAATTATTTAATGATAATATAAAAAAAACACAGAAACTTTTATCTATTTTACCAACAAACCGTGAAATCATTAACAAAATTAAAAAATATGGTTTACCCAAAATTTAGCGTTACAAAAATACAGTAACTCTCTTTAACTGAAATAAATGTAAACAATATGTGGAATTAAAAATGACAAATTCTGTTTTACTAAACAACATCGATCACCAAAACTTAAAAATAATCACCGAACGATCTGACACCTACGGTGACAACCTATGGTATGCACAAACTTTTCCGATGGAATTTAAAAGTGTACAAGCCTATTACCCCATTTTTTTTAATAAGAATCCAGATACAGGTAAATTCTTTCCACTTGCTTTATTTGGTTTTGAAAATAAAGAGAACTTATTCCTCTCTGACGATAAATGGACCGCGGATTATATTCCAGCAATGGTTGCTAGACAGCCGTTTTTAATCGGTATACAAGCACTAAATGAAGGAGGTATTGAAAAGCAACAGAGAATGTTGAATATTGATCTTGATAATCCCCGTGTTAACCAAGAACAAGGTGAATCTATCTTTTTAGAACATGGTGGCAGTAGTCCTTATTTAGATAAAGTTGCAGATCTACTTGAAGCCATTCACCATGGGCTAAACGATAGTAATGATTTTATCAATGCTTTAAATGAACATCAATTATTAGAATCAGTAACTTTAGATATCACTCTTAATGATCACTCAAAAAACCAAATGCTTGGTTTTTATACTATTAACGAAGAAAAACTAGCTGAATTAAGTAGTGATATTTTAAAGTTATTGCATAAAAAAGGATATTTACAAGCAATCTATATGACCATTGCATCACAAGCAAATGTTAGAAAATTAATTAGTAAGAAAAATGCAAGACTTGGTCTTTAATCCCTTTAGTATCATCCTTTTTCATTATAAATTTAAACTTGGTATCTGCAAATGTTGGCAATAACAAATAAAGTTAAAGAGATAACCAATTGTCAACCAGGTGATATACCTGAATTTGTTTTATCATCAACACAACCACTTATTTTGAGGGGTTTTGGTGATAAATGGCCGATGGTGATTGAAAGTAAAAAGTCGCCTGAAAGTTCGGCGAATTATTTACGTAAATTATATAATAATAAGCCTGTATTTAGTGCTTATGGCGAACCAGAAAATCAAGGACGTGTTTTTTACAATGATGATATGAGTGGTTTTAACTTTAAAAACATTCGTGCTGATCTGAATATAGTCTTAGATAAATTATTAGCACACGCTGCAGATAATAAACCACCTACAATCTATGTTGCCTCAACAGAAATTAATGCTTGCCTTCCTGGTTATAATGATGAAAATAATGCTTCGATTGACCATCTAAAACCATTCACCAGTATTTGGATTGGTAATCAAAGTAAAATAGCCGCACATTATGACTTCCCAAATAACCTCGCATGTTGTGTTGCAGGTAAAAGAAGATTTACTTTATTCCCACCAGAGCAGATAGCTAACCTATATGTTGGCCCGATGGAAATGTCACCAGGTGGTCGTGAAATTAGTTTAATTGATTTTGAACAACCTGATTTTAAAAAATTCCCTAAATTTAAACAAGCATTAGAAGCCGCTCAAGTTGCAGAGTTGGAAGCTGGCGATGCCTTATTTCTTCCGGCTATGTGGTGGCATCATGTCAAAGCATTAAGTGCTTTTAATGTACTGGTAACTCATTGGTGGCGAGACAGTCCTGCGTTTATGGGACAACCAGAAAATGCATTGAACTTAGCGATATTAAGTTTGAGAAATCTTCCTCCAGCACAAAGACAGGCATGGAAAGCTATTTTTGATTATTATATTTTTGATCATCAAGAAAACGATTTAGATCATATTCCTGATTTTGTTAAAGGGATGCTATCTCAACCATTAGACGTAAATTCAGCAAAAAAAATCAGGGCTGGCTTACTTAATAAACTAAAAATATAAACTAAAAATATAAACTAAAAATATCTTTTTAAAACTAATAATTATATTTGTAAGGATAATTTAAATATGAATAACAAAGCCATAAAAAAAGTTGTTATTGCCGGTGGTGGTACTGCGGGCTGGATGACAGCAGCGGCATTATCAAAGCTGTTTGGTAAGAATTTAGACCTTGTCCTTGTTGAATCTGATGACATCCCTACCGTCGGAGTTGGTGAGGCGACAATACCTACTTTGCATATTTTCCACCGATTATTAGGCATTAATGAACAAGAGTTTATGGCAGCGACGAATGCTACTTTCAAGTTGGGTATTTCATTTGAAAATTGGCGTGATGTTAATAAAGACTATATTCACTCCTTTGGATTTTTAGGTCAAAATTGCTGGGCGGCTGATTTTCAACATTTTTGGTTAAAGGGAAAACAGCGTGGTATAGTTTCAGACATAGGCGATTACGTGCCTGAACACTTAGCCGCTAGAGAAGGAAAGTTTGCCGTAGACGCAGATCAAGCCTCTAACTATGCCTATCACCTTGATGCTGGTTTATATGCTGTTTTTCTACAAAAACTAGCAGAAAAGCACGGTTTAAAGCGAATTGAAGGCCGCATTAATAATGTTGTTCTAGATAAAGATAATGGTTTTATTAGTGCTCTTGAGTTAACCAACGGCAAAGTAGTTGAAGGTGACTTATTTATTGATTGTACTGGTTCTAGAGCTTTGTTAATTGAACAAGCGCTACATACTGGCTATGAGGATTGGTCACACGTATTACCTTGTGATAGCGCTATAGCGGTACAAACTAAAACTGTTACTAAACCTGTGCCTTATACTCGTTCTATTGCGAGAGATGCTGGTTGGCAGTGGAAAATCCCCTTGCAAAATCGAACGGGTAATGGATTTGTTTTTTGTAGTAAATACATGTCTAACGAAGAGGCTACAAAAACTTTATTAAATAATATTGAAGGTGAACTGCTAAATGAACCTCGCGTTATTAAATATAAAACAGGTACTCGTCGTAAACATTGGAATAAAAACTGTGTTGCTATAGGTTTATCTTCCGGTTTTATTGAACCACTAGAATCTACTGGTATTCATTTATTTCAAAAAGCGATTATACGCTTAATGCAGATGTTTCCATCGCAAGGGATTAAACAATCTAATATTGATGAGTTTAATATACAAACTAAAACCGAAGTTGACAGTATTAAAGACTTTATTATTTTACATTATAATTTAACCGATCGTAAAGACACCCCTTTTTGGCGGTACTGTAGCAATATGGATATCCCTGAAACGTTAAAACACCGTATGTTGTTATTTAAAGAAAGCGCCAATGTATTCAAAAAAGAAGAAGAGCTTTTTGGAGAAACATCTTGGGTACAAGTAATGATGGGACAGGGTCTAATGCCTGAACAATATCACCCTATTGTTGATTTAATGGATGATAATGAATTACAAAGATTTTTAGATAATATTAAGCTGACCGTCAAGCGTAAAGTTGATCATTGGCCTCATCATTTAGATTTTATTGAGCAATATTGTAAAGCAAAAGTAAAATAGCCTGTGGTATCTTAAATTAGTAATTATGTGGAAGAAACATAATATTCATACCCGCTCGAATAAAATGACTGGCAATGAGCAGGCAGATGCAATAGCCAGTTGAGTTTGTTACTTTATATACTGTTAGCATTCAAAATTTACAGTCACTATATTAGTTGTAAATGTAAAAAAGTGTAAAAAAACCTTTGTTATAAGCATTACTGGTGGTATAAATGTAAAGGCTTTCAAAATAAGAACGTTGTGTTAAAAAATAAATCAGCAGCACTTATAAAAAAAATTGGTAGCGCTTCCAGTAGGATTAATAGCGATACCTATATAAATGAACTCGCAGCATCAGACGTTGAAATTGAACTAACAACATATTGTTTTTTCCTCTTTTAAGCCGTTTGCGTGTGCAGTTCTAATAATATAATATCTAGGGGAACAACTACATGATCAAAATTAAACATTTAAATATTAAGCTATCAACTTTAGCTTTAGCTATTGCACTTACTGGCTGTGGTGCTGATTTGGAGCCAGTAGATGGTGACTCTATTGGACCAAGATTTGCGGCTCCAGAGTTTACTAGTGCCGCTGCTGGAACAGCTGCTGGAGTAGGGGAAGAATATAGTCATACCTTTACAGCAACCGATGCTGATGGTGATGCATTAACTTTCTCAGCAATTCTTCCAGATGGTTCTTGGTTAAACTTTGATACCAGTACCGGTGTTTTATCAGGTACTCCGGCATCAGGTGATAAGGGTCTTAGTTCTGTAACCGTAAACGTAACAGATGGCATGTTTACTACATCTGAGAATGTCATTATTTCAGCAGGAAGTGGTGGTAAGCCAGATACCGCGGGTAACTTATTAACAAATAGTACATTTGATGCTGGACTTACCGACTGGTCAGACGCTCCCGGTGTGTATGTATATGAAAATCTTGTTCCAGAGCCTACGACAAATGTGTATGATACGGGAATTAGCCATCCATTAACTTTAGTTACAGGTGAAGTTTATACTCTAACTTATGATGCTAAAGCCTCTACAGCCCGTCCTATGACTGCTGGTTTTGGTTTATTTCATGACCCATGGACGAATAACACACATACAGTTGAGTTAACAACTGAATGGGATACATATACGTTTATGGAAGCCGCTTCTGCGGGTGATGATAATAGTCGTACTATATTTGATATGGGTGGTGCAATTGCAGGAGATATTTCATTACGTAACATCTCACTTGTCAACTCTGCTGACACTGATATTTTTGCCACAACTGCTCCTGTAGGAAGCTATTACGAAGCTTATGTAGCAACTGCTGGTAACCCATATGATGTTAACTTAAGCCAAGTTATGACTATCATTCCTGATGCCATTTATGTAGTAGAGTTTAAAGCAAAAGCTTCTGTCGCTCGTGATATTATTGTTGGTGTTGGTTTAAACCATGCCCCGTGGAATAATACTGCAGAGTCTGTTGCTATAACGACTGAATGGGTGACATATTTTGTTGTTGTTCCTGCTACAGGTTTTGGTGATGACGATAGCCGTGTATTATTTGATATGGGTGCTCAAGTCGGTGACGTATCTCTAGACGAGATAACTGTAGGTATTGCTCAGTAATTCTTTGGTATTATTTAGCTGGAGAATAGCGGTTAATTGCTCAAGCTTCATATAATAATGCATTACTTCAATATTGATGATATCTCTTTAGATATCATCAATATTTTAATTAAAATACTTCAATTAAATTAACTAAAAAGCTGCAAGAACTACAATAGCTAAAAAATTTTTCCCATCAAGCGTTGATGACATACCTTCAGTTAAAACAAACACACCTATAATTTTTATAACTACCTAATATATTTTAAGTAAGCACCAGCCAATGGTCATATAAGGGGTAATTTCATGACTAAGAATCTGAAAAAATATCTTTTATAAATAATTAATATTAACTTAAGCAAATCATCTGACCACGATAGACATCGGAGTAATAGTAGCTATATGCTCAGATTTATGAAAATATTGGTGAATTTTTTGACCCTAGAGAGAATTCAATCGCCAAACTATCAAATGAAAACTTCAAGGTTGTGTATCCATTTGATATATAGCTTTATATTCAATATTTAAAACCAAATTATAAATATATAATTAAATAGCTGTAAGTCTTAGCTATGATGATGCCTTAAACAGTCAATTTATCCTGCTTTACCCGCCCTTAATAAGCTCAGCCTTAAGGCGATTTTCTATTTAATACTTAATTCATCTACCGCAGAAGATAATATAACCGATCGGCGAAAATCTGCCAACAAAGCCATAAATTAGCCAGTCATTCTATTAATCATACTTGTCGAGGATCATTAGCCAATAGAGCATGGCTGCCAAAACATATATCCAGATAATAAGTACTTAGCTAAAATTGTTAAGAAGTGAATACAACAAACTCATTTTTAAAAGTAATGGACGGTGAAATCACAATAAGCTTTACCGTACCTTGTACCTATCAAATGGTGGAAAATAAAAACTACGTAGATACTCTTTATGACATTTTTTTTGGTATTAAATCCCATATAGGGCAAATCAAAAAAATCGCCGTTCAATAAATATTATGGCTGCGACAGTTTGAACACCGTCAGAAAACTCAGGGGCTGAACTAATCGCTCACACACAACTCCGCTCTGCAGAGCACTATCACTAACTTTATTTTTTATGGCGTTGATAGCATCACCTTTTGCTATCAAAAAATGCTCGTCAAGAATGATTAGATTACCTAGTTAATAATAAAGCTACTTATTGGCTAGATAATTATCGTGATATTAATTTATGCGTAAAAAAAAACTAACTAGTACTTTTTAAAGTCTTAGTTAGCATTTAACTGTTCTATAAATACCTTATCAATCAATAAGAATTTTCAGAGTACTTAAACAATTACAGAGCCGGTGCTTGCTTACCACCAATTAAAGCGGCTTCATCACCGATTGTTGCACAGCCAGCACCTGTGAGAGGCGACACTGAGCATTCATAAACTCGGACATAATCTATTTCTAATGATTGTGGAAACACACTGTCATTAATACCTTTGTCGTTAACCGAAGCGGGCCAATTGCCCCCAACAGCAAAATTTAATAATAAATGAAATTTTTGATCAAAAGGTGCACCACCCTCACCGTTTATCAATAAGCCCTCATCATTCATATATTGGCTATACCAGCCGGTATCACGCTGTGTAGCAAAATGAATATCATCGACATACCAACGAATTTCCCCTGCTTGCCATTCAATGGCGTATTCGTGGAAACCATCTGCCGGGTTAACACCATCAGGTAAGTTAAATCCTTTACCTGAATAAACATTCTCAGGCCAGGCACGGCCATAATGAAGCGTGCCATGCACACGTGACTCTTCTTGCCCTGAGCTCGCACCCGCTTCATCTGATTGTGTTTTTAAATTCACCGCCTCCATAATATCAATTTCACCGGAGCCAGCCCATCCACCATAAGCCCAGTCAGTAGGCAGCATCCAAATAGCTGGCCAGGTGCCTTGTCCTTGCGGTAATTTAGCGCTAATTTCGAAGCGTCCAAAAGTCCAATCACCTTTGTTTTTGCTGCGCAACCTTGCTGATGTATAAGGTAGAGTGCGGGTATTTATAGGGTTGTAATTAGTATCATCATCATGTGCTGCAGGACCAGTAAAATTTTCTTTTAATGCCACTATTTTCAAGATACCTTGTTCAATAAAAGCATTATCTTCTCGATCGGTATAACATTGTTGTTCATCATTACCCCCACCAAAACAATTGACCTCAAAACTCCATTTATTTAAATCAATATTGTTATCATTAAATTCATCCTGCCAAATTAACTGCCATTGATTATTCACTACAGAAGCAGTTGTTGGGTCTTTACTCTCTTCACTCGCATGATCAGAAGATATATCTGTAGCTGGCGTAGTTGATATATTAGTCGTGCTCGTGTTGTTACCAGATTCACCGCCACATCCGAGCAAAGTCATTGAACAGGCTATGAGTAATAATGTTAAATGCTGCATAGAAAAGTCCTTGTTATATATATGTTTTTATTAGTGAATGCCAATCAGTAGTTACCGCCGTAATTTTAGTAATACGGCGGTTTAAGTTAACGCGTCAATAATAGTTTAATCACAGCTCATTGTTGCTTTATCAATAGTTTGTGGCGTTAAGTTTATATCAGCGAAGCTTAATGAAACTTTACCTTGGGTAGACAAGTTAAATGGTGACATAATTTTAGAAAAATCTGTGCCTGCTTTTTTAAAGCAAGCCAAGTCGATCGTCACTTTATGCCATTCATTTAAACTCTGGTTAATTAACAATGAGGTGATATCAAGAGAGCCTTTGCAATCCCCTTCACAACTCATAGCTAAATTAATCGGTGCTACTGGTGTAGTTTCTAAACGCACGCTAAAACTTAATACCGAGTCAGCCTCGATATATGCCCGCAAATCTTCTGGAAAGTTACTAAAGATATTGACACTTGCTAGCTCACTGCCATCAAAGATTATTGTTCTAGCATCTTCTTGTACCACTTTGTCCATAGTTCTCAAGGTAATAGCCCCTAATGACTGCGTATTTGAAGTAACAGGAGATGACTGTTCACCTGATTGCAACGCAATACTCCATGGCTGCTTAACCGCTAATTCAAATATTTTAAAAGCGGCTAACTCATCAGAAGCTATTTTAGAGACTTCACTTAACTGATCAGACAATATGGTCATTTTTTTATTATCTTGCTGCTGATAGGTTAAACCAAAACCATAAGGTAATAAAGGTTGATAGTTTTCATCAAATCGATTAACCGATGTTTGATCTGCACTAGCAGGCCAAGAATATGAAAGCTTACCCTTAAAGTCATAACGTAAACTGTTATCCGCTTTACTAAACAAAACGTCAGCGATACCATTGCCTTCTGAACCCGGCAACCAAGCGGCAACAAAAGCACTTGACGCATTAAGTTCCGCATTTACCCACATTGGCCGTCCACTAATGAACACAGAAACAACAGGTATCCCTTGTGCTTTTAAACGTTTGAGTAAAGCTAAATCGGTTTTATTACCGCGTTGATACTCAAGGTTATCTAAGTCGCCATTGCCCTCGGCATAAGGTTCCTCACCAAAAACAACAATAGCAACATCTGGTTTTTCAGTGAACTCACCTGTTGAGCTTAATTGCACTTTACCGCCAGCAGCATTAACAACTTGCTCTATACCGTCATAAATCGAAGACCCACCTGGAAAATCAGCGTTAGTGTTACCTGTACCTTGCCAAGTAATACTCCATCCCCCTGACTGCTTACCAATATTGTCAGCGCCGTCTCCTGCAACTAATACATTTGCACTCGGCGTTAAAGGTAATAAATTAGCTTTATTTTTAAGCAAAACTAAAGATTCACGTACGGCTTGACGAGCGACTAAACGATGTTCTGCTGAGCCAATTAAGTCAGTTTTACCTGATAATGGACGATTTTTTGGACTGGGTTTAGTGAATAAACCTGCGCGTATTTTTACTCTTAAAATACGGCTAACCGCATCATCTATTCTTGATAAGCTAATTTCACCATTGTTAACTTGTTTAATGGTATTTTCATACAAAGGTTTCCAAGCAGCTGTTGGCACCATATAAATGTCTAAGCCCGCATTGACTGCTTGTGGACAGCTTTCGTTAGTACAGCCTTTGACTTGGCCATGGCCGTTCCAGTCACCAACAACAAAGCCATCAAAGCCCATACGATCTTTTAAGACCTCAGTCATTAAATACTTGTTGCCATGCGTTTTAGCCCCATGCAAGCTATTAAATGATGCCATTACCGATTGTGCGCCAGCCGTTAAGCCACCAACATAACCTTGGGCATGATGTTTAAAAAGATCACTTTCGCTGTCTAAGTTATCCCCTTGGTCATCACCACCTTCTGTGCCACCATCACCAATAAAGTGCTTAACCGTGCTGATAACGCGAGTATCGCCTAAAAAGTCATCGTCTACAGAGCCTTGAAGCCCTTTTACAATAGCGGCCGAATATAAGCGGACTATTTCAGGGTCTTCAGAGTAACCTTCATAAGTTCTGCCCCAACGATCATCTCTAACAACGGCAACCGTAGGAGCAAACACCCAATCAATACCGGTTACCATCACTTCTTTAGCCGTTATACTGGCTATATTTTCCATAAGTTCAGCATTATTTGCCGCGCCTAAGCCAATGTTATGTGGGAATAATGTTGCGCCAATCACATTGTTATGACCATGTACTGCATCAGTACCCCACATAGTCGGAATATTTATCCCATCTACCGAGTCATCGATTGATGCTTGATACAGCGCTTCAGCTAATTTTATCCAATCAGCAGGCGTTGCATGTTTATTATTATCAGGGAAAGAACCACCACCATTTAAATATGAGCCAAAACCATATTTACGCATATCTTCAACAGTAATGTCTCGGATTTCAGGTTGGATCATCTGTGCAACTTTTTGCTCTAAAGTCATAGTCGCTAGAATTTTGGCAACTTTAGTTTCGACGTTACTGTCTTTTTTAACTTCAATATCAAGTACCGGCCAAATAGCTATATTGTTTTCGCCATAAGGGGCAACGTCAACCTGAGCTATGTCTGAGTTAGCGTTATCAGTACAAGCAAAAAGTGACATGGCAACAGCAATCCCCATAAAGGGTTTAGCAACGCTTTTAAGTGAGTTTATTTGAATAGACATAAGAATATTTATACCTTTACTGATACAGGTTTACTACCTGACAAACCATAATAAGCAATAAATACATAGCAAATAATGGGTAAGAAAAATGAGTTTTGTAGGCCAATACTGTCAGCCAAAACACCTTGAACAAGTGGTAAAATAGCACCACCAACAATCGCTAAACATAAAATACCTGAGCCTTGACTGGTATGCTGCCCTAGTCCATTAATGGCCAAACTAAAGATGGTAGGGAACATAATTGAGTTGCATAGACCAACTAACAGAATGGCCAACATCGCTATTTGACCAGAGGCAAGGATAGTAATAATCATCAATATCACCGCCATAAAAGCGTTGAAGGCTAATACTTTTCCGGCGGCTAATTTTTGCATAACCGCGGCACCAATGAATCGTCCCACCATCGCACCACCCCAATAGTAGGCAATATATTTTGCTGCTTGCGATTCTTCTAAACCAGCAATGTTCGGATCATTAAAAAAGCTAACTAAAAAGCTGCCAATAGAAACCTCAGCACCAACATAAACAAAAATACCAATGGCACCTAAAACTAAATGACGATATTGCCAAGCGCTGCCCGCTATCGGTTTTTCAGACACTGACTCTTCAATATGCTCAACAACAGGTAATTTTATATAAGAAAAAATAGCTGCAAGTATTAATAATAAACCCGCGAGTAAAACGTAAGGTAATTGCACAGATTCTGCTTGTTGAGCGACCGACATAGATTCTGCTACTTGATCTAAGATCAAATAAGCACCAAAAAATGGCGCGACTGTGGTGCCAAGTGAATTAAATGCCTGTGTCATTGTCAGACGTGAAGAGGCTGTTTTAGGATTGCCTAAGATACTCACATAAGGATTAGCTGACACTTGTAATATCGTAATACCACTGGCTAATATAAATAGTGCCAATAAAAATACCGGATAGCTGTGCATCGCTGCTGCTGGGTAAAAAGCAAAACAACCGATGGCAGCAACAATCAAACCAAGTACAATGCCTTTTTGAAAACCTACTTTTTTAACTATTTTTCCTGCCGGAATAGAAACAAGAAAGTAAGCACTAAAAAAACAAAACTGTACTAGCATTGCTTGGCTATAAGATAAATCAAAAATAGCTTTCAAATGAGGAATTAAAATATCATTTAAGCAGGTAATGAATCCCCACATAAAAAAGAGTGATGTTAATGATGTAAGTGCAAAAGTATAATTTTTGTTTTCAGTGTTTGACGAAAACCTATTCACATTTGATTGAATCGGTGTACTAGCCATATAATTCCCCTAATAATTATGAACAACAGGTCATTGCTGCTGTTGTTATTTTTATAATTTTCCACTTTAATATACTCAAGTAGCCCTTAAATGAGTGTTTTCAAAATAAACTGGAAGCGCTTCCATATTGAATGCCATTAAGATAAAAAGCAACTATTATTTACAGGTATAGGAAGCGCTTCTAAAATAGAAATTATTTGTGTATCTTATAACAGTTATAACAATAGGCTCAGTATTTGGTTTAGCTAAGACCTTTTATGTTTAAATCCTCTAAAGCAGCATTAATAAAAAAGATGAAGGAATAAAATGGCGACTATATACGAAGTTTCCGCATTAGCGGGAGTCTCATTATCATCTGTATCTCGCGTACTGAATGATCATGAACATGTCAGTAAAAAAACTAAAGAAAAAGTCGTGGCAGCAATGAACGAGTTAAACTATCGCCCAAATACCATTGCCCGATCATTAGCTTCCAATCGTTCAAACAGTGTTGGTGTACTAGTTTCTGAACTCCATGGTCCCTTTTTTGGTGCCATGTTAAGCAGTGTTGAATTAGAGCTCAGAAAGGCAGGTAAACATGCGGTTATTACTGCAGGTCATAGTGATGAAGAAAGTGAAATAAATGGCTTAGATTTTTTAATTGATCGAAAATGTGATGCACTTATTTTACTGGTTGACGCCATTTCAGATGACTACTTAATTAAATTAAGTAAAGGTAATACCCCTTTTGTTATCTTGAACCGCAATATCTCAGAAATTAGTGACCATTGCTTTTATTTAGATAACGAACTAGGGGGTTATTTAGCCGCAAAATATTTAATTGAACAAGGGCATAAAGAGATTGCTTATATATCTGGGCCTTTAACAAAACAAGATTCTACTGAGCGCTTAACTGGCCATAAAAAAGCATTAGCTGAAGCCAATATTTCCTTTAAAGAAAGTTTACTCTATGAAGGTGATTATTTAACAAAAAGTGGCCGAGATGGTATCAATTACCTCATCAAGCATAAAACCACATTTACTGCTGTTGCTTGTTCAAATGATGAGATGGCCTCCGGGGCCATGCGAGGAGCGAGAGATCACAAATGGTTAATCCCCGAACAATGTTCATTTATTGGTTTTGATAATGCGTTTTTCACTGAGTATCTCTACCCTCAATTAACGACTATTAATTTTCCAGTTAACGATATGGCGAAAATGTCTACTCAATGGATCCTGAAAAATGTTTATAAGCAAAAAGAGTTAGACATCATAAACATGTTTATTCCTGAACTTATTGAACGACAATCAGTCAAAAAAAATTAAAATTAAATGTCATCATCCATGAGCTAAAATTGATGCAAATATTGATGCAAATATTGAACTAATTAAGCTTTTAGCATCACAAGTTCTCTTCAGTAAAAGATACTAAGAGTTAAAACACTATGCTAAATAAAACGCTAGTAGTAAGGATGGTGCTTAAACTTGAACTCAATAATTCTTACCTGTTAGCCAAGCAAAAGACCAATGCTTTTATCAGGGAAAGCAGGAAGTGGAAACTGAGAGGGATATTTTTACAATAAGTAACTTAAAAACCTTCCCAAATAATAATATCAAAGGCTAAAAATGATAAGGTTATCAATTTTATTATTAAATATAAACTGGATGAGTAAACTATGAAATTTTTACATACTATGATTCGTATTACGGATTTAGATAAGTCACTAGATTTTTTTATTAAGCATTTAGGTTTAGTAGAAACCCGCCGTTTTGACGTTCCTGCAGGTAAATTCAGTTTAATATTTTTAGCAACTGAGCCCGGTGCCGCCGAAATAGAACTTACCCACAACTGGCATTCAGCAGAAGAATATACTGTGGGTAGAAATTTTGGCCATTTAGCCTTTGAGGTTGACGATATCTATGCTTTATGTGAAAAGCTAATGGCCGCAGGTATTACTATTAACCGACCACCACGCTGTGGCCACATGGCATTTGTTAAGTCACCTGATAATATTTCGATCGAATTATTGCAAAAAGGTGAGCGATTGGCGCCACAAGAACCTTGGTTAAGTATGAAAAACTCAGGTAACTGGTAAAAGAGTCCATACAAGCTGAAAATTAATTAATTCACTTGTTATAAGTTGCTATCACACGGACTTAATACGCGTTAATATACTGAATTAATTAATCAAAAATAATACTCAGAACCTTCATGGCCTTAAAAGCAACCATCAAAAAAGCGACGATCCATCTCTCTGATATGGACCGTCACTATTATGACACTATACAATTAACCATAGCACAGCACCCTTCTGAGAATGACCGTCGTATGATGATCAGACTCATTGCGTATGTCCTCAATGCTAGTGAAAACCTACAATTTGGTAAAGGTGTTAGTGATGAGGACGAAGCGGCCATTTGGCGAGTTAATTACAGTGATGTCATTGAACTATGGATTGAACTAGGCCAACTCGATGAAAAAAGGCTGAAAAAAGCCTGTAATCGTGCCCAACAAGTAAAGCTTTATTGTTATGGCAGCAGCGTAGACACTTGGTGGCAACAATCTAAAAGTAAACTAAATCAACTCAATAAACTATCGGTGGAAAGCTTTAGTGAAGAAACATCACAAGCTTTGGAGCTACTAGCCAATCGCTCTATGGAGTTTCAAGTGAGCATACAAGATGGACAGTGTTGGCTTACCTGTGGTGAACAATCACTATTAATTGAACTCAATAAAATTAAATAGCCTAAGCCTAGTATGCGCTAATTGAATAACAACACTTAGCGTTAACCACTTGATTATCAATGTGAAAATTAAATAAAAAAAGCTTTAAATACTATGGCAACACCAATAACTATGATGCGCACATTTAATTCTACACTAGAGAAAAACACTGATTATAAAATCAAAATCTTGTCAGTTATGCTAGTGATTACCTGCTCATTCTCTAGCCTTGCAGCAACAATACCGTTAAAACAAGTGGTCAAAGATATTACCTATTTAGCCGCTGATAATTTAAAAGGTCGGGCAAGTTTTAGCCTTGAAATTGACCAAGCAGCAAATTATATTGCTCAGCGTTTTGCTAAAATTGGCCTAAAGCCCCTGCAAAGTAATCTCTCGTTAAGTAAAACAGCCATTAATTCGATTGTTGACGCCAAAGATAAACCTGCGCTGTTCTTACAAGCTTTTACCGTCAATCAAATTCAAGCTCAAACGCTTAACGTGGTGTTAAATAGTAAAAAAATTAGTCCTGAATACTTGGCTATAGCGACAACGATGGAGCAATTAAATTGGCAATTCGGTAATGCACAAAGCCATAGAGTAGATAAAACCGATGATCTAGGTAAAATCTTAACTGAGTTAAACCAAGTTGGTGGTCAACACTTAGTTATTATCAATAGCGTACATGCCAAAAGCTTTAAGTCCTATCAAAACTATTTTAATCGTGGCTTAACAAAGCTTTCACTTGAACATCCTGGTGCTATTGTTATGGTATTAAGTGACGAAAATGAAATTGAAAACTATAGTGTTAACGCCAGTGCAATAATAACTAAACAATTGCTAACCAATGTAGTGGGTGTCTTACCCGGTATTGAAAGCCCTAAAGAAATCGTTTTATACTCATCACATTACGACCACTTGGGTATGACAGAAGATGGTAAAAAAATCTATAATGGCGCTGATGACAATGCATCAGGTACGACAGCGGTATTAAATTTAGCGCAATATTACGCTCAAAAAGGCGATAACAAACGTACATTAATTTTTAGTGCTTTTACGGCTGAAGAGATTGGCGGTTTTGGCTCTAGCTATTTTTCACAGCAGCTTAACCCTGATAACGTGGTTGCCATGATCAATATTGAAATGATTGGCAAACCATCTAAATTTGGCCCAGGAAACGTTTGGATGACGGGTATGGAACGCTCTAATTTAGGCGCATTACTCAATGAAAAACTCATCAAACTTAACACAAAAATATACCAAGACCCCTACCCAAAACAAGGGCTATTTTATCGCTCAGACAATGCAACTTTAGCGCGTTTAGGTGTACCTGCACACAGTTTTAGCAGTACACAACTCGATAAGGACCAACATTATCATCAAGTTAGCGACGAGATTAGTAGCTTAGACTTATCATCGATGCATAAAGTCATTGAATCGTTAGCCACAGCAACACAGTCACTTGTTGACGGCGCAGTAACACCAACACGTATTGATAAAGCGCAAGTAGCCACTGAAGGTAAAATTTACTAAACTGATTATGCTTTTTAGCTTTAAAGTCAGTTTTAGCCTTTAATTAGAGAAAAGTCATCCAGCATATAATGTGCAAAAGCACTAAAATTTTAAGCGGCTATTTTTAAACGGTTAAAGATCTGATACTTGCTCGTTACTGCTGACATTGCCAACGCATTTGATACTCAAGTTTATTACTATCCATAACAACAAAATCATGGCGTAAATATAACTGCCTAGCCGGATTTTTTAACAACACATTTAAGGTAATAGCGAGCTGTTTGGCTTGAGCTTTACACTTAACTAACTCAAGCACTCTGCTGCCGATTCCTAAACCTTGATATTGCGGTAATAACTGAAATTGGCGCAGATGAATTTTATCAGCAAACAAGCCTAATTTTAATAATCCAATCGCTTTATTTTGGTATGAAATAATATACGAATCAGAAAAGTACTCATCAATGCCCAGCAGATGAGCCGTATCATCAAGATAAAGTCCAGCATATTGTAAATGCTTGTTCATCGTTACTTTTCGTAAGCTTAATAGAAAAGCTCTATCGTTTATTATTGCCCGTCGAAAGCTAACCATAGCTGCACGCTTTTGGCTAAGGCTATTACTTGCCAATACTTTATTTATTTGTCACCTCGAAGGCGAATAATTTACCCACCAATGCCACTACTATAGCAAGTTGATTAATGAGGTAAACCATAATTTTCTTCTTTGAACTCTGAGAGAATAACTGAAAGTCATCGCAAAAAAACCACCATTGAGCGCGGCATGCTTGATCGCTAACGAAAGATAACGGCAATATAGTGCATAAACTAAAATAGGACTCAAACATGACCTTCAATAAATCACTTATTGTTATCTCTATTACCGCGGTACTATCCGTTGCTTGCAGTAATGAGACTATAGCACCCGTTGTTAAAGGCAATAATTCGCCTGCAATGCCATCTACATCAGCACAAAAGAATAGCAAAACTAAGGCTTCTCAAGTGGCAAATGAGCTATTTGACACTATTTTTATGGAAGGCGTTAATCGTAATCCTGTTAGACAAACCTATCTTGGTATTAAAACTGACTACGATAAGTGGCAAGATCTATCAGAGAAAAATAGTGCTCAAGAGCTCGAATTTGCTAAACAAGCGCTGCAAAGGATTCAAGTTATCGACATCAATAATGTCGATAAGCAAACCCAGTTGAGCTACCAGCTACTTTCACAAAAATTAACACAAAAAATTGCTGACTATCCTTGGCGTCACCATAGCTACCCTGTTAACCAAATGTTTGGAGTTCACTCACAAATACCCGCATTACTCATTAACCAACATAGTATTAAAGACACTAAGCAAGCCCATGACTATATTGCCCGGGTAAGGAACTCGAAACTGTTACTGGAGCAATTGGTTGATCAACTTAAAATCAGAGCGGATAAAGGTATTATTGCCCCCAAATTTGTTTTTGCTCATACCATACGCGATGCAAGCAATTTACTGGTAGGTGCCCCATTTGATAATAAAACTGACAGCACTTTATTCGCAGACTTTAATAAAAAAATAGCACAATTAGAGCTCTCTGATGAAGAGAAACAGTCCTTAACTGATGAGCTCGCAAACGCGTTAACCTCTGAATTTAAGGCCGGTTATCAACAATTAGTCAGCTACTTAACTGAACTTGAACAACAAGCTGATGATAACTACGGTGCCTGGAAATTTCCACAAGGCGATAAATTTTATAATAATGCCCTAAACCGAACAACCACCACTGAATTAACTGCAGATGAAATTCATAAAATTGGTTTAGATGAAGTTGCACGCATACATGATGAAATGCGCGTGATCATGAAAAAAGTTAACTTTGAAGGCTCATTAAACGAGTTTTTCCAATTTATGCGCCACGACCCACAATTTTATTATGCTGGCGATGAAGCTGGCCGTCAGCGTTATTTAACTGAAGCAACTGACATCATTAATACCATGAAAGGTGAGCTAGATCAGTTATTTATTACTAAACCAAAAGCAGACTTAAAAGTTAAACAAGTTGAAGCGTTTAGAGAGAAATCTGCGGGTAAAGCCTTTTACCAACAACCCGCCCCTGATGGCTCACGCCCTGGTATTTACTACGCTAACCTTCACGATATGGCAGCTATGCCAACTTATCAAATGGAAGCACTTGCTTACCATGAAGGCATTCCTGGCCATCATATGCAAATAGCGCTAAAACAAGAACTTGAAGGTATTCCAAAATTTAGAAAGTTTGGTGGTTACACCGCTTATAGTGAAGGTTGGGGTTTATATTCAGAGATGATCCCAAAAGAAATTGGCTTTTATCAAGACCCTTACGCCGACTTTGGCCGTTTGGCAATGGAGCTTTGGCGCGCTTGCCGTTTAGTGGTTGATACTGGCATGCACAATAAAAAATGGGATCGTACAAAAAGCCTAGCGTATTACATGAATAATACGCCAAATGCAGAGTCTGATGCGATAAAAATGGTTGAACGTCATGCCGTGATGCCTTCACAAGCCACAGCATATAAAATTGGTATGTTGAAAATTGTGCAGTTACGAGCCAAAGCAAAACAACAGTTAGGTGATAAGTTTGATATCCGCCAATTTCATGATGTTGTCTTAACCAATGGCGCAGTACCGCTTAACGTATTAGAAGCTATGGTTAATGACTACATCGCATTAAATCGTTAAAGCTATGATGAGTTAAGCTTAGAATACGTTAAGTATTGCCACTCTTTCACATCCATGTGATCCTGGCATTGACAAGATGGATGTCGGTACTTAGCTTTGTCGAAAACATAAAAGCTAACCATTCATCCTGGATATAAAAAACGCCAAGTGCATAAGCAGTTGGCGTTATTATTTTAACGGTAATTATATTTAAGCTGACTATTAAGCAGGTTTTATTTTTCGGCACTTAGTTTTAGCGTCCTACTGATACAATGCTAAACCACACATAACCAGTAATGCCCCAAAAACTAAAGATAAACTTACCCGCTCATTATTTAATCTTGCCCCTAAATACAAAGAAAAAAAGGTGTCATCATAGCGATTAGCGCTGCTTTAAAGTTAGGCTTTCTTTAAATAGCTAGCTACTAGAACAATACGCGTTCCGTTAACTTTACCTTCAATATGCTCTGGATTGTCCGTTAAGCTAATACCACGCACCATAGTGCCTTGTTTAGCGGTAAAGTTTGCGCCTTTAACTTTTAGATCTTTAATCAAAGTGACATTATCGCCATCTTGCAATTCAGCGCCATTGCTATCGCGCGTTGGCCCTTCGCGCTCAGCGGCAGCTATACCCTGCTCTGCCCATGTTTTTACCGCATCCTCTAGATAAATCATATCTAGCGCATCTTGCGCCCAGCTTTCTGCTGACAATTTATGTAGCATACGATAAGCCATGACTTGCACTGCAGGTTCTTGATTCCACATCGCATCAGTTAAACAACGTAAATGATTAATGTCGAGTTCAGCATGGCCTTCGACTTGTGCTAAACAAACGCTACACAAATAAATGCTTTGCTGGGCACTTAAATCACTGGTCGGCGGCACAGGAAATACCGTTAAGTTGTTAGTTGAAGTACAAAGTTCACAACTTGAGTTACTGCGTTGCTTTAATGCCTGTTCGGTTACCATAATAATATATCCACAAAAATTTTGGCGTTATTATGCTCTTAATTAAGTAATTTAAGAAGTGCTGATTATTGCCACAGAAGAAATTAAGCCGCACAATTTATTTAATGACAATGTTTTACTGCTTTATGCAGTAAAGCAGTAAAGCAGTAAAACCATCAAGCTGAATTTATTTCAGGACGATGGCTTTATTCTGTTTATTCCGTATGACAGTAACAAAGCACACTAAAATAGAGCTAAATGTATTATAAATTTTTAGTAATATGATGTGAGGCCGCCGCAGTAAAGACAACATCTGTAGAGCTATTCAGTGCGGTTTCTGCTGAGTCTTGAATAACACCAATAATAAAACCTATCGCTACCACTTGCATAGCAATGTCACTATCAATACCAAACAAACCACAAGCCAGAGGAATAAGCAATAATGAACCACCCGCAACGCCTGAAGCACCACAAGCTGATACCGCCGCAATAACACTCAATAAAATAGCGGTAGCAAAATCAACTTCAATATTTAAAGTGTTCGCTGCCGCTAGGGTTAATACTGTAATCGTGATGGCCGCTCCAGCCATGTTAATAGTGGCTCCTAAAGGGATAGAGACCGAATAAGTATCCTCATGTAAATCAAGTTTTTCACATAACGCCATATTTACCGGAATATTTGCTGCCGAGCTACGCGTGAAAAATGCGGTAATACCTGATTCTTTTAAACACCTTAGCACTAACGGATAAGGATTTTTACGCATAACAAAGTAAACAATGACTGGATTAACGATCAGTGCCATGATCAGCATTGAACCTAAAAGTACCAGCACTAAGTGACTAAATTCACCCAAGGTATCAAAGCCTGTTGTCGCTACTGTATTGGCAACTAAACCCATGATGCCTAAAGGTGCAAAACGAATAACTAACTTGACAATACTTGAAATAGCTTCGGCAAAATCGTGCACCATCACTTTGGTTGATTCACTGCCTTTTTTCAACGCAAAGCCTAAACCTAAGCCCCAAGCTAAAATACCAATAAAATTACCAGTAACAACGGCATTGAAAGGGTTATCAACAATTTTAAAAGCTAGTGTTGATAACACTTCACCTAAACCCTGTGGAGGATTAGCGCTGGCGCCAACTAAATCTAAAGTTAATTGCACAGGAAAAATAAAACTTAATACGACCGCCACTAATGCCGCACTTATAGTGCCAATTAAATAAAGCCCGACAATAGGCTTTAAATTAGCATCGCTATTCGGTTTTTGATTCGCAATAGATGACGCGACTAAAGCTAAGACCAAAATAGGCGCAACCGCTTTCAATGCACTGACAAATAAATTGCCCAGTATAGAAAATGACTGAGCAATATCAGGTGAAACAAGTGCTAAAGCAATGCCCAAAATAATAGCAATAATGATTTGATTAACAATATTAATCGCTTTTAGTTTGCTAAAAAGTGACTGACTTTCTAAAGGAGTATTTTCTGTTGTCATAGTTGCTCTTATTTAAGTTATTATTATTTGAATTATTGTTATTTGAGTTATTAAGATAATGTATTGATCAAATATTTTTTACCATTTATGCACCAATACTGTCTAGTTTATTCGTTACCCAGTAACTTTAAAAAGGCAGTTCACCATGCCATGAAATAGCCAACGCTGGACTTTTGTTATCAACGACATAGGCCTGACAAATAAACTGCCCTGCTATAGCGACTAGTTCATGGTCATAATATATAAAAGGTAATCTTTTCCTCTGCCATGGTGGGATAGCAAGCTCTTGTAATACTTTTTTTACCGGGCGTGAATGCTGTCGGTATTGCGGTAAGCAGATAGGGTTTTCGTGAGAAAAACGTATTGTGACTATTTGATTGTTTTTGGGTTTTTTGATCAAGGCTTGCCAATGACTTATATCTTGCTCTTGTGCGAGTAAACTCGAAAAGCTCAACACACCTAATTTATCTGGAAGACAAACCTGAAAGGATTTTTCATCGGCTAAAGCCGCTACATCTAGACTCTGTTGCCATTGTGAAAGATCCTGAAAAATAGGTGTTAAATATAGCGCTGCTTTATATCGCCTTATGCAACACGCGGCTAATTGAACAACCGGCGATTTATCAGCTTGAGCATTTAACTGTTGGCATATTTGCATTAGTTGCTGACGACTTGGCATTAAAAAATCATGACTAGATAAAAAATAGCGTAACAGGTTTTTAAGCCGTGGCTCACTCAGTGCATTCAATTTAGTAACAGACAACTGCCAAGACGAATATTGGCAATCGGCTAAGTCTTGCTGCGCTAATTCATCTAGCAATTGCTGCGCTTCCAGGCAATGCTCAGCACTACGCGCTATCGTCTTATTGATACTTGGCCAACGCGCATTCAATGTTGGAAGAATTTGATGACGCAGAAAATTTCGCTCAAAGCGCTCATCGGTATTAGACTCATCTTCAATCCAACTCAGTTGCCGCTGATTGGCATAGGCAACAATATCGGTACGCGATATCGATAACAGCGGCCGGGCAAGCGTATGCTGCGCTAACGGTAAGCTCACCTGCATAGCCGATAAACCTTTTAATCCCGAGCCACGTTTTAAGGCCAATAAGAATGTTTCTGCTTGATCATTGAGATGATGACCAGTAACAATAAAAGCAGGTTCAGTGCTTGCTTGCACTAAAACTTTATAGCGTGCATCACGCGCAATCGCTTCTAAGCTTTGCTGTGCGAGTTTTTTTAAATTTAATTTTTGACTGATAAAAGTTAAGGATAATCTATCGCATTCTTGCTGTGCAAACGCTTGCCACGCATCGGCATCAGGACTTAAACCGTGGTTAACATGACAAACAACAATAGCATTGGGCAGTTGTTGCTGTTGTTTTAACTTTGCCAAGGCAACAAGTAGTACTTGGGAGTCGACACCACCGCTATAGGCAATAATAATAGGTTTTTCTGGTGCAGGTTTAAAGAAACTCACCAGTGCTAATTCAATTATATTCACAGTTCTAAAATAACATCGCGTATAAAATATGATGACTAAGGGAAGTGTTACCAAGCATATAAAAAGCGACCCTTTGTAGGTCGCTTTTTATGGTTTTAACAGTAGCCGAATGACATTAATTTATCATAACGACTTTCAATTAATTCATCGCTGGAAAGTTTATCAAGTTCAGCAAGATCAGACTTTAACGCTTGCTTAAGAAATGCCGCCATTTGATCCATATCACGATGAGCACCACCTAAGGGTTCTTCAATAATACTATCGATAAGCCCTAACTCTTTAATACGTTTAGCCGTAATACCCATAGCTTCTGCTGCTGTGGGTGCTTTCTCAGCCGTTTTCCACAAAATAGAGGCACAGCCTTCTGGAGAAATAACTGAGTAAGTTGAATATTGCAGCATATTCACTTTATCACCAACACCAATAGCAAGTGCACCACCTGAGCCACCTTCACCGATAACAGTACAAATAATAGGTACATTCAAACGTGACATCGCTTTTAAATTCGTGGCAATCGCTTCACTTTGTCCACGTTCTTCAGCGCCAATACCAGGATATGCACCCGGGGTGTCGATAAAAGTGATAATTGGCATTTTAAAGCGCTCTGCCATTTTCATCAAACGCAAGGCTTTACGGTAACCTTCTGGACGTGGCATACCAAAATTACGTTTAACTTTTTCATTAGTTGAACGACCTTTTTGATGACCAATAATCATCACAGGTCGACCGTCTAAACGCGCTGTGCCACCAACAATAGCTCTATCATCAGCATAGGCTCTATCGCCAGCCAATTCGTCGAATTCAGTAAAAATGCGTGGCAGATAATCTAAGGTATATGGGCGCTGAGGATGACGGGCAACTCGTGCCGTTTGCCAAGGATCTAAGCCAGAGAAAGTCTTTTTAGTGAGTTCGTTATTTTTCTCTCGCAACTGAGAAATTTGATCTTCTAAATCAAGATCTAATCCTTGGCCATTATTGACCAATTGCAATTCTTCAATTTTTGCTTCAAGTTCCGCAATGGGGAGCTCAAAATCTAAAAAATTTAGTGACATATGATTATTCTTACCTATGTTGGCTTTGAGTACCGTTGTTAATAAACGCTACCTATTTAAATTTTAACTCGACTTGCTCTTCACCCAATAGGGTTTTCAAATCGTATAATAGCGTATCGCTTGGCGATACACGCCACTGTACTCCCAACTCTAGCATACCTTGCGCTTCATCTCTTTGATAAAAAACACGAACTGGGCAAATACCATCTTTATAGGGCGTTAACACCTCCGTAAACTGATCAATAAATCGTCCTGAGAGCAGATTTTTATCGATTTGCAAATCTAATGACGTGACATAGTTTTCCCGTGCATCAGCAATAGTCATAATATCTCGAGCGGTCATTGTAATACCCCCAGAGTAATCATCAAAGCTGACCTGTCCACTACAGACCAAAATTGCATCAGATATGAGCAATTCAGCGAATCTATCGTAGTCATCTGGAAATAATCGGATATCCATACGCGCACTTTTATCGTCTAGCGTGACTAAAGCCCAGCGCCGCCCACGTTTATTGACTAATACCCGCACCGCTAAAACCAAGCCTACGGCTATACTAGTTTTATCTTTATTTGTTGGCTGTAAGCTGACTAAACGCCCGGTTGCATAACGTTTAATTTCATTTAAATAACGATTTATTGGGTGACCCGTTAAATATAAACCTAATGTTTCTTTTTCACCATCTAACCAGCGTTGTTCAGGCCACTTAGCAACGGTTTTAAATGCTTGTCGATTGTCTTCTGGCTCTTCATTAATCAAGCCAAATAGGTCATTTTGGCCAATAGCTTGTGCTTTGGCATGTTGTTCGGCGGCTTTTAACGCTTCGGGTAGAGACTCAAATAAGGCAGCACGATGTGGTCCGTCTTTGGCATTAGGGCCAAGCGCATCCATGGCACCAGACTTAATTAATTTTTCTAATATGCGTTTATTAATTTTTTTCAAATCAATTCGAGCACAAAAATCAAACAAATCAATAAACTCACCATCACTTTCTCGTGCGGCGATTATGGCGGCTATCGGGCCCTCACCAACACCTTTGACCGCGCCAATACCATAGATAATTTGGTCGGCGTCATTAACGGTGAACTTATAGTGGCCACGGTTAACATCTGGTGGTAATAAATCAAGCCCCATGTTGCCACATTCATCAACTAAGGTAACAATTTTATCTGTGTTATCCATATCAGCTGACATCACTGCCGCCATAAAAGGTGCTGGAAAATGGGTTTTCATCCACAGCGTTTGATAAGACACTAAAGCATAGGCGGCAGAATGTGATTTGTTAAAACCATAGCCAGCAAATTTCTCAACTAAATCAAAAATCTTTATCGCCAGCTCACCATCAACACCACGGCCAACAGCACCGGCTTCAAAACCCTCACGCTGTTTGGCCATTTCTTCTGGCTTTTTCTTACCCATTGCACGACGTAACATATCTGCGCCACCCAGCGAGTAACCCGCTAGCACCTGCGCAATTTGCATGACCTGTTCTTGATAAAGAATAATGCCGTAGGTGGGCTCAAGGATAGGTTTTAAGTCCAGGTGTTGCCAAGTTGCATCAGGATAACTTATCGCTTCACGGCCATGTTTACGTTCAATAAAATTATCAACCATGCCTGATTGCAAAGGCCCAGGTCTAAACAGTGCTACCAAGGCAATTATATCTTCAAAGCAATCCGGCTTAAGTTTTGCGATAAGTGACTTCATACCGCTGGATTCAAGTTGGAAAACAGCTGTTGTTTGCGACCTTAATAACACTTTAAAACTGGCTTTATCTTCGAGATTGATGGTCGCTAAATTGATCCGATCTTTACCCTGTTTCAACAGTTTTTCATCAGCCATTTCTATGGCCCACTGCAAAATTGTTAAGGTACGTAAACCAAGAAAATCAAATTTAACTAAACCGGCGTCCTCAACATCGTTTTTGTCAAATTGGGTGACCGGATTTTTACCGTCTTCATCACAATAAAGTGGGGCAAAGTCAGTAATAGTGGTGGGGGAAATAACCACACCACCGGCATGTTTACCGGCATTTCGTGTTGTGCCCTCTAAGATGCGACACATATCAATAAGATCTTTTACGTCACTGTCTTGAGCATACATCTCCGGCAGCTTTGGCTCTTCTTCAAACGCTTTTGCTAAGGTCATGCCCGGCGTCGGCGGAATTAACTTTGAAATACGGTCAACAAAACCATAAGGGTGACCAAGCACTCGACCAACATCACGAATAACCGCTTTTGCGGCCATAGTACCAAAGGTAATAATTTGCGATACCGCATCACGACCATATAACTCTGCAACGTGGTCAATAACTTCATCGCGTCTGTCCATGCAAAAATCAATATCGAAATCAGGCATAGAGACACGTTCAGGATTGAGAAAACGCTCAAAAAGTAAGTCATATTCAAGTGGGTCAATATCGGTGATTTTTTGTGCATAAGCCACCAACGAACCTGCCCCTGAACCACGTCCAGGTCCGACCGGAATGTTATTATCTTTGCTCCACTGAATGAACTCCATCACGATTAGGAAATAACCAGGAAAACCCATGTTATTAACAACTTTTAGCTCAATAGCTAAACGTTCATCATAAGGTTTACGTTTTTCGGCATAATCAGGGGCGTTTTTATCAAATAAAAATTCTAATCTTTCTTCTAAACCTTCTTCTGATACTTTGACCAAGAAGTCTTCAATCGATAAGCCCTCAGTAGGAAAGTCAGGTAAGAAATATTCCCCTAAGCGCACGGTAACATTACAGCGTTTTGCAATTTCGACTGAGTTGGCTAGTGCTTCGGGAATATCAGCAAAAAGGGCTAACATTTCCTCTTCAGTGCGAAGATATTGCTCTTTAGAATATTTTTTTGGCCGACGTTTATCGTCTAAAGTGTAACCGTCATGTATAGCAACACGAATTTCGTGAGCATCAAAGTTATCAGGACTCAAAAACATCACTTCATTGGTGGCAACAACAGGAAGCTCATAACGAGACGCAAGCTCTACAGCAAGATGAAGGTAATTCTCTTCATCGTTACGACCAGTTCTAATCAGCTCAATATAATAACAATTAGGAAAATATTGTTGATAAAAACCGAGCATTTCATCAACAAGTTCACTATTACCTTTTAATAATGCTTTACCAATGTCGCCTTCTCGACCACCCGAAAGTAGAATCAAGCCTTCTGCGCGCTCAATTAGCCAATCTCTGTCTAGTACCGCCTTACCTTGAATATGACCACGTAAATAGGCTTGAGAGATTAATTCTGTTAAATTTTTATAGCCGACATTGTTACTTGCTAAAATCACTAAACGTGATAATTCATCTTCAAGCGCAGCGCTTTTAACCCAAAAGTCACAGCCTACAATAGGTTTCATGCCTGCATTATGTGCGGCATGGTAGTACTTAACTAAACCACATAAGTTAGTTTGGTCGGTTAATGCCATAGCGGGCATATTTAACTCGGCTGCTTTGGCAATGATGGGTTTAACTTTTTTTAAACCATCAGACAGAGAATAGTCACTATGCACTCTTAGATGAATAAACTTGGGATCATTAGCGCTGACTAATTGACCCGATAATGCGGCAGATATTGGGAATTCAGATTCAGACATCTAGTGCTCTAATTATTGGTAACATGGGCTGCTGTATTAGCAAGTACATTGGCGACAGGCTTAAAACTTCTGCGATAACAATCTAATACCCCATGTTCAATGATTTTTTCTAAATGTGCTTTTGTTGGGTAGCCCTTGTGTTGTGCAAAACCATAGTAAGGGTATAGCTTGTCTAAGGCGACCATCTCACCATCTCTGGCTACTTTCGCTAAAATAGAGGCAGCACTAATTTCTGCTACACGCGCATCACCTTTAACTACACTTTGCCCGGCAATATTACCACTTTCATGAGCAAACGTTGGACAACGGTTACCATCAACTAAGATGTAATCAGGTGTCACATTTAATCCTTGCACAGCACGTTGCATCGCCAACATGGTGGCGTGGAGAATATTAAGGCTGTCAATTTCTTCTGGCGACGCACGGCCTATTGACCAAGCAATAGCGTGTTGCTTAATTACTCCTGACAAATACTGTCTTTTTTTTTCTGAGAGCTTTTTTGAGTCCATTAATCCTTCAATAGGATTGTCAGGATCTAATATCACCGCAGCCGTCACGACATCGCCGACCAGTGGCCCGCGCCCCACTTCATCAACACCGGCGATGCAGTAGGCTAAGGGGTATTCAAAGGGTGGAAAAACTTTTTTAACTGCAGGCATAATTACTCTAGTTCACTATTATAATAAATCGATAACCGCTTTAGCCGCTTGCTTACTAGCATTTTGCTTAAGCGTTAAGTGGATATCAGTGTAAGCTTGATTCAACGCAGACTGATCTTCAAACAAACGTTCTACAACTAAAGGCAGAATATTTTCTACACTAACCTCTGCTTGCAAGAGCTCAGGCACTAAGCTTTTGTTAGCAAGTAAATTGGGTAATGAAAACCACTTCAATTTTACAAAACCTTTAAACATATGATAAGTCAACGGGTTAAACTTGTAACAAATCACCATTGGGCGTTTTACTAAGGCCGCTTCTAACGTGACCGTACCTGATGCGGTTAATAAGCAGTCACTGGCAGCCATGACTTGTTGAGTTTTTCCAACGATAACCTGTACCAAAAGCTCAGGCGCTATTTTATGGTGTAATTGATGAAATTGTTGCGCCCTTTGCTCACTGATCATAGGCACGACAAAGATAATTTCAGCGTTATTTGCTTGCTCAGTCTTCAACATTTTTTTTGCTGTCAATAAAAATGGCTCAACCAGTCGTGCAAGCTCTCCTGCACGACTACCTGGCATCAGTGCCAGTATTTTTGCTGACTCAGATAAACCAAGTGCTTGTCGCGCCATGCGTTTGTCACTGACCAGCGGAATATCATCAGCAAGCGAATGGCCAACAAAGGTACAAGGTATTTGATGTTTGTCGTAAAAAGCTTTTTCAAAAGGTAATAAAGACAGCACCATATTGGTTGCTTTGGCAATTTTGAAAACGCGTTTTTCACGCCAAGCCCAAACTGAAGGGCTGACATAATGTACAGTTTTTATCGCTTGTGTTTTTAGCTGAGCTTCCAAGCTAATATTAAAGTCAGGCGCGTCAATACCGATAAAAACGTTAGGTTTATTCGCAGTAAAATAATCGCTTAAGGTTTTTCGAATATGCAATAACCGCCGCAAGCGCCCAAGCACTTCAAAAACCCCCATTACCGATAATTCTTCCATATCAAATAGGCTTTCAAAGCCCAACGCCAACATCTTAGGGCCGCCAATACCAATAAATTTGGCCTTAGGGTAACTCAGTTGCAGTTGTTGCATTAAGCTCGCACCTAAGGTATCGCCAGAATGCTCACCAACCACCATAGCAAAAGTTACTACAACCTCATTCATCGTTTCACTACTAGGTAAATTATTTCCAGATAACGGCTTTGAATTCACTTTAATCACCAGAAAATCAACGGATAATACCGCGACTAGAGTTTTTAATAAAGTCAGTAAAGAAGGTTAATTCAGCTATATTTTCATCCCCTTCAGCAATTTTTTTCATGGCTTCATCAACCGTTAAACTTTGGCGATAAACCGCTTTATATGCACGTTTAATATGCAAGATAACCTCTTTATCAAAACCACGGCGTTTTAAGCCCTCACTATTTAAACCAAAGGGTTTTGCCGGTTGGCCTGATGCCATGACATAAGGAGGAATATCTTTAAGAATTAAAGAGTTGGCGCCAACAAAACAATGCGCGCCAATATGACAAAACTGATGTACACCTGTCATACCACCAATAATGGCATGGTCGCCAACATGAACATGTCCTGCAATTGACGCACCGTTTGCCAAAATACAGTGGCTGCCAACCATACAGTCATGCGCAACATGGGTGTAAGCCATAAATAAATTGTTACTACCAATTTGCGTTAGATTATTGTCTTGAATAGTACCGCGATGCACAGTGCAGTATTCACGAAAAACATTATTGTCCCCGATCACCAATTCTGTTGGCTCACCGGCATATTTCAAATCTTGGCAATCTTCACCAATCGAGGCAAATTGGAAAATACGGTTGCCATTACCCAGAGTCGTTGGGCCATTAATAACAACGTGTGAAC
Organism: Colwellia sp. MB02u-6; assembly: GCF_014077095.1. GTDB lineage: Bacteria > Pseudomonadota > Gammaproteobacteria > Enterobacterales > Alteromonadaceae > Cognaticolwellia. The sequence goes on along the minus strand of NZ_JACGVG010000038.1, from coordinate 179,194 downwards.
TTATCTGACAATTATCACCAATAACAACATTCGCTGCGATATGAGTCCATGGTCCAATGTTAACATTTTTGCCAATAACGGCCCCAGCTTCAATAATTGCCTGCGGATGGATCAATGACGTTGAATTTATCATATTATATTGCTCTTCTTGCGCACATTAAATCCGCAGAACATACCACTTTGCCATCAACTTTAGCTTCGCCGTAAAACTTCCACATACCGCGGCGCTCTTTAATAAGTTCTAAATGTAAATGTATGGTATCTCCTGGATGAACAGGCTTTTTAAACTTTGCTTTATCAATTGAGGCAAATAAAAACAATTCACCATCGACTTTATCTGCCACTGATTTAAAGCCTAGAATACCGCTAGCCTGTGCCAGCGCCTCAAGAATAAGTACACCTGGAAAGATAGAATAGCTTGGAAAATGCCCCAAAAATGCAGGCTCATTGACTGTGACGTTTTTTATCGCATGGATTGACTTTCCAGGTGAATAATCAAGTACACGATCAACTAATAAGAACGGGTAACGATGTGGAATGATCTGTTTAATTCCTTCAACATCGATAATATTATTTTGCGATTCCAAAATTTATTCCTTTATGTATTTAATTATGACGTTTAAGTGCAAATTTTTTACTCATCGCCATTAACTTAATGAATTCATTCGTTAGCGAAAATTATTTCAATTGGGATAATTCTTTTTCTACTGTACTTAAGCGTTTAGTTAACGATTCAAGTTTTTTAATTCTTACGTTATTCTTATGCCATTCTTTATTGGGTTGACATGGCATACCGGATGAATAAACCCCTGGCTCAGATATCGTTTTTGTTACCATGGTCATACCGGTAAATACACAGCCATCAGCGATGTTAATATGACCATTGATACCAACAAGGCCGGCAATAACGCAATTCTTGCCAATCTCAGTACTGCCAGCAATAACACTACAAGCCGCCATGGCGGTATTCTCACCGACTACCACATTATGAGCAATCTGTATTTGATTATCTAAAATAACACCATTCTTAATAATAGTGTTACCTAAAGCGCCACGATCTATGGTCGTGCTTGCCCCTATTTCGACATTATCACCAATAATAACTGTGCCTAATTGTGGTATCTTCACCCAACTACCTTTATTATTTGCATAGCCAAAACCGTCGGAGCCAATAACGGTATTAGCATGCACTAAGCAATTTTTACCAATAACCACACCATGATAAATACTAACGTTAGACCAAATGCTAGAGTTAGCACCTATTTGAGCCCCAATGCCAATAAAACTCCCTACACCTATACTGACGCCGTCTGCAATATTAACACCGGCTTCAATCACCGCATTAGCACCAATAGTCACGCCTTCACCAATAATAGCGCCATCATCAATAACAGCACTGGCGTGAATATTGTGGGCAGGTTTTGGTGTTGTATCAAGTAATTGGGCAACTAAAGCATAGCCCATGTAAGGGTTACCCATAACCAAGGCATTGGTTTGACATTTTTCCGCATCAGCTTCAGTTACAATGACTGCACTAGCATGAGTTGTTGCTAATTGCTCACTGTATTTACTGTTCGCTAAAAAAGCGATTTGTCCTGATGATGCACCAGCTAAGGTGGCAATACTCAATATTTCACATTGTCCATTGCCTTGAACAACAGCCCCTATTTTTTCTGCAATGTCTGCAAGAATGTAACTCATAAGCATCAACTTTTTTATATGTTGTTTAAGGTAAAGTTTAAAGTAGCCGTTATACCAGGCAGGTTAATTAATTGTTCAGCTTTAAATCGTCTAAGTAATTGCATTGTTTCGCTGTACACAATCACATCAGCTGACTATTTCAACAATGTGCTGCACCTTGTTCTATTGGCTTACATCGACGTGCAAGTATTGACTTATGCCTTGGAGCCATGTGCTTACATGGGTGTAAGTCATCAGCGTATGTAGCAGCAATTATCCGTATTGAACACGACTATTTGTCGCATTGAATGTAGTCAATTATTTAACCCATTTCGACTTAAAGAAAGTGCTAGGCATCTTAGGGCTAAACGCAATATTCCGAATCAACTTGATTCGGAATATTAAATAGGCGAGAAAGCAAAGAATAAAGAACTGCATTAGCTTTTATTCAAACTGCCTGACAATATATTATTACTTCAGTACACTAACTTGCTTAACCACTTCTGCTGTAATGGCAGAGTCTGGTTTTGAGTAAACTACGGCACTTTGCTCAAGTACTAAATCATAATCACCTTTTGCAGCGATATTGTCTATTGCCTGGCGAACCAATGCGATAATTTTATTAGTTTCTTCGTTTTTACGCGCACCAGTTTTTTCCTGGAATGCTTTGCCTTTCGCTTGATAATCTTGATAAAGCGTACCAATTTGAGCTTCCAAATCTGCAATATCTTTAGCGCTCATCAATGAACCATCGCGCTTGCGCTTTTCTTGAAGGTACTTAATATCTGTCTCAAGTTGTGATAACACAGCTTGTTCGTCTTTAAACTCTTCGCCTAGACTTTTCATTATTGCTGCAGTTTGTGGAATTTTGCCCATAACTTCTTGAAAGTTAACTACACCAATTTTTTGCTCTGCTGCCATAGCTGAACTCGCTAATAAAAACCCTGATGCTGCAGTAGCCATTGCGACAGATTTAATCAAATTTTTCAATTTTTACTCCTAAAATATTTTTCAATATTTTTATTTAATTTTGTTATGCGGTAGTTATACCGCCTCAGTTAATTTGGTTCAAGCCTATTTATTTAAAGGAAGCTAAATTAAGTCAATTAACAGCCTTTATTTAGCCAAAACTTAAAACGTTTGGCCGATATTAAAGCTAAAGAATTCGGTATCATCGGTTTCAACTTCTTTCAACGTTTTAGCAAAACTAAAAATCATTGGCCCCATAGGTGATAACCACTGCACGGATAACCCTGCCGACGCTCGATAGCGACCTGCATCGGAGTAGTCATCAATTTTTTCACGCTCAACGCTATTTAAGTCCTTGTAGCTGTTTAAATCAAACTCTGTATCCCAAACATTACCGGCATCAATAAATATACTTGTGCGAACACTGTTGCTAAAGCCTTCATCTAGAAATGGCGTTGGCACAATCAGTTCAAGACCTGCAATAGCAATAGCATTACCACCAACAGAACGTCTAGAGGTTTGAATGAAATCATGATCAGGACCTAAACAACAGCCACCATTAGAACCAACTGAATCCGGTGTCCCTGGAATTGAGGTTGGTCGGCGATATATTGCACGTGGTCCGACAATATTTGATTCAAAGCCTCTTAAAGTACCAGAGCCACCTGCTCTAAAGTTTTCCCAAAATGGTAAAACTTGGTCGTTACCTTCAACAGAACCATAACCATTACCATAACCTAGCTGAAACTTAGCTAACACAGTCCAACGTTGGTCCTGGCTTAATGGAAAATACCATTTAGTATCTAAGTTAATTTTAAAATAATTCACGTCTGAGTTAGGCGTGGTCATTTTATAAGATAGACTTTGTTGTGAGCCAGCAGTAGGAAATGTTCCACGATTTAGTGTTGAACGTGATATTGCGGCATTAAGATCAAAGTTCTCAAAATTTAAACCACCATCAGGATCATCGGGATCTGAATATAATTCATAAAACTTCTGAATTTGTTCGTAAGATTCTAGGCGCGTAATGCCATTATTCTTATAACCTGCACCAAAATTTAAGCGCACATACTCGTTAATAGGAAAACCTAAGGTGACACCCGCACCGTAAGTTTTATTATTATACTCAACCAAGTTGGCATTACCGGCGTCAAACTCTTGATAAAAAAGATTACCACCTAACGAAACACCGTCAACCGTAAAATAAGGGTCGGTGTAAGAAACGTTGGCACTTTTTGAGTAGCTTGAGGTATTAATACTAAAACCTAAGCGATTACCAGTACCTAAAAAGTTATTTTGCTGGATACCCGCGTTTAAACTTAACTGTGTAGTTGAGCCGTAACCAATACCAGCGGTAAATGAACCCGATGGTTGCTCTTTTACTTCAAAGTCAATATCAACAAGGTCGTCTTCACCAGGTAATTGGTTAGTTTGAAATTCAACCGTTTCCATATAAGGTAAACGTTGTAACCAAGCTTTTGAGCCTTCAACGAGATTGTTAGATAACCAAGCTCCTTCCATCTGACGCATTTCACGGCGTAAGACGCTTTCAGAGGTGACATTATTGCCTTTAAAGTTAATGCGATTAACATAAACCCGTTTACCTGGATCAATAGACAACACCAGTTTCACAGTTTTGTTTTCTTCATCAATTTCAGGAATAGTTACCACTTTTGGATAGGCATAACCATAGCGACCTAAAAACTTGCTGACTAACTCTTCTGAGTAGGTCACCAGCGCACCATTATAAAGTTCTTCAGTTTTAATCGGCGTAATGGCACGAATAGTTTTGTCAAAGCCGGCCATATCACCAATAAAGTCAACGCCACTAACGGTATACATATCACCCTCAGTCACATTAAGTGTGATGTATACCGCTTCTTTATTCGGTGTCATTGATACTTGCGTTGAATCAACTTTATATTGCAAATAACCTCGGTCCAGGTAATAGCTTTTAATCGTTTCCATGTCACCTTGCAAGGTTTGCTTTTGATAGCGATCTTGCGCCATAAAGTCCCACCATGGTGAATCATAAGTTAATTCAATTCGCTCGAGCAACTCCGAATCTGAAAACTTTTCATTACCCACAATATTGATTTGCTCTATCGCTGCAGCATCACCTTCTTTAAAAACAAAGTCAATGTTAACGCGATTACGCGGTAAATAAGTGACATTGGCTTTAACATCAGCGTTGTATTTACCCACACTGTGATAAAAATCTTCTAAACCGACTTCAAGACCTGAGATAACGGTCATATCTAGTGTTTCACCAACACGAATATCACTGCCGTCGAGGCTTTCGATCAATTGCTCTTCTTTGAGATCTTTATTACCATCAAAAGTAATAGCACTAATCGTTGCTCTTTCTCGGACCCGATAAATAACAGCATTAGCATCTCTTGAGACTACAACGTCACTGAAGTGGCCAGACTTATAAAGTGCCTTAATTGATTGTGATACACGAAACTCGTTTAAGTTATCACCGACATTGAATGGGATATGAGTTAAGGCTGCTCCTAGCGCAACACGCTGTAGGCCTTTAACTTGAATATCTTCTACTTGAAAATCGTCAGCCGCTTGCACTGATGTTCCCAAACTACCTAATAATACCGCCAGGGCAAGTTTTTTAATAATCATAAAATATTAACTTTATATACTTCTTTTAGTTATAGTCGCGATAAATCGTTAAATATGGCGATACTCATTAAGCTTAGTAGCGCTATAGTACCAAATTTAAAACCTATTTCTTGTATTTTTTCTGGCACGGGTTTCCCCGTTAAAAACTCGATAAAATAATAAAATAAATGTCCTCCATCTAAAACAGGTAAAGGTAAAAGATTAATGATGCCAAGGTTGATACTAATAAGCGCTAAAAAGCCCAGAAAGTAGACAAAGCCATAACTAGCGCTATTACCTGCACCTTGTGCAATTGATATTGGGCCACTTAAATTTTTAACTGATACGTCACCGGTAATTAACTTACCAATCATATCAAAACTTAATGTTACTAAATTCCATGTTTTTACCACACTTTGTTCAAGTGCAGATATTGGACCATAAGCTTGTTCAAATAAATATTCTTTTGGATAGGGATCCGATATCGGCTGTACGCCTAAATAACCAATCACCTTACCTTTCTGCATTTTTTCCTCAGGTCGAACGTTAAGCGTTAATTCTTTACCATCTCGTAATACCTTAACCGGAATATTTTTCTCTGGATAGAGTTTAATTTGATCAGAAAACTTCTGCCACTGACCATTAATATTTTCATCCGCAATAGAAAGTAATTCGTCACCTACGACTAATCCTGCTTTTGCTGCTGGGCTACCTGCTGCAACAACGGCTAGCGTTGCTTGCACATTAGCACGATATGGCATAAAACCTAAGCTGGCTATCGAGGATTCTTTTTCCGGTGCGAATGTCCAGTTTTTGGTATTTAAGTTAAAGTCTTGACTTGATGTTCTACCCGGGGTCTTTACTGTAAAGATAATATTTTTGTCGCCTATTGCACTGACTAACGCTAAATTAACCGCTTGCCAGTCTAAGGTTTCCTGCCCTGAAATAGCGATTATTTCACTATTTTTCGGTAAGTTAGCTTCACTAGCAATTGAACCCGCAGTCACCTCACCAATAATGGGCTTTACGCTTGGCACACCAATTAAAAACATTAAATAGAAAGCGGCAATAGCAAAACCAAAATTAGCAAAAGGCCCTGCGGCTATAATAGCAATGCGTTGATACACTGACTTGGCATTAAAGGTGCGACTTATTTGTGCTTCGCTTACGTTATCGACTCGACTATCGAGCATTTTAACGTATCCGCCCAGTGGTATCATGGCGATAACAAACTCAGTGCCATGACGATCGACTTTACGCCAAATAGCTTTACCAAAACCGATAGAAAAGCGGTCTACTTGCACACCGTTTTTACGTGCGACCCAAAAATGACCGTATTCATGAACGGTAATTAAAATACCCAGTGCAACAACAAAAGACACAAGATTCCATATAAACTCTATCATGCTACTACTCTTTAATTATGTTAATGCTTGGCTTGAGTTATCAGTGATTGTGCGAAAATTCTAACATTTTTATCCAAAGCAACAACATCTTCGATTGAAGTCACCTTTTCTGAGACAAATTTATTGACAGAAGTTTCATTTATTTTCGCAATATCAGTAAATTTAATTTTTTCGTTCAAAAAAGCATCAACGGCAATTTCATTGGCCGCATTCAGTGCCGTACATGCACCTTGGCCACTTTTACAGGCATCAATCGCTAACTTTAAATTCGGGTACTTGACGAGGTCGACTGCTTGAAATTCTAATGATTTTGCTGCGAAAAAATCAAAGGGTGCGACGCCAGATTCAATACGTTGTGGAAAACTTAACGCATGCGCAATCGGTGTACGCATATCAGGATTACCCATTTGAGCAATAACAGAGCCATCTTTATATTGTACCATAGAGTGAATAGTACTTTGCGGGTGGAGCACAACTTGAATATCATCAGGGTCAATGTTAAACAGCCATTTAGCCTCAATAAACTCTAGGCCTTTATTCATCATAGTCGCTGAATCAACCGATATTTTACGGCCCATATCCCAGTTAGGATGTGCACAAGCCTGTGCAGGAGTCACACATTCTAACTCATGATTTTCCCAGGTTCTAAACGGTCCACCTGAGCCCGTTAATAAGACTTTACTGACCCCATTGTCAGCTAGGTCACAATAACCTGGCTGTTGTTGTGCCCTTAACGGTAAACACTGAAATATTGCATTGTGTTCGCTATCAATCGGCAAAAGCTGGGCACCAAACTCTTTTACGGCCTCAATAAATATGGCGCCAGAGGTCACTAAAGCTTCTTTATTAGCGAGCAACACTTTTTTACCAGCTTTAACTGCCGCTAATGTCGGCAACAAGCCTGAAGCACCGACGATGGCAGCCATGACCGTATCAGTAACAGGGTCTTGCGCGATGATTTCAAGCGCATGAGTACCTGAGGTCACCTCAATATTAGCAAGTTTTGTGGCAATCAATTTTTTAACCAGCAGTTCGGCATGTACTCCAGAGACCATGACGACTTTATTAGGCTGAAACTCTAGACACTGATTAAACATATCATCAACGCTTGAATAAGCCGACAAACTCACGATATCAAATTTTTCAGGATGCAATCGCACAACATCTAAGGTGCTTTTACCAATGGACCCAGTAGAGCCTAGAATACACAATTTTTGCATTTATTCTACCAACCCAAATATACGTAACATAACGCATAGATAGGTGCTGTTGCTGTTAGACTATCAATACGGTCGAGTACTCCACCGTGCCCTGGCAATATTGTACCACTGTCTTTTACACCCGCTTGACGTTTAAACATACTTTCATTTAAATCACCCAAGACAGAAATGGTGGTAATTAAAATTGTTACGGGTATTACGACGCGATATTGCGCTATAGACCAATCAATAATGTAACCGGCAACTGCCACCATAATACAGGCAAAAATAACACCCCCTAAGAAACCTTCTAAGGTTTTACCTGGGCTGACATTGGGTAACAGTTTGCGCTTGCCAATAGACTTGCCAACAAAGTAGGCACCAACATCAGCACTCCACACCATGAGAAGCAGAAACATCAACAATTGCGCGCCATGGTAACTGTCTACTTGGTAATCGCTACTTCTAAGGACCATAAAAGCCAACCACGTAGGAATTAACGTTAAAAATCCAAAAATTCCACGCACGGAGCGATGACTGGACCAAAAGGCGCTGTAGCGTGGATATAAAAAGGTTAATCCTGCAGATAACAACCACCAAGCAACAGCTAACCATAACACTATATTGGCTTGCTCAAGTAAAAGCTTTGGCGCATGCCACAATTGCTCAAGCGGTAAAAAATGCCATAATGTTGCTATTAATATACTGGTGATACCGACAAAAGCTAATCGGCGACGCTTGTTAGCAAAACCCATTAAGGGTCCCCATTCCCAAGCACCAATAGCCATAACAACTAGCATTACTGCTGCAAAGTTAATTAGAGATAAATAAAAAATCGCCCAAATCGCAGCGGGTGCGAGTATTAATGCAGTTATAATGCGTTGTTTTAACAAACGATATTCCTTAAATTGTGTTACAGCAACTTGATTAATTACCGGTTAATTTTTAATGGTTAAAATGAAAAAATACGGCGTTATAAAACTTATAAGTAGAATAACTACTGACTAAATTTTATGATTGGTATTTATCTATTTTTCCTCATTAAAAGTAGATCACTTGATTAATCAAATTGCTATTAAGTATTTTTAGTTTTTATTAGTTACTTGTTCACCCGTTTGACCAAAACGTCGTTCTCGTTGATCAAACACAGTAATCGCTTTTATAAACTCTTGTTCATTGAAATCTGGCCATAGCACATCGGTAAAATATAACTCTGCATAAGCTGCTTGCCAAAGCAAAAAATTACTTATGCGATAATCGCCACCTGTTCTGATCAATAAATCTAATTCAGGTAACTGAGCCAAACTTGTTTGTTCGTGAAGTGCGGCTTCGGTAATCCCCTCAGCGGTGATTTCTTGACGTGCTACTTTTTCTGCCAATTTTTTTGCTGCGTAAGTGATATCCCAGCGTCCGCCATAGTTAGCGGCAATTGATAATACCATACCAGTATTTTCAGCCGTTAAAGTTTCTGAGTCTTTGATCATTTTCTGCAATTTGCTAGAAAACTTACTCAAGTCACCAATAACATTAAATTTAATACCATTTTTATGTAATCGTTTAACTTCTCGAGTTAAAACAAACATAAAAAGATCCATCAAAACACCAACTTCACTTTCGGGGCGCTGCCAGTTTTCGCTACTAAAAGCAAATAAAGTTAACGCTTTAACACCACTTTTTGCTGCCGTAGCGACTGAAGATCTCACTGACTCAACACCAGATTTGTGCCCTGCTGCACGTTTTTTCCCTCTTAACTGTGCCCAACGGCCATTACCATCCATAATAATAGCAATATGCTGAGGTATTTTCGCCTCTGCTGCTAGCAAGGGGTTAATTTCGTTATCTGTTTTACTCACATACTCTCCATAGTAAGCTTAACGCTGAGTATTAAATTAGTCTATGCAAAAACGCCGTAGTCATTATCTACGGCGTTATGGATTAAGCAATGGAAATTTTAAATTTCCATTAATTCCTTCTCTTTAACGGTCAAAATATCATCAACTTGTTTAATAAACGTGTCAGTAATTTTTTGTATGTCATCTTCCGCTTGATGCATTTCGTCTTCACTGACTTCTTTTTCTTTATTTAATGATTTAATGTCAGTATTTGCATCACGACGGATATTACGTACCGCAACTTTACCGCCTTCTGCCTCAGCACGAACGACTTTAACTAAGTCTTTACGTCGCTCCTCGGTTAGTGCCGGTAAAGGAATACGAATTAACGTACCTTGTGATGACGGGTTCAGTCCTAAGTCAGACTTCAAAATGGCTTTTTCAACCGCACCAATCATACCTTTGTCAAATACGGTAATAGCTAGAGTACGTGCGTCTGGCACAGCGATATTGCCCACTTGGTTAAGCGGTGTATCCATACCGTAATATGAGACAACAATATTATCAAGCAATGAGCGATGTGCCCGCCCGGTACGTACTTTGTTCAAACTAATTTTTAATGACTCGATACTTTTCGCCATTCTTTCTTGAGCGTCTTGTTTTATTTCGTTTATCACTATTTTATTCCTGCACTAATTAATTTAAATTTTTGGCGTGATCTATCGTTGTACCTTCATCACCACCCATAATGACAGACTTTAATGCGCCAGGTTTATTCATGTTAAACACACGTAGCGTCATACTGTGATCACGCGCTAGTGTAAAAGCCGCTAAATCCATCACTTGTAATTCTTTTTCTAAAACGTCTTGGTAGGTTAAATGACTGTATAGAGTTGCATCTGGATTGGCCACTGGATCTTCTGAATAAATGCCATCAACCTTCGTTGCTTTTAACACCACGTCAGCTTCAATTTCAATACCACGTAAACAAGCTGCTGAATCAGTGGTAAAAAATGGGTTTCCTGTGCCAGCACTAAAAATAACCACGCGGCCAGATTTTAATAAGCTAATAGCTTCAGCCCAATTATAGCGGTCACAAACACCGGCTAAATCGATTGCTGACATTAAACGCGTATTAACAAAAGCACGATGTAAAGCGTCACGCATAGCTAAGCCATTCATGACGGTTGCCAACATGCCCATTTGGTCACCCACAACTCGATTCATGCCGGCTTCAGCCAGGCCTTTACCACGAAACAGATTACCACCGCCAATAACTAAGCCAACCTGAATGCCCATTTCGATTAATTCTTTTATTTCTTGTGCCATGCGATCCAATACTTTCGGATCTATGCCAAAACCTTCTTCGCCCATTAGGGCTTCACCACTGAGTTTTAAAAGAATTCGACGATACATTGGTTTGGGGTTGATGCTCATGTAATAAACATTCCTTAAGAATTTTTAAATTAAAATAGACTAGGTCTGATCGACCGCTGCTATTTTAATACGTTTAGCCACGGTTCGAAAGTCAAATATGAAAAAAGTCTACCCTAGATGCTATTTATCGTTTTTCACTGGTAAAATAGTATGATATTCAACCGATAAATATACATTATCCAAAGTAGCTGACTTATTGTAGCCTGCTTTATCTGCAAAATTTTGCTATAAAAAAAGCGCCAATCGGCGCTTTTTCAAGAAATATGCTTTAACTCATATCAATTCACCAAAGTGAATTAAGCTTTTGCCGCAGCGATTTGTGCTTCAACTTCAGCAGCGAAATCTTCTTGTTTCTTCTCAATACCTTCACCAACTTCTAAACGAACAAAGTTAGCAACTGAAATGCCTTTCTCTTTTAAGATAACGCCAACAGTTTTCTTAGGTTCCATGATGAAAGGTTGACCGGTTAAAGATACTTCGCCAGTGAATTTTTTCATACGACCAATGATTATTTTTTCAAGCAACTCTACAGGCTTTTTCTTATTTTCTTCAAGCTTGTCATTTTCAATTTTTAAGATATCTAATTGAATCGCTTTTTCTTTTTCAACAACATCAGCAGGAACATCTTCAGGATTGATGTAATCAGGCTTGCTTGCAGCAACGTGCATAGCGATGTGCTTAAGTGCTTCTGCATCACCTTCACCAGCAACAACAACACCGATGGTAGCGCCGTGACTGTATGTCGCTAATGTAGTACCTTCAATGTATTCTACACGACGAACATTGATGTTTTCACCAATTTTTGTCACTAGCGTAATGCGCTTTTCTTCGAATTGAGCTTGTAACTCTTCGATAGTTGCTCTAGCAGCAAGAGCGGCATCAGCAACTTCATTAGCAAAAGCTAGGAAGTTATTATCTTTTGCTACGAAATCAGTTTGGCAGTTAATTTCAACTAAAGCAGCAAGGCCACCTTCAGTTTTAATTAAGATTGTGCCTTCAGCAGCGATATTACCCGCTTTTTTAGCCGCTTTCGCTTGGCCAGACTTACGCATATTTTCGATCGCAAGTTCCATATCGCCATTAGCTTCTTGTAAAGCTTTTTTACAATCCATCATCCCCGCAGCTGTGCGTTGACGTAATTCTTTAACTTGTGCAGCAGTAATTGTCATGAAATTTTCCTCAATATAAAAAGTTTTCAGTAATTACCACAACAACCAAAATTGTTGTGGTAATAACAGCATAAAACGTTACTTAAAACTGAATTTATTCAGTTTCAACAAAACCGTCTTTTTCAGCTTGTACTGCGATGTTTTGCTCGCGACCTGAAAGTACAGCGTTAGCTGCAGAATCTAAGTATAAGGTCACAGCGCGAATCGCATCATCGTTACCTGGAACGATGTAGTCAACGCCATCTGGATTTGAGTTTGTATCAACAACAGAAATTACTGGAATGCCTAAGTTGTTAGCTTCTTTAATAGAAATGTGCTCATGATCCGCATCAATAATAAATAAAACATCAGGTAAACCACCCATGTTTTTGATACCACCAAGGCTTTTCTCAAGTTTTTCCATTTCACGAGTACGCATTAAAGCTTCTTTTTTAGTAAGTGCTTCAAATGTACCGTCAGAGCTTTGAGCTTCAAGATCTTTTAAACGTTTGATTGATTGACGCACTGTCTTCCAGTTAGTCAACATACCACCTAACCAACGGTGATTTACGTAAAATTGATCACATTTTATCGCTGCATCTTTTATAGCATCGCTTGCTGCGCGTTTAGTACCAACAAATAAAACTTTACCTTTCTTCGAAGAAACATTGCTTAATACAGCAAGAGCTTCGTTGAACATTGGTACAGTTTGTTCAAGGTTGATGATATGAACTTTATCACGAGCACCAAAAATGTATGATTTCATTTTTGGGTTCCAATAACGGGTTTTGTGACCGAAATGAACACCTGCTTTAAGCATATCGCGCATAGAAACGTTTGGCATGTTTTTTCCTTTGTGGGGTTAAGCGTTCATACATCCAATATACACGACCCTTATTGCGCTTTACTTACTGTAAATTCGCTGAGCACCCCGGTATATCTTTGCTAGATGTATGTGAGTTTAGTTTTAATGTACTGAATTTTTTCAATACCCTTTTTATTGCTAAATATATTCGAAAAAATCAGCGAAGATTTAGACAAGCATCATCGAAGACTCAGACAAACAATTTAACGGCGCACTTTATAACATATTCAAGAACAATTAACTAGTTTTTAACTTAAAATTAAGCTTAATGATATTTTATTTTACTAAGGGCTAGGATCTTTAATAGCAGCAAGTTAAAATTAAGCCACTTTTTTATCAGGCTCGTTAACTTATGTCATTGAACACACAAAATGCAGAACTTTTTTATATTTATGATAGTCATTGTCCTTGGAGCTATGCCTCTGCAGTATTAGTTGAAAAAGTGTTAAGTGCTTTTCCAAATATTACGCTTAGAGCTATGCACATAGGTTATTACGATGGTGACAACAAAGTATCAGCCACTACCCTTGCTGATGTAAGCGAATTTAGTCAAGTAGTGTTTGGTGCCAATTACCTTGATACACTCAATTACACAAAAGACTCAACTTTAGCCGCTAACTTGATGGCCTGGGTGCAAAACAAATCGGCAAAGTCTGCCTTTGAATTGTTGACGAAATTGCAGCATGCACACTTTGTTTTGGGTAATGAATTGACTGACCAAGAAAGCGTTAGTGAAATAATTGACGAACTTAAACTGTCACCACCAGCAAAATGCCTACAAGCTAACAAGCTAACCAAAGATGCTGAATTTGCTATTCATGATATTATAGAAGTGCAGGAAATTATTGGCACACAAGCCATTCCAGCGATGTTATTGGCATGCAATGAGAGTTTGGTATTGTTAAATCACAACCTTTATTTAGAGAATCCTGAAGCCATAATAGAAGCAGTTAACATTGAATTAGAAAATTTATCTTAATGCTAAGTGATGACAACTTCGCGTTGTCATCACTCTTTTTTAAAGGGTATAACCCTATAAAAATAGCTCAACAAACATCGTTCGATAAGCAGAGAAAAAGAGAGTTAAAATTATTTTTAATTGCTGGACTGTACTTTTTCCATCGTTAATATTTACACGCTATTCCTAGCAAAAAGCCGCTATTTGTTATTTAACTATTCACTCTAGCGTTTTACGATTGGGAAAAAGTAACAAAAACAGGTAAAATCACCAATAATTATTATTTACCTACGACTAACTGTATTGCGATACAGTTTATTGCAATACAATAAGTAGCTAATTAATTTACCCTAATCACATTATTTACAGAGTCACGTTTGAGGTTTTATGACAATAACGATTAAAGATCAGCAAGAAATTCAAAAAATGAAAATTGCGGGAAAACTTGCTGCAGATGTATTGGAAATGATCGAACCTCACGTTCAGGCTGGCGTAACAACCGACCAACTTAATACCTTATGTGCTGAATTTACTGACAAAGTACAAAATGCCATTTCAGCACCTTTAAATTACCATCATTTTCCAAAGTCCATTTGTACTTCGGTTAACCACGTAGTTTGCCACGGTATTCCCAATGACACGCCTTTAGTTGATGGCGATATACTCAACATTGATATTACCGTGATAAAAGATGGCTACCACGGTGACACCAGTAAAATGTTTTTAATTGGCGAAACTTCTGCTGAAGATAATCGTCTTTGTCGTATTACCCAAGAAGCACTTTATATCGGCATTAAAAAAGTTAAGCCTGGCAATACCTTTGGTGAAATAGGCACGGCTATTCAAAAGTTCATCAAAAAATCGGGTCGTTATTCAATAGTCAAAGAATATTGTGGCCATGGTATAGGCACAGTATTCCATGAAGAACCACAAATTGTTCATTATAAAAATAATGACAACGAAAAGATGCAAGAAGGCATGTGCTTTACCATCGAGCCTATGATCAATTTAGGCCGTGCTAATACCTTGCTCGACAAAGAAGATAAATGGACGGTATATACCTTAGATGGTAAAAAGTCAGCACAATGGGAACACACCCTTGTAGTGACCAAAACCGGTTGCGAAATATTAACCTTGCGCAAAGATGACACCATTGCTCGAATATTACATAATTAAATGCTTAATACTTTATAATTCAATAACCACCAACATTATTATAACTTAAAAGCTAATGGTAATATCCAATATCAATAAATCTACGACAGCCAAATATGAGAGCTAATTGTTGAATACATCATCATTAATTCCAGAGAAGTACATTGAGGCTCTCGCCGTTAGTGCCCCTTCATTAAATAGTTCACAAATATGTGTACTGAGTAATGAATTTCTTCAGTGGCAAAAAGAGCAGTTTCCCATTAGTGAAGTTACCTCGCTTGTTGCTGCTAGGGCTTTTTATGTTGATCTGATTTTAACCAAACTTTGGTGTCAGCACCATTTGGATGAATTTCAAATCAGTTTGGTTGCTGTTGGCGGTTATGGTCGAAAAGAGCTTCATCCCTATTCAGATGTTGATATCTTATTAATTACCCAAAATGTTGTAGCCGATGACTTAGCCGAAAAAATATCTGCTTTTATTACCCAACTTTGGGATGTAAAACTTGATATAGGCCATAGTGTTCGCAACATAAAAGAATGTCTTAATCAAGCAATTGACGATGTCACCATCGCCACAAACTTGATGGAGTTACGACAAATCTGTGGTAATAATGCCTTAGTGTCTCAATTACAACCCTTGTTGATTGAAGACATATTTTGGACCTCTGAAAAGTTTTTTCTTGCCAAGCGTAATGAACAGTATCAACGTCATCAACAATACCATGGCGCATCTTATACCCTCGAGCCTAATTTGAAAGCTAACCCTGGTGGTTTACGTGATATTCAAACTATTGGCTGGGTCGCCAAGCGCCATTTTATGGCAGATACGCTTGAGCAATTGATTGACCATAACTACCTCACCACTAATGAGTTTTTTGAACTGCTTGAGTGTCAAGATTATTTATGGCGTATGCGCTGTGCATTGCACTTTATCGCTGGGCGTAATGAAAACCGCTTACTGTTTGACTACCAGGCTGATGTTGCTGAATTAATGGGTTTTGGCGATGGTGGCAAGCTTGCTATTGAGCGGATGATGAAACGATTCTTCCGCATTATATCGCGTGTTTCAGAGTTAAATAGAATGCTTTTACAGCATTTTGAATACGCTATATTAAACGAAAAAAAACACAGTAAGAAAATAGTTCTTAATGATGATTTTGTCATTATCGATGGTCAAATCAAGGTCTGTGATAAACGGGTTTTTACCCGTTCAACCATGATCATGGAAATGTTTTTACTGATTGCCCAACATAAAGAGATTACTGACTTACATCCAGAGACTTTACGCTTAATGCGTAATGCGCGCCGGCGTTTAGTCTCAGGAATGATTGACTATGCTCGCTGCCGGGAAATCTTTGTCGCATTAATTAAACACCCTCGTGGTTTAGGTTTGGCCTTCACGCTTATGCACCGCCATTCTATTATTGGTGCTTACTTACCGCTATGGCGAAATATTGTTGGTCAAATGCAATTTGATTTATTTCATGCCTACTCTGTCGATGAGCACAGTTTTCGTTTATTGAAAAATTTGTATCGTTTTAGCCAAGTAAAACATAATAATGAATACCCTTTGTGTAGCAAGATTGTTCAACGCGTGCGTAAACCTGAACTGTTATATTTCGCTGGTATATTTCACGACATTGCTAAAGGTCGTGGTGGCGATCATACAAAACTTGGTGCAATTGACGCGTTAGACTTTGCCAAAATCCATAAATTGGGTGACCACGACGGTCGAATGATCGCTTGGCTAGTAGAAAAACATTTATTAATGTCAGTTACCGCTCAGCGCAGAGATATTTCTGACCCTGAAGTCATTAAAACTTTTGGCGCAATTGTCCGAGACGAAGCTCACTTAGACTATTTATACTGTTTAACTGTCGCTGATATGCGTGCCACCAATGAAAGTTTATGGAATAGTTGGAAAGCTAATCTACTGGAAGATTTATATTATAGTACCAAACGAGCCTTTAGACGTGGTCTTGAAAAGCCAGTTGATTTAAGAGCAAAAATTAGAGAAAATCAACAACAAGCTATTGAAATTTTAAAAGTAGAATCGCTCGATCAAGAGCGCTTAAAACAATTATGGAAAGAGTTTAAAGCCGACTACTTTTTACGCTATTCCCCTGAACAAATTGCTTGGCACTCTAAACATATTTTGTCGCACAACAAAGTTAAGCCCTTGGTCATTATTAGTCCAAAACCTTATCGTGGTGGCACAGAAGTATTCGTTTATACAAAAGATAAACCTAATATATTTTTCAATATTGTTTCATTACTTGGCGCAAAAAAATTGTCCATTCATGACGCAAAAATAACCACTAATAAGTCTGGCTTCACTGCCAACACCTTTGTGGTCCTAGATAACCGTAATAAAGCCATTAATGATAGTGCTAGAGCCCTATCCATAGCGCGTTCATTAAGCATTAAATTAGCGTCAAAAGAAATCCGTATTAAACCTAAGCCTTTAGCGAAACGCTTTCGCCAATTTAAAGTACCAACACATGTCAGTTTTATAGATGGTACAGCAAAAAACCGGACAATATTAGAAATAGTGGCTTTAGATCATCCTGGTTTATTGGCTAATATTGCTACTATTTTTCAAAAATGTAACATACAAATACATTCAGCTAAAATCACCACATTCGGCGAAAAAGCAGAGGATGTTTTTACCATTTCAAATAATGACAATCAAATACTAACCACAGAGCAAAAAGACGCATTAGAAGTGATGCTTTGCGCTGATAGTCACCGATAAACTTTAGCAAATTAATCTTAGGAATTTTTGATGTTAGCATTACAAACAATTATTGAAAAAGCGTTCGAAGAACGTATGAACATTACGCCTGCCACTGTATCTACTGAGGTAAAACAAGCGGTATTAGATGCATTAGCGGCATTAAACAATGGCTCAGCGCGCGTTGCAGAAAAAATTGCGGGTGAATGGGTTGTACACCAATGGCTGAAAAAAGCCGTGTTACTATCATTTAGAATTTGGGATAACGAAGTTATCGACGGTGCAGAAAGCACATTTTTCGATAAAGTGCCGATGAAATACACTGATTATACCCATGCCGATTTTGTTGCTGATGGTGTCAGAGTTGTACCGGGTGCATCAGTGCGTACCGGTAGTTATATTGGCAAAAATGTTGTGGTAATGCCAAGTTTCGTTAACATTGGTGCCTATGTGGATGAAGGCTGTATGGTAGACGCTTGGGCAACTGTTGGCTCTTGTGCACAAATTGGTAAAAACGTGCATCTGTCAGGTGGCGTTGGCATTGGTGGCGTTCTTGAACCGCTACAAGCGGGACCAACCATTATTGAAGACAATTGCTTTATTGGCGCTCGCTCGGAAATTGTAGAAGGCGTTGTGGTTGAAGAAGGTGCCGTAATTTCAATGGGCGTTTATATCGGTCAAAGTACGCGTATTTATGACCGAGAAACCGGCGAAGTGCATTACGGTCGAGTACCAGCAGGTTCAGTAGTTGTGCCAGGTAATCTACCTTCTAAATGTGGTACCTATAGCTTATATGCAGCGATAATCGTTAAAAAAGTTGATGCAAAAACACGCGCTAAAGTAGGTATTAATGCCTTACTTCGCTCGGTATCTGAAGAGTAATCTTCTGCTTTAACTGTTAACCTTAACTTGTGTCGTGTTGTTAAATACACTGCACAAGTTTAATGAAAGTATTATCAACTCTTAAATAAAAATTTGTTCGTTAACTCCTTGCCTCTAATCTATATTTACCAAATAAACTTTATAAACATCTGCTCAACACCATGAAATAAATCATTAAAAATATTTTTAAATCAAGAGCTTATTAACCAGCCAAAGCACTAGGACATTAAGCAAGAACGTCAAATAATCTAACTTAATAAAATTTATAATTGCTTTAAGCTTTGCCGTCGTAACGCTTACCAGTATAACCTTGCAATAATGAAGCTAAGTACACTTTATTATCAAAAAAACCATCATAATTCACTACTAAAAATAGAGGTGAAAACGCCATTAGGTAACCTATCAATTAAACTGCTTTGTGTTAATACCTAGCGGTTACAGGCCGTTAATTAGCCTAAATAGCGGCAGCAAAAAATTATAGATTTTTGCTTGTACTAATTAGATAAAATGAGTATCAGCTGATATCGAATTTATAGCTGAATTATTATTTTTTTAATGTTGAACATACAAGCACATGTTAAACTTAACAAAATTTATAGCGAACGCTTGTTATAACAGAGCTTTATTGTCAAATCGCCGTAACAGCAAAGTCTACAGAAAACTTACCCATAGGAACTATTTGATGAGATTTTTCACCACCCTTTCTATCCGATCTAAACTGGTAATTGCCATGTTAATGGCTGTCGTGATATCTACTAGCATCGTCGGATTTGTCGGTCACTCAAAAGCTAAAGAGCTACTTATTTCCCGATTACAGCATTCCGACTTACCTAACCTTTTGCTGCGTGTTCGCAATGCTGTGGATGGAGAGATCTCAGAAATGAAAGTACTAACAAAATCAATTGCAACAAACCCTTTTTTACTTGATTGGATAAAGTCTGGTACGAGTGCAGAAAATGACAATAACGTTATAGAAATGTTAGATAAAATAGCTAAAGATAACAACTTGAGTAATGCATCCTTTGCCGATCGGAAAACAGCTAGATATTGGAACCAAGATGGTTTTCTTCGCGTACTTAAAGATGACAATATTGATGGTTGGTTTTTTGCGTTTACCAATGAAAACAAACAAGAGTCCGCGAGTACCTACGCATACCCTAATGGTAATGTAGATGTATTTATCAACTACCAGCAGCTGAACGGAAGAGGTATGTCTGGGTTGTCAAAGTCATTTAATGACATGGTGAGTTATTTAAATAGCTTTAAAATTGAAGAGTCTGGTTTTGTTTATCTTGTCGATGATTCAGGGTTAGTGAAAATTCATAAAGACAAGGAAAAAAGTGACAAAACAAAACTCACTGATCTTTATAATAATATAAACGCTCAAATTCTTTTATCCCAAAAAGAGTTTGCCTTCCAAGAAACCAAAGACTTAATCATTGCGACTAGCTATATCTCAAGCCTTGGCTGGTATGTGGTTGCAGAAGTTCCAAAAGCTGAGCTTTACTTAGCATTGAACGAATCTCGAAATTATATGCTTATATGGTTTGGTATTATTGTTATTGTGTTTATCTTTATCAGTATTATTTTAGCAAAAAGTTTAACCAAACCTATTAACGATCTTGCACAGGTATTCAGTGAATTAGGCGATGGAGAAGGCGATCTTAGTTACCGATTAAGTGAAAGTGGTAGTGATGAGGTATCGCGTTTAGCGCATGGCTTTAATACCTTTATTAATAAAATACATTCTGTGGTTAATGATGTGTCTACAACATCGAAAAATGTTCGCCAAGCAGCTATTAAAGTTTCTCAAGATGCAGAGCAATCAAAATTAGATGCAGAAAGTCAGCGTGATATCGCAACACAAGTTGCAACAGCGATTAGTCAAATGGGTTCAACCATCAGCGAAATCGCCGAAAATGCCGCCCATGCAGCAGACTCGACAAGTGAAGCAACAACTCAAGCTAAGCATGCACAAATTGTTGTTAAAGATTCCACTGAAAATATTTACCAGATGGCTCAGAAGATGGAGTCAGTATCTACTACCATTGCGTCTTTAGCGGATAAGAGCAATGCAATTGGTAGTGTTCTCGATGTTATTCGTGGCATTTCAGAGCAAACAAACTTACTGGCCTTAAATGCCGCCATTGAGGCAGCTCGGGCTGGCGAACAGGGTCGTGGTTTTGCTGTTGTAGCTGATGAAGTACGCAACTTGGCGAAGCGCACCAGCGAGGCAACAGATGAAATTAATAAAATGATTAACCTGTTACAGACGGAATCTAAGCGAGCGGTAGATGGTATAAGAGAAAGTAAAGAGACTGCCGAAATTGGGGTAACTGATGCTCAGCAGACTACAGAAGCACTCGATGAAATTGTGGCAAATATTCAACAAATTTCAGATTTAAATACTCAGGTCGCCACGGCAACAGAAGAGCAAGCAGCAGTCGTTGGTGAAATTAATACTCATGTGCATGCGATTAGTGATAGTACAGAAAACAGTGCACAAATATCAACCCGCATAGCCTCTTCAAGTGAGTCATTAACAGCAATGGCAATGAACTTAGATAGCTTAGTAGAACGATTTAAAATATAGGAAAACAGTTTAGTCCGTGCTAATAGCAACATCTAAGCAGGTGTAGAAGCTAAATAAAGATCGAAACAAAAATCCCATGCAAGCCTATTTATGCCGTTGAGCATAAATAGGCTTTTGTGAGTAAAGATAGAAAAAAATTTGGCAGTAATTCTTATTTATTAAAAAAGTGTCAAAAATATTCCAAATAAAGTTGAAGAACGAGAGTAATTTCTATGAATGCTGCAAGCTCATTACTGCCGGTGGCGACTCATATATAAAGATTCACTTTTGCCATAAAGCCGACCTAATTTAGACTCATATTTATCACAATGAATAGTCCGCTTAGCCACCATTGCGGTCATACACTTTTGAATTATTAATGATCACTTTGTGCGCATTGTTGACGGTAGCGTTTGCTTTACTAACGGCAGCTCCATGACTTAAAGCGGTCGTTAGCATCTATGATTCCCTTATGACTTCAGATCCGACAAAAATGCCCCTAAGTTAGCAATATATTGTTGTGAAATAACGAATACTAATCGCATTTAATAGATGATCATTCTTGCTAATTGCATCAAGCACTCACGTCATTAGCTAAGTATCTATAGCCTCAGGAGAATGTTTTATTACGTAAAAACTGCGAACGTCACTATTACCTATTTGAACACACACATCATGTTTCTTATTAGCCCAATCTAACCCGATAAATATCGAAAAATTGCCTTTTCAATCACTCATAACGAATCTCCTATCGTTGAAGTTTGTTATGTATTCTTTACTCTTCTAAAAAATATAGGCAGCGATTATTATCAAGTCCTGAGTATTCGTTTATGGGTAAAGTAACTCGTGCATCGAAAAAAAAAGCGGAAATCATCAAGTGAGTAAGGCTCAATATTCGTATGCGACGAGTACATAACCCCAGCAATCTAAGTATAGATAGTTAAGGTTGAATGACTATATTAGGCTCATTAAGACTGCTAGATATATTGATTCGGCTCTTGATTTATGACTGCTTACTGCCCTAAAGTTGTCGGTATGGTACTAAAACTTTAAGTCTTCAAAGTGGCAAAAGTGACTATGTCTCGATAATGCGGATTGGAGAAGTAAAGATTTGCATTTTTATTTAATATTCGAAATTAGTAATTATATGTCTTTGCTTTAATTCCACCTAACTATGGGGTCTACATTGATCACTTACGTTTTAAATAACAATATAAATAGATAGATTACGTCGGTTAATACTTTTAGCCCATTTACTGAGTCTACGGTCGTACTTTTTTTGGTATTTGTACTTTTTAAGTCTTCTGTCATAACCAATTCGTTTATCTATGATATACACACCGCCAATACAAAAAGTTTGTATTACTTTATCTGATAAACCCTGTTTTGAGTTTCTGTCCATAGCTTACTCTTTTTATTCCGTTATTTTGATTATAGCTAAAGTTGAGAAAAAACAAAAAAAACTAAGATGACAACTAGAACGCCGTAGAATAAACGTTATTTTTAACAATTAATTAAAGAGTGAAAGTCAAATTTTTCTGGCTTTTTGTTTAACTGTTTTCACAACATTAAAAACAAACGTCCCCCTATGGAAAGCTGTTCGTTTACCATTGCCGTTCGCCTTATTAGTGAAGGTTGTAAAGAGAAACCGTTCTGAACTAATGTCGACACATCTTCACTAGATCTAAAAGGCTTGCGCGATCATATTGCTCTTTTTAGCTCAGTTGATGCCCATAATATTTGAATTTTTTCTACTCTAAGTATTGCGGCATTTCGCCTCAGTTAACTTGGTGTAAATGTGATGAACATTTCACAGGATTTTTATGTAGTAGAAATGACTACTTGGTGTTTTTTTTGTTTATTATTTCTGGTTATTTCATTATTTAAACTAGTACTCTATTTTATAAAACGTCAGCTTTATAATACAAAGTAGTTATTACAATATAGAACTGATACTTCAACTTTATGTCTGCAAAGTGGCATTAGTTACCGTTTCGAGATGACTTACCACGGGCAGCAGTCATGCACTCCAAACCTGATTGAATATCACAGGACTGTCTCCTGAGCGACAATAGCTGTAGTTCACTTACTTGCATATAGGCTTAAGCCATTAGGACTGAGCTTATGCATAGTAAATGGTGAATAGATATAAAAACCCAGTCGCCTTAATATAAATCCCCTTAAGCAGCCTTACTTATAGAAAGCAAAAGTTACTTAAACAATGCAAGCTGTAATCTGTGATTAAATTCTAATGATAAAAATTATTAACCTGCCTCGAACTCTCAACTTAAGTGGCTGCAGTCAAATATATGGTAATGGTGTCTTTAACTATATTGCGAGTTATCTGCCCCAAAATCCGACGGTAAAAAAAGAAGCGGGTAATTACATGTATAGAACAGCCACGGTGGAACTCAAATGTTATGTCTTTTGGTGAATGAGATATTAGCTGTTGAGCATAATCAAGCCAAATCTTACCTAGAAGCCAGTTAATAAGTGAAGTTCTATCTTTGATTAACTATTGTTACTCATCGACACCGTGTGTATTGAAAACTAAATTGGCTAAATCAATACCAAGTGCTTTAATTAAAGCACTTGGAGTCTCCTTTAATTGTTTAACACTATTCATTATGGTCATAAATGGCGATTGTTAAAGGGAATATAAGTTCCTACTAGTAACCAACGGTTCCATTGAAGCGTTATTAATGTTGATTATTTAACTCCTAAGAGGGAAGAAATGAGTGGCGTAACTTTTAACTGGTACACACTAGGCGGTGCTTTGATTATCGCTGCTGCTGCTGCGACTTTTGCTTACTATAGATACTTGCAAGAGCAAAAACATCAAAGGAGCACGTTACTCAATGCCTTATTTTCTGAGATTGCAAATATTTACGAGCACTACTCATATGCAGCACATGAAATTCCAACAACGCTAGAAGATGAATTTGAAATTCAAAAGCGTTTGAGGTGGTCATCTTATGGAAAAATTAGTTCTATCAGCGATATTGAAAAGCTTGGGTTCTTAAGTGCTTTAAATATCAAGGCATTATTACAGCTTGGATTGTTAATACGAAACGATGACATGCTTTTACAGCAACTTCAGGAAAAAAAAGAAGAAATTACTCCAGAAAGACTCAAGTATTTAAAGGGGCGTTTTAAAGACCGCATCGAGAATTCCGAAAGAATTATCTCTGAGCTTATTAAGTCTTATCCACATCTGCATCCGATATTTGAAAATATTAAGAGCCAATTCCTCTGATTCATATACCCATAACAAGGCAAGTTAATTGAAGTCATGATGGTTGAAGATAAACCTCCTAAGGAATTAGGTGAATGATTTATTTCTTGATTAAATTAATAAACCTACCACTTTATGATACTTGTCGATAATCATCATTATCTTCAACGTATCTCATCGCTGATTTAATTGAACCAAAGTAATGGAACAGCACTTTTAGCCGCTTATCTTTTACATGCTGAGGAGTGTCTTGGTGCAAAATATCTAGCCATGCTTTGACTAAAGCCCACGGTGGAAGTTGCTGATCCATATGTTCATCCTTGAATTTACTGAGTTACCGTATAATATTGGGCGAAGATCAAATAACAATCGAATAACTATATGAAAATTATCCTATTACTTTTATCGTTTATAACGACTGTCGGCTACACGACTGATATACCAAGCTCTTTTAGCAAAGCTAAAAAGTTAGCTTTAACTCAGGTATATAAAAATCACCATACATCATTTTATTGTGGCTGCACTTTCAATGATAAAAAAGAAGTAGACCAATCTAGTGCGGATATGAACCAAGAAGACCAATAACCAAGTCAGGTAAAGAAAATGTACGTGATAACCGTATAGAGTGGCAGCATGTATTACCAGCAAGCACTATGGGAAAGCAATTAGCCTGTTGGGGGCGTGAACGTAATCAATTCCCTCAATGCTTAAAGTCTAATGGTAAGCTAAAATTAGGCCGTGATTGTGGTCAAAAAGTAAATAGGACTTTCGTAATGTCTATAATGATTTAGTGAATTTAACACCTGCTATTGGTGAAGTTAATGCTGATAGTAGTAACTTACCTTATTCGGAAATTATTGGTGAAAATAGAGCTTATGGTCAATATAACTTTGAATACGATAAGGTTAATAAAACTGTTGAATCAGGTGTAAGCATTAGAGGCGATATAGCTCGTATTCAACTTTATTTAAAAGATAAATATGGTCAGGTGCTTGGGTTGAAATTTAGTGCGGAAAAGAACGCAATAAACGTATTTGTGAAGTTCAAGGTAGTGGAAACGATTTAGTTTCTTTGTGTAATTGAACTCAAGACTCATAATTCACGATTCAAAATCGAATATGAACGATAGCTTTTAGAGGGCATAGAACTACTCTGTCGTGACTAACTCCTGAGTCACCATAGCAGTCAAAAATATTTTACTCTTAAGCGGTATCTCCTCTGAAAAACCTTACATAACTCATCAGTTTTAATTGTCAAAACTTGTGTTTCTTAGATATGAAACACAAAGTTTTTCTTGGGATAAAATTCATAAAACTAGCATATAGAATAAGTAGTTCATAATACTATGAGCTTTCTAGGTACCCTTATTATGTCCATTTTTTTTACAGTTATTATTTTAAACTAAAACCAACGAAAACCAACATCTTAATAATTAAGGGGATTGTAATTGTGGTATATATATTGCTAAAAAGTGGGGTTAGTTAATTATTTATTTATTTAATTACAAGGAAATGAAATGAAATGAAAAAAATCATATTTACTACCACAGTTTTTACTTTGATAGTTTGCGGTTTCAGTCATGCAGGCATTATTAAGGAAGTTGAAAGTGATGAAAAATGTTCAACGACAAGCGTCCAAATAACAGGTATCACTGCCGTTGCGGCAGCTGGGGGGAATATTGTTCCTGCTAATAAAGTTATCGATTCTACTTCTTGTTTAGGGTTTGTTACCTATCCTGATAATGATTGGGGAAATAATCCAAAGCCAAATATGGGTGGTCTTGGTGATGGACTATTGAATAGTGAAGCTGTATTAAAAGGTCAAGGTCAAGATAAAGATAGTTATTATGTTCCCGGAGATTATTTTCTAACAAACGATAGAGACTCTATGGTTAATCTAGATGGTATTGGTGAAGCCAATGATCCCGGATGGATTCGTTTGGGTGGTGCGGAAACGACGTCAGGAGGGGAGTGGAATTTTAAATACGATTCTATAGGGAATTACAACCTAGGATCAGTAATTGACATGTCGTTTATTGACAATGGAACCTGGTCATTAGCAGTGGACCCTTCTGCTATTGAGTTTGTGACAAAAGCATTAGGTCGACCAAGTGTGTTTGACCATTTGGCTTTTGTAATGAAGGGGCCAAATAGTGGCGGTAATGATGATGGTTCATGGGCTATTTATGATTTCAATTTCTATGATTTGATTGACGATGATAAGTTAAATATAAGCTTTGGGGATACCACATATAAATTTGAAGGAACATGGGATAAGGATATGTTTATTAAAAATAATGCTTTGTCACATATGAGCGTATGGGCCCATGATCCACCAGTAGCGCAAGATGTCCCTGAACCATCGACACTTGCCATTTTTGTATTAGGAATAATTGGTCTAGTCTCACGTCGATTTAATAAACATCTTTAATATTTTATAATTGTTTTATTTTATAAAATATTAGTAGTAATGGTTGGTGTTTTTTTTGTATCTGGCATTTGATATTTTGAAAGTAAATCAATATCACTAATGGCCTTGTAGAGCTTACAGCGGACCTTAGGTATAAAGATGTTGTAGCTTCCGCTAAGCGCACTTTTCAGACCAAAATCCATGCCTATTTGCTCTAAACGTAGTCCACTTACTGTCTTATAGCTGACTGTAAAAAAAGCTGACACTATCAGATAATTAGTTCAGTTTTACGCACAAAGTTAGCATTAGTAATTTTATAATGAACAACCGTTTTGGCTTAGTTGTCTGTCAGCCTAAATGATTCAATGACAAAAGATTCCATCAAAAAAACATGTCTTTTAATCTATGGGGAATGTCGGCAATCAGGAGGCTGTTAACTCATTTGGTTGTTCAACCGTGTCGACTCTGGATTAAAGTTAACTTACAACTTTTTGAAAGATATTTTCGTATCTAAACGTAATAATTCCAGTTACCGACTTTATTAAACGGTTTTCAACTTTACCTAGAACCCAAAGCAGGTGTGAAAGTTCAGCGCACCCTAGCCCTCTTTATTGTTATGCGACCGCTAACACCATAGAATATATAGGCTGATACCCACCATCATTTAAGGTAGTGGGTATCAAGCTAACGTAGTTAGGTTAAATATTGCAACAAAGAATGAGCAATGTAAATTAGCAGACCGTGATTCGTTAGATTGAGACAAATAATACACCACAATTTTAAAAGCTGAGTGTTACCACTTAAAGACATTAAATATCTGCTGCCATTGCTCATCAAACTCAGCTTCAATTAATATTTCCAGCCCTGTTACGGGGTGAATAAACTCCACCTTTTTAGCTATTAACATCAAACGTTTAAAACCAAAGTGCTCACCAAAAAATGGATTTTGCTTATTGTCACCATAATTTATATCACCAATGATAGGGTAGCGTAAATGAGCGAGATGTCGACGAATTTGGTGACGGCGTCCAGTATGAGGTTGACATTTAATTAACGAATATCGCACGCTTGTATACTTACCTAACGGCACCGGCAATGACACAATAGCGACTGACTTGTAAAATGTTTCTGCACTTTGCGCTTCTTTATCACGGCTAACATTTTTATCCCCTAAATCATCAAGCTTTTCTTTTAATGGGTGATCAATAACACCTTCATTTAGCAAATGTCCGCGCGTTAAGGCAAAATAAGTTTTTTTTATCTTCCTATCGCTAAACGCTTGCCCCATTAAGCGAGCTACATCCTGAGTTAAGGCAAATAACAACACACCTGATGTCGGTCTATCAAGGCGATGTAATGGGTAAACATATTGGCCAATTTGATCGCGAATAAGTTGTAAGGCAAAGTAAATTTCATCTTTGTCCATAAAGCTTCGGTGGACAAAAAGCCCAGGAGGTTTATCAACAGCGACAAGATATTCATCTTGATATAAAATTTTCAATCGTGGTTTATCAACAATTACCGTACCCGCATTTTTAATTGTCATGTTAATTTATTTTTCTCTGTCACATTAACTTATATTGTTCAAAATAATCTGGTTAATACCTCACAGGCCAAATTGTCAATATTTGTTGTTACTGTACTGTTGTTATTAATCGTTTGATAAAAATAATACTTAGCCAGTTTAGCGGTCAAAATAGATTTTTACCTGCTCAAATTTAGTGCTGGATTTATTAACGTCACAGCAGTGCTACTTTAAGTGCTAAATATAAATTGTGCAGTAAAAATTTTATAGATATAAGCTAATAATCATTGCCATTACCTAAAATCACCGGATTAAGATTAACGGTGGAGTTAAAGCAGCGTTATCTCTATAATGTTGAGTCATAACGACACCTAGCCACTTATCAAACTTTTAATAGCGACAGTAGATTCTATGAGTATAACTTCGGACACTATTTCTTCAATTTCAGCATTACTGAACTTATCAGATTCTCAATATTGTATTTACGACATTGGTCGTCGAGTAGATAAAATATCCATAGAGCAATTTGAACAAATTGAAGCAGCTCAACTGCCTTACCCCTTTCCAATTCAAGGTCATGCAATGCTTGCCATTGCATTTTGGCAAAAGCAATCTACTAGCCCTTACTTATGGTTTGTCAAACTACCGTTAGATGAACGAGGTCTATTAAATCAAGGAGCTAGGAATCATTTTATTGCCATTATTGTTGAAGCCTTAGGTGAAAACCTGATGGTAAATCCAACCGAGCAACAAGAGGCGTTACTAAAGAAAAATCCTTATCACTTTACACCGGCTCAGTATAAATTAGCTGCGATAAATAGTGTTTTGTCAACGTCGTTTAAACAAGCGGCTAGCAAGTTTTATGCACCTGCACAACGTTACTTATCGGGTGTCAACGGATGGGAAGCTTGGCAAGACCTTGGGGTGCAAGGTTTATCTGACTTTGCCTTTCGACTCAACGAAGCTAACAACACTGAGGTTTTAACCAACGCTTTAAGTTACTTGCCTGAACAAGTACTTGTACCCTTATCTTCTGCACTTGAAAACGTTAGCTTACCTGTTGACGTTATTGAGCAAATAACACTACGTTTTCAACAAGCAAAAACCAGTAACAATACCGTCGTTACCATTGCATTGTTACGTGCACTTGCATCGAGTACAGAGCAAAACTACAGTCAAGGCCTGCTGAGTAATCTAATCGCTGATCAAAAGTTAGATGAAGATATACTGATTATTATTGCTGGTCGTTTATGGCCAATATTAAGTACTGAAAAAATGCTTTTTGTTTACTTAGAGCATTTAATAAAAGATAAAAACAAGGTCTTATTTGCAGCAATATTCAAAGATTTAGTTGCAATACCGATGATACGCCCCGTACTATTACAAGCCATTCGTTCACCAAAACGCAGCCCTGATTTGGCCCAAGCCATTGGCACGCTTTTTAAACCATAGGCATTCTCATGGAAAATATTTACTATCTACTTTTTATTGGCTTACTCTTTTGGTATTTTGTGTATTTGCGCAAAGTATCTGAGTATGCTCGTTCCCATGTTGATAAATATTGTAAACAAGAAAATTTGCAATTTTTAGCGATAGCGCGTTTATCGAGTCGATTTAGGTTCTCTAAACGCTTAGGACCACATTGGTTAAGTCATTTTGATTTTGAATTTAGTGGTGATGGTGAATCTACATACCATGGCACAATGATATTACGTGGTTACAAACTTGACAATATCGACACGCCCCCTTACCGAGTTAACTAACACAACGCTGAATAAATAAGCAGGTAAAGGAAAAGCGATCTTAAGTCGCTTTTTTGATTTCGCTAATTATGTCTTCCAAAAGGGCCTGTTCACTCCATGAATAATCTGCACGTCCTGGAAAGTATCCATATTGACCTAAATTATATAACTTAATATTCTCTCTATAAATACAGCGCTATTTTTTGCTCTGTACTTAATCGCTTCCCTAGCTCTGTGTCTGTTTGACAGCATAAAGTCTACTTTAATTGATATTCTAAAAATAGTTTGATAAATGACTATAAGTGCACAAACAAATATCTCAGATAAACTGACTTCGCAGGATAAATTGGTTACCCTTGATAAGTCTCATTGAGTTTTATTTTAGTAATTTTCAAGTTAGCGTATACCGCCATATAGCTAACTTATTTTTGGAGGTCTTTTGCAACTTATTAAGTCGCTATTTTGCTGGCACGGTTTTGATAACCGACAACGTTTTATCTTTATTAGTCTTACATGTTTTCTTGCTTTTATCATACTAAATGAAAGCTTGAGTGATCATAAATTCAGCGCCATTTTTATACTGTTATTATGTTCATCAACATACTTAGCGGCTACGCAGCGCCGACTCAATGATGCGCACCTACATAACACTTGGATTCTAGCACCTGCGGGCAGTTTTTTGATAACAGGTTTTTTTATTGTTTTTACTGGCTACAACAGTAGTTATTGGTTGCTATTAATACCTTTACTTATGATGGTCGTACTTTTAACTTACCCAAGTAAAAGTCAAAGGCGCTATACACTTGGTTATAATGGTCCAGTTAACTTATCTGATTTTCAACAACTAAAAAAAACTAACTCTCGAAACAGTCAACGTATTGAACCTACTATGAATAGTGTCAATATCAATCAATCTTTGCATAATAAAAATGATTATTCACCACTTGCAGATAATAGTCAAAATACCTCTTCAACCACCAGTGGCAGTCACTTCAGTGATAGTACGCAAGACAAGACTGAGCTTGCTGAGTCAATTCGCTTAGCGCTTTTTAGCAAAAAAAAGAGCCAACTCTTTATAGCCTTGATTAGCTTTTTATTAGTACTAGCATTCATTATATCAATGCTATTTGATAAGCAAACACCGGCCAAAAATCCTGTGGAACACACAAGTGAAATTCAAAAAAAAGCAAAAGAATTTCAACATCAGATAACATTGCCAGACAACTTCTCTATTATGATCGCTGCTAATAACGCTATTGTTATCCAGTGGCAAGCTAGTGTTGAAGATAACCTTAACGTTTGGGCCCTAGGTAATGCTGAAGGTGATAAAAGCTGTAAAATCATAGAGTTTACGAAAGCAGAAGTGATCAGAACCTATAGTGTCAGTACAATAGATAACAAGTATTATGCTTATTTCTCACCATTAGACACCAAAGCGTTAATTAAAAATATCGCTTTTAAAAACAAATTTTCACTCTGCGGTTACAGTTTCTCATTAAAAGGTAGTCAAGCTAGGTTAGGGAAATCATCTTTTTATGCTAATTTAATTGAATATTAATTGGCCTGATAAATAAAAATAAACCAGCCTTGAATTAATTGTTGATTTGATTTGAAGAGGGGTTAATGGCCTCATTTAAAATAAGCTTTGACAAAATTGCTTGTTAGATTGGCTTTAAATTAGACTGGCTTTAGTACGTTGATTGAATTTTAGACAAAAAAAAGCGGTTCAATGAACCGCATTTCTATAACTAGCTTATATGCATCCTGCATAACTATATAATGTTCCCTCTTCATCCATAAAGAGCTATCCCTAGCCTTTCCTAGCAAACCTTTTGCTGTCCATATTGTCCTTAATAATAACTATCCTAGTTACATCAATTGTCTATATTCATCTTCCTGATGATTATTCCGTGACAATTATTCAATCTATCCTTGCGAGACATCCTATCTCTTTGCTAATCTAAGCATCCTAGTGGTAAACCATCACCGTTATTCGTAATCCCTTTGTCTTCCTGACAGGTATAATAGTAGACTAAATGCTAGCTTTTCAAAGTAGGTGATTTAAAAAAATCATCATAAAATCAATCGCAACATTAAATAATTAAAAATAAAACAATAAAAACAATAACTTAAAATACAATTAAAGATTTACATGTCTACCAAAAGTATTATATCTTACAGTAATGTGAGACATGTCTTACATTGAGTTGGCGCATTCAGGTGTACGAAAAACAAACTACTGGTATTGTAACCCTTACACTTTAAGATGCAGACTTGTGTAAGCTGAGAACGGGTTCGCTACCAGACAGAATTTAAGGCCGCTCAATAGAGGGTGAAAGTAGTGCGAAGTCGGTTACCAACACCAAAAAAATCTTGTTATTGGCAACTGCCTCTGAATAACCTTGCTAACTCATATATCGATGTGAGTGCGTTTATATAAGAGTCTCTATGTAAAAATATTACCAAAATCGATAACACCATAGGTAACACTTTATTGGCTTACTCGTTGGGAAGTAAGTTAGAAGTGAGGCGGGTCTATAACAAAAACCCTACTAGAAATTTTATCAGAAAACCTTTTAGTTATTTAAGTGCTAACATCGCTGTAACATCACAGCGAATAACTAAATACCAGTCCCCCATAAGCAATGAAAACCATCACCCATGTACCGAATTGATTATTTAGCTAACTAAAGTGAAGCTTTAGTTGTATCACTTTACTTATATAAGATTGACAGCTAAATGGTTAAGCATTAATTTTCCGCTGCTTCTCGATAATAAACCATCAAAGAACCAGAGACATTACCAACAGCAACTTCTTTAATAAACTGATAGTTTACGTCTTTAAAAAATGCTTTATATTTTTTACTGGTAGCGTAAACGGCGACACCTTCACTGTCTTTATGCTCTGATAAAATGGTATTGACTGCTGCCATTAGATAATGACCAAAGCCATGGTGTTGATGTAATGGGTGTATAGCAATAAAAGACAACATGTGAAATTTTTTCAACGGTACTGTCGCTAAAACAATTTTTTCTTTTTCAATCATTTGTTTGGTACTAAAATAACCTGCACCAAGCATCATTTTCAAGCGCCAATGCCAAAATCGCTCAGATGACACACCTTCTTCAGGGTTATTTAAGCAGGCAACACCCACCATAGTTTCACCTAAATACAAACCGATCATTGGCTGCTTTGCTTGCCAAAAAACATTTAGTTCTTCACGTATCGCTGCCCGTAAGCGTTGTTCATAATCGCTTTTATCTGCAGAGAATATTTCAAGAAAAACCGGATCGTCATGATACGCTTGGTATAATAATGATGCGGCTAATTTTAAATCTTCGGCCGAAAGATATGCAGCTTTTATATCGACATTGGTTTTTTCAATGACTTCTGGTGACATTTAGAGTCCCTCATAAATAGTACGATTTTTATTTTTTTTATCTCTCAACCATATCAGGATATTAGAAATCAGGTCAAACTTTATTACTAGACATAAGTAACAAGCCGCGCTATTTTCGCTAATAATCGCTTTATTACTACGAAATAACATAACCTTGTCAGTTTAATTGATTTTTAATATCATCCGAATTTAACTAAAAAATAACGGTAAACTAAGGCCAATAAGGCCCCGAAAAACAACCAACTGCTGCCTCCTGAGTGTTCATCGTAGTATTCAACCGCTATATACTCAGGATCATAGTCACTACTTTCCAATGGCAGTGCATAAAGCGCATTAGTATTATTGGCGCTGTAAGTCGCCACCACAGCACTAAAGCCCACTTCGTATAAGTCAATTAACACATCATAATGATCTGCTACATAACCTGAATCTAACTGAGTAATCACTTCAAATTCATCTTCACTATCTTCGCCAGTAATAACAAAGTTATCACTAGAAAAGTACAAAGCCCAAGGTCCACCATTTTGACTCAAATATAAATCAGCATAAACAACGGCTTGTTTATTAGCCATTGACGATAATATATCGGCATCGAATGTTACGCTAAAGCGCTGATAATAGCCGTCTTCATCAATATCCAGAATAAGTTCACTGAAAGCGCTGTAAATTGAAAAGCTATGATACGAACCGGCATCATATTCAACATATTGACTTAGCGCTAAGGTGAGTAAATTTGATGTTGCTTTTTGCTGGCGAGCATAGCTTACCTCAGCTCGACTCATGCCTTTAAATGCTAAGGTTCTCTGGGAAATATTGACTTGCTCTTTAAGGTTAAGGTTAGGGTTAATTTTTTCACGCTCGAATGCATTACTTTTTAATCCACTCGCAGAGCGACTTACCTGCTCCACTTCTAGGGGCGTTTGTGCAAGAGACACTTGGCTTATCAATAACAATGTTGCTGTTAAGTTGATTGTAGATTTCTGATTAAACCGTTTATAAAAAATTTTATTAAACATAATGATAGCCTCGATAAAGTATGGCTGTCATTTAACCTGAGTTATTCTGAACCCTGCCTGAACACTATTTTTGACTTTTAAATATTACCGTTATTAAACACCATAAGATGCAGGCGGATAAAACAGTGAGCTTATATTCAGAAAGCATTCAGTTTAGTTATTTTAAAATACCCCCTACTTGGATTCTATCCATCATTATTTTACACTGTTTGACAATCTCGTTTTGATCAGTCGTTTTAATAAGGTTTCACAATGAAAAAACAATTATTTATGTTAAGCGTAGTAACGTCATTAATAGCAGCCCCAGTGTTTGCTAGTATTGAGACTACGCCTAATAGCTTGATGATTGTAAAAACTAAATATGGTCAATCTAACAGTGCTAAGTCACTTAGCCCTCAACAAGCTGCCCGAATTGTTCAAAATAAATTTGGTGGTAAAATACTAAAAGTTAATAACAATGGTTCTAAAAAAAATCCAAGCTACCGAGTAAAGTTACTTAAAGACAACGGTCATGTAATTTCAGTTAACGTTGACGCCCAATCAGGCCGTGTATCAGGAAACTAATTAATGCGAATTTTGCTCATTGAAGACGATAAGAATCTGCAACAACACGTGAAAGATCATTTAATTATGGCAAAATACTGTGTCGATGTTGCCAGTGATGGTGAGCATGGCTTATTTCAAGGCCAAGAGTTTCCGTACGATGCGGCTATTATTGATTTAGGCTTACCAAAAATTGATGGCGTAAGCGTTGTTAAGTCCTTGCGCGAACAAGGGTTTATTTTTCCCATATTAATACTCACGGCGCGTGGCAGTTGGCAAGATAAAGTCGCTGGATTAGACGCCGGCGCTGATGATTACTTAACTAAACCTTTTCATATTGAAGAGCTATTAGCACGGTTAAATGCCTTAATTCGACGCAGTGCTGGTCAAGCAAGTCCGTTAATCGCAAATGGCCCCTTTGCGATTAACACCGCAAGTAGGCAAGTTATTGTTAATAAACAGGTTATTTCGCTCAGTAGTTATGAATACAAATTATTTGAATACTTAATGCACCATTTAGGTGAAGTCAAATCAAAAACACAGCTCACTGAACATATTTATGATCAAGACTTTGACTTGGACTCCAACGTAATAGAAGTTTTTATCCGCCGACTACGAAAGAAACTTGACCCTGAAAACCAATACCAATTTATTGAAACTTTACGTGGCCAAGGCTACTTATTAAAAGATTTAACACACTTAATCTCTGGTTAATTAAACTAACATAGCATTGGGTTTTTATTTTACAAAAGGTAAATTTAGTTGTTATATTCGCTAAAGAAGTCACTTAAATCATTAAAAACTAGAGTGCTGCTTAGTGCCTTATTAATGATTTTCATCTTATTGCCCATTGTTGGGTTAATTATCAGTAATGCCTATGAAAAACATATGCTTGCTAGTTTAAAGAATGAACTCTCTGCTTATTCTTACTCTATTCTAGCCATTATTGAAGTTGAAAATGACACCTTGCTGATGCCTGAGCTATTATTGGAAACGCAATTTAATGTTAGCCAGTCAGGCTTATATGCTGTGCTCACTAGTAGCTCAGCAACAAGGCAAGAAAATACGGCACATCAACTACCCGCCTCATCTGAAAAGCTTTGGAGTTCTCAGTCATTACTGTCGCCATGGCCGGCAGAAAACTTTCAACAACCTCACTTAGGAGAGAGTGCATTTTATCAAGCTCAGATAGCAGCACAACCACACTTTGTATATAGCTTAAGTGTCAGTTATGGCAGTGAACAACAACCTTTGGCCATGACCCTACATATTATTAAGCAACAAAACGACTTAACTCAGATGATGGCAGAATTTCATCGCCAATTAATGCTAGGGTTAGCCGGTTTAATGCTGGTACTTTTATTGATTCAATACCTTTGGTCGTTATGGACGTTAAAGCCGTTAAAAACCTTACAAATAGAGCTCAGTGATGTCGAACAAGGTAAAAGTAAACGTCTTATGGGCACTTATCCAACCGAGCTACATCAAGTGACTGAGCAATTGAATTTATTATTAAATGCCGAACAAAAACAGCGCCAACGCTATCGAAATGCCTTATCAGATCTCGCTCATAGTTTAAAAACACCCCTTGCCGTTATGCAAACTCAAGCCGCACTATCGCCACTAACTCAAGAACAGCTCAACATTATTAATGCCATCATTGAATATCAGTTACGCAAGGCACAAAGCGCGGGCCAATCTTCCTGGTTCTTAGGTACAGCGGTAGCACCAATAGCAAAAAAATTAATCAAGAGTCTAGAAAAAATATATCGTGATAAATCCTTATTATTTGTTGTCGATATTACCGATGAATGCAACTTTAAAGGTGATGAAGCCGACCTATTAGAAATACTAGGTAACTTATTAGATAACGCTTGCAAAGCCGCTAAGCAAGAAATACAACTTGAGATCAGTCACAGTTCCAAAAACATGATGATCATTATTGAAGATGACGGTGCTGGCATCGCACCCAATTTAAGAGAAGAGATATTAAAACGTGGTACTCGAGCTGACACTTATCAACATGGTCATGGCATTGGTTTGGCGATAGTGCGAGATTTAATCAATAGTTACCAAGGTAGCATGTGTATTGAGTCGTCAGCGCGACTAAAAGGTGCCAAATTTACGCTTAATTTCCCACTATAGAATTTAACTAGCCCAATAAGCACTCGATTCAGCTAGCGTTCAGTTTACCGCAGTTAATATTGCTAGCATAATTTAAAAAGTCACCTCAGCTACTTTACATTAGCTATTTACCGTTAAGCTATGAACATAGGTGGCTTTTCAATCATCCGTATTAAGGAATAGTAAGATGCAAAAAGTTAACTTTAAAAACTCACTGATTTATTTAATGCTATTTTTATCAAGCGCCTTGGTGTTTTCAACCCTTGGTTTTACCGCTGACAACACCAGTGTAACTTTCTATGAGTCAAGCATTGAAACCAGCTTAACGGAGCAAGCCCATCACTTTACTGATGCTGAGTTAGCACAAATGTTAGCACCCATAGCATTATATCCAGACCCATTGCTTAGCCACATTCTTATTGCTACAACTTATCCTATTGAAGTTGTTGACGCCGAGCGATGGTTAAATAAAAATAACCTGCTAAGCACTCAAGCAATTGCTGATGCCGCAGAAGACAAAGATTGGGATCCCAGCGTTAAAGCCCTATTACCTTTTCCAAAGATACTTAAAAAATTAAGTGAAGATTTACATTGGATGACTGGCTTAGGTGATGCTTTTTTACAAGATGAAGCACAGGTGCTTGCCAGTGTACAAAAATTGCGCCAACAAGCAGATCAAGCAGGTAACCTTGAAAATATCAGAAACGTCAAGGTTGTTCGAAAAAGCCAAACAATAATCATAGAGTCAAAACAGCCTGATATCATTTATGTGCCTTATTACGATACTCGAGTCGTTTATGGCGATTGGCGCTGGTCGCGTTATCCGCCCATTTTTTGGCACCACCCTGTGCACTATGCTTCGCATCATGGCGCGTATTATTGGCATAACCCTGTTCACCTGACTGTTGGACTATTCTTTGGTGCCGTACACTGGAGTAATCGTCATGTGGTTGTTAATCATCACAAGTCTCGATATTACAAACACCATAGTAATAAAAAAGTGTCTACCAGTTATCAGGTAAAACGTTGGCATCATAACCCTCGCCATAGAAAAGGCGTAGCGTATCGCACATCCAATATACAGAAGAAATATCGCAGTCACACACCTAGTGTGCAAAAAAATAAAGTTTTACGTACCAAACAAAGACCTTTTGTTAATAAGAATAAACTCCGTACTGAA
The DNA here is from genome assembly GCF_014077095.1 of Colwellia sp. MB02u-6. GTDB lineage: Bacteria > Pseudomonadota > Gammaproteobacteria > Enterobacterales > Alteromonadaceae > Cognaticolwellia. The sequence goes on along the minus strand of NZ_JACGVG010000038.1, from coordinate 140,566 downwards.
CACCCCAGTAATGAATATATCCACAGTAAAAATAAAAGCCTGAAGCATAAATTGCAGGTTAATCGAGCGGTAAAAATCAATAAAAATCCGCTTAAAAAAAATATAAAAAAAGACAGTTATAGCCAAAGAGATCAAGTAATAACGAATAGAGACCGTACTAAAAAAAGTTATATTAACGCTGTAAAAACACCTAAAAAAACTTACCAAAAGCGCCCAACTTCAGCAAGTGATAAAAGCGTGCATACGCGTTCAAATGCCAAGGTAACTCGTCGCCAAAAAAACAGTGGTAGCAGAACACATCAAAACAGAGCAAAGCGGCATAACTAATTTACCTCTGCTGTTTATCCAAGCGGGTCGTTAATCACAGGGTTAGTCGAGGCTAAAAATGTTACTTTTATAAAACTAAAGAGGGCGATATCTATTGATATCGCCCTCTTCTCATACCTTCGAGATACTAAGCCCGATCAACACACCACTGGTTATCAACCTTACTCTATGGCAGTTAATTCATTATTAACAAACACTAACTTTGTACACTCATCTTTCGTTGTTAAACCATCTTTATGCAAACGATGTGTACGAAAATAAACCACATTAACCGTTTTTCCATCATCGAAATAAGTTTCATTAAAATCAGCTACGCCCATTACACGAGAAACATCAGCAAACGTGGTGTTTAATTGTATACCCGCGATTTTCTTTCTATTTTCATATTCTCTATCATCAAAATCGCCAGAAATCGAGTGACCATCTTCGCCACCAACGGCAATAACGCAACCGGTTAAAGTCAAGGTTAACGGCGCAATAACGATTAGTGCTAATAACGTTTGTTTCATTTTATTTTTCTCTTATCAAAAGTAATGAGTTTGATAAGACTAACTGCAAATACCAAACCAATTCCGTAACCATCTGATTATATTAACTATAAATAAAAGAATTAAAAACAAAGCGAGACAGCGTTAGTGTTTTTCGCTAAAATATTGTTTCTTTAACACCTGAGTTATGCGTTATGACTATATCTGATGAAATTTCCATCGTCGCCAACAAGTTAGCCAATGAAGGTAAAGTGCCCAGTGTGGCATTGATTAAAAGTCAGCTTAATCAAACCGTACCTTTGCCACAAATAATTTCAGCTTTAAAAAACTGGCACCACGAGCCAAACTTTATAGGTACTCAACATCAAGAAATAACCACCAAAATCTCAACTGAAGCAAAACCTAACAACACAGAAATAAACTTACTCATAGCAAATGCTTTAGCGCCAATGCAGCAGGAGATAACTGAATTAAAGCAGCAGCTAAAGCAATTGTTAGACCATCAAAAAAACAGCTAATCTTATGCTCAGTACTGCCAAAAAATCATTATAATGTTTGAGAAATTTACAGTTTACTGAGCATTTTCAATACTGGTTGGCGGTATCCTTGGCGTAAGTTGCGACATAAATTCAGCCAGTGTCTCTGCTATTTTTTTATGTGGCTCACGGCCCACTTTTTCCACCCAAACTGAGCCGGTGTCATTGTCTAATGAAATAATATGGTCGTCATCATCAGTAAGCGCAAAAAATATCGTTAGCTTTTGTTTTAATTTTGTTTTCATTAAAATATGGCCAATAATATTTTCTTGTAAACGAGCAAAGTCTTTTTCGCTCCATGCAAATAACAATGACAAATCACCTTCTACGCAACTGGCGTCTAGGCTGTCACTATAAATAGTGGTAAAATAGTCTTTAATGTCAGCATGAAGTTTGACTTCCAAGGCCGCTTCAACATTATCAAACGTTAGCACTTGTGCTATTTTTATTGGATGCCATAAAGAAAAACTTTCTTCATGCACACCTTGCTCACAAGGCGATGACCAGTCTTCATCTTTCTGGGTAATAGGTAAATGTTGAAACCTATCTTGGTATGCTTGTAAGTAATCTTGAGAAAATTTCCATACGAGTTCATTAAGAGAGTGATTTGATATTTTCATCTAGCAGTTAATTCCTATAAAATAGAGAAAGATTTCAACCTTGTTACAACCAGAGAAGAAGTTACGCAAAAATGAGCATTTATACAAACGCAAAAGCGTTAAGCAAGTTAACGCTTGGACAAGTAACAAGCTATTGCAGCCAATATACCCCAGAATTACTACAAGCGGTACCTAGGAGCTTAAATAGAGATAGTTTAGGTTTAACCACAAACAACCTGCCGTTTAAAGGTGAAGATGTTTGGTATGGCTATGAGTTGTCATGGTTAAATGATAAGGGAAAGCCTGTTGTTGCGGTGGCTGAATTTAGTTTTCCATGTACCAGCCCAAACATTGTTGAATCAAAGTCCTTTAAGCTGTATTTAAACAGTTTTAATCAGACTAGATTCTCCTCATGGCAAAGTGTAGAGTCTGCATTAATAAAAGACTTATCAGCTACCGCTGGCGCTAGTGCTGATGTTAAACTTTTTCCTGTCAATAACTGTCCAGCACTCGCTATACAACTTGATAGCGCATTATGTATAGACGAGTTAGACATTGAAGTAAGTCATTACCAACTTACTCCTGAAATACTGAAAAATATCAACCATGCTCAAGCGGATGTTGTGACTGAATATTTAGTTTGTCATTTATTAAAGTCAAATTGCTTAATCACTAATCAACCTGACTGGGCAAGTGTTTATATTGAATACAGTGGTAAACAAATTTGTCATGAAACTTTATTAAAATATTTGATTTCGTTTCGCCAGCATAATGAATTTCATGAGCAATGTGTTGAGCGAATTTTTTGTGACCTCAAGCGTTTTTCTGAGATTGAATACCTAACAGTTTTTGCTCGATATACCCGCAGAGGCGGCTTAGACATTAATCCCTTTCGCTCAACAAGCAAAACAAAAACGCCTAAATTAAGAACACTACGACAATAAGCCATCACAATGTGTAGTTTTTAAGCAGTCAGTTATTAGATATACACTTATACTGGCTTTTTATATGGTTGTGTTTATTATTATCATATGACAATAAACTATTGCTTTAGCCTTGATGTAAAAGCAATAGTTTCAAACATACGTAGTGCTATTGTTTCCATTCAATAAGTATATTTTAAAGACTTTTTTTTATGGCTGAAATTTTATGAGTGAAAGCTTTATAGCGAAAATAACTATTAGTTTTTTATAATATCTATTTGATACCGCGATGCACTCTTGGCGCACTAGCAGCATTGTTGAACAACTTGATGATAGATTGTTACACGCTTGCAAACACAATGACCTACAGTTAAATAATAAATTAATCAACTTAAAATATATACTAAAAAACTCACTAGTTTAGCAAAAAACCAACACCCTTTATCTTAACAAGTGTTATGGCCAAAGGTGCTTTTATTGGCCGTTATGGTGACAAAAAATTTGTTGAATAATCTCGATAAATCCACTGTGGTAAACAAGCTCAATATATTAGGTAAAAAGGTGACAAGTCTACCTTTGATTTTTACAAATCACCGTATTTGAACATGCTATCAAGCTAGAAAGACGGCGTTCTTTACGGATAATAATCAGCACGAGGAAGTACCTTTATGCATACTCAAATTAATCCTGTTGGCAAAATGAATTTACTGTCTCAAGCAGAAGTTGACCGTTTACAACAATCCGCCACCAGTGAACTCTATAATCTCTATCGTAATTGTTCGTTAGCTGTACTCAATGCCGGCAGTCATACAGATAATGCTGAAGATATATACCAACAATTTTTAGACTTTCAAATTAAAGTATTAAGGCGTGAGCGTGGTGTTAAATTAGCCTTAGATAACCCGCCCGAACATGCTTTTGTCGACGGTATTATTATCAAGGGTATTCAAGAGCACCTTTCGGCAGTGTTGCGCGATATATTATTTATTGGTGATTGTTACAGCACTAAAGACGTCGACAGTGTGACTAATGTTATTTTTGATATGTTACGCAATGCCAACGCGATAATTCCTAACAGCTCACCTAATTTGATCACTTGCTGGGGTGGACATTCGATTAATAGTACCGAGTATCAATATACCAAACAGGTAGGTTATCACCTGGGTTTGCGTGGTTTTAATATTTGTACAGGTTGTGGGCCTGGCGCGATGAAAGGGCCAATGAAGGGAGCAACCTTTGGTCATGCCAAGCAACGCAACGCAACTGGCCGCTATATAGGATTAACTGAACCTAGTATTATTGCAGCAGAGCCACCAAACCCTATCGTTAATGAATTAGTCATTATGCCCGATATTGAAAAGCGCTTGGAAGCTTTTGTGCGTATGTCACATGGTATTATTATATTTCCTGGTGGTGCAGGTACAGCAGAGGAGTTGCTTTATATTTTAGGTATTATGCTACATCCAAAAAACCAGTTACAAAAATTGCCTATTATTTTAACTGGGCCCATTGAAAGTGCGGAATATTTTCACAAAATTGACACTTTTATCGCCAACACACTTGGTGAATCAGCACAGCAACTCTATAAAATTATTATTGATGACCCTGAACAAGTGGCAAAAACCTTTAAATTAAGCACAGAAGAAGTGGTCGCACATCGAAAATTAACCGGTGACTCTTATCATTTTAATTGGTCATTAGTCATTGAAACTGAATTTCAACAGCCGTTCGAGCCTGATCACAAAAACATGGCCTCATTAAACTTACATTATGACCAAAGTATAGCGTCATTAGCCGCCAATTTGCGTCGGGCTTTTTCTGGTATTGTTGCCGGTAATGTCAAAGCCAGTGGCATAAAAGCAATCCGAAAAAACGGGCCGTTTAAAATAAGTGGTGATAGTAAGATGATGGCATTAATGGACACACTATTAAATTCTTTCGTCGAACAACAAAGAATGAAGCTACCTGGTAGTAAATACATTCCTTGTTATACAGTCATTGAAGGTTAAATTTTATGACAGTCCATTTGGTATTAATTGATGCCTTAAATTTAATCAGACGAATTTATGCTGTACAAGAACGACCATTTTTGTTGAACAATGAATTGGCTGAAAATACCAAGCAACAGGTGTTATTTAATACCGCCAAAGCATGTGAACAAGCCTTACAAAAAATTATTGAACAATTACAGCCTAGCCATGCGCTTACAGTGTTTGACTCTCAAGCGCCATGTTGGCGCTATGATATTTATCCTGACTATAAAAAAGGCCGTAAAAAAATGCCCGAGCATTTGGCTGACAAGTTAACTGATATTCAAGACCGCTTTATGAAACACCACGTCGACTCTTTAGTTTCAGAAGCAGACGAGGCTGATGATTTAATTGCAACTTTGGCAATAAAGGTTGCATTGCGTGGTCAAAATGTAACTGTGGTATCTACAGACAAGTGTTTTTTATCACTACTCAACCCAAACATACAGGTCTATGACTATTTTAATCGTCGTTATTTAGATGAAGAATATGTACTTAACAAGTTCACGGTAAAACCAGATAAATTAATGGACTTGTGGACGTTAACTGGTGATAACACTAATAAAATTCCTGGCGTAGCCGGCATAGGTCAAGTAACCGCAGCAAAATTATTAAATCAGTATGGCTCGATTAAAAGTATACTAAATGCTAAAGACTTAAAAAGTAGCATCAGTGAAAAGCTATTGCAACATGATGAACAAATTGCGTTAAGTCGCAAGCTACTGACATTAAAAATTGATATCCCTTTGGGGTTTAATTTAAAAGACATAAGGCTGCCCTTTAAAAATCCACTTGCCAGCAGTTAACTAGCTGGTAATATTGAAAGCTGTTACTGTCATTTTCACTATAGCCATTAAAAAGTGCTAAAATACTCATTATAATTTTTATTTAAAGCTTAACCTTTTATTTACAGCTTAATAATGAGTAATAATGTTAACAGTAACTAATGACTCAAAAATAATTTTGCTTCATCTGCATAATATTAAATAACACTAAAATAATATTTAAAAAAGCTTCAAGGATTAAAAGTGAATAAAAAGATTATTGCTATAGTATTGGTCGCCTTAGCAGCATACGGTATATTTGTCACACTAGTGGTCAACTTTTACGATGACAGCCCTGCAAACATGCAATGGGAAGACCGAGAAGCTTACAATCAACAATTTATTGCTAAACTTGAATTGAAGAAATTTAATTTTAATAGTGCCATCGAACAGCTAGGTAGTCCTGATATTACCGAAGCAAAAATAGTCAACGAAAGTAGATATCAAGTCAGCTTTTATCGTACCCAACATGTAAAGTCTGACGGCATTACTACACAAGATGAGTGCACCGCATTATTGTTTACAAATGGTATTTTAACCGCTATTGGTAAAACAGCTTATCAGCAGTTTAAAGCGTTTTAACGCTACACATCTCAGCAATATTTCACAACGGCTGCACTTAAAGTAAAGTAATAACATATTAGCTAGCCTGATAAGTCATATTTTATATAATCCGATAGCTACCATTCATATCGCGTTTATTACTAACAAAAATATTTATTTTTAAAGTTCCGCACTAAATATAATACTCGCTACCCATACCACTTAGTTATTACCCACATCTGCTCATTTAAATAGCCCAAATTTAGTTGAGAACAATAAACACCAGCCTTGATTTTTTTCTCCTACAAACAACTAAAAACCTAATAGCACAGTAATTAGACTAAAGTTTTACAGTAAAACTTACTAACTGCTTCGGTTAGTTGCTATAATTGCAGAAATTAACTCGGTTGAATCAATAAGCGCAGTGTCAGGTCAAGTATATTCGCTAGTAAGTGCTTTATATTTAAACAAAAAATCATGATTCTCGCAATTCAAAAAAGCAATACTCAAAAGGCAATTAAACAATGGCAAAACAAACCATAACAGTGATCCCAGGTGACGGCATAGGTCCAGACATTATCGACGCAACTATCAAAATATTAGATAAAGCCGGTTGTAATTTTGAATATGAGTATGCTGACGCTGGTCTCACGGCATTGGAGAATCATGGTGACTTAGTGCCAGAATCAACCTTAGCACTAATTGAAAAAAATAAAATTGCCATAAAAGGTCCGTTAACGACACCTGTAGGAGAAGGTTTTACATCGATTAACGTCACCTTACGTAAGCATTTTCAACTATATGCTAATGTTCGTCCTGTGTTGTCATTTAAAGGCACGAAAGCACGTTATGAAAATATTGATATCATTACCATTCGTGAAAATACTGAAGGTATGTACTCGGGCCTAGGACAAACAGTTTCAGAAGACGGAAATCAAGCGGAAGCGAGAAGTATTATCACTCGTGAAGGTGCTGAACGCATTGTGACTTTCGCTTATGAAACGGCGATAAAAGAAGGACGTAAAAAGGTAACTGCTGTTCATAAAGCTAACATCCTAAAGTCAACATCAGGCCTATTTCTCAAAGTGGCCCGTGAAGTAGCCGCACGTTACCCACAAATTGAATCAACAGAAATGATTGTTGATAACTGTTGTATGCAGCTAGTCATGAACCCTGAACAGTTCGATGTTATTGTGACCACAAATTTATTTGGCGATATATTGTCAGATTTATGTGCAGGTTTAGTGGGTGGCTTAGGCATGGCACCAGGCGCTAATATTGGTAATGGCTGTGCTATATTTGAAGCGGTTCATGGCAGTGCGCCTGATATTGCGGGCAAAAATTTGGCAAACCCTACCTCAGTTATTTTAGCTGCGATTCAAATGCTAGAATACTTAGGTATGGCTGATAAAGCGGATAACATTCGTCGTGCTATAACCGAAGTTATCGAATCTGGCGATCGCACAACACGAGATCTTGGTGGTACACACGGCACCTCAGACTTCACACAAGCTGTATTAGAACGTTTATAACACCGTTTATTACCTTATATGAAAAACCAAGCCACAGTGCTTGGTTTTTTTATCTTCAGCATTTGTCTTATCTTGCACATGCTATTAAATTATAGCTATTTAATTAATTAAGTAAGCTAGTTTTTTATGAGAACAAATAGCTAAATACAAGGCATAAAATTTAGTCAGTAGTTATGCTAATTATAAATTTTATAACGCCCTAGTTGTTTATTTTAACCATTAAAAATCAGCAGATAATTAATCAACTGGCTATAACATAAGCTAACTTATTGTTCGTGTGAATAACAAATCCACACGTTTAATTGAGCGGCTATAACAGCCTTAGTATAAATATTTTAGAGCTTTTCTTCCTCTGAATAACTGGAATTGCATTTTCATCACTGATTTTCTCTCTAGGTGGTTCACTATCATAGCCTAGATCAGCAATGATATAATCCGAACTCGGCAACATATTTATAAGTGTTGATGCTGCTTTACTGTTTTGAACTTCTCCCCTGTAATACAAAAATCAATAGGAGAGTTTTCAACATCTTTTGGCCAAATAACGAGTCCCAAACTTGTATATATTTAACGTTAGCAACCAAATCTAAATGATCATCAAGTGAGGTTAATTTTAATCACAAGCACTGAGTGCTTTCTGGTATTAGTGTAAATTGACCTAATATCATTCAATGTTCAATAATTTCAATTACTAGATCGATTGACATTGTTGGCTTGGGTAAATTTGCATTTATTAACACCGCTATATTGCTTAAGGTTATATAGGCTATTTGTTAAGGTATAAAACCTTAAACAATGAAAATACTCTACAAAATTACCGCTTAGAAGATAACAGCTTAATAGCGTTTGGCGATCCAATGACAGTAAATTATTGTTTTTAAAAATATAGTAATTCAAGGCGTGTCAAATGCGGTAACCGTCGGTGAACCAAAATCATACACGGTCCTATCATTAGCATTACTATTTTTATAAAAAGGAAGATTATTTCTTGAGATATAACAGCTGTGAATTTAATAGTAAAACAACAGCAGTAGCGGATATATAAAATTAAAATATAAAAAAGCCCTAAAATCCATCAGAAATATAGGGCTTTTTCAACATATTGTTAGTAAAAAATCACTAAATATCCATTGGTGGAGGAGATAATAACCTAGCGTGAACCGTTATTTCTTCGCGGTCATAATACAAATGCTTGGCATACAATTCGTATTTTACATTGTGAAGAGAAAAAGCATCTTTCATCGTTTGTAAGTCATCATTAACTTGCTGATAACGCCCCTTCATAGGTAATTTCAAATTAAAAATAGCTTCTTGGCATAGCCCTTTTAATAGCCATTCACTCATCAGCTTTGCTACGCGTTGTGGCTTTTCAATCATGTCACATACTAACCAATAAACATTTTTCTTTTGCGGCAAGTACTTAAAGCCATCCATTGTACGATGCTTTACCTGACCCGTTTGCATTAATGACTCCGCCATTGGGCCGTTATCGATTGACGTTACCATCATGCCACGACGAACCAATTGATAAGTCCAACCACCTGGAGCTGCACCTAAATCAACGGCATTCATACCTGAAGTTAAACGTATATCCCATTCTTCTCTAGGAATAAAATATAAAAAAGCTTCATCAAGTTTCAATGTTGAACGACTTGGCGCGGCATTAGGGAATTTTAAACGTGGAATACCCATCACATGTGGCGAAGTATTTCGCGCTAATGAAAAGCCAAATATAACTTCTTTGCCTGATAAAAATAACGCATGTAAAACTGCGCCATCTTTATTACCTTTTTCGGTCAGTACTTTATCTTTTCTCAGTGCTTGTCGCAGTGGTACCGCTAATTTACGACAAAACTTCGACAGCTCTTTACCGTCATTTGTGTCAGGAGTTTCCATACGCAAATCAGCATATTGCCACTCAGTGCCTAACACTTCTACAATTGCTTCAACGCGATTGTAGTCAGGTAAGTCTATTTTTTCAGTTACCGTGACAAACCATTGGCGAGCGAAAATGAGTCGCTTTAATGGAATTTTTTCCATTAAAATTTCACCCTCTTCCGGTTTATTTAAATGAAAATAAACTACGCCTTGGTTTTTAGTTAGCTCTAAATAGCCATAAACTTCATTCCATGAAGCTTTTTCTTGAATTTCTGCGCCACATTCTTTTTCAAATCCGGGGCGACAATATAAAACTATTGCAGTCATTTTAATTAATTACCTAACTTTTGGTCAAACATTTTAGTACCTGCAAATCCAACCACTAGCCAGGCAAGTGCAAATGACAGGCCGCCTGATGGCGCCAACTTTCCAATACTCAACACATCGAATAACGTTCTGATATACAAACTACCACTAAAAAAGACGATACCAATCACAAATAATATTCCTGCGATCAATAAGATAGCTCTTTCGTGCAGCTTATATAAGGTGATGGTTAGCATTAGCGCTAACGTATGAAAAAACTGATACGTTAATGCGGTCATTAGTCGTTCTTGTGACGCCAAAGGTAGCGATTGCCCACCATGGGCTAACCAAGCGCCGAATAATACAGAAAAACATCCACTGATACCAACAAATATCATCAGTAGTTTAGCAACTGTTATTAATTTCATCGATAAAATCCCTCATTTTATGAACTGCTGTAGCTTGATGCTGTTTTAGGTTGTAGCCCGATTTTACCCGCGGCTTTAAATCGTGGTCACCGTCATTAAAATAATGTAACTGACAACGTGAAGAAATTTTGTATTGCTTAATTTCATTTTCACTACCCAGCGCATCTCTTTCGCCTTGTAAGATCAACACAGGCAATTGTGTATCTTGCAATGGCGCTAAGCGTAACTTTTCTGGTTTTTTTACCGGATGAAATGGATAACCTAAGCAGATAACGCCCCGTACTAAATTACTTTTCATTAAAACGCTATCACCCGCTAAAGTGGCGGCTACGCGCCCACCCATTGATTTTCCGGCAATATATATCGGTAAAGTGCTATTGGATTTTGCTAGTATGGCTTGATAGCACTCAACTAGTGCGGGCATTCTATCCGGTGGTCGCCTTTTGCCATCAAGTTTACGCTTGTCCATAAAAGGAAAGTTAAAGCGTAATACACTCAATTGCTGAACATTCATCAAACCAACAAGTTCTTCAATGTACGCGTGATGCATATCCGCACCCGCACCATGGGCAAATATGACCAATGCTTTTGCGTCTGTAACACTATTTAGTTCCTTACTTACTGATAATTTATTGTTGATCACCCTAGCTACCCTTCATCAGTAATAGTTTGCTCGTCGGCAACCGTTTGCAATACCCACTCACGAAACGCCGCTATTTTACCTAATTCCAATTGCTTTTCTCGACAGACAATGTAATAAGAGTTTTTACTGATTAATACTTCTTTAAATGGGCAAACCAATCGACCGCTATCAATATCCGGTTTCGCTAGCACACTATGGGCTAGAGCAACCCCTTGGCCATGAATAGCCGCTTGTAGCACCATCGCCGAATGACTAAATATTGGGCCATGATTAACATTCCCGCCATTGAAGTCAACATGCTTAAACCATCTTTTCCAATCTCTTCTCGAGGTATCATGTAGTAAAGTATGATTTGCTAAATCGTCAATTATACTCAAAGGTTTACTACCTGATAATAATAAAGGTGAACACACGGGGATCAAATACTCGGTATGTAATTGCTCCGCATGAATACCATTCCACCGCCCTCTACCATAATATATCGCTAAATCAACATCTTCAGTAAGCGAGTTTTCTGGTTGGTCAACCGCTTTAATACGCACATCAATATCAGGATGTAATAAGTTAAAGGTGTTTAACCTAGGCACCAACCACTGTATAGCAAAACTTGGCTGCAAACTTACCGTGATAGCACCTTTTGCGCCGCGGGCTAATAATCTTTCTGTAGCGTCATGTAAGGCATTAAACACATCTTTAATATCAAGGTAGTATGACTGGCCTTCTTCCGTCAGTAACAAACTTCTATTTTTACGCATAAATAATTTTATGCCTAAATTATCTTCCAAGGCTTTTATTTGATGACTTATTGCTGCTTGAGTAACGAATAACTCTTCCGCTGCTCGGGTAAAGCTTAACTGCCTAGCAGATGCCTCAAAAGCCCTCAAAGCGTTAAGTGGTGGGGTTCTATTCGCCAAATTACACCTATAAATTTACGTTCAAAATAGATCTATGCTTGCATAATCCATCAAGTTTTCGACATAAAAATGTCGGATTAGTTTTTCTAATGAATGACATTATAAATAGTCATTATAAACTTTACCAGTTTTACCGTAATATGCACGCCATAGATGAAGGACTTCATCTTTAGCCCGAAATAATCGGGTGATAATCAAACAGGCTCCCAACCCTTGTTTGTCATTAAAAAGAACGAGTCCCAAAACATCTATAAAACCAATTAACGTTTTATTACAGGTGACTTATGAAAAATATTTTTAAATTAGCAACTATCGCCACGTTAGCTTTAGTAGCAAGTAACAGCCAAGCAACACAATTAGTTAAAGTACAGGCTATTAACGCCTTTGAACTAGTAGAAATCACTAAACTACACTTGGCAGAATCAATTAAGTTAAATACGATAGTCATAAATCCTATCGAAAAAACAGCTCACGCTCAAGTTACAATGAACGATTCTCATATCAACAAAGGCGCTGAAATTATAATCAAAGCGGTGACGCTTGCTGAATAGTCTGGCTATTAAATTAACCATTAATTTCTCGATTATTAATCTTCATAACAAAGGTGCCCAACAGCACCTTTTTTTGTTATTTGAAGCTCAATAAACCACACGAAAATATAAAACAATAATAGCTAAAGTAACATTAATGGCTACATAAGTGTATTGGAACATAGGTGCATTGGAGGTAATGAAAGCTTAAGATTGGTCATTATAGGTCGGCATTTATACTGCTAGATTCTTACTCAAGTTTATGACGTCAAATAAGCACCGCTAGGTTAAATACATCACTAATAAACTCAATTAAGCTTTTAAATACCCCCTCCCATCAATAAAAATTTAACTGAGCGCTATTTTAATTAACCGCTATTTCCTTAAAAATAAGCACTTAATACTATCTTTAGGTCGATATTTACTCCATCCACTATTATTGTTGAGTGATGATATATAGCTTTTCTCTCAGGTAATCAACTTCAAAGTTTCGCTGGGCAAATTGCTTATCTTTAAGCTCATTGGTCGCAATACATTCAATAGTAAAGCCTGAAAACAAGCGTTGCACATCAGTGGCTGTGATCGAAAATGGCGGACCACTTAATTGGGTTGTTGGAAACTCCACTGTCACTAAAAACAAGCGTGTATGTGAGCAAAAAAATTTCTTCAAATGCTTAACGTATGCTTGCTGCATTGTTATTGGCAGCGCAATTAAGGCCGCACGGTCATATATCCAATCTACGCGGTCAATGGCGTCTGCAGAAAGCTTAAAAAAATCACCTTGTAAGAGTGAAAGTTGAGAGCAAAAAAATTGTTCAAAATCACCTGAGGTCTTTTTTTGATACTTAATATTGTTTTCGATAAAAAAGTCGTGACAGGCAATTTCACTTAATTCATTACCTGTCACTTGCCAATACTGCGCTAAATAGGCCATATCAAGTGTTTTGCCACATAGCGGCACAAACACATGCTGATCAGAGGGTAAAGACAGTTTTTTGAAATATTGAGACAACAAAGGATGTACGTCACTTTGGTGAAAACCCAATTTGTTGCGCTCCCAACATTTATGCCAAAAAAAACTGTCCATTGATATGGCCTTACTAGCTTACATTAGCCAAAGCTATTAACTTGGAAAAATACGATTATTTTGCCAAACCTTGCTTATAATGCTATCAAATGACAAAGATGCTGCTTTTGAAAACTTTTCAGCTAAACCTTTCTTTGTTGCATATTTAATTTGCACTAACTTGTGAGATTTACAACGCGCCTGTAAGTAATCGTCACTGGTTTGTATTTCGTCGACCAGCCCTAACTCTTTTGCTTGTGTGCCGAACCAATGCTCGCCTGTTGCCACTTTAGCAATATCTAGACTTGGACGATGCTCACTAACAAAGTTTTTAAATAACACATGCGTATCTTCCAGCTCTTCAACAAATTTTTCACGGCCTTTATCGGTATTTTCACCAAACATGGTTACCGTACGTTTAAATTCACCAGCGGTAAACTGTTCAAAATCAACATTGTTTTTCTTTAATAATTTATGAAAGTTTGGCACTTGTGCAATAACGCCAATAGAGCCAAGAATAGCAAATGGCGCTGAGACTATCTTATTAGCCACACAGGCCATCATATAGCCGCCACTGGCTGCCACTTTATCAACTGATGCTGTTAATGGAATATTGCGTTGACGTACGCGGTCGAGTTGTGAAGCCGCTAAACCGTAACCGTGTACCATGCCGCCGCCACTTTCTAAACGAACAAAAACTTCATCGCTGGGTTGAGCAACAGTTAAAATTGCACTAATTTCTTCACGTAAAGAGCCAACTTCTTTAGCATCAATACTACCGTTAAAGTCGACAACAAATAAACGTGGGATAGCTTTCTTTTCGTCACTGCCGTCTTTCTGAGCTTTTTTATCGATTTTGGCTTGCTCTTTTGCCGCCTTTTTCTCTTTTTTCTCTTTTTCTTTTAACTCTTCTTTAGATAAAAGCTGGTGGGTAATATCTTCTTCAACTTCAATATATTGCTCTGATAAGTCAATAATTTCTAGCTCACCTTTCTTACCACCTTCTTTCATTGCGGAAGAGGCAATAGCAATAATAATGGCCACCACCGCAATAACGAAAGTGATGGTTTTAGCTAAAAATAAACCGTATTCATAAAGAAATTCCAATATTTTTCTCCTAAACAACAGGTTAACACCTGTTAACTTTATTGTTGTATATTAATTGTAATGATTATTCTAGTTAACAATATGGGGGATATAGTTTGTAAAAAAAGGGGAATAGCTAATTATTCACTAAAGTTACCCCTAAATGAAAATAAATAAGCCACTGCCACAATGACATTGTTAACTAATTGAACTGATTTACACCCTGATTTTTTGAGCACGGCTAGGGTCATTGAGCATAGCTTTGCCCCAGTATAGTTTTGCTCTGGTATAAGCTACCTTAAGGTAAATGATGACTGTATTATCAAAAAATAGACCTTAGTGCGAAAGAACTAAAAGCATGATAAGACAAATAAAATATCAGCCAAAAAAAACGGCCCAAGATATGGGCCGTTAGTATTTTGTCAACTTGCGACAATATTTAATTAAAACTGAGTTAACTCATACTGTGACTAAAATGCAGGCTTTATTCAACACAAGGCGCATGAGTGCTCTACTGTACAACAGCAGTGTCAGTTACTTTAATTAATTGACCCATCGTCGCAAAGAATACCGCTACTTGCGATTGCATTTCTTGTGTTGCTCTAGCACTTAACGCAGCATCTGGTGAAGCGGCGGTAGGACGAGGATCAAGTATTGAACTATGATGACCACTAACAAACCTCACCACACCTGAGCCATTAGTGTCTGCACTCACACCTTGCAAGCCTAAGAAAGCAATGGCAGGTTCAGTACCACCCATGGGCGTAAATGGTGCTCTATTTGTCACAACTTGGTCTGATAAATTATCATCACCATTGCCGACAACTTCGATTAAATGCGTAGGTGTTTCAGTCGCTGCTAATGTTTGTACATAAGCAATAGGGTCACCCGAGTCTGTCACTGTTTGCGCTGCAAAAGTAAATTGAGCAAAACCGCCATTTAAAGTTGTTTTTTGCTCAGCTGATAAAGTTTCATAGAAAGCAAAGTAGAAAGCACTTAATTCTTCTTGGGTATAATTGGCAGGTAAAGTTGCTTCAACGGCTGCTTTAAACTCAGGCGATAGCTGTAAGGTTAAATTAGACTTAGCTAAGCCTTCAAATGCTGGCGAATCCAAACCAAAGTTAGCCAACATTAAACCCGGCATTGCTAAAGATGTACTGGCAATTTTAAATAAACCATCGATTTGTGGATTTAACTCAGTATTTGCTAAGCCAACGGCATTAATCCCGTAAATACCACCTAATGAATGACCTAACAGGTGAACTTTTGAACTATCGATTTTTATTGGGTTACCATCGCTATCAGCACCACCTAAAAAGTTCATCCCTAAACGCAAACCCAGTAAGTCAGAGGTACTTTGGCGTGTATTATCACGCATGCTTAACATACTACCCAAGTTTATATAATGTAAAGTCGATACGGTACTAGCATTAATATCATCAACATCATCGCCATTTAAATCAAAACCGCGACTACCGTGTAATGGTTGGTCAATCGCAACCGTTGCTATACCAAATAAAGATAGTATGCCAGTAATGGGTAACATTTGTTCTTTTGTCGAGGTAATACCATGGACTAACATCGCTACTGGCCAACCATTTTCCGGCTCTTCTAACGCTGGTAAACCCATGCTTTCACGCACGGGGTTAGCAAAATCTAAATCTGGCGTAGTCATTTGTACATCAATCGGCAACATCGCGCTTGTCGCTGGTATAGGATTGAACTTAGTTAAATTACGTTCAGTATCAATAGCAGCTATCGCTGGATTTGAGCTTGAGCTTAAATCACGTAAACCAAAGTTCATACAAAAGCCATCATTTGCGTCTAAAGGCCCTGCAGGAATTGCCGCTGGGTTTGCTGCAGCTAAACCGGCTAATGTGGCACCTGAATCACAACGAGCACGCCACCAATTATTAACCGGTGCTAGTGGGTTTTCTGCAGAGGGTACGCCTGAGTAATAAGGTAGTGTAATTGAACCACGAATATAATTTGCTGCAGAATATAACGGTACCAAGCTTTCAGGAATTTGACCCGCTAACACATCCGCAACTGACAGGGTGGTATCGGCTACGCCAATGGCTGGAATGCCTTGCTGAGCATCAGCAACCATTTGCGGAACACCCGCTGCCATTAAAGATTTAACCGTACTTAATACGCGTGTAGTTGATTGTGTCGTCATCGCAGCACTATAGATAATAGTATCGCTACCAACGCCAGCAGCGATTACAGCCGCTTCATAACTATTAATCGCGGCTTGCAAGCCTAATTGCGACTCGTTACCCAAAGGTAAGGTATTAATATCTTGGCGCGCTAATTCATAAGTACTAGAGCCGGCAACTGCTTTACCATTGTTATCACGAAGATTATTCGTCATCACCATGACATAAGTCGTTTCTGCTTTAAGGGGTTGAATCGGGACAAACAAAACATTGTCGCCGGATTTTTGCGTAACGAAATGTTGGCCAAAAGTAAGTTCGCCAACCACTTTACAGGCTAGGCCACGTGTTACAGCGGTACAATCACTGTCATTGACATCTCCACCCATCACGGTTTCAAAAACTCTTACCGAGCCAGGTTCAGCAGCACTACTGGCATCTAAAGAAGTTCCCGCTGGGAATTCAATAGCGAGGGGAAAAGGTTGGGAAATTGACCAACCGTCAAGAGCACTAATAGCAACAAAAGGGTCTGAGCCATCAGTGGGGTCGGCAACGGGAATCTCTAATGTTCCATCAACCGTACCAGAAAAAATCAAATCATTTGGTATAGAAAGTCCAGCAGCGCCCGCCGCCGGATCAAATTTAACACGTGCGGTGGCTGTTACGACCGTGTCGTTTTCAACCACTTCACTTTCAACATCTGTTATGGTTTCGTCTTGGCAAGCACTTAAACCTAATGTGCTCGCTATTGCTAGACTGAGTACTAACTTTTTCATTTTATCTCCCCACTGACTAATCTTTATTTTATATACTTAACCGTTGGCTAACTATATCTTTATTATTTTTCATTATTATCGTTGATTTTTATACTTATCCTAGTATTGAATTCAACTTGTTCGACCAGTCAAACTTACCTCAAGAATAGATCAAGTGCTAGTAATTTTTTAATTTATTCACAGTTTTATTCTACAAATGTAGATTAGTAACGAAAAATCCTCGTCAGCATAGCAGTGAAAGTAGTAATATTGTTATCAAATTTTTTAAAAAATTAATCTTATGTTTGACTATGCAATAACACCACAAATTTTAGCCAAAAAAACTATTTTAGTAACCGGTGCGGGTGCAAGCATTGGCCGCCAAGCAGCATTAACTTATGCTGAGTTAGGCGCTACAGTTATTTTATTAGGAAGAACCGTTGCTAAACTAGAAGCAGTTTATGATGAAATACTTGCTAAGGGCTATCCAGAACCTGCCATTGTACCGCTAGACTTAAAAGGGGCAACAAAGCAAAATTATATTGATTTAGCCGCCACTATTGATAATCAATTTAGTCAGTTAGATGGCGCATTACTCAATGCTTCAATACTAGGCGAGTTAACGCCCTTTAACCAAATTAATCAACAAATTTGGCAAGACGTCATGCAAGTTAACGTTAATGCCCAATTTTTATTAGCACAAGCATTAATACCTGTGTTACTCAAAGCTGACCATGCATCGTTAGTATTTACCTCATCAGGTGTCGGTAATAAAGGTAAAGCGTATTGGGGTGCTTATAGCGTTTCTAAATTTGCCACAGAAGGACTAATGCAGGTTATTGCGGACGAATATGAAAACAGTTCGCTTAGAACTAATGTAGTGAATCCCGGCGCAACAAATACCGATATGCGTTCAGTGGCTTATCCCGCAGAGAATAAAGCTGAAATTGCTTTACCGAAAGATATCATGCCACTTTACGTATATTTAATGGCCAACGATAGCAAAGCGGTTAATGGCGAGAGAATAAACGCACAATAATGCCTTTTTCCTGCAAAATAAGAAGTTAAGAACCTAGTGTTTTTAGATTAAAATAATAGCTAGCTTATTGTTATCACACTATGTTCTTCCACTATGTTTCTGACAAAGCGCTAAGTCATTAAAGTAAAGCAGGAGCAATTACCGAGATGTCTAAGAGCAACTTGAACATCGCCACTCTTTCATATCCAGGTGAACGTGGCATACTATTTATTTGACCATAAAAAAAGCCAACATTAGTTGGCCTTTTTATTAAGTCACTTTGACGTCGATTAATAACCAGCGGTACCGCTATCTAAGTTAGCGTAATTCACGTCGTAATATTTTACCGACGTTGGTTTTTGGTAACTCGTCACGAAACTCAACAAATTTTGGTACTTTGTAATTAGTTAAGTTTTCACGACAGTGATTAATTAAGGATTTCTTAGTTAAATTAAGATCTTTACGTACAACAAATAATTTGACTGCTTCACCAGAAGCTTCGTTGGGAATACCAATGGCCGCAGCTTCTAGTACACCTTCATGGCTCATTGCTATCTCTTCAATTTCATTTGGATAGACGTTAAAGCCAGAAACAATAATCATATCTTTTTTACGATCAACAATTTTTAAAAAGCCATATTCATCCATACAAGCGACATCACCCGTGGCTAACCAACCTGCTTTTAGAATTTCATCCGTTGCTTCTTGGCGATTATAATAGCCTTTCATTACTTGCGGGCCTTTAACCCACATTTCTCCAGCTTCACCTATCTTAGCGTCGCTGCCATCTTCCAAGACAATACGAATATCGGTAGAAGGTGCAGGTAAACCGATGCTACCAGTATAATGTGTTTGGTTATAGGGACAAATCGTTACTAAAGGTGAGCACTCTGTCAAACCATAACCTTCAAGTAAGCGTGTTTTTGTGACACCTTCCCACTTTTCGGCAACCGGACGTTGAACCGCCATGCCGCCACCTAGTGATAATTTTAAATTAGAAAAATTAAGTTCACTAAAGCCCGGGGTATTCAATAAACCATTAAATAAGGTGTTTACACCGGTAATCGCGGTAAAGTCATATTTTGCTAACTCTTTAACGAAACCCGACATATCACGCGGATTGGTGATCAATAAATTTGTACCACCTAGGGTAATAAATGTCAGGCAATTCGCCGTTAAAGCAAAAATATGATAAAGCGGTAAGGCAGTAACAACTAGCTCTTTACCCTCTTCTAATTGCGGTTTAATCGCGGCTTTAGCTTGCTCTAAATTAGCAACCATGTTGCGATGCGTTAACATCGCACCTTTTGAAACACCCGTCGTACCACCGGTATATTGCAAAAAGGCCAAATCATCACCACAAAGTGTCACTGGGCTAAAATTTAGTTTTTCTCCCTTGACTAAAGCTTTATTAAAATGCTCTACATTCTTAAGATTAAAAGCGGGCACCATTTTTTTAACGTACTTAACAACGCCGTTAACAATAGCACCTTTAACGGTACCTAAACGGTCACCAAGCGAAGTTAAAATAACTTTTTCAACCGGTGTTTTATCAATAATTTTTTCCAAAATACTGGCAAAGTTTTGAATAATCAAAATCGCTTTAGTGTTGGAGTCTTTTAATTGATGTTCTAATTCACGTGCTGTGTAGAGCGGATTAACATTAACCACGGTTAAACCTGCTAACAGGGCGCCAAATAGTGCAATAGGATATTGCAAACAATTGGGTACCATAATGGCAAATTTATCACCTTTAACTAAACCTAAGTCTTGCTGTAAGTAAGCAGCAAAGGTTGTAGCTTGTTGCGCAAGTTCACGATAACTAATCTGCGCACCCATATTAATAAAGGCAGTTCTGTCGGCATAAACCTCAGTATATTTATGGAACATATCGACAATTGAAGCGTATTTATCAGGATCAATTTCAAATGGAACACCAGGAGGGTAACTCTTCTCAAGCCAAATTTTTTCCACGGTACCTTTCCTCTTTAAATTTTTATTTTTAATTTAATGACACGTTTTATCAAATTTTTACTGGTCGATCCAGTTAATTTAAACACTTGTTTAAATTAACTGGATAATTAGTAAATTTAATACCATTGAACTGGTTAAAATTCGTCCTAAATAACGTATACCCGCTCCACTTCAAAGAGCCAGCATATAAGGTTTGAATTAATCTTACTACTTAGCTTGCTGATGAATAAAGGCATTTATCTGCTTAGCGGCCTGCTCAGCTTGTTCCATGTGAACATGGTGGCCACCACTCAACTCATGCACCTGTAAGTTTTTAAGCAAAGGGCCAAAGCACTTTAAACCTTTAGTTACCATTTCCATACCTTTGCTGCCGTAAAGTAATTGCACAGGTATGCTTATATCAGCAACAAGTTGCACGGCTTGCGCTAAGGTAAATCGATAGGGAGAAGTTGAACGTAAACGAATGTCGGCACGCCAAATAAAACCATCCTTAGTTTGCTCAATACCGCGTTTGACAATTAGCCTGGCATTATCGGTGCTTAAATCTGATACTAACATTCGAGCCGCAACAGCAGAGTTGAGACTAGTATGATACTTTTTAGCTTTATTATCTCGCGTTAAACGGCTTAACAAGCCTTTGCGTAATTGCTTGGTGGTGGTCGCTGCATCTGAGGTTAAAACACCAAGGCTGTCAATCAATGTTAATGATTTCACATGTTCAGGAAAGGCTGCCGAAAACGCAGACGCTACCATCCCTCCCATAGAGTGACCAATAATATCAATAGCTTGCCATTGCTGTGAGCGAAATAAACTGATCAAGTCATAGACCCAATCTAAAAAGTGATAATGGGCATCAGCGCCTCGATGATCAGATGAGCCATGTCCGGGCCAATCAATAGCAATAACATGATAGTTTGACAAATACGGCATTAACGGCTGAAAGCTTGCCGCATTATCAAGCCATCCATGCAAGCATAAAAGCAATGGCCCTTGCTCATCACCAAAACTAATGCCACTAATTTTTCGGCCGTTGACATCAAATCTCACTGTTTTAAATACACCAGAAGTTGCCATAAAAATCCTTTATAAGTCGGAGAAGAGTAGCCTAACGCTACATAGCAATGATGATTTTCAGTAGCTAACGTGTGCTACGCAACGATAATTTACTGAGTCGATAGGTGGCAAATAATGCTACTGAAAACCAAATAACAACCCATATTATTTCAGGAATAAAGGTCATATTAGCTAAAGCAGCACCGTCACCTTTTGCTTGACCGTCAAGTAAATAAAGCGGGCTCATTAAACTGTTAATTAAGACTAATAAACCGGTTAATTGTAATAACGTTTGTAGGTGTTTTTGTGATGAATATTTTAGTTGCACTATTACTAACATAAGTAAAACGACCACAATAAATAAGGTTAATAAGTCTCGTACCCACAATAAAATACTGCTCGCTAATAAGCCAATTAGCAGTAGAGAAAAAATCTGTGCTGTTTTTCTATGACTCGACGCCAAGTAGAATATCAGACTGCCCCATAATATTGCGCCGCCATAACCCATTAAGCTGATAAAAAATGCTGAGCCCCCTCTTGTGGTACATAACCCTGCGCCGTTCGGGAACAGTTGGATTTGTACAATACTTCCGCCGGTTAACAGCGCCGTTAAGCCATGACTAATTTCATGAAAATAGCTTTCTAACCATTTAAATGGAATGGAAATAAAAGGCAGTTGTAAAATAATGATGGCCGTGAATAACATCAGCCAAAATTTGTATTTAGGGCTAAAGTTCATAGTGTTTTTTCAGTAGAGGAATAATAATTTTCATCCAATAAATCAGGCAAATAAGTCAACACCAAAAATTTGTTGAATGCTATCGCGTTGAGCAATAGCATCAACCGACTGGTAAGCAGCTACAGCCAATTGATTTTGGCTCGATGGTGTATCATAACCACTTTGGGTACTAGTTTGCTGATAATTTTGTTGTGAGCTGTTACGACTGTCATACGGGGGCAACGGCTGACGTTCGATGAGTGCCATTGCCTGTTCATCGATATCAAGGCGTTGGCGTGTAGTAATATCCGGTGGTGACTTTTGGCTTTGACTTTCTTCGCTATTAAGCACTTCGCGCGCAAGCGCGTTAGTACGCTGCTCTTGAGCGGGTACAGACAAATTCTTCCCTGATCCGATAACCGGTTGGGATGTTAAGTTGACAGAATTATTGACTTGCATAAAAGTAATTTAACAAATTTATCATCAAGGTGAAAACTATTTTTCATCAAAAATCAGCTGGGCCATAACCAAGCTAGATTAAAATGCAGTAAAACATAACGAGTGCAGTAGCATAAGCCCGTATGAGGAAGTGTTTATCAAAAAACTCATTCAGAACAAAAAGCAATATAATATCTACTTTATCGCCCAGGCAGTTTCTTCCATGATACGGTATCTCGAACATATTTAGGCTGGGCGTTTTCAGCATCAACACACTGCTCTGCAAAGTCTATTTGCCCAATGTCTAACATAGCTGAAGCGGTTGGAAACAAAATTTCAGGTGAATCCACATTCGACTTTAATGCTGCCAATGCAGGATAAGCGTCCCAGCCTGTTCCTACGCCATAAGCGGGTAATACTAAGTCTTTATAATATTGGGCCACCAATTCAGGTTTTAATACCGTTTCTTCAGTTTTTGGCTGCATAATACCAAGCTCATCAACTTCAAAGTAGCAGGTATACACCTCTGACATACGCGCATCAATCGCGGCAATAACTTTGCTGGCACCTTTATCAAGATAAGCTTGCTGAGCCATCGCTTGTAAGGTAGATACACCGCGCGCCGGCAACTCTGCAGAAAAAGCTAAACCTTGTGTTACGCCTATGCCAATACGCACACCGGTAAAACTTCCCGGTCCTTGACCAAAAATAATACCATCAAGCTCAGTTAACTTAACGTTAGCCTGCTTTAATACACTGTCAATCATAGGTAATAAACGCAAACTATGAGACTGAGGACACAGTTCATACTCACTAAACTGTTTATCAAAATATTTAATTGCTACTGAACAAGCTTCAGTAGAGGCATCGATGGCCAAAAAATTCACGTCAAAACCCTTTAAAATTACTGTTATTACTTATCGGGCGAGTTTAACATTATTTTCCCTTAAGCCCAGAGAACTTTCACTCAGGTAAACTTTAACTCAGGTAAACTGTTATCGTCTAAACAAGTACCCTTTCACCTGTAATTAACAGCAAGTTGTTCGCGGCAAACTTTATTTACGATAAAGGTTAGTCGCGATCAACCAGTTCCGCTAAAAACTCTGCGGCTTGGTTAATATCTCTACTGCGCTTCATATCAGGTAAACTCTTGAGAAAAACTTCTCCATATGGGCGATTAACCAGTCGGTCATCGCAAATAACCAGTATACCTTTGTCATTAACATCGCGAATCAAACGCCCTACCCCTTGCTTTAAGGCGATAACCGCTTGGGGTAATTGAATTTGTGCAAATGGGTCTTTGCCTTGTCGTTTTACATCTTCACTGCGGGCCTGCAACAAAGGGTCGTTCGGTGAAGCAAATGGCAGTTTATCGATTATCACACAGGTAAGTTTATCACCTCTAACATCAACGCCTTCCCAAAAACTTGCTGTGGCAAGCAACACAGCACTGTCTTGCTCAACAAATTGCTCTAATAATTTACGCTTACCCATTTGTCCTTGCACCAATAATGGGTTATCAATACGCTCAGCCAATAACTCGGCAACTTGGTGCATAACACGGTAACTAGTAAACAACATAAAACAGGCGCCAGCACTGGCAACAATTAAGGGAATAGCAAGTTCACTTAAGGCTATAGCGCGATTGATATCATTAGCGGATGGCAAATAACGCGGAATAATTAATTGGCATTGTTTAGCATAATCAAACGGGCTATCCAGTAACAAACTGGCCGAATGCTCTATACCTAAATGGCTAGAAAAATGTTTAAATTCGCCATCAACAGCAAGTGTTGCCGAAGTAAATATCCAACCCGCACCTGATTCTTTTACGTAAGTACCAAACTTATCTGCCACCGACAAGGGTGTTTTATGTAGCACAACATGCCGTGGCGTGGTTTCATACCAAAAGCTCATGCCCATGGCATTTACATCAGCGATCACTTCATATTGCGTCAATAGATTTAACGCTCGGTCAAAGCAATGATCAATCGCCTCGTTACGCGAAACACAAAGTTTGATCACTTGATAAAGAAAGTCTAAATCTGTTTTTAATAAGCTAAAGGCATGAGCAAACCTCTGCTGTTGATGTTTTTCTCGCCAGTTGCCACGTTCGGGATCGTAACTAAAAAGTAGACGAAATTCTTGACTGGTTTTCAATAACTTTTCTGCTGCCTTTGCCAACTGTTTTACGTCGGTTAATTCTGTTCTGTAAACCTGTAAAACATCGCTACAAAGATCCAGTAACTGTCGCGTAGAAAACGCCTCACCAAAATATTCACTGGCTATATCAGCAATTTGATGGGCTTCATCAAAAATCATCACATCAGCTTTAGGAATTAACTCACCAAAACCGCTGTCTTTTAGCGCCATATCAGCAAAAAACAAATGATGATTTACCACCACAAGATCGGCATCAATCGCTTTTGTACGCGCTTTAATTAAGTAGCAACTTTCAATATTAGGACATTCCTTGGCGAGACAGTTATCGACAGTACTGGTAACAAACGGAAATACCGGCGAGCCTTCAGTCACATTAACCAACTCACCAATATCACCACTTTGTGTGCCATTGGCCCAAGATCGCACTTTGACAAAATCGGCCAATGTTTGCGCGTCAAGTTGGCCACGCGATTGTTGATATTGCTCCAAACGATATATACAAAGGTAGTTGGCGCGGCCTTTTAATAATGCCACTTGTGCATTACTGGCCAGTGCTTTTCGAATTAACGGTAAGTCTTTATGAAATAATTGTTCTTGGAGGTTTTTTGTCCCAGTTGAAACAATAATTTTTTTCTGTCCCTCATTATTTTCAGCATTGGCTTTGTTAGCCAATAACGCCGGAATTAGGTAGGCAAATGTTTTGCCGGTACCTGTCCCCGCTTCAACAATGAGCGAACTTTTTTGCTCGATAGCTTTAGTAACTTCTAGTGCCATATCTAGCTGAGCTTGGCGTGGAGAAAAGCCATTAATAGCTTTCGCTAAAGCACCTTGATGTGAAAACGCATGTTCAACAGCACTCATAAAGGTACGACATTGGTAAATTTGCGCTCATTATAATCATCACAGACAAAAATAACAGAAAAAATAACGCTAAGCTTGACTAATAATAGCGCTAATATGATGCAGTTCCAAAAGCATTAATGGCAAAATAGAATAGCTAATAAAATGCAGGATAAGGTGAAAAATAAAATGGGAGTCGAGAGTAGAATAGAGAATAAAATCAAGAGTTAGGTGGAAAATAACTACAACGTATACTTTAAGTCATGCATTGATATTACTAGCTTAACTCAGACGGCCTAATTCGGGTTTATGTCAATAGCTTAATTTTATACAAAAATATCTAGGTGGGGTTTATCATCTTTTTCTGAATGAGTGCACTCACTATCCTCAAAAATATCAATATTATGACCAGTATTATCGGTTGGCACTGGCGATATTTCAACAACTTCTGGCGCTGTCTTGTCAGTACTTTCTTCTTGATCAAATGATTGTTTAAAATATACTGCCGGCTCCTCTAAACCGTCTATATCGTCAGAAACAGCATGAGTTGCAGCCGCTTTCATCAACGCTTTAACTTTTAAGCCAATAGGTTTTATAGGAACAGGGACAACACGGGTTAATACGGTAGTGAAAATGTCCATTGTTATCTTCCTAATTAAAATATAATGTATCTGCTTTACTATAGCTATGTGGTCATCGTTATATATCGGCAATACTCGCTTAATCTTTACTTTTTCTACTCTACACACTTTAGAACAAAACAATACTAGCTTAGTTCAAAAAATCATATTGAGTTAACATTAAACACTTGCTCTAGCTTAAGAATCCACGTATCGTTGAATCTAAATTAAAGTAAGTACTTTAAAAAGTTTTTTTTCAGTGGCTCTTATAAAATCATTTAAAGTCACTTAAAAGTAACGCTTTAACTTAAAAAATAGCCAAATAAATTATTATCTTACAACTATGCTAACTGAAGCAATAATAGAGTAAATACAATATGACTTTAAACTTGATTGCCATTCATCACCATCATCACACAGATTAGCTGCTCAGGTTTATTCGCTGAGGGCTATGAACCTTTCAGCGGTGTAAGATAAATAAAAATTAATTTCTAAACCCCCGAAAGAGTTCATCTCTCTCGGGGGTTTTCGCATTTTTATGGCTTTGAAATTGTATATACATGCTTTTTTGAACAATGATAAAACACATAAAAAGCGACTAAATAGCACAAAAAATTTAAAAATTAATAGGAAAAATCATGACAACAGAACCACGTTTACGCATTGCAATGCAAAAATCAGGTCGCTTAAGCGACGACACACAAGCGTTATTAAAGCGTTGTGGCCTTAAACTCAATGTCTCTGATCGCCTATTACTTGCTCATGTTTCTAACATGCCAATTGATATCATGCGCGTACGTAGTAGCGATATTCCAGGCTTGGTCATGGACGGCGTTTGTGATTTAGGTATCGTTGGCGACAACACCTTGGAAGAAGCCGCATTAGAGCGTGAGTTAATGGGCCAAAAATCAAAATATATTCGCACCTTAGGTTTAAACTTTGGTGGCTGCCGTTTGTCAATAGCTATGCCGGAAGGCTTCGATTATAAAGGTATAAAAAGTCTAGATGGCCTTAGATTTGCCACCACCTATCCACAGTTACTGAATCGTTTTGCCAAAAACAACGGTATTAACGTCGAATTTTGCTTACTAAAAGGCTCTGTTGAAGTCGCGCCTCGTGTTGGCTTGGCTGATGGCATTTGTGACATAGTATCAACAGGCGCAACATTAGAAGCGAATGGTCTAGTTGAAGTAGAAGAAATTTTTCGCTCGCACGCGTCATTAATTCAAACCAACAAGACTTTAATGCCAGAGAAACAAGCGATTCTTGACACTTTATTACCTCGTATTCAAGGCGTGATGAAAGCCAAAGAAAGTAAATACATCATGCTGCATGCACCAAAAGACAAAATCGCCCAAGTAAGCGCGCTTATGCCAGGTAAGGAAACACCCACTATATTACCTTTAGCTGGACGTGAAGACATTGTTGCTGTGCACGTGGTCGCGACAGAAACATTTTTTTGGGAAACCATGGAGCAACTTAACGCTTTAGGTTGTAACTCTATTTTAGTAATGCCAATTGAAAAAATGATGGGCTAACACATGAATATAAATAACCAAAATACCAGTAGACTAAAAGACCTAATCACCTGGGAAAATTTGTCCAGCGCTGAACGTAATTATGCACTTGCCCGCCCGGCCATTGCAGAAAGCGCTTTGTTATCACAACAAGTAGAAAATATTCTCACCAATGTAAGAAAAAATGGTGATAAAGCCTTATTCGATTTTACCGAAAAATTTGATGGCGTATCGCTTGACACTTTAAAAGTGACACCAGAGCAAATTGCTGCAGCAAAAACCAGATTAACGCCTAAACGATTAAAAGCCATTGAAACAGCTTATGGACAAATAAAACGTTTTCACCAGGCACAAATCAGTGCTGACATTCGTGTTGAAACTACGCCCGGTGTTGTATGTACCTTAAAAACTGAAGCTATTGCTAGTGTCGGTTTGTATATTCCAGCCGGTAGCGCACCATTACCATCAACGGTATTAATGTTAGGTGTACCAGCACAATTAGCACAATGCCCACGCAAAGTCCTAGTTTGCCCGCCCAATAAAGACGGCCAATTAGCTGACGAAATTCTAGTAGCGGCTTCATTATGCGATATTGAAGAAATATATAGTGTCGGTGGCGCACAAGCTTGTGCCGCATTAGCTTTTGGTACACAAACAATTAAAGCGGTGAACAAAATTTTTGGTCCGGGCAATAAATATGTCACCGAAGCCAAAAAACAACTATCACAGCAAGTCAATGGTTTTGCTATTGATATGCCCGCAGGACCGTCAGAAGTACTCGTTATAGCAGACGCTAATGCTAATGCAGGATTTGTCGCTGCTGATTTATTATCGCAAGCCGAACATGGTCCCGATAGCCAAGTTATTTTGTTATCAGATAGCATGGCACTTATCAACGCCGTTCAATTAGCCTTAGCAGAGCAACTAACCCTGTTGTCACGAGCAGAAATAGCGCGTCAAGCCTTGCAGCAAAGTCGATTGATACTGACTAAAGACTTATCACAAGCCATTGAGATATCAAATGAATATGGTCCAGAGCACTTAATAATTCAAACCGAAAATGCTCAGCAGTTATTAACTGAGCTACGTAATGCGGGTTCAATTTTTGTTGGCGCGTATACGCCAGAGTCGGCGGGTGATTATGCTAGCGGTACCAATCACGTGCTACCCACTTATGGTTATTCAAAAGTGATCAGTAGTTTGTCACTGGCTGACTTTTCAAGACGCTTTACTGTGCAAGAAATTACTCGTCAAGGCTTAAGTAGTTTGGCAGAATGTATTTGCGAGCTTACCGATGCTGAAGGACTAGACGGTCATAAACGTGCCGTCACTATTCGCTTAGAAGCCCCGTTAGAGCAGACAGGTAACAACACAGAAGCTGGCTTTGATCGTGAGAGTAACAGCGACTCTAACCAGAGTACGGAGGCATAAATGAGCATTGCAAAAAAACTTGCCCGCAAAGAACTCATAGATATGGTGCCTTACCAGTCTGCCCGCAGACTTTATGCTAATAGTGGTGCAATGCAAGGCAAAATTTGGCTCAACGCTAACGAAGCTTCAGGTCCAGGTATTTACCAAGTCAGCAGCGACAGTATCAATCGCTACCCTGACTTTCAGCCAGAAAGCCTGATCAATGCTTATAGTGCTTATAGTGCTATCGCTGCAGAAAACATGCTAGCCACTCGTGGCGCAGATGAAGGCATAGAGCTGATCATTAGAACCTTTTGCCAAGCATATCAAGACAGTATTGTCATCTGTCCGCCCACTTATGGCATGTATGCTATTAGCGCTGAAAATCATGGTACCGGTATTATTAAAGTGCCATTAACGACAGAGTCGTCATTAGATTTAGCCGGTTTAAAAGCACAAGTCGGTCAAGCAAAAGTGGTGTTTTTGTGCTCACCGGGTAACCCAACGGGTAATTTACTGGCACAGCAAGATATTAAAACCGTGCTTGAACTCTTTGCCGACTCAGCCATTGTTGTGGTTGATGAAGCCTATATCGAATTTAGCCCTGAACAATCGGTGTCTAGTTGGCTTAAAATATATCCACATTTAGTCATTTTAAGAACACTGTCAAAAGCTTTTGCTTTAGCGGGTTTACGTTGCGGATTTACCCTAGCTAATCGAGACATTATTTCGATGATCAGTAAAGTCATAGCGCCTTACCCTATATCAGCACCCGTTGCCGATATTGCTAGTGCCGCTTTAGCACCACCTGGCCTCGAACAAGTGAGTATTCGCGTACAAGAAACTGAAATTTTACGTAAACAATTAACCGCATGGCTAACCCAGCAAAGTTGGTGCAGCCAAGTATTTAAAAGTGATGCAAATTTTGTTTTGTTTCGTTGTCAAAATGAAACAGTAAAAAACTTTATTTTTAATGGCTTGGTAGAGCAAGGTATTTTAATACGTGATCAATCAAAACAGCAAAATTTAGCCAACTGTTTACGCATTAGTATTGGTAGTGAACGCGAACTTGGTCTATTACAGCAAACTATCACCAATAGTTTTATCACAACAACAGCCCAAACCGTGGCAAAAGAGAATTAATATGAGCCAACAAAATATTTTATTTATCGACCGAGACGGTACTTTAATTGAAGAACCTATTAGCGATAAACAAGTCGATAGTTTAGCCAAATTAGTTTTTGAGCCTAACGTGATCCCCGTGTTAATAGCCTTGCAGAAAAAAGGCTTTCGCTTAGTCATGGTATCAAACCAAGACGGTTTAGGTACCAAAAGCTACCCACAAGGTGAATTTGATTTGCCACATGACAAAATGATGGCCATGTTTGCATCGCAAGGGGTTAACTTTGACGACGTACTCCTTTGCCCACATTTTGAAGCAGACAATTGTAGCTGCCGTAAACCTAAACTAGGCTTAGTCAGTGACTATTTACAGCAAGGTAAAGTTAACTTTGCCAACTCTTATGTTATTGGCGACCGAGAAACTGATATCGCGCTTGCTGCCAACATGGGTATTAAAGCGCTTAAATATAACCGTCAATCGCTTAATTGGAACGACATCGCTGAGCAACTACTGACTAGTTCAAGAGTGTCGAAAGTCGTTAGAACAACAAAAGAAACCAATATCAATGTGGCGATCAACCTCGATAAAATCGGTGATATTAAGATCAAAACCGGTTTAGGCTTTTTTGATCACATGCTTGAACAAATTGCTGCACATGGTGGTTTTAGCATGCAAGTCAGTGTTGATGGTGACTATCACATTGACGAACACCACAGTGTTGAAGACACAGCTTTAGCTTTAGGCCAAGCGCTTAAGCAAGCCTTGGGTGACAAACGCGGTATTGGTCGCTTTGGTTTTGTTTTACCGATGGACGAATGTCGTGCTGAGTGCTCGATTGATCTTTCTGGTCGCCCTTGGTTAGAGTTTGATGCCAAATTTACTGATAATGTGGTCGGACAAATGTCGACCCAAATGGTGCCACATTTCTTTCGTTCATTGGCTGACTCGATGGCAATCACCCTGCACCTTTCAACGACTGAAGGCAATTGTCATCACCAAGTGGAAAGCTTATTTAAAGTGTTTGGTCGTGCTTTGCGTCAAGCCATAGCGGTTGACGGTGATGACCTACCTAGCACAAAGGGATGTTTATAGCATGAGCGAAAACCCGCAAGCTAACTTTGTTATTGTTGACACCGGTTGTGCAAACCTGGCATCGGTAAAGTTTGCCGTCGAACGTTTAGGTTTTACTATTACTATTTCTGATGACACCCATGTTATAAAAAATGCAGACAAAGTTATTTTACCTGGTGTGGGCAGTGCTCGCCACGCCATGGAAAATATCAGGGCAAAAGGTTTAGTGGCTACGCTACAACAGCTTACCCAGCCGGTGTTAGGTTTTTGTTTGGGCATGCAATTAATGGCTCGTTCTTCTGCAGAAGGTGTGGGTAAAGATGAGGTGGTTGAATGTTTAGGCTTGATCCCTACCGATATTCGCCCACTTGAGGCTAAAACCTTACGTCTGCCACATATGGGTTGGAACACCCTAACTCAGGTTAGCGACCATGCCATATTTACCGGCATCAAGGTTGATGACTATTTTTACTTTGTGCATAGTTTTGCGGCGCCCATTTCTGAATATACTGTTGCCCGCTGCCACTATGGTAGTGAATTTTCTGCTGCCATTGCCAAAGATAACTTTATCGGCTGCCAATTTCATCCTGAACGCTCTAGTGCGCTTGGTAGTAAAATAATTAAGAATTTCTTGGAGATGTAAGCGATGATGATCCCAGCAATCGATTTAATTGACGGCGAAGTCGTGCGATTATTTCAAGGTGATTACCAACAAAAAACCAATTATCAATACACCGCAAAAGAACGACAAAATGCTTATGCTAAAGCGGGTGCAACTGTCATGCACTTTGTTGACCTAGACGGTGCAAAAGACAGTAATAAACGCCAATTAACCTTACTAACAAGCTTAGTAAAACACGACAGCATGATCATTCAAGTGGGTGGCGGTGTGCGTTGTAAAGAAGACGTGCAACAGCTACTTAACTTAGGCGCTGATCGTATTGTTATTGGCTCACTCGCAATCAAAGAGCCAACATTAGTGCAAGCATGGCTAACAGAGTTTGGTGGTGAACGTATTGTACTGGCACTCGATGTAAAAATTGATGCTATGGGTAATAAAACCCTACCCACACACGGTTGGATAAAAGACAGTGGCGTTAATTTAGAAGCCTTATTAGATGATTACATTACCGCTGGTTTAATTCATGTCTTGTGTACGGACATCAGTAAAGACGGTACATTAACTGGTAGTAATGTTGCCTTGTATCAAGAACTTTGTCAGCAATATCCAAGCATAAAATGGCAAGCCTCAGGCGGCATTGGCTCATTAGATGACATCAAAGCCCTAATACCAACGGGTGTTAATGGCGTAATACTGGGTCGCTCACTGCTTGAAGGTAAGTTTACTTTAGAGGAGGCAATCGCATGCTGGCCAAACGCATAATTCCTTGTCTTGATGTTCGCGATGGTAAAGTGGTAAAAGGTGTACAATTTCGTAACCATGAAATTATTGGCGACATCGTACCGCTCGCGCAAAAGTATGCACAAGCGGGTGCCGACGAGCTGGTTTTCTATGATATTACTGCCAGCTCAGATGACCGTGTAGTAGACAAAAGCTGGGTTAGTCGCATTGCTCAAGTTATCGACATTCCCTTTTGTGTTGCCGGTGGTATAAAAACTGAAGAAGATGCAAAGCAAATTTTAATGATGGGTGCGGATAAAATATCCATTAATTCACCGGCGTTAAGAGACCCAAGCTTAATATCTCGATTAGCCGATATTTTTGGTCAGCAGTGTATTGTGGTTGGCGTTGATAGCTTTTTTAATCAAGACGCTAATAATGGTGCGGGTGAATACCAAGTTTACCAATTTACCGGCGATGAAACCCGGACACAAAAAACTAAATGGCGCACCCTAGATTGGATCCAAGAAGTACAAAGATTGGGCGCTGGTGAGATTGTACTTAATTGTATGAATCAAGACGGTGTTCGCCAAGGTTATGATATTAAACAACTTAGCCAAGTGCGTAAACTGTGTAATGTGCCGTTAATCGCTTCAGGTGGTGCTGGTAAAATATCACATTTTGTTGATGTTTTTCAGCAAGCTGATGTTGACGGCGCGCTCGCTGCTAGTGTTTTCCACAAAGCTATTATAGCGATGGATGAATTAAAGCAAACCCTTAAAAATGAAAAAGTTGAGATCAGATTATGCTAATTACACAAGACAATGTTAGCCAATTGGCATGGGATAAAATGACGGGCATGATCCCAGCCATTATTCAGCATCAAGATACCGGTGCTGTTTTAATGCAAGGCTATATGAATCTTGAGGCTTTAGAGCAAACTTTAGACTCTGGCTTAGCCACATTTTATAGCCGCGCTAAACAAGCACTTTGGTGCAAAGGTGAAACCAGTGGTAACTATTTAAAGGTTAGCCAAGTAGTCACTGATTGCGATCAAGACAGCCTGCTCATTGCCTGCCAACCGCAAGGTCCTACTTGTCATTTAGGCACAGAATCTTGCTTTCCTGAACAAGCCATTAGCCAACAAAACTTTCTCAGTCAACTTGAACAAGTGATTGCTAGTCGTAAAAATGACGCGCCAGAAGACAGTTACACCGCCCATTTATTTTCCCGCGGTACGACCAAAATTGCGCAAAAAGTGGGCGAAGAAGGTGTGGAAGTGGCGTTAGCTGCTGTTGCTGAAACCAAAGAAGATTTATTAGGTGAATGTGCCGATTTGTTTTATCACACCTTAGTGCTGCTTCAAGATCAAAACATTAACCTAAGTGAAGTGATGGCGGTATTGCAATCAAGGCATCAAAAAAAGTAAATGACAACTAATAGCACGCTATGACCAAGGTTTATTGGTATTTCTGCTATTGATGATCATAAGAAATAAATCAAGGCAGGCGTTAAATGGCCCAATAGTTGATTATTGGGCTTGAGAACAATACTACTGCCTTGAGGTATTTTTACTTGTAAAAGTGGGTAATAATTTTGTGAAATTTATCTTCAGTCAGGTGAGTCCGTTATAAGTAATGA
Organism: Colwellia sp. MB02u-6; assembly: GCF_014077095.1. Classification (GTDB taxonomy): domain Bacteria; phylum Pseudomonadota; class Gammaproteobacteria; order Enterobacterales; family Alteromonadaceae; genus Cognaticolwellia. The sequence continues at coordinate 106,074 of NZ_JACGVG010000038.1, read as the reverse complement.
AAGAAATACCGCCAAAACTTCAAGTCTACTAGGTAAATATCTTCCACTGACTAAAAGCTCATATCACGCTGACATTATTTTATCGATCAATAATTAAATCAATTACTTACTGACTATAGCAGCGCTAAAAACTTTCCAAAAACAGTCAGGTACTAGCTAAAAATGTGTAATATAATTCAAAGTCATATTTTATATTGCTTGTAAAGCATCGCTAAGGATTGGGAAATATTATTTGATTAAGCAGTATCTTATATTATTACTCACACTTAAAAGACTTACAATGTGAAAAAATTATAGAGCATCAAAGGTTAGAACCACAGTTTACCAAGAGAACTTGAACCCGATATACTAGCGTTAGACTATATTTTGATTCTTGACCAAATCACCATAAAAAAACTTAGAATACTGAATACCCAGAACTCAACATCAATACAAACAATAAATAATTGATTATTTCAATCAAAAGCGCGTGGGCGCTATTTTTGATAAACAAACATAATCAACATCGATTAATTGCAAGATCTTCGACTTTAACTAGTCATTTTTTGTTAACATCGTCGCCGTGTTTAATGTTCAAATTTGCTGGTGTATATAAGGCATATACAAAGAAAATTCTACATTCCACCAACCCTTAATTAACCTTTAATTAACCTTTAATTAACCCTTAATTAACCTTTAACTAATCACCTAATAACCCTTAGCTAACCTTTAATTAACCCTGAATTACCTTTTGAATATTTTATATAATTCAAATAAAAACAATAACTTTCATTAAGTAGAGGCAAAAAAAATTCTTCAGCTAATGTAATAGTAATGGCTAGAAAATACATTAAGTCTTTTGCTTAATAATGTATGTCAATTAACGCACTAAACGGTTAATCTAATAAATATTCATAAACTCTTTTTATGTTATTTTAATCACTTAAAATAGAATTTTTATTCATTTATAATATGATGCGGTAATAAAAATGTTGCAACGTACATTAAAAGAAAAAATATTACTCTCCATAACTGGCATCACTGGCCTAACTGTTTTCCCACTGCTTATTGCTAGCATTAATGACGACAATCTGGCACACATGATTGTCGACTTGTTGGCAGTTTCTGTAATGGTCGGCACATTTCTGGGTGTTTGGTACACAAGGAATGTTGAATTATATAGCAAAATAGTAACCATCTTCATTTTCATTATTACAATGATAGCTGTGTACATAAAAGGTATCAGTGTTATTTACTGGTTATATCCCGCCATCATCTTTTCTTTTTATTTGATGAAGCCCTTACTTGCTTTGCTGCTTAGCCTTACGTTCATATTAATATCTTGTTCATTAACCTATAACCAATTCGATAGTTTCACCTTCAGTCGAGTTGTGATAACACTAATTTTAACTCTTATTTGTGCTTTTGTATTTTCTAAATATATAGAAAAAGAAAATAAGAAGTTCATAGAAAATGAAAAATTCAACCTCTTACGTAATAAAATTTTAGAGCTTATTGCATGTTCTGCCAAGCTATCTGATGTATTGGACGCGATTGTCAAAGCTGTCGAAAATGAAAATCCTGATGCTATGTGCAGTATATTATTGCTTGATAAAACAAAAAAAATCTTACGTTAGGGGCCGCACCGAGTTTGCCAGATTTTTACAATCAAGCCATCGAAGGTCTAGTGATAGGTCAAGGAGTAGGCTCATGCGGTACCTCCGCCTATATCGGCAAAAGAGTTACCGTGATAGATATCGCCACTCATCCTTATTGGGCGCAATGGTCAGAGTTAGCAAAAAAAGCAAATCTATCCAGCTGTTGGTCAGAGCCTATTATCAACAACCGAGGTAAAGTGATAGGTACATTTGCCATATATTTTGAAAAACCAACCTCTCCAACAACAAAAGATTTTAGGTTAATCGAACAATTTGCCAGTTTGTCTCGCATTGCAATCGAACGAGAAAAGGTAGATCAACTGATTTGGCATCAAGCCAATTTTGACCATTTAACACAATTACCCAATCGCAGCTTAGTGAACGAATATATAGTCAATATACTTAAAAAGGCGAAACGTGAAAATACCCAATTTACTATTGCCATGCTAGATATTGATAACTTTAAAGATGTAAATGACTCTTTAGGCCATAGCACTGGTGATGCTTTGCTGGTAGAAACCTCAAAACGCATTAAAAATTCTCTCAGAGAAAGTGATATTATAGCTAGGATAGGGGGTGATGAATTTATCATTGTGCTAACCAATACTAATGGTGTTAAAAACATAGAAATTCTTGGTAAGAGAATATTAACCGCTTTAGCTAAGCCATATCTTTTTGAAGAAAAAGAAATATATTGTACTGCCAGTATTGGTGTGGCAATTTATCCTAATGATGCCGACAATATTAACCAATTACTGAAAAATGCTGATCACGCTATGTATAGCGCCAAAGTAAAAGGTCGTAATACCATGCATTACTTTACTGATAGTATGCGTACAAACTTCCTCAAACGTATGCAATTAATTCAAGACCTGCGCATCGCGGTAAAAGAACGGCAATTTTTTATTGTTTATCAACCAATTGTAAATTTAAAAAATAATAACACTTATAAAGCAGAAGCATTAATTCGTTGGCAGCACCCAAAAAAAGGCCTTGTTTCACCGTTAGATTTCATTCCGATTGCTGAAGAAACTGGATTGATTATTGAATTAAGCGAGTGGGTATTCCAACAGGTTTTACAGGACCTAAAGTTATGGCGAGGGACATATTGCGAAAATTTACAAATCAGTATTAATACCTCTGCTGTTCAGTATAAAAATCACAACAAACAAATTTTAAACTGGATTGAGCAATTAAAGCAACACAACATCCCTAGCCACGCGTTGACCATTGAGATCACTGAAAGCCTGCTAATGGAAAGTAATGTCCTAGTGGATAATATTATTGCTGATATTAGGCAACAAGGTGTGGTGATTGCCATCGATGACTTTGGCACCGGTTACTGCTCATTTTCATATCTTAAAAACTTCTCGGTTGATTACATAAAAATTGATCAAAGTTTCGTCAAGGGCATGTCATCAGATAACAATGATATGGCACTATGCGAAGCCATCATTGTCATGGCGGATAAGCTTAATATAGAAGTGATTGCTGAAGGGATTGAAACCGCGCAACAACGACAGTTGTTAGCTACAGCCGGTTGCACTTTTGGCCAAGGATATTTATTATCAAAACCTCTACTGAAAAAAGATTTTGAACAATTCTTAATTAACGGTAATAACGAAAAAAGTGAATTTTAAAAAAATGAAAAACAATGGCTTAAACTGGCAGAATAAAACTTTCTCGCAACTAACTAATGATGAATTATACGATTTATTAAAATTACGAATTGATATTTTTGTTGTTGAGCAAAGCTGTTTTTATCCTGACTTAGATGATCACGATCGCCACCCAAAAACACAACATCTATTTTGCTATCAAAACGGTGTTATGACCGCATATTTACGTATTTTACCCAAGGGCTTAACCTATTCAGATAACATTAGTATGGGTCGTGTCGTTACTGCCTCATGTGCTCGTGGTATAGGACTTGGCCACGAACTAATGCGAGTTGGTTTAGTTGAATGCCTGAAGTTTTTCCCAAATGACATAGTGAAAATATCAGCTCAAGAACATTTAGAGAAGTACTATAATCAGCACGGTTTTGAACGTGTCAGTGAAATGTATTTAGAAGATGACATTCCCCATATTGGTATGCTAAAAACCCATTAAAGCATGTAATAAAGGTAGCGTTAACGCTTTAGCAAGGGTTTAAGCACTAGGTAGCTTTTATCAGCTATATCACCGTTCATTCTCACCAACCTTGCCTAAGGGTAACAATGTAGCCCGGAGGAATTGTTTTGTGATTTTTTTGTAGGTCGGACTTTAGTCCGTCAACTCTAAGCGAACTGTTAATTAGAGCAGCAATAAACATCTGCAGCAGGTTTTACTTTTGTCGGTCTTGATAGCAAAAAAAGTTAAATTTCATTTAACCTGATGGACTAAAGTCCACCCTGCATAAAGCCTATGGGTGAAAATATAGCGCTGGGAAATTGTCTTTTTATTTTTGTGATTTTTTGTAGGTCGGACTTTAGTCCGTCAACTGTAAGCGAACTCTTAATTAGATCAGCAACAAACATCTGCAGCAGGTTTTACTTTGTCGGTCTGATAGCAAAGAAAGTTAAATTTCATTTAACCTGATGAACTAAAGTCCAGCCTACATAAAGCTTTAGGTTTTGTTTGGCACAAAAAAACACCCCTTCATACTAAACATAAAAAAGCTCGCATGAGCGAGCTTCATATTTAATAACTTAGCATTCAGTGCTTAACTTATGATATTAACTTATGATAGCTTCTCATCTAACAATGAGCTCACTTGTTCAACTGGTTGTGTGCCATCAATCGTTAAATAGGCACAAGCGTTAGCTTTAGCTTCGCCTTGGTAGTAGTCAACTAATGGTTTAGTTTGTTCGTGATAAATGCCTAAACGCTTACGTACAGTTGCTTCTTCGTCATCAGGGCGAACAGATAACTCGTCACCCGTTACATCGTCTTTACCGTTTTCTTTTGGCGGATTGTAAACGAGATGATAAACGCGACCTGAACCGGCATGCACACGACGGCCTGCCATGCGTTCAACAATCACTTCATCTGGTACATCAAACTCAATAACATGGTCAACAGAAACACCACTCGCTTTCATTGCATCAGCTTGTGGAATTGTGCGTGGGAAACCATCAAGTAAGAAACCCGCTTTACAGTCGTCTTGGGCTATACGCTCTTTAACCAAACCAATAATTAATTCATCAGATACGAGCTGCCCTGCGTCCATCACTGCTTTGGCTTTTTGGCCGAGTTCAGTGCCTGCTTTAATCGCAGCACGAAGCATGTCACCCGTAGATATTTGTGGAATGCCAAATTTAGCCATTAAGAATTGTGCTTGAGTCCCTTTACCGGCACCCGGTGCACCTAATAAAATAATGCGCATTTAGTATAACCCTATTTAATTAATGAATTAGTATTGTGAAAGAGCAAACACTATACATATTCAAAGGGCTTCAAACAAGTAGCAAGCGGTGCAAAAAAACAAAAAAGGAGCTAAAAAGCTCCTTTTTTTGACTAAAGTCTAATGATAGTCGGATGATAATATGACCTAGATCATTATTTAACCTAGCTGTAGTTTATTTAGTTAGGCTCAACATTAGTTTGTTCAAACGGGCAACAAAAGTTGCTGGGTCTTTCAAACTGCCCCGCTCTGCTAACATGGCTTGTTCAAATAAAACTTCAGTCCATTGTGTGAACTTTTCATCGTCTTGCTCTTCAGCAACATGCTTGATCAAGTCATGCTCAGCGTTAATTTCAAAAATTGGCAATGAATCTGGTACTTCTTGACCCACTGATTGCATCAACTTCATCATTTGGCTACTCATATCATGTTCATCAGCAACAATACAAGCAGGTGAATCGGTTAAGCGTTGTGAGATTTTAACGTCTTTGGCTTTACCTGCAAGCGCTGCTTTTATACGAATAACAACTGAGTCGAATTCTTGCTCAAGTTTTTCTTGTGCTTCTTTCGTTTCAGCATCATCCATATCACCTAAATCTAAACCACCACGGGTAACTGACTGTAATTGCTTACCATCAAACTCAGTTAAATGGCTCACTAACCATTCATCAATACGGTCAGCCATCAATAATACTTCAATGCCCTTTTTGCGGAACACTTCTAAATGCGGGCTATTTTTAGCCGCTTCAAAACTATCAGCAACGACATAATAAATTTTATCTTGGCCTTCTTTCATACGTTCAACGTATTGCGCAAGTGAAACACTTTGCAGGCTGTTATCTTCATGAGTAGAAGCAAAACGCATGAGTTTAGCAATAGCATCTTTATTAGAAGAATCTTCTGCTGGACCTTCTTTTAGTACTTGACCAAATTCGTTCCAGAATAGCTGATATTGCTCAGCATCTTTGTTGCCCAGTTTTTCAAGCATTTTTAAAACACGTTTAGTACAACCCTTACGTATGGCTTGAGTGATTTTATTATCTTGTAAAATTTCACGTGATACGTTTAAAGGCAAGTCATTTGAGTCCAATAAGCCTTTTACAAAACGTAAATAGCTTGGCATGAATTGCTCGGCGTCGTCCATAATAAACACACGTTGAACAAATAATTTTAAACCATGCTGTTTCTCACGGTTATGCATATCAAACGGCGCTTTAGATGGAATGTAAAGTAATGAAGTATATTCAGTTTTACCTTCTACTTTATTATGTTCCCATAAAAGTGGGTCACCGAAGTCATGTGATACATGCTTATAAAACTCTTTATATTCTTCGTCAGTAATCTCAGATTTTTCTCGTGTCCAAAGTGCGGTGGCTTTGTTCACTGGCTCCCATGTAGCAGGAACAGCATCGCGTGCTTCAACAGCTGGTTTTGTTACCTCACCTTCGTCATCTTTTACTTCTTCAATCGCGTCAACACCCGGTACTTCCGGTGTTAACATTTCAACTGAAACAGAGATATGGTCTGAATACTTAGTGACAATAGTCTTTAAACGCCAATCATCAGCATACTCACTTTCTTCTTCTTTTAAGTGAAGAATAATGTCAGTACCACGGTTGGTTTTTTCAATTTTAGCGGTAGTGAATTCACCTTCACCGGCACTTGTCCACTCAACACCTTCCGAAGCATCAACACCGGCAGCACGTGAACGCACAGTGACCGAGTCAGCAACGATAAATGCTGAGTAAAAGCCGACACCAAATTGACCAATTAATTGTGAGTCAGACGCTTGGTCACCAGAAAGTTGTGAGAAAAATTCAGCAGTACCTGATTTGGCAATAGTACCTAAATGCTCAACGATTTGGTCATGCGTCATACCAATACCGTTATCAGAAATAGTCAGGGTATTGTTTTCTTTATCGCAACTTACACGCACACGTAAATCACCGTCACCTTCATATAAATCAGCATTCGATAATGCTTTAAAACGTAATTTATCAGCGGCATCAGCAGCGTTTGAAACTAACTCGCGTAAGAATATTTCTTTATTTGAATAAAGTGAGTGGATCATCAACTGCAATAGTTGCTTTACTTCGGTTTGAAAACCGTGAACTTCTTTTTGGCCTGTCTCAGACATCTGGAAACTTCCTACTCTAACTAGCATTAAAATGATTGTTTATCGTGAATATTAAACATCATTATCCAATATTCACTCGATAGTTAACATGTGGGGGTAGCGATAAGGTTTTCAAGCAAAAAATTAAAAAAACATCAGAGATAATAGTTCTGTTTGGCTTTATCATTGCTTGGCTTTAGTTTTATTTCTCGCTATTTTTATATACTCTTAATAACAAATAATGATTTGCTTTCAGTAACTTCTGTCCTTACATTAGACCATTAGCTTGTCTGTGCTCTAACGACAAAAATTGGCTCAATTACTGTCCTTTCATCAGTATTGACCGCAAGTGATAACACAGGAATTTAACATGTTGCTTGATCGAAATAACAATGCCGCGATTTTATTGGCTGGCATTCTAGCCTTAGTCGTTGGTGTTGGTGTCGCGCGTTTTGCCTTTACCTCATTACTCCCAGCCATGCTGGAAAGCCACCTCAGTATTGCTTTTGCTGGTGTACTCGCATCAATTAACTATATCGGTTATTTATCAGGTTCAATTTTCTCTATTTTTATTAAAGATATTCATGCCAAAGTGAAATTTTTCCGCATTGGCTTAGCCTTGTGTGTTATCACCTCACTGCTACTAGCTTTTACCGAAAACAATACTATTTGGTTACTGTCTCGCCTATTTGCTGGCTTTGGCGCAGCTATGGCATTAGTGGTTGGCTCTGCCATCGTAATGTCAAAACTACAAAACACCAATAAAACCAAAGCAATGGGTATACACTTTAGTGGTTTAGGTTTTTCAATACTGGTGTCTGACTTAATCATGCGCAGTGTTTTTACCTATAGTGACAATTGGCAACATGCTTGGTTAGCTTTAGCGATTGCGGGGGTAATATTCGCCTGTTATTCCACCTATATACTCAGTTTTGATAAGCAAGGTGCGAACAAGGTTATTAGCCACAAATTTGATAAATCGTTATTTACTCCACTGGTTATTGTGTTGGCGCTGGCCTACTTCACCGAAGGTGTTGGCATGGTGGTACAAGCGACCTTTCTTCCTGACATTGTAAACTCACTGCCGGGGTTAGCCGGGTATGGCGGCTATGCTTGGTTAGCGGTTGGTTTAGCGGGGATTCCTTCTTGCATTATTTGGATGCGTTTAGCACACAGGTACAATAGTATCGATATTATGATGGTGGCGATGGCACTGCAGGTAATTGCTATTTTAATCCCGACCTTCTCTGCCAATATATGGCTTAATTTACTCAGTGGCGTATTGTACGGTGGCACTTTTATTGGCCTTGTTTCACTGTTTATGAATTTTGGTGGCCAACTAGCCGGTAAAAACCCCGTGTTTATCATGGGGGTGATTACGGCTGCTTATGGCGTTGGGCAAGTGGTTGCCCCACTTTATTGTGTCGCGTTAATTGCGCAATTTAACAATTATAACGCGGCACTTTATTTAACTGCTTTTATTGTCCTATGTGGCATATTATTACTCAAATATGCGAAAAATAATTTAATGATCCATAACCCACTTACTAGTAATTTATAGATGATTAATTAAAACGCTCTGTTCTACAACAAGGATGTTAAGTTATGATATCTTACTTTTAAAAGGCGAGAGAGGAAGTAGTATGTTAGCCAAAATTACTTTCACGGGTGATAGTAAGTGTTAGGCCATTTTTTTTAGGTCGGACTTCAATCCGTCAAAGGTTTAGCGGGCGATTAAAGCAATGACTCAATAAACATCTGCAGTGGCTGTTATTTTTGTTTATCGGCATTTGTGCTGAGGACAATTTAACTGTCTGAATTAAAGTCCAACCAAGCGAGTAAAACCTAATAGCCACTAACCGACAAACTTTATACCTGTCCACCATAACACAACATATTAAAAACATTGGTAATATCTAAAATTTTGATGATTAAAACTGAGCTTAACTAGCCTTTGTTCAACCAGTAAGCTTGTTGAAAAAATTTAAGCATCACTTCTACTAAAAGGTAACTTCTTCACCTTCATTTAAAATATGTAAAGGTATTGGCGAGTTCATTGCTTTATGCATTTTTAATAAGCGTAATAACGGTGAATGAGAACTATGATCGCCCATTTTCCAACTATTATTGCCATAACCCCATGGGATCATGACTTTACAATTTAGCGCTTGCGCCGCTACTAAAGCATCTTCTGGCGTGGTGTGAACATAGCGATACCATGCACTATTTTCTCGATGAAAATACGAAGCAATGGGCATCAAGCAAACATCCATATCACCATAACGCTGTTGAATATCTTTAAAATGCTCAGAATATCCGGTATCGCCCGCAAAAAATACGCGTTGACCTTGGTGTTCGATAACCCAACCGCCCCAAAGCGTAACGTCTTTATCTTCGTATAAATAAGGGATTAAAATTCGACTACTAAAATGATGCGCAGGTACAAAGTTAATCTTCAGCTCGGCTAATGTCGTTGTTGAAAACCAAGCCATTTCATTAATCTTATAGCCGTTATTAGGAAAATGTTCTGCAAAACCCAAAGGCACAAAATATTGCGCATCGGTGCCAATTTTTTCAATATCAGCTTTGTTAAAATGATCATAGTGAATATGTGAGTATAATACAGCGTCAACATCGCTAATTTCACTGAGTGATGGCCACTGTGGTTCATTACGAAAAAAGCCTGCGCTGAACTTAAAAGCCCAATTAACTGGCCAATCAAACTGCTCACTAACCGGGTCTAGCAGTAGCCTACTACCCTCAGGACTTTCGATATAAAAACTGGCATGGCCAAGCCAGCGAAAGCTAAAACCCGTATTAACCTTAGGTGGCGATTGTTCACCAATAAAGCGACAATTTTCAGCCAGTGTTTCACATTTCACCACTGGTGAGGGCTGATAACAACTTTCTTTACAGGTAATTAAGTAACTTTTTTTACCGGGGTATAAATTAGAAAAACGTGTGGGTTTAGCTAAAATTTCTTTATATTTTATGACAGAATCAGCTTGTTCTATCTGCCTTAACTGATTTTTTGCTGTGCAGCCAGTGAGTAGAATAAAGCAGACAATACTCATTACCTGCAACCCCATCATTCTTCGTAAATCAAACATTATTTGCAAGCCAATAACACCTAAAACTGAGGTTTATCAAGTGCTCACTAAATGCTAACCCTGGCTTAGATTTATTGAGACTAAAAGCTATAATTTTTACGACCTGACAGTGCATGTGACAAGGTATTTCCGTCAACATATTCTAGTTCACCACCGACCGGCACACCGTGAGCAATACGTGAAATTTTAACTTCGTAGGTTTGAGTCAGTTCAGCAATAAAATGCGCGGTGGCTTCTCCTTCCACGGTCGGGTTGGTCGCTAAAATAACTTCGCTAAATTGCCCTGTCGCCAATTGTTTTTCCAAAACGTCTAAACCTAAATCGTCTGGACCAATACCATCAAGGGGTGATAAATGTCCCATTAAAACAAAATAAAGCCCTTGAAACTCACCCGTTTGTTCAATAGCAATAACATCACCTGGCGTTTCAACAATACACAATTGCGCCGCTATTTTACGCTTCGGACTCAAACAGATATCGCACAAGGCCTCTTCAGTAAATGTACGACATTGTTCGCAATGACCAATATTTTCCATGGCCCGAGCCAAGGTTTGTGAAAGCTTGTTACCGCCATGACGGTTTCGCTCAAGTAAATGAAAGGCCATACGTTGCGCTGATTTTGCACCAACCCCAGGTAAACATTTTAATGAATCAATAAGTTCTTGAACTAACGGGCTAAATTTCATTACAACTCTTTCTAGGCTTATAGCAAGCCGACAAATTAATGGCTCGACTTGCTATTATTAATATTTGCAAAGTACTTGGCTAAAGAGTTATTGCCATTAATCCTATGACTCTTTATCAAGCAAACGAATAATTTTCAAAATGGAGTTTATCACTCGATTTAACGATTGATAATAAATAATTAAAAAGAATTTATTATCTTCAAAATCGCTAATTCCCCCCAAAGTGTTAAAATTTCAGTATGATAGTCTGAGACTATTTAGCCAAATTCGGCAGTCATCTATAAGGGCAGTTAATGCTAATCAATATTTTCATCACGCTGGCGTTATTGCTCTTAAGCTTTTTTGGCTTACAACGGCTGTTTACGCTACCCAAAAACGTCTGGTTACTTTTCTTAGTGCAACCATTAGTGATGGCCGCATCGCCAGTGATTGTTTTTATTGGCGGTATACTTGCCACTAGCATGGGCGCTGATCCTGCACTAGTTACCCTACCAGTTACTATGATGATACTCGGCGTGGCCAGTGGTGCTATTCCAGCGGCGTTATTAGCTAAAAATAAAGGTCGCCGTTTTGCGACATTCACTGGCTTCACGTTAGGTTTTTCCGGCACACTGGTCGCCATGTTTGCTGCCTTAAACGCCCATTTTGAATTACTCATTTTAGCCAGTTTTTTACTAGGTATTAGCACCGCCTTTACCCAACAATTACGCTTTGCCGCGATTGAAAGTGTTAGCAACCGCAATGAAGTGCCAACGGTATTATCGATTTTAATGCTCAGTGGCATTTTTTCTGCTTTTTTAGGACCTGAAATAGCCGTAACCGCAAAAGACTGGTTAAGTTCACCACACGGCTATGCCGGTTCTTTCTTATTTTTGTCTGGGCTATTTCTCCTTGCTATGTTGCTGATGTTGAACTTTACTAATCCTGAAGTAACAACTAGTGATAACCAAGGGGAAGCTAGGCCCTTAAGTGAAATAATCAAACAACCTATTTTCATTATCGCCATATTGTCAGCCGCTATTGGTTTTGCCCTGATGAGTTACCTGATGACCGCAACCCCTCTGAGCATGCACAAACTTCATAGTCATAGTTTAAACGATACAAAATGGGTGATCCAAAGTCACATTGCCGCCATGTTTATTCCATCATTATTTACCGCCTTATTAGTCAAACGCATTGGCTTAAAAAACTTAATGCTCGCAGGCACCATCATTTATGCAGTGGTCACAGTTATTGCCTTGTCGGGTGAACAAGTGATGCATTATTGGTGGGCACTAATTTTATTGGGCATTGGTTGGAATTTTCTTTTTCTTACCGGCACCTCGCTTTTACCACAAAGTTATCAAGCTAGCGAACGTCATAAAGTACAGGCAATTAATGACTTTATTATTTTTGGTTTTCAGGCTATCGCGTCATTAATGGCTGGCTGGATATTGTTTAAAGCAGGTTGGCATGTGGTGGTATTAACCGGTTTACCTTTTATTGTCATCTTATTCGTTGTTAGCTGGTTTTACTTTAAAAAAGAACGTGAAAAAACAAATCAATCCTCTGCCACCAAAGCCACTGCGCTTAATGCAAAGCAAAAAAGCCAAGTGTCATCATGAGCACTTTAACTATTTTACAACGTGGTGAGCCGGTTTTATCTGCTATCGCAAAACCAATACCTAATGTTCACACGGCTGAGATAAAACAGCTAATTGAAGATCTAAAAGTTACCGTTGCCCAAGCCAATGGTGTTGGTATTGCCGCGCCGCAAGTGGGCAAAAGTGTGCGTTTATTTATCATGTGTTCTGCGCCAAGTGAACGCTACCCTAATGCGCCATTATTAGCGCCTGCGGTTGTCATCAATCCAGAAATACTCAGCGCCACTACCCAGCAAGTGCTAGGCTGGGAAGGTTGTTTAAGTGTGAAAGGCAAACGAGCTTTGGTTAGTCGTCATCAAAGTATCTATGTGCGATATCTCGATGAACAAGGCCAGTCGCATCAACAGACTTTCATTGACTTTCTTGCGCGTATTTTTCAGCACGAGTTAGACCATCTTGATGGTATTACTTTTATTGAACGACTCGACCATGAAGCTGATGCCATTGATGAACAAACATGGCGAGCAACAATGGCAAGTAACTAGGTAACCAAGTAAAAAATAATGAATAAAACCCCTTAACTAACGCCTAATAACTTTGCTTATTCATCATATATTTTGGCTTGTAAATCAACTTACTGATTTTATACTGTTAATTACCTATTACCGATAAGCAACAAGCAACAAGCAATGACAGATTACTCATCACTCAAGCTAACTATCCCATAACATTCTCAATGGAAAAACAATATGCTACAAGCTATTATCGACTACCATCTTGATGACGAAAATCATTGGGTAGCCAAACTACAATGTGGCCATTTCCAACATGTTCGTCATCAACCACCTTTTATTAACCGCCCATGGGTACTCAATAAGACAACCAGACACGCGATGCTAGGTCAGCAGCTAAACTGTATAAAGTGTGATCATGTTGCCGCTAGAGACTTTCCTGCAATCGAATCAACGTCATCGTCTTAATCGACTTATACTTGTGCGGTTTCAAAGTTCAGACTCGCTCAAAGGGATTGCAACTTAAATTGCATCTTGAAAAAGCACAACAACTGAGTAATGATTAAATCATTACTCAGTGTGGTTATCGACTCAACATACTTTTATGCACTGAGTTGACCAAAAAAAAGATAACGCTTACCTGAACAGCCCAATAGAGTACTTATACCTACCCCCCTAACAAGGGTTCAAAGCTTAATTATTAACAATACAAGGATTTTTCGATGATTGATTTTAATAACAAAGGTTTTTTCAAGCTTAAGCAAGACACTGATTATGCTGAAAAAGTAAGCAGTCTACTATTAGATGATGAACAAATAGTTGACTCATATAAAACCATGCGTGACGGTGTAGTCTTTACCAATAAGAGAATAATCGCGGTTAATGTTCAGGGTATTACTGGCAGCAAAAAAGATTTCACCTCTTTACCTTACAAAAATATTGTTGCCTACTCTATTGAAACATCAGGTACCTTCGATCTTGATTCTGAACTAGAAATATATTTTTCTGCCCTAGGTAAAGTGAAATTTGAGTTTTCAGGGCAATGCTCAATACTAGCAATATCAAAAATAATCTCTAGCTACTTATTATAAGTGCTGACAGTGCGTTGGTTATTATCACTAAGCTACATACCACTTATTTTTGATGTCAGGCTATAGTGATTTTAGCTGTTTTATCGCTAATATAAGGCCTACAATAGTCAACAAATTAAACCCATGATAATTCTCTGCCCTCACTTACCCACGGTTTTTATTTACCAAGGTTCATTTACTAAATCTCATTTACCAAATCGACCAACGGCTTTTACTGACCAACAAAAACAACCTCTTCACCACACTCAAGCCACAGTGGATGCTTTGCCATTACTCGGGTAAACATCGGGCTTTGTAGGTAACGATTCAGCCAATTTTTCAGCTTAGGATATGGTGATTGCAAATACCACTGGCGCTCTATGCGGGCAAATTGACGAATAAATGGCAACAGAGCAATATCAGCTAAACTCTCTTGTGCGGAAAATAAATAGTCATGCTGTATTAAGCGTGACTCCAATAGTTGGATATAATACTCACATGCGGCTCGGCATTCATTCAGGTTAGTTTCATGGTAACGCTTTGCGCATTTATAAGCTTCTAAACGCAATTTAAATTCAACATCAAACTCGGCAATGAGTGCCAACATTTCATTTAACTTTTCGTTAGGCTTGTTGGATTTGTTGGGGAAAGTAGTTACTTTTTCGTCTGGCTTTATAGGTAAAGTGACCCTGTTATCAGTATGAAGTAAGTTGTTGGGATCAGATTTTTTAAGCGCCCAGAGCATAATATCTAGACTTTCATCGATAACGATACGGTTATCTCCTGCTCGATTTGTATTTGCTTCGCTTAATGCTTTATTCCCTTGGGCATTATCCTCCTTAAACGGGCTGTTTTCATCCAAGACTAAAATCGGCACGGTAGCTTTGGGGGAAGCTAAAATCATCGCAGCAGGTTTATCCGTTAATACCAGATCACGCAGCGCAACCGGTTGATGTGACTTAAAAATAGCAATACGTGCTCGCATTGCATAAGGACAGTTTCTTAATGAATAAAGGATAGGTAATGCCATAACACTCAACTATTAAATTAATATTCTTTATAAACGGCAACTTTAACGGTATTCATTGGTGAAATATACGGGTAAAATCCCTGCTCTTAAATTTAGCGAAAAAAATAAGTTGTACCAATGGATCATAAAATAGAATTATTAGCCCCCGGTGGAGATGTTGACGCGATTAAAGCGGCCATTATAGCGGGTGCCGACGCGGTATATTGCGGCTTAGATACCCTAAATGCCCGTAATCGCGCCGCTAATATATCCTTTGAACAGCTGATTGGCATCATTCGTTTGGCACACCAATACCAATGCCAAATATTTTTAACCTTAAATGTGATCATTTTAGAACGTGAATTTAAGTCTATTGCCAAGTTACTCAGTAAACTGGTTAACACTACGTTAGACGGCGTTATCGTACAAGATATCGGCATGTTTAATATCATTAAGAAGCATTTTCCGACCTTAGACATTCATGCTTCAACCCAGTTAACCACTCATAATGTCGGACAAATTCCGTTCCTAAAAAAATTAGGTGCTTCGCGGGTTAATTTATCAAGAGAATTAAACTTACGTGAAATTACCGCCATAACCGCTGTGTGTCGTGAATATAACCTGTTAAGCGAAGTATTTGTTCATGGTTCGCTTTGTGTTGCCTTTTCAGGTTTATGTTATTCAACGTCTGCCAGTGTTGGCAATTCAGGTAACCGCGGTCGCTGTAGCCAAGCTTGTCGAGAAGAATATGAAACCACAGCCACAGGTCATAATTTCCCATTAAACATTAAAGACAACTCTGCCTTTTTTGATTTGCCCGCCTTAATCGACGCTGGTGTGCATTCGTTTAAAATTGAAGGACGTATTAAAGGCGCAAACTATGTACATACTGTGGTGGATAGTTTTCGTAAACAAATTGATGGCTTCCTCAATACCGGCGAATTAACCGAAGATGGCGAACGCCTTTACAAAGTATTTAATCGTGACTTTTCCAATGCCTTTTTAAGAGGCGATTTAAATCAATCAATGTTTATTGATAATCCGCGTGATAATTCAAAAGTTCATGCCATAAATAAACATAACGCCACTGAAAGCCAAAACCATTCGCCAGCTAAGTTTCAAGATAAGTCGCAAGATAAATTACAAGATAAGTCGCAACAAATTTCAGTGGTACAAATTCATGAGGTTGAGCAAAACCTACAAACTGACAAAAATGAAATTGAAGCCGAAGTAGTTGAAAAAATAAAGCATTTAAGTATTGAAAAAGTACCACTAACATTACGTTTTTCTGGTCAAGTAGCACAACATTTAGAAGTTAGCGTAACCACTACCGGCTTCTCTGTTGAACAAAATAGCTTCACTGTGCAATCCACTAGCTTATTACGCGCCAGTGAAAACGCCAGTATTGATAAGGCCACGATAGAAAAACGCTTTAAAAGCTTTAACAACGCCGAGTTTTTACTGACCGAGCTAAACTGTGACAACTTAAATACCGGCTTAAGCATTCCGTTTAAAGAGTTAACCGCGCTGAAAAATCAAATCGCCAGTTTTTTAAATAATGCTGTTGATATTATTCCAGAAGTGACCTTGCCGCCATTAGTTAATCATCCAAAAGTAGCCTCTCAACTCAGCAGTCAAGTTAGCAGCCAAGCAAAAAATGAATTGTCTATTTTGATCTGTGACGAAGCCGATGCTGAGTTAGCGCATATTACCCATGCCGATATTTATTTTAAATTACCTGATGCTTATAAACGTGACTGTACAAAATATGTTGCTTTTTTACAGGACAATCCGCGTTTAATTCCATGGTTTCCTGCTGTGCTAATTGGTAAAGATTATGACGCTGCCGTAACTATTTTAGAGCAAGTCAAACCGCCATTAATTGTCACTAACAATACCGGTATTGCTTATAAAGCCAATGCTTTAGGCATAAAGTGGATAGCAGGGCCATTTTTAAATACCACTAATTCCTACGCACTGTTAGCGATGAAAGAAGACTTTGACTGTAGCGGTGCCTTTATTTCTAACGAAATTAACGCCATGCAAATGAAACATATTGCTCGCCCAGAAAACTTTAAATTATTTTACAGTATTTACCACCCTATTTTGTTGATGACTAGCCGACAGTGTTTCTTCCAACAAAGTGTTGGCTGTGAAAAACCACGTATCGACAATGGCTGTATGCTCTCTTGTGATAAATCAACAACCATCACTAATCTCAAAGGTGTGTCGTTCGCGATTGATAAACAAAAAGCCGGTTACCCGAGTATTTATAACCAAGATCAGTTTTTAAATATGGAAATTATTGAAGACTTATCTGATTTATTCGACGGTTTTATGATTGATTTAACCAACATAGGTACCGGTGATCGCCAAGCGCCTGATAAGGCTTTGTTGATCAGCCAGTTTGAAGAGTTATTAGCTTATAAAAAGTCTACTGACGAGTCTAAAAATCCGATAGATAGCCATTCATCAGCAAAACAACAGCTGAATAAATTAGTGCCTGAATCAACCAACATTCAATATCATAATGGTTTGTAACTCAATCACTCGCGATTGTCCTGTCTTAAAATAACATCAAAGCCACTGACATTTTTCAGTGGCTTTTTTAATGCGATATGTAATTAATTCAATATAATTTTGATACGATATATTTTTGATGCAATATAGTTATGGCACAGATTGGCCATTTCTAGCTTCTAATAAGCGATACCAATCTTCACGCGAGTAATCTAGTGTTAAAGCTTGTTTAGCGGCAACAATGCGCGCTGGTGTGGTTGACCCTATTATGGGGCAAATATTGGCTGGATGTTTTAATAACCAAGCCAGAATAACTTGCCAAGGCGCGCAAGCATATTTTTCACTTTGGTGGCTTAATTCGTTTTCAATTCTTTGTTCATCTTCACCTGAAAAAGTATTTCCCCAAGCAGAGTAAGCAACACCACCTAAAGGACACCAAGCAATCGGTGTAATACCATGCTGCTGACATTGATCTAAGGTGCCATCCAGTAAGCTGTCAATATTGTGAATATTAATTTCAACTTGATTCACCAACAAGGGCATAGCTAACGCAGACTTTAATAATTGAACTTGCGACGGTTTAAAGTTACTAACACCAAAATGCTTAACTTTGCCACTGGCTTTTAATAACGCAAAAGTTTCAGCTACTTCATGCACATCAAATAAATAATCTGGGCGATGCAATAAAAACATATCTAAGTGATCGGTATTTAAACGTTTAAGTGAACCTTCAACACTGGCCAACAAGTATTGCTGGCTAAAGTCATAACGCGTGGGGGCATAAGTGCTGTGCTCATTATTGCGCGGTCGAATACCGGCTTTAGAGGTGAGAATAATTTGCTCACGTAAATGTGGTTTTTCAGCTAACAGTTCACCAAAAATACTTTCGCTTTCACCAGCACCGTAAATATCCGCATGATCAAAGTGATTATAACCCGCCTCTAGCGCTGCTATTATCGCTGTTTTTCCTTTAATACGATCACTTGCACTATTGTCACCGGCAATACGCATGCAGCCGTATATAAGGCGAGAAGATTCGATGCTCGAGTTACCCATTGAGACTTTTTTCATGTCTTTACTCTTCATTATTATTGATTAAATATACTTAAAATTCTTCATGTGTTAGCTATTGATCAGCCGCATGTGCTGGCCATTGAACAACCGAATGTTTAATTAAAGCCTTTAAAATATCATATCGTTATTCTACATATATAGGATGGTGATGAATATAATCATCTTTTTCTTCGCGATTAAAATAAAACAGCTTATTGTCATAAAAAAAGCTGTTTTATTACGACTTAGCTTGCCAATTAATAATAGAACTTGGTGTCTCTATTTTGCATTGATAAATACCCAACAGCATATTGCTTTCACTAATTAGCAGGGTTTTATTATTGAGTTATAATTCCTGAAAATAAGCTACACATAGACTTAAATCTAGTAAGGTCGCTATATTACTTTTCGCCTTTATCAATTGCTAATCTATAAATGTAGCTGTAGTTAGTTTTAACTGTATGGTTAACGGAGTTTAATCTAGCTATAGTTTTTGTCGGATAATCCCAATAGATTATCAAAAATACTCATTCAATATTAATATACTAAACACTAAAAAGAGTGCAGCGATGACTTAACTAAACGTAAACCAATGGAGAACATAAAACAGCCCTTATGATGACCATAACTGCACAAGGATTTATTGTGAGAACATCTGTAAAGTATTGCTTAATATTCTTATTAAAAGTTAACAGTAAAGGTAAAAAAATGAAGTTTTAAAAATTGGCCTAGGTAAACAGCACAATATAAAAGTAACCTTTAAACGGCCAATAAAATACTAGGTCATGATGGGGGCTTTTGTTGAGTCGTTTGAACAAGTTTTAATCAAGGTTGAACAACCCATAGGCATGATTAACACTTTCAGCGAAATTAATTCAGCACAGCAACCACTAGCTTGCTAGAATATCGCTGTTTAAGTGAAGGCTTAACTTAAAGTCACATTAAAATCATTCAGCATATTCAGCATATTTTACTCATGTAACATAAATAACATAAGCAACATTAAGGGCTACGCTTTGCAACATTTAGTTTGGGATTTTGATCCTGTATTTTTCTCCATTGGACCATTGACTATACATTGGTATGGCGTGTTATTCGCCACCGCTATTTTATCTGGCTTACAAGTCATGAAGTGGATTTTTCAAACCGAGAAACAAGATTTAGTCGCGCTAGATAACTTACTGGTCTATATCGTTATTGGTGTTATCGTCGGTGCGCGTTTAGGGCATTGTTTCTTTTATGACCCAAGCTATTACCTTGCTAACCCACTGAAAATAATAGCTATTTGGGAGGGTGGCTTGGCCAGTCATGGCGGCGGTTTAGGTGCTATTATTGCGGCGGGTATTTATAGCAAAAAAAACCAGATGAACTTTCTCTGGTTACTCGACAGACTCGCGATATGTACCGCGCTGTTTGGTTTTTTTGTTCGCAGCGCAAACTTTGTTAACTCTGAAATATTAGGCACACCGAGTAATGTTCCTTGGGCGGTAGTTTTTGCCCGTATTGATAACCTCGCTCGCCACCCCGCTCAACTTTATGAAGCTTTGTCTTATTTAACAATATTTTTTGTTTTGATGATTTTTTATAAGCAGAAAAAAGCCCAAACACCACCCGGTGCTATTTTAGGTATTTTCTTAGTTTTAATTTTTACTACTCGCTTTCTTATTGAAATGTTAAAAGAAAAACAAGCGGCCTATGCGGCTGACATTTCCTTAACTGCAGGGCAAATGTTAAGTATTCCGTTTTTTATTGCCGGTGTCCTACTAGTTATTTGGTCAATTAAAAACAATAAAAAAGTAAAGTAGTCTTAACAAATGGCGAACAGAAAATAAAAAATTATGGCGAATAAAATAGGGTTAACAATTGATGAGTAAAAAATATTATGTGGTTTGGAAAGGGGCAGAAACTGGGGTATTTGAACAGTGGAATGATGTTAAAAGCCACACCCAAGGACGTGCCGATGCACAATATATGGGTTTTGCATCAAAAGCTGAAGCCGAGGCGGCGTTTCAATCAAGCTACACTAAAGCATTAACTAAGCGCTCAATGAGTAAAAGTGCCGGTGCTAAACCTGCCACTTCTGCTGCCTACGTTAAAGCGGATCGTAGCGCAGTAAGTAATAGCTTAGCGCCTGTTAAACAAAGTGCTGATATTAATATTTATTGTGACGGTGCTTGCTCTCCAAATCCAGGGAAGTCAGGCACGGGCATGGCAGTATATCAAGAGCAGCAGCTGATTGAGTTGTGGTACGGTTTATATGAGCCGATGGGCACTAATAATACCGCCGAACTTAATGGCTTACTTGCCGCATTTAACTACGCACAAGATCATATTAAACAAGGTAAAACTGTGCAAGTGTTGTCTGACTCTAGATATTCAATTGATTGCATCACTAAGTGGGCAAAAGGTTGGCAAGCTAAAGGCTGGACTCGTGGCAAAGGTGAAGAAATTAAAAACCTTGAAATAATTAAGCAGTGTTTTGCGCTCTATCAAGCATTGAAAAGTCATTTAATTATTAGTCATGTTAAAGGTCATGCCAATATAGAAGGGAATGAACTCTCCGATAGAATGGCGGTATTAGCACGCGTTAAGTGCACAAAAGGTTTTGTGCAATATCAAGACACACTTGATATTAAAACTATTTTGGCCATGGCTTCGGGCTAAAATAGATTAGTCTTTTATGGCCCTTTTATTAGTGCTTTGAGCTATTTTATACTGGTAAGAAATAACCCATTGAAATGTTCACCAAGTGAATGAGCTTGCTATTATGTAAATTAAGCACCAAAAGGCAGCCTTAAGCTGCTTTTTGGTTTGAATTACTTGGATAATTTACCCTTAATAACGCGACTATTTTACCCTTTAGTGAATGCAGCAATAATCACTCAAAACGCCATATACGACTTTAAATCTATTTTTGCTTGTAGGGCACAGCTAATGCCGTTTTTATCAATAATAAAAGCACCTGGGCTTTTAAGCCTTTAGCATTAACCTATTCAAGGTTTAAACCTGTATTCGCTAAGTAATGGGTTAATTTATCATTCGCTGCTTTCATCATGGCTTTGCTTTATCAGTCGAGCGAGATCAATTCTTCTGCTTTTCATCCCTGATTTTTTATTTTTTCACCTAAATTTAAATCGATTCAACCGCGAAAAAATTTACATGGGCAAAAGTTTAAGCTGTGAGCGTCGACATGGCCGTGATTGACAGGATTAAAACTACGTTTGTGCGCCTTTGAAATAAATAATAATGACTTATGGGCTTTTAGCTTATTAAAAATGTTACCTAATAAGCTAAAAGCCCTTGCCTAGTGCTACATATCCCAGTATCCTTCGCGGCCATTTTATATTTGGATATCAACATGATCGGATTTGATTACGGTACATCGAACTGTGCTGTCGGCGTAATGAAAAACAACACGCCAGAACTATTATCTTTAGGTGATCATGGTCGCTATATCTCCTCAACTTTGTATGCGCCCAGTCGCGACATTATTGTCAACTGGCTGCACGATAATTTGGCTTTGACAGAACAAAAAAGCTTTCAACAGCAACGTCAAGCACAGCTAAACAAAGGAAAAAACTCACTACGAGAGCTGACCTTAGATGGCTACCCAACCGAATTATCGTTTGGCCAAGCCGCATTAAATAACTATTTACAAGAGCCGGACGAAGGCTACTACATAAAGTCACCAAAATCGTTTCTTGGTGCCAGCGGCTTAATGCCACAGCAAGTTGATTTATTTGAAGATATTGTTGCCGCTATGATGAGCAATATAAAAACGCTCACCGAAGAAAGTCTTGGCAGAAGTGTTAATCAAACCGTTATTGGTCGCCCTATTAACTTTCAAGGTATGAAAGGCGAAGAAAGTAATCGACAAGCTATACAAATATTAACCAATGCAGCAAAACGGGTTGGCTTTAAAGATGTTGAATTTCAATTTGAACCTGTTGCAGCCGGCTTTGAATATGAAGCTAGTCTCACTAAAGAAACCAAAGTATTAGTGGTTGATATTGGCGGTGGTACCACTGATTGCTCAATCCTTTTAATGGGACCAGAGCATGCTGCGTTAACGGATAGAACCAATGATTTATTAAGCCACAGTGGTGAACGAGTTGGTGGTAATGATTTTGATATTGCCTTTGCTCTTAAAGGTATCATGCCGAGTTTTGGTTTAGATAGTTTATTAAAGTCTGGTAAAACAATGCCAAGTAACAGTTACTTTCAGGCCATGGCGATTAACAATATTAGTCATCAAACACAATTTTACAGTGCCGAAAATAGACGGTTTTTACAGCAACTGATCCGCGATGCAGAACATCCTGAGTTATTAACTCGTTTGTTAACTGTTCAACAACAAAAATTGAGCTATCGTGTAGTTAATGCCGCAGAGCAAAGCAAAATTGGCTTAACCGAGCAAACCGAGCAGCAAATAGATTTATCTGATATCTATGAAGGGCTCACTGTTAAGCTTGATAGGGATGGTTTTACTGAGGCATGTCATCGACAACTCAGTGCGATAGCCGCGCTAATGAAAGATGCAATTGCCCAAGCTGACTGTCAGCCTGATGTGGTGTTTGTCACTGGAGGTAGTGCTAAATCACCGATGTTAAATAAGTTTTTACAATCACAATTTCAACATACCCCTATTGTTGTTGGTGACCATTTTGGCAGCGTAACGGCTGGCCTAACGCGCTGGGCTAACACTATCTATGCATAAGCTATTGGTTGAGCAAAAAATTTAGCCCTATTTAAAGTCATTAACGCTAGCAAATAATAAAGTTTATGACTTTAAATATTAATATTTTATAGACAGTTACTTTAATAAATAGCTTTTATTAAAGTAACTTATATTGATAAATTTTGTTGATAAGTGTTAAACACGACTTGAGTTAAAAGAGGTATGAATAGTCTGTTGCTAAATGGCTAAGTGCCTGTATTTATGACCTTGATAGCTAATAGAACTATCGCAAGGTAAGTAGATTAATCTCGCTTTAAGCTAGTGTAATTTATCAACAACAATAAGCTAAAACTTTTGAAAACAGTAGCTATTGTTAATCACTCGTTGCAACTGCGTCAAAACACTAAAACTTACCAATAAACTTTGCTTAAAAAATATTCTCAACTGTTCTGTGCTGGTTTCATTGCTAAATTTAGTCTTTTGGAAGGCATTTATCAACGACTACATGACCTGATATTTAGCCTACTTAGTGAAGATCAAATCAGCTTTTTATCGACTCTACCCACTTGTTTTTTTTATGATTAATATCTCAAATAAAATTTTGTTATAAAACTGAATAAGTTCAGGATAAAAATGACTACGCAGCTGCATTCATTTGATCAACCGCCTCTTCTACTGGTCAATATTTTTTATAGAGCCGCTCAGACGTTAAAGCATCAAAGACATCGCAATAGCGAGGATACGACCCTCGAAAGGAATTTCTTCGCCTTTTACTCTTTGTCTCACTAATAGCCTAATTGCCAGAGCTAAGGTCGATGAAAGCCTGCCTGAGGAAAAGTAACCTGTGCTTATAATGATTATAACTTACAATTTCATACACTTTGACAGTATTTTTACGGTTAAAGTCGCCAATGTTTTCGGCATTTATTTCAGCATTAGCACTATGGGTGAGTAAATGAACTTGCTTATAGTTTGCCACTATTCGCCGGTATAATGGCTTATTAATATAGTGAAACAGTCATAACCTCAAGCTATAGAGCATTATTTTTTTTTTGCTTATACATGGCTGCGTCAGCTTCTTGTAGCATTACTTCTATTGATTTATCCGTGTCATGCTTAAAATAACTAACACCAGCACTGTACTGAATTTTGTAGGGTTTATTTAAGGTTTTATTTGCTTGCTCAATAGCGCTAGCAAATCGCTCTAGTGCTATATCTGCTCTCCCTGAGTAATAGTCAGAGTCATTTAGCATAGCCACAAATTCATCTCCACCGAGTCGAGCGATCAAATCACAGTCTCGAAATGAATTAAGCATTATTTTGGCAAAAGTGGCTAAGACGAAATCACCTTCGTGATGGCCATATTCATCATTAATAATCTTAAATTTGTTTAGATCAAAGAATATAAACGACATTGACATTTGATTACGTCGACATACTTTTAAACTATGCTCGGCCAAAGTCAAAAAACCACGTCGGTTAGAAATCATAGTTAACTCATCTAAGGTAGCGAGTTCAATAGATTTGATTTCTTGTTCAATTATAGCCCCTAGATCTTCAAGTAACTGCTGGTCTTCTTCGGTAAAATGTTTAGGTTCTGTATCGATAAGACACAAAGTGCCTATATTAATACCTTGCCTAATCTTTAAAGGACAACCAGCATAAAAGCGAATTTCTGGACCGCCAGTCACAAGAGGATTATCGAAAAAGCGTTTATCTTTTAAAGTGTCAGGCACTATGAATAAGTTATCTTGATTAATAGCATGTGCACAAAATGAAATGTCGCGAGGCGTTTCCAAAAGTTCGAGTCCCTGCGCGGATTTAAACCATTGACGGTCTTCGTCAATTATACTGACTAGCGAGATTGCTACGTTAAACATGCGTTTAGCCATACGAGTGACTCGATCAAAGCGCTCTTCATGTGATGAGTCAAGAATCTTTAAGGTTCTAAGCGCATACAAACGTTCGACTTCATTTTCGGGCACTTCAGGCTTAATCATTTGGGATAACTTAATTTAAAATTAACGCTGTTAATATTATATCAGCAAATTAATATGGTTTCTTTAAAAATAAAACGCTTTTAAAAAAGAGTTATACAAGAAATCATCGGGCTAGGCTGTGACCAATTGAGTCGCTAAATCATTACTTAATAAAAATAAATTTATTCATATAAAACATTAATTTACATTATTTTTTCTGGATGTATTTAAAGCCATTTAGGCTTTCATTCGTTACCCAGCTGAATCACTTAATAAACATAAGGTAATAGTTGCATAATATTTAGCTGTTCTCATTTAACGTTTTTATTTTCATACGACAACTAAGTCCAAAATTAAATGATTACGTTTATATTTTGAAAGGACAAGGAGATATTTACTGGTTTGGATGGGAGTCTGAACATGGCCAAAACGATGTTCTGCTCACATGAATTTTGGGTAGTTGTGATTGAGATTAACGTACCCTGCTAGATTTAAACCAGAAAAAGTGGGCAATAATGTTAGTCTTTTTAAAGATTTAAATAGTTAGTTAAGCACTTAATATGAGACTTTATTATTCTCCACAGTGTTAGGGTTAAAAAATAAATGACAACTTGCACCAATGAGCATAAACCAAAGCAAGCCAAAGTGGCGCTAGTGGTTTAGTAGGACAACATTTGTTTCAGCAACTATGAGCCAGTAAAACCTATGGCAAGGTTATCGCCTTAGTACGTAAACCACCATTGATAGAAGATACTAAACTTGAACAATGGCAAATTAAATTTGAACATCTGGAAGCAGAATTGACCTCAAGCATCTCTTTGGATGATAAATCTCAGGATATAAGCGCTAACAACAAGATAAAACGATTGATCATATATTTTGCACCTTGGGCAGTACTATGAAAAAAGCCGGTTCTAAAACTGCTTTTGCTGAAATTGACCATCATTATCCGCTGCTTATTGCCAAATACTTTTATGGTCAACAGACCACTTTATTTGCCATAGTTACAGCAATGTCAGCAAATGAAGCATTTGCTGACATTGCTGTATTTTATAACCAGATAAAAGGCAAAATAGAAAAAGATTTAAGTAACTTAGATGACCAACATCTGGGTCTATTTCGCCCGTCAATGTTATCTGGCCAGCGAGATGAATGTCGACTTGGCGAGCAATTAGGTACAATAGTGATGATCGCGCTAGCTTTTATGATCCCAAAAAAACACCAAGTAATTCAAGCAAAGAAAGTAGCAAAGGCTATGCTATTTTATGCAGAAAATCCTCCAGTGGGTGTTAGTATTATTCAGTCAGATCAGCTGCAAAATTACTAAGTGTTTTACCTGTCATGCGATAGCCAACCCACTCTTCTTGCGCGACAGCACCGAGTGAGTGATAAAATTCTCTTGACGGTGTATTCCAATCTAAACAACTCCATTCAAACCGTGCGCAGTCTTTTTCCACAGCAATTTTTGCCATAGCTTTTAACAGCTTAACACCTGCGCCTTTGCCACGATATTCTGGCATAACGTATAGGTCTTCTAAATAAAGACCTGATTTTGCTAACCAAGTTGAATAATTAAAAAAGTAAATGGCTGAGCCAACGGCAACCCCATCTAGCTCGCAAATTAAGGCAAAAACATGACTGTTTTCAGCAAAAATGCTGGCTTTTATTGTTTGCTCGGTGGCTAATACTTCGTGTTCCGCTTTTTCATAAATAGCGAGATCGATAATAAATTTAAATAATATACTGGTATCGTCTGCTGTTGCTGTTCTAACGACTAAATTGCTCACATTTAACTCCTGACTAATTTATTGACTCATTTACTGGCTATTTCAGATAACACTGAATATTAGCAAATTATTGATTATTTAGCGCGTATTGTGCACGGCTAATTATTGCGCTTGAAAGCTGCTTAAACACCCCTTTCAATAATACCCAATGATGCCAGTAAAGTGTTCTAATAATTGGGTTTTCTGGCATTAAATTGATCAGCTCTCCCGATGCAAGTTCTGCTTGTATTTGCAATTTAGGGATCAAACAATAGGCTAAACCTTGTTTGGCAAAATTAACAAAGGCTTCTGAAGAGCGTACGGTGTGACACGGGTATGAACCACCTTTTAAACCAAAGGTTTGTTCAATATATTTAATATGCATATCATCTTTTTGATCATAAGCAACCGCGGGAGTTCTTACCAAGGTTTGTTTATTAATCCCTTCAGGAAAGTAGCTTGCAATGAAGCTTGGCGCGGCAACTAATAAATAGTGCATATCGCCTAGTTTTTCTAATGTACAGCCAGGTAAAGCATGATCATATGTACTAATCGCACCAATAACCTCACCATCTTTCAAATAATTAATGGTTCTATTTTCATCAGCCAATCGAAAATTTACCGCTAGGTTATATTGATGACTAACGTCACCGACTGCTGTAATTAACCATGTGGCTAAACTGTCAGCATTACTGGCGATATTGGCGGTAATGGTTTCATATTTTTTATTACCTGAAATATCAGGAATAATGTCTTGTTCAAGTAATTTTACCTGTTGATAATGGCCAAGTAATTTTTTGCCAATAGCAGTTGCCACTATCGGCTGTGCCCGAATTAATACCGGTTGGCCTATAATTTGCTCTAAACTTTTAATACGCTGAGACACGGCAGATTGTGTGATAGCTAATACCGATGCCGCTTTGTCAAAGCTTTGCTCATTTAGTACCACGCTCAATGCATGCAATAACTTATAATCTAACAAGACCATTTATCTCTTGATGTTAACAACATTTATTACTAATGCTAGCAAAAAAACATTAGCAAAACTAATTAAAGATTAAAATCATTAATTATACTTATGATTTTTTTTTCTTTAAATTATCCATAACGACTCAGCACAACATGAAATTTTAGGAGAAAAAATGTTTTCCCCCCTACTGCAAGGCCTTTTTTTAGGGGCCAGCATGATTATACCTATTGGCGCGCAAAACTCCCATATCCTCAATCAGGGAATTAAAAAAAATCATCACTTTTTAGCCGCTTCAATTTGCATGCTTTGTGATGTTACCCTTATTGCATTAGGAGTGTTTGGTGGCGCACAGCTTATTGCGACATCGCCAACCTTGGTAACAGTAATTTCTTGGGCAGGTATTATTTTTTTACTGGCTTATGCTAGCTTGTCATTTCGCCAAGCATGGCTTAATAACAGTACCAGTGAGCCAAGTTCAGCCGATAAAGTAAACAAGAAACCTGGTTTGGTTATTGTTTCAACGTTAGCGGTAACACTGTTAAACCCACATGTTTATCTTGATACAGTATTGGTATTGGGCAGTGTTGGCGGACAATTTCAAGGTAATGAAAAAATCGCTTTTGCACTCGGCACTATGTTGGCATCTATGCTGTGGTTTTATAGCTTAGCTGGAGCGGCAGCAAAAATGTCACCTTGGCTTAACCAAGCTAAGGTGAAAAGAGTTATTGATATGCTTGTTGGATTAATCATGTGCGCCATCGCATGGTCATTATTTAATAGCCTAGCGATTTAAGACAATCTTTTATGCCAATTTCCAGCGTGATACAGCGTACAATTTTCTTCGCTATCTAATTCTATTTGGTTTTTAACACTGTTAAGCTTTATGCCAATATCTGCCAAGCTATCGGCTATTAATAACGCTAGGTGCTTGCTATTAGATGACTTTAGATAACTGGCTAATTTTTTATTGCTATCAAAAACACAAACAACTTTTAGACTGTCTGGAAAATTATCGAAATTAACGGTATGGGTTAACCACTCAAAGCCGTCAATTTCTTCTAGCGCTGATTGGCATACTTCGGTTAACGACTTTATTATTTGATTGTCTATTTTCTTATCTGATTTACGCATTATTTATTAACATTACCTTTAAACTTTATCTTCGATGAATACACTTTCTATAATACCACTTTGATTAAGTTTTTGGTCTTGTTGTAAGCAGAGATATTAAAATAGCTTTTAAGCAAGGTAAACTACCATCATTATTATTAAGCTTTGAAGATCTACCTTTAGCAACTTGGGTTAAATTTAAGATATCTGGTGGGTTTATATTGTCTAAACTAATTCGTATATTGATTAAGTATAATGTTGAGTCACTAATGCAAAAGTTTTTCATTCGATATAACTTAAGGCTAAACGGTTTAATACTTCTATTTGAGCGCTAATATTACCGATTTTATAACCGTGCACAGCCATTTTTTTCAAGTAAAATATGGCATTAGAATAATCGCCACGAATAAAAAAACATCTAGTTAATGTGCTCAAATGAGCCCATCAGTAAACTGTCCTTTTAACCTAAATTAAGGCTAAAATAGCACTGTTAAGGTGGTTTTTCCATCTAGCTAATTACCGTCATTGATTTTTAACTTAGCGATATAAGCATAAGTGGTTACTTGCAAGCTAAAGTATACTCTTGCGTCGACTTAGTTTAACAACTATTCAACAAAAAACGATTGTTATCACTAGTTAAATACTGTGATTTTTTCAATTCAGCATAATTTTCTGTTGGTGTTTTGGCGTATACTTTTGTCACTAAAAAAGCCACCAAAAGTAAGGTAGTAATAATGGTGAGGTTAAGTAGAGTGATTCTTCTAGTTAAGGTCATATTATAAATTCCATTTTTGACAAAGATCCAATGTTTGAATAAAGTTTAACTTACTATTGTCATAAAAGTATAAAACTTGTACTTTTATTTGAAAGCGTTATTTAATGATATAACTCAAAGTAACTCCGCTTCAGGCCTCTTACTTTAAAACGCCCCAGCGTAATAATTAATTTTGGCTACCAAACAGTAAATATCAATTATTAAAGTTTACTATTTAAAGTGTACTAAATGATCGTTCATGACAGTTAAAAGACCATCAAAAAAGTATCAAAAAAGTAACCAATGCCATATATTACCCATGAGCAGTATAAACTCAAATTTTTCAAGCTATAACTAAGTTAATCAAATTTCATATATTAATCACTCATTAATCGCTGAATTTTTTATCACATTTAGCGAAGTTATAAATATAATATTCATCTTAAAGCTAAAAATTTGTCCTTAAGATAACGTATAGTAAAAACGTTCAGCAATTAACGCACTTTATGATGAGATTACTCATCAAAGTAAGACATAGTGAATTGATTCAGGCTTGGTAATAAAACCGACAAGAAGTGAAGGATAGAAGTGAATAACGCTAAACTCACCCAAGACGAAAACCTTTCCATCAAGGTCAGTTACCAGTTGTTGCCTACTGACCACCAAAGACTCGATTTATACTTTTCTTTACCGGTTGAAATGGGTATTGGCCCTAAAACCCTAGACGAGGAGCATTACTTTCATAGCAGTATAGAAAATCATAGTGCTTATTACTCAGACCAGCTGCACTTACCATTGGTAAGAAGCCGCTTTATTAGCCAAAAAAAAGGTGAGCTAAGTGACTATCGACTTAACCTCAATTTATTTTCTTATCAAATTTTAATTGCCCTTGACACTGATATAAAGCAAACGATTAAACTCAAAGAAAGTAAAGATTTCTATCCACAAGCCATTGTACTAGCAGAGTTAATTTCTGGTTTATTAAAAAAACTAAGACGATATACACCATCGGATAAAAAGCTTAGTCCATTTTTTCAAAATGCTGACAATTACCTTAGTTGGCAAGTGGAGCAGTCATTTTTAAAGTTGCTATCTCGAGGACCAAAAAGTAGTGACTTTTCCACTGAAAGAAACTTCTTATTTGCGCTATGTCGCAGTGAAAATGAATACCGTGCAACCAATAAATATAATTCAGAAGTTACCTTAGCTGACCCTAACCGAATCACCAATAAAATGCGTTTACTGCAACGGTTAATCGAATACGGCGTAGTACTGCAAAAAGAAATGAAAAGCCTCAATCGTAATTTAAAACGTATTGTACGTGGCACAGTTACAGCGATTATTATGGCTTTTGTGATGTTGTTAGTGCTAAATGCGCGGGCAAACTTTACTGAAGTCACTATTGCCTTAGTAGGCATGTTAGGCATTGTTTATGGTTTAAGGGAGATATTTAAAGACGATATAACCCGTGTTATTTGGCGTAGCATTCAAAAAGGCTTACCTAAGTGGAGAAATATTTACACAAATAGTGTTAATAAAGCGCGTATCGCTAGTCAAACCATTTGGCTAGAATACATTCGTAATAAAGACCTACCTCAACAAGTTGATAAGTTATTTCAAACTCGGCGTCATCAAAACAAACAAGCGGCACAATTGTTACATTTTCGCAGCGACACTAAAGTTAATGCTAAAAGTTTTTTACCTGGCTATGATGAAATCCAGCAACGTATCTATTTTAATTTAACCCCCTTTATTCGCTTCCTAAAAAAAGGTGAAGGTCGTTTATATTCACTTGATGGCAGTAAAATAACAAAACAAGCAGTTGAACGCCGTTACCAAATTAATGTCGTATTAATGCAAACAGACAAAATAGATTTGCAACAAATACAACGTTTTAAGATCACACTGAATCGCTCGACCATTATTAATATTGAAGCCATGAAAATAGATGACGACGATTAATAGCGACAAACTAACGGTCAAACTAAGAGATTAGACTAGGTATTGTTAGAGTGAAGAATAAGCATGTAAAAAGTTCTGTGGTGCTCTATTTTTATAATCTACTCAGACTGAATAAAAATTACTATATTGCTGAGTTTAAGATAATGTCTACCTTGCTATTTATGTCACTTGTTAAGCGTTTGTTGCTTTACCTTATGCAAAAAACTGCCTACAATAACTTCGAAATTATCCTAGTAACGCTTATGCCCTTACTACCGGTAAACGACAAGCTGTTTCATGGAACGAAAACGATCCAACCCACGGATAGGGCCAGCATTTTGGATCACCCTCTATAGCTTGGAGTTTCTCATGATTGATTTATTATTTAATATCATTGGCATGTCTGGAACCGTTCTTATCGTTGGCGCATTTATAATGTTACAACTAGAAAAATTAAATCCTAAAAGTTTGGCTTATAACCTAACAAACCTTTGTGGCGCAATATTACTGTTAATTAGCCTGTGCTATAACTTCAATTTGGCGAGCTTTGTTATTGAACTATTTTGGATTGTCGCCTCGGTAATTGGTTTAGTTAAGTATTATAAAAGGTCACCAGAAACAGTAATTACCGACTAACGGTTACTTTTGGCAACAGCAACCTTTGTCTGCTAAGTTTTAAAAATTGAATAGGCAAAGGTTTTCGTTGATTAACCCCCCACATATTGTTTTTTTATACACCAGCTTAGAGTTTATCTCCTAATTTAAGTCTTAGTACTTGTAATAGGTTATTTTACACGTATCATGCCGACCTATTTTTGTTTTTATCATCGGAAAACCCCTGTTTCATGAGAAAATTACTTACCTCGCCAAATGCCATGTCGCTTAGCGCTACCGAACAAACAATTTACCAAAATGCCTTGTCTTTAGTCGCCGATCTCAGCCTTAATTTAATGGCAGTAAAAGTAGAGAGTCATCCAGATAATTTTCTTAACTGGTGCAGAGAGTTATACCGAATTTGCTTACACGACATCAACCAAGATTTATTAGAACCTAGTCAACAAAAACCCTTAAAAAAACTACAAGACACTATGTCAAACGGTGTTAGTGCTTGCCAATTAAAAATGGCCCGTATTATCCCATGGCCAATATTTACTAGTTTTGTACAAGAAAACTCAGGATTACAAGCCTTACCGGAAAGACTTAAACTCTTAAATTATATTGCGACAATACGCTGTAATAAATTAGCTGAAATGATTGATGAAGACCGATTAGTTTTTGCAGGCAAGCATAGCGCTCAGCATGATATTAGTGTTTATGACTTTGATGTTGAATGGTTTGCCGGCACACGCGGAGCAAAAACCTTTCACCAGTTATTAAAGTCTCACCCAAAAGATTTTGATCAAGCGCTTGATCATATTCCGTTAGACGGTGACGTAAGCTTAATAGACTATCAAAACTTTGTTAATGCCTACAAAGCGATATTTGCCAGCCATACTAATGAAGA
Source organism: Colwellia sp. MB02u-6 (assembly GCF_014077095.1). GTDB lineage: Bacteria > Pseudomonadota > Gammaproteobacteria > Enterobacterales > Alteromonadaceae > Cognaticolwellia. The sequence goes on along the minus strand of NZ_JACGVG010000038.1, from coordinate 72,691 downwards.
GAAAGCGCCCTTAAGTGTAGCAACTCGTTTATTGGCTATGCGTCGCCCAGACCAATTTATTGCCCTAAACAGTGGTAAAATAGATACCCTCTCGCAAGGCTTAGGCTTAGTAAAACTCAACAACCAAAGCTTTGATGATTATTGGCATGAGATGATCGAAGCCATTAGAAACACGCAATGGTGGCGCAGTGAAATGCCTAGTGATGAAGTTGAACTTCAGCTTTGGCAAAATCGAGCCATATTAATTGATTTGTTTTTGTTTGCTGACAATTCGTTGGCTCAAAACTCTAACTATATTCGTATGCGTGATAAGCCTAAGAAAATTAAAGTTGGTGTCGCTAAAGCGGTAAAACGTAGTAAAGCGTCAGCCGAAGCTATTGTAGATAAAGCTTTTGAATCAGATGATATTCCTGACTTTATTCTCAATATGCGTAGCACCATAGTGAACAGCGTTAAAGATGGTAAAACCGTTGATCAAGCGATCACCTTAATGCGTAACATTTTTGGTTAGTGCTTACTTTGAGTTCAGCTTACTGAAATTAAATTATTATAAGCCCAATAATATTGGGCTTTTTTATAGTTAAAATATAAACTACTTCTCTATTTTTTTATTTGCCGTTAATTTCTGCTGTTGACCCCGTTCACGGGCCAGTAATAACGTAGTTAAATACAGTTTTGTCGGTAATGAAAAAAGTAAACCAAAGGCAATACAGCAGGCACAAATAATAATACCAGTAACACCCATTTTTGTTGGTAGATCTACATATAAAAGTAAGTAATATCCTACAATAAGTAGCATAATTCCTATCAAAATAAAAAATTTAATTAAACGTACTTGTGCTAATACCGACATAAACCCCCGCTAAGATAAACTAAATTTACTATGCTCAAACAACGTCTGATTTTCTCAAAAGCAAGAACATCATTAAAAGTTTTTCAATAAAACACTATCCACATTACTCGTCTCTGTAAGAGTAACCTAACACTAACAAATATTAATTTATGGTGTTAAAGGTTAAATCGTTCACAAGTGTTATATCAGTATCTATAGTCACTCAACATCAAGATGCACAATAAATAATGACTACTAACTACTGAATTTGTAAAAGTTAGATGTTTTACCCTATTATTTGGCTGGTTATTTAGTCTAATAATGCAGAGACTTTGACTCGGATCAACTAATAACTTAACCTTTAACGCGAAATTATACGAAGCTGACTAATTATTTGATCATTTATACGGGCTATAAGAAAAAATTCTTGGACTTTATTTCACCTTTACTTAATCAGTAGAACAAGCTGTTATTGAATAAAAACCTTGTATTTTGCGGTATTACCTAGGTATAAAGTAGACTCGCTAATCCATAAATTTGCTATTAAACAGATGTAGTTGACATTCTGTGATAAATTAATTGTACCTTGCCCAAACAAAGAGAATTCAGAAACAATTATGCTGATACGCAAACAGCGCCAATCTTCTATAGACTGGTCTAAATACCTCAAATCTGGCAATCGAGTTTTTATTGGCTCTAATGCCGCAGTTCCTAATGCCTTAATTGATAACCTTATTGCCAATAGCGCTGGTTTACATGATATTGAAGTTGTTCATATTTTAACACTTTCAGACAACGTTTGGGCTGATAAAAAGCACCAAGACCTATTTAAGGTCAACGCATTTTTTATTGGTGGCGAAAAAATTCGCACAGCAATTAATGAAGGACGCGCTGATTATACTCCGACATTTTTATCTGAAATTCCAAGGCTATTTAATGAAAATATTTTACCCTTAGACGTCGCCTTAATCATGGTCGGTCCACCCGATGAATACGGTTATTGTTCGCTCGGGGTCACGGTTGATATTGTGCCAGCAGCCATTAAAAAAGCTAAAGTGGTTATCGCACAAATTAACCTTAAAATGCCACGCACTAATGGTCATAGTTTTGTCCATATGAGTCAAATTGATGCCCACATCACCGTTGAACAATATTTACCCGAATTGCCTGAGCCTGAAATTGATCAGGTCACAGAACAAGTAGGTCAATACGTGGCTATGTTAGTAGAAAACGGCGCTACTATCCAAATTGGTATTGGTAAAATTCCATCAGCTGTTTTGCGTTACTTAGCCAACCATAAAGATTTAGGTGTGCACAGTGAATTAATATCTGACGGTATTATCGACTTAATGCTTTCCGGTGTTATCAACAATCGCAAAAAAACCTTTCATAAAGGAAAAACCGTCATCAGTTATTGTATCGGCACTCGCCGCTTATATAAGTTTGTTGATGGTAATCCCCATGTAGAGTTCTACCCGAGCGAACACATTAATTCACCAGTAAACATTGCCCGTAACGACAACATGGTTTCTATCAATAGCGCCATCGAAGTTGACTTAACTGGGCAAGTGGTTTCTGACTCTATCGGCTATTATTTTTATAGTGGTATTGGTGGCCAAGTTGACTTTATTCGTGGCGCTTCACTAAGCAAAGGCGGTAAACCCATTATTGCGCTGCCATCAACGACCAAAGATGGTAAAATATCTCGTATCGTTGCACACATTACCGAAGGTGGTGGCGTAGTAACCTCACGGGGTCATGTGGCTTATGTAGTCACTGAGTATGGTATAGCTTCGCTGCAAGGTAAAAGTATTCGCGAACGCGCATTAGAATTAATTCGTATTGCCCACCCTAAATTTCGTGCTCAACTGCTTAAAGATGTGCGAAAACATTATTGGGTCCCTGAATACCAAGAAAACACGCCAACATCAGTACCTGAACTGGGTAAAGTTGAGATCAAACGTTTCACTTTTGCTGATGCTGAATACTTCCTTAGACCCTTATCGCCTTCAGACGAACGTAAACTACAAGAGTTTTTTTATTCTCATAACCAAGAAACATTAATGATGCGATACAACCATCATATGACACAAATGACCAGAGAGAAGTCTTGTGATCTCGTCAGTGTCAACCAACAGGTTGATTTAGCCTTGTGTTTAACTGAACGAGATGATTTAGGTGAATCTATACAAGGTGTTGCTCGCTATTATTACCTTGAAGCAAGTAATAGTGCTGAAGTTGCTTTTGTTATTAAAGAGAGTAAACGTGGCAAAGGTATGGCAAAAGCACTACTGAGTGAATTAATCGCTATCGCTAAAATGCGTGGTTTAACGCAATTGATAGCTTGTGTGCGACGAGACAATGCTCCTATGTTAAAAGTATTTGAAAATGCAGGTTTTTTAAGAGCACCTTCTCAAGATTATGACGAAGTAAGCTTGGCTTACACACTATAATTAATCAACTTGGTATAAGTACACAACAGAACATTTAAACAACTAACCTACCATTAAGTTATAAATAAGTTATAAATAAGTTATAACTAACTTAATAACTCAGAGATAAAGGAATGTAGATATGACAGTCGGCATAATTAGTCACCACCATTGCTTGACCCATGATATGGGTGAGCATCACCCTGAGGCGCCAGAACGTATGGCTGCTATTCAGGATCAGCTTATTCGTAGTGGTTTGGATTATGTTATTCGACAATTCAACGCAAAACCTATTGATAAAGAACTACTTTATTTAGCACATGACAAAAACTATATCGAATCAATTTTTGCCAATGCCCCGAGTGAAGGCACTTATCATGTTGATGACGATACCATTATGACGCCAGATACGCTTAATGCCGCCTTACTTTCTGCAGGTGCTGCCAAAGACGCAGTAGACTTAGTGATGTCAAAAGAAATTTCATCAGCATTTTGTGCGACTAGACCACCCGGCCATCATGCTGAATATAATAAAGGTATGGGTTTTTGTTTTTTTAACAATGTCGCTATTGCCGCCGCTTACGCCAAAGAGCAATATAAATTAAAGCGTGTTGCTATTGTTGATTTTGACGTTCATCATGGCAATGGTACAGAAGATATTATAAAAAATAAAAAAGGTTATTTATTTTGTTCTACTTATCAATACCCATTTTATCCATTTGAAATTAAAGAAAGTACTACGCCACCCATCATTAACACACCATTAGCTGCGACAGCAAAAAGTACTGATTTCCGACAAGCTATTCTTGATACTTGGCTGCCGGCATTGAATAAGTTTAAACCAGAAATAATATTTATTTCTGCCGGGTTTGACGCGCATATCGAAGATGATATGTCACAAGTGAGTTTAGTTGATGAAGATTATCGTTGGGTAACTGACCAACTTAAAACGCTTGCTGATAAATATGCTCAAGGGCGAATTGTCTCAGTACTTGAAGGAGGATATGCTCTGAACGCTTTAGGCAGAAGTGCGGTCGCACATATTAATGGCTTAATTGGCTATTAGTTGAGATGAAATCACCGCTAGCATTTAGCTTAATTAAACTTGACCTAAAGCGTTTACTTTAGGTCATATCAAGGTCAATAATAACCTTTAAGGCCCTATCAATATCGCTAGTAGCTATTTTTCTTCAAAAGTACGAACCGCTGGTTTAACCAATATTTCAAGATAAAATGCACTTAACTCTGCCGCTACAAGCGTATCAATTTCTTGGCTAATCGCTGTCACATGAATAACGTCAGCTGTTTGCTCTGACTTACCAATTTTACAATCAAAATCCCAATAATCAGCACCTTCAGGTAAATTTTTATTGCGCTCACGTTTTAAATATTTTTTAGCTTCGTGTTTCGCTGACTCAACCATTCTAGCGACTTTAATTTTAGGGTGAGTTAACTCGAATGTTTTTTTCATGAAATTCCTTGGAGGAGATAAAAGTACACTTTATAGTAAATTTTTGTCATATAAAGCCAATATTACTATTTTACGTAAACATTTAAGTAATAGCCATACTTCATCTAATTGTTAGGTAAATAACCTCAAGGGTACCTAAATTTTATATCTTAGTCGATTCAAGTGTACTTTTTCGCAACATTCACAAGCGGGCAAACTAGGGGGTGTCTTGGCATTATTTCATCTGATGTAGGTATAATTAGATGGCTTTAATTCACTAGGGGTAAGAATTGAGCAATATCATCAAGCGCACTCATAGTCAAAAGAAGATATGTTTGAAAGAGGCCTGAATATAAAAAAGGCCGTTTAATAACGGCCTTTGGTTTTTAAGTTTTAGTTTTAGTTTTAGTTAATACTAACTGAATTGATTTAGGGACTTTCAAAAGCGTTTGACTGCTCTACTTCAAACTTCTTTTTTTGCTTAGCAGATAGTACACCTTTACGATGTGCTAAAGCAGCTTCAAGTTTACTCGCTGCACTTGCTATCGCGGCATACAATTCTTTGTCAACTGCGTTAACTGAGACAGTAGCGCCTTCATAAGTGGTAGAAACTTCTAATTTTTGTTGATTGGGCTCTACGGTGATAATGACCTCTAAGGTCATTAAGCTTGGGAAATGTTTAGCAACTTTGGCAAATTTGTTTTCAACTGCTTGGTTAATACCGTCGGTAATTTCAACGTGATGTCCGGAAATAATTATTTTCATATTGCTACCTTATTGGTTGTCTTCAATTATATATTCAGGGCGAAAGTGACAAAATACAATAGCTAAAATTAAATATTTTGTCATATTTACGCTATGCAATTGAAAAGTCTGTATTAAATTAAGATAAACTTAGCTCTACTCTATGTTTAATCGCCTACTTTTCAACCGTGATATTAAGCTAACCAGTGCCAATACTATACCACCGGCGATAATACCTGTGATGCCATTAAGTAAAATCGATAAAATACTTTCAGATAAACTACCAAAATATTGTCCTACCCAAAGTTCAAGGTAATGAAATTGACGACCAAGCCATGAAAAACTATGAACAATAATACCGCCACCAACCAAAAACATCGCAATGGTACCTACCACAGTTAATAGCTTCATTAAAAATGGCGCAAACATCAATAAACAGCGACCCATAGTGCTTTGCAAAGCCTTAAAGTGTCCTGACACCGAGTTTTTCAGCAGATAAAGACCTAAGTCATCTAATTTGACAATACCAGCAACCAGCCCATAAACCCCAACGGTAATGGCTATAGCTAATGTTGAAACAACCAGCACTTGTGTTTGAAACGCCGCTTCTTGTACTGTGCCTAAAGCAATAACCACAATTTCTGCTGAAAGAATAAAATCAGTGCGAATAGCGCCTTTTATTTTTTCTTTTTCAAAAGCCGCTATGTCAATATTTTCATCGTTAACGGCGTTAACTAGTGCTTGCTGTTCATCTGCCAAGGCTTTTTTACTGTAAAGAAATTTATGGGAAAGCTTTTCAAAACCTTCAAAGCAAAGAAATAAGCCCCCAATGACTAGTAACACAGTGATCAGTGGTGGTAAAAAAGCACTAATGAACAAAGCAGAAGGCACTAAAATCAATTTATTGAGCAACGAGCCTTTGGCAACAGCCCAAACCACAGGTAACTCTCTATCAGCCTTAACACCGGAAACTTGTTCGGCATTCAGTGCCAAGTCATCGCCGAGAACACCTGCGGTTTTTTTTACCGCGACTTTTGATAAAATAGCCACGTCATCGAGTACCGTTGCAATATCATCAAGTAAGGTTAATAAACTCGAACCTGCCACCTTAAACTCCTTTTATAAATAGCATTTTACCAAAGCCATTAAATTGCTATTGCACGTTAATTAATCAGTTATTTTTTTAACATCGACTTTAAATTTGCAAACGGGTTATAGGTTGCGGTGTCTTGATTAGTATCACCCGCTTTAATTTCTGTCTGATACTTTGCATGATCGGTATATTTTGCATGCTCATTATCATGGCAGTAAATACAGAGTAACTCCCAATTAGTACCGTCATTTGGGTTGTTTGTGTGATCATGGTCGACATGGTGCACCGTCAACTCTCTGAGATTTGAATATTCAAACGCGCGCGCACAGCGTCCACAAACCCAAGGGTATAATTTCAATGCTCGGTCGCGATAACCTTGCTCTTCGCGTTTATAATTAAGGCTAGAGCCTAATGTATCTGAGGACATAATATTAACTTTTCAGTAAAAAATATCTTTATTGTATGAGTAAGGCAACATAACTGCAATAAGGCAATTAGAATACATTAATTAAGCGCGTTATAAGCTTATCTTATTTATCAAATACTTGGTTAAAAACAATAAATCTTGCCACACCCCCTTACCTGCTCACTTTACTTTTGAGCGATAACTTGCCATGATATTTTATAAAATAAAAATGCGGAACTGTGATGAAAACAGTCGAAGAACAATTATCAAATTATAAAAGTGTGCACTTGAATAAACGTAATATCCACACTCACTTTATTGGCGTGCCACTGATTGTTTGGGCGATTACCGTCTTGTTAAGTTTAAATACTTTTACCCTTGTGCTAGCAGAACAAACAGTTACCTACACACCCGCAATAATACTATTCACTATTACTATGCTGTACTACTTTGCATTACATATAAAATTAGCCATTGGCATGTTGATCTATGTCGCTGTAAACCTATACCTTGCTAGTTTAGTCGCCGATATGGAAAACGTATTATGGCTAGCCATTATAGTGTTTGTTGTGGGTTGGATTATTCAATTTATTGGCCATATCTTTGAAAAAGCTAAACCGGCTTTCTTAGATGATATGATGGGTTTAGCTATTGGCCCTTTATTTTTGATGGCCGAAGTTTATTTTATGCTAGGCTGGGAGAAAAAATTAGCCAATAATATCATCCCCAAAGCCATAGAAAAACGTCGTTTAATAGAGCGATCACAAAAATAATTTAGTCCGTTGCACAGCAAAAATAAGTCAATACAGTCTTGAGAAGTTAACTAGGTTACAAACACTAAAAAGCACTAGCGTAAGCTCCAACTTACAGCAGAGAAAATTAGGGTACAGTTTGTACACCACAGCTATAAAACCATGCCATTTCAAGCTATTTTGAACGCACTGTTAGCGTTAAATCCAATAACGTTAATGCCAGCCCTACCAACAACCCTACCATCATGATCAATCACTACTTTATATCATCCTTTTGCTCAATACATTTTGACTGTTTTAAAATAATTTTATTAACATTAAGTTAGCAATAGCTTTGTGATTAATAACAACCTTGTCATTAACACTAAAATATGATCACCAATAATTGATAGTTTGCTATTATTAAATTAACAGCTTTAACCTATAAAAATCTTTAGTACTGATCCTGAAAGAGTCAAATGATGCTATCAAATGATAATAACAACAAGCAAGCTAAAGCAGCACTCATTAGTATAGAGGCTTTACAAAACGCTATTTTCAACAGTGCCAACTTCTCCAGTATAGCCACCGATGCTGAAGGTGTTATTCAAATATTTAATATTGGCGCCGAACATATGTTGGGCTACACGGCTAAAGAGGTAATAAATAAACTCACACCAGCCGATTTTTCTAATAAAAAAGAACTCATTACACGAGCCCAAGCACTCAGTGTCGAATTTAAAACTCCCATTGACGCAGGTTTTGAGGCCATGGTTTACAAAGCTAGACTCGGTATTGAAGATATTTATGAACTAACCTATATTTGCAAAGATGGCAGCTACTTGCCAGCAATGGTCTCGGTAACACCATTGCACAATCCTCATGGTGTGATTATTGGCTACCTATCAATTGCTACCAATAATACCTTGCGTAAAAAAGCTGAATTAGCGCTCATGGAGGCCAAAGTTTTACAGAACGCTATTTTTAAAAGTAAAAATTTCTCCAGTATCGCCACCGATGCCAAAGGAGTTATTCAGCTATTTAATGCCGGTGCAGAGCATATGCTGGGTTATAGTGCTGCGGAGGTGATGAATAAAATCACACCAGCCGATATTTCGGTTCAACAAGAGCTGATTGAACGGGCTGAAGGCCTAAGTACTGAATTTAATACTAACATTAGTGCTGGCTTTGAAGCTTTGGTTTACAAAGCGAATCATGGCATTGAAGATATTTATGAACTGACCTATATCCGCAAAGATGGCAGCCAGTTTCCAGCAGAAGTGTCAGTAACGGTATTGCGTGATGCCCAAAACATTATTATAGGCTACCTATTAATTGCTAGCGATAATACCGCACGTAAGAGAGAGGCTGAAGCTTGCCTGCAATTAGCCGCTAGTGTTTTTACCAACGCCTGTGAAGGTATTTTCATTACCAATGCTACGGGATCAATTATTGACGTTAATAATACCTTTACGACGATAACCGGCTATAGTCGTGACGACGTTATTGGACAGCACCTACGCATGCTTCAGTCGGATCAACAAGCACCTGAGTTTTATGACAATATTTGGCGATTGTTATTGGAAAAAGGTTTTTGGTCTGGTGAAGTATTGAGCCGACGTAAAAATGGTCAAGTGTACAGCGAAATGCTGAACATGAGTTCAGTCAAAAATATTACTGGCCAAACAAGTAACTACGTGGCGTTGTTCTCTGATATTACCCCAATAAAAGAACACCAAAATCAACTAGAACATATTGCTCATTACGACATACTGACTAATTTACCCAATCGTGTTTTACTTGCCGACCGATTATCTCAAGCCATGCTACAGTGCAGCCGTCATCAACAGTCACTCGCGGTGGTATTTATAGATTTAGATAGCTTTAAGAATGTCAATGATGCCCATGGTCATAAAGTGGGTGATGAACTACTGATTGCCCTCTCACTTCGTATGAAAGAGGCGTTACGTGAAGGTGATACTTTAGCTCGGTTTGGCGGTGATGAGTTTATTGCGGTATTAGCTGATTTATCCAAAGTTGCAGACTGTGATCCGGTATTACAACGGCTGTTATTGGCTGCGTCTAAGCCGATTACCATTAATAACATTTTATTAAAAGTCTCAGCCAGTATTGGCGTTACCATCTACCCGCAAGACAGTGCTGATACCGACCAACTAATTCGCCATGCCGACCAAGCCATGTATGTCGCTAAAAAATCAGGTAAGAATCGTTATCACTTATTTGATACCGCTCAAGATGACGCCATTAAATTACAGCAAGACAATCTTGAAGCCATTCGCCGCGCATTAGACCACCATCAATTTGTGCTCCATTATCAGCCTAAAGTTAATATGAGAACAGGCTTAGTGACCGGTGTTGAAGCACTTATTCGCTGGCAACACCCAACACTAGGCTTATTAAATCCTATTGAGTTTTTGCCGTTTATTGAGAATAACCCCATGAGTATTGAGATGGGTGAATGGGTTATAGATACCGCGCTGAAACAAATCAGCACATGGCTAAAAATGGGCCTTAATCACCCACTAAAAACAAGCGTAAATATTGCTGCATTACAATTGCAGCAGCCTGATTTCAGCCATAGATTAACAAAACTACTGGCCGCCCACCCCAATATAGCGCCACGTTATTTAGAGCTAGAAGTGCTGGAAACAATTGCTCTAGATGACGTACATCACGTTTCAGCCACCATGAATAAATGTATCGCGTTAGGTGTAAGCTTTGCCTTAGATGATTTTGGCACCGGCTACTCGTCTTTAACTTACCTGAGACGATTGCCCGCAGACTTGATCAAGATAGATAAGAGTTTTGTCCAAGACATGTTAATTGATCTTGATGATTTTGCCATTGTTGAAGGCGTAATAGCGTTAGCTAACTCATTCAAACGTCCGGTCATTGCCGAGGGTGTTGAAACGATTGAACATGGCACTGCGCTACTGCAACTAGGTTGCGACTTAGCACAAGGTTATGGCATTGCCAAACCGATGCCAGCTAGCGACATTCCTAACTGGATTAATAACTGGCAGCCTGATGCGAGTTGGCAAACATAATAAAAAAAATATAATTAACAATCGATTGAAAAAATCCATCTTAAAACATATTGACAGTCTAAGTTAATTGCTGGCAAGCTTTAACCGTAAAAAGCCAACTGTAAATTATTAGAGCCGATTATTAGGCCCTTTAGTTGGCTGTATTTAAGTACTTAAGCAATTAAACTTCAACAACTCTATTTCGACCTAGGTCTTTTGTTTTAGAAAGCGCACTATCTAAGCTATGATAAATTGATTCAAAATCAGTAATAGATTTTTTAATGTAGGTAATGGAAAAACTTGCTGTAACCCTTATCTCTTTTGCGTCATTTAATAACATAGGATTGTTTTCAAAACTACTGAGGATACGTTCAACAATAATTTGCGCTGATACTTTTTCTAAATCCTTTAAACAAACGACAAATTCCTCAGCACTAATTCTGCCAAATAAATCTTGCTGTCGAATATTACCTTTAGTTAATTTGACAATATGTCTCAGTGCTTTATCACCAATAACATGTGAATATTTATCATTAATGGCTTTAAAGTTATCTAGGTCGAAAAGGATAATAGCGTGTATATCATTATTATTGGTGTTTTTTAGGTTCGCTATTTGTTCAAAAATAGCGCGTCTATTGTAAATACGGGTTAATTCATCAGTTTCTAACAATATTTTTTGTTTGTTTTTTTCACGCCATATAAATAAGCCGATAGCGAGTAAAACAAATATTAATAAACTGGATAGAGCTAAAGTGATTTTTGATTGCTCTAATTTTGCTGAAACTAAACTAAGTTCCAGTGTCACTATATCTTGTTGCAATTCGGCAATGTCCAGAGTAAAAGCCGAGCTTTGTTGATCAATCAAAGACTGCTGATTAATATTAATGTAACTTTCAAAGTGTTTTTGTGATGCTTCAGCCTGATTTTGAGTAATATAATATTTGGTCAAAAACTCATACAGATAGCTTAGGCTTGATGGGTTTGTTTGCTTAATTAATGCTGCTTTCTTTGCGATAAAGCTATTAACGCATTGAGTTCGATTATTTTCTACACAGGCTATCGCTTTATACAACAGCATTTTATTATTTGATTGCGACTTTTCAATCCTACTTTGATAGGGCTCAAATTCATCAATAAGCACTAACATTAGAGCAAACTTTTTTTCCATGTAGGCAATTTTTATTTTCAAAATCAATAATAAAACTTTGTAATCTTCAGTCTCTGTGAAAAGCTCTGCTCCTGATTCAAATTTTCTAAAATAACGCTTACCTTCTTCAATTTCACCTGCATCTAATAATTCAGTCGCAATAGAATAATAAGTCCAATGTATATCGAAATCATCCTCGATATAAGACAACTGTTTTTTAAATGCGTTCGCGGCAAGCGTAAACTGCCCCAGAGATGAATATATTTGAGCTATGCTCAGGTATATATTAGCTATAAAAGGGTTATCGCCTTTATTTAACTCCCGCAGCCTAACAAAGGCTTTAATTTTCTCAACTGCGGTCATTTCAGCACAATACTCAAGCTCAGCCATATCTAAGTACTTTAAAAACGTTGGTGACGCACTGGTCACCAACGGCCGATTCTTATGCAAAAAATCGCAGGCTTTTGTTGGTGAATATCGATAATAAAAGTTTGCTAAATCATAAATAGCGAAAGATAAAATATTCTTATTTACTTCACTAGTGGGCAAAAGTGTTATTTCTTTTGAATATCTTAAATAATCGTCACTGACCCCATACTTACAGAAAATAACAGTCGATTTTTGCCAGAGTAATTTTGAGCGTGCTTGAGTCGATAGATTAGGCGAGTTGGTTAAAAACCATTCAACTTGATCACTTAACACCTTGTCCACTGGACAAGTATAATTATGTGATGGTTGAATACTATTCAAAGTAAGATTCAGGTCATTGGCGAATGCCGAATTAATTACAGATAAGAAACAAAAATATATCACAGGAAATATAAAAAATTTATTAGCCACTATCTTAAAGATATTCAAAATCCGTTATTCCTTTAATGCTTAATATATAAATTAAAAGTGTAATTGCTATATAGAGCGATTTTTCAAACTACTCATCAGCCGCTCTAAAGTTAAATTTGAGCAAACCAACGACCTTAGTCATAAATATTAGGCTGAAATTTTTCGCATAGGTGCTCATTTATACTGTATTTTACAAAAATATGACTGTAAACCGAGTAAAAAAAACACCTAAACGTTTAAAAACTGAAATATTTTCAATGTAATAGATATAATTAACAAAAATATAGGTGGAGTTATTTTGTTTCATAAAACAGGACATTCTGTTGCATTAGCCATGCTATTTTGGAACTCAACGTCATCCGCTAATTTATAATATTCAACATTATAAATACTCGATAAGTAAAATTAAAAATTATCACTATTACTTTGAATCGTTTCTATTTTTACACAATAAATAACATTTTCACACAATAAATAACATTCTCACTCAATAAATAACATATTTACATAACCAGCCACACACTTACACAATAAGGTACACATTTATCATTAACTTAAAAACCAACTTAATTCACATAGCCGGTCATTTCTAAAAAGCCACTGCCTTGATGACTGCCAGAAAATTTCACCATACCTTCAAAATACTCAATACCAAAGCGCATAATTTGCTTATTGTTAATTACGCTAACCTCAATATCGATATCGTCCTGGGTAATGACAATTGAAAACTGTTCTGGATAACGTGAACTGTCATTTGATGATTGCGACTTGGTATACGCTTTGATCCTAGTCAAGCTGATATCGCTTGATGATAATGTTTTAATTGTGCCATCGCGCCGCATAATACTGCCATAAAGGTAATCTTTAATGTCTGAACGAATTCGATAAACCATTAGCGCCGTATTTTCATTTAAGCGCAGTGAAAACCAGTCCCAACCTTGTTGATCTTCTGCCAACATTTGTGAACCCCACTCACGATCAAACCAGGCATTACCCGTTACTTTTTGCCATTTATTTTGCCAAAACACTTCGCCAATCACGTTAATAAAAGGTTGTGAATAATAATAACTGGCGATCGCTAAGCTATGATGTTTTTGGCTAAAGCCGTTTTCGCCTTGTAGAAAATACGGTGTTTGTCCTATCAGCGCTTCATCAAGGCTTAAATTCAAATTTACCTGCCAGCGTTGTGTTTGCTCAGCTAAGCCTGTAACGGTTGGTTCTACAACAATTACCTTATCACTCATTGGCTGCTGAACCGTCAATTGATTCGCAAGTGGCTGTTGCTTTGATGAACTCGCTAACGGTTGCTCAGTATTAGCAATAATAACATTACCATAGCGTAATTTAGCTGGTAATAACTCTTGCGTTGATTGCCACTGCCAATTATCAATTACCGCCTTAAAAGGTTGTGTTGTAATTTCCACGTTACCTAACTCTTCGCGCCCGCTGCGAAAAGCTGATTGATGCTGGTTTGCATCCGCTAATGCAGCATGAGCAAAGTACCAATGTTTATCTTCTACTCCTCGACGAAATAAAGTCCACTGCGCGGCCAATTCCTCTCCACTTTCTGTGGTTAAATTAGCAGTTAAATACCACCATTCTTGTTGGAATTTTTTATGTGGAGCTTGTGCTTGCTCAAATGTAATAACATGGTCTTTACTCGGTTGCTCAAAATCGCCAAGCGTATCACTAAGCCCTTTCAAAGCTGAGCGCTTTGCTGGCTTTTCATCACTACAGGCCGCAAGTAGAAAAAAACTAAGCAGTGTTAGCAGAAAAATCTTACCCAATACCGGATGGTTTATCATGACAAACTAGCTCTAACGTTAAGTTTATATAATGGCAGGGCTAATGCGGGGATCAACATCAACATACCGAGTACACTACTAACCACAAATGGCCCTATTTCAAAAACCAAGGGCATTGACCAACCAAAAGAGGCTGGTAAAATCAAGCTCACCAGCGCATTTGCCAAGGCGCTAGCAACAGGCCAACTTAACAAAATAGCACCAAAAGCTAACAGCAACCATTGCCATAGCATATGGCTAAAAAGCTCAAACTGGCTGTAACCTAAACTGCTTAAAATATGTAAGTCGGGTTTGCGGGCTAACTCCAGACTATTCGCTGATAAAAACAAACCTAAACAAGCAATAGAAAGTAATACAAAAGCAATAGCTTGTGTTAAAGCAAAGCTTTGCTCAAATACAGCTAACGCCAGTTTTTTGATTTGCTCAGGTTGGTACATTTGGCTGCTGTCTATGCCGACATCATCAATAAGCGCTTGTTTAATAACATTGGCATCTAAGGTTAAAAACAGTCCAAAGCCTGTTTCTTGCCACGCTGATAGTTCATCAATGTTGAGTTTTGATGGTATTTTAATGGCAAAAGCTTGATTGCCATAATCGTAATAAATAGCTTGAACACGACAAGATAGACTTTGTTGACCTTGTTTTATTTCAATGATCTCTTGTACTGTAATCAAACGTTTGTAGGCTAGTTGTTCATTGATATAACAGCTTCTTTCTGTACTGTTAAGGGCAACCAGGCCACCTAATTTCAGTGACAAGCTTTGTTGCTGCTTTTTCGAGCTCAGACGATGGACCTCAACAGTATCTTCTTGGTACTTTGCCACCGTACTGGCAAATAAAACATATTCTTCAACACCGTTTTGTTGCTGCAACCATTGGCTTAATGGCTGCTTTTGCTCTGCGTTGTAACGCACAAACAAGTCGGCATTAAGTAACTGATTTAAATAAGACACAAAGGCACTTTGAAAACTATTCACCATTAAAGCGGCGGCAATACTGGCGGTTAAGGCTAAATAAAAAGCGGCAATGGGCAGATAACGTCTCCCCACTTGCTGACTGGCATCTTGAAAAATAAACCTTAAGCGAAAAGGCCGGCTAATTAATGCTAATGTTTGCAGAAAAAATCTCAATAAATTAGGCAATATTGCAACACTGGCGAGTAATAGCAAACCGTATTTAAACATCAAATGATGCCAGTTATTATCGGGCCACAAAACAAATAAAACCAAGAAAATAGCAGCGACGATGGCTGTGGTTTTAAAACTAAAATATTGTTGGGATAGCCGTGCAGAGAAGGCAATTTTTGCTGAGCCAATAAGTCTAAATTGTTTCAGTAACGCCGCCATAACAGCAATTGACGATATCGCAAAGGCCCATAAACTATATTGCCACTGCCATTGAAATTGCCCACTGACTTGTAATTGATAAAGTTGCTCTAGCGTCAAACCCAATAATGGCAATATAAAAGACACTAAAACAAAAGCAATAGCCATACCGAGCACACTCGCCAATAATGTTAACGATAAGGCCTCACACAGCATAACTTTCATAATGGTGTTTAATTCAATACCAAGCAAACGCAATTGTGTGGCAAGCTCACGCCTTTTAGTCCAAGCTTGATTCGCTGCCTGAAAAGCAATAAAAAGGCTAACAATAAAGCCCAAAATGGCTAATGCCGATAAATTAAGATGTAAGGCGTCAGCAAAACCTTCACGTTCTGTAATGGACCAGGTTTCTTGAATAGACAGGTAAGGAGGTAACGCCGCTTTAAGTCGTGAGATTTCGCTGACTGACATCTCGCTGACCATCAAATGGCTAAAGCCTTTAATGTCTGGGAATAGCTGCCACGCCAGTGCAATATCAAGCAAAGCAACATTGCCCCAATCGGCAACATTATTAATATTTACTGCTATCGCGTCATGGTTGCTGACCGTTAACGACACTGGCACACTATTTTTAATAGTCAAACCGAGCGAATCTGCATAGCCTTTTTTAATATTAACAGCTTTACTGGTGTAGCTTGCTGGCATGGTAAGCACTAACGGCAAAATATCTATCGCTCGAAAAGCTACTTTCTCGCCATTAGCTAAAATTTTATTGAAAACATGTGTTGGATTGAGTTGATAAAAGCCTTGTGATCTTAACTGAGCATAATCACTTATTGAAATAGTTTCCCCCGACGCCGGGACAATATGAAAAGCAACAGGCGACTCTAAACGACTATTGGCAGATTGATACTGCTGCTCACTTGCATCATTTAGCACCAAAATACTCAATAAGGTGCTGGTTGCTATTGCTAAACTAAAAATAAAGCCAAGGTTGAGTAAAGGCTTATTAATGTATTCGCCCATGTGGGCTTTTAGCACTAAGAAAAATTCAGAGTGTACTTTTTTTACGTTAAAACTAACCATCACCTTAGCCTTCAAACAAGGTTAAGGTGCCGTCAACAAGACGATAAATTTTATCCATACTGCGGGCTACATCAAGGCTATGGGTTACCATCAGTAAGGCTGTATTTTTAGATTTCGCTAAATTAACTAATTGCTCAACGACATGTTCACTGTTGGTTTTGTCAAGATTACCTGTTGGCTCATCTGCTAATAACAGCTGAGGCTTTGCATTTAATGCCCGCGCAATCGCAACGCGTTGCATTTCGCCACCGGAAAGTGTCGCAGGAAATTTAGTAAGAAGTGACGATATGCCGAGTTCTTTAGCCAAAGTTAAGCCATGATTTTCATCAAAACGACCTGATAACTTGGCGCTAAATTCAATATTGTCTTGTACTGACAAACTGCTTAATAAATTAAACTGCTGAAAAATAATACCTATGTACTGTTTTCTTAAGCGACTTAACTGTTTATCTGAGGCGTTAGATAAGGATAAATTGGCAATCGCAATTTTCCCTTGCTGAATAGGCTCTAATCCTGCAATTAAATTTAGTAAAGTGGTTTTACCACTGCCACTCTCACCCATTAATGCTACACATTCACCGGGAGCAACAGATAATGATAAATCAGTAAACAAATAACGATGATTATCACCATCGGTAACTTCATGACTTAGTGCTGTTATTTTTAAAGACAAACTCATTCCTTTTAACGCCGTTGCTTGTAACAAATAAATGCTAAGCCATTTGTCAGGATTTCCCCACTATTACTTGCTATAAAACACGGAATAGAGGCGATTAGTTATTATACTTTCGTCACTATGTATTTGGATCAGTTATATTATCAGTAAAGCGGCATTTACAGCATTTATATGGCCAGCGATAGCTCAATTGCCAATAAGTCACTGAGCGTTTTTTTTCAACTTTAACCCATAGTTTTTCTTATAACTGAACGTCCAAAAACAGCTTAATACCGTTCAAACAGCATATTTGAGCATTACGCTAGCATATAAAAAAGGCCAGTGTGAAATATCACACTGGCCTTGATAAAATAATGACTGTTTTATTCGTAAGAGCGCTTTAACCAAACAATTTTCATTTTTAGATCTGCAATTTCATCATTGGCGTCAGTTAACTGCTGCTCAATAGTTTTTGGCATTACCATAGCGTTGACGCTAAGCTCTATTACATTGACTGCTTCTTCATGAACCATGAGGCTCTCCTAATTAACGTTACCACGATTGTATTATTACACAACAAGTTTCACTTTTCCCGTATTAAACGTAAATTAAATTTCAAACCGAAAGTTAATTATGATTCTATCAATCAAAACGAAACAAAAAATATAAAAACGAAACCTAATTAAGCATAAAAAAGCCTGAGTAAATATAAAAACCTCCTGAAGTGTTAAATAACCTCATTTAGAAAGCTTTTATCTAACCTTTCACTCAAGCTTACATAAAGATTCTGTAAGCTGTATACAACTCACTATTGATTTAAACGCTATCTATCCCCATAAATGATAAACATTTAACAAAAATATTTATCATGCGCTTATTAAAATCCACTCAAGTATCAGATTTACATTCAAATATTTCACATCGTTTTACCCGTAAAGCGACTCGTGCCATTGTCTTGAACGGTGAGAATATTTTACTGCTATATACCAAGCGTTATCACGATTACACCTTACCCGGAGGCGGAATTGATGAAGGGGAAGATAATATTTCTGGCCTTATTCGTGAATTACGTGAAGAAACAGGGGCACAAAATGTCAATAACATTCAAGAATTTGGGTATTATGAAGAGTATCGTAATTGGCATAAAAATGATTATGATGTGATTCATATGCTGTCTTATTGCTATAGCTGCGAAATAGATCAAGAGCTACTAGCGCCAGAATTTGAGCCCCATGAATTGCAAAATGGTATGCAGCCCCTTTGGATGAACATCCACGCCGCTATTATACACAATGAAATGGTGATAAAAAATAGTGAAAAAAAAGGCTTATCCATCGAACGAGAAACCTTTTTATTAAAACGTATTGTTGCTGAGTTACTTTAGCACCTTAGGGGGGCTATTTTACTTAGCCATAGTAAGGCTGATATTTTTTGAGCGCTGCGGTGACCATACGGTTTATTGCTTGCTGTTTTTTCAAGCGACATAATTAAACTTTAACTACTATTTACCTAAAACTAAGACTTTTTCTTAGTTTTCGTTGCTTGGCTTATGTTGCAAAGTTGAACTCAGTATCTGCTTAGGAATAGCAGATAATTAATACTAAAATACTCCTTTATTAACAACATCTTGGTTTTTTAATAATAACAAAAGTAGTTGTTATTCTCCCTTAACTTAGCCTTAGATAAAAATGAAATTTTAGCTGATAATCGATTAAGTGATACTTGCCACTGTACATTTTTTGTTAACGCGTTAATCTATCAGCAAATATAAATGCAACAGTGCTAATTTACATGATTAAACCATTAACTCTCTCAATAGCCTTATTAATTTATTCATTACCTTCCTCAGCCTTTGAGCTCCAAACAACATCACAAGCTGCAGTGGCAATGCCTGATAGTTTTAGTGCCGAGGTTTCAGCAAAAATACTTTCACAAGGAGGTAATGCCATTGACGCGGCTATTGCTGCACAATTTGTTTTGGCGGTAACCCTGCCCGAAGCCGGTAATGTCGGTGGTGGTGGTTTTATGGTGATTTATAAGGACAATAAAGCAGAATTTTTAGATTATCGTGAAGTTGCACCATTAAAAGCCCATCGTGATATGTATTTAGATGAGCATGGCGATGTTATTCCTTATCAGTCTTTATACGGTGTTTTATCTTCTGGTGTACCTGGCACGGTAGATGGTATGTGGCAAGCCCATAAAAAACATGGCTCACTCCCTTGGAAGTCATTAGTCATGCCCGCGGTAGCTTTAGCTGAACAAGGTTTTATTGTTCATGAAAACCTGGCAGAAAACATTGCATGGCGCATTGATAGCTTCAAACAAGAAGGTATAAAGGTTAATTTCGCTGGACACTTTGCCAGTGCTAAAACCGGTACTTTGTTTAAACAAGCTAATTTAGCAAAAACACTAGAGCGCATTGCAGATGATGGCCGCAATGGTTTTTATCAAGGTGAAACCGCAAAAATAATTACTGATTTTATGACAAAAAACGGTGGCATCATTGGTTATGACGATTTAGATAATTATCGTGCGACATGGCGTAAACCACTAGAAAAAACTTGGCGTGGTCACCAAGTGCTAACGGCACCACCACCAAGTTCTGGCGGTATAGCTATTTTACAGTGGCTAAATATGTATGATTTACTATCAGATAATAAAGCGCCATTAGCACATAATTCAGCACCTTATATGCATCGCTTAGCAGAAATCGGTAAGCGTGTTTTTGCTGACCGTGCAGAATACTTAGGCGATCCTGATTTTTTTGATGTCCCTCAAGAGAAGTTACTGGCTGATAGTTACTTAAAAACACGTATTGCGGGTATTTCAGCTGATACTATTTCTGTTACTAACACGATTAAACCTGGCTTAAAAGAGAGCCCAGACACCACACATTTTTCCATTATCGATAAATGGGGTAATGCCGTATCAAATACAACAACCATTAATTATACCTTTGGTAGTGGTGTTATTGTTGAAGGCGCTGGTTTTATTTTAAATGATGAAATGGATGACTTTAGCGTTAAAGCCGGTGTGGCAAATATTTATGGCGCAGTCGGAGGTGAAGCAAATGAAATTCAAGCTAATAAGCGTATGCTGTCCTCTATGACCCCCACTATCTTGTTAAAAGACAGTAAAGTTAAATTAGTGACAGGCTCTCCCGGCGGTACCACCATCATTAGTTCGGTTTATCAGTCTATTCTTAATGTGGTTGAATTTGGCATGAACGCTGAACAAGCGGCAAATGCCCCAAGATTCCACCATCAATTATTACCAAAAGATGTTATTCAACATTACCCTGGTATTGCTGAACAAGAAAAATCAGCACTAAAAAAGATGGGCTATACCCTGAACGAACGTCGATTTGGTGCGGTACAGCTGATCATTGCCAGCGAGCAACAATTAGATGCGACAGCAGAGTCTGGTGGTCGAGGTAAATCAATTGTTATCGAGCAATAACAGCAAAATTTAAAAAATATAAAGGTAAGCGCTTCGCGGCTCAAAAATATAACCGCTTAGTGTTATATTAATACCCTGTTATGTCAGTATTTTTATGACTGGGTATTAATGCAAAGTCGCGTGATGACTGATTACAACACTATCAATAAGCACTGACTAAAAATTTGTGTCTCATTAAGTCAACTTGATTGAGATAGCAAGGTACTAATGGCTTAGCATTTCACCATAAGTAAAACCAACAACAGCTTTAAGCTTTTTAACATACTTTACATGGCAACCAATATTCGTTCTAGATTAGTACTGAATATAAATCACTCCTTAACAATCACCATTTACATGTAAATAATTCTCATTTAAAATAAGTGCCTGTATCAAGTTAGGGTATACGCAAGTAAGTAATTTGTTTGAGATACTGAATGAATAATGGACGAATATCTCCTCTGAGTTTAATAGAACTAATTGAATCCTAGGGCTACAGCGCAGAATATCAACCTATTGTTGATTTAAAATCTAAAGAAATTATGGCCTATGAGTGTTTAGCTAGGTTTACCGATATAGACAATAATAATATCCCACCAGACATTATTTATGCGGCATTACATGACAGTTCATTATCTCTCTTCCAAGTGGAGTACCAACAAAAACTTCTGCAATTAAACCGCGCTCCAATGAACAGCGATATATTTGTTAATTTAGATCAAGACTCTTATTTTTCTATTGGTGAAGGTAACGAAAACAACCTTTTTTTGAAATTATTTAAAAGCTTTAATCATGCTAATATCCTGGTTGAATTAATAGAGAGTTCAGAAGTTAACGACAGCATTAAACGTTTATCCATGATAGATATCTTAACAAATAACAGTATAAATACGGCGATTAACGATGTTTGTAACCCACTTTCTATGGTATCAACATCTGTAATTCAAATGGTCGACTATATTAAGCTTGATAAACATGTGGTCGCAGAAAGCACAATAAGCACTTTCTGTTGTTAGTTAAAGCGCTAATTAGCTATGCCCATAGTGCGGGGGGGGGGGAATCATACTTGAAGGAATAGAAACTGGAAGTGATATCATTTTTGCGCGAAAAACAAATGCTGATTACGTACAAGATTTTTTTATTTAAAAAATGGTTTCATTATCATAAGTAAAAATCATAAATAAAAGCTATCAATAAATACTAGAAAATAAAAAGCCAACGAACTTAATCGTTGGCTTAAATGTGAAGGTATTATTTATCAGCTCGGCCCATAAACTTACGATCTTCGGTATTAATTTTAATTTTATCACCCGTTGACACATGCTCTGGCACTTGCACCGTTAAGCCCGTTGATAAAATTGCCGGCTTAGTACGAGCCGTGGCAGAACCACCTTTAATTGACGGATCAGTTTCTGTAATCACTAATTCAACACTTGCTGGTAAATCAATAGCAACAGGTACACCATCAACAATAATCACTAATAAACCTTGCGTATCTTCATTAATGAATAAAGCTTCATCTGCGATTGATGCTTTGCTTAAGTTATAAGGGGTGTAGTCTTCGTTATCCATAAAGACATATTCTTCACCATCGATATAAGAGAATATCGCTGGACGACGCGTTAAATCAGCAAAGTTAAGTGTGTCTTCAGCTTTAAAGGTTTCATCAACTTTACTGCCTGTTACCACATCGTACATCCGCATTCTGTATAAACTACCACCGGCACGGCCTTGAGGTACTGAACGTTCAATATCTCTTACAATCATTACTTTACCGTTATATTCTATCGCGGCATTCTTTTTTATATCACTAGCTTTTGGCATGAAAAACCATCCTAATTAAATTTATGCAAGAAAATAGCATGAATAGCTAATTATGCAAGAAAATATTGGTTAATTGCTAGTCATATATATGTTAAACCATCAACAATAGCCATTGTTCTAATGAATAGAGAACTTAACGAGCATGAACAGCTTTATAGCGTCATTAAATAATTTAATGCACCACTGATTACCGCCACTTGAGCAACAGTGCAATTTTCATCATCAACTAGCGGACTATCAGGATAAGCTTCCGTGGTGGTAACGTAGGGCGCGTCAGTTAAGCCCATACATAAACCTAAGTCACGAGCAGCATAGTTAATCACGCCAGCTTGCGCTAAAGGTACACCGATTAATTTATCTTCACTATCCGCGGGCGCAATATGCGTCACTTTCTCTACTGACGCAATAATAGCTTGTTGAAAACTCGCTTGGGGTTTAGTGCTATCGCCAACTAAATAAAAGCCGTCTGGTATATTCCAATTTTTCTGTTCAATAGCATCTCTTGCAGAAAGTGCTGGCCTAAATTCACTGTTATCAGTATCTGTGGTTTCATGTAGATCTATATGCGCCAAAAAATCAATACCTAGGGTTTTCATATACTGCATAACTGCTGATGACTCTTGTGCCGGGCTATTCTCATAAAATGAGCGATTAGGGTCAACTGTCAAAGGGTTCCAACGATTAATAGTTTCATAACCCCAAGGACTAATACAAGGTAAAACCACAAAGTTAAACGCGTCTTGAAATGGCTGTGCAGCGGTTTGTAGAAAACGAATGGCACCCTGAACACCACTGGTTTCATAACCATGTACACCACCTGTGATTAAAATAGCCGGTTTATCTGCTAACCAATTTGACGATTTTAAAGCATATAATGGATAAATCTCTTCATCATAGAGTAAGTTTCCATACTGCTCGATAATATAACACTCGCTTAAACCCTCTAATTTAGTAACAACCTCTTCAAAGTAGCTGCGCTTTTTCTGCTGTTGTTGAAACCATATTTCCTTATCGCCATCGGTCCACTTTTTGCCAAGCTCACCAATAGGGTATGCTGCTTCTATATTCATATTGTTACCTAATAAGTTTTTCACAGTTATAAATCGTATTAACCCTTGGTATGTTAACAACTAAATATAGTTAAAAATTTAATTGTCTTATCCTCGTAAGGCTAATATATTCGGTATTATTGCCACTTGAAATCAATCTTTCAATAGCAGACTCTGCGCGTTTAATGAAAATACAACTGTATCATTTTTTCATCATAGCAATGATAGAAATAAACCAAGGCAGGTATAGATTAATAGTTACACACCTTACATAAAAATATTATCACTCTTCATATTCTATTCTTACTATTAGCTCTACGCTGAAGCGGTCGCCATTGCAGCAAATATATATTAGTTTAAAGTCGGCACTAATTGATAACTTACTAGGCCAATAAAAATAGTATCTATAAGTACAAGCCTTATTTATTTTTATTGCTAAAACCAATCTGGTTAAAATAGCAGATTAAGGGCGTAAGAATATTAATCGTATATCAATAATATTCATCAAAATTATTTAGTTCGATTGCTATAATATATGCTAATTTAAGCTATTGTAAAAAATTGATCTTGAGGACGGCATTTACCATGCCAAAAACGCTGCAAAACAACGAAATACATCCAGTTGAAATTCAGTGCTATGAGTGTGCGCTGACCATCAAATTACCTGTATTAAAAGAAAATCAAAAAGCACAATGCCCGCGTTGTGGCTATAAATTAAGCGCAATTCATCGCAATGCTAATGAAAGAATTATTGCTTTCGCTATTACCGCATTAATATTTTTATTAGCTTCATTACCTTTTACCTTCTTGTCTTTTAGTGCCAAAGGCTTAGAAAACCACTTTAACGCCATGACAAGTTTTATAGTCTTAATCGATAATAATTATCAACTTTTAGCACTCATTGAGTTTCTCACTATATTTGCCATTCCAACTGTCATTTTGTTGTCGCTTATTTACTTGCTTATTCCACTAAATAAAGGCTTATATCCTAAGTATGGCGGTCAAGTATTGGCCTTAGTTTTTAAGTTATTACCTTGGAGCATGGTGGAAATATTCCTGATTGGTACTTTGGTTAGTTTAATCAAAATTATTTCTATGGCTGATATTGAATTAGGCTTATCTTTTTATGCTTTTATTTTCTTTACATTGTCGATGACACTGGTAATTTTACATATCGATAAGCGCGAGTTGTACCAATTACTGGCTAAAGTTGAAAAAGCGCATAATATCGAAAGACACCAAAGTCACACAAAAGCAGCCCAAGAAGACCCAATAAAACAGGCACTAAGTGTGCAAAAAACTTGGGCGCTACTGCTCACCGCAGTGGTATTGTACATCCCAGCCAATACACTCCCGATCATGACTACACACTTTTGGGGCCAAGATGAGCCCAGTACAATTATTGGTGGGGTTATTTTACTGTGGAACTTAGGCTCCTACCCTATCGCTGCCATTATTTTTATTGCGAGTGTTGTTATACCTGTTGCTAAAATATTAGTGCTGGCTTGGTTAAATTATAGTGTTCAAAAACAAAGTGATAGATTAAGCTTAGAAAGAATAAAATGGTATCGTATGGCTGAATTTGTCGGTCGTTGGTCAATGGTAGATGTTTTTGTCGTTATTATTCTGGCTAGCTTAATTCAGCTTGGCCCGGTCATGAGTATAGCACCTGGAGCTGCTACCTTAGCATTTTCCGGTTTAGTGATTGTCACTATGCTAGCCGCAATGAGTTTTGAACCACAATTAATCTGGAAAAATATAAAAAATGATGAATGATGCTCAAATACCAGACGCGACAATAAAGCCAATTAAAACCGTATCAACTATCTGGTTTATTCCTGCCATTGCAATCTTTATTGGCTGTTGGATGATTTATTATCAATGGAGTAATGAAGGCACAGAAGTCACCATACATTTCCTTACCGCTGAAGGCATGGAAGCTGAAAAAACCAAAATAAAATCTCGCAATGTTGATATTGGAGAAGTAAGCTCCATTGAGCTTAATCAAAACGGTAATGGCGTAATTGTTACTGCAAAGATAAAAAAATCAGCAGAGCAATTTTTACTGGCTGACAGTAAGTTTTGGGTGGTTTCGCCACAAATATCGCATACCGGCGTATCGGGTCTCAGCACCTTAATATCCGGTGTGTATATTGAAATATCGCCAGGAAAAAGCAATGAAGAGCGCTATATTTTTGATGCCTTAAACTCGCCCCCCTTGACGCCTTCAGGCACTCCAGGCTTGCATATAACCCTTAATAGCAACGACCAGTTTGCTTACAAAAAAGGTGATCCCATTATTTATAAAGGCTTAACCGTTGGCCAATTTGAGGATATCTATTTTAATTTTGAAGAACGTGTTGTTTATTACAATGCTTTTATCAAAGCGCCTTATCATCAACTTATCACCAGTAATACTAAGTTTTGGGATGTTAGTGGTCTACAACTTGATTTAAATGCCGATGGCATATCAGTTAAAACTGGAAATTTTGAAACTATGTTAACCAACGGTGCCACCTTTGGTATTCCTAAAGGCATGAGCATTGGCGAAAAAATTGGTGAGCGCTCATATTTTGACATCTACGAGAGCTATGAAGCTGCTGACGACGAGAGATACCGCCGATCTATCGAATTTGTAGTACTGGTCAGCGACTCTATTAGAGGCCTATCTGTTGGCGCACCCGTTGAGTATCGAGGAATACAAATAGGTAAAGTGCAATCAGTCAACATGGCCTTAACTCGAAGTGAGAACAAATTTACCAAGGCTGACTTTAAAATTCCCGTGCTGATCAGTTTACAGCCAGGTCGAATAGGCCTGCCCGATAATGATGAAGGTAAAGCGCTTATGAGCAAACAAAATATTTACTGGATTGAGCATGGTTTAAAAGCCGTTCTGCGCACAGGAAATATTTTAACTGGCAGCTTATACGTTGATTTACAACACAATAAAGATCAACCCATCAGCGAAATAGCAAAATATGATGACTTCCTAATTATTCCAACCAGTAGTGATGACTTTTCGCAAATTACCGCAAAAGCGGAACAGTTTATGGATAACTTAAATAATATCCCGCTCAATAGTATGAGTGAAAATGCCGATAAACTGATGTTAGAAATGACGCAAACCGCGCAAGAGTTTCAAGGGGTAAGTCATAGCCTTGATAGCTTATTGAGTAAAGTTGAGCAGCAACAAATTAGTAGTGAACTCAGTAAAGCCTTACAAGGTATCAATACCTTAACCAAAGACTTGTCATCTGGCTCTCAGGGCTACGAAGAACTGCGCACCACACTACATACACTCACTGCAACAATGAACGAATTAAAGCCTTTGCTGAATCAACTCAAGCATAAACCTAATAGCTTACTCTTTAATAATGGTGAAGTCGCTGAGCCAATACCGACAAAACTTAATGGAGCACAACAATGAAAAAGACTTTAATCGTCACTCTTGTGTCCATTATTCTGCTTGGATCTTGTAGCTCGGCTCCCGCTAACAAAACACAATATTATTTACTTAATAGCCCAACGACCACCGGCTTAGTTAACACTGATAACATGCATAATAACAATCGTCAGCAGCTTGGTATTACCTTGTTAGCATTACCTGATTATTTAAGACAACCCAGTTTGGTTTTACAAATTTCCAATCACCAGTTGCACTACTCGCACTTTCATATGTGGGCAGAGCCATTACAAAACAGCTTTACACAAGCCTTAGCACAAGACTTAAATAATCTTGCTAGTCGTTTTCATTATATTGTCACACCAGCAAAAAACCAAGCTACAGCGGCAACAACCGTTGTTATTAACATCACAGCATTTCATTCCACTTATCAATCACAAGCCCTACTTACAGGCACTTATTGGCTACAAGGTAAAGGTGTGAAAAATCTAGAAAAAGAGCATAACTTTACCCTAACCGTAGCGCTTAATAAAGATGGCTATGAGCACGCTGTCGAACAAATGCGTAAAGTGATCACCTCATTGGCGCAAAAAATAACCTATAGCTTAAAGGCTGAATAGAGCGCCTTATGTGAAATAAGTTAGGGGTTGAATTGCTTAGATTAGATTCAAAATATTAAAGGAAAGTGAACTAATATGACACCTGCAGTTAAGCAACTGAATAAATTAACACTCGCTTATCAATTACATCACTATCAGCATGATGCTAATTGTAAATCATTCGGCCTTGAAGCGCTTGATAAGCTCAAGCTTAGCGCTGAAGTGGTTTTTAAAACGCTAGTGGTTGATGTAGATAATGCTTATTTAGCCGTTGCTATTATTCCGGTGGTTAATCAACTCAGTTTAAAAAAGCTAGCAAAAACCCTTAATGCTAAAAAAATTAAAATGGCTGATGCCAATAAAGTACAAAACTCTACCGGCTATGTCCTTGGAGGCGTTAGTCCATTAGGTCAAAAAAAAAGATTAGTAACCGTGCTTGACCAAAGCGCTGAAATGTTAAACACTATTTTTATTAGTGGTGGTAAACGTGGTTTAGAAATAGAATTATCACCAAAAAATATTATCCTCTCGTTGCAAGCTAGTTACGCTGATATTACTAGCGAAATATAAAGCCTAAGATTAAAAAAACCTTGGTAGAAATTTATATGTCAAAAAAAAATTATCTTTTTCAGCCTGATTTTCATTAACTGTTTGGAAAATAAACCATTTAAAGTGGTGCTTGGACTTTCTAAGCCACCTGGTATTATTGAAGAAAACCATTCAGATTTCGAGTTAGCGTTAATTCAGCAAATATTAACCATGATAGGTAAAGCACCAGAGTTTATTTTCATGCCCTATGGCCGTTCAGAAAAATGCTCGCGTTACCCGATATTGATGCGGTAATGACGGCGAATAAACACAGATTCACTAATATAAATACCCTAAGTAAAAATTACATCAATTATCAAAACGTGGCCATTTTGTTAAAAGAGCATGCTGTGTCACTTAATAGCATTGCAGATATAGGCCATTACTCGATTGCGTCATTTCAAATAGCACACACAATATTAGAATAAAATTTGCTGAAGCGGTTACTAATAGTCCAATTTACCTTCAAGTGGCCGATCAAGAAAAACAGCTAGAGTTACTATTTTTAGGCCGTGTAGATATAGTCGTAATGGATATGAAAATATTTTTATATTACTTAAATAAACTCAATATAAAATGACTGCTGATTCTCAAAAACTTATAGAAAAATATAATTTCTAATTATTAGGTAATAATATCACCTTGCCATCACTTTTATGTTGTGCGTAATGGTCTAATGCTTGGGCAAAATCATCAAAACCAACTCGGGCATAAATATCGGTCTTAAAAATCCCTTGAGCAAACAATTTTTGTACTTTCAAACTCAAGGCTAATACCTGTAACGGTGAAGCGTCACCAATGTATTTTGCCAACCAAAAACCCTCTATTCGCATATCGCGAAAGATCACATCAGCCACACTAAACAAGCCACCAAGTACATCTTGAGTTTCGGTTAGTCGACCATAAACCAAGGCCGTAGAACTATTAGGCATGGCGTTTAAAACTCTAGGGGTATCATCAGCTGCAACCGAATCCAACAATACTTTTGCCTTGAGTTTTTTCGCCCAATGCTTTAGTGATTGAGCAAAATTATCGTCTGACGTTAACAATACGCAATCGGCCCCTAACGCTTGCAAGACCTTAACATTCGCTGCACTGCGCACTGTCGCTATGGTCTTAATTCCTTTAAGTTTTGCATAACGAATAGCGCCCTTACCCACTTGGCTTGCCCCGGCATTAATCACAATAGCTTTACTGCCCAGTGCTATAGCTCGCTCTACTAGGCAAACAGACGTACAAGGATTAACTATAATCGTTGCCGCTTGCTCGTCACTTAATGCTTTTCGAACTGGCAAACATAAATTTGCTTGTGTAATGGCATATTCAGCCCACACGCCGTCAATACCGGGTTGTGCTGATAAAGCAACGCGCTTGCCTGTTAACCACTTACCGTAAAGTCCGGCATTGGCCGCTTCTACAATGCCACAACCTTCAAAGCCAACAAAGTCACCCTCTTGCGCGGTTAAACCGTATTTACCCAATAAGTACATTAAATCAGAGGGATTAACCGGTGTAGCCAGCATTTTAACTAATACTTGCCCAGGTTTGAGTGCTGGTAGTATTTTTTCAATGCCTGTTATTCTTTGTGAGGGGGTTAATTTTGCATCTTCACTCAGTACTAAAGCAAAACCTTTTACCGCTTTTATTATCTTTTCAGCCAAAGTAAATCCCTAATTTTTTGTATGGTTACATTATGATTTCAATATATAAACAGCATACCTTAGAATAAGTTAATACTAAATAAGCTTAATTTATACTTTAGCGTTCGCGTTAAGCGGGATGATTTTCAATATTTATCCAACATAAACAGCAAACATTAATCTCTGTAATAGAGATTAAAACCGTTATTTTGGCCAAACCGATTAATATTAGAATCTTTAGCCGTTGATATAGCTAGGTATATTAAGCCTAAACGGCTTTAGTTATTTTACTGGCGTAAGTAGTCAATAACTTGTTGATTTGCGCTTTAGGCGTTTTAGCTAATCGCTGAATCAAACTAAAGGGAATATCTTCTAATCCGTAGCGTTCGCTAATATCATTTAACATAATCAACCAGAGTTCTGCGGTCATTTCTGCGTCAAATAACGCCCGGTGAAAACTACCATCGGCGGCAATATTTTTATAATCAATTAACGTGCCTAATTTATGATTTGGCGCATCTTGATAAATACGGCGTGATATTAATAACGAACAAGTAAACTCGCCTAAAACCTGACGACCCAAACGAGCAAATTCGGCCTCGAGGAAGCGGGCATCAAAAGAGGCGTTGTGCGCTAGTAAATTACTCTCACCGATAAAGCTAGCAAAATCAGTCATCACTTTTTTACAAGGCGATGCAACCGCCAGCATTCTATTACTAATACCGGTATAGTTTTCAATAAAACTATTGATGCGTCGACCTGGATTCATCAAAGCTTGAAACCGGTCGGTAACTATGCCGTTTTCAATTTTAACGGCGCCAATTTCAATGGCACGTTCTCCTTGAGCTGGCGATAAACCCGTGGTTTCAAAATCGAGCACAACTATTGAGTTAGCTAACACAAACGCTTCCTTTGTCGGTTAATACCCATAGGATTAACCTAAATTGATTTAATACTATGACGTTAACGAAATTATCTCATAATTTATTGCGCTAAACATCAGTCACACAAGACAAGGATGCATTATATTTAAATACAAGCGGTAAAGTAAAAAATCTAATAATATCAACAAATTTAATTTTTATTTTTCTAAATTACAATTATATAACGCAATGAAAATAAAGGGTTTCATGGTGAAAAGTGACGTTTAAAATAGCGTGTCACTTGCGCCAACTATAGTTTTTAACTTTTAATTTCGAACATATAAAACTAAAAACCTTTTACAGCCGTATATAAAAACAACTAATTGAACAAAGATTGAACTTTATGTTTTTATTGTTTAAGCAAGACCCAACTAAAAAGTTAAACAAAAGTTATGAAGACAAACTTGAAAGCGCTATTTGTGCGCAAAAAAATGGCAACATTAATGATTTTTCGATGTTTACTGAAGAAGCGATAAAGATTAGAAAAAAAATACAAGCATTAGAAAATATCAACAAAGCTTAAAGCTTAAGAATTTCAGTACCTCTCACTCGAGATCACCTTCTGGCATACTATTCTTAGTTAATATTTTCTTTAAATAATAGGTAATTCTCATCTACGTAAACAAAAATTTGAACCTAATAATTAAAACGCTTGACGGTATTTTATAGCGTAAAATAGTGCTATTAAACTAAAGCCGTTATTCGATAAAATAGCTTACGCAAATGTAAGTTTGAGTTTGAGTTTGAGTTTGAGTAAGTATAATACTTGAGATTGACCACTAACATGCTCACTATAACTAACACCTATCAAACGTTTGGTTGACGCTACGTAAAATCAACCAGTTAAACGCACACTTAACTATGAAGCTGACATTTTGGGTTTAAGAAAGAGTCGGCACTATGCTGAAACTCAGAGGTTAAAGAATTGAGATATTGTTGATGTCGAGCAGACTTTTTATCCGCAATGTCAAAATAATTGGCTAAAATATAGAGGCAATAGCCCGCTGTTTTAGCCATTATTCATTAATTTATAGCACTATGGCTTTTCAAGATATAATACACGCAGTTTATTAAACACTAAGCCTAAAACCACGATGACACATGATCCAAGTAAGACTGGAGTAAGTAAAAATGACCAGCTTTGCCCTGTCAGCATAATTAATATAGGATTTGCTCCAGCCGGTGGGTGAGTGGTTTTTGTAAGCAGCATAGTCGTAACACCTAATCCGGTCGCTAAGGCCAACGACCATGGCTGCACACCAACATAAGTAATAAAAATAACGCCAATTAGCGCAGTAAAAAAATGACCTAAGATAACATTCTTAGGTTGGGCAAGTGGACTTGCCGGCACACCGAAAACTAATACAACCGAAGCTCCAAATGGTGCCATTAACCAAACGCCAGGGCTTATTGACAAGCTATCAAGGTAAGCTAGAACGCCAATAGCCAAAGTAGCAGCAATTCCCGCAACGAAAGAAAAAATAGTTTTACTCATAAAATCTCCTTTTTAGTAGAAGGAATATCTACCTCTGCCATGGTAGACTGCTTGTTCTACTTGGGTCAAGATTCATTTTAATTAGGAGTCACATATATGAATGTAAAAAAATTGCTTTTAATCAAAACAGCATTACAACTTTTCTACTCCAATGGCATTAATTCAGTTGGCATAAATGAAATAGTAAAAGAGTCAGGTGTTGCAAAAAAAACTTTATATCACCATTTCTCAAGTAAAGAGCAACTAGTATTAGCAACTCTTAAATATCGAGATCATCTTTTTTGTCAGTGGTTTGAATCAATATTAAATAGCAAGAAAACAGGTAAAGAGTCAATTCTTGCGCTATTTTACGGTCTAGATAATTGGTTTAATAACAGAGTGGCTGGACTTGATGAATTTAAAGGCTGTTATTTTATAAATACTGCGGCTGAATATGGTGACCCTAACTCTCTTGCACGACGTTCTTGTAAAGAACACAAGCATAAAATTAGCCTGCTAATAAAGGAAAAAGTGAGTATGTTCATCAATAAAACAGATGAATGTGAAGTTGTTGCAAACACCATTTCTCTACTTAAAGAAGGTGCAATCGTTTCAGCTTCAGTCGAAGGTAATATCGATGCAGCGCTAAAGTGCTTACCTACCGTACTCAGAATAATTAATGAAGATTACTGATATTGAAGTAATTATTAGTTGTTGGTTATTACCTTATGCTTGCTAATGGTTACTGGTGCGTACTTGTGTTTACTTGTGCTTACTAAGAGTTAAATATATTCCACCTAACTCAGTATTATAGCTGACTGGTTTACGGCAAAGAAGTTGGTGGCCACAAATGATCTGTAACGGTTTAAATATCGTATAAGGTGTTAACTAGTCAAACTAAAAAAATTACTTTTTGGTATGCTAAGTCGGTTTATTGTTCAAACCTATCGCTCTTTTAATCATTTTTTCCTTAAAAAAAATCACAGACTTTATGCTTATGTAACCTTAAGTTAAGCCTACGATTTTACCAAAGAGCTGCTAAATTTTATCAGGAAATTTAGCTAGTCTTTAATTGATTTGAGCATAGATGACACTGTCATCAATCATCTGTTTTCATACCGAGTCAATAAAGCTTATTTTTTATTTAGTCAAAAGTTGCTTACAGGACAAACCATGCAAAAAAAATTTAATCCCGAAAAAGTCATCGATGTTGTTCATTGGAACGATAGTCTTTTTTCTTTTAAGACTACCCGTAGTCAAGGTCTCCGCTTTAGGAATGGTGAATATATCATCATTGGCTTAGCACAAGAAAATACTCGGCCCATTCTACGCGCCTACAGTCTCGCCAGTGCAAACCATGAAGATTATTTGGAGTTTTTCAGCATTAAAGTTGAAGGAGGGGCTTTTACCTCCAAATTACAACATTTAGCTATTGGTGATGAAGTTATTATCGGCAGTAAACCAACCGGAACTTTGGTTATAGATGACTTACGAGATGGTCGAAACCTATTCTTGATCGGCACAGGAACAGGCTTGGCGCCCTTTTTAAGTATTATCAAAGATCCAGAAACTTATCAGCGTTTTGACAAAGTAATTTTATTTCATGGCGTAAGGTACGTGAATGAACTGGCTTACCACAAAATAATAACCACAGATCTGCCTCATCATGAATATCTTGGTGACATGATTGCTGAACAGCTAATCTACTATCCCAGTGTGACTCGTGAGAGCTATAAAAATGAAGGACGCATTACTGATTTAATAAAAACAGGTAAGCTCTGTCTTGATATTGACATACCTGAAATTGATCCCGAGTTTGACCGCGTGATGTTATGTGGCAGCCCTGCTATGCTAAAAGACACCTGTGCCATGTTAGATGAAAGAGGTTTTCAGGAAAGTCGTAAAAAAGGCGTGCAAGGCGACTACGTTGTTGAAAGAGCTTTTGTTGAAAAATAGTACTTCTTAACCTTAACAAGACTAAAAGTCAGCTTTATTTATGAAGTATTTATGTAGCTAACAAATCGCCATTTTTTGCATTTTAGCTAATAAATGTAGGGGGATTGTAGCTTGGTTTACATCATCTAATGCTAGGTGATGTAATGAATACAAATTTGGACTCACAAATAACAAAGGTTTTTCACGACCAAGAGAAGAAAAGAACCGCTGTTGACACAAATAATACCTGTACAGTAAATGACAAATCTTATAACCATTATGTAATAAACAACCATAAATTAGCCGGTAATAGGTCAATTGAGCGTTACTTATATAAATTAAAGTGTTTATTTCAAATCGGCAATGCCACCCACAGGATAGAATTTATGAGTAGCTTAACTACTGGTAAAATTTTATGGTTGGTATTTATCCATTTTTCCTCGTAGAAAAGCAGATCACTTCATGAGTGATCTTGCTATTAAAATGCTTGTTGCTTTCAAAATATACAGCAGTATCTGTAAAATAACCTATCATCCCAGACATATGTTACCGGTTATGGGTAATTTATCTTCTCAGCTGTTACTCTCTAAAACTCTTTGAAGATGATGGCAGTATAAAGTATAACTTTTTGTCAGATACATCCTTAAAAACAGGCATTATTATAGAGGGAGTAATTGGGATGTTATTGCAAAAGAAGTAAACTAACCAATCAATGCCAGTTATAAAGCTGAGGTCAGATACTGAAAGCAGCGTTGCCTATAATATAAAGCAACGTAGCTATAAAAAGAAAACCTAAAAAAGGCAATAATAGGTCTTAATGCATATTTTGGCTCACAACAAACCCAAGAATTTAAGACACTGGCTATTAATTCTTAGCAAATATTACAAACATGCTACAAATTTTAAACAATAAATATGTTGCCATCTAGTTAGGATTTTGTGGCACTTTCTAACGCTTTTATTTCAACTGCTATTTTTTCAGCTTCAGCAGTAACCATTGAGTAGCCTTTGATATCACCTTTTCTTTGTAAATGCATAGCTTCTTCAAGTTTAGCTTCGTAACGTTTATTTAACTTTTTTAATGGGTTTGACTTAAATATTGAAAACATAAAAACTTATTATTTAATGAGGTGATAGTCATCATACGTTTGAAAACCCATTTAAGTTTTTATTAATTACACTTTTTTAATAAAAAACATATCAAAAGTTATTTTTATACCCATTTGACTAAGTAAGTGATCTACTTTTTCATGAAGGAAATGGATAAAGCTAAAGACCATTGCAAGCGCTCTAAAGATGCATTCAAAAATAGCTACTTATTCTAAAGAGCAAGCTATGAACCCTTATTGGAAATTCACATCAGTTGTGCCACCCAATTACATCAAAACTGCCCGTCATTATCATCCAACACTGCATCCTAATGACATCTACTGTGACCACTGAATAACATTAAGTTTATCACGATTAAATAAGATCACTTTGTGCACATCCCTGACATTCTAGCTAAAAATATTGCATATATTTTCTAATGAATTAACTACTAGCGTAAATGATGTCATGCCTTTTTATATGGAAGTCAGTATGATTTTTCTAGGTGTGTTACTAAGACGTATTAGTAACACACCATTTATTATAATACACACTAAACAAATTCAATTAACCGCATGAATTTAAAATGTTTTATTTATTAAGGCTGTATTGCTGATAGACCTTAGTAACGCACCCTAATATACATGTGATTTAGCATTATTAGTTTCTAATGCTTTGAAAGTATGAAACATTAATGTTAATTTAATGTTGTTTATGGTGTATGTGATACTGAGTCGTATACATAATGAGCTATTATATTTATCAAAGGAATTGAGTAAGCATGAAATCTTTAATTATACTTTTGCCCTTTTTTCTATCTGCTTGTTCAGCTATTCAAACAGGAAATAATGTTTTTGATGCCATATATTCAGGAACCTCTGCTGTAATAGACAGTAAAGGCGCTTCGTCAAAATGCGAACAAGGTCATGCACAAGATAGGGTGAATTGCCTTAAAAGAAAACAGACACAAGTAGATGCAATTGATAAGTCTTTAAAGAAAAACAGTAATAAATGAATATAACAAGAGCTTCAAATGGAAAAAATAATATGGCTGATCCACTCATAATAAAGCACTCTGACATCAAAGTAGCTAATGCAGATTATGAAAGCTTATTTCTCAAGCACGGGAATATTTTGTTTGAGTTAAACATTGAGGAAAATAGAGAGCTTGTTCACGCTGTAGGTCAGTTTGAGAAATATACGGGTCAAGAATCTAATATTGACCAGAGAGAGTGGATTAAGGAAAACATTAATCCTCTGCCATCCCTTAAGCCTTTAGCAGTATTTATATTCCTGATTACACAATGGCGAGCAACGACAATTGTAGGGAATGCAGAGTCACCAAATGATGGATATATTTACGTCAGCATCACTACAGAAGGTTCAGGGCACTGAAATTACTTAAAAAGCAATGTTGTGGCATTATCGATACAAAACCTAATCCAAAGTGATTAAGTGTCTTTAAAATCTAATCACTCGAATGTGGCATTAATCGATGTTTTAGTAATGTTTTTTGGGCAATTAATGCTTAAATTAAATTGTTACACATATGCTAAAAAAGCAGTCTACTTGTTGTTGATTTTATTGCTACTCGTTGTATTTAATCATTAAGTACAAGTAATTAACAGGGCGTTATATGCTCCAAAAGTTTAGAGAGGGAATTCAAAGTAATATGTCAAAATTAGAATTAATAATTGCTGAGTACGTTTCAAATGCAGAAGTACACGCCAGTAAATGTGAGGAGTTAATTACAGAGCAAGGATTAGCTGATGCTCTAGAGTATTGTCAAAATCACAAAATAGATCCTCCTCAATGCTCGTTAACTGCAAAATCTTCTAATGCTGTAAATTTAAGAGCTAATGCAAAACGAATGCTTAGTGAAATAAAATGGTGGTCTCGTAGGCTTGAGATTAAAGCTGTTCAAGATTTTGAAATGGCTAAAATAAAATCGGGTCAAACGAGCAGTTTTATATCAGAAGAGGCTTATGAGTATCAGCAAAATAAGCGAGTTAAGTAAGTCGCATATAAGCCATTCAAAAGGACAAATAACAGTTATTTTTGCTTCTTTGTCGCTTATAACCGACAATTATTCATCTCTTAATAAGGCATTATTGGTACAATAATATAATTCAAAGTGTTCAGTTTATTTAAAAGTTAATATCTGGAATGTGGCATAAGTGTGCACTAGCAGTGTGCACTTTATCCAAGGAGACAGTTCTAATAAGGTCGAAATAATGTTGTCACGGTAAATATAAAATATAAACACCCAAGATGTAACATAAAATAAATTTCAGGTCAGTTGTTAACTATTCAAATAAATAAAAGTTAGTTAAACGTTTACAACATAATATATGGTTAGCTGCACGAGCAACCATGGAGTCAATATGAAATTTTCACCTATTAATTTCAACGAAAAATTCACAAAATTCTCTGAACATTGGTCACCTCGTGTCATTGCTGAAATGAATGAATACCAATTTAAATTAGTTAAAGTAGCAGCTGAGTTTATTTGGCACGATCACCCGGAAACTGACGAGGTGTTTATTGTTATTGAAGGCTGCCTTACTATTGAATTTCGTGATGGTATAGTTTCACTAGAGTCAGGTGAAATGTTTGTTATTCCAAAAGGTGTAGAGCATAAACCCTCTGCAAGCAGGGAGTGTAAAATTATGATTGTGGAACCCAAGGGTATTGTTAATACTGGCGATACGGCTGGTAACCTTACGGCTAAAAATGATCTCTGGGTTTGAAGCGCAGCTAAATGAGTTATAAGATTAATGCTACTGGCCAATACTCATTCCTCACTAATTTTAGCCTCTTATTGTGATATAGGTGTTTTTATGGATACAAGTAAGTATTATCACGAGTATTTACCTCACATTCGCACTATAAGCCGAAGCTTAACATTACATCTAGGTCTTGATTTTAGAACTTTTTTACCCGCTTAACCAGCCAGCTTACATTTGTTTATCAATACGTACTGTGCCATTGGCAAGATAAATCATGCGAACCGCGTCTTTTGGCTGAAATAACATACGATGGTCTAGGTCTTGTATCACCATGTATTCATCACCGTTATTAACTTTGATCATTAACTCAACTAACAGTAGGGTTTTTTCTTGATATTTGGGGTTTCTATCATGGCTGATTGAACCACCAATAATAGCGCCTAATATGGTTGCTACGCCGCGGCCACTACCGCTACCGCTACCGCTACCAAATTGATTGCCTATTGCACCACCAATTAACGCACCACCAAAGGTTTTCCAGCCTTGGTTTTTATCTTGAATCAACTCCTGTTCGGTAATATTTCGTACTGATAATACCTGACCAAATAAAACTTTTTCAACCGGCACAGCTTTATTGCGCTCATAATCAGCATTAGCGAAAGGGATCAATGCCAACCAGAAAATTAACGCTAGAGTGATTGTTTTCATTTTTCTCTCCTTTATTTATTAAATATAAAGTAATAAATAGAGTGTAATAAATAGCACTTGAAGTATAACGTCTATGAGCGTGCTGCTGTTTACCACACTATCTGTTTTTTAAGCAGCACGCTCAAGGTCTCTAAAACTATCTCACTTTAGCTCTTACCAACCCACTGATTCTTTGGCTTTCGTTTTACGAATTTCGGTTTCATCGGCCCATTCAACTAAACCACTTTCAAGATCCATTAAACGTAAAGTGAATTTATAGTAAACATCAGACTTATCTTGGTTGCTTTTAACGATACTCGATAAGTTACCGTATAACATGTATTGCGCGCCAATTTGACGGCCAAACTGTGATGCTGTGTTTGGGTCAACCATGCCGCCGTCATGTTGAAAGTTTAATTGCTCACGTGCCGCTTCTACTCGACCCATATCTACAAAACGGAATTTGCCAGAGCGTAAAAGCTTAGTAGAAATAGAGTCGGTGATTGACTCGGTATCAATATGCTCACTGGTTTTATTTTTTAAGCGTTCAACAAACATTACTGGGCGGGCATTTTGCGTTAA
Organism: Colwellia sp. MB02u-6; assembly: GCF_014077095.1. GTDB lineage: Bacteria > Pseudomonadota > Gammaproteobacteria > Enterobacterales > Alteromonadaceae > Cognaticolwellia. The sequence goes on along the minus strand of NZ_JACGVG010000038.1, from coordinate 33,135 downwards.
TGTGCCCACTACTGGTGACAATAATAACGAGTCGGTCATTTGGGCAGCAACTTTTTGTAAGTCGGTTGAACCAAAGTTAATATCGGTAGTTTCTACTGCGGTGGCATCGCCATAGCGAACCACGGCTTTATTAGCACAACCCGTGGCGAATACTAGGGTTAAGCCGAGTGTTGTTACCAGTGCTAATTTATTCATAATGCTATTCCTTAACGATTAATATTTATATGCTTTTTCAGGGATTGCACGAACATAAACATTAAATGTACTGACATTAATATTCGGCGCTAATCCGGGTAAAGTGGTGGATTGTTTTCCGTGTAATTCCAATGGTATCCAGGGTGTTTTTCCGGCTTCAATAACAAAGCCTGCTTCGTCAAACCAATTGAAATGATATTGTAATTTTTGTGATTTTTCATAACGGCTGGTCAAGGTTAAGTTGACTTGTAACAAGCCATTATTTTTGCGTGATTTAACGTCGCTAATCACGAGTTTTTTCGCTAAATCATCGTTTTGTACTTCAAGGTGTTTACTAAAGTCATCACCTTGGGTGATGGCACTGGTGCCTGTACCAGAGGTCACAGGAGGCTTATTATTCGCACAGCCGGGGGTAATAAAAACGCTCACTAATATCACAGCTAAACATCTACTGATATTTTGGCCCATGCTAGTTATATTTATGCTATTGAACATACTCCCTCCTAAGGCATCCATTATTTATAAATTTATTGTTTGATAACCAGTATAGCTACCGATAGCAGAAAAATTAATTAAGGTGATTCTATTTGGCTGCACGTCAACTTCAATATTTTTTTGTTGTCCATTTAGCTGCACTTGTAATACTTGCTTACCAGCGGGTAAATTCATCCGCACAATATCCACTTGATCGGGCAAGGTTGACCAACTTCGAGTATCTGCTCTTTCGGAGGCAATATTGTAAATACTGGCTAAAATATTACCGACATCGCCCGCCTCTCGACTCAATTTTTGTCGCATTTTTTCTTTAGCAACAACGCGAACGACTTGTCGGGTCAGCAGTGCGGGTAATTGTTCTTGTAAGTCTTTCGCGGCTAACGATTGAATACCCACAATTTCATTCGAAAAATAACTTTGGTCTTGATTTTTAAAGGTAAGTTTACTGTGCTTTGGTAAAGTCTCTTGATACACAGGTAAAGAAAAACTGAAAAACTTTAAGCCGCTGTTGCTTCGACCTACTGGCAGATTTAAGCCAATATCTTGCTTACTATTGACAATATCTTGCTCAATAAGCACAACTACTTGCCCTTGCTCTTTTGACGTTTGTGCTTGATATTTTCCAAAACGTTGCTGCAAGCTCGCTAAGTCGTCTTGCATACCTAACTTAGCGGCTAAGCGTAAAACATCTTGTTGTAAATAATGGTTCTCTGGGTATATTTCTATGGCGCGCTTATAATCTATATAAGCGTCATTTAGCTCGCCACTGGCTTCATACAAGATGCCAGAAAGATAAAAAGTAAAGGCATTTTGAAAACCATTTTTCACTTTACCAATCGCACTTGCCATACTTGGATAACCACTATATAGGCTATCTGTGGTCATGCCTGAGTTATTAAGCTCCTTTTGCGCTTGATAAACTTCGTTTTTATAAGCTTTCAGTGCCTTCTCTTGCACTAAATTTGCCCGACGTACTTCAACTAACGCGCCAACTAAATCATGTTGAAATAAGTAATTTAGCGCCTGATAACTATGCAACATACTTTGTTCATAATAAGGCACTTGATAAGAAGTCACATTGTCGTTACTGACGACTGCGCTTAAATTTTCAAAACCTTTACTGATTTGAATTTTTGCCTTATTACCTTGTTCTTCAATCTCAACATAGGCTTGAGCAAAGCTTTTTTGGCTAGCTTGCCAATCGGCGGCTAAAAACTCTAAGCGCCCTCTTTCAAGTAAATTTAAGACGTAACTGTTATTACCTTGAGCACGTTCACCTAGTAGGTTTTGCGCTTTAACAAATTCACCTTGGCGTTGGGCTGCTTTAACAGGCTTCATTTGGCTGTTATAGCCCTGAAAAAGATCAGTGAGCTCAAATGATGCACAGCCAGATAAAGTTGTGATAATAATGCTGACAACAAAACTGACAACAGGGCGCTTAGGGAGGAAGTTGATCATAAGAGTTAATTTATTTCCATAACATTTACTTACTACCGGTATTTGTCTCATTATATATGAACGAGTTTATGAAGGTTATTAACTCTATTACTTGCAAATAAAAGTAGTCTTATTTGAGCATGGTAGCAATACTTACTTTGTTGTTAAATTGTAAAAAGAGGTAAGCAATTTATATCAACACTCTAAAAGCACTGCATCCTAAGCGTCGCATTATTGTTAACCTGCAACAGCTAGTGCAACTGCTGCACCTTAAAATTTAGTTTTTGCTATGTTAATTCATTATATTCTACGATTATTGTTGTATTTTTATCTTTGTAAGTTATTTATGCATTTGGTAATACTTTTCGTTTGAACCAGTAATCAAGGCTGACATAGCGCCCACTTCCAATAAAAAACAGTGCCAATAACATAATGAAATAAGTTGCTGCGAACTCAATGCCGTTATTTAAAATAGTAATATTACCGCTACTGGTAAGCCACTCGTAGTTACCGTGTTCTTGCAAAATAGAAACAATCATTTCTTTTTTCTCAACGCTTGCCTCTACTCGCTCGTTAGCAAATGGTGCATTAGCATCTGCAATCGCTTGCCAGCCATATTGTCCGTGCACAGATGTCATCGCTATAAACATAGTAAACATCAAAGGCACAGCCATGAGGCGCACACCTAAGCCAAGTAATAAGGCAATAGCACCAATAACTTCAGCACCTACAGCTAAAATGGCCATAATATAAGGAAAGGGTAAACCTAAGCCCCAATCGTCATTACCAAACCATTGCACAATATTATCAAAACCCTCTATTTTAGTGGTACCCGCCATCCAAAAAATAGGCACCAGATACAAACGTAATAATAATGGCGCAAGAAAATCCAATTTTTTCGTTGAATTTAATATGCTATAACTTTTTTCCAATATTGCTTTAATCATGCTTTATTCCTATTTTTTAAGTGTAATTTTTAACTTTATTTTGTATGACCCGTTCATTGCCAAAATAATAAATTTGGTTCTACAGCTTTAGTTCGACAGTTTTATCTCTGCATCAAAGGTAACTGCATAATTTGACCCGATAAGTTGTAAAGCTATTTCATTATTTTAGTGAAGGTAGGGTTAAAATATAACTAATGATTTTTTGAAATATAAATGAAGTTTATTGCTTCAACATACCGCAAAGGCTTTAATGACTATTTTAAAGAGCGATATAAACCATTAATAACTTAATGTAACAGACTGGAATTAAATTTAAAAAACAGTCTGTTACTTTATGTGTGGGTGGTTTATGTGTAGGTGGTTTAGCTAATCTCTGAAAATGAGTAAATGACACCTGAATTGAGAAAACAAGTAGCCACTTTAGGAGGATTTGGGGCTTAAAAATAAATAACGGGCAATAATAACCACTGAATATTTGCCTAGAGGGAGCTATGAACACACATATTGCAAGAGTAATTCATTGGTATTGCAATATGTGTGTTCACTAATGCGATAGTAGGCGCTTATAAGCTTAACATCGTAACCGTTTGGCTTGGCTAGTTATAACGTTTCAACTGCTGCCAATGCTTGAGTAAACTCAGGCAGTTCTAACTCCAAACACTCATCATTTTCTTGCCAATTGATACCGATAATAACGCCATCTTCGAGTAAGTCTTCAATCCAGAATTCCATCCAATCAGCTAACGTTATAGCCGCAGGTATATAATCAGCCCACTCTTCAATACAATGACTTTTGGCCAGTGCTTGTGTTGACCAAAGTGGCATAACTTCAGTGTTTTCAAAGTTAATTGAATCAAGTACCACCCAATCTTCGCTGTTTTTATCTTGTAACGCCCAAATTATTTGTGTTTCTTTAACTTGATTTAAAAATGACTTCAGTGTTTTTTCAATGCTCATTGGTTTCATTACCCTAATTACGTTTTTAACATTATACCAAGTGAATTAAATCTAAAGATATGAATTTGTTGTTACGGGTAAATATTGCTCATAAATTGCCAGACATTAGTTACTTAAAAAGCTTTATACCTATTAAATTAACCATCTGTTAAGCTGCAGAGATTAGTAACTTAAGTAACAGAATAATCATTGAAAATTGAAATCATAAATAATATTTCAGCTATAGCTGAACAAGACTGGCAACGGCTAAATCGACAGCCGTCGGTGTTTTCAAATTATCAATTCCTCCAGTGTTTAGAAACTAGTGGATCGGTTAGTAGTGCTCAAGGTTGGCAACCTCATCATTTACAATTGCGTGATAATGATAAAAGTGAAATTAACGCTATTCTGCCCATGTATGTTAAATCCCATTCGTGGGGAGAATATGTTTTTGATTGGGCATGGGCCGAAGCCTATGAAAAACATAATATGCCCTACTACCCTAAATTAGTCGCTACCACACCTTTTACACCGGTAACTAGCCATAAATTGTTATCCAACCATGTTGTCCTTGCTGATGTCTTCGAGGTATTAACACACCATTGCCAACATAAAAACTTAAATAGCTGGCACTTATTATATTGCTTACCAACACAGCAAAAGTCTGATGATGTTTACCAACGTAACACGGTGCAATTTCATTGGCTAAACTATAACTACCGTGACTTTGACGATTTCCTCTCACGCTTTACCGCCAGAAAAAGAAAAAACACTCGCAAAGAACGTTTTTCAATTGCGCAACAAAATATTGAGATTAGACGCATTATGGGTAAAGATATTAGTGAAAAAGAACTTGAGTTTTTCTATTTAACTTATCAGCTAACTTATTTAAAACGTGGACATACGCCACATTTATCGTTTGATTTTTTTAAGTCAGTAGTAGAAAAGTTACCTGAGCATATCTTGCTGATCATCGCTAACTGTAACGGTGAAGACATCGCTTGTGCTTGGTTCTTTTTTGACGACAAGCATTTATATGGTCGCTATTGGGGTTGCACGAAGAGCTATAACAATTTACATTTTGAATTGTGTTACTACCAAGGCATAGAGTTTTGTATTGAAAATAAACTGAGCTTATTTCACCCGGGTACCCAAGGTGAACATAAAATAGCCCGAGGTTTTGAACCTAAGCTAACCACGTCATATCATTGGATCAAACATGCGGGTTTTAAACCTGCTATCAAAGATTTTTGTTTGCAAGAACAGCAACAAATGCGTACTTATCAAGCCCAGTGCCAAGCACTACTACCTTATAAGTTAAACGATGAAAACTGTTAGTCACACTAGTAATCATATGAGTAAAGAACTGAGTGAAAAATTGAGTAAACAGCCATGAACAAACCCTTCTCCCAAGCCTGTGAGAACAATAAAGTTGCTATTTTATCTGCGCTAGCTGATAGCTTTAGTGCCAGTAAAACTGTGTTAGAAGTCGGTTCAGGATCTGGCCAACATGCAGTGTTTTTTGCGCCCAACATGCCGTGGTTAAGTTGGCAGACTAGCGATATATTGGTAAATCATCAAGGCATTAGCCAATGGTTAAGAGAATATCCTGCAGGTAACTTACTTCACCCTATTGCACTTGATCTAAACCATCCTTGGCCAATTGAAAAAATTGACGCCATATACACAGCAAATACCTTGCATATTATTAGCTGGCCATTAGTGCAAGCATTTTTTAGTGGGGCATCACAACATTTAAATCAACAGGGTAAATGTTGTATTTATGGGCCATTTAATTATCAAGGCCAGTACACAAGCGAGAGTAATGCCAGTTTTGATATCTGGCTCAAAGAGCGTGATAGCCAAAGTGCTATTCGCGATATGGAGGCAATAATAGCCTTAGCGGAGAGTGTAGGTTTATCGCTAGAAAATGATCATGCTATGCCAGCAAACAATCGCTTATTAGTCTTTCAAAAGCTGGGTTAATTCATTTATCTGCTAAGGGGATTAGTATTGAAACCGTTATTGTTATTAAACCTGTTATGGTGAAAAATGCACTACGTTGAGCTAGTTATGGACAAACTAACCATAACTAGGCCAAGCGCAACAAAAAACTACAGCGCTTGAGCTGCAAGACTTTTACCTATGGGTTTGGAGCTCAAAACAGTAGAAGAATACAAAATGAGTCAGAGAAAAGATACTGATTAGAATATAAATCAGTATCCAGTTTTACTTGACCACTACAGTTGGCCACTACAAATGAGATGAAGTTGTTGTCGACGCGAAAGGCTCTGGTATATTCTGCTTAGACAAACATCCCCTGTTCTAAGCAACCTATTAGGTTTAATACCGTTTGTGTATCTTCAACCGTGTCAGCCATATCAACAGGCCGCTGGTTTTTAAGACCGTGAACTGAGTGATTTAACCAGCGTTGGGTGGCTTCATTATCATTATTGAAAAACTCTAATGCCTTATTGGTAATGGCTGTAAGCCTCTCTTTAGGTTCATAAATCATACTTAAAAATTGTCCATATTAGTGGCTGTTCAGTCGCAGCAGCTTTGCGAGTTGTAAACACAAGCGTCTTAGCTTTCGAACTTGTCTCTATATTCTGCATAATCGCCTGCACACAACGTTTTATTTATTCCCCCCATGACTAGGCATGAACTATTCTTCACATTCAGTAAAAGGGGGGGGCAGGTCCTAAATTTCCTTCGGCTTTACTTAAAAACTCTTTTTCAGCTGCACCTGTAATTTATAGACTTAGGTGCATAGAGCCTTAAATGTGCTTCTCGTTTTCGCCTAAACGCAGGGTACTCTTAGTCTTCATTCTTTTTCATAAAGGCTACCTTTTAACTACAAAACTTGGTGTTTCGTCGAAATAACTGAGCAATCGCCAACTAAAAAACAATTAAAAACCACTAGTCTGGAACTTTCACCAAAATTTCAATTGCTTTAGCATCACCCACAAGCCACTTTTGTAAATAGATACTACCCATAGCTTCAGCCTTACCTGGCTCAGCTACTTCTTTAAAACGTATGCTATTTTTGTTTTCTTTCTCAAAAACAAGCTTAACCTTAACTTCTGGCATTTTATCTCCCCTTTGATGATTTAGCTTTACACTAAGTTTAAACGTGCCACTAACCAGGTGGCAATATCACGGATTTGTGTTGGATGAACACTATGCGTCATCGGATAAGTTTGCCATGTTACTGGGTAGTTTTTCGCATTAAGTAAGGTATTAGCCATTTTACCCGCACTTAAAGGCACAACATCGTCATTGTCGCCGTGTTGTTGCAAAATTGCTGTATCACTATTTGCCGCACTTAGTTGCTCGGGTAATGCATCAGCATTAGGTAAATAACATGATAACGCCATAATACCTGCAAGCTTTTCAGGGTAACGCAAACCAGTAAACAGGCTCATCACACCGCCTTGGCTAAAGCCCGCTAAAATAATATTCTTTGCAGGTATACCCGCTGTAACTTGCTCTGCAATTAATGCTCGAATTTTGACTTCAGATTTAAGCACACCGTCCATATCAGCACGATTATGTAAATCCATACTTTTTATGTCATACCATGAACGCATGACATGGCCTTGGTTAATAGTCACGGCTTGCTCTGGCGCATGTGGAAACACAAAACGTACCGCGTGGTTTTTAGGCAAACCTAGTTCTGGCACAATAGGCGAAAATCCTGCACCTGAGTCTCCTAATCCATGTAACCAGATAACACAGGCTGTGGCGGGTGAAGTAGGTTCTATGGTAATACGTTCTAATGGAACAGCTGACATGCGTCTCTCTTTATAGTCTTTGCGTGAAAAATGCCAATATCATAGCGCTTCTATAGCGTAATTAAAATATGCTCATGAATGAGAAAGTCATGATTTTGATTGATCCTATTACTCAACAGCCATAAAGTAGCGGTACAAAATGGATTAAGCAAAGCCAAAAGCGCTTGGACGAAGGAATAAATACGCAAAGATGATGCTCCCAAAAAAAAGCTTAATTACACTTGCCCTTGTACTAAGCACTATTATGACTAGCCTCTTTTTACTCTATTTTGCCCGCGTTGCTATTGTACAAAACTTTAGTCACGATGAATTGGCGTTATATGACGCAAAAATCACCTGTCTAGACTTTCACTTCACCACAGATTTAAAGCTGGCGATAAGTCACTTATGCCTGCAAATACCGCAAGCAGATATCAATATTGAAGATATAACAATAACCTTGGCATTAGCTGCTGAGCAAAAAATTAAACGTATCGATGTTGCATCAATAACGGTCAAAGGCAGAGCAGACTTGCTTACACTATTCAAAAGTAGTCCGAAAAAAAATAACCCGGCAAGGTTAACAGCACAGCTAAAGACTTATTTAACGCAACTTGAACAGCTTAAGTTACCTTTTAATATTCAGGTGGCAGCGTTAAGTTATTCGCCTTTCTCAAAGGAAAATAGCGGCACAATAAATAGCAATAATGGCGAACAAAAAGCACCTTATACAGGCCAATTTTCCTTTATAGAAGATACCTTAGCGTTTTCATTAAAAAATCTTCAGCATAACGTTTTATTATCTGTTGATTTATCAAATACTAACCAGCATAAAAAAGCTCTCTTGGACTTAAAAGTATCTGGTCAGTTAACCCCATTAAAACAGTTTTTACTTGCACATAAACTACCGCTAGCGCCTGCAATAATAAAATTTTTAGGCTCGCTTAATACTAGCGGTGAGTTTTATAGCTTATTAAATTATCAAGCAGGACAATTAATCTTAAACTGGCAATTGAAAAACTTTTCACTTGTTGCTGCTCAAGGTATTAAAGCGAGTGGACCTCTTGAACTCTCCGGCGCGCTTAATCTGCACAGCAAAGTTAACTTAAACACGGCTAACTTAAGCAGGGAAGATAAAGCGCTTAACAGACATGCTGAACTTACAGTTGAGTTTCAACATAACAACAGCTTGCAGTTGCAATATAGTCACCCACACCTGATTGATTACTTAAACAACAATGCACTATCACCTTTACTCATCAGCCTACTAAAAGACAACCCAGTTGAGCAATTAAATTTTCAGCCAAAAGGAAAATTAGCTTTTAACCTAAACGATCAGCAGCTGTCGTTATCAGCTATAGCCATAAAGGCAGAAAGGGCTCAGCAAGTGCATCAACTGAACTTAGATAACCTGGCCTTTAACCTAAAGCATTATCTCAACGGTGACCTAAGTCGCCACAATAATCCAGTAACAGAAGACCCAGCAAAACAAAGTCCACTATTGGCACAACTAAATTTTAAACTTGCTAGCCCATTGTTACTCTCAAGCATTAATAATTTCACTGATGCACCGGTTATAGTCAAGCTGCAAGGTTCTATTAGCCAAAACCACGCGCAAACAATAATAAACCTTGATGAAAACTCATCGTTTACTAGCAACAACATCGCCATGTCGACAAATAAAAAAACAGCAGATAAAAAATTATTATCGATCAAGATATTAGCCACGAAAATACAAGGCAGTGTAAAAATACACCACCCGATTCAACAACAAACCGCTATGCAAGGTCAAAACCCTGTACAAGTTAACAATAAGGCGCACATTCAAGGGAAGCGTGTCATTAACTTAAATCTAAAAGTGAAAAGTCAGGCTGAAAAATTGCGTGTGGGTGAAATGATTGTAGTCAAAAAATTAGCGCTAAGCAGTACTATTGCCGGTAATTTAAATAACATTCAAATAAATGCTACGGCCACTGCCGATAATGTACCGCTAGGAAATTTAACAATCTTGGGCGCAGTAACTAAACCTTACATCACCTTAACCGCTGAAGCGTTACAGTTAACTGACCTACTTTCTCTAAACCTTCAATTACCAACAAAAATAGCCTTAGTTAAAGGAAAACTGAGCTACAGCGTAGAAGGTCAGGTAACTGATTTAACATATTTTGAAAAAACTCCACTAGCCATATCAATAGCGATGACATCAGTCAGCGGTGAAGTAGATGGCATTTGGTTACAAGAGCTTAATTGGCAGCAAAACTTTCAATTTTTAGCGGGTAAGTTAACCACGCCTGATGATGTATCTAAAGAACGAAAAGAAAACCTAACGATTGCATTGATAGATATCCCAACACCGATATCAAAACTCTCCGTTAATACCCGTTTGAGTTATGAAAAAGACTTTACAATATCAGCGACAAAAGTCAAAGGTGATATATTAGGTGGTAGCTTTGCCATTCCAAAAATTCAATGGCCACTTAAGCATGGCCATTCAGTTGACGTTCAGTTAACTAGTATAGACTTAGAGCAGGTGTTGGCGCTAGACAAAAAGCAAGGTATTGTAGTGACCGGAAACATATCAGGCCAGTTGCCTATTAGTTATGATGGCGAAAAGTATACTATGGGAAAAGGCGAACTGCATAATGTGACTAATGGCCTTATTCAGGTGATAAATAATCCAGCGGTAGCTGAGCTAAAAGCGAATAACAGCCAGTTAAAGTTAGCGTTTGATGCCTTACAGAACTTGCACTATCATCAGTTGTCTTCTGATATTTCAATGGCAGATGACGGCTATATGTTATTAAAAACCGTGATCAAAGGCCAAAACCCAGACATAGATAACGATGTGAATCTGAACTTGAACTTAAACTATGACTTATTAGGCTTGCTTGAATCAATGTCAATTACCAAAAAATTTGAAGAACGTATTATCAAAGATTTACAAAAAAATAAGGAGTGAGTATGAATAAAATACTAACCACGGTGTTAGCTCTTTTTATAATCAGTGGCTGTACACATAAAATAGAAGTTAGCGCCAAAGAACCGATCACGATTAATTTAAATTTAAAAATTGATCATGAAATCAGGGTAAAAGTCGACAAACAACTTGATGAAATTTTTAGTGCTGATAGTGACGTATTTTAAGGAGCAATTATGAATAACTTATCTAATAGATTAACGAGTAAATTTACTAGTAAACAATCTAATAACATGACCAACAACATAGTTAAAAAATTAATGTGTGCGCTGCTAGCTGTAACTTTGACATTTTCCGCATGGGCTATTTCACTAGATGACGCCAAGCAACAAGGTTTGATTGGAGAAATGCAAAACGGTTACCTAGGCCTAGTGGTAGAGAACGCCGAAGCGCGAAGCTTAGTTGCAAGTGTTAACGAAAAGCGTAAAAACATTTACCTTAACCTAGCGCGTAAAAATAACATCACCATGGCGCAAGTCACCGCACTAGCCGCTGAAAAAGCCTTAAATAAAACTCAGCCCGGCTATTTTATTCAAAATGCTGCTGGGCAGTGGATAAAAAAATAACCTTGTAACAAAATTGTCCACAAAGTCAAAACAATAGCAATATAAAGAGGGGTAAAATAAGTCCCTCTTCTTTAACCTCAGCTCAACTAAATCAAACTCCATTCAGCACTCTCAACTTTAGCTTAATCTAGCTAACAGACGCCTGTAACATCAAAAAACACCCTGTTTCTATTTTCAATTATCATTTACAACTTAGCTCTAGCTAGTTCTTTGCTAGTTCTCAATAGAATTAATTCCTTACGACTAAAATATATCAATATTCTCAGTTGGTCTTAATCAAAATAAAAGAGGTAATATGTAGCGTTTTATAAAAATAATTGTCAAAATGCATATTAGAAACTTAGCTGATAAATTAATTTATGACTTTCTTTAATTATCTTCGTTATACAAAAAAATTTATTAATATTATTTAGACCTAAACAAGGAATTACCAATGAAAGCATTTAAAATCTCTCTACTCGCAGCCCTTATCAGCTCACCACTAACTGCTGAAACTATTGATAAAACATGGGAACTTGGCGTCTTTGGCGATTATATAAAATCGAGTAGTAACAAAGAAGCAATAATGGATTGGTACCAAATTGAGGCCGGTAAATCTATCGGTATCGATTTACAAAAAATTATTAATGACTACTGGAATGTGCGCTTTGAAATTGCAGGAACTCGCTATGACATAGATAACGGTACAGATAAAGATTATGGCATTCGTGGAGGCGTTGACGCTATTTACAAACTAGAAGATAGCGATTTGTATATGTTTGCTGGCGTGAAACGCTTTAGTAACGCGAAAAGCTACAATGCATTAAATGTTGGTGCCGGTTACAGCTTTGAGGTTAACGACCGTTTATCTTTTTACAGTGAAGCCGCTATTTATAAAGATGTTGATTATGGTTATATCGATCAAAGTTTAAAATTAGGCCTTAAATATGCCTTTGGCGATGTTAAGCAAGCAGCGGTAAGTATCAAACCTACACTAGCAGCAGTATCAGCTGTTGTAGCAAAAGTTGTAGACAGTGATAACGATGGTGTTAGCGACAACATTGATCGCTGTGCTGACACACCTGTGACCGTAAAAGTCGATTCTATGGGCTGTACTTTATATTCAGAACAGGCGGTTGAAATTAAGCTTAATATTGCCTTTGCTCATAACAGCTCTATTGTTGAGCCTGCATTAGTCGATGATATTCAAAGATTAGCTGATTTCATGAAAGAATATACTAATACTTCAGTTGAGATTGAAGGACACACTTCGATTACCGGTACTACCGACTATAACTTAATGATGTCGAAAAAACGTGCAGAATCAGTAAAAAGCATCCTGGTAAACAAATTCAATATTGACGCTAGTCGATTAACGACTAAAGGCTATGGTCAAACTCAATTATTATCAACAGATAATAACATTGCTGCCCATAAGTTAAATCGTCGTGTAGTTGCAAAAGTCGCCACAAGCGTAAAAGAAGTCGTCACTAAAGACTAGTTATTCGCTTATGACTGAGAACAAAGTTATTTTAATCACTTTGTTCTCAAATTAGCAACGAAATGTATGCCTATAGCCAAGCTACTTCAATAAGTATAATTTTGCTACTTTTGATGGTTTGGCTGTATATTTATTAAGATCAAAAGCATATATTGAAGGAGATGCATAAGTCTAGCGCAGACTTTATTAATAAAAATATTCAAACTAACGCTAACTCATCATCTTATTACCCCTTACGTAGATAATAATAAGAAGAAAAAATAATATTGCCTCCTACTTTAACACCAATCAAGCTCACACTGCTGATGAACACAAAGATTAATGCATATTTTTAGTTTTTACTCGAGTAAGTCTTGTTTATATTCAAATCCTCAAAACTATAAATTGGTTAACTACCAGCAAATTTTTAACATCAACTACAGCTCTTTCAATTTATCTCATCAATACTCTAAAAAAATATGAGTAATATTACCAGTATTTTCACTATCGTTATTGCCTTCATTAGTACATTAACTTCGTTTTATAGCTTATGTTTTTTTAACCAATCCATAAGAAATTTTAAAACGCTATTTTGACTAATGACTAAGATTAAAAACCAATGTAAATTAAAATCCTGAAATTTATTATTTTTAATCTCGGTCTAGACTGACATAACATTTTTAATAAGTTCATAATCAAGCATGATTAATAACAAAAAATTAGGTACTCTCAAATGAAATACAGTTTAATAGCCCTTAGTATGCACTTTATTTTTCACGCTCAAATAGCCAGTGCTGAAGAAGCTAAGGAAACTGATGTTGAAGTTATTGAAGTTGCAGGTCAACGCATTATTAATCATGGTTTTTCGCCCAAAAACACCAAAATCAGTGGCCCATTTGGCGATGATTTAGGCTTGGCTGACATTGCACGATCTATGACGCCTATTACTAGCGCCATGATGGAACAATTAAACATAACTGACTTACAAGATATTTTAGCCGTAACGCCTAACAGCTACTCAGCAAGTGGTTTTGGTGCGCCAAGCTTACCTACTTTACGTGGTCAATTAGGTGAACTTTTTCAAGATGGTATGCGTCGCCAAGCAGGAAATAATGGCTTTGGTGTACCACTTTCGTTTAATTCTGTCGATCAGCTAGATGTAATAAAAGGTGCGCCACCAGTGTTATTTGGTAGTAGCCAACGTAACGGTGGTTTTGTTAATTTACAATCTAAACGCGCATCGACTGAAAAAAGTGCTGCAAAAGTAAAGTTGACTGCTGGGCGATGGGATCAATACAGTGCACAACTGGATATAGGTGCGCCAATTGTTAAAGGTGAGAGTGGTTTTAGAATCAGCGCTGAGCATATTGATAATGGTAGTTTTTATGATTACTCAAGCTTTAAAAGTGACAGTTTTTACGCCGCCTTTCGTTTATTGCCTGATAGCCAAAGCACGTGGGATATTAATCTTGAATTATACCAAGTTGAATTTACCGACAATGCTGGCATTAATAGGCCAACACAAGCACTAATCGACAGCGGCGCATATATTACCGGCCAAGGCGTACAACCTAATGGTAGCCTTATACCCGGCGCTGGAGCCATAATTTCGCCAACCGGACAAGTACAAATTAGCCGTAGTACGGTATTAACCGATCCTGATAATGAAAACGAAGCTAACACTTTTTTATTGCACAGCATCTACACCCACGAACTAAGCAGCCAAACACAATTAAAAAATAGCACTTATTATCAACATTTAACCCGTGATGAAATTGCTCAAAATAGCTTTGTTGAAATCATAGATGCTGCCGATACCGCGCAAAACCGACTTGAGCTAAGTCATGATTGGAACAATCAGCAACAAACTATTCTCGCCTTTGATGTCCGTTATAATAAAGTGCGAGGTTATAGCCAATTTACCACCGAAGCTGACGACCCTATTGATTTAACGGGTCCTGTTGAGAGCCGCCGCATTCCCCTAACAGTAGAACAACAAGCTAGACTTGTAGAGCTGCGCCCCGGTGTATTTGTTTCACCCGGTGGTCAGTATGATGTCAATAATGACAACCTTGGTGACTATTCGTTATCAGATACTACCGACTCTACCAGCTGGCAAACGGGCTTTGCTATTCAACAAGACAGTCAATGGAGCGATCGTCTAAGAACAAACTTTGGTTATCGTATTGATTTTTATGATGTACAAGCACGAGATCCTATTGCACCTACTGGGCAGAAAGCGGCACAAGATAGTATTAATAAAACCTTACATTCAGGTCAAGCCAGCGTTAATTACAAGCTTAATACTGATTTAACTGTTTATGCTGCAACGAGTTATAACGAAGCAACTTCAAATAGCATGGCCGGTGGTAATTCATTAGGCGCTGATAACTTAATTAATACACAGAACTTTGCTACTGAAAACACGCTAAATGAAGTGGGCATTAAATATATACCCGACAACAGCGCTTGGTATATTGACGGAGCATTGTTTAATCAAAGTCGTAGCTTACGTAATCGCGATGGCAGTAACACCGGCATAAAAACCAAAGGTGTTGAACTGCAGGTGTTTTATGATGCTGCGCCCTATTGGTTTAACATAGGTTACAGTTATCTTGATGCTCGTTATGACAATTCTGCCAGTAGTCAAAGTTCGTCGCAAATTGCTGATGCCTTTGATAATTCTCGTCCTGACATTATTCAAGGTACTAGCGTAGGTGCACCAAACTTCACCGCTTTTCCTCGTTCTAATAGGCGTGTACAAGGCATACCAGAGCAATCATTAAGTATTAATGGTGGCCTTTATATTACAGAATCTTGGCAAGCAGGCTTTGCGGCATTATATACCTCAAGTTACCCACTAGATTTTTTAGCAACCGTAAACATACGCGATCAATACACCTTAGGTCTTAACACCAGTTACCTAATTGGCGAGCACACTAAATTGCGTTTCGATATCAATAATGTCACGAATCAAAAGAATTGGCGGCCAGTCTTTGAAGGCGGATATTTTGGTTCAACCTTGGTTTTTCCTGAATTACCTATTAATGCTAAGTTCACAATACAGCACAGTTTTTAAGGACAGTTTTTATGTTTAAGAAGATACTATTATTCGTTATCGCCATTACACTGGTGGCATTGTTTTTTCATTTTGATCTCAATAGGTTACTTACTTTAGAGGGATTAAAAGCTTCAATGGCGCAATTTGGCCAGTGGCGCGAACAATCGCCATTATTGGTTATTGGGGGCTTTTTTACCCTTTACGTTTTGGTCGCTGCGCTGTCATTACCTGGGGCTGCCATTTTAACCTTGGCTTCAGGCGCTTTGTTTGGCTTAGCCCAAGGCTTGGTTATTGCCTCATTTGCCTCTAGCCTTGGTGCACTATTAGCCTTCTTGGTCTCACGTTATCTGCTGCGCGATACCATTAAGGCTAAATTTCCTGAACGCTTAAAAGCCATTGATGCTGGTGTAAAAAAAGAAGGGGCATTTTATCTGTTCACCTTACGTTTAGTGCCTGTTTTTCCTTTCTTTTTAGTTAATTTATTAATCGCAGTTACCGGTATTAAAGCCTGGACGTTTTATTGGGTTAGCCAAATAGGCATGTTTTTAGGCACCATGGTTTATGTTAACGCAGGTACGCAATTAGCTGAAATAGAGAGCTTGTCAGGTATATTATCACCTAAGCTTATTTTCTCTTTTGTGTTACTCGGTCTTTTACCCCTTATTGCTAACGCTATCATTAACAAAATAAAACAACGTCAAGTCTATAAAAAATGGCAAAAACCTAAAAGCTTTGATCGTAACTTAATTGTTATCGGTGCCGGCGCTGGTGGTTTGGTAACAAGCTATATCGCATCGGCTGTAAAAGCAAAAGTAACGTTAATTGAAGCGGGTGAAATGGGCGGCGACTGTTTAAATTATGGTTGTGTTCCAAGTAAGGCAATCATTAAAAGTGCAAAAATAGTTGATCAAATTAAACATGGTGAACACTATGGTCTAGAGAACGCTACCCCAGAGTTTTCTTTTAAGAAAGTAATGGCACGTGTTCATCAAGTGATTGCCGATATTGCTCCACACGACAGTGTTGAACGTTACACGGACTTAGGTGTTGAAGTCATTAAAGGTTACGGTAAGCTAACCAACCCGTGGACTGTAGAAATTAAACTTAACGATGGCAGTACGCAAACACTAACCGCTCGCAGTATTGTTATTGCCACGGGTGCTCGTCCATTTGTACCGCCACTACCGGGTATTGAAACCAGTGGTTATGTTACTAGTGATACTTTATGGACAGAATTTTCCAAACTTGATAGCGCACCAAAAAAATTAGTGGTGTTAGGCGGCGGACCTATTGGCAGTGAACTTGCCCAAAGTTTCGCTCGTTTAGGCTCACAAGTGATACAAATTGAAATGGCTGAACGCATCATGATCAGAGAAGACCTTGAAGTCTCTGAATTTGCTAGTCAGTCATTACAAAAAAGTGGTGTGAATATTTTAACTTCGCACCAAGCTTTACGTTGTGAACAACGTGACGGTAAAAGATTCATCATTGTGAAAAACCTTAAGCACGAACAAGGTACAGATCAAGAAGAAGAAATGGCCATTGAATACGACCAGTTATTATGTGCTGTTGGCCGCGCTGCTCGCTTAGAAGGTTATGGCCTTGAAACATTAGGTATAGAAACTAACCGCACCATTCAAACCAATGAATATTTAGAGACTTTATACCCTAATATATTTGCCGCAGGAGATATTGTTGGTCCTTATCAATTTACCCATGTTGCCGCACATCAAGGTTGGTATGCCGCAGTTAATGCCTTATTTGGCACCTTTAAGAAATTTAAAGTCGATTACCGCGTTATTCCATGGACAACCTTTATTGATCCAGAAGTGGCACGTGTCGGTATTAATGAACAAGAAGCTATTGAACAGGCTATCGATTATGAAATTACCCGATATGACTTTGCAGAGTTAGACCGGGCGATTACTGACAGTGCGGCCAATGGTTTTATTAAAGTGATCACACCAAAAGGTAAAGATAAAATACTGGGTGTCACTATTGTCTCTGAACATGCTGGTGATTTAATCGCTGAGTTCGTATTAGCAATGAAGCATGGCTTAGGCTTAAACAAAATTTTAGGCACGATTCACAGCTACCCAACGTGGGCTGAAGGCAATAAATACGCAGCAGGTGAGTGGAAACGTAACCATGCACCAGAAACCGTTTTAAGCTGGTTAGAGAAATTCCACACCTGGAGAAGAGGTTAATACCCATGACTAACTTAAACAAAGCCCTCTCAAGGGCTAAATCTTTGCCGTTAGCTGTATTGTTACTGTTAAGCACAGTTTTTAGCGCTGTCAGTACGGCGCAAGAGACCTTGCATCAACCATGGCAGGCCTTATTAACTCAGCACGTTTCACCAATTAATTATGGTCATTCAAGCCAAGTAAATTATGCCGGCATGAAAACTGATCATGTAAAGCTAACGGCTTATTTAACTGCCCTTGGTAATATTGATAAACAAACATTTGAGCAATGGCCTGCACCTAAGCAATTGTCATTTTTGATTAATGCCTACAATGCTTGGACAGTTGAACTGATTCTAACGGCTTACCCTGATATAAAGTCGATAAAAGATCTGGGGAGCTTTTTTAGTTCACCGTGGAGTAAGAAATTTATTCCTCTGCTTGGTGAAACGCGCAGCTTAGACAATATTGAACATGAGTTAATTCGTGGTGATAATAAATATGCTGATCCTCGTATTCATTTTGCTGTTAACTGTGCCAGCATTGGCTGCCCTGCTTTACGTGAAGAAGCTTATAGTGCTAACAAACTAGAGCAACAATTAAGTGAGCAAACGATACGTTTTTTAACTGATAAGAGCCGTAATCGTTTTACTGAAGATGCAATGGAGCTTTCCGCTATTTTCAAATGGTATGGCGATGACTTCACACAAGGCTTTCGTAGCAGTAATTCTCTATCTGCTTTCGTATTGCTCTATCATAAAGCCTTAAATTTAACGCCAGCCCAACAAGCAGGTTTAAAGTCGGAAGATATGGCGACTAATTTTTTAAACTATGATTGGGCACTCAATGCCGTTAGGTAAATCGAAGTGTTATTTGAATGGTGAAAGGGGGCGTTTCTCGACTCTTTTTGCCACTCATTTTCCGCATCAAGCCTTCATGTCGTTATCGTATCAACAAGCCAATGACTTTATGTCACAAGTATCAAGAGTTAAGGCAGTTATGCCAGCTGTTTGGTTATCTAGGTTAAGGTTTTTAGCTTGGTTCACCCTGCTGTTTGCCATGCTATTTACTACAAACTCATTAAGTTATGCCAACACTGCCTTTGCAGCACCCCCTGAAACAGGCTCTATACCAATTACTGAAACAAGCTCAGTCGCTAAAGTGAACAGCGTATTAATATCAAACAACTCACCGATAAAAACACAGTGGAGTACGGGAGAAACATTAGGAAAAAACCCCTCCGTTTATTTTCATGCTTGGGGTGGTGACCCGCAAATTAATAGCTATATTCAATGGCTTGCTAAGCGAGTAAAGCAAGAATATAACATTCACTTACAACATGTAAAACTAACCGATACCAGCGAAGCTGTTAGTCGTGTTTTAGCAGAAAAGTCAGCAAATAATCATCAGCAAGGGCAAGTTGATTTAGTCTGGATCAATGGCGAAAATTTTGCATCAATGGCAAAGTATCAGCTCTTAGCGCAAGGTTGGGTTTCACAACTACCTAATTTTTCGTTAACAAATCCGAGTGAGAATGAGGCAATGACCCGTGATTTTGGCTTGCCAACGCAAGGCATGGAAGCGCCTTGGGGACAAGCTTCACTAACCTTTTATTACACACCTTCAATTAATGTCAATAAGCAAAAAAAAGCATATCAATATAGTATTCGCCATGCGCCAAAAAACATTAGCCAGTTATTAACTTGGGCTGAGCAAAACCCTGGTCGTTTTACTTACCCAAAACCGCCTGACTTTTTATCATTAAGCTTTTTAAAATATGCCTTAATCACACTTAATCAACATCAACCAGCGCAAGTAAAGTCAGGTCTATATCAAGCAGTAACAACGCAAAGCCAAGCGACATTGCTACCCGTTTTATGGGCATTTTTAGATAAACTGCATCCGTATTTGTGGCATCAAGGGCGATATTTTGTTGCTAATGGTACAGCATTACAAAGACTGGTTGGTGACGGTGAGATAAACTTAGGCTTTACTTTCTCTGCTGCACAAGTACCGGCAGCGGTTGAGCGCTATAACTTACCCAAAAACACCCGTAGTTTTGTCATGCAAGATGGTAGTTTAAGTAATATTCATTTTATCGCTATTCCTTATAATGCCGCGAATAGTGATGCCGCAAAAGTGTTAGCCAATTTTATGCTCAGCGTTGAGGCACAAGCTAAAAAACAACAAGCTAAAATCTGGGGTGACAGCACGGTTCTCGATGTGTCGCAATTAAGTCAGCAAGAGCAATTATTGTTTAGTATTGATCAGCAGCACCCAAGCGCCTTACCTGTTAGCAGTAAAATCACAGCATTAAGTGAGCCCCATCCCAGTTGGTCAATATTATTAACCCGTGAATGGTTAAAACGTTATGGAGCGCGATAACAAATGAGCCATAACCTGACAAGTAATTCCTTAAAAAACCGTCCTCTAAAAGATGAGACCAAACTGCTCGACAAACTTTTTAGTACAGTGGTAAAGTTCAGCCCTAAATTATTAATAGCGATATTAATTTTACCTGTGCTAGGTGGTTTATTAGGTGTGCTTTTACCAGCATTTGGTTGGTTACCGGCTTTAGACAAAACTCAGTTTGGCTTACAAGGCTTTCAGCAACTAGTACAAACACCCGGCATAGCTCAAATGATCAGCTTGAGTTTTTTCAGCAGTATTGTCAGTGGTTTATTGGCTTTTGTTATTACACTTTTACTGTTAGCCAATTATTTTGATAGCCCGTGGTTAGCCCGTATTCAACGTTTGTTAGGACCTATTTTAGTGATACCCCATGCCGCAGCCGCAATAGCTATTGCCTTTTTGATCACACCTTCAGGCATGATTGCTCGCCTACTGTCACCCTGGTTAACCGGTTGGCAAAGTCCAACAGATTGGTTACTGCCCCATGACCCTTACGGTATTAGCATTATCATGGGTTTAACGCTAAAAGAGCTGCCTTTTTTATTATTAATGACCTTGAGCGCTATTGCCCAACCTGAGCTTAGTATCAAGTTGCGGGCGCAATATCGTGTTGCGCTTAGCTTAGGCTATTATCCGATAACGGCGTTTTTCAAGGCCGTGCTACCTAACATTTATCCGTTAATGCGTTTACCCATGTTAGCCATACTCGCATACGCCAGTGCCAGTGTAGAAATGCCTTTAATATTGGGGCCAAATACACCTCCGACATTAGCAGTGGCCATTATGAACTGGTTTCATGATGTCGATTTAAGCTTGCGAATAAAAGCCTCTGCTGGGGCAATATTACAATTGTTCATTACGCTTTCGGTGCTATTCACTTGGTGGCTATTAGAAAAACTAAGCCAAGCTATAAGCAGTAAAAGCTTAAGTAATGGTCAGCGCACATACGGTGATGTTTTCTGGTCTAAAGTCATCAATATTTTTACCCTGTTGTTAATCGGTTTTATTGCCTTGGCGTTGCTTGGTATGGTGTTTTGGTCGTTTGCCGGCTTCTGGAATTTTCCGTTAGCAGTGCCTGAACAATGGGTAATGGTGCATTGGCAATCGGCTTTGCTACAAGTACAAACACCGATAATAAACTCACTCGCCATTGGCTTGGTCGCGACTAGCATTGCCCTCATTTTAACCTTGCTAACCTTAGAGTTTGAAAAACAAAACGGGGCTCAGCTCTCACACTTTAGTAGTGTGATTATTTATTTGCCATTAATGATCCCCAGCATTGCTTTTTTATTTGGCTTAGTCTGGCTTCAAGAAGCGGTTCACAGCAAAGCAACCTTTATCAATGTTGCCTTGGCACATTTACTGTTTGTTTTACCTTATGTATTTTTATCTTTAGCCACCAGTTATCGCCTGCTTGACTCACGTTATGCACAAGTGGCAGCAAGCTTAGGTGCATCGCCGATTAAAATATTTTTACAGCTGAGTTTGCCACAATTATTAATGCCTATAATGATGGCCAGTGCATTAGGACTTGCCATTAGTTTTAGCCAATATTTACCAACGTTATTAGTCGGTGGTGGACGACTTAATACCGTGACCACCGAAGCGGTAAGCTTAGCAAACGGCGCTAGTCGCCGCACAAGTGCGGTCTATGCGCTAATACAGATGCTTTTACCCGCCATCGCTTTTTCACTCATTTGGCTAATGTCGATGCAAAAAAACAGACAAAAGGCTCAAGTAAAGCACAATAACAAAACAGCACGTTATATCACTAAGGTTAACCGATGAGCAGTTCTTTTGAGATCAACAGTTTACAGATAAAAAGCTTAACCATAATGCGCCAGCAAACACCTTTACTATCACTTAACGAAACGATAATAGGTGGTGACGTACTGACCATAATGGGGCCATCAGGCAGTGGAAAATCAACCTTATTAAATTGGCTAACCGGTATGTTACCCAAAGAATTTCAAGCCGATGGTCAGCTTTATCTCAACGGCGAAAATATTACCCAAGTCGTCAGTTATCGGCGTAATATCGGATTATTGTTTCAAGACGCTTTGTTATTTTCGCATTTATCTGTTGCCGGTAATATTGCTTTTGCGATGCCTAAAGGCGATAGCAAAACACGCGCAATAAAAATTAATCAGGCACTATCTGATGTCGGTTTAGCCGGTTTAGAGAATCGCCAACCTGAGAGTTTATCTGGCGGACAGCAAGCACGCGTGGCCTTGTTACGGGTATTATTGAGTCAACCTAAAGCCATATTATTGGATGAACCATTTAGTAAATTAGATAGTCAGTTACGCCAAGAAACTCGACAGTTAGTCTTTGAACAAATTAGACAACACCAATTACCTGTTATTATGGTGACACATGACGAGTCAGACGCTATAGCGGCTAATGGCAAAGTGTTGCACTTGAAAACACCACAACAAGACATTTAAGAAACAGACTTATGCTAGATAAATATATTACTCCTTTGATAAAGCCTTTGTTACAGCCTGTGGTTAGTTTGTTAGATAAACGCCAAGTTACCGCAGATCAACTGACCCTAGTCGGTTTTATAATAGGTTTGTTAGCCGTGCCTTTTTTAGCCTTAAACTTATGGAATTTAGCTTTAGCTGCCATTGTACTAAACCGGCTATTGGATGGTTTAGATGGCGCACTAGCACGGCACCAAAACAACAGCACCAGCTCAGGTGGCTTTTTAGATATTTGCCTCGACTTTTTGTTTTATGCCGCCATACCCTTAGGTTTTGCCCTGGCTAACCCCGAGCAAAATGCTTTAGCCGCCGCAGTATTGTTAGCAGTATTTATCGGTACTGGATCGAGTTTTTTAGCTTTTGCTATTCCGGCCGAAAAACTCAACTTGGACAAACCTCAATTTGCTTATAAAAGTTTTTATTATTTAAATGGCTTAACCGAAGGCACCGAGACCATTCTTATTTTTGTCGCATTTTGTTTATGGCCACAATATTTTGCTGAACTTGCCTATGGCTTTGCTTCATTAGCGACAATAACAATTGTTACACGGGTTTATGGCGGCTATCATACGTTGAAAGAACACACCTTAAAAAAGCCAACTAAGACGGCGAAAAACAATGATAAAGATAAGTTAACCGAGGGGCAATAAATGTCAGATACCAGTTTACGATTAAGTATTTTCTTTGCCATTTTTATCACTATGTTAGTGCTAGAAAGCTGCTTTCCTGCGCGTAAAAGCAAACTGACTAAAGGTGTTCGTTGGTTAGGTAACTTTTCTTTGTTAATTTTATCGTCAGTCGTTGCTAGGCTATTAGTACCTATTGGTGTTACTGGTATTGCTTTGTATAGCTCCGCACAAGGTATTGGCCTATTCAATGTCATTAACTTACCAAATTGGCTAATTATCGCTTTGAGTTTATTATTATTAGATTTAATGATTTATTGGCAACATCGACTTTTTCATCTTGTGCCCATACTCTGGCGTGTTCATAAAGTTCATCATGCCGACAGTCATACCGATGCCAGTACAGGTTTGCGCTTTCATCCCATTGAAATTGTGTTGAGTATATTACTGAAAGGCTTGGCGGTTATTGTACTTGGCGTACCTGCACTTGCGGTGATTATTTTTGAAGTAGCGCTCAATGGTTTTTCGCTATTCAATCATGCCAATATTCGACTACCCCCTTGGTTAGAGAGACCATTACGAACCATACTTATTACGCAAGAATTACACCGTATTCATCATAGCCAAGTAGTAGAAGAAACTAATAGCAATTACGGGTTTAGTGTTAGTTGGTGGGATAGAATATTTGCTAGTTATAAGTCACAGGCACAAAAAAATGATGAGGACTTAGCTATAGGTCTTAAAAGTTTTCCCGCCAATAAAAAAAATGCGAACTTATTTACCTTATTAAAAATGCCTTTTAATCATCCTAAATAAACTCAACAAAGTAATTGGGTCAACTAATGTCAGACACCCTAATTAAGCGAATTTTTTCAATTTCATCATTTCGCTTTCATTATGATTTAGGCTTTTGTAACCCAAATAAAAATCTAAGCGACAACGGTTATAGAACATCACCATGTAATTCACTATGTCATTCAATATGTCTTGCTGTGCTTCAAAGTGTGTTTGGTCATTTTTCCATTGAATTCGTTCTTGTTTCAAACCACCAACAAAACTCATATGGCTGAAAATCAACCACGGTATCTAAACCATCACGCTATACAATAAACGCTTGATATAAAAATGGGGCAACGCAATGTTGCCCCATTAATACGATTAAACAATCAGTTTAAATTTATAAACGTTCAAATATAACGGCAATACCTTGTCCACCACCAATGCACATAGTCACAAGTGCATACTTGCCACCTACACGATGTAGCTCGTGAATAGCTTTAGTGGCAATGACTGCTCCTGAAGCACCAATAGGGTGACCTAAAGCAATTGCGCCACCATTTGGATTAGTTTTTAGTGGGTCTAAATCTAGTCCTTTAGCAACGGTTAACGCTTGTGCTGCAAAGGCTTCGTTGGATTCAATAACGTCCATATCAGTAATAGATAGGCCGGCTTTAGCTAATGCTGCTTTAGAGGCTGGAATAGGACCTTCGCCCATGACATCGTTAGGAACACCGGCAACTGCATAAGAAACCATGCGTGCAATTGGTGATAAATTATTATGGCTTGCATAGTTTTCACTCGCTAGCGTTAAGAAGCATGCAGCATCGTTTATACCGGAGGCATTACCTGCGGTTACGCTACCGTCTTTTTTAAATGCTGGACGCATTTTAGCTAAAAAATCTGCCGTTGTGCCTGCTTTTATATGTTCATCAGTTTCAAAAAAGGTGCTACCACGGCGACTCTTAAGCTCTATTGGCACAATCTGACTTTTAAAATAACCCGCTTCTGTGGCTTTAGCGGCACGAGCGTGTGACTCTGCAGCGTAAGCATCTTGTGCTTCACGGCTTAAATGCCATTTAGTCGCTAGGTTTTCAGCCGTAATACCCATGTGACCAACGCCAAACGGGTCAGTTAATGTCGACACCATCATATCAATCATTGCACTGTCGCCCATACGTGCACCGGCACGCATAGCAGGTGACAAATATCCGCCACGTGACATATTTTCAACACCACCACCAATCGCCAGCTGATGATCACCTAACATAATACCTTGGGCCGAACTCACCACTGCTTGCAAGCCAGAACTGCATAAGCGATTAAGCGCCATTGCAGTAGAGTTTAAAGACATCCCAGCTTGAATAGAGGCTACTCGCGCAATATAGGGAAAGCGGGATTCGGTGGGTATAGTATTACCCACTATGACTGATTCATATTGCTGCGCATCTATCCCTGATTTTTTGATACTTTCGGCTAATACTTGTCCTGCCAACTCAGCCGGTTCTATATCTTTTAATCCACCCGCAAAAGTACCAACAGCAGAACGCACGGCACTTAACACTACAACACTATTTACACTCATAATAATTTTTCCTACCTAATTTAACAGATTCATATGTATATTGGTTTCAGCACTCAATGTAAAACTTAAATAACTCTCTGCAAACAACAAAATATAAGTCAATGAAAAAGTCTAAAGAGTTAGACAAAAGTGCTATACATGCAAAATAAAAAGTAAATAATTATTTATTTACTTTAATAATATAAAAGTTATAAAATAATATTTTCTATATCCTTTCCACTTTAAAATGTAGTTTTAGCGTTAAGCTAGGAAGTCGGATTAAGTTACGATATAAAGATAATGGTTACACTCTTATCAAGTATCACACAGTTTTTTAGACTACACCTGTGTACCTAACCCTTCTCAACTTACTGAAATCTTCATCTTAAAGTTAAGCAGGCATATAATTAGTACATGTGCTGACCACCATTAATGGATAAGGTCGAGCCAGTAACAAAACCAGCTTCATCAGCCACTAAAAATAATACAGAACGTGCGATATCTTCTGGTTGACCTAATCGCCCTACCGGTATTGTTCTAACAATTTTTTCTAAAACATCAGTGGGAACTGCTCGAACCATATCCGTTTCAACATAACCTGGGGCAATCGCATTGACAGTAATGCCTTTTGCAGCGCCTTCTTGCGCTAATGCTTTGGTAAAACCATGGATACCAGATTTAGCAGCTGCATAGTTCACTTGACCATATTGACCTGCCTGGCCATTAACCGATCCTATATTAACAATACGTCCAAATGAACGCGCTCTCATACCTTCAATAACAGCGCGAGAGGTATTAAAACAAGAAGATAAATTGGTTTGAATAACTTTATTCCATTGCTCAAAATCCATTCTGTGCATAGTGCCATCCCTAGTAATACCGGCGTTATTGATAAGAATGTCGATTGACCCGATTTCAGACTCTATCTCATGGATACTTTTGCTTACACTTTCAAAATCGCTGACGTCAAATTTAAACGACTTAATACCTGTTCGCTCTGTGAACTCTTGAGCTGCTTGATCATTACCAGCATAATTAGCGATAACAGTGTAACCATGTTCTTTTAGCATTATGCTAATAGACTCGCCTATCCCACGTGTGCCACCTGTTACTAATGCAATGCGTCCCATATTTGTACTCCTTGTTGTATTTTATAATGACTCTATAAAGATTTATAATCCATTTACTAACACTGCTTTTATTTTCAATGATGAGCAATATACCAACACCTATCGTACAACTGGCATACTAAAGTTTGAAATAAATCGATGTTAATTTTTTTAATGCTACATATTTTACATTTTTTACTTTTCACTATGTTACTAAGTTGTTAAATAATTGTAGTCACTGTTTGTATTTAAAACAACTTTTTAGTGGTTCTTTATTGTTCTAAAACAACTTTTTACTGGTTATTCATTGCTCTAAAATAATTAGTGTTATTTACTTTAATGTCTACACATTAAAGTAAATATTGCTTTATAAAAATACAATTAGTTCAATTATCACTCAAAAATGAAATGGTTTTGTTAACATTATGGGCGTATCATTATATTCTGTTGTTATTTGACACAATAAATAAAGGGAAGTAAAACATGACTCAAAAGAAAACAGCTTTGGTAACGGGTTCTGTCAGTGGTATTGGTTTAGGAATAGCAAAGAATTTAGCTAGGCAAGGTTATAAAACTCTTGTTAGCGATATTAATTTAGTTGTGGCACAAGAAGTTGCTCAAGGTATTAACCAGTCAGGAGGAGATGCCTTAGCGTTTAAGCTTGATGTGACGGTTCAAGCTGATATTGATAATGTTATTGCTCATGCAAATGAATTTAATAACCGTATAGATGTTTTAGTCAATAATGCCGGTATTCAATATGTTGCTAAATTAGAAGATTTTCCAACTGAGAAATGGCAATTAATTACTAATGTATTATTAGTCGGACCCGCAATGATGACCAAAGCGGTATTACCTTTGATGAGAGCCAATAATTTTGGCCGCATTATTAATATTGGCTCTTTACATGGTTTAGTAGCGTCTCCATACAAAAGTGCCTATGTTGCTGCCAAGCACGGCATTATTGGTTTTTCTAAAGTGATTGCCTTAGAAACTGGCGATCAAGATATTACTATTAATACCATCTGTCCTGCCTATGTAAAAACGCCACTAGTTGAAAAACAAATTGCTGATACCGCAAAAGAACACGGCATTAGTGAAGAAGAAGTTGTTAACAATATTATGTTGGCCCCCATGCCAAAAAAAGCATTTATTGATATAGAAGAAATATGTGCTTCAGTGACTTATTTAGCCAGTGAACTAGCTAAAAATATGACAGGACAAACTATGGTATTAGATGGTGGTTGGGTAGCAAGATAATCGAGTTACCCAAGTCGGTTGCTCATATCCGTTGCCATCAAAAATATAAAATTTTAGTACTGATTAACCTGACTTTAGTCAAGCATAGTAATTTTAAGCCCATCGAAGCTGTATTTGCACCCTATTATTTTATCCTTGCGCTGACTTGTAACAAAATAACCCTTTTTACATTACAGCGCCTTAAATTAGACTAACTCAAGCACTAAAACATACAACTTAATGGCTACGGACGTACAAATAATGAGAAAGTAGATTTGATCAAACCTACTGTTGGGTTAGTTAGTAAACTATTACCTCAATAAAACAGTTAGTTATATTTTTTAATAAATTTTGTGATACTAGGCGCGATCCTATTGCGAAAAGCTGAACCACTGAACGTGCCAAAATGACCGACACCATCAAAAATTTCATGCAGTTTATCTTGCGCTGAAATATTAGCACATAAAGATTGTGCTGCTTCAGTTTGACCTAAAGCACAAATATCATCATTTCGTCCTTCAATGGTATGCAAAGGAGTATGAATTATTGCCGACAAATCAACTATTTCACCTCGGTAAGTCATTTTACCATTGGCTAGGTCTTGATTAATAAAAACTCGGTCAATCGTTTCTAAATAGAACTCACCATTAAGATCTAATACCGCTAAGTATTCATCATAAAAATCACGGTGACTTGCTCTCTTTTCTTCTTTGCCATGAAAAACATGGCTAAGATAATCAGTATGTTTATTTATATGGCTTTCAATATTCATCGACATAAAAGAGGCTAATTGAACAAAGCCAGGATATACTTTTCTTCCAGCACCAGGAAAGCGATTAGGCACGGTCATAATAACGTTATTTTCAAACCAACTTAAATCTTTACTATTTGCATATCTATTAAGCTCGTTAGGATTAATACTAGTATCAATAGGACCCGCCATCAATGTAAGTGATTTAGGGATGCAAGGATCTTTCGCTTTAGCCATCACAGCTGTTGCTATTAACGCCTGAACCGTAGGTTGACAAACGGCTAATATGTGAGTGTTTTCACCGATCTCATGCATAAAATCAATTAGGTAACTTACATAATCATCAAAACCAAAACTTCCTTCAGATAAAGGCACATGTTTAGCATCTAGCCAATCAGTAATGTAAACATCATGGTCTGCAACTAAACGCTCTATTGTGGCTTTTAATAAAGTGCCATGATGACCTGAAAGCGGTGCCACTAAAAATAGTTTCGGTTGCTTAACATTGGTATTCTGTGCGAAATGAATTAAATTACAAAAAGGTTTTTCTAGAATAACTTGTTCGGTAACGCCAACAGTTTTACCATCAATTAAGGTTGTTTTAATATCATAAGCTTGTTTGTCATAAACTTTAGTGTAGTGATAGGCACTATCAAGTCCCGCACTGATGCTTTTTCCTAATAAGGTCTTTGCATAAGGGTTAAACGGGTGAGCTATAAGTTGTTGACTCAAGGCAATAAAACCATTCATCATTTCGGCTGATCGAGTATATAAATCGTAAGTTTGATACATCATCTGTAGTTTATCCTGCGGTGCAGCATTTATATATAAAATGAGTTTACCTAGCAAATTTGTATTGGTCAATAAAATTTTGCTGCACCGCATCAAAAATAAATATGTTCTAAGTTGTCACTCATTATATGGCTTAAATTTAAGTTTGAAGATAGGGTTAAAATAAATAATAATCAAATATGTTTGTATCTTATTAATATTGTTTGTAACTTGTTTGTTGATAGTTTGTTAAAAAAAATTTATTTTGTGTTTTTTGACGGCAGATAAATTGTAACCATATAATTTAAAGGGATATATAATGGAATCAAGTCAACAGAAGGAAGTAATTGATTTTTTAGGGCAATACTCAGAGGTATTTAATAGTCTGGTCAAACAAGTTTTACATGATCCTGATAAAAAAAGTTTAAATTCAATGATAGATTCAGAAAAATTATCTCAACTTTTATCTAAAGGGGTAAAAGTTGATACCGCCATGTTATTTAATAAACAAATGTCTTTTATGAATCAGCAGGCTGAACTTTGGCAGAGTGCGACTAAAGCATTAATGGGCACAAAAGTTGAGCCTGTGGTGTCTGAGAAGCATAATGATCGAAGGTTTAAAGACAGCGAATGGTCTGAAAACCCTGTTTATAACTATTTAAAACAGTCTTATCTATTAAATTCTAACATGATGCAAGAAATGGTTAACAGTTTACATTTCGACGATGCTAAAGCCGAAGAGCAAGTTAAATTTTATACTCGACAATATATCAATTCGGTTTCTCCAACCAATAATGCATTAACCAATCCAGAAGTTTGTCGAGACATATTAGAGTCTAAAGGTGAGAACCTAATCAAGGGGTTACAAAACTTTATCCAAGACTTACAACAAAGTCCAACCGATGCGCTTAAGATCACCCAAACAGACCCTGATGCGTTTACTTTAGGTGAAAACCTAGCCTATACTCCTGGTGATGTAATTTACCAAAATGACTTAATTCAACTGATTCAGTACAAAGCCAGCACTAAAAAAGTTAATGAAGTTCCACTATTGTTTATTCCACCTTGTGTTAATAAGTATTATGTCTTGGACATGGACGAAAAAAAATCACTGATAAAATGGGCAGTAAGTCAGGGGCATACGGTATTTATCATTTCATGGGTAAATCCAGATGCGAAACTTTCTCATAAAGGCTTTAATGACTATATGAAAGAAGGACCCATTGCCGCACTCGATGTGATTGAAAAAGTAACAAAGTCAAACAAAATCAATACTGTAGGTTATTGTATTGGCGGCACGTTATTAGCAACAACCCAGTCATACTTATTGTCAAAAGGTGATAATCGAATAAACTCGTTAACCTTTTTAACCACATTATTAGATTTTAAAGAACCGGGTGAAATAGGCGTTTATCTGTCTGAGGAAGTATTACCTTTCTTGAAAAAAAATATTAAAGAAAAAGGCATCTTAGATGGCCGCGTGCTTGGTTTAGCGTTTAGCATGTTACGTGAAAACAGCCTGTTTTGGTCATATTTTGTCAATAACTACTTAAAGGGCAAAGACCCTGCGCCGTTCGATCTTTTATACTGGAACAGCGACTCTTCAAACTTACCAGCAGAAACCTTTGATTTTTATATAAAGCATACCTATCAAGAAAATAACTTGATACAAGATGGTGCAGTTGAAATTGAGGGTGTTGCTATAGAACTCAGTAAAATTAAAACACCCAGTTATTTCTTAGCCACCATTGCCGATCACATTGTTTTGTGGCAGGCATCATACAAAGGAGCTAAAGTTCTTTCTGGACCTACAAGATTCGTTTTAGCTGGCTCTGGTCACTTAGCCGGTGTGGTTAACTCTGTAGATCATGGCAAATATCCACATTGGGTTAATGACGAACTTTCTGACTCTGCAGAACATTGGTTTGAAGGCGCAACCAAAAAAGAAGGGTCTTGGTGGACAGATTGGGAAAATTGGGTTGCTCCTCAATCAGGTCAGCAAGTAACTGCACGTAAACAAGGCTCTAAAAAATATGCAAGTATTGAAGCGGCGCCCGGCAGTTACGTTAAAAAGCGTAATTAATATCATGATAATCCCCCTCTTTTCAGGATTATCTTGTTAACCTAATAGCTAGTTGAAAGTTAAATTGAAAAGCGACCAGAAAGGCCGCTTTTTTTCTAGATAGTATATCTGTTATACTGAACACCAATAATGCTTACACTAAATTTTTAGTAACTTATCGTAAGTGAAAATTAATAACCAACAGAGATTACCCTTGATCACAATTAAAAGATATCCAAACAGGCGTCTGTATGACACTACAAAGAGTCATTATGTAAATTTGGATTATATTAGAGAATTAGTTATTTCGAATCAAGAGTTTAAAATAGTTGACTCAAAAACAAGTGAAGATAAAACCCGTAGTATTTTAGTTCAAATTATAAGTGAAGAAGAAACAAGTGAGCGACAATCCTTGTTAACCAATACCTTATTAAAGCGCTTAATATGTTTTTATGGCAATGATAATCAAGATTATTTACAACAGTTTCTTGAACAAAGTCTTGCTGCTTTTATTGAACATCAGGATGATATTTTAAAGTTGAGCAATGACATTAATAAAAACTCTCCTTTTGGTTTATTTAGCAGTATTGTCGAACAGAATATGAATATTTGGACTCAATTCCAGAAGCCAACAGATAAAAAGTAACAACTTGTTGCAACGCAAAAAAATAACAATTGACTAAAAACTTAAGAATTGGTTAAATTCTCACCAAATAATGCTGCCTATCAGCAAAAATTAAGGAGAAGTCTATGTTTAATCAATTTACAGATTTATTTCAAACCTCATCAGATCCAATTGATAAGTTGGTCAAATTAAATATATCAACAGCAAATGCTATTGCACATCAGCAAGGATTGCTCATTACCAGTTTGTTTAATGACAGTATGTCATTTAGTCAAAAGATGATGACAACACCAGACATAAACATTTTTGTTGCCGAACAAGCAAAATTTAGTACCTATGTACAAAATGAATTAACTGATGCTATAAAGCAAACATCTGAAACACTCACCCATGCGCAAAAAGATGCAGAAGAAATTCTTAATGATTCTTTTGCCGTATTTTCAACTAAAGTGAGTGACACTTTAGTTGAAAATATAGCCGTTGTTCCAGAAGTACTCAATAAAAATAAAACTCAGCCAGCGAAACCGGCTGCAGAACAAACATCAGCACAAACAACAGTTAAAGCCGAACCAAAGAAGGTTAAAGTAAAAACCACACCAAAATCTGAAGTTAAAGCTACGCCAAAAGCTGAAGTTAAAGCTACGCCAAAAGCTGCAGTTAAAGCTACGCCAAAAGCTGAAG
>NZ_JACGVG010000037.1 GCF_014077095.1 Colwellia sp. MB02u-6 | reverse complement strand
TAAAACGTTAAGTTAACTTAATCAGCCTAGGCTAGATTAGATAACTCATTATAACCGTTCGTTTGGGTTACCCCTTGGAACTGGAGCGCATTCTAGAGATTTCTCGCTTCACGTCAACCCTTAATTGCCATTAAATTGCAAATAAGTGTTTGTTTGCCTTTTAATTAAGCAACCCTTGCTGTGATTGACGATTAAAGCACCATTAGTGTTATTTTTTAATCGATAACATAGGTAAGTATCAACTTAATAAAAGAGTTATGTAGGATAACTTTATCTTTATAGCTATATTTTTTATCAATTTAACTTGTTTTAACCAACAGATAGTTCCAAACCACTATATTTATCTCTTAACAAGCTAAAACAACACCCTTATATATAGCCCATTCAATGACAGGGACTCACATCGGTATTAAAACCCTACTGATGTATACAGTATCGTCAAATACATATTGCTAAACAGAAGTTTAATTTATTAACTGTTGAATACTATGAAACAACAATGCATTACCAGGAAGCACATTTACATCTGGTAGATTTTTGGCTCGTCCCTGCTTGCTTGGCTTAATTATCTTAAAGCTACAGTCCCATATCCTAAAGAATTAGGTACAACTCATTACCTGCATATAGCTATTACTTCTATACTTAGTGAAGGCATCTTATGTATTGTTCATGCTAATTTTTCATTATCGCCATCTTAAGAATTCAATTTTATGGTGTCAGTAATAATGTTCAAATTAGACAACCGTTAGCAAAAAAATTACTCCGCGCTATAACAGCATCTTATAGTTGTGAGTTATGAATAATAAATACATCTTGGTAAAACAGCATACATAATCATGACAAATAAATGGCATATTATGCTGCAAGATACTGAGCTTTATTTACCGCAATGCACAACAGGAAAGCTAATATTCTACTTTATCATTTATTTTTCTAGGCAGCCTTACAAAGAACACTTAGCGCCTGAGATACGTTTACTACTTAGAAGGTAAAGGTTTTCGCTAACGAGTGATGGCTGGTATCTATGAAATTGACAATCCAATTACAACGAGGCAAAAGCTAAAATGCTATTTTCTGCACTTTGTTACGCACATAAAAAAGATAAAATAAGTATTGGTTCACTCATTAGTGCTGATATTGAGAAGTATGATGTTAAGGAAAACAGGTATTAATATACAATTTCTTTTGTCAGATCTAAATCGAGTTATCACTATAGTATAAATAAAAGCTGAGTTGCCCATTCTAATCTAGATATTTAACTTAGTTACAACACTTGAAAATAGCGTAATTATATCTCAATTAATGACTAGACTAGATTACGAAAATATTAGCTCAACCATGATTTACTCAAGTATCTCAAAGCATAACTTGGACATTATAAATAACAGTTTAACATGACGATTAAATTTATAAATTTTTACTTATTTTTATAAAGGCAAACTCAACGAATAGAACATTTAGCTTTGGTGAAGTGATAAGATAAGAAATCACTAAGACACAGAGCAATTCCATCAAATTTTAGGCACAAAAAAACCGACTTATATCGTCGGTTGTTTGTGTTATAGCCCTTTAAGAATAAGGGAAGAATGGTACCAGCGGTCGGACTCGAACCGACACGTCTTTCGACAGGGGATTTTGAATCCCCCATGTATACCAATTTCATCACGCTGGCATTTCTTTTCTACAACTTCAATAATATAAAGCCTTATTGAAGAGAACAGCATTATACGAAAAATATTCCTGTTAGCAATAGTTTTTCTTTCATTATTACTTAAGTGCTGATTTTTTGTTCATCAAGCGACGATCTGTACCAATTTTAGTTGTTTTTCCAGCTAAACTCTGGTCTCGAGGATATTGTTAAAAAAAGTATGCTTGATATCTGCGGCTCAGTAAATTTTGTTAAATGAGCTTCTGATTAACTGTCATCTTGTGCAATGTGCTAGATTTACCGCTAGCACTTTACCTTGCTGTGGCGAATAAAGTTTATATGGTATTTAAGACCTGTTTCAACTCTAATCGTTTCACCTTTAGGTGTGAGTAAAACACCTAAATTAGGCTGTTCAATTTTTGTAACAACCAGAGACAAACCTTAGTGTGCATTGTTTAAGTACTCACTATTCCACTGTCCTTGGCTGCAACCGAAATCAAGTTGTCTTTTGTTATCTGTTTTAACATGCTATTAGGTACAAATAATGGTTATTATTAAACATCCTGTTTTATATTCTAAACAGTTAATATTTCATCTGTTGTTGTCTAAAATCTGCCTAGAAATTAAAAATTTCGCTCTCTTACTTATACTTTCATATGCCTTTTGTTAAACTAGGACAAATTTCTCTATTGATGTGGCTATGTCTTTAACTTCTAACTCACCTTCTCCTCGTGCAGGCTTTCGACGTCGTTTGGCTTCATGGTTGTATGATGCTTTAATTACCATCGCTGTTTACATGAGTGCTGGTGCAGCTTCTTTTTTAATTATTTCATTAATGGTTCATTTTGGCATTTTTGATTTGCAAGGTTATCAGCACTTAAGCGATACCATCACAAATACTTATTGGTTGCTGTGGCCCAATGAACTTTGGAAACTGAGCTGGGTGGCATTTTTCTTTATCTGGTTTTGGTCTAAAAGCGGCCAAACTTTAGGTATGAAGGCGTGGCGATTAAAAGTTCAAAATCAAGACGGTAGCTTAATCACTAAGACCACAGCTTTAAAACGCTTATTGCCAACATTATTAGGCTTGGGAAATTTTACGGTCTTGCTTGATAGAAAGCATAAATTGAGTCTGCAAGACCGTTTAACTAATACGGAAGTGGTGCTTTTAACGCTTGAGGAAAATCGGGGCAGGCTATAATTATTTGAGGCTGTAATTAGTATAAGAGTAGAGGTGAATGCAATGACGGCTTCACCTCTGATCGCTAATCTAGGCTTTAAAATCTAGACTTTGAAATATCAAGTTTCAAGCATAAAATTTCAAAATTTTTGTTAGGTTTTATCTTGCTAACTTGCGCGTTTGTTCATTAAATACAAAGCAATACTGACAAAAATCAGGCTAGGCATAAAGGCACCAAAAATAGCTGGGAGCTGATAAACCAAACTCAGTGATCCCAGCACTTCATTGACAATAAAGAATGAAATTCCCGTGGCCACACCCATCATAATTCTTGCCCCCATAGATACTGAACGTAATGGACCAAAAATAAAAGATAGTGCTACCAATAACATCACTGCCAAAGTAAAGGGTTGTGCTATTTTTCGCCAAAAAGCTAGCAAATATCGGCTTTGATCTTGCTTGTTGGCCTCAAGGTAATCTAAGTAATTACTTAATCCCCTTAGTGACAATGATTCAGGCTTAACGGTTACAACACCTAGTTTATCGGGTGTTAATGTTGAACGCCAAGACATCACGGCTTGGCTTTCTTTGCTAATTTCTGTTACGCCGATTTTGGTTTCAACAACGTTACGTAATTGCCAAGCATTTTTTTGATAAACGGCGCTAGTGGCTGAGACCCAACTCGACAGCTTAAGCTGCTCGTTAAAGCGATATATTTGGATGTTTTTTAAAGACCCCTTATCTTGCACTTCACCTATATGAACAAAGTAATCACCATCTTTTGCCCACGTACCGCCGGTTGATGAAATTAAACTCCCCCCCGAAATGGCTTGAGCTCTCACCTGTCGAGCTGCGGCTTCGCCTTGAGGTGCTAGCCATTCACCAATCGCCATACTAACAATGATCAATAACAATGCTGATTTCATTACTGATTTAATAATATCAAGACGTGAAAGCCCTGCTGCCTGCATGACAATAAGCTCACTACTGCTTGCCATCATCCCCATGCCAATTAAGCCACCGATTAATGCAGACATAGGAAAAAATAACGAGACATCTTGTGGAATAGCATAAAGCACATAAAGCGCAGCGTGGGCCAAATCATAATTACCCCTGCCAACTGACTTCATTTGCTCAACAAATTTAATAATGCTGCTCAAGCTCACAAATACCGCTAAGGTGGTGAAGGTTGTAGAGGTGATAACGCGACCTATGTACATATCTAAAATACGCATTAAACAGCAACCTTATTTTTAGCGTTCTTCACTGTAAATTTCCTACCACCTTTTCGGCCTTTAACTAATAAACTTAAGCCTAATACCAGCACCGTGAAGTGCACTGGCCACAAACCAATATATTGTGGCACTGAGCCTCTTTCTATCCCTGAACGAATCGCGGTTAGTAATAAAAAGTAACTTAAAAACAGTA
Source organism: Colwellia sp. MB02u-6 (assembly GCF_014077095.1). Lineage (GTDB taxonomy): Bacteria > Pseudomonadota > Gammaproteobacteria > Enterobacterales > Alteromonadaceae > Cognaticolwellia. Next base: position 236,261 of record NZ_JACGVG010000037.1, on the reverse strand, counting down.
ATAATGCCGGTAGCATTTTACCAAACTTACCTTGGCGCGGATTGACAACACTTAATGGCACGGCCACCAAGGTCATAATAATACAAGCCAGTGGAAAGGCGATCCGCCATTGGCTTTCCGCACTTGTTTCTGGCGTTTGTGCTTGATAAAGCTCTGCGGTTGTTATTGCACTGAGCTTGCGGCGTTTATGGGCCACCTTTTGATCTTGAATTTGAATATAATATTTATCAAAGGAAACTTGTCGAAACTCTTTATTTTTGATGTCATTTTGATAACGCGTACCCGCTGATAGTATTAATCGCTGCGAGCCAGTTTCTTCTTCAACAACTTGGCCAGTTGCGGCATAAACTAGGCTAGAGTCGATAACACTAGCGTCTGGAGTGCTTTTATTAGGCAACTGCGCAACAAAAACTTTTTCAAAAGTATTGTCATTACGATTTTTATCATGAATAAAGATGACTGCTTTTTGATTGCCTGTGGTTTGAAAACGTCCAGCAATAAGTGAACTTAAACCTGAATCAGAGGCAATTTTATCTTTAACTTGATGTTCATACTCTGCTGCCATGGGCGACAAATAAAGCGTGAATATACCGGTAATAATCGCGGTAACAAAACCTAGAATTAAGGTAACGCGCACCACATACCACTCACTGACACCACAGGCATGCAGTACCGTCATTTCATTTTCAGCGTAAATACGACCATAAGCCAATAAAACCCCAAGAAAAAAGCTTAAGGGTAAGATCATGCCGGCAAGATCAGGGATTTTTAGGCCAATAAATGTCATCACCAAATGACCTGGAATGCCACCTTCTGATGCATCATCAAGCACACGAACGAATTTATTGCTGATAAATATTGTCATAATGACAAGAAATACCGCAAGTTGGGTTTTGGCAACTTCTTTGAGCAAATAACGAAATATAATCACAAAGTGATCCTATAAAAACTTAGTTTTTTCTGACATACAGCCATTTTTTCAGTAAACTTGTTATTTTTAGCATTAAACTAAATTTAAGCTTGCTAGGTAACGCTGTGCAATCCGGCTATAATTATAGCCTTTAGCCGAATACATTTAAAAGCAAGCTTAGCGATTATTTACTGTTTTTAGCAAGATAAATAGTATATTTTCAATAAAATATACGCATTTGAGTCAAATTAGGAGACATCATGGAGTTCAGTGTAAAGAGTGGCAGTCCGGAAAAACAACGTAGCGCCTGTATTGTTGTCGGTGTTTTCGAACCTCGTCGTTTGTCAGCTATCGCAGAACAACTAGATGAAATTAGTGAAGGCTATATTAGCAATCTATTACGCCGTGGCGATCTAGAGGGGAAATCAGGGCAAATGTTGTTATTACATCATGTGCCAAATATTCTTAGTGAACGCGTGTTATTAGTGGGTTGTGGTAAAGAACGTGAGTTAGACGAACGTCAGTATCGCCAAATAATCAGCAAAACGATCAGTACCTTAAATGAAACCGGTTCGATGGAAGCAGTGTGCTTTTTGTCTGAATTACATGTTAAAGGCCGCGATACCTACTGGAAAGTACGTCAAGCCATTGAAGCAACACAAGATTGCCTCTACAGCTTTAACAGTTTGAAAACCCGTAAAGAAGAGCCTCGCCGCCCTTTACGTAAAATAGTATTTAATGTCCCAACTCGCCGTGAGTTACCGATTGGTGAACGTGCTATTAACCATGCTTTGGCTATTGCAAAAGGTATTACAAGCTGTAAAAACGTGGCTAACATGCCACCTAACATTTGTAATCCTGCCTACTTGGCTGAACAAGCTCAAATGTTGGATAGCAACTACGACAATGTCAGTACTAAAATAGTTAACGAAGAAGAAATGGCTGAATTGGGCATGGGATCATATTTAGCCGTAGGTCGTGGTTCGGTTAATGAGTCACTGATGAGCATTATTAAATATGATGGCGCTGGTGATGATTCAAAGCCGCTGGTGTTAGTCGGTAAAGGTTTAACCTTTGACAGTGGTGGTATTTCATTAAAACCAGGCGCAGGCATGGATGAAATGAAATATGATATGGGCGGTGCAGCCGGTGTTTTAGGTGCTATGCATGCACTGGCAGAACTTGCCCTACCGATCAACGTCATTGGTATTTTAGCGGGTTGTGAAAACATGCCAAGCAGTAACGCTTATCGCCCAGGCGACATCTTAACCACTATGTCGGGTCAAACCGTTGAAGTATTAAACACAGATGCTGAAGGCCGCTTAGTTTTATGTGATGCATTAACCTATGTTGAGCGCTTTGATCCCGAACTGGTTATTGATGTTGCCACCTTAACAGGCGCTTGTGTTGTGGCTTTAGGTGGTCATGCAACCGCCTTATTCAGTAGTCACAATCCACTCGCGCATGAGTTATTAAACGCTTCTGAGCAAAGTGGCGACAGAGCATGGCGCATGCCTTTATGGGACGACTATCAAGATCAACTTGAAAGCCCATTTGCTGATTTTACCAATTTAGGTGGTAAAGAAGCCGGCGCAATCACCGCCGCCTGTTTTTTATCACGCTTTACTAAAAAATATAATTGGGCGCATTTAGATATTGCCGGTACGGCATGGCGCGGTGGTAAAAACAAAGGTTCAACCGGCCGGCCAGTAAGCATGCTAACGCAGTTCTTATTAAATCGTTCTGGCGCTGAGCAAGGCGAATAGTTTTCACTGAATTTATAGCCGGAATAAAGTCATGCTAACCCAAGCAATGTTCTACAGTATTGAAGAACAAAGTAGTATTGTAGGTGTCACTGAAGCACAGTTGCACCTGCATTATGCCTGCCTGCAAGCAGCTCACTTTTACCGGCAAAATCAGCGAGTATTTATTTATACTCAAGATCAACAAAGTGCTCATGATATTGATGAAATGTTATGGGCCTTTGAGCCAACAAGTTTTGTACCACATAATTTAATTGGTGAAGGTCCAAAACAAGGTGCTGCAGTTGAAATTAGCTGGCAGCCCCCAACAAACCGGCGTGCGGTTTTAATCAATTTAACCAGCAAGGTGCCTAACTTTGCTCACCAATTTTCGCATTTGATAGATTTTGTACCCCGTGATGAAACACTTAAACAACAAGCTCGAGATCGTTTTCGAACTTGTCGCCAATGGGGTTTTCAGGTCGCTCACCAAGTGGCAAGCGCTCCGCAAACTATCGATACAACAAGTTAAAATTCTTCTGACGGAAACTCTGATGGAAAAAACATTTACCCCCGCTGATATTGAACAATCCCTTTATAAAAGTTGGGAAGAACAAGGTTACTTTAGCCCAACAGGTGAAGGCGATAGTTACAGCATTGCCATTCCACCACCCAATGTGACGGGTAGTTTGCATATGGGCCATGCTTTTCAGCAAACCATTATGGATACCTTAATTCGTTATCAGCGTATGCAAGGTAAAAATACCTTATGGCAAACGGGCTGTGACCATGCCGGTATTGCAACACAAATGGTGGTCGAACGTAAAATTGCCGCAGAAGAAGACAAAACCCGTCATGACTATGGCCGCGAAGCCTTCATTGATAAAATTTGGCAATGGAAAGAAGAGTCTGGCGGCACTATCGGCAAGCAAATGCGCCGTTTAGGCAACTCTATTGACTGGTCTCGTGAACGCTTCACCATGGATGAGGGTATGTCTGAAGCCGTGCAAGAAGTATTTGTTCGCTTATATGAAGACAACTTAATTTATCGCGGTAAACGCCTAGTTAATTGGGATCCAAAATTCCACACAGCAATTTCTGATTTAGAAGTCGAAAATAAAGACAAAAAAGGCCACATGTGGCATTTACGCTACCCATTAGCTAATGGAGCCAAAACAGCAGAAGGTCTTGATTATTTAGTGGTTGCTACCACACGACCTGAAACTATGTTGGGTGATACCGGTATAGCGGTAAACCCAGAAGATCCTCGTTATAAAGATTTAATTGGTCAACAGGTTTTATTACCCTTAGTTAATCGTTTAATTCCCATTGTTGGTGATGACCATGCCGATATGGACAAAGGCACCGGTTGTGTAAAAATAACTCCGGCTCATGACTTCAATGATAATGAAGTCGGTAAGCGTCATCAATTACCACAAATCAATATTTTTGATAAAGACGCCGCGGTATTAGCCACTGCTGAAGTTTATGATACTAAAGGTGAAGTGTGTGACGTATATGATGCACAATTACCCACTGAGTTTGCCGGTATGGACCGTTTTGTAGCCCGTAAAGCTATCGTGGCTAAGTTTGACGGATTAGGTTTGTTAGTTGAAGTAAAAGAGCATAATTTAGTTGCCCCTTACGGTGATAGATCTGGCGTTATTATTGAGCCATTACTTACCGACCAGTGGTACGTACGTGTAGAAAAACTTGTGGGTCCTGCTGTTGATGCGGTAAAAGATGGCCAAATAGAGTTTGTCCCTAAACAATATGAAAACATGTACTTTGCTTGGATGAACAACATTCAAGACTGGTGTATTTCACGCCAACTTTGGTGGGGACATCGTATTCCCGCTTGGTATGATGAAAATGGCAAAGTTTATGTCGGTCGTACAGAAGCAGAAGTACGTGCTAATAACCCCATTGGCGACGACATGAAACTAAACCAAGATGATGATGTACTTGATACCTGGTTCTCATCAGCTTTATGGACTTTCTCAACCCTAGGTTGGCCAAAAGAAACCGAAGATTTAAAAACTTTTCATCCTACTGATGTTTTAGTTACCGGTTTTGATATTATTTTCTTCTGGGTTGCTCGTATGATCATGATGACCATGCATTTCAACAAAGATGAAAAGGGTAAAGCCGAAATACCGTTTAAAAAAATCTACATGACTGGCCTTATTCGTGATGAAAATGGCGATAAAATGAGTAAATCAAAAGGTAATGTTATTGATCCCCTAGACATGATCGATGGCGTTTCACTTGAAGACTTACTACAAAAACGTACTGGTAATATGATGCAGCCTAAAATGGCTGCTAAAATTGAAAAGCTGACCAAAAAAGAATTTCCTAATGGCATAGAAGCCCACGGTACTGATGCTTTACGCTTTACCTTGACGTCTGTGGCAACCACTGGCCGTGATATTAGCTGGGATATGAAACGTCTTGAGGGTTACCGTAACTTTACGAACAAGCTATGGAATGCCAGCCGTTATGTACTGATGAATACAGAAGAATTTGATTGCGGCCGCTCTACACCAGACAACCCCAGTGGTGCAATGGAGTTTTCACTGGCTGACCGTTGGATTATCGGCCAATTACAACAAACAGTTAAAACTGTACATGAAGCCTTTGATGCTTTTCGTTTTGACTTGGCTTCACAAGCATTATACGAATTTACTTGGCATCAATTTTGTGACTGGTATTTAGAATTAACGAAACCAATATTATTTAAAGGTAGCGAAGCACAGCAACGTGGCACTCGTCATACCCTAGTTAATGTCTTGGAAAGCTTGCTGCGTTTAATGCACCCCATAATGCCATTTATCACTGAAACTATTTGGCAACGCGTTGTACCCTTAACTAACTTTGAAAAAACTGGCGATAGCATTATGATACAAAGCTTTCCACAGTTTGACCAAAGCCAATGTGACCAAACCGCCATTGATGATTTAGAGTGGGTGAAACAGTTTGTGGTTGCCATTCGTAATATTCGTGGTGAAATGGATATCACACCAAGTAAACCATTACCGGTACTACTCAAACATGTTAATGCTGATGACCAACGTCGCCTAAATGAAAATGAACAGTTTATCAGTGCCTTAGCAAAATTAGAGCGTATTACGTTATTGTCTGACGACGATAAAGGTCCCGCGTCTGCCACCGCCGTTGTTGGTGACTTATCAATATTAATACCTATGGCAGGGTTAATCGATAAAGACGCTGAATTAGCTCGCTTAGACAAAGCCATTGATAAATTATCAAAAGATGCAGACCGTGTTCGTGCTAAGTTAAACAATGAAAGTTTTGTTAGCAAAGCACCCGAAGCTGTGATCAATAAAGAAAAAGCAAAGTTAGCTGATGCTGAGTCTACTCTAGCCAAAATGGTGGACCAAAAAGCCCAAATAGCAGAAATTTAATCGCTGATTCAAAATAAAGCATAAAAGCCAGCCTCTTAGCTGGCTTTTTTTTATGCTAAAAAAGTAAAATAATCTTGGTTTTATTTAGAGATTCCTTAATTCTTATGTGTTAATATGTGCTCGCGTTGAGTTTTTGCGTTTCGGGATAAGGAGAGATCCATTGGTCAAAAGACCTATGATCGGCCTAGACGCTTTAATATGTGTTACTGGAAACCTTTCTCTATCTATATTTTAGATAGAGGGCATTTACTCCGTATATGGCCATTTTGGCTAAACTTTAATTTTTGACCTGCGAGAAATGTTGGTATGTCTGATACAGTAACTGGTAAAGTAAAATTTTTTAACGAATCTAAAGGATTTGGTTTCATCGAGCAAGAAAACGGCGCTGACGTTTTTGTTCATTTTAGTGCAATCTCTGGCGACGGTTTCCGTACATTGACTGATGGTCAATCGGTAACTTTCAGCGTAAAACAAGGCCAAAAAGGTCCTGAAGCTGAAAACGTAGTTGCATCTTAGTCTACAGTGCATAATAAGCTTTAGTATTAACTAGCGCTTAAATAAAAAACGAAACCTATGTTTCGTTTTTTTGTTTTTATCGTTTGAAAAACTTGATTAATACGACTTATAATCTGACGACCTCTAGCCCTTGAAATAAGTAAATGAACACTTATAAATGAGCATAGATAATCAATAGCAGATGGTTATTGTTCCAACCTAAACATAAGTCCCTACAGTTATGTAAGCAAGATACACGATTAATTCTTACATGGCCGTTACTCACTATCCATGACCTCAAAGATCACTTCACATCATAAGTAAACCCTTTCAGATGGATTTATCAGTAGCTAACCTGTGTTACTGAGAGCACAGCAACCCTAGTGTAGTTTAAGTAGTACAGCTGAGTAATACATCATGAAATGGGTGTAGCCAGTAGAAAAATGAAACCCATATTGACGAGGGAAAATTAATTGTTGGGATTGAGGATAACGCGAGAATGGACTACTTAAGCCACCTCAGAATAATCGATTATTTATTTCAATGGTGACTTAACCCTGAACTTAAATAAATGCCAAGAAGTAAATGACAACTACTTAAGTTCAATAGTTAAGTTCAATAGTTAAGTTAAACAGATAAAGCTACTTAAGCACAGATACCTAGCTCAGTAATAAATCACCCATATGATTCTAGCAAGATAAGACTTGTTATCTATATGCTTTAAAGCAGAGTATTTAATTAATATGTGGTTCTATTAATTCGAGCATAACGTCAATGTGTGCATCATCATCATTTAGTGCTGGAATATAATGATATTTTTCACCACCGGCATCAATAAATACGTCTTTGTTTTCGTGTACTAACTCTTCTAAAGTTTCTAAACAGTCTGCACTAAATGCTGGGCTAATAATCGCTACATGCTTATTTCCATCTTCAGCAAGTTTTGCCAAAGTTACATCTGTATAAGGTTTAAGCCACTCGGCTTTACCAAAACGCGATTGAAAGGTCATGACATAATCATCTTTACTTAAGCCCAGTTCTTCAACCACTAAACGGGTGGTTTTGTGGCTAAAACAATAATATGGGTCGCCTTGCTCTAAAAAATACTTTGGCATACCATGATAAGAGAAAACCAACTTATCAGGTTTACCATGTTCAGCTATATAATTATTTATACTAGCCGCTAATGCCTTAATGTATAAAGGTTTGTCATGGTAGCCACTTTGAAAATGGATACTGGGAATCCAGCGCCATTTTTTAATTTTATTGAACACCGCATCAAAAGTTGCCCCTATGGTTGGGCCCGCATATTGTGGATACAAAGGTAGGACAATAATATTGTTAACACCGTTTTTTTGAAAGTTTTCTAAAGCGTCACCAATAGATGGATTACCATAACGCATAGCAACATCAACCATTACATTATCACCATACTTTGCTGTTAGTACTTTCTCAACTTTAGCTTTTTGTTGCTTACCAATAACTAACAAAGGCGAACCTTCCTCAGTCCAAACTGTTTCATATAACTTAGCTGATTTTTTTGGCCGCACTCGAAGAATAATACCATGTAAAATCACAAACCAAATCAAGCGAGGAATTTCCACTACTCGTGGATCAGATAAAAATTCGCCCAAGTAACGCCTAAGTGCTCTTGGTGTTGGGCTATCAGGTGTGCCTAGATTAGTTAATAATACGCCCGTTTTTGTCGTGCAATCATGAATCTTTTTACTTTGGCCTGCATATCTTGACATAATTCTCTCTATAATATTTCGTTAATGGCGTTGAAAAAAGTGTCTGAATCAGGCTTTACACGGCTGTTAAAGTGCTTAATCGTTTTACCATCCGCGCTAACTAAATACTTATAAAAATTCCATTTAGGTGCAGTGGTTTTTTCCGCTAATTCCTTAAAAATAGGATGAGCATCACTACCATATACATGCACGGGCGATAGCATAGTAAAAGTTACGCCATAATTTACAAAACAGATGTCAGCTGTATCTTTTTCGTCATCTTCTTCTTGAAAAAAGTCATCTGAAGGAAAACCAATAACCACTAGGCCTTGCTCTTTGTATTCTTTATGCAGAGCTTCGAGCGCTGTAAATTGTGGAGTAAAACCACAATGACTAGCCGTATTGACAATTAACATTGCCTTACCCGCCGTTAACTGACAAAGATCAAGCAGTTCTTTAGCATGCAATTTTTTTTCACTGTGTTGCATAAATGCTAAACATTGTGATGAAGGGTCGATGTTAATGTTTTCAGTGATATCGACTTCGGCCTGCGCTTTAACGGTAAAGGTCGTTAAAGCAATGATGCTAATCAACAATAAATTTTTCATGAGCTTCCTTTTTAAGGCTATTTCTGCCGACATATTATCGTAATTATCTCAGCAAAGGAATTATCCGTGCTGTGATAATGTACTATATATTGTATTCGCCTTTATACGAATTGAATCAATGAATTGATCACTTATTAAAAATTAAATAGCCTTATTAACAAAGCTGTGCGGAAAACCTGTTACTAAGCTTTATTGAACGATATAGTAGCCTGCGATGTGTTTGCAGCGATTCAAGTAAAACCTGAAACACGAATTACAACCTAGTGGCATAAATCACAAACTAGTCGGTTTATAAGGTTAATATCACCTCGATAGTGACATGAAGCCATAGCTACACGTAACAATTAAGTGAAAAAGTTTGTCCAGATTACACAGCGAAAACACAGTACTTACACCGAATACCAATAGCTTACTGAGCGCTAGTAACTTAGCTTGTATACGTGGAGATCGCCTGTTGTTTGAAGCGCTTGATGTTAACATTGCCGCAGGCGATATTGTCCAAGTTGAAGGGCCAAATGGTGCTGGAAAAACCAGTTTATTGCGCATTCTTTCCGGTCTTTCTCAGCCCTATGAAGGTACGGTTTATTTTCAAAATAAAAGTATTACGCAACACCGTGAAACATTCCATCAAGATTTACTTTATTTAGGTCACTTACCCGGTGTTAAAGACGAGATGACAGCACAAGAAAATCTCAAGTTTAATCTGGCTTTACATGGCCTAAATAGTGACACAGCCGAAACAACATTAGCTGAAGTTAACTTACTTGGCTTTGAGGATGCGCTTGCTGCTCACTTAAGTGCAGGACAGCACCGTCGAATAGCTTTAGCCCGTTTATGGCAAAGCCAAGCTAAAATTTGGATTTTAGATGAGCCTTTCACCGCTATTGATAAGTTAGGTGTGGAAAAATTAGAACAATTATTTTTACAACATGCTGACAACGGTGGCTGTGTGATATTGACCACTCATCAAGATCTCTCATTACTCGCCGAGCGAGTAAAGAAAGTTACTTTAGCTTATCGTTTTTATTAGGGTCAACAGTTATGACACAACTTTCTTACCGCACGGCTTTTGGCTTAATTGTTAAAAGAGATCTGATGATCGCTTTTCGTCATCGTGACGACATTATTAATCCTTTATTGTTCTTTGTTATTGTCGTCACACTATTTCCGTTAGGTGTTGGTCCAGAAAGTACGACGTTATCACGCATTGCCCCAGGCATTATTTGGGTTGCGGCTTTACTCGCCACTTTGTTATCACTGGACAGATTATTTAAGTCTGATTACGCAGACGGGTCACTAGAACAAATGTTACTAAGTCCACAGCCAATATTTATATTAGTGCTAGCTAAAATTGTTGCACATTGGTTGCTTACTGGCTTACCATTAATACTGATCGCGCCACTACTCGCGGTCTTACTGCATTTAAATGAGCACAGTTATGGTGCGCTAATGCTAACACTATTACTGGGCACACCAGTATTGAGCTTGCTTGGTGCCATTGGTGTTGCTTTAACTGTTGGCATTAAAAAAGGGGGGGTATTACTCAGCTTGTTGGTACTACCGCTGTACATTCCCGTACTTATCTTTGCCACTAGCGCAATCGATACTGCGGCAATGAACTTACCTTATAACGGACAACTTGCTATAATCGCGGCAATATTTTTTGCCTCGTTAACCTTGGCCCCATTTGCTGTAAGTGCAGCGCTGAAAGTGAGTACAAATTAATATGATGTGGAAGTGGCTTCACCCTTACGCAAATCCTGAGATTAGCTATCATTTTGCTGGTAAAATATTACCCTGGTGCGCGCGCCTAGCCTTTATTTTTTTAGCTATTGGTATGACCTGGGCCTTACTATTTGCCCCTGCTGATTATCAACAAGGTGATACATTTAGAATATTCTATTTACATGTACCTGCGGCGATGTTGTCTATGGGGATATACTTAGGCATGGCTATTGCCGCATTATCTAGCTTAGTGTGGCAATTAAGGCTTGCTGATGCCACAGCTGCTGCCATGGCACCTATCGGCGCGACTTTTACTTTTATCGCCCTCATTACCGGTGCAGCCTGGGGCAAACCTATGTGGGGTACGTGGTGGATTTGGGATGCTCGACTGACTTCTGAGCTGATATTATTATTTTTATACTTGGGTGTTATCGCTTTACATAATGCTTTTGAAGATAAAAATTTAGCAGGCAAAGCAGCCGGTATTCTTGCCTTAGTGGGAGTGATTAATTTACCAATTATTAAATATTCTGTCGAGTGGTGGAACACCCTGCATCAAGGGGCAACCGTGAGTAAGCTAGGCCAACCTTCGATGACTGCAGATATGTTTTGGCCATTTTTGGTTTGTTTTATTGGTTTTTCTTTTTTAGTCGCAGCATTAATTTGCTTGCGTTTTCGCAGCGAAATACTCAATCGCAACAGTATGCGCCCTTGGGTACGTGAATTAGTTGCTAATGAGGTGAAAGCGCATGCAGTTTGATAGTTTCAGTGCTTTTATCGCTATGGGCGGCTATGGCTTTTATGTCTGGTTATCCTATGGTGTTAGCATTTTGGCTTTGGCCCTTTTAGTTTTTTCGAGTATCAATAATCATAAAAAAATTAAGCAGCAAATAGCTCAGCGTCAAAAACGTGAAAAAAAATTACGTCAAGCAACAGATCTACAAAACGCACAAACCCGTGCTGACATCAGTCATAAAACTTAAGAGGTACAGTATGAATCCCCGTCGTAAGAAGCGATTAACGATAGTCACGTCAATAATCATCGGCTTAGGCACTGTTGCTGGGCTTGTTTTGTACGCGTTAAGTCAAAATATTGATTTATTCTATAAGCCTTCTGAAATATATAATGGCAAACAAGATACCGGTCTTAAAGCTATTAACGGCCAACGCCTACGTATTGGTGGTTTAGTGGTGCCGGGCAGTGTGCATCGTAATAGCGAGAGCTTAAAAGTAAGCTTTAAACTTGCTGATATGAGAATGCCTATTAGCTTCTCTGAGACTGATCCAACCGTTACCGTAAGCTATGACGGTATTTTGCCTGACTTGTTTCGTGAAGGACAAGGGATTGTCGCTAATGGTATTTTAGTTAATGGTAATGTTATTGAAGCGAGCGAAGTATTAGCAAAGCATGATGAAAATTATATGCCTAGAGAGCTGCTTGACGATGTGGATGAAAAGCCAGTTAACTCCAGTTATAGCAAGAATCTATTAGAAACAACTTACTAACACGAAAAAACGCACAACGACAAAGAAAGCGAACTCACTTGGGGTTCGTTTTCTATTTTGGTAAATACTCTATTTCCCCTTAGCTACTTTCGCTACTGGCTTTCACTACTTGCTTTGCCAAGCATATCAGCCGTGTATATACCTAAACGATAAATTAAGCATTAGTCCTTAAAAACTAAAGTGAGTAGCCCTTAGTGAACATGGCAATACTCGATTTTAAATAGCGATTAATTTCTGCCTCAGATAGTTGTTTTTTGGTATTAAATTCCACACGCATCCAACATTCTCCTTTCACCATATTTAAAAACTGTAGTGCAGCAAATTTAGCTGCTGGAATAGCTAATTGTTGCTTGGTGTCGAAATCCGCCATCAGTATTGCCACATCATTAACAATACGTTCTGGACCTTCTTGATAAAATAGCTCTGACAACTGTGGGTATGATTTTGACTCATAAGCACAAATTTTATGAATGGCCAGTGCTTCCTTTGAAGTCAGCATAGCCAAAAAACGCTTCGCCAAAACAAATAAAATCTCTGCCGGCTCATCAGCGGTATCTAGGCCAATTTCAGTCATATGATATGAATCACACTTTTGCTTTATTGACGCGGCAAACAATTCATCTTTATTACCAAAATGGCTATATACAGTTTGTTTTGAAACTCCAGCATGTTGGGCAATTTCAGCCATGCTAGTTGAGCTATAGCCATCCTCAGTGAACAACATCGTCGCGGCGTCAAGAATTTGTTTTCTTTTACTTTCACTTTTACTTCGAATATTTGCCATACACCCCTAACACCCATATTAACTTTATACGTTAACTTTATACTAAGTTCACTAGCTCACGACTCAGTAATAAAAATTACATAAAACGCACACAGTTCGATTCACTATTGTAACAGTTTCATTAAGCTTGTGATCTTGTTAGACGCAAACCATCTCAAGATATTCATATCCGTGGCCGTTAAAAGCTATTGCGATATGACATAACATACCTCAAATTAGACTAGACAGTCTAGTTTCACTAAACTAGACTGTCTAGTCTAATTTGAGGTATGTTATGGGTTTAAGGTGTATTTCGTGTTTATAGATCAGCGTACTACAAGATTTTTTCGTGTTTATGGTTTAGTTTTTTGCTTCGCCTTACTAAGTGCTTGCTCTGAGCCTAGTCAAGCACCTAGTCAAGCACCTAGTCAAGCAACTCAGTCAATAACGGCACAAACAAAAAAACAAAGTGCTAATTACCACCAAAGCGCCGATATTCGCACCATATCACCCAGTATGTCTTACCACATTGAACGAGCCTATGTTGGCAAGGTGGTCAGTAAACAGCTCACGTCATTAAGTTTTGAATATGCCGGTAAGGTTGCTAAAGTTTATGTTGATAGTGGTGACCTTGTTAGTAAAGGCCAATTGCTAGCAGAATTTGATACTGAACTGCTCACCATTAAACACCAAGCAATAGTGGCAACCATAGAGCAGTTTCGTGCACAAGCAGAATTAAATCGTCTGAACTTATCTCGTATCAATAGCTTAAGTACTAAAGGTTACAGTTCTAAACAAGCAGTAGATGAGCTAAAAGCTGAAAAAAAAATCATCAATGCTGATATTTCCCGTCAACAAGCCAATATAGCCAGTATTGAGTATCAAATATCACACGCGAAACTCCATGCTCCTTTCGCGGCAGTGATCAGTAGCCGTATCGTCGCTGAAGGAGAAAACTTCAGCCCCAATCAAAACGCATTTGACCTGATCCAACAGGCTGATCACGAAGTATCTGTTGGCGTACCTGTTAAGGTAGCCAGCCAATTAGTTATAGGGCAAACGCTCTCTGTTACCTTAAATAAACAAACGCTCACCGGACAAATATTAGCTATTGGTAAACAGGTGCATCAGGTTAGCCGCACCATTGAACTGCGCCTTGGCCTTAAGCAAACACTAACTTTTTATAATGGCCAGCTGGCACAAGTCAATATTGAACAACGTGTTGAACAAGCTGGTTTCTGGCTACCTTTGTCGGCTTTAACTGATGGTGTTCGTGGCCAATGGAATATTTATCAAGTCACGGCAACAGCCAATAATTTATTGACCATATCAGCGACTACCGTTGAGGTGAAATACACCACTATAGATGCCGCTTATATTACGGGTTTACCCTTAGTGATACACGAAGTCATTGCTAGCGGTGTGCATCGCTATGTGCCAAGACAAATAGTGAAGCGGGCCAGCGAAGCTATTAAGCAGGTGGCTAGTACAGGACAAATTTTATGATACCTTCATTTGTCAAAAATGGTCGTTTGATGTCGTTGATGATCACGCTGTTAGTAGTGGCGGGTTTAGGGGCCATAAGCAATTTACCACGTACCGAAGATCCAAGAATAACCAATAGAATCGCTAGCGTTATTACGCAATTACCCGGTGCTAGTGCTGAGCGAGTTGAAGTACTGATTAGCGAGAAAATAGAACAAAGCCTGAGAAAACTACCAGAAATAAATCTCCTCACGTCAAATTCTCGTGCGGGTATTTCAATTGTCCAAGTCCAATTACAAGATGAAATTACCAATCCCAAACCTATATGGTCACGGGTTAGAGATTTACTGAACGATCTCAGCCCGAGCTTGCCAAACGGCACACTAACGCCGGTACTAGAGGACGACAGAGGTTATGCTTACACGCAAATAATTGCCCTAAATTGGCAAGGTAGTGAGCCCCCCAATATTGCTATTTTAGGACGCTATGCTAATGAATTACAAAATCAGCTAAAACTGGTTCATGGTACAGATTTAGTCAGTATATTTGGCCAAGGTTCAGAGGAAGTACTGGTCGAGATAGACCCCGTTATTAGCAGCCAATTAAACCTTTCAATCAATGATATTTCAGAAAAAATTCTTAATGCCGATGCTAAAGTATCAGCAGGAAAACTCACCAACGCATTTAATCAGATGCAAATAGAGTTGGTTGGTGCATTACAAGATACCAACCGAATCAGTAATATCTCAATAAAAGCTGATGATAATGGCAACTTAGTACGCTTGGGAGACATTGCTGATATTCGAAAAACAGTCAATTACCCGCCAAGCGAAATAGCCATGGTGAATAATCAACAAGCGGTAGTTGTTGCTACCCGCATGTTGCCAAACTTGCGTATCGACCAATGGAGTGCATCGGTGCAAAAAGCGTTAACCACATTTACACAAACGCTACCTAATAATGTCACTTTGGAGGTGATATTTGATCAAAGTAGCTATACCGAAGCACGTTTAAGCGACTTAGTGGGCAATATCGCATTAGGATTTACCATTATTGCCGCAGTATTACTGATTACTTTAGGCTGGCAAGCCGCTTTGATTGTAACCTTATCGCTGCCATTAACCGTGTTGTTTACCTTATCCGTGATGAATTTTTATGGTCTCCCCATACACCAGATGTCGGTGACGGGTTTAGTCGTTGCTTTGGGTATTATGGTCGACAATGCCATTGTGATGGCTGATACAGTAAAAACCAATATCGAAAAGGGCCAACGTAGGCTTGACGCGATTGCCAATGCAGTCAATCACTTATGGTTACCTTTGCTGGGTTCAACGTTAACCACCATTTTAGCCTTTATGCCGATTGTACTTATGCCAGGTCCTGCCGGTGAGTTTGTAGGCGGTATTGCGCTCAGTGTTATATTTTCTTTAGTGGGCTCTTATATTATATCTCATACCATTGTTGCTGGCTTAGCAGGTCGTTTTATTAGCCGACACAGGCATAAAAACTCGACTCGTTGGTATCAAAGTGGGATTAGGTTACCGGCATTAAATCGTGGCTTTTTGCGCTTGCTTAACTGGTCACTACTACACAGAAAACTAGTAATCATCTTGGTAGTTTGTTTACCTTTATTAGGTTTTATTGCCGCTAAACAGCTGCAAGAGCAATTTTTCCCCTCCTCAGATCGTGATATGTTTCAGGTTGAACTTTTTTTACCCGCACAAAGCAGCATAATCAATACCGAGCGGGTTAGTAAGGTGCTCACTAACTACCTTGAAGCACTCGATGGTATTGAATCGGTGCGCTGGTTTATCGGTAAAAATGCGCCTTCTTTTTACTATAATTTAATACCAACCAAAGATGGTGCGCAGTATTACGGCCAAGGCATGGTAACCGCAACAAATTTTGCAGCGGCAAATCGTTTAATTCCCCAAATTCAACACACACTTGATGATATGTTGCCCGAGGCGCAAATATTAGTCAGAAAACTTGAACAAGGCCCGCCCTTTAACGCACCGGTAGAATTGCGTGTCTTTGGCCCAAATCTTGACCGCTTAAAAACAATTGGCGATGATATTCGCGCTTTTATGGCAGCGACCCAAGACATTACCCATAGCCGTTCAACACTACAACCTGGCACACCAAAAGTTTGGGTTAATATTGACGAAGCAAAAGCTAACTTAGCTGGTTTATCGTTAGTGCAGGTCGCCAAGCAACTTAATACCACACTGTCAGGCCAAACCAACGGATCTGTTATTGAGGCAACAGAATCAATTCCTGTCAGGGTTAGAATTGGTAACGAACAACGAGATGACTTAGCGGCATTAGCCAACATCAACATTATTAATCCAAACTCAAAGCAGTCAATTGCCTTAACTGCCATCGCAGATCTAGAGATTAAACCCAGTCGCGGCGCCATTCCGCATCGCAATGGCGTACGAGTGAATGTTATTGAGGGCTATATTCGTGCAGGCGTTTTACCGTCCATCGTACTTACCCGAATTAAAGAAAGTATGGCTAAGGCTGACTACAAATTGCCTAATGGTTATCAAATAGAATTTGGCGGTGAATCGGCAGAGCGCAATAAAGCGGTAGGTAAACTCATGGCCAGTGTTGGCTTGATATTAACCCTGCTACTCACGGTTGTGGTGCTGTCGTTTAATTCTTTTAGACTCAGTGCGATTATATTTTTATCCGCATTTCAATCCATTGGCTTAGGCTTACTGAGCGTGTATATTTTCGATTATCCCTTTGGCTTTACCGTCATCATTGCTTTATTAGGTTTAATGGGACTGGCTATTAATGCGGCTATTGTTATCATAGCTGAATTAAAAATGGATGAGAAAGCGATACAAGGTGACCGTAAAGCTATTATTCGCTGCGTACAAAGTTGCGCCCGTCATATTAGTTCAACGACCATTACTACTGTTGGTGGCTTTCTGCCGTTAATTCTTGCAGGTGGCGGCTTCTGGCCACCTTTTGCTGTCGCGGTTGCCGGTGGTACAGTGTTAACCACACTGTTATCCTTTATCTTTGTCCCAGCCGCGTTTTCACTATTAAGTCAACGTAATGCCTTTGAATTAACAAAACAAACTGTGTTAACTTAATGAGCTCTGATCAAATGCACTGTACAAAATGGCTCGCGCTATCGTTAATAAAGCCTTGTTGGCGATAAACATCAGTGATAAAAAAACGCAAAGTGTCACACTTTGCGTTTTTTGTTAATCAGGACTAAAATCGTTTTTAATATTCTTTATGCGCTCTTGATGCCGATGATTCGCCTTGTGTGTGGCAACTAAAAACACAGCAACAATCGCAATTAATAGTGCTAGAATTTCAGGCCGTAATAAAGCATTTAACCATTCCATTGGATAACCTTTTTGTCGTGAGTTACTTATTTCTACTTGTTGATCGTTCCTTGCTTATTCTTCGAAGTAGGTACCCCAACCATCATAGTCAACCTTACATTTTTTTGCTAATTCAAACATCGTTTTTGTTTCATCAAAAATAATATCAAAGTCTAAAGCTTGTTCGGTCACAATATCGAAAGCAAAAACTTTCTCTCCGTTTTCTAATTCGGCCTCTTCTGGCTCTTCAATTTCAAAGCCGCTTTTAAATGCAGTAATCGCCGCTTTTTCTAGAATATCAAAATCTCCACTGGAAAAATGATGTTCAATTGTATGGTGAACTTCTTCATTTGTACCATCTTCAACTAGTGTAGCGATCAATTGTTCGGTATGTTCTTGCCATTGTTGCAATGCTTCATCAATCATCATTTTATCTCACTTGTTTGCTTATCTGGCGAATTTTGCTCATCTACTTGTGGTAGTTTATGGCCTGTTTCAATATTCAATTGTTCGATTTTCACTAGCATATCGCTGCGGGTTTTATTAGTGATGTTGCGAATTTTATCTTTATCTTCACTAGACAAATATACCGGCGGTAAAAATTCAACAATCATTTTACCGTTATCCCAACGATTTAAGTCTATGGTTTTATGACTGTTGCTTGCACAAACAGGAATGATCGGTACATTAGCTTTTGCCGCCGTGCGAAATGCGCCTGATTTAAAAGGTAATAAACCACGGCCATAACTGCGTGTGCCTTCTGGAAATAACCAAACAGACAACTTTTTTTCACGAATTTTTCTAGCGGTAGTATCGATAGTATTCATGGCTTTATTTTTATTTTTTCTATCAATTAAAATATTACCCGTTAGCCAATACATTTGACCAAAAAAGGGGATCCATTTTAAACTTTTCTTGCCAACACTAACCGTTCCGGGTTGAACCGCACTACTGACGGTGAAAATATCATAGCTATTTTGATGATTACAAATATAGACCACAGGGCCGATATTTTTTGTCGACTCAGGTATTCTAACCTCAACCTCTAAACCTAAAATTTTTGCAACTTTGCCAAGATAATTAGCCGTATGATGAACATTGTCGCGATGAAATGGCCTAATCAAACAGAATAAAATTGAACAAACACAGATGATAACTAAAGCAAAAGTCATCAATATGACACGAATAACTGCTAACAAAAGACATTCCTATAAAATTTACCAGGCGTGATTATACCTGTAATTAATAAAATAGCTAAACCTACCACTAATTGTTATCGCTAAGCGACATTAAGATACTTAACACTGAACAGATTCAGTAGAATTTAGTCGCTGCAGTTTATGTAAACTGGATTAACGAGCAACCTGAATTTCACGATATTTCTTATAAAGTAATTTTAAGTAGTCATATTCAAATGCTGAACCCGAGCCGTAGTAGCGAAAAGGTAATCTGGCTCTAGCATCAATACTGTTCAGTAGTGAAAGATAAAGTTCCTCTTTAGATTTCATCCCCAGTTCATCCATAACTTCTTGATCTGCTAAGCCATCAAAGACAAGACCGCTGGCATCACGCAGTGACGAGGGTCCCAACAGAGGTAAAACGAGATATGGTCCGGCCTTCACGCCCCAAAACCCTAGTGTTTGACCAAAGTCTTCATCTTGCACGGCTAAACCCATGGGTGTTGCAACGTCGATTAACCCTACTAAACCTAAAGTTGTATTAACAGCGAAACGACCTAATGTTTCGCCAGCCACTGATAATTTAAACTGCAATAACGAATTGATAAACGTTGATATTTCAGCCAGGTTATTAAAAAAATTACTCAGCCCAGTTTCAACAACATCAGGGGTGATTTGCTTATAGCGCGTCACTATGGGTAATAAAACGTATTCATCGGCTTTAGCATTAAAATAATACATACGGCGATTAAACCCCTCCCAAGGGTCAGTATAAGCACTCATCACACCAAGTTCTGCCAGATTATCTGGTATCGCAATGATCGGTGTTATCGCCGTATTCTCTAATTTTGGCTGTGAAGAGCAGGCTAATAATAAAAAACACAAGGCAATAAGGAATAACCTAGAACACTTATTTGCAAGCATTGGCATTAATTTAGCCCTCATTGAAACGTAGTCTGTAGATGCTGAACAAAACTGAGTCTATCGAGGTTGCCACAGTGTCCACCACGAGGAAAAATTTTCGCCCTATCAGTAAAAATGCTCTGCAAATACTCCACCTCGCCGGCCTGTAAAATAATATCGTCTTGATTGGTGACCAAATAAATTTTATCTGATGCGGTTAAATAATCTTCAATGGCATGTAGGCTGTAACGTTCGATCAAATCAGCTTTGGTGATGCTGGCATCTTCACGCTGAGCTCTGGGTAACATGGCACGGTCAAAATAATTACCAAAGGTGATATCACTGGCACGTTGCATTGAATGCGTTAAACTCTCAAGTTTGCTTATCCTGTGGTTTTTATAGGTGATTGCGCCCGTATTAAAACTAACATCGATGGCAAATATCATATCTGATGACGATATTCTAAACGAGGCGCCAATTAATAATTTTAATTCGGCTTCAGTTAAGGCAACATTTTTAAATAAACTAAATATTGAGCCTTGATCAAATTTTGAAGACCGTTGTGCTGAGTAAGCAATGGAAAAGCGGGAAAAAATATCATCCAACATAGCAACCGCCGCTGGTCGATTGTCACCTAGATCAAAATAGTTGTCTAAAATACTGACTGAGTTATATAAACTAACCGGTGGATTGATCAGCAGCACTTTTTCAAAATTAAACGCCTGTTTCTCTTCATCAAGCAGCGCTATAAATGCTGAATGCGCACCACCTAAGCTGTAACCAGTAAGAGAAAATGACAATGCCTCTACTGCGTCTTGAGCTTGAACTTGTGCCCAAACTAAATTCATCACCTGATATAAATATTCTGCGTCATGCGCTAAATCACCCGGCATGTATTGGGTGTTAGGTGAGTTAACAATAAAATTAGCAAAGGTTGGCGATGACAATGAGATAACATGATAACCCTGCTGAAAAAAACTTTTTTGCAGACTGAGCATTTTCACACTATCGTAGCTCGCTCCCGTACCAGCAATAATAAAAATTAATGGTGCACTCACCTCTTGCTTTATTAACGAGTATTTCATTTTTTTGTTAAACCAAAATACCTCAGAAATTTCATTTAACGGTTTAATCGTTATACTTTTATTAATAATTTCTAATGACTCTGGTAGCTTAGCAGCCGCTTCTTGGCAGAAGCCGGTAACGGTTGCTTGATAGGACGAATAGGCTAAATCGCATACTGGTTTACTAACCACAACTTCATCTTGTTTACTGCTACATGCTGCTAGCATTATAATGAGTAGTACACTCAAAATACGCACTGGTTTCTCCCTAATCCTGTGTGTTTAAAAATTTGATACCTATAATAAACCTACTCATGCCAATCAGTTTCTAAGTGGCAGCTAACATAATGAATAGGCTATAAAGTCAAACATTCGCTGTGACGTGTTTTATAATTTTATCAATGAAATTTTCAGTGAAATTGTGCAGACTGATCAATAGTTAATTCTCTCACTAAATATCTTATATTATAAATATCACAACTAGTTGTAAAGTCGTTCATCGTCTCAAATTACTGATGCTAATTTGAACTACTGATGGTTCATCTCAGCCATCAAAAATAAAAAACCAATTCAAAGTTATTGAATTGGTTTTTTCATCAGGTATTTAATGGCTAGTAAAGCGGGTCTTTAAAAAAGTTCTTCAGCTATGTCAAACATCGCACTTTGGCCTGATTTTGCTGAGGCGATCAACGACTGAGTACGGGGTAATAATCGGGCAAAGTAGTAACGAGCAGTGCGTACTTTACTTTCATGAAAAGTTTTATCATCGCTAGCAGCCAGTGAAACTTCTGCCATTCTAGCCCAAACATAAGCCATCGCCGTATAACCAAAGACGTGTAAATAGTCATTGGCCGCACAACCCAGTTCTTCTGGCGAAGTCTGTGCTGCGGTTAACAAATATTGCGTTAATTCTTCAAGTTCATCTGTGGCCTTAGCCAAAGGTTGAGTAAACTCTTGCATAGCATCAACTTTATCCGCTTGCATATAGTCACGTACTTCTTCAAGAAAGACTGCCACAAATTTGCCTTTACTACCGGCCACTTTACGGGCTAACAAATCCATAGCTTGAATACCGTTAGTGCCTTCATAAATTTGTGCAATACGGGTATCTCGCACTAACTGCTCTTGTCCCCATTCTCTAACGTAACCATGACCTCCAAAAACTTGTTGACCAGCAACGGTATTTTCAAAGCCAAGATCAGTAAAAAACGCTTTAGCAATTGGGGTCATTATAGCAACAAGTTGATCCGCTTTAACTTGCGCTTCACCCGTACCATAAGTCGCAATGTCTAATTGCATAGCCGTATAAGTTGATAAGGCCCGTGAACCTTCATTTAACGCCTTCATGTTTAACAACATGCGACGAACATCACCATGTACTAATAACGAATCAGCTTGGGCATCAGGTGACTTAACACCAGATAAAGAACGCCCTTGAATTCTATCTTTGGCATATTCTAAAGCATTTTGATACGAGCGTTCTGCTGCACCTAAACCTTGGATACCTACACCAACTCGTTCAAAGTTCATCATAGTAAACATGCAGGCTAAGCCTTTATTGAGCTCACCAACTAAATAACCTTTAGCACCATCAAAATTCATCACACAAGTAGCTGAAGCATGAATACCCATTTTATGTTCGATAGAACCACAGCTTACATTGTTTTGTTCACCGATCGACTCATCATCATTAACATTGAATTTTGGTACCAAGAATAATGAAATTCCACGAGGTCCAGCGGGAGCATCCGGTAATTTAGCTAACACTAAATGGATAATATTCTCCGTCAGATCATGCTCACCGGCGGTAATAAATATTTTTGTCCCTGACACTAAATAACTGTCATCAGCTTGTGGCACAGCTTTCGTTCTGATCATACCTAGATCAGTACCGGCATGGGCTTCAGTTAAGCACATGCTTGCACACCAGTCGCCAGCATAAATGCGCGTTAAATAACGACTTTTTAATGCTTCACTACCGTGCTTTGCTAATGACAGGCCAGCGCCAGCGGTTAAACCTGGGTAAAGTGAAAATGAAATATCAGCCGAACATAACATTTCTTCATGAAATGCGGTCAACATTTTAGGCATGCCCATACCGCCAAAGTCAGGGTCTCCACCTAATGAGGTCCAGCCACCTTCAGCATAGGTTTTAAACGCTGCTTTATAGCCGGGTGCTGTGGTGACTTTACCCGCATCGAAACTAACCCCAACTTCATCACCATTACGCGACAAGGGTGCTATTTCTTGCTCTGCAATTTTGGCACAACCTTCCAAAATTGCTTCGGCGGTATCTCGGTCAACCCGATCAGCTAATGCCGGTAATGACTGCCACAATTTATCAGCATTAAATACGTCATATAACAAAAAATTCATATCTTTTAAAGGTACTTGATAGTCAGCCATCACATTCTCCAAACAGGTAATTTAAACGATTAATTAAAACACTCGTTTGAATATATAGCAAAGACAGTAAAAGTAAAAGTAAAATGATTAATTCGCCAGTCATTAAAAATTAACCTCAGACCGTTTTCATTGATTAGAGTAACGACTTTATAGCTAGTAAAAATAAATAAATACCAAGTATTTATTTAATAACCTCTTGTTATAATTATTAAATAAAAAACAAAACAGTGGCTTATTTTAACCAGCAAAAATGCTCACAAAGTTAATCAAATTGGTATAAGCTTGAGGTGGTGATATTTAACGATAAAGGTGAGTGGTGAGATTTTTTGGGGCAGTGGTTATTTTAATATTATGCTTTGCGACTATGACGTCGGCCAAGCAACTTGATTTTAATAAAACAACAACCGATGAGCATGTGCAATTTAACTACCAATGGCTAGACCAAGCTCGGCAACCACAATCGTTGAGTTTTGCTATTGATAAAATGGCTTTATTTGATCGCTTTAGAAACTTTAAAAGTTATAAAGCCAACCACGCTAGAAAATACGTTAATCAGCAGATGAAAAAACAACTAACACAACAGCCTATCACTGATGTCAAAGTTACATTTTTAGGTCGTGGTAATAATGTACAAATGGAACTAAAAAGTGAAAATAAAACAGCGCTTGACCAAGCGTATCTAAGCATAGCGCAACTTGAAAAAGACTTTATGAATGAGCATTTAACCCGTAACTATTATACTCAATTTGTTGCTTATGATAACAGCTTAGCCATTAAGCCCGATCATGTTCGCTTCGCACAAGAGTCATTTACTGATCTTTCCGTACTAAAAAGCCTTATTTTAGAACGTGTTGGTGAGGAAAATGTCAGAAAGGTTAGTAATTATGTGCTTGGATTTATCCAAAACATTCCTTATGCAACGTTAGAATCTAGGGTCACATCAACTGGCGCGGGATTTAATCCGCCGCTGCAAATACTTTGGCAAAACCAAGGTGATTGTGACAGTAAAGTAACCCTAACTGCTGCTATTTTTAGAGCGCTAATGCCACGTATAAAAATGATGTTGGTTTTTATCGATAATCATGCCCTAATCGCGATAAATATTCCAAGCGAAGGTGATGAGCTAACCATCACTATCGATGGCCTAGACTACATTTTAGCTGAGCCCACTGGCCCAGCAATGATGCGTATTGGAGAAGTATCAGCAAGTGCTGAGTTTGCCATACGCAATGGCCGCTATTATGCCGAAGCTTTTTTTGCCAACCCTAGTACTTAGTATAAACGCAATTAATTGGATGTTTTGACGAGTTGCGACAAAATACTATCGCGCAATCCCTTTAGGCTAATAGGCTTAGCAATATGCAAATTCATACCCACCGCTAAGCATTGCCGCTTGTCTTCTTCATGGGCATGAGCTGTCATGGCGATAATAGGTAAGCGGTTATATTGTGGTTTAGCGCGAATATGCTTAGTGGCGGTTAATCCGTCCATGATGGGCATTTGAATGTCCATCAAAACAATATCAATATTTTCCAGTGGTAATTTGTCTAACGC
This sequence comes from Colwellia sp. MB02u-6, assembly GCF_014077095.1. Classification (GTDB taxonomy): domain Bacteria; phylum Pseudomonadota; class Gammaproteobacteria; order Enterobacterales; family Alteromonadaceae; genus Cognaticolwellia. The sequence goes on along the minus strand of NZ_JACGVG010000037.1, from coordinate 211,420 downwards.
CTCTTGACCATTTTGTGCAACAGTCACTTGCGCCTGCATGGACTGCAATAATTTAACCGCCACCAATTGATTAACCAGATTGTCTTCAACCAACAATACTTTCAATCCAGCTAGACTGCCTGCTTTTGGTTGTAAAGCATCAAGATCATGACGGTTAGTCGTCATCTGATTATCCTTTATGGCGTCATTTGATGAGAGCCGACAAAGCTCCTTGGCCAACTTAGTAATAACGTTTCGGTATAATGGCATTTCAAGCAACAAGTAGTTAATACTATTGTGGTTTAATTGCTCAAGTAGCTTAGCTGAAATAACACTGGCTATTGGCTGACATAACGCCAGTACGGCGACCTCTTGTTTTATTATATCTAATTCACTTTTCAACAAATGTTGCGGATACTTGCTACTGTCGATAAGTAATATTTTATGGGTTTTAGTATTAGCTGTTTTTAGCGCTGAAAAACTTGAAATATCTACCACAGCTTGCCCAATATCAGTAAAATTTTCTCGTAATTTTTCAGGTATATTTACCGCTAAATTCAGCACAGTACTGGTCGAAAGTTGCGGTCGAAACTTAGTTAAGCAACGTTCAGAGTAACGGGTATCGCAAGCCAGCATATGGGGTGTATTCATAGGTAAAGCTAAGGTAAATTCAGCGCCTTGGCCTAAGGCACTGTCAATGGTGATTTTTCCACCCAGTAAATGCGCAATATGTTGGCATATTGATAACCCTAACCCTGTGCCACCATAAACTCGGGTCATCGACTCATCTGCTTGTTTAAATGCTTCAAATAAGCCAGTTTGTTTTGATTTCTCTATACCAATGCCGGTATCTTTCACCGTAAATAACACGGCGATATTTTTTGTTTCAGCCAGTGTGTTAATGGGAGAAGATAATGAGACGCTAAGAGCGACGTTGCCTCGCTCAGTAAATTTAATAGCATTATTAAGTAAATTACTCAGCACTTGCACTAAACGCATAGTGTCAGTATGAATGGCTAATGGCACTTGGCTATCAATGGAAACACTTAAACTTAAATCTTTGCCAACTAGTGCTCCAATATTAAGATTAAGTGCTTGCGATACAATACTTTCCAGCCCAGTCAGTTCTTTATGTACAGACATATTTCCTGACTCTACCTTGGCCAAATCAAGCAATTCGTTCACTAAATAAAGCAAAGTATTTGAAGCGGTTTGAGCATTACCTAAATATTGCTCCTGAGCCTTATTTAAACGCGTTTGCTGTAATAGAAAAAACATCCCTTGCATGGCATTTATTGGCGTACGAATTTCGTGACTCATATTCGCCAAAAATTGACTTTTAATTTGATTGGCTTCTTCAGCTTGATTTTTCGCACGCTGCAGGGCTTGGTTAATCTTAAATTGCTCACTCACATTACGAATTAAAATAATACTGCCAAGTAATTCATTAAACTCACCATAAAACGGCGCTTGATAAATTTCATAGGTATTATGCCCAGTCGACACAGTTTGATTATGCGCCAAAAATGCATGACCTCGCTGACTTTGACTAATACTCTGCGCCACTTTTTTGCTGATATCCGCCGCAATAAAATCAATCATTTGGCCACCTAAAATATCAACTTCTTTTCGTAAGACCCGTTGTTCAACTGCCTGATTACAACCAATTAAAACGCCTTGTTGATCGTTAAATAAAATATAGTCTGGAATCGCATCCATCACTGAGCGTAACAGCGCATAGTCACGCTGATGTTGCTCACTTTTATGTAATAACGCTTGAGTTTTTTCTTTTACCCTCAAATCTAGCTCAATGTTTTGATCCGTTAAACGCTGCATTAAACTGCGATTTTGGCCAAATAAATCTTCGACAATGTTAAACCAGTGGCGCCAACCAGCAGAGGGTTTTATTTTACCGGGATCGCCCGCTGAACAATATTCAACATGCCTGATGAATTTTTCAGCGGGCCCAATAAATAAGCGATAGGTAACGTAATAGAACACAACTAATAAACTTAAAAAACCAAAACAAAGACTGACTAGTATCGACAAAAAACGCTGATTAATCGTAGTATAAAAATTTCCTTTACGATGATACTCTAATAAAACCCAGTCATTAATAACCAACTTCTGCTGCTGAACAATCCAATCACCAACTTCAGCACTTGGCAAAATATTGAGTAACGATTGATAACTGAACTGGTCTAATGGCGACGGTGCAGTGCCACTAAAAGCGGTTTGTGCATTTAGCGGAATATTGCTGTTATTTTTATGCAACAAAACATGACTTTGCGTATTAACAATAATATAGCCGTGATCAACTTCGGTTACCTCGGGCAAATAGTTATATAAGCCCGAGGTATTCATATTAATGAGCACCGCCCCTTTCATCTCATGGTCTAAATATACCCCCATACCTAGCATGGTATTTAAACCTTTACCCGCCGAGTCAACATCAGGCCGCGCCCAAAGCTTTTCATCCTCGTGCTTTGAAGCTTTTATCTTCAGCATTAACTCATTACTTAAGCTTTGATTATTGTATTGCCAGATACTTCTAGGTAACCAAGGATATAAATTAACAAAGCCTTGCATTGAAATGTAATACAGCCAGTTAGCTTCTTTGATTGACTTTTTTGCAGTAAAAAATGCCGGCGTTAAAGCATTGGCCATAGTTAACTCATGCAGCAACGATTGATTAAAAGTGTCAATACGACCAACGCCGGTAATATTACCGCTCATAATATGATTATTAGTGCTTAAATTTTGTCGGTTTTTATCAAGGTAAAAGTAATCACCTTCTTGTCGCAAAGACGGCGTCTTACTGGATAATTCTGCCGGAAAACGTAAATAATATTCGGCTAAATCGCGTATACCCGTGAGGGTTTCTACTGTATCGGTCAGTTTATGATTAAGCTGCGCACTATATTCACTCAGTTTAGCTAATCTATAGTCTCGATAATCTTCGCGGGCAAGATTATAATTAAAAGAGATAATAATAAAAGTCAACAGCATAAGACTGGAAAAAATCACAATGACTAATGTATTGTAGTTGTGGAAAAGTTGCTCTTTTGAATTTTCTGCTAACACTAACAAGTCCTAATAATGATATAAAGGCAAGTGCGCTAAAATTTAGCTCATCAGAAGATTACCTTTAACCTAATAACCTAATAACCTAATAACCTAATATTAAATCAAACTACCGACTGAGGACAGCACTGAAAAGGTTAACCGTGATATTGTAAAAAATGGATAACATCACCGTAGCACTAAATCTTCATAGATTTTCTTCCGCAAATGACGCTAAACGACTACGAACAACGCCATTTAAATTGATGTTACTGCTACCTGGAAAGTTTTTAAAACGCTCAACAATGTAAGTCAAACCGGATGTTACTGCAGTTAAATAGTTACTATCTATTTGTGCTAAGTTGCCTGAACACACTATTTTTGTACCTTCACCACAACGGGTAATAATGGTTTTCAATTGTGAAGCTGTAAGGTTTTGACATTCATCAAGTAGCACCAGCGTATTTTGAATACTGCGACCACGCATAAAATTGACAGACTTAAACTGAATGTTCGCTTTATCAATAATATAGTTAAGACTAGCATTCATATTTTCATCTTGTTTGTGCAACACTTCTAACGAGTCGGTGATTGCTGCTAACCAAGGTGCCATTTTTTCTTCTTCAGTACCCGGTAAAAAACCAATTGATTCTGCGATTTCAGGGGTGCTACGGGTGACAATGATTTTATCATAAAGCCCGCGTTCAATCACTTGTTCTAGCGCGGTTGCCAAGGCAAGTAAAGTTTTACCACAGCCAGCTGGGCCAGTAAGAATGACTAGATCAATCGTTGGATCAAGCAAGGCATCCATTGCCATACCCTGATAGATATTTTTTGGATGAATACCCCACGCTTGTTTTGCCATTAAACGTTCACGACTCAAATCGGTTATCGCTAAGTTTTCATCGTCAAACCCGGTAACTTTGCCCGCAAAGTGATCGCCTTCGTCAATCAGGTATTCATTAATATAGCCATTAGGCAGTAAATCACGCTTGATATAGTGCGTGGTATTACGCCCCTCTGTTTCACTTTCACAGTCATGGACCTGTTGCCAGAAATCACCCGGAAATTGATGATAACCTTTGGTTAAAAACTTAATATCATCGATGAGTTGATCCGTACGGTAATCTTCAACAAAAGCAAGTCCAGCGCCTTTTGCCTTTAAGCGCATGTTAATATCTTTGGTGACTAGCACCACTTTATTATCTGGGTTTTTAGCTTGTAAATAAATCGCACTACTAATAATACGATTGTCATTTTCATTAAAAGACAATTTCACCTGACTCTCGTCTAAGGCATAATCGTTGAAAATAGATAAACAGCCACTGGGGTGTAGGTCATCGTTTTGCGGCAATTTAACGCCAGCTAGCACTTGTTCTGGTGTGGCATTAACCAAGGTATCTTCAAGCGCTCTGATCGCTACTCGCGCATCACGACTGACGTCTTTGTGGCGGTCTTTGATAGAATCTAACTCTTCTAGTACCGTCATCGGCACCAACACATCATGTTCTTTAAAAGAGAGGAAAGCGAAGGGTTCGTGTAATAAGATATTGGTGTCTAAGACATAAATAATTTTATTTGCTGTCATATGAAATTCCTCTCACAAGTTGAAGGCTGCACAGTATTGTTGCTTAAAACTGCTGCTAGAAACCACAAAAGTTGATAATTCATCTAACGAAAAAAATGTCATTACTTGTTCTTTTACCATAGCGTTACCATCATAAAAAGCTGTCATAAAAAGCCACTATAAAAATAATTCTATTCAAAGCTTTGCTCTTAAGCTTATAGCCACTTTGACAGCTTACTTCCCCGCAAGCAAGCGGCTTGTTGCGGGTTAAGTGCTAAGTCATAGTAATCATTATGGGAATAAAAAAGCTCTATTACTAAAACAAAACTCAATTCTATAAATTTAAAACAAAAAAAGTCTCCTTTTAAGGATTTATTTAATGATCACTTCTATGATTAACGGTACTATAGCGCCCTTTTTTTGGCGTGCATTTTTTGCGCGAGTTATTGAGTTGGAGTTTTTTTCTATGTCATTTTACCCTGGACAACGCTGGATTAGTGATAGTGAGTCAGATCAAGGACTAGGTACGGTTACCGCTGTCGAAGGTCGTTTTGTTACTATCGTGTTTACGGCGACAGGGGATGCAAGACAATACGCCATAGATAATGCCCCTCTAACGCGAGTAATTTTTAATACGGGCGATAGTATTCCAAGCCATGAAGGCTGGTCACTTAATGTCGAGTCTTCTCAAGAAGACAAAAACTTACTAACTTATTTTGGTACTCGACAAGACACAGGTGAAGCCTGCTCGTTAAAAGAAATGATGATTGATCATTTCATTAAATTCAATAAACCTCATGACCGTCTGCTGAACGGCCAAATTGATCGCCTAGATTGGTTTCGCTTACGCAAAGATTGCTTACAGCATCAATTTAGCCAACAACAATCTGATTTAACTGGCCTTAGCGGTGGCCGTGTGAGCCTCATCCCACACCAATTATATATTGCTGAAGAAGTCGGTAGTCGTTTTGCACCACGCGTTTTATTAGCCGATGAAGTAGGGTTAGGTAAAACCATCGAAGCGGGTTTAATTATTCATCAACAGTTGGTCACAGGGCGCGCTAAACGTGTGCTGATCATAGTACCAGAGTCATTGATGCATCAATGGTTGGTTGAAATGTTACGCCGATTTAATTTGTCATTTAGTATTTTTGATGAAAGTCGCTGTGAAGAAATCACCGCTAACAGCGAAGATGAAAATCCCTTCAGCTCTGAACAACTGGTGCTGGTCAACCTGGGTTTTATTACCAAAAACCCTCGTTGGTATGAAGCTATTATGGATGAAGAATGGGACTTGATGGTGGTTGATGAGGCTCACCATTTAAACTGGCAGCAAGATAATGTCAGCATTGAATACCAATGTATTGAACAGTTAGCGCAAACTATTCCTGGGGTTTTATTGTTAACAGCAACACCCGACCAATTAGGCCATGAAGGTCACTTTGCCCGTCTGCGTTTACTGGATCCTGATCGATTTTTCGACTATCAAACATTCACCGAAGAAGAGCTGCATTATACCGAAGTCGCCAATGCCGCCAACACTTTGGTTACCGATGAGCCATTAGCGACTGAACAAATAACCACCTTGACCAACTTATTGCACGAAGCTGACGTTAGCGCACATATTGCAGCGATAAATCACCAAGAAGAAGCCACTAAAAAAAATGCTCGCCAGCACATTCTTGACCAGCTTTTAGATCGTCATGGCACTGGCCGTATATTATTTCGTAATAGTCGCAACACCATTAAAGGTTTTCCAGGTCGTGAATTACATGCCACGCCACTGGTGATGCCAGAAGGCTATCAAGACTCGATCAATGAACTATTATTGTCGGGCACGACTGAAGATTTAAAGTCGCAAGCACAAGCAAAGCTATTATTTACTCCCGAAATATTGTTCAGCTTAGATAGTCATGAAGACTGGGTTGATATTGACCCACGCGTTGACTATTTAATCGCACTATTACAGTCATTGAAAAAAGAAAAGGTGGTGGTGATTTGTGCACATGCACAAACAGCAATCGACTTGGAAAACGCCTTACGGGTTAAAGAAGGTATGCGTGCGGCAGTATTTCATCAAGGCTTAAGTATTTTTGAACGCGATCGTGCGGCCGCTTATTTTGCTCAAGATGAAGATAGCGCCCAAGTGCTACTGTGTTCTGAAATTGGTAGTGAAGGACGTAACTTCCAATTTGCTCATCATTTAGTGTTATTTGATTTACCGCGTAACCCTGATTTACTTGAACAACGTATCGGGCGTTTAGACCGTATCGGTCAAACAGAAACTATTCGTATACATGTACCATATTTTGAAGAGTCAGCGCAGAGCTTACTGTTTAATTGGTATACACAAGCGTTGAACGCCTTTGAACATACCTGCATTACCGGTCACTCGGTGTTTAAAGCCTTTGGTGACAGCTTATTTGAGCTTGCGCTTAGTGCCAGCTGGGACTCTAGTGAAGCACAACGCTTGATTGAGCAAAGCCATGAACAGCATCTGACCATCAAACAAGATTTAGAAACCGGTCGTGATAAACTGCTTGAGTTACATTCTTCTGGCCAAGGTAAAGCGCATGCTTTAGTGAAGAAAATAGCACAACTAGATCAACAAATTCATTTGCCACAATTTATGTTTCAGCTCCTAGACGTTTTTGGTATTCAACAAGATGATAAAGCAGATAACGCCATTGCCCTGCAACCTTCTGAACATATGTTATGTGCCAACTTTCCGTGTTTACCTGAAGACGGCACCACCATTACCTTTAATCGTGACACCGCTTTAGCGGTTGAAAATTATCAGCTGATTACTTGGGATCATCCTATGGTGCGCGGCGCGATGGAACTTGTACTCTGTGATGAAATTGGTAACGCTAGTATTGGTGTATTGAAAAACCCAGCACTACCTACTGGCACATTTTTCTTAGAGTGCATATTTACCTTAGCAGCTATCGCACCGAGCAATTTACAACTAGGGCGTTATTTACCCACTACGCCTATTCGTATATTAGTTGACAAAAATGGCAATAACCTCGCTGATAAAGTTAGCGAAACCGTATTAGATCAACAATTATCGCCCGTTAAAAAGCAAGTGGCATTACAGTTAGTTAAGGCACTTAGAAGCCAAGTAACTCCGCTAGTCGCCAAAGCAGAAGACCATGCCGAGCAGCAAGTTGATTTGATTCAACAAAAAGCGCTGAAAACTATGCACGCAGCGATGGATGAAGAGCATCAACGCTTAACCGCGTTAAAAGCGATCAACCCAAGTGTGCGTCAGCAAGAAATTGACTTTATTCTTATGCAAAAAAAGGCCTTGGCTGAATATATTGAAAAAGCCAAAATTCAATTTGAAGCGGTGCGTTTAATTGTGGTCAGCAACTAAGTTATTACAGACTAGAAGTTAAACACTTAAAAGCTATTAAAAAAGACCATCAGGCTGTGCATATTGTGTCGCCTGATGGCTGGCTTACCACGGTTTAAAATACAATGTTCAAAAATACAAGCATTTAAAAGGAAAACAATAAAATGGCTGCTAACCCTGACTTTATTTATCAGCCTCAAATGCGCCCCTACCTTGATATTATTTATCACGACAATGATATTGTGGTCGTCAATAAATCCAGCGGTTTATTGACCGTATCTGGCCGTTTACCTGAGCATCAAGACTGTTTAGAAAGTAGAGTACACAAAGTATTGCCCACGGCGACCATTGTGCATCGATTAGACATGGCGACATCAGGCATTATGGTTATGGCACTTAATAAACCTGCGCATGTGGCTATTAGTCGCCAGTTTGAAAAACGCTTAACGCAAAAAAGCTATATCGCTCGGGTCTTTGGTAAGATTGAAAAAGCCCAAGGCTCTGTTGAGCACCCCCTAATGGGTGATTGGCCTAATAGACCAAAACAAAAAATAGATCATCAACAAGGTAAGGCGGCATTAACTCATTATAAGGTATTAAGTCATCGCCAAAATATTGATGGTCAAACTAGCACCTTAGTTGAGCTGACACCCATAACAGGACGCTCTCACCAGTTGCGCGTGCATATGCTGTCGCTTGGTCATCCAATACTCGGTGATCGACTTTATGCCCACGAGCAAGCATTGGCTATGAGTAGCCGTTTACAATTGCATGCCCAAATGCTACAAATAAGCCACCCAGTGACAGCGCAAACCTTAACATTTTCAAAAGCCTGTCCGTTTGATTAATACCAAGAGCGGCGATAGTAAATTAAAGAAAGCCCCACTAGTGTCGATAATATCACTAGAGCCGGTTTTGTCGCTCTTAATGATCAGTTATTGATGATCAGTTACTGATACTAAATGTGCAGTTATTGCTCAGTCACTCGTTTGAGGAAGTTTGCTTTTTATGCGCTTAAACATACGCCCATTATTTTTGTATATCGCGTTAACGGCCTTAAGTCTATTAGTTAACAGCGCGCACTCATTGGCAATGGAGACTGCTCCGCCTGCAAAGCAAACTGATAACACGAGCTCAGCGGCACCAAAAAGTACTGAAGCTGACATTAACAATGAAACTGAAGCTAGCACTGCGCCAACAAAGTCCAAAGAAAATAACCAGCCCAATAAAGTAATCATCAACGCACCTGTTGATGCTTTTGAACAGCAGCAGCAAGATATTAAACACTACTTAGCGCAAGAAAAAATAATGCCATTACTTGTTGGCCCTGACCGCTACCTTACAGTCATTAACGAACACACCACGGCAATTAATAAAGGCGTGATGGTGTTAATTCCTGATTGGCAACAAAGCATAGCAACACCTAATGCGCTCAATCAGCTAAGTAACAATATGCCACAACATGGCTGGACCACCATTACCTTGCATCCCCCGCATAAACCGCAAAGTTACCCTTCACAAGCCTTAACAGCGCAAGAGCGTAGCACTGAAGATATTGAGACCTTAACAAACTATGAGAAAAAATTTGCTGATGTTATGCAAGCAGTCATTACAAAAGCGAAAAGCTACCCAGGCGTCATTATTGTGGTAGTAGAAGGCAATCATAGCGCCGTATTACTGAATATCTATCAACAAGCATTGGTGGCCGCACCCAGTGCTTTAGTGATGCTCAGTAGTTATATGCCGACCTTGCCCGAAAACGATCAAATTGCTCAACAACTAGCGCTAACTGATTATCCTATACTCGATTTATATTTGCAGCGCGATCACCATTTAGTTCTGGCAAGCGCAAAAATGAGAAAAGATTTTGCCCAAAGAGCCATGAAAATATATTACCGACAAAGACAATTAAGTAATCAAGCTACGGGTTACTATCCAAAGCAAACCTTAACCAAAGCTATTATCAGTTGGCTTAGTGCGATGGGTTGGTAATTAGAAGAGGCTATCAGTTTGAAGTGATAAGCTGTCAGTAAAAATAAACGCCAACGGCATGTTGGTATTGTCTGACAGCTTTAAACTTAGAACTAAAAAACTCTTAACTCGGCGTTGTTTCACCCCCCCTTTCTGGCCATTTTCTAAAGAGATTAGCGATATCTTCTTTAATCAAATAAAGCGCTGGGATCAAAAACAGTGTGATCACAGTCGCAAAAACAATACCAAAACCTAATGAAATCGCCATCGGTATAATAAACTGGGCTTGTAAGCTTTGTTCAAAATATAACGGGAATACACCAAAAAACGTGGTCAGTGAAGTGAGTAATATCGCCCTAAAGCGTTGAGTACCCGCTTGACTAACAATGTCGAACATTCGCATACCCGAGCCTTTCGCTTTATTGATAAAGTCGACCATGATTAAACTGTCGTTAACAACAACGCCTGTTAAAGCAATAAAGCCAAACATCGACATCATGTTGATCGTACGACCCAGCAACCAATGGCCGATAATGGCACCGATAATACCAAAAGGGATCACCGACATAATCACCAAGGGTTGGCTATATGATTTAGTTGGAATAGCGATTAAACCATAAATCAAAAACATCGCACCAATGGCGGCAAAGCCGAGTTGAGATAAAAAATCAGCTTGATCTTTACTCGCCCCTTCAACACCATATTTCACACTGGGATAGTCCGCTAAAATTTCAGGAATAAAATCCTCATTCATTTCACTGACCACTTTTCTGGATTCAACCTTATCGCTGTCAATATCAGCTGAAATGGTGATTGAACGCTTCTGGTTAATCCGCGTAATAGTGGAAAAACCTTGGCCTATTTCAATATCAGCCACTTGATAAAATGGCACTTTTTCACCTTGAGGGGTTCTAATCCACATATCTTCTAGATCAGATACCGATAAACGGCTAGCTTCAGGATAACGCACCATGACTTTCAACTCATCACGGCCACGTTGAATACGCTGTGCTTCATCCCCGTAAAATGCTTGCCTGACTTGTTTGGCTAAATTCGATAAGGTTAAGCCCAGTACTTCTGCTTCTGACTTGATACTAAGTTTAATTTCTTGGCTGCCCCGGCTAAAAGAATGTCGTACATCGTAAACACCATCATAACTATTCAGTTGCGCCTGAATAGCCTCAGCTGCCGCTTCAAGTTCAGTGTCATTTTGACCGGTTAGCTGAAATTCAATCGCGGCACCGCCACCAGCATTAGTGCCAGCAAAAAAGCGTAACTCTTTAGCGCCTGGAATTTCACCAATTTCATCACGCCAAAGTTTCTCTATTTGATAAGCGTCGAGCTCACGTTGATCGGGTTTGACTAATTCTAACAATACATTGGCAGCGGTATTACCGTTAGTGAAGATCATTTTATGCTTAATAAAACTGACGCCATTATACTTATTTTGTTTCGCGATGGTCTTAACGGCTTTCTCTACTTGTGTTATCGCTTTATTACGTTGATGCGCAGGAGAGCCGTCCACCATAATAAGATTACCTTGAATAAAGTCGCTTGGAATATTAGGGAACACTTCTAATTTAACAAACGCTCCGGTAATAAGGCTAATTGACAAGATTAAAATCGCCACAAATATTGCCATGGTGTTGTAGCGGGCAATTAAGGCCTTTTCAAGAAAAGGCTGGTAAATAGTATGAATAAAACTTTCAAGCTTTTCCTTGAAACGCATTTGAAAACGCTCAAGAAAATTTGAATTTTCAGCGCTTAATGGGACATATTTCATGTGTGCTAAATGGGCTGGCAATATCCACTTTGATTCAATCAGTGAAAATATTAAGCAAAAACTCACCACAATAGAAATAGAACGGAAAAAGGCGGCGAAAGTGGCATCAATAAACAATAACGGTGTAAATGCCGCTATGGTGGTTAGCACACCGAAAGTTGCGGGCATGGCTACGCGCATGGTACCGCGAATAATATTATCCCGAGAATGGCCATATTTCTCAATTTCGGCATAAGCACTTTCACCAATCACAATGGCGTCATCTACCACAATACCCAGTACCATGATAAAGGCGAATAAGCTCAGCATGTTAATTGATACCGACCATTCACCTAATAATGGCATCATTAACAAGGCACCAAAAAAGCTAATGGGAATGCCTAACATCACCCAAAAAGCGATTTTTATTCTTAAAAACAGCGCTAACACAATAAAGACTAAAAATGCCCCAATCAACATGTTGTCAATCATCATGTCTAAGCGCTCAGACAGATAATATGAGCTATCTCCCCAAACGGTTAATCTCGCACCTTTAGGTAATTGCTGATTTTTTTCATCAACGTAGCCTCGCACCTGGGCAGCAATCTCTAAATCATTTTGGTCACCGGTTGACTGCACCATAATGCTTGAAGTGTTTTCATCATCAAAAGTGGCAAAGTCTGCTTGCTCAACAAAGCCATCGTTAATGTTAGCAATGTCTGAAAGTACTAATCGCGTACCATCAACATCGGTACGCAACACTAAGTCGCCATACTCATGTCCTGTGTAGGCTTGGCCTTCTGTGCGCAGCAAGATATCACCACCGCGCGCCTTAATCGTGCCACCGGGCATGTCTAACGATGAACGACGCACCGCCTGAGTAATGTCGTCAAAGGTCAGTTGGTACTGTTGTAGTTTTTCTTCAGACACTTCAATACTAATTTCATAGTCACGGTTACCAACAATTTCAGCGCTGTTCACACTGGGTAATGCCATGATTTCATCACGAATATTTTGCGCCGTTACTTGTCGCGCGCGTCGCTCCATTGAGCCACTAACCGACAACCACATCACCTGACCTTTAAACTCTCGTTTAGTGACTATCGGTTTTTCAGCTTGCTCGGGGAAGGTGGTAATGGCGTCAACTTGCATTTGCACTTCATCAAGCTTTTCTGACATGGAATAGCCAGATTGCAATTCAATAGTGACAATCCCCACACCTTCTCTAGCCGTCGCTGTAATACGCTTTATACCTTCAATATCTTCTAATGCTTCTTCAACTTTTAAAATGACTGATTGTTCAACTTCTTCTGGTGCTGCACCTAAATGAGGCACCATGACCTGAATACTATTAGCGTTAAACTCAGGAAACATTTTTTTATTAATACCCTGATAAGAAAAGTAGCCTGCCACTAGAATAAACACCATCAACAGATTAGCCGCGACACTATTGTGAGCAAACCAAGCAATAATACCTGTGTGTTTTTCGTCGTTGTGGGCTTGAGTCAACTCGCTCATTCGTCGTCACCTTGCACTTTGGTAACGCTATCTGCGCTTGTAGCTTTTGATGTACCTTTAAGCTCTCCTAAGACACGTAGCACCATGCCCTCGACAGGAGCTTGCATCTGAGTGGTGACCAATCGAAAGCCGATGCCAAAGGTATCATGGCTATAAACATAAGTAGCATCGTTGCGTAATATATTAATTTCTTGAATATGCAGTCTATTGTCTTTGTCTACTAAGTAAACTCGATTGGCGCCATGTAAGGCATCACGGGGAATAGTGACAATATCTTTAACTTCTTTGCCTGAAATGTTGGCATTAACAAAGCTACCAATCCGCAACTCTTGGTGTTTACTCGATGATAAAACACTATAGGGGTCATCAATTTGAGCAATCACATAATGCACCCGACTTCGACTATCCACTTCGCCTTCATAACGCGTTAAGTTTGACGCCCAACGATGCTCAATGCCATTGACTTTAGTGTAAATATCAACACTTGAGCGACTGCTTTGCTTGGCATTAATTTTTGGTAAGTTCAAAAAGCCGACATCACGCGGCTTGATAGGTAACCTAACTTCAGCATAATCAACCGCAAATATGGTTGTTAAGGCCGAGCCCATAGAGACATATTGACCTATATCTACTTGTTTTTCTTTTACTATGGCATCATAAGGTATGATTATTTTAGTACGCGCCAGCTTGACTTCTGCACCAATAACATTGGCTTTTGCTGCTTTGATATCAGCTTTCGCTTTTTGTAATTGCGGTAAGCGTAAAGCAAGTACTGGGGCTTCAGACAAAGCTCTTCCAGTTAACAACCATTGCTCTTCTGCCTGATCTTTTTTCGCTTGCTCTTCAATCAACATCGCTTTAGCGGCATCTAATTGCGACTGTGCTTGCAATAATGCCACTTGGTAATTAATGTCATCAATACTCAATAACACTTCACCTTGAGTAAAAAAGCCACCGATATTAAACTTCTCGTTGACGAAGGTTATTTGTCCAGAAACCTCTGAAATTAGCTGAGTTTGAGTACTAGGTAAAACACTACCTTGGCTGGCAATAACAAAACCAACATCTTGTCTGGCAATATTTTTAACTTCCACCAATGGCGCTTTGATAATGACAGGTTTTTTCGCCGGTTTAGGTGACAAGACGGTAAAAATAATTAAGCCGATAACAGCGACTAAAATGATAGTGATGGGGGTTAATACGAAGCGAAGTGGGATCATGCGTCGGTTTTTTTTGGGGTTATTTTCAAGCGCAGAGTTCATCATCAATTCTCAATTAAAGCTTAATAAAGACTATGCCAAGTTAGTTGATATCTTTATTATTACTATTTTAATAAGATAGTAATAATAATAACTTAGCCTGATAAGTCAACCAGGCTATAAGCGATAACTATTTATTAAGAAACTTTGCCCAAGACAATAATATTTCCCGAAAATCTTCACGGCCACAAGATGATGAGTCATGTTGATCAAAATCAATGTCTTCTTCCATCAGATCTTCTGGTAACACTTCGACCCCATCCATACTGGCATTGGTTTGCACTGTGACATCGCCGCGATTAAAAACCACGGTATATTCACTACCAGTTATAGTGATTTCTAATTTTTTCTCTTGTTCAATGTCGGCCATGGCAGATAATAAATTTGCCAACTTTACCGAGTCAGCACCCACTTCAACCTCTAACCAGGGTCCGATAACTTCATGCTCAAGTGAAAACTTAGCCATGGCGCCACCGGTTATTGGATCGTTTATAAATTGATATTCCATACATACCTCATTTTGAAAAATCTTTGGGCAAGCCCTATTTATACCAAACGGATTATATCACTGGCTACTTAGCAAGAATAATTAAAGCCAATCTAATATTAAGACGGATAATTGTTACTTTGCGCCAGCAGCAGTACTTTAAGTTAGGCTTAAAAACACTGTAGCTATTAGCGAAGTAGTCACTATATTTTATTAATAGCTACATCTTAACTTTACGATGTTTAGCGAATTACTGTCACAGCTTAATTGTAGCAAAATCATAGTTTTTAACACGAGATTACCCACACTTGTTTACTATTTTTTATCGTCACATTAAAAATGGCCATTCAACCAGTCTCACTGAGTATAATTAGTACAGATGAGTGCTATAGATGGCTATGTCTCGTTGGTAAAGCCACCATGAGCTAAAACCTATGTTCTAGCAATGGTATTTTTCTCATCTATGGTTCAATCTGATATACACCTAGCTACTATATTAGTAACCAGTAACTCGGGTAAATTACCATTGAACTTAAATTACGTTGCAACGTCTATAAATTACCAGTTTATTTATCTCATATTTATATTGTTGTGCAAAAAGGAACTTTCACTGCCGTTTTATTATCTCTAATTGTGCATAGCCTAATACTTTTTGTTATGTTTTTAACGCCGTCGGGCAAACAAAAAATAGTAAAATCACCATTGAAGAATGCGCCAATAAAAAGCTTTATCTATTATGCGCCCAAATTAGATAAAACCGAGCTAAAGGCCATTAAAAAAAGCACTAGAAAAAAAATACTCATTGAAGACCTTCCTGCGGCCAAAAAAGACCATAAAAGTGCGAAAAAGAAACATGTATCAAAACCTAAAAATACAGAAAAACTTATTGATACAACACTCGAAAAAACCTTTAAAGATATAATAAGCAAGGTAATCGAATTACCTAAAGTGCAACCTAAAACTTCACCAACAAAGCCTTTATCAGAGCCAACAAGAAGAAAGCTAGATAGTTTCATGCAATTACAAAGGCTGCACAATCAACTTAATCAAAATTCAGTATCCAATACCAACAATCCTTATCAAAGCTATCAACCACCTTCTATCTTTAATACCAACGTAAAGACGGTACCTCATTCAATACCGTTAAAAGATGAAGAACAAACACGTAAAAAAAACACTAAAAATATCGCTGCAGGTATAACAATTACCAAGGGTGACGACGGCAGATGCTCGATAACTCAGGATTTGAGCGCCTACGGCTTAAACGAAGGCTCATCAATACAATTTTTTAGCTGTGGGGAGTCAAAATTTGATAAAAGCTTTCTCGAGCATATGAAAAAAGTCAAAGTTAAACTAGATAAAAACTAGATAAACTAAGGGTTAAGCTAGATAGATAACAAGCTAGACAATTAGACTCTCTAATGAGTAATACAATTGCTGTGCTTTTTTATTCAGCTAACAACGAATAATAACTGATAATAACGCCAACATAACCAATATAACTATATCGTCTATTAACTATAGCCGTGGTGAATAATGCTTATTTAATCTAATGATTCGTAGTCAGCATAAAATCAGGTAAACTAGGGGGTATAATTTGTCCTGCTAATAACAATGATTAACAAATGTTATTAGCAATAATATCGCTAAAGAAGAGAGAATTTAATGAGCCTGTATCTAGAATATATAGCAGAGATTGAAAATCGTAAAAACGAATTAGCACTAGCACCTAAGCCAATTGATGGTGCTGAGTTATTAGCTGAAATTATCGAACAAATTAAAGATCAAGATAATGAGCACAGAGCTGATTCACTTAATTTCTTTATCTATAATACCTTGCCAGGTACCACAAGTGCTGCGGGTGAAAAAGCCAAGTTCTTAAAAGAAATCATTCTAGGTGAGTCTGTTGTTGCTGAAATCTCAGTACCCTTTGCTTTTGAATTACTTTCTCACATGAAAGGTGGTCCTTCAGTAGAAGTGCTACTTAGTTTAGCATTTTCTGACGACTTATCAGTGGCACAACCTGCAGCAGAAGTATTAAAAACCCAAGTGTTTTTATATGAAGCAGATACGGCTCGTCTTGAAGAAGCATTTAAAGCCAATAATGCCATTGCTAAAGACATTCTTGAAAGCTATGCACAAGCTGAGTTTTTTACAAAGTTACCAGAAATAGCAGAAAAAATTGACCTAGTGACTTATATCGCTGGTGAAGGTGATATTTCAACAGATTTATTATCTCCTGGCCATCAGGCTCACTCTCGTGCTGACCGTGAATTGCACGGCCAATGCATGAGCACTCCAGAAGCTCAAGAAGAAATCAAAGCATTACAAGTTAAGTATCCTAACGCGAAAGTGATGTTAATTGCTGAAAAAGGCACTATGGGTGTTGGTTCATCTCGTATGTCGGGTGTTAACAACGTGGCACTGTTGGCAGGTAAACAAGGCAGTCCATACGTACCTTTTATTAATATTGCCCCTGTGGTTGCTGGTACTAATGGTATTTCTCCCATTTTCTTAACGACAGTAGATGTTACTGGCGGCATTGGTCTTGATCTTAAAAACTGGGTTAAGAAAGTCGATGCAAGCGGCAAAGCGGTTGTTGACGAAAATGGCGATTCTGTACTAGAACAAGCTTACTCAGTAGCGACCGGAACGGTATTAACTATCGATACTAAAGCGATGAAGCTATACAACGGCGACAAAGAGCTTGTTGATGTATCTTCAGCTTTTACACCGCAGAAAGTAGAATTTATGAAAGCAGGCGGTTCTTACGCAGTTGTCTTTGGTAAAAAACTTCAAACTTTCGCCGCTGAAACCTTAGGTATTACAGCGCCAGCAGTTTTTGCACTTGCCAAAGAAATGTCAATCGAAGGTCAAGGCTTAACGGCAGTTGAAAAAATATTCAATAGAAACTCGGTCGGTGTAACCTCTAAAAATGCCTTACATGCAGGCTCTGATGTTCGTGTTAAAGTCAATATTGTGGGTTCTCAAGACACAACAGGCCCAATGACATGCCAAGAACTAGAAGCAATGGCAGCGTCAACTATTTCTCCAATCGTAGACGGTGCTTACCAATCAGGTTGTCACACGGCGTCTGTTTGGGATAGTAAAGCAAAAGCTAATATTCCTAAGCTGATGAGCTTTATGAATGCTTTTGGCCTTATCACTGCGCGTGACCCGAAAGGTCAATACCATGCAATGACTGACGTTATTCACAAAGTGTTAAATGATATCACGGTTGATGACCGCGCCATTATCATTGGCGGTGACTCACATACGCGTATGTCAAAAGGTGTAGCCTTCGGTGCCGACTCAGGTACTGTTGCACTGGCACTTGCTACAGGTGAAGCGTCTATGCCAATCCCTGAGTCAGTAAAAGTGACTTTTAAAGGTCACATGAAAAAATACATGGATTTCCGTGACGTTGTGCATTCAACGCAAGCGCAAATGCTTAAGCAATTTGGCGACAACGTTTTCCAAGGTCGTGTTATTGAAGTGCATATTGGTACTTTATTAGCTGACC
Organism: Colwellia sp. MB02u-6; assembly: GCF_014077095.1. GTDB lineage: Bacteria > Pseudomonadota > Gammaproteobacteria > Enterobacterales > Alteromonadaceae > Cognaticolwellia. The sequence continues at coordinate 192,933 of NZ_JACGVG010000037.1, read as the reverse complement.
AAGCTTTTACCTTTACCGATTGGACTGCAGAAATGAAAGCAAAAGCTTCAATCTGTATTTCTCAAGATGACACCTTAATTGGTTCACTTGAATTAGCGAAAAAACGCATCCAAATCATGATCGACAAAGGTATGGAAAATGCTGCGAAAACCCTTAACGGTTTAATCGCTTTAGCTGACCAACGTATTGCCGGCATTAAGTCAGGCGAAACACCGGCATTAACACCAGATGAAAATGCTAAATACTACGCCGAAGTAGTTGTTGATTTAGACCTGATTGACGAGCCTATGATTGCCGATCCAGATGTAAATAACGACGACGTGTCTAAGCGTTACACGCATGACGTTATTCGCCCTGTTTCATTCTACAAGGATAAAACGGTTGATTTAGCTTTTGTTGGTTCTTGTATGGTCCATAAAGGTGATATGCAAATTATCGCGCAAATGTTCCGTAATATTGAAAATCAAAATGGCAAAATTGAATTCAAAGTCCCCTTAGTTATCGCACCACCAACATACAACATTGTTGACGAGCTTAAAGCGGAAGGTGATTGGGAAATACTACAGAAGTATTCTGGCTTCGAATTTGACGATGCTGTGCCTAAAAATACCGCCCGTACTAAGTATGCAAATATTATGTACTTAGAACGTCCTGGTTGTAACTTATGTATGGGTAACCAAGAGAAAGCTGAACCTGGTGATACCGTTATTGCAACGTCAACACGTTTGTTCCAAGGTCGTGTTGTAGCCGATACCACTGAGAAGAAAGGTGAGTCATTATTAGGCTCTACGCCGTTAGTTGTACTTTCGTCTATGCTGGGTCGTTTCCCTACCTTGACAGAATACAAAAGCGCTGTAGACGGTATTAACCTAACAGACTTTGCTCCACCGCTTGAAGCATTAACAACGCCAGTACCCGTTGCCGTTAACATTGCTGATCCTAGCTAGGCTCATAACTTTTAAGAGCTGAAAGCAAATAGCTAAAAAAGATTAAGCAAAAGGGCTACTTTACCATGCGATAAAGTAGCCCTTTTTTATACCTATTAGGTAATTATTACTTGCTAATATCCATATCATTAATTATCTGCTCTACTTTATAGGACGCGAGAACAACCCAATATAAGCTATTTATTTACTAACAAGTTGCTTTAATTAGTAAATAAATAACGCAGTAGCCAGTTGTTTTAATCCGGTAAAATGATCCTAAAATTAGTGAGATTGGTAACACTATATTATAAAGCAGGACATTCAATATTGGCTGATAAAGACGGCATGATCATATTAGGAAATGACAATTTATCATCAAAGCGCTCAACACCTTCTAACACTTCAATTTTAAAACCATAACTTTTGCATAGTCGTAATGATTGTCGCATAAGAAAAGTGGCTAATTTACTAAATTCTGTACTTTGTTTTGTGATGACTTGTAGGTGGTATTTACCATTTTTTAAATCGGTTTGTTTAAATTGTACTTGATGGTCAAAGTCCCACTGAGAGGCGCCGTTAGGGGTACTAGTATTGTTCGCACATGCCGTTAACAAAAGAGCTAACAATAGGCACATTGAATTTTTTATCATCTAAATCTCCTTATAAATAAAAATTAATTTTGGCACCCGCCGTTATACCTGTTCTACTTAAAATGTAGGCTGTGTACTTTAAAGTGAAAACATTATAAGTATAATTACAGATAAAGCCTATGGCTATAGCCAAAATAAAAGCACAAAAAAGCCAGCAGTGTTGCTGGCTTTTCAATTAATGAACTTAACCGTTAAGTTAAAGCTTACATTAATTAATTATTTTTTCTTTTTCACTGCTTTCGCGTTTGGTAAATCAGTGATTGAACCTTCAAAAATCTCTGCCGCTAGGCCGATTGATTCATTTAAGGTTGGGTGAGCATGAATAGTTAAACCAACATCTTCAGCATCTGCGCCCATTTCAATCGCTAAACAAATTTCGCCTAGCATTTCACCGGCGTTGATACCGACAATAGCACCACCTAAAACACGGCCAGTTTCTTTGTCGAAAATCATCTTAGTTTTACCTTCAGTACGCGCAGAAGCAATAGCACGACCAGAAGCAGCCCAAGGGAAGTTAGACACTTCAACATTTAAACCTTGCTCTTTTGCTTCACGTTCTGTTACGCCAGCCCAAGCCATTTCTGGGTCGGTATAAGCTACTGATGGAATGCAACGCGGTTCAAAAGTATGTTTCTTACCTGAAATAACTTCAGCAGCGCAATGACCTTCATGGACCGCTTTATGCGCAAGCATAGGTTGGCCAATAACATCACCAATAGCGAAAATATGAGCAACGTTAGTACGTAACTCATTAGTTACGTCGATAAAGCCACGTTCATCAACATTAACACCCGCTTTATCTGCAGCAACTAAGTGACCGTTTGGCTTACGGCCAACAGCCATTAAAATTTTGTCATAACGTACTTGTTCTTTTGGAGCATTTTTACCTTCAAAAGTAACATACAAGCCGTCATCTTTCGCATCAACGGCAACCACTTTGGTTGACAACATGATGTTGAATTTTTTACTGTTAAACTTAGTGTAAGCTTGAACAATATCTTTATCAGCAGCTGGAACTAACTGGTCAGCAAACTCTACTACTGAAACATTTGAACCTAACGCTCTATAAACTGTACCCATTTCTAGGCCAATAATGCCACCACCAAGTACTAACATTTCGCCGGGTATTTCTTTCAGCTCTAAAGCACCAGTTGAGTCGATAACACGTGGGTCTTCAGTCGGTACGAAAGGTAAATTAACCACTGATGAACCGGCGGCAATAATCGCATTATCAAAAGTGATCGTCGTTTTACCATCAGCGCCTTCTACTTCAACGGTTTTATCTGAAGTAAATTTACCATAACCAAATACCGTTTTAACTTTACGTGCTTTAGCCATACCACCTAAACCACCGGTTAATTGACCAACAACACTTTCTTTCCAGCCACGAATTTTGTCTAAATCAATTTTAGGTGCACCAAAAGTAACGCCATGAGATGCCATTGCTGCTGCATCATCAATAACTTTAGCTACGTGTAAAAGTGCTTTTGATGGGATACAACCCACATTCAAACACACGCCACCAAGCGTTTCACGGTTTTCAACTATCACTACGTCTAAACCTAAATCTGCTGCACGAAATGCTGCTGAATAGCCGCCAGGACCTGCACCTAAAACTACTACTTGAGTTTTAATCTCGTTACTCATGCTAACCTCAAAAATTGTTGTGTTTATTGCTGGTGTTGCCAGCCTATATTCGTCGAGTTTTTATTAACAGTATTAGCCATCAATATTTTCAACATATCACTCTATTGTACTTGTTTGCGATCTTACTTAAAGCGCACAAAGATCGCCATCTTTAAATCAGTAAATATTAGCAAAAAGTGGCTAAAGTGAAAATTAATTACTTTAGCCACTTCATCTTATCCCACTGACTTATTCAGGCAACTTATAAAATAAGTTTTCTGATGTCACTCATTACGCCCGCTAGGTGTACAGTAAACCGCGCCGCTAACGCGCCGTCAATTACACGATGGTCGTAAGACATAGACAAGGGCAGCATTAACTTAGGCTCAAAGTCTTTACCATTCCACTTAGGTTTCATTTCTGATTTAGAAACACCTAAAATCGCTACTTCTGGCGCGTTAACAATTGGCGTAAATGCTGTACCACCAATTCCGCCAAGGCTTGAAATAGTAAAACAACCGCCCTGCATATCATTTGCTTTTAGCTTGCCGTCACGTGCTTTCATGCTGATTTCAAGTAACTCACGTGACAACTGGTGAATACCTTTCTGATCAACGTCACGTACAACGGGTACAACCAAGCCATTAGGTGTATCAACTGCCACACCAATGTGAATATACTTTTTAAGGATCAAACTTTCACCATCAGCACTCAAACTAGAGTTAAATACCGGGAAAGTACGCAATGCATCTGCCGCCGCTTTTAAAATAAACACCAGTGGCGTAATTTTAAAACCCAGCTTTTGCTTTTCACAAATAACATTTTGCTCTTTGCGGAACGCTTCAACATTCGTGATATCGGCTTCATCAAATTGGGTCACATGTGGAATAGTGACCCAGTTACGATGTAAAAATGGTCCAGATATTTTCTGAATACGTGTTAGTGCTTTCGTTTCAACTTCACCAAACTTCGAGAAATCAATTTGTTTCGCGCTAACAACTTGTAAACCACCTTCTCCAGCCGCGACTGAGCTACCCGCATTTGCTTTTGGACGAGACAATTCATACTTAACATATGACTGCACATCTTCTTTTAAAATACGGTTTTTACGGCCAGTACCTTTAACTAATGATAAATCGACACCAAATTCACGCCCTAAACGACGAATTGAAGGTGAAGTATAAATAGCACCCGCATTGGTTAGACCCACTTGTGGATGATGCGGCACTGGCGCTGGCTTTTTAGCCACCGGTGCTGCTACAGGTGCAGCCACTGGAGCTGCTACTGGCTCTGCTACAGGCTCATCAACGTCAACAGGTGCTCCCGATGCACCCGATGACGTTTCAAGTTTAATAACAATAGAGCCTTGCTTAACTTTATCACCGGTATTAATGAAGATTTCTTTTACCGTCCCGGCATGCGGTGACGGTACATCCATAGTCGCTTTATCAGTTTCTAAGGTGATCAAGCCATCTTCAGCTTCAATAACATCACCAACAGCCACCAAGACTTCAATAACGTCAACTTCACCATCTTCACCAATATCAGGTACTAGGATGTCAATCACTTCACTACTGGCAGACGCAACAGGCGTTTTTTCTGGTGTTGGTTCGGCTGCAGGTGCTGCTGCTTTTACTGCTTTAACTTCTGGTTCAGCTGCAACTTCTGCTGGCGCTGCAGTCGATTCTGCTGCAGTACCTTTCATCTCGCCAATAACATCGCCTTCTTTGATCTTATCGCCAACTTTAACTGAGAGGGCAACAAGCTCACCAGCAAACGGAGCTGGAATATCCATTGAGGCTTTATCTGTTTCAACCGTAATAATACCTTCGTCAGCCTCTAAACTATCGCCAACCGCAAAGCATATTTCGATAACTTCTACTTCATCGCCACCGACATCTGGGACTAGAATTTTTTCAATATCAGACATTTGTTAATTCCTTATCTAGTCTTAATTACGCGTAAAGCGGATTAAGTTTGTCAGCGTTAATATTAAAGCGTTTAATCGCTTCACTCACCACGGCGTGTTTAATATCACCACGGTTAGCCAGTTCATAAAGCGCAGCAACAACAATGTAGTTTTGATCCACTTCAAAATGTTGGCGCAAGTTAGCACGGCTGTCACTACGACCAAAACCGTCGGTACCTAGAACACGATACTCAGTATTGATATAAGCGCGGACTTGATCAGAATAGTTTTTAACATAATCTGTTGCAGCAATTGCTGGGCCTTTATCGCTAGTAATCACCTTAGAAATATAAGCTGTTTGTTGCTTACTTTCTGGGTGTAGCATATTCCAGCGCGTTACTTCTTGGCCTTCACGGGCTAATTCATTAAACGAAGTCACTGAATAAACGTCACTTGACACACCATAGTCTGCTGACAAAATTTGTGCGGCTTGACGCACTTTTTGTAAAATAGTACCTGAGCCCATCAATTGCACATTCGCTTTAGCTTTTTTAGCTTCAACGCGTTCAAGTTGGTAAATACCTTTAATGATTTCATCTTCAACCGTCTTGTTTTCTGGCATAGCCGGATGTTGATAGTTTTCATTCATCAGTGTTAAGTAGAAGAAAATATTTTCATTTTCTTCATACATACGACGTAAGCCTTCACGCACAATAACGGCAATTTCGTAACCGTAAGTTGGGTCGTAAGTCACACAGTTAGGAATTAAACCCGCTTGCACGTGTGAATGACCGTCTTGATGTTGTAAACCTTCGCCATTAAGCGTAGTTCTACCGGCAGTAGCACCTAATAAGAAACCACGCGTTTGGCTATCAGCTGCAGCCCATGCTAAGTCACCAACACGTTGGAAACCAAACATTGAGTAGTAAATGTAGAATGGAATAGTGGTCGCGTTACACGTTGAATAAGAAGTACCTGAAGCAACCCAAGACGCCATAGCACCTAGCTCGTTAATCCCTTCTTGTAACACTTGGCCTTTCTTGTCTTCACGGTAATAAGCGACTTGGTCAGCATCTTGTGGCACATATTTTTGACCTTCACTAGCATAAATACCCACTTGGCGGAATAAACCTTCCATACCAAAAGTACGCGCTTCGTCAGGAATAATAGGCACAATACGCTTACCGATTTTCTTGTCTTTTAATAAGCTGTTAAGTACCCGAACAAAAGTCATGGTTGAAGATACTTCACGTTCACCTGAGCCTTTTAAAATCGGCTCAAATATTTTTAATGCGGGAATATCAAGTGACTCTTCAGCTTGCTGACGACGTGCAGGTAATGAACCGCCTAAGGCTTCACGGCGTGCTTTCATGTACTGAAATTCTTCACTTTCTTCTGGGAACTTGAAGAAAGGTAAATCAGCAATATTTTCATCACTAACTGGAATATTGAAACGATTACGGTAATGCTTAAGCGAATCAACGTCCATTTTCTTCACGTTATGAGCAATATTTAAGGCTTCACCTGAAGCACCTAAACCAAAACCTTTCACCGTTTTAGCTAAAATAACAGTTGGGCGACCTTTAGTGTTTAGGGCTTTTTTATAAGCCGCATAAACTTTCACTGGATCATGACCACCGCGGTTTAAACGGTAAATATCTTCATCTGACATATTCGCCACTAGTGCAGCAGTTTCAGGGTACTTATTGAAGAAGTTTTCGCGGGTGTATTTACCCCCTTTGGCCTTACAGTTTTGGTATTCACCGTCAACAGTTTCACTCATTAACTGTAATAATTTACCTGAAGTGTCACGGGCAATTAACGCATCCCAGTAAGAACCCCAAATAACTTTTACCACTTCCCAGCCTGCGCCGCGAAATGTGCCTTCAAGCTCTTGAATAATTTTACCGTTACCACGAACAGGGCCATCTAAGCGCTGTAAGTTACAGTTAATAATAAAAGTTAAATTATCTAAACCTTCACGTGTCGCTAAACCGATAGCTCCTAGTGATTCAGGCTCATCTGTTTCGCCGTCACCTAGGAAACAATAAACGCGTTGGCCTGAACAGTCTTTAATACCGCGGTCAGTTAAATATTTAAGAAAGCGTGCGGTATAAATAGCTTGTAGTGGACCTAAGCCCATTGAAACCGTCGGAAACTGCCAAAAGTCTGGCATTAAATGCGGATGAGGATATGACGATAACCCTTTGCCATCACACTCTTGACGGAAATTATTCATTTGCTCTTCAGTTAGTCGTCCTTCCATAAAAGCACGAGCATAAATACCTGGAGAGATATGACCTTGGGCAAAAATAAAGTCGCCACCATCTTTTTCAGAAGCGGCTTTAAAGAAATGGTTAAAGCCAACATCATATAACATCGCAGAAGACGCAAAGCTGCCAATATGGCCACCCAGGTCTAAATCTTTTTTAGAAGCACGTAATACCAAGACTAACGCATTCCAACGAATAGCGGCACGAATACGTGACTCTATGGTTTGATCAGCCGGCATATGCGGCTCTAACCCTGGAGAAATGGTGTTTACATAAGCCGTTGTGGCGTCAAACGGTAAATGTGTACCGCTACGACGTGCTCTATCGATTAACTTTTCAAGTAGAAAATGAGCGCGTTCCGGCCCTTCATTTTCTAACACAGACTCCATTGATTCTAACCATTCTTGGGTTTCCATTGAATCAATATCTAGATTTGGGAGCTCAGACATAATTACTTAGTCTCCAGTTGTTGTTTGTTAAGTAAATTTAGTGGTTTAAAGATAGCTGTTATTAAACAGATAACTTTAATTCGTATTAATTTTTTATCACACCTGTACTGGTAAAGTAATGCATCATGCACTTGGCAAGCATTTATTTTTTAATTGCTGACAGCTTTCGGTCGTTTTATTCTGCGTATTGAGCGTTCCATACGACTATTTTCCTGCGACATTTTTAATAGCACCTCTTCAATGAAGGCTAAATGGCGATGGCTAGCTCCCCAAGCAATTTGGGGCTTGCCACTGACAATCGCACTCATTAAACGTGTACGATAATCAGATATTTGGCTAAACACGTCAGGTCGCTTAGCCAGTATAGTTAAATTCTTCTCAATGTTGTCAATCAACAATGGCGCCATACTCTGAGCTAAATGCAAAATAACCGCATTGTGGCTTGCGGCGCATATAGCGATGTAAAAACCAAAAACCGCTTCGGCTTCAAGCCGATAATTGTCATCCAATTGGGCGGTGCCAATACTGTCATGTTTGCGCTGAATTTCTTCAAAATCAGTTTGAGTACCACGCATCGCGGCATAATAGGCTGACATACCTTCAATACCATGGCGAAACTCTAATAAATCAAATTGCGACTCTTTATTGTTCGCCATAAGGGCAAATAATGGGTCTGACAGTCCACTCAAAATTTTATCACTAACATAAGTACCGCCACCTTGACGACGGGTGACTAAATTTTTTGCTTCTAACTTTTGCATGGCTTCACGTAACGAAGGGCGAGAAACATCAAACTGTTTAGCCAGTTCTCGCTCTGCCGGTAATTTTTCGCCCGGCTTCACACTACCTTCTAGGATCATAGTCTCAAGCTGAGCCAAAATAATATCTGACAACTTAGCTTGCTTTACCGGCTTTTTAATACTCGGAATCGACATGTAAAATCCTTAATTACTGCGCTATTACGTATCTAAATCCACTGGCTTTATTTTCAAATACCGTGGTCAATTGGTCTTACCAATTTGATAATTTCGAATATAATGTAACAAATACCTATAGCATTGTAAATACTATGGGTAATTTTTAATCAATCACCCTACTTAAGCATTTTCGTGATATCAGTGTAAAAGCGTGAGTAAACACTTTAGTGTCAATTAATTAAACTCAATTGACACTAAGTCAGGTTATTCACCATAACTCTATACAAACAAACCACAAACACAGTAAATAGGTTATCTTTTATACTGAACTACTATTGAGCTACGGCTAAAGTAACAAATGCTTTATAGATAAAATAAGTGATTTCGATTTCACTTCGTAAAAATGAAAATTATAAATATAATAGGTAGTTTTAAGCGGTCAGCTATCAGTAACAAGAGTGTAGCTTATAGGTAGACGATTAAACTTGGCTTTGGTTTTAAGCTGGCAGCTGAGCACTGACAGCTTAAAACGTCTCTTTCTTTTGTTTTCTTTGGTTTAAAACTAAGAAATAATGCCCGTTAAGGTTAATACAGCTATTACCGCTAGAAACAGTAACAAGGTACGTTTGGCTAATTTTACCAATAAACAAGGCTCTGCAGTAAAATCATCTGCGTCAACCATAAAGTCTTCCGACATTTGAGCCACACTGACTAAGACTTGGCTTGGCGTTTTTTCAAATTCAAATAAGTTATCTATCCAAGCCGGCATGGCTTTTGAGAAATGACCAACAAACATATAACCAAAAGCAACCAACCTAACTGGTAGCCAATCAAGCCAAAACAATAATTGTTGCGTTGCTTTATCACCGTCATCACCATCGTCAATAACCAGTTCTTCGCTATTGTCATCCTCAACATCCGCAGCAGAGCTTTGCGCGTTAGCACTTTCATTTACCGTAGTTAATAAGCGATAAAACAATGCACCTGCGGCACCGAATAAAACGAAAAACAGCATAACCGCGATAAAGTAGCGATAATTTAACCAAACCATTGTTTGGCCAAAGCCCATGTTAACGATGTTTTTGTCTTGTTGCAGTTGCAAGTGATGTAACTCACAACTGGTTAATTCGCCCTTAAAAGCTGATTGTAAATAGCTTTTATAGACCTCGCGAGTTTTCATGCAACCAAAGCAAACAATCAATATTAAGGTTGAGGCAATTAAATACAGTAAAGCGTTATCCACTTGTGCCAATAAAAAATGACAACCTAGTACAGGAATAAAAATGACTGCATAGCTTACCAGTGCAGAACGTCGATAATTTGCTAGCAACTTAGTCTGCTTTATTACCGCCATATATCGTTGGTACAAGGTATTAAATTGCCAAGCACTTGACGACAAGTAGCGCTCAGCAACTAGTGCAATTAACAAACTAATTAAGCTCATATTTAATTATCCTATGTTGTTAAAAAAATTTTGGCTCTTCAGCTACGTTTTAGCTATCAGCCTTAAGCTACCAATTACTCCAAACTAAAAGCGACCTTTTAGCTGCAAGTCTTAAGCTGTCAGCTATCAGTACGCCCAACTTATAGCTAGTGTTTGTTTTTACTGACCGCTTGATACTGACAGCTTTTTTATTAATAATGCTCTAAAACTCGGCCAATTAAACGCGGCACCAGGGTCTGTTTTACGTCCCGGCGCAATGTCACTATGACCAACAATATTATTTTCTAAGCCTGCATAAATGCCGATTAAGCTATGACTCACGCGGCTAAGCTGCTGATATTGTACTTCAGTATAAGGAATATCATCAGTCCCTTCTAGCTCGATACCGATTGAAAAGTCATTACATTTTTCTCGACCTTGATAACACGACAGGCCGGCGTGCCAAGCTTTATTGTTAAACGAAACATATTGCACAATATTGCCGTCACGCTGAATAAGGCAATGCGCGGATACACGTAGGCGGTATATACTTTCAAAGTAAGGATCTATGCTTGGGTCTAAATTACCCAGAAAAAAATTAGTGATATGGTCAGTGCCAAATTGCCCCGGTGGCAATGAAATATTGTGCACCACCAATAAACTCACCGCTTCATTTTCGGCTCTAGGCTCAAAGTGGCTCGACGGTTGAATTTCAACGCCACTGAGCCAGCCCTTTTTAATGATCAGTTCAGCGCTATTTTTTCGATCATTTGGCAAAGATGACATACAATAATTTACCGGTTGTTTATCCTGGTACTATTACATAGTAAAGTGGACAACAGAACAAGATATACCAAACAGATTAACTTAAGAGTTGGACATAAATGACTAAAAATGACACAACAGCAAATTTTGGCAAAGGTTTTGTCTGGGTAGCTTGGGTTATTGGCATCGCCTTATTGGTTTTTATTTTTCAAGACTTATTAGACGGACAATATAATCCCAATCAAGATCCTAAGCTGTCAATGCAAGCCAATGGTAAAGCCGCCGTGACCTTAGCACAAAACCGCCAAGGGCATTATGTAACAAACGGTGCCATTAATGGCCGCCAGGTTACCTTTTTACTTGATACTGGCGCCACACAAGTGTCAATTCCAGCCCATATTGCAGAAGGCCTAGCCCTGCAAGCGCAAGGACAACAACGTGTACAAACCGCGAATGGCATTATTACCGTCTTTAGCACCCAAATAGACGAGTTACGTATAGGTAATATCTATTTGTATGATATAGCAGCAAATATTAACCCCAGCATGGCGGCTGATGAAATTCTCTTGGGCATGAGCGCGCTAAAAAGAGTAGAATTTAGCCAAACCGGAAAACAACTAATTTTACGAGAGCAGCTTTAAATGTTACCAGCCTCATTATTACACGACATCAGCAAAACCGTTACCTGGGCATTATGTGAAGACCTAGGCGTTAATACCTACCAAGAACTCGCCACTAGCTGTGATATAACTGCCGAACTTATTCCGTTAGAAAACCAAGCGGTAGCTAACATTATTAGTCGCGATGCCTGTGTTATATGCGGCCTGGCCTGGGTAAATGAAGTGTTTAAACAACTTGATAACATTTATCACACCACCACCAAAATCACTTGGTTTGTTAACGATGGCGAAAGCGTAAAAGCCAATACCACCTTATTTGAGTTAACCGGTAATGCGCGTATTTTATTGACCGGTGAGCGCACCGCCTTAAATTTTTTACAAAGCCTTTCAGGTACCGCAACTGTTACTAGCCAGTTTGTTAAACACTTGGCAGGCACCACCACTAAGCTCCTTGATACCCGTAAAACTTTACCTGGCCTGCGCAGCGCACAAAAATACGCCGTCACTTGCGGTGGTGGGGTCAATCATAGAATAGGCTTGTTTGATGCCTTCTTAATTAAAGAAAATCACATTGCCGCTTGTGGTGGTATTGAAAAAGCCATCAAAACAGCACGCATCAACCATAGTGATAAAACAGTTGAAGTGGAAGTTGAGAACATTGAAGAGCTAACGCAAGCATTAAATGCCGGTAGCGATATCATTATGTTAGATAACTTTAGCCCCCAAATGATTGAACAAGCGGTGCAATTAACCACAGACATATCGGCCGGTAAAACCAAGCTAGAAGTGTCGGGCAATATGACACTGGCAACATTAACAGATCATGCAAAATCAGGTGTCGACTTTATCTCGGTAGGGGCATTAACCAAACACGTACAAGCGGTTGATCTGTCAATGCGCTTTTGCTAAAACAAAAATAAAGTAAAGTTGTCAGCGCTCAGTTTAAAACTAAAGCCAAGTTAGTCGCTAGTAAAGACAGTTAAGCGCTAATAACTGAAAGCTGATAGCTTAAAACTTTTAAATAGCTTAAAAATCAGTCATAGCGCCTTAAAAACAAATATATTAAAAAAATATTAACAATTATTTTACATTTGATCTTTTTTACCGCAATATTAAATTAGCTAATATAATCATATATGGAGTTAATAATGAAGAGATTAAATACCATCAAAAAAGCACAAGGTTTTACCCTAATTGAATTAATGATCGTGGTTGCGATCATCGGTATTTTAGCCGCGGTAGCATTACCGGCTTATCAAGATTATACAAAAAAAGCGAAATTTGCCGAAGTAGTTTCTATGGTTGGAGCAGCAAGAACAGCTGTTGAGTTATGCTACCAAACCGAAGGCGCGCTAACCAAATGTGCTGCTGGCTATCGCGGTATACCAGCCGCTGTAAGTAAGGGTACTTATGATAACTTAGATACTATGAGCATTGCAGCCGGTGTTATTACTGCAACATCAACAGCGGCTACTGATAGTGTTAACTTAATTGCGACGCCTGTAGCAAATGCCGCAGGTACACTTGTCTGGACCAGTACATCTACGGTGACAGGCCATAGCTGTTTAACTAAAGGCTGGTGTAAGTAGTACAACTCTTAATTTACAAAAGCTCCTACTGGAGCTTTTTTTTATTTTATAACAGTTGTTTTTTGTTTTCCTTAACTAAACAGTTACACTGTAACTGTTGATATTTAATGAGTTTTAGAGATTTATGAAAGGACTGCATCAACAATCTAGCCTACTCTCTGCGCTATCTAAGCATAACGTTGTCCCGACTGAAAAAGCAGAGAAAATTAGTGCTGACTTTATTCGGCAGAATAAGCCTTTTTTGCGCTATTTAGTTGAAGACAAAGAAATTAATGCTAAAGATATTGCGAGCACCCTGTCGCGTAGTTTTGGTTGTCCATTAATCGACTTAGAACATTTTGATACCTCGCTAATTCCTGAGGGTATACGTAACGAGAAACTGATCCGTAAACACAACGCCCTACCGTTATATTTACGTGGCAAAGTGTTATTTGTTGCCATGTCTGATCCGACTAATCTTGATGCCCTAGAAGAAATTCAGTTTAATACCGGCTATGCGACCGAGTTAGTGATTGCCAACGAAACCGCGTTAAGCCATTGTATTGAAAAACTATTGGAAGCCGACAGCGATGCGCTTGGTATTTCTGATATCGACGCGAAAGCATTAGCTGGCATTGATGTTCAAGAAGAGCGAAAGCAAGAAGAAAATATTGGCCTTGGCGATAAAGAAGATGCGCCCATTGTGGTCTATATCAATAAAATACTGCTCGACGCTATTCGTAAAGGTGCGTCAGATTTACATTTTGAACCTTATGAAAAGTCTTACCGTATTCGTTTTCGTATTGACGGTATTTTAAACGAGGTGGCTAGGCCTCCAGTAGCACTAGCCGCGCGCATGGCCGCACGTTTAAAGGTGATGTCAAAATTAGATATTGCTGAACGTCGTGTGCCACAAGATGGCCGTATTAAATTAGCCTTATCTAAAAAGAAGTCGATTGATTTTCGAGTCAGTACCCTGCCCACCATGTGGGGCGAAAAAGTGGTTATGCGTATTCTTGACTCGTCAAGTGCCATGTTAGGCATAGACATGCTGGGCTATGCGCCCAAGCAAAAGCAAATTTACATGGACGCCTTAGCACAACCACAAGGTATGATATTAGTCACTGGGCCAACCGGCTCAGGTAAAACGGTTTCACTTTATACCGGCTTAAATATTTTAAATACCGAAGAGCGAAATATCTCTACCGCCGAAGATCCTGTTGAAATTAACCTTGAAGGCGTTAACCAAGTACAAATTAATACCCGCGCCGGCTTAACCTTTCCCAGTGCATTACGTTCATTTTTACGCCAAGATCCCGACATTGTCATGGTTGGTGAAATTCGTGACTTAGAAACCGCAGAAATTGCCATTAAAGCCGCACAAACTGGCCACTTAGTCTTATCAACATTACATACTAATTCAGCCGCAGAAACCTTAACCCGTTTATTAAATATGGGCGTGCCGTCATACAACGTTGCCAGTTCAGTCACCATTATTATCGCTCAGCGATTGGCCCGACGATTATGTACCCGATGCAAAGCAGAAGAACACGTACCCAAAAGTGAACTGCTTGCGCAAGGTTTTTTACCTGAGCAAGTTAGCGAGATAAAATTATTTAAACCTATGGGGTGCGATTTTTGCACCAGCGGCTATAAAGGTCGAGTGGGTATTTATGAAGTGATAAAAATTAGTGACATTACCGCAAACTTAATTATGAACGGCGCTAACTCCTTAGATATTGCTGCCCAATGCCAACGTGAAGGCTACAATAATTTACGTCAGTCAGGGCTAGAAAAAGCCGCTTTAGGGGTCACCAGTTTAGAAGAAGTTAATCGGGTGACCAACGCTTAAGCACTCTACTGCCAGAGCACTTAACATTATATGCCACTGGTTGATTAAAAATGGTCAGCGTTCTTTATTGTCCCTTAGCCAATAAATGCTGTTCGCTAACCTGCGATCTCTGGCTAAAAATTGCCAAATGTAAATAATAGCGATAAGCTCAATGTAACAATAAAGATAACAATAATAAAAATTAACCTAGCACTATGACTAGCAATAAGCTTAATCATAACCAGACAATAATTAGACAATAACTAGAAAATAACTAGACAATAAAAAAATTAGGTTAAGCCCATGACTGTTTCTTCAACAGTAAAAGTAAAAAACAGAAAAAGTAAAGTTAAAGCGCTTGATGTTTATAAATGGCAAGGGCTAAACCGCAAAGGTAAAAAAATCAATGGTGAGCTTAATGCCACCAGCATCTTAGAGCTTAAAGCCCAGCTGCGTAAGCAAGGTATAACCCCGGGTAAAGTCAGCAAAAAAGCTAAACCTTTATTTGGTCTGGGCGGCGATAAAAAAATCATGCCGGTTGATATAGCGGTACTTACTCGCCAAGTTGCCACCATGTTATCGGCTGGCGTTCCCTTAGTGCAAACCATTGAAATGATCGGCTCTGGCCACAACAATGCTAATATGCAAAAATTACTCGCTACTATCGGTCTCAAATTACAATCGGGTATCCCGCTGTCTGAGTGCTTGCGTGAGCACCCAAAATATTTTGATGACTTATATTGTGATTTAGTTAACTCAGGTGAACAATCGGGTTCACTTGAAACTATCTATGGACGTATTGCGACCTATAAAGAAAAAGCAGAAGCACTAAAAGCAAAAATCAAAAAAGCCATGACTTATCCTATTTCTGTTTTAGTTATCGCCTTTATTGTGACCTCAGTTTTATTGATTTTTGTCGTGCCGGTATTCCAAGACATTTTCGCTAGTTTTGGTGCAGAGCTACCCGGTTTTACTTTACTGGTTATTGCGATATCAGAATTTATGCAGGCCTATTGGTATTTTGGCCTTGCTGGGCTATTTATTGGCAGTTACTTTTTTAAAAAAGCCCATACCAATAGTCTGACTTTTCGCAATAGCATTGATAGAAAAATATTAAAAATCCCTGTTATTGGTAACGTGCTAAAAAAAGCAGCCGTGGCTCGTTATGCCAGAACCTTATCAACCACCTTTGCCGCTGGTGTACCTTTACCCGATGCGTTAGAGTCTGCTGCTGGGGCCTCAGGTAATGCGGTATTTCGTGAGGCTATTTTAGAGATTCGCGCTGAAGTAACCTCAGGTATGCAAATGAACTTAGCCATGCGCAATTGTGCTATTTTTCCTGATATGGTGGTGCAAATGGTCGCCATTGGTGAGGAGTCTGGCTCAGTTGACGATATGCTGGCAAAAGTGGCTACAGTTTATGAGCAAGAAGTTGACAATGCGGTGGACAATTTAACCACACTGCTTGAGCCAATGATTATGGCGGTGCTAGGTGTGGTTATCGGGGGCTTAATTATTGCCATGTATTTACCTATTTTTCAAATTGGTATGGTGGTATAAGTTACCTTAAAATACTGGCCATATGCATTGACTTAATAGGATAAAATTAAAGCGATGCTTGTCATCGTTTTTTTGTTCACTTGGCATTATTTAATCAAAGCCATTAATATAAATCACCTACATTTTGAGGCCTATTCTTTTGACTGACTTTATTACACTAATGACCAACTCACCCGCATTTTTCTATAGTGTTGTCATCGTTTTTTCTTTACTGATAGGGAGCTTTTTAAATGTGGTTATTTATCGCCTACCTAAAATACTAGAACAAGGTTGGAAAAGCGAATGTCGTGAGTTTTTAGCTGATGAACTCGCTAAACCCGTCAAGCCTGTAGAAGCGATTATTACCTTGTCAACGCCAAGCTCTAGCTGCCCGTCTTGCCAACATAAAATTCGTTTTTACGAAAACATTCCTGTCATAAGTTGGTTATGTTTACGCGGTAAATGCAGTCAATGTCAGGAAAAAATAGCGCTGCGTTATCCGTTAGTTGAATTAACCACTGTACTATTAAGTCTGGTTATTGCGGCCAATTATGGTGTTAGCTTTACCACCCTCATGCTATTAGTATTAACTTGGGGCTTAATTTGTTTAACCTTAATTGATTTTGATCACATGCTATTACCTGATCAAATAACGCTGCCATTAATATGGCTAGGGCTATTGGTTAACATTAATGGCAGTATTGTGCCATTAAACGAGGCGGTTATTGGCGCGGTTGCCGGTTACTTGAGCTTGTTTAGTATATTTTGGTTATTTAAGTTAATGACCGGCAAAGAAGGTATGGGTCATGGTGATTTTAAATTGGTGGCGCTTTTTGGTGCTTGGTTAGGCTGGCAATTATTACCCTTACTGATTTTAATGGCCTCAGCCGTTGGCGCTGTTATTGGTATTAGCCTAATGGTATTTAAAAATCACCAGCGAGAGCAAGTGATTCCCTTTGGCCCCTATTTAGCGGTTGCAGGTTGGATAACGCTACTCTGGGGTAATGGCATTTGGTCGTGGTATTTAAGTACATTGACTTAAAAAGCTTTCAAAGACAGAAAGAAAGCTGTCAGTAAACAAGCTTTCAGTAAAACAATCGCCTCTGGCAAGTTAGGTGAAACTGATAACTGACCGCGTCAAACTTAAAGCTTAAAAATCTGTTCTGTGCAAACGGCATAGACAGCTAACTTAAACACCGAACTTAGTGGAGTTATTTATGTCTGAATTTATTATAGGCTTAACCGGCGGCATTGGCAGTGGCAAAACCACCGTCAGTGATATTTTCGCCGAATTAAACATCGACATTATTGATGCCGATATTGCCGCCCGTATTGTTGTACAGCCCGGCAGTAAAGCACTATTAGCGATTAAAGCGCATTTTGGCGCTGACTATATTGATGATAAGGGTGAGCTTAACAGAACAAAACTGCGCAGCCGAATTTTTAGTCAGCCTCAAGATAAAGCTTGGTTAAATAATTTATTACACCCGTTAATTAGAGCAGAAATAGTCAACCAAATAGCGCAGGCCAAAAGCAGCTATTGCCTACTAGTGGCCCCCTTACTGCTAGAAAATAATCTACATAAAATGGTCAACCGGGTTTTAGTGGTTAATGTTGACGAAGCAAGCCAAGTTGAACGCACCTTAGCACGTGATCCAAGTTCAGCGGCAGAAATTAAGCAGATTATAGCGAGCCAAATGCCGAGTGAACAACGCCTCAGCTTTGCTGATGACATCATCAATAATCAGCATAAAAGTCTAGAAGACATTCGCGAACAGGTGATTATTTTAGCTCAAAAATACCAGTTATTATCTGCCAGCACTTTCCACCCTAGCCTTGATAAGTAAGCCTTTGGCCAGTGTTTTTGATAAAATAATTCGCCATTTTACCAAGCTGTGCGTACTATAAAGACATCACTCACTCATTTTCAAAAAAGTTTCTAATTAATGACCGCTATACTGTATGAACATCCGCTCAATGAGCGTATTCGTAATTATTTAAAACTTGAGCAATTATTTGTCCAAGCTTCAGATTGCTTACAATACAATATGGCCACTAGCCACAGTGTGTTTTTTAATGCTTTATTTGCCATTCTAGATACCCTTGATCGTAATGATATACGCGGTGACTTGATTAAAGACTTAGAAAAACTAGAACAAAATTTAGTGGTTTGGTCAAAAATCCCCAATATTGACAGCGCCGCCCTCGAAGATAACTTAAAACAAACGCTTGCCCTCTCCAGCCAATTAAAAGTCCCTAGCCCTAAGTGGTTGCAATTCAAAGAGGATAAATTTTTGATGGCGTTAAAGCAACGTTTCGCGATTCAGGGCGGCAGTTCACACTTTGATCTACCACAATTACAGTTTTGGGTAAGCCAACCAAGCACTGAAGTTGAAGCACAATGCCGCCATTGGCTGTCGCTACTGGCACAAATCAGTGCCGCTTTATCACTGGTGTTAAAATTTGTTCGTCAACGGACCCAGTTTAAGGAAATAACAACCGATAGTGGCTTTTACCAAGACAATGGCGAAGGATTAATATTATTACGTATTAAGATTGCGGATCATCTACCTTTTTATCCCACCATTAGTGGTAACCGTTTTCGCTACTCAATACGCTTTATGATGCCCTGCAATGAAAGCGGCCGTAAATACTCAAAACAAACAACCCACTTCCAGTTGGCTCGGTGTAAATAAACACAGTTAATAGTTGTTAGTGATTAGTTTTAAGCTATCAGTATCGACATAGTTGTTAGCTTTAAGCTGCTGAACTTCTAACTGAAAGCTTATGGTTCCCCCTAGCCGCTTAAGTAAATTTCTCTTATAATGACATAACAATTTTAAGTAGGTAGTAATTATTATGACACTAAAAGTAGCTTGTCCCACTTGTAAAAAAGAAGTCATTTGGCAAGAAGAAAGTCAATATCGTCCATTTTGTTGTAAACGTTGCCAGTTAATTGATATTGGTGATTGGGCTGACGAGAATCATAAAATTAGCCAACCCGTGCAAGGTGCTGTTGAGTTAAATGAAGAGATGCTCGATGCTTTAGAAGCGGAATTTTTACAACATAATAAATTCTTTGTTGAGCCTGAGTAAGACCCATTTGATTAATTAAGTCATCACCTTTTTCTGGTGTAAAGATGGCTAAATACCAGGTATAAAATTTAATAAAGTGTTATTTACCTTATAAATTCTATCACGCGATAGTTCTTCATTTTAACCATTAAAAAATACGCAGGTTATTAATCAACTTAGTAAAATATGACCTACTTAACATAAGCGCTGTTAATGTTAATGCTACCGCGATTGTTAGAGTGGAGCAGCGAAAAAATATTATTGATAATTTTTTAGCAGCTTTTCAATAATGGCTTGATTAGCCGCTGGAAAGTTTAAAGTAGCGAACTCTGCTAAGCTAAACCAACCTGATTGCTGCCCTTCTAAAGCTTTTGCTTGGCCGTTAAAGTTATCAACGACAAATACCTCTAGTAACACCTTTTTATCACCGTAGTCATGGCTAATTTGCATTAATGGTGTACACGTCAGGGTTTCAATGGCGACTTCTTCTTTTAGCTCTCTATGAAGCGCTTGATGAACAGTTTCATTTTCTTCAACTTTTCCACCAGGAAATTCCCATTTGCCCCCCTGATGACTATCAGCTAATCGTTTAGTGAGGAAAAACTTATGGTCTTGCTTGATCACCCCAACCGCAACATGCACAATTTTTATCATTATTTATCCTAAATACCTATCTAATACTTATCTAATACTTATCTAATACCAAGTTAATTTATTATCTGCACATTTTAATGCTTGAAGTAAAAAACGAGCTCAACTAATTAGTCAAACCAGTATAAAAAATTATACCCGCTGCAGATGTTTGTTGGCACATCAGGTTAATCGCTAGCTTAACAGTTGACAGACTGAAGTCCGACCTACAAATAAACAACCCTAGACAAAACAACCATGCCTGAAAAAATAGGATGTCTGCACATATGTTACTCTTTCATCTAACGTGCAAGGATACACTAATGCCGTGCAGCCATGGATAGCTTGGAACGGCCATGTGATCCTGATATACCCTATATCCTGAAAATAAAAATGCCAGTCACTTGACTGGCATTTATCAACAATTTACTTGTTGATTGCTTAAGTTAATTTACCGTGGCACTGTTTATATTTCTTACCTGAATTACATGGGCATGGTTCATTTCGACCCACACGTGGCAAGCTTGCTTGTTCTGGCGCTGAAGCTGATTCATGCTTAAACTCTTTTGGCAATTCATCGGCTTTTCTATGTTGCTCTTCAACGGCTTCCACATCAGATTCTGCTCTAATTTGCACCTTACTTAAGATACCAATAACGTCGTATTTTAAGTTATCAAGTAACTCAGCAAACAGTTCAAACGACTCGCGTTTAAATTCTTGTTTCGGGTTCTTTTGCGCGTAACCACGTAAATGGATGCCTTGACGTAAATGATCCATCGCCGCTAGGTGCTCTTTCCAATGCGAGTCTAAGCTTTGTAACATAACCGCTTTTTCAAATTGACGTAAAACTTCAGCGCCAACCATTTCTTCTTTGGCCGCATAACTTGCATCAACTGTATCTAAGATTTTTTCACGTAACGTATCTTCATGTAAATTACTGTCTTCTTCTAGCCATTTTGCAATAGGTAGTTCAAGAGTCAATTCGCCTTTAAAACGCTCTTCTAAGCCAGTAATATCCCACATTTCTTCTAACGATTGTGGCGGAATATGTTGACCAATTAGGCCATTAACCACGTCGGCGCGGATCGCGGTAATCACATCAGCAATATCTGCTTCATCCATTAATTCATTACGTTGTTCGTAAATAACTTTCCGTTGATCGTTTGAAACATCATCGAATTCAAGTAATTGCTTACGAATGTCAAAGTTACGGCCTTCAACTTTACGCTGCGCGTTTTCAATGCTCTTAGTTACCCAAGGGTGTTCAATAGCTTCACCGTGCTCCATGCCGAGTTTACGCATCATGTTACCGATACGCTCTGAAGCAAAAATTCGCATCAAACTATCTTCCATTGACAGGTAAAAACGTGTTGAACCCGCATCACCTTGGCGACCCGAACGACCACGCAATTGGTTATCAATACGACGAGATTCATGACGTTCTGTCGCAACAATGTGCAAACCACCAGCTGCTAATACTTTTTCATGCTCTACTTGCCAAGCCGCTTTAACTTCAGCAATTTTCTCTTCACTTGGATTATTTAGCTTTTCAAGCGTAGTGGTTAAGTTACCACCTAGTACTATATCGGTACCACGACCCGCCATGTTAGTGGCAATAGTCACTGCGGAAATTTTACCGGCATCGGCAACAATCTCAGCTTCTTGTTGATGAAATTTAGCGTTAAGTACTTTGTGCTTAATTTTTTCTTTCTTTAAGAATGACGACAGAAATTCTGAGGTTTCAATACTGATGGTACCCACCAACACTGGCTGACCACGCTTAACACAATCTTTAATATCTTCTAAAATAGCTTCAAACTTTTCTTCACCTGTTAAGTATATTAAATCAGGTAAATCTTTACGTACCATTGGCTGGTTTGTTGGGATAACTACGGTTTCTAAAGCATAAATATGATTAAACTCAAACGCTTCAGTGTCGGCAGTACCTGTCATTCCTGACAGTTTATTATAGATACGGAAAAAGTTTTGGAAGGTAATTGATGCCAGTGTTTGATTTTCATTTTGAATATCTACACCTTCCTTTGCTTCAACAGCTTGATGTAGACCTTCTGACCAACGACGGCCTTCCATGGTACGTCCGGTATGCTCGTCAACAATAACAATTTCGCCATCTTTTACGATGTAATCTACGTCTCTTTGAAATAGCTTATGTGCACGTAACGCGGCCATAACATGATGTAATAAGGTAATATTTGCCGCAGAGAAAAGTGAGTCTCCTTGCTGCATCAAGCCTTTTTCGAGCATAATTTCTTCGATACGAACTTGACCAAGCTCGGTTAAATAAATTTGCTTGGCTTTTTCATCGATAGTGAAGTCACCGGTGCTTTCTTCACCTTCTTTATCTTCTTCTTCCTGTTGAACTAGTGTGGGGACAACAAGATTGATACTACGATAAAGCGCTGAGCTATCTTCTGCTTGGCCAGAAATAATCAGCGGTGTACGTGCTTCATCAATTAATATCGAGTCAACTTCATCGATAACCGCAAAATTTAATGGTTTTTGTGCTCGTTCTTCTGGCGAAAAAGCCATGTTATCACGCAGATAATCAAAACCGAATTCGTTGTTAGTACCGTAAGTCACATCCGAATTATAAGCGGCTTGCTTATCTTCTGGTGCCATACCCGCG
Source organism: Colwellia sp. MB02u-6 (assembly GCF_014077095.1). GTDB lineage: Bacteria > Pseudomonadota > Gammaproteobacteria > Enterobacterales > Alteromonadaceae > Cognaticolwellia. Next base: position 170,085 of record NZ_JACGVG010000037.1, on the reverse strand, counting down.
ACATTACAACCAACCGTCATGCCTAAAAACTCAAATAATGCCCGATTCCAATCTCCATCTCGCTTAGCAAGATAGTCATTGACCGTAATTACATGCACACCTTTACCGGTTAGTGCATTTAAATAAGACGGTAAGGTGGCGGTAAGTGTTTTACCCTCACCGGTACGCATTTCTGCTATTTTACCAGAATTGAGCACCATACCACCGATCATTTGTACGTCAAAATGGCGCATACCAAATACCCGTTTACTCGCTTCGCGTACTACCGCAAAAGCTTCAGGAAGAAGATCGTCAAGCTCTTCGCCTTGTGCAATACGTTCTTTAAACTCAGGTGTTTTTGCTTTTAGTTCTTCATCACTGAGTGCCTCAAAAACTGGCTCTAGGGCATTAATCTTACTTACTTCTTTCTGCATTTGTTTAAGCAATCGATCATTTCGACTACCAAACAGTTTTGTCATTATATTTACAAACATCGTGTTAAACCATATTGAGAAGAATATCTTCAACTGAAAATAAAATGATCGGTTGAGCCGATCACATAAACTTGCTTAGTATTGTAATGCCAGTTCTATTTTAAACAACTGAAATTAGAGCAAAAGTTATCATTTTGCATTATTTTGCTTTACGATAAACATATTTTTTTGGATCTATTTGTCGGTTATTACGTAAAATTTCGTAGTGTACGTGTGGCCCTGTCGAGCGTCCTGTACTGCCCATTTTGCCAATAACTTGACCTTTGTTAACTACATCACCAACAGATACTACTATAGTTTTATTATGACCGTAGCGAGTTTTTAAACCATCACCATGATTAATCTCAATTAAATTACCATAACCGTAACGAGAACTCGCCCAACTTACCACACCTGATGCCGTGGCAATAATGTCATCGTTTTCACTGCCGGCAAAATCAACACCTTTATGCATGGCAGGTTTACCATTAAAAGGGTCTTTACGTAATCCGAAATACGATGACAACCAACCTTTAGTAATTGGTCGACCAGATAAATACCGAGTGTTTTCTATATGGTGCCCAAAACTAACAGATTCAAGCATTTTTAATTGTTTTTCTTCATGTTCAAGTGTTTCTGCCAGTACGTCTATACCTTGGCTCAATTCGGCTAAACTTTTTTGCTTAACGTGATCAACCTGATACATTGGGCCACCGCTAGGCGGCGCTTGTTGAAAATTAAATTCATTATCTGGAATGCTAGCTTCATCTGCTAAGCGATCGCCTAAAGCATTTAACCTCAACACTTGGCTTTGTAACTCAGCCAATTTCATGGTTACTGCGGTTACTTGGCTGTTGACTTTAAAGTTATCAATAATGGGTAAACTTGACAGGAGATAAGCCGGATTTTGTGGTACGTCATCTGCTGAAGCAATTAAATGCACAATAAGCCCAGAAACCAAGGCAAAGGCAACGAGAGCAGATAGCCAATGCAACTTATTTAGCTTCATTGAAAATCTAACGTTCTTTCCACGGTATAGTAATGTTAAACTCATATATCATTTATCATTTGTTCAGAGCTGACCTATGGCACGAAAATCTAGAATCCCCACAGACATGTCAGCGCTGTTTAATTCAACGTCAGGCACTTTGGCACAAATAGCCGCAAAAACCAACTCTTTAACCGTATTGTCGGACATTGTACGCCAAATTTGCCCAGACCTACCAGCCGATGTCTTCAAAATAGCTAATTTCAAAGCGAATGCCATTATTATTGAGGTAAAATCTGCTGTTTGGAGCCAACGTTTACAATTTGAAAGAATGAATATTTGCCGCGAACTCACCCAAGTGACTAACAATGAGTTTAATCAAATAGAAATAAAAATCACACCTTTTCGACATAAAGTGCCGGAAAAAACGGTTATCCCCAACGCTATTAATTCAAAAATTTCAGCCGCTACTGCCGCAGATTTATTAAAAATCGCGGCAACTGCGCCTGAGAGTTTACGTAAAAAAATCGAAAAGTTAGCTGCCCACGCTAATAAATAGTTTGCTATAAGCAAGTTAGCAATCACTTTTAGCAATGTATTTTAGCCATAGTTTGTTGCAGTAATAACACTGATAACAGCAATAAAGGTTGTATCTCTTTGTGCTATATCCAATAATATTAGCTGTTTAGCTGCCAGCGTTAAGACATAAACCCAAGGGATTAAAATCCAACCTAGACTTAAGACTACGAAGGCTTAACCGGTGCTTTGACGCCTGCAAATAGTTTACAGCCTTGAGCCGGTGTTTTCTAAATCAAACTTCAGTCTGCCAAAACCACAGCGAACAATTAACCGAGCTGGCTATGAACAGTCTGGACATAAAAAAACCAGTACATCGACTGGTTTGATTTATGGGCCTTTGCCAATAAGCGGCGGGATTAAAAAGCAGCCGCATTAATCTCTTGAAATTCAATAGGTGATTGAACTGTATCTTCGTACGTAACCCATTCAAAACAATCAACTTGTTTAAATACTTCACGTAACAAGATGTTATTGAGAGCATGGCCAGATTTAAAGGCATTAAATTCACCTAAAATACTCACACCACCCATATACAAATCACCAATGGCATCAAGAATTTTATGTTTTACAAATTCATCATCATAGCGCAGGTCATCTTTATTAAGCATACGGTATTCGTCTAACACGATAGCATTTTCTAAGCTGCCACCCAGGGCTAAATTATGAGAGCGTAAAAACTCAATATCTTTCATAAAACCGAAAGTACGCGCACGGCTAATTTCTTTGATAAATGAACAACTTGAAAGGTCCATACTCATCGATTGACAAGTATTTACAATAACAGGGTGTTCAAATTCAATTGCAAAATTGACTCGAAAGCCTTCATAAGGCTTCAGTTCGGCCCATTTATCGCCTTCTTCAACACGTATTGCTTTTGTAATACGTAAAAAACGTTTAGCAACATTTAACGTTTCAATGCCAACCGACTGAATTAAGTAAACAAAAGGTAAAGCACTGCCATCCATAATTGGAATTTCAGATGAGTCAACCTCAACAATAAGGTTGTCAATACCTAAGCCTGCAACAGCAGAAAGCAAGTGTTCGACGGTGGAGATCTGAACACCTTGCTCATTCACTAAACACGTACATAAAGTAGTTTCACCGACAGCTTCCGGTGTCGCGGGGATATCGACAACGGGATCTAAATCAACTCGGCGAAAAATAATACCGGTGTTAGCGGGTGCAGGACGGAGAGTAATCTGCACCTTTTCACCTTTATGTAGCCCTACACCAATAGCAGAGACACTTTCTTTTAACGTACGTTGTTTAATCATAAATAGCCTTCTTAAGCCTATATTTTTGTATTAATTAGCCGCCACTGGATAAGCGGAGACGTAATATATCAAAAAAGCCTAACAAAATCAAAATCCCAAATTTTTAGTAGTATTCAATTAGCTTCACTGACCCGTATTAATCGGCTTGTTTGCGTAAAAATGCTGGAATATCTAAATAATCATCAAGCTCTGTTGCTGTCACTCTTTGCGCTTGAGCATTTGCTTCTGGCATAGTGACCGGGTTTGACGATAACTCTGGCTGTGCGCTTGGTGTATAATCACCACCAACCACTTGCGGCTCTGCGATCGGTGTTGGGTTAACTAACGTAATATCAGGCTTGCGATCAGCACCAATACCCGTGGCAACAACAGTTACTCTTAGTTCATCTGTCATTTCCGGGTCAATAACTGCACCAACCACCACAGTAGCGTTTTCAGAAGAAAAGGCTTTAACGGCATTACCAACAGTTTCAAACTCATCAATACTAATATCCATACCGGCTGTAATATTAACCAATATGCCACGAGCTCCTGCCAAATCAACATCTTCAAGTAATGGACTTGAAATTGCAGCTTCTGCTGCCTCTTCTGCACGATCAGGACCTGATGCTGTACCTGAACCCATCATCGCCGTGCCCATTTCAGACATCACAGTTCTAACATCGGCAAAATCAACGTTTATGAGTCCTGGACGAGTAATAAGTTCAGCAATACCTTGAACTGCACCTAATAAAACATCATTGGCTGCTTTAAAAGCATCTAACAAACTGGTGCCAGGCCCTAAGACTTTTAATAGTTTCTCATTAGGAATAGTGATCAGTGAATCAACACTTTTTGATAAAAATTCAATGCCTTGATCGGCATAATTCATCCGTTTTTTGCCTTCAAATGGGAATGGCTTAGTCACTACCGCAACAGTCAAAATACCCATTTCTTTCGCTATTTCAGCAACCACAGGCGCGGCGCCTGTTCCTGTACCTCCACCCATACCTGCGGCGATAAACACCATGTCTGCACCTTTAAGTGCTTCTTTGATGGTTTCTCTGTCTTCTTCTGCACTAAGACGACCAATTTCAGGGTTAGCGCCAGCGCCTAGACCTTTGGTCACATTATGGCCTAGCTGCAAAGTCACATTAGCGCCCGAATTGCGTAGTGCTTGTGAATCGGTATTTGCGGTGATAAATTCAACACCTTCTATGGTTTGTAACACCATATGTTCTACCGCATTGCCACCACCACCACCAACACCGATGACTTTGATAATTGCTTCTTCGTTATGATCTTCCATTAATTCAAACATTTATTATCTCCACTTTTTGTTACGTTTTGTTCCACCAAAACTCTTTTTACTTTCTAAGACCAATACCATTAAATAATTGGCACTGGCCTAACTAGCCGCCAAAGCAGCTAATTAAAATTCACCTTTAAACCAAGCAAGTACTTTCGAGCCGATGCTCCCAACTGATTCACTTTTCTTTTGCTCTTTATTTTTTTGCTGATGAGCCTGCATACCGTAATGCAACAAGCCAACTACCGTTGAATATGTGGGGTCGTTGACATACTCTTTCAATCCACAGACATCAAAAGGCTTGGCAACGCGTGCTGGCATTTGAAACACTTCTTCAGCAAATTCAACCACACCTTCCATTTTGGCTGTACCACCCGTTAATACGTAACCCGCAGCAATTTGCTCTTCTAAACCAGATTCACGTAATTCTGCTTGGATTAGTTCAAATAATTCCTGATACCTAGGCTCAACAACTTCTGCTAATGTATGACGTGACATAGACCGCGCAGGACGTCCACCCACACTAGGCACTTCAATATTTTCTTCCATACTCACCATTTGGCGTAATGCGCAAGCATACTGAACTTTAATGTCTTCCGCGTGGCTCAGTGGCGTGCGAAAAATTTTTGCAATGTCGCTAGTCACTTGATTGCCCGCTACGGGAATTACCGCGGTATGACGTAAAGCTCCACCGGTAAAAACCGCGATATCCATGGTGCCAGCGCCCATATCAACAATACAAATGCCCAGCTCTTTTTCATCATCCGTTAATATTGCATAGCTAGAAGCCAGCGCAGAAAAAATCAGTTGATCAGCTTTTAAATCACAACGTTCAACACATTTAACAATATTTTTTGCCATGTCATTGGCACAAGTCACGATATGAACCTTTGCTTCCATTCGTACACCTGACATACCAATCGGGCTTTTAATACCGTCTTGACAGTCAATACTGTATTCTTGTGGCAAAACATGTAGCATCCGACGCTCGGCAGAAATAGGGACTGAACGGGCAGTATGTATAACGTTATCAACGTCGTCTTGCATAACTTCTTTATCGTTAATAGGCACCATACCGTTCTCATTTTGACAACTAATATGTTTACCCGAAATACCAAGATATACCGACGTAATATGGCAGTCAGCCATCAATTCTGCTTCATTAATAGCCCGCTGAATTGACTGAATAACTAGGTTTAAATCATTAACGCCACCTTTATCCATGCCACGTGCCGGTTGATTACCAACACCAACAATACTCAGCTGGTTGTCAAGCGTGATTTCACCAACTGCTACTGAAATTTTTGACGTTCCAATATCTAATCCAACCACTAAATTTCTTTCAGTTATTTTTGGCATTAAGGCTAAACTCTTTCTTTATTATTCGCGGCTTTCCAACCAACGGCTAGACCAGTATCGTATCTCAGATCAACATAATCGACTTGTTGATCCTGCTTTTTATTCAATTTAATTTCCGGATAAATGTCCATAAAACGCTGTATGCGTTCTACACGATTATCACGTCCTAAATTAATGGTCACACCATCATTTAAGATTAACTGCCAAGCAAAACGCTCAGTTAGTACTAATTCATCAATGGCTAGTTGGCTAAAATCTAATAGTTTGTTCAAGTTTCTAAAGTTCTTTAAGGCTATTTGTTCACTACCTTCTGGACCAAAAAATGCGGGTAATTGCTTAACAAGACGTTGCACATCAGCCTGAAACGCTTTGCCATTAGCGTTAAGTAGAAAATCACCATTCCAGTGGGCAATAGGTTTTTGGTCAACAACATAAATTTTCAATTCATCAGGCCACTTTTTCCGTACTGAAACGGAATAAACCCATGGCAACTTAGCCACTTTTTGCTGAACATCGTTGACATCTAAGTTGAAAAAATTGCCTAAATGCACTTGTTCTATCGCACGTTCAATATCTAATCGCGTGGTATATGGCATTTCACCGGCAATCGCAATTGAGGTAACCGGTGCTGACTCTTCCGAACTTAAATTTTTATTGAGAAAGATACCAAACGATAATATTGCGACAATAACAGCAACGAAAAACGCTACACCTAGCCAAAATGACCAGTGTAAGTTTGCCACTTCTTCCTTTAAAGGCAGTTGTTTTTCCATTGCCGGAACCATATTTTACAAAGCCCCTTGTGCGCTTATAGCGACGATTTCTGTCACTAATTCACTAAAGCTTAAGCCGTGAACTTTAGCGGCTTTGGGTACTAATGACGTTTCTGTCATACCAGGTACGGTGTTAACTTCTAATATCTGCCATTGATTTTGGCCATTGCGCATAATATCTACCCGGCCCCAGCCTTTTGCACCGGTTGCATTAAAAGCTCTCAAGGCAATATTTTGTACCTCTGCCTCATCATCTGCTGATAACGAACACGGACAATGATATTGCGTACTAGTAGATTTATATTTCGCATCGTAGTCATAAAAATCGTGCGGCGTTTCCATATGAATCACTGGCAAAGGTGTTTGGCCCAGAATGGCGACGGTATACTCAGGGCCTTGCACCCAAGCTTCGACTAATATTTGTTGGTCGTAGTTAAAGGCGGCCATAAGTGCTTGATGCAATTCTTCGCTATTATTTGCCTTTGACATGCCAATACTTGAGCCTTCATTGGCGGGTTTAACCATAACAACAGCGCCTAGCTGCTGTGAAATTTTTGTCGCGTCACCCGGTTGATAGTCAGTCTTACTGACAATGGCAAAGGCAGGCGTAGGTAAGTTCATCGCTTGAAATACTTGCTTGCTACGAATTTTGTCCATTGATAGTGCAGAGCCAAGCACATCAGAGCCAGTGTAAGGTATATTCATATATTGCAGCGCACCTTGCACGCAACCGTCTTCGCCACCACGACCATGTAAAGCAATAAAAACACGATCAATATCTAATGTTGCTAAATCACTTAAGCAATAATTTTGAGTATCAATTAATTGCACATTAAAACCGGCTTCGGTTAAGCCTTTTGCAACCGCTTTACCCGAATTTAGCGATATCGCTCTTTCTGCTGATGTGCCACCATATAAGACGGCTAATTTTTGCTCGATTAAAGGTTTCATCATAGTGCCACCGTTAATTTTTTATCTGTCGCTAAATTATTGGCAATAGTACCGATATTGCCAGCACCTTGAGTAATAACCATGTCGTTGTCACGTAACTGTGCTGCCAATAATTCAGCTAATTTGTCACTGTCGCTGACATAAATTGGTTCAATTTGGCCGCGTTGACGAATACTGCGCGCTAAACTTTTACTGTCGGCGTTGGCAATGGGCGTTTCACCCGCACCATAAACATTAAGTAAAAATAAGCAATCAACCTCAGATAACACTTCGACAAAGTCTTCATAAAGATCACGAGTACGCGAATAGCGATGCGGTTGAAATACCATCACCAATCGTTTTTCAGGCCAGCCATTTCGCATGGCCGCTATAGTGGCTTTTACTTCTGTTGGGTGATGACCATAATCATCTATGAACATCATTTCGCCTTGCTCTGTGCGTAAAGTTGGTAATTGTTCAAAGCGTCGACCAATACCAGCAAAGTTTTGTAACGCTTGCTGGATAGCGTTATCGGCAACACCTTCATCAATGGCAACGGCCACACCGGCTAAGGCGTTTAAAACATTGTGCTCACCTGGCAAATTAACGCTAATGGCCAAGGGTGCGTGGTCTTTGCGCTCAACAACAAATGAACTAACGCCGGCCGATTGTTGATATTTCGTGGCTCTTACATCGGCATCTTGACAAAAACCATAGGTAATAACCTGGCGACTAATGCGCGGTAATATTTCTCGCACCGCTGGATTATCTAAACACACCACGGCTAAACCATAAAAAGGCAAGTTGTGGAGAAACTCGATATAGGTGTCTTTAAGTTTCTCAAAATCACCTTGATAAGTCTCCATATGGTCTTCGTCGATATTGGTGATCACAGAAACCATAGGTTGTAGATGTAAGAAAGACGCATCGCTTTCATCAGCTTCTGCGATCAAATAACGGCTACTGCCTAAACGCGCATTGGTGCCTGCGCTATTAAGTAAGCCACCAATCACAAAAGTAGGGTCTAAATTTGCCTGAGCAAAAATACTCGCAATTAAACTCGTGGTGGTGGTTTTACCATGGGTTCCCGCAATGGCAATGCCGTGGCGAAAACGCATGAGCTCTGCCAACATTTCAGCGCGACGCACCACCGGAATACGTTGTTGATGCGCAGCAAGCAGCTCTGGATTTTCAGCATTAATCGCTGTTGACACCACAATAACGCTCGCATCGTTTACGTTATCTTGATGATGACCTAAGGTGATTTTTGCACCCAAGGATGTTAGGCGTTTAACGACTTGATTTTCACCAAGGTCGGATCCGGTAATTTGATAGCCTTCATTTAGCAAAACTTCAGCGATACCGCCCATACCCGCACCACCAATACCCACAAAGTGGATGGTTTTGACCCGACGCATTTCCGGCATCCTATTACTGGCATTATTTGATGCTGTATTGCCTAAGCTTGCGCCGCTGTTGCTTGCTGTTGTCATTGCTTTACTCATGTGTTTGCCACTTCAATACAAGCTGTTGCTACCAGGTTAGTGGCATCAGCATGGGCAGCGTTGTGTGCAGCTTTAGACATTTGCTGCAGCACTTTGTTGGATATAAACAAACTATTAAGCATTTGTCCTAGTGTTGTACCATTAAATTCTTTTTGGGCAATTAATTTTGCCGCGCCACAGTTAACCAGATACATAGCATTCTTGGTTTGATGATCATCAACCGCATGCGGCAAAGGCACAAATATAGCGGGCTTTGCTGCCATCGCTAATTCAGACACAGTTAATGCGCCCGCTCGGCAAATAACTACGTCCGCCCATTTATAAGCAGCTGCCATATCATCAATAAACTCTGTGACCTTAACCTTCTCTTCTGGTAAACCGTAATCTTGATAACTCTTTAACACTGACTGTTCATTGCCGCCACCGGTTTGATGCCAAACATCAATACTTTGCACTTTAATTTGCTTCATCGCTTGTGGCACAACATCATTGAGTATTTTGGCGCCTAAACTACCACCAACCACTAATACTTTTTTGCTGGTTGCCGGTTTTTCAGGCATCACGTTTTCAATGGCGATAATCTCGCTACGCAATGGGTTGCCAACCACCTTTGAGGTGACTCGATTGCTAAATGCGCCCGGAAACGCGCTTAACGTTCTGGTGGCTAAATACGACAGAAAGCGATTACTCATGCCCGCAACAGCATTTTGTTCATGTAATACCAAGGGAATACCTAATAACCATGCTGCCACACCACCCGGTGCACTGGCATAGCCGCCCATACCCAGCACCACATCAGGCTTAACTTTGCGCAGTATTTGAATTGACTGTAGTACAGATTGCAAAATTTTAAACGGTGTTTTCAACCACGTTTGCCAGTTTTTATTACGCACGCCAGCCATATTGATAAATGAAATGGGAAAACCATTTTTTGGTACCAATTCCGCTTCCATGCGCTCAGCGGTGCCAAGCCAATGGATATTCCAGCCCTGCTTTACTAGGGCTTGTGCAACCGCAATACCTGGAAATATATGACCACCGGTTCCACCTGCCATTACTAGCAGTGTTGGGCGCTTTACTTCATGACTTGTCTGTTCAGTCATTTTCGCTCTCAATAATTTTTGTTTGATGCACTTTTCTGGGTTTCTTCTTGCTATCTTTATAATCACCAGTCGTGCGACTAGTGGCTTGAATACTTTGCAAGCGAATTTCGTGGTCAATGCGAATCAGAATCACTATAGCAAGGGTCATAATAATCATTGAACTACCACCATAACTGATCAGCGGCATTGTTAAGCCTTTGGTTGGCACTACACCTGCACTCGCACCGATATTAACCGCTGCTTGAAAGCAAAACCAGATACCAATGGCATAGGCAAAAAAACCTTCAAAATACTTTTTTTGATTAACCGCTTTTCGACCTAGCAGCAAAGCTTTAAAAACCAAGGTCATACTTAACAGTAAAATAACACTAATACCGACAAAACCAAACTCTTCTGCCAGTACAGCCATGACAAAATCAGTATGTGCCTCTGGCAAATACTCTAATTTTTGTACGCTATTACCTAAGCCTTGACCAAATGTTTCACCGCGACCATAAGCCATCAGTGATTGAGTGAGCTGATAACCACTACCAAAAGGGTCTTTCCATGGGTCGAGAAAGCCAGTTACCCGTGCCCAACGATAAGGTGAGAAATACGCCAACATGGTCAATAAAGTAATACCCACACCTGATATGGCAATAAACTGCCATAATTTTGCACCAGCTAAAAACAACAAACCAAACGTGGTAACAAACATCACAATAATAGTACCTAAATCAGGCTGCATTAATAACAAACCACTTAATAGACCAAAAACCATTAAAGGTTTGGCAAAGCCTTTAATATTTTCCATTACCTCATTACGGCGCCTAACTAAGTAAGCAGACAAATAACAAAAGAAAAAAAGTTTAGCCGGTTCTGCGGCTTGTACCGTTATCGGTCCGACGCTAATCCAACGAGTAGCACCATTAACATTCCGACCAATAACTAAAACAACCACAAGTAAAATAACAGCGATTAACAGTAACTTACTGCTGTATTGGTGCCAACGATGCATAGGTATTTGCAAGGTAAAGGCGGCAACACCCAGACTAAGTATGATATAAATCATATGGCGGGCAATGAAATGAAACGGGTTGTCAAATAAACGTTCAGCAATCGGCATTGATGAACTTGCTACCATAATTAACCCTATAATATACATACTAAACGCAAGCATTATGTAGCTACGATCAAAGGTCTCCACCGTTCTTTCCTCGGTTTGGAACCATGGCGGTGAGGCCCATTGTGATAAATTAGCAAAAGATAGCGACATTACCTTTGCTCCTGATGCGTTAATACTGACGTGATAAATACCACGCCCCGTTCAACGTAGTTAGCAAACATATCTAAACTGGCACAGGCCGGGGATAGTAAAACCATATCGCCGGCCTTTGCCTGTGTTCTGGCCAGTGTTACTGCCGCTGCTAGCGAATCAACGTGCGAGGTTTTATCGGCTTGGCTTGATAAGCGTAACGCGGCAATAGCAAGGCCATCTTTGCCGAGCGTGATCAAGTAATCTACGTGTTGAGTTAAGGCTTGAGATAATGGAGAAAAATCAGCACCTTTACCATCACCGCCGGCAATTAAAATCAGTTTATTCTCGGATAAGGTGGGTACTAATCCTTCAATGGCGGCCAGTGTTGCACCAACATTGGTAGCTTTTGAGTCGTTAATCCAACGAATACTGTCATTTGTTTCAATCACTTCACAACGATGTGCTAAACCTTTGAAGGTCATTAAACAGGCCAACATGGCTTTTAAATCCCAACCGGCACATTTTCCTAACGCCAATACGGCTAAATAATTTAAAGCATTATGACGACCTTGTAATGGCAATTCAGCTAAAGAACATAATGGCTGGTCACCTAACATTAAGTGGCTAATACCCTGATGCTCTGCAAGACCAAAATCACCATTTTGTGCGCGGTCGCTACCAAAACTTAACCGCTCACTATCGCTATAGCAGGCTTTAGGCAGAGTAGCCTTGTCATCACGATTATAAAGCGCATAGGTACAGTATTGATAAATGCTTTGTTTAATTGCGCCATAATTTTCAAGGGTTTTGTGACGATCTAAATGGTCGTCACTTAAGTTCAATACAGTGGCGGCTAGTGCCTGCATACTTTTTATTGTTTCAAGCTGAAAACTTGATAGCTCTAACACAATAAAATCAGCAACCTCTTGATCTATTTGATCCAGTACTGGCAAGCCAATATTACCACCTAACTGCACGCGGTAACCTAAGGCATTACCAACGTAATTTAACATTGAAACAACGGTAGATTTACCATTGGAGCCAGTAACCGCTAATATCGGCGTATCACTTAATCGGCAAAACAATTCAATATCACCAATAACATCACAATTTTTAGCTATGGCATGACGAATAGCAGGCTCAGCCATATTAATGCCTGGACTAACAATCAAAATATCGGCTTGGGCTATCAATGCTTGCTCCCAATGGCCAAGTACTAAGGTATTATCAGCAAATTGCTGTTTAAAATCACCGGGAGAAATAGGCATTGCCCGGCTGTCGTTTACGGCAAAAGAAATTTGATGACGATGTAAAAAGCGCGCGCACGACAAGCCCGTTATCCCAATACCTAAGATCACGATTCGCTTATGGGCTAATTGCGTCGTTACCGACTGTTGCAATTGTTTATTCACGCGTCTATTTTTACCTTAATTTCAAGGTTGCTAATCCAACCAAGACTAAGACTAAAGAAATTATCCAAAAGCGCACAATCACTCTTGGCTCGGGCCAACCTTTTAACTCATAATGATGATGAATGGGTGCCATACGAAAAATTCGTTGCCCACGCAACTTGTATGAGCCAACCTGCAAAATAACTGAGAGCGTTTCTATCACAAAAACGCCACCCATAATAAATAGCACTAACTCTTGCCTAACTAACACAGCAATAACACCTAGCGCTGCGCCTAAAGCAAGCGAGCCAACATCACCCATAAAAACTTGCGCAGGGTAAGTGTTAAACCATAAAAAACCTAAACCAGCACCAACAATAGCGGTACAAACCACCACAAGTTCACTCGCTAAAGCAATGTGGGGAATATGTAAATACTCAGAAAAATTGGCATTACCTGTCATATAAGCGAATATTGCAAACGCACCTGCCACCATAATAGTTGGCACAATAGCCAGACCATCAAGACCGTCTGTCAAGTTAACAGCATTACTGGTGCCGACAATCACAAAATAGACTAAGCCGATATAGAGCAAGCCTAACTGAGGTAACACATCTTTAACGAATGGAATTAATAACGTAGTTTCTTCAGGGCCTTGAGCAAACTGGTATAAAAATATAGCGGTTGCCAAGCCGACTATGGTTTGCCAAAAATACTTCCAACGGGCAATTAAACCATTGGAGTCTTTGCGAATAACTTTACGGTAATCATCAACAAAACCAATTAAGCCAAAGCTGACCAACACAAACAACACCACCCAAACATAGGTATTGGTTAAGTCAGCCCACAATAAAACACTGACCACAATTGACGCTAAGATTAGGAGACCGCCCATAGTTGGCGTACCCGATTTTACTAAGTGACTTTCTGGACCATCGTCACGAATTGTTTGGCCAATCTGCATGTTTTGCAGGGCGCGGATCAATTTAGGACCAAAATATAACGAGATAATCAAGGCGGTAAGCGTTGAGATGATCGCTCTAAAGGTTAAATAAGAAAAAACATTAAAGAATGAATAATACGGGGTGAGATACTCACCTAACCAAAGTAACATTATGCCTGCTCCTGCATAGTCTGACTGTTATGCCATTTAATAATATCAGCCACTACGTATTCCATATGAGCACTGCGCGAACCTTTAACTAATAATGTCACTTGCTGTTCTTCATCTTGAAGTAACTGTTGTAAACGTGACATGAGTTTTTCTTTGCTACTAAAATGTTGTGCCTGTGTATTGCGCCCTTGATAAAAAGCGTCAGAGGCATTTTGACTTAATACGCCTAAGGTCAACAAATCATCAATCTCTTTACTTTTTGCATGTTCACCAACTTCTTGATGGTAACGACGTGCTGCACCACCTAGTTCCCCCATATCACCAAGAATAAGTATCCTACGCCCTGGGTAGCTAGCCAATAAATTTGATGCGGCATTGATTGATTCAACATTGGCGTTATAGCTATCGTCGATCAGCTTAATCTTGCTACTCAGTTGATGGAGATTCAAACGCCCTTTCACGGCAGGCATAGCCGCTAAACCCAAGCGAATATCATCTAAACTGGCACCAAACTCTAACGCTATCGTTGCAGCCGCAACCGCATTGCAGACGTTATGGTGGCCTGGCACAGTAAGTTCAATATCAATATTACCGATTGGCGTTATTAACTGAAAAATCGCACAGCCGTTATCATCTAAAACTTCTTGATGACTATAACAATCTGCACTGCCTTGACAGGAAAAGCGCCGTACTTGTTTATCAGTTAAGCGCCACTGCCACTTATCAGCCCACGGGGTGTCTTGGTTATAAATCGCCACACCACCGACGTTTAAACCAGAAAAAATTTCACCTTTCGCTCTGGCGACTCCACATAAATCGCCAAAGCCCTCTAAGTGGGCCGCGGCGATATTATTAATTATGGCAACATCTGGCTTGACTAGCGCAGCGGTATAAGCAATTTCGCCAATATGATTAGCGCCTAATTCGATCACCGCAAAGTCATGCTTTTGCTCTAGTCGTAATAACGTCAACGGCACACCGATATCGTTATTAAAATTTCCTTTTGTGGCTAACACATGGCCTAAACGATTTAAAATCGCTGCCACCATTTCTTTTACCGTAGTTTTACCGCTACTACCGGTGATCGCGACGGTTTTTGGCGCCACTTTTTCTTTAACATAAGCCGCAATATCGCCTAGTGCTTGATGGGTGTCTTTAACCAGGATTTGCGCAATATTAAGCTTATCTTGAGCTTGCTCGACTATAACAGCGCTACAGCCAAGTTCGCTGGCTTGGCTTAAAAATTTGTGGCCATCAAAATTTGGTCCGTGCAAGGCTAAAAAAACATCACCTGCCTTTAATGCTCGACTGTCGGTGCTAATGGCATTAATGGTGAGATTTTCACCAATTAATTGGCCATTAACAGCTTGAGATAACTCAGTTAAGGATAACGAGATCATAACGTTAGCTCTTTTTCTAGTGAGTAGAATGCTTTTACAATAGCGCGTTCATCATAATGACGTTTTTCATTGCCAAAAATGATGTAGTCTTCATGGCCTTTACCAGCACAAAGAATGACATCATCGGCATCGGCTTGTTTTAATGCCATTAATACAGCAGTTTTTCTATCTAATATTTTTTCAAAGCGAGTGGTTATTCCTAGGCCAGCAATAATATCGGCGGCAATAGCCTCAGGGTCTTCGCTGCGTGGATTATCGTTGGTAATGATGATGTGATCGGCTTTACTTTCTGCCACCTTAGCCATCAATGCTCGCTTACCAATATCACGCTCACCACCACAGCCAAACACTAGCCATAACTTGCCATGACAGTGCAAACGACAGGCATCTAACGCACTAGATAATGCGTCGGGGCTATGAGCATAATCAACCACAGTGGTCGGTTTACCCGTAGACGAAAAAGCTTCCATACGGCCCATAATCGGCACTAGTTGGCTAATCGCGCTAGCAATAGTGGTTAGCGCTATATTTTCGATTATCAATACGGCAATCGCCGCTAAAAGATTTTCAACATTAAAATCACCTAGCAACTGACTACGAATTTCAGCTTGGCCTTGCTCAGTGTTGAGCGTGAAACTCACACCGTTCGTGTGATGCTCAACATTTAGTGCTTGGGCAAAGCGCGCAAAGTTAGCGATATTTTCACCTCGACCATAAACCGCAACAGGCTGTAATCTTGGCCAATGTGCTAACCAACTTTGCGCTTGTGGGTCATCACCATTAATCACTGCCATTTGCTGATCATCACCGGTAAATATTGCTCGCTTAGCCGTCGCGTATTCAGTCATAGTTTGATGGTAATCTAAATGATCACGGCTTAAGTTAGTGAAAACTGCAGTGTTAAATAGGCTTGCACTGACGCGTTTTTGCGCTAGGGCGTGTGATGATACTTCCATTGCTACGTCAGTAATTTTTTCTTCAGCAAATAATGCCAGTAGTTGATGTAACTCTGTCGCACTCGGCGTCGTGTTTTCAATGGTTGTTAAGTTCGCAGGCTTGCCAGCACCATTAGTGCCAATAACCGCACAATTTTTCTGACAAGAATCTAATAAGTGGGCAATAATTTGGCTGGTACTGGTTTTGCCATTAGTGCCAGTAATACCAATGATATTTAAATATTGCTGAGGCGTGTTATAAAACGCTTTTGCTAGCTCGAATAACTCATGGTTAAGTTGAAAGTAACTTAACCGGGGTATCGCATTACCTGATGCCTGTTGACACCAAGTGAGTTGACCATGTTCTGATGACTCGGTAGTTTCTTGCAATATCATCGCACAATTCGCGGCCAGCGCCTGAGCAATATATTCGCGACCATCGCGCAAGCTGCCAATCACCGCACAAAATACATCACCGGCAATAAGTGCTCGTGTATCGTTGACTAAATTAGCCTTAGTAGCATTCGCTTGCTCAGTAAAAAGGGCTTTAAGTTGAGTTAAATCATTTGCTGTTAGCGATATTTTACCCAAGCTTAATACTGCTTCGATAGCAGCAAAGTTTTTAGCAGCAAGGTTTATGGCTTGATTTGAAACGGTTAAAGCGTGATCAGACATGATCATGCTCCTTAGGTGAACTTTTCGCTTTTTGCTCTGCTTGCACTGAGGATACTCGAGTGTTGTCATCAGGCGGCACATTAAGTAGTCGTAGTGTGCCTTTCATAATTCGTGAAAAAACTGGTGCAGCCACTTCACCGCCATGATATAAGTCACCAGCGGGATCATTTATCACCACTACCACGGCAATTTCGGGATCTGAGATCGGTGCTATACCGGCAAACAAACCAACATAATCATCACCATAACCACCGGCAAATGCTTTAATCGCTGTACCACTTTTACCCCCAACACGATAACCATCAACTTTTGCAACGGTATAGCGTTGATTAACCACATTTTCCAACAACTCGACAACATTTTGACTATTTTCAGCTGAGAAAATACGTTCATGTCTTTGCTTCGCTAGCGATGCTGCATCTTGCTTTAAAATCGTTAAGGGCATTTTAATACCGCCATTAGCCAATGTGGTATAAAAACGCGCCAACTGAATAGGAGTGATGGCTACGCCATGGCCCCAAGACAAAGTGGCTAACTCAAATTTTGACCAACGCGGCCTATCATGCATCATGCCTGAACTTTCACCGACCAGGCCAGTACCTGTGTCTTCAGAAAAACCCGCGTCAAAAAATTTATCGATAAGGTAATTTTTTGGTACAGATAACGCCAACTTAGTGGTACCCATATTAGAAGAATTTACTAATAACTCTGATAGGGTAATTTTGCCAAGGTAACGTGGATCAGAGACACGACTGCCTCCTAAACGCATCCAACCGGGATAAGTATCAATAATGCTATCTTTTTTTATACTGCCAAATTCCAAGGCTGTTAGTACCGTTAGTGGCTTCATGGTTGAACCCGGCTCATAGATATCGGTAATAGCACGGTTACGAAAACGATGAATAGCAACACCAGAGCGATTATTTGGGTTATATGACGGGCTGTTAACTAGCGCTAAAACTTCACCGGTGTTGACATTGGTGACCACTGCCGAACCTGATGTCGCTTTAAACGCCTTCACTGCGCCTTTTAATTCACGATAAGCGAGTGTTTGAATACGTTGATCTATACTCAAGGTGATTTTTTCTGGTGGTGTGACCGCTTTGACCGATAATATTTCTATTTTTCGACCTTTGGCGTCTTTACGATATTTTTTTTCGCCATTTTCGCCAGTCATCAATTGATCATAAACGCGCTCAACCCCTTCAATGCCTTTATCATCAACATTGGTGAAGCCAACAAGATGAGCACTTATTTCACCCGCCGGATAAAAGCGTTTAGATTCTTTGCGTAAATAAATGCCAGGAATTTTCAATTCTTGAATATAAACGGCCATAGCTGGGGCAACTTTACGTTCAATATAAACAAAACGTTTACTGGGATTTTCAATTACCCTTGCTTTTAATTCACCAACCTCTTGACCCAAGACATCAGCCAAAGCCTGCCAATGTTTTATCATAGACAAGGCATTAGTATCGGAAATAATTTTAGGATCAGCCCAAACCGTATCTACTGGCACACTGATGGCTAATTCATAACCATTACGGTCAACAATCGAGCCGCGTTGCACCGTTTTAGTATTGGTACGCAACGAGCGATTGTCGCCCTGTTTTTTCAACATCTCAGGCTCAAATACTTGAATGTACGCTGTACGAGCCATCAAGCCAGCATAAATAAGCACAACAGCAGCTAGCACAACGTAAAAACGCCATGCTACCGTATTTGGATTAAGTTCTGCTGGTTTTTTCATTGCCATACCCGTGGTAATAAATCATGGTAATTTAATAATAACTTCCGAGCTTGCATCTGGCCTTGTCATATTAAGTTGCTTTGCTGCACTGCTTTCTATCGCGCTGTGTTCGGCTAAGCTGTTTTGTTCTAGTATTAAGTAGCGCCATTCAATTTCTAAGGCGTCACGCTCCGTTAATAAAACTTCAATTTTACTGGTGGTTTGTCGGTTTAAGTGGGTAAAATAAATAACTGAAAATGCTGATATCAACACCAATAATACAACGCCATAAATAGCTAAATGGC
This sequence comes from Colwellia sp. MB02u-6, assembly GCF_014077095.1. Classification (GTDB taxonomy): domain Bacteria; phylum Pseudomonadota; class Gammaproteobacteria; order Enterobacterales; family Alteromonadaceae; genus Cognaticolwellia. The sequence continues at coordinate 151,048 of NZ_JACGVG010000037.1, read as the reverse complement.
GTTGTATATCATGCCAAATATCAAAAAATAACACTACTTTTTTGGTTGCCATACTAACGCACCATGATTAGCGCGCCAGTCTCTGTGCAACCCTTAATACTGAGCTGCGAGAGCGAACATTTTCTTCCACTTCATCTTTACTGGGCTTTAACCTACGACCAATTAAGCTCAAGTTTTTACCCTTATTCAATTCTTCTTCGCTAATGGGTAGACCCCGTGGCACTTTTCTACCTTGCGAATGCTTTTTCATAAACTGTTTCACTAACCGATCTTCAAGCGAGTGAAAACTGATCACAACCAAACGACCATCGGTGGCCAATACCGACAAAGACGCAGACAATACTTTTTCAATTTGCTCTAACTCACTATTAATATAAATGCGAATTGCTTGAAAACTACGTGTTGCAGGATGCTTTTTCATTTCTCTTTGTGGTGCTGTTTTCTTAATTAACTGCGCTAACTGTCCAGTACGTGTCAGCGCATTTTCTTCACGCTCGTCAACAATGGCATTAGCAATTCGCCAAGCATGTTTTTCCTCACCAAAGGTTCTTAGCACCCAAGTAATATCTTCAACGTCGGCAACTGCTATCCACTCGGCAGCTGTTTGGCCACGTGTGGTATCCATTCGCATATCGAGTGGGCCGTCTTTCATAAAACTAAAACCACGTTCTGCTTCATCAAGTTGCGGAGAGGACACGCCAAGATCAAGTAAAATACCGTCTATTTTTTCAGTTAACTGATGCTTCTCAACAATCATCTGTAAATCAGCAAAACCGTGATGTTCGATAATAAAACGCTTATCGGCGGCATATTTTTTTGCCGCTTCTATCGCGGTTAAATCTCTGTCTATCGCGATCAAACGTCCATTAGGACCCAAATTATCAAGAATTAAACCTGAATGTCCGCCACGGCCGAAGGTACAGTCGATATAAGTACCCTCTGGTTTTATCGCCAATCCAGAGATTGACTCGGCCAGTAAAACTGAAATATGTGCATTATCATGTTGCATTATAAATTTATCAACGCCATCTAGTTATCATTATTTTCATTTAACAATTTATCATAAAGATAAATCAAGTAATCGGTCAGTGAGCTCTATTTCACCTGACTGAATTTGTGCAATGCCTTGCTGCATTTGGTTTTGCCAAGCGCTATCATTCCAGATTTCAAACTTTCTCAACTGACCTACCAACATCAAGTTTTTTTTCAAGCCTGCATGTTGGCGCAGTGGGCCATTAATTAATAAACGGCCACTTTTATCGATTTCGCAATCTGAGGCATTACCTAATAACACTTGTTGTAATAAACGCTCTTGTGGATTCATACTCGACAATTCACAAAGCTTTAATTCTATTTCTTCCCATTCGGGTAGTGGATATAACAATAAACACGGATGTTGAGTATCTACAGTACAGACCATTTTTCCTTGGCAATCAGCAAATAACTCCTCGCGATACCGAGTAGGTATAGTGATTCTATTTTTGCTGTCGAGTGTTATCGCACTAGTGCCTCTGAACATAATCCACTTTAATTGTTTTGGGATCACCTGCGATCCACTAATTTCCACTTTTTACCACATTGTTACAGTTTAGTGAGTAAAGTAAACTTATGTCAAGTAAAGTTTTTGCAAATCCATAGCGCTGAATGCCTGTAAATAAAGGCTTTGAGGGAAGTGAATGAAATTGTGCACTTTTGTGGTTCTGACACCCAATTTAGACTAAAATTAGCTTCTTTGTGACTAAAAAAGCCATTTTAGTGTTAACAATTAGTGATAATAAACCCACCCTTTTTAACTGGAAAAAATCTGCCTATTCAAGTGGTGCGGGTATATAAGTTAAAGTCTTCGCCCTTTAACTTTATCGCTAATTTATCACCTAAGGCAAACAGTTCTTGGCTATAAAAGCTCAGTTGTGAGAAAGCTAGTACGCTATTTTTCTCAATACTACTGAGTAAATAGTGATAGCCTTGTTCGGTTACACCGATATGTTCAACGATGACATTACTGCCCTGTTGCTCGCATAACTCAATATTATTGGGTTTAACCAATAATTGGTAATTAAGTGCTGAGTCACGCTTGTTATCTGCTGGTGCATTAACGATAGCACTCGGCGCTAATTGACCAATCAAGCTTGTTACTTGTGCGGGATTATAATCCGCCAGTAATGCTACCGGCAGCCAACTACCCAGTTGTAAAAAATCAGCAACTTGCCAACTATTAGGCTGCTGGCAAACCTGAGCAGGAGAGCCAATTTGCAGCACCTTGCCTTGATGCATAACGGCAATTTTATCCGCAAAGGTGAACACTTCATCTTTATTATGAGTAACAAAAATAGCGGTCATACCCAAACGCTTTAATAGGCGCCTGATTTCAATCATTAATTCATTACGTAGCCTGGCATCAATATTTGAAAAAGGTTCATCAAGTAATAATAAACTAGGTTGTGGTGCTAAAGCACGGGCGATAGCGACTCGTTGCTGCTGACCACCGGATAATTGATGTGGGTAACCTTGTCCAAAATCAGTTAATTCAAGTAAAGTCAGTAACTCTTTACAGCGTTTATTTTGCTCTGTTTTCGTTAGCTTTTTCAGGCCAAAGCAAATATTTTCATTAACGCTAAGGTGAGGGAACAAAGCATAATCTTGAAATATCATCCCGATATTACGTTGTTCTGCCGGCAACATGGCTGCAGTACTGACTTTTATTTGCTGATTATTGCTGGCGTTAATTTCAATGGTGCCCGCACTTTGTGCGACAAAACCCGCTAAGGTGTTTAGTAAGGTTGTTTTGCCACAACCGCTAGGTCCAACCAGTCCTAATATTTCACCTTTAGCCAATGATAAATCAACTTGCGTTAAAATCACTGTTGCTTGTAATTTAACGGCTAAATTTTCAATATTAATCAGTGGTTTCACGGGGTGTCCTTCTGGCGGTTGAGAATAATAATTGGCAATAAGCCAAATAAGACAATTAAAATAGCGCCTAACGCGCCCTGCTCTAAACGTTCATCTGAGATAAGCTGATATACCTGCGTACTCAAGGTTTCAAAATTAAATGGTCGCAATAGTAGTACCGCAGGTAACTCTTTCATGGCTTCAACAAAAACTAACAACCAAGCCACCAAAATAGATGATTTTAATAACGGTAGATGAACGCGAAAAATAGCTGACAAGGTGGTTACACCTAAACTCGCTGGTGCTAAATCAAGTGATTTTGGAATTTGCTCTATACCGGCGCTAATGGTGCCGTTGGCAATAGCTGAAAACCTGACGATATAAGCAAAGACAATTGCAAAAACAGTGCCTGACAATATTAATCCAGGCGCGGTAAAACCTAACGCCTTAGCCACGTCGTTTATAGCATGATCTAATGGGCCAAAAGTGGCTAGCATGGCCATCGCAAGCACAGTACCTGGAATAGCATAACCAAAACCAGAAATTTGCACTGGGAACATCCGAAGGCGGCTTTGATGTAAACGTTGAAATAAAGCCAGTATTAAGGCAATGGATGTAGCTATGGTCGCTGTATAAGTCGCAATTTCAATACTGTTTTTACCGGTCACAATTAATGCCACAAGCTGTTGATAATCCGCATAATCTATCACCATCACTAGCAATAAAATAACAGGTAATAAAAAACCAGCAAAGACTAAAAACCAACAAAAGATACTGCCAATGATTTGCTGAGCTACACTAAGCTGCTTACGCTGGTGTTGGGTATTTGGCCGGCTTGATTGATGTCGCTGCCCGGCTCTGGCCCGTTGCTCTGCGACGACAATAAATAAAATAAATAACATCAGTACACTGGCTAATGCGTTAGCAGCGGCAAAATCACTGTAGCCAAGCCAAGTATCATAAATAGCTGTAGTTAACGTACTGACAGCAAAATATTGCACGGTTGCAAAGTCGGCTAATGTTTCCATGGTGACTAACGCTAATGAAACAGCAATAGCCGGACGAGCTAAAGGTAAAGTCATCTGAAAAAAACTTTGCCGCTCGGTACAACCCAATAACCGACTTGCTCTTAACAAGTTACGGTCCTGTTGCTCAAAAGCGGTGCGTGTCAACATGTAAACATAAGGAAACATGACCAAGGAAATAACAACAGCTGCCCCCCCTATGGTTCTAATATCAAAAAAGTAATAATCATTGGGTGATTGCCAATCAAACCACGCGCGCAATAACCGTTGCACAGGGCCAGCATAATCAAATAAATCGGTATATAAATAAGCGACTAAATACGCAGGCATTGCTAGCGGTAACATCAGCAACCATCTTAACTGCTTGCCCATAACAATATTAGTTTGGCTAATAAGAGCAGCTGCCGGCACACCAAAGCAAAATGATAACAAGGCTACCAACAGCCCAAGTATCACAGTATTGCGGATATATTCAGGTAATACCGTGGCCCATAAATGGCTAAAAAGATCGCTGGACGCATTAATGCTGCCCAGTAACATCACCACAATTGGCAACATTAAGGCTAAAGCAAAAAACCAGCTGAAGAATTTCCAACTGGTGTTTTTATTACCGGTGAGCACGAGGCGAGAACTTAATGATAAGCGTTATAAATCAAACTTTGCTTTATCCAGTAAAATCAGAGCAGCTTTACGGTGTTTAGCAATAGTTTCTAGCGGTAAACTGTCGGCTTTGAACTCTCCCCAAGCAGCGACTAATTTAGAAGGCTTTACCCCTGGGCGTACAGGGTATTCCATGTTAGTTTCTGCGTACATTTTTTGTGCCGGCGCTGACACTAAAAAATTCATTAATGCTAATGCATTGGCTTTATTTGGCGCGTATTTTGCCATCGCCATTCCAGAAATATTCACATGGGCACCACGATTATTTTGATTTGGGAAGTTAATATAAACCGCCTCAGCCCAAAGCTTTTGTTTTTCATCTTTGAGCATATTACCAAAGTAATAACTATTACCTAACGAGATGTCACATAAGTTTTGGTGAATAGCTTGCACTTGTGCACGATCACTGCCTTGTGGTTTACGCGCTAAATTGGCTTTAACTTTTTGCAACCAAGTAAGCGTATCTGCTTCACCGTGTTCTGCAATCATAGAAGCCACTAAAGCAACATTGTAAGGGTGCTTACCACTGCGAGTACAAATTCGACCTTGGTATTTTTCATCCGCAAGATCTTCATAATTGAAGTCAATTTTACCTAATCTTTTTGCTGAATAAATATTTCGTACCCGTGTAGTTAACGCATACCAAGTATTGTCAGCAGCTTTAAATTGCGCAGGAATTGCCGCACTTAATTCAGCAGATTGAGTCGATTGTAATAAGCCATTATCTTTTAATTCAATTAAACGGCTAATATCCGTGGTTAATAAGATATCTGCCGGACTGTATTCACCTTCACGTGTTAGACGTTCGGCCATACCTTTTTTGGCAAAAACTACATTAACCTTAATACCGCTTGCTTTAGTAAATTCATTAAATAAAGGTTCAACCAGAAACGGTTGACGGTAAGAGTAAACATTAACCTCGTCGGTTGCTGCCACATTAAGACTTGCAACTAAAAGTGCAACTAATACCAAAGGAGAAAGCCAGATTTTATTCAACGTGAAGCCCGCCTAAATAATCAAAAAATTGATGGATTTATATTTTCCGTCAGACTAATGAAGATACTGAACACTGTCAAGGTTTTTGAGAATTATTCTCATTCAACTTTCAGCGCTTTTTATTAAAACTTTACTAAACTAGGAAGATAAAAAGTTGTTCAGGAAAATTCATAAGCATGACCGCTTATCTATCACTATTAGCTAATTTTAGCCTGTAAAAAAGCCTGAGCTGACGCATTGAGGCAACGATTAGAAATATAATGCCTAAATGAATTATGACTAATTAGCCAACCATGATCTGTGGGTGTTATTCGCTCTATATCGCTAAACTTCATCTTGTTGTCGTTATAAAATGACGATATATGCACACTGTCTACATCAATTTTTAAGCTCACCTCAGCTTTCGCTACTTTACTTAACATCTGACGTGCAATCCACCACGCTTTTTTATAACGACTACTGACAATTTCTAACAAGCCTAAAGAGAAAATAAACCAAGCGGCGTACGGATTAAGCTCGGAAAACATCACCAACAATGCACCTATCAATAGCAAAAATGCGCCTTTACCATATAGCGCAGCAAAAGTTGGCACTGGTACCGATTCATCATAGCATTCACTAAAATGAGATTTGTCTAATATAAATGTTGTTTCGTAACTAAAGGACTGAGTCATATTACAGTTATGTTTAATAAGGTTATCTGCATTTTACCAATATTTTGGCATTATACTAGTACCATTAAATTTGTGACTTTGTTGTGCGCAGGAAAAATAAACCTAAGCGGTTCACTTTATTTCTAATCTGGAGTTTATCCCCGTTCCACTTCAGAAGCCAGTGTCGAAGTTAGGTTATAAAATCAGCTTAAAAGGTGCTTAAGAAAGTTGCGACTAAAGCTTTTGATTTATTATCTGTTTTTCAAAATAACCTTATTAATATAACAGCGGTTTCAACAAAATCTAGACAACAAAAAACCGCGTTAGACGCGGTTTTTAAAGCAAAAATTATAACAAATTAGCCGTTGATATAATCAACGCCTTCTTTGATATCAGCTTTTAATGTTGCAAGCATGTCATCTTTTGCATTTTGTTCAAATGCACTTAGCTCGCCGTAAGGTAATATTTCAGCAATACCATTAACACCTAAACGTATTGGGTGAGCGAAATATGCCGCATCGCCGCCTTCAACGTCTACGTAAGCGTAATCGACAACACTTTCACCTTGTAAACCTTTAACTAAAGATAAACAAAAACGAGCAGCAGCAGCGCCCATTGATAGCGTAGCAGAACCACCACCCGCTTTAGCATTGACAACTTCCGTACCGGCATTTTGAATACGAGGTGTTAAAGCCGCAACTTCTTCATCAGAGAAAGTTACACCTTGAACTTGTGAAAGCAGTGGTAAAATTGTGGTACCTGAATGGCCACCAATTACTGGAATTTTAACTTCACTTACGTTTAAGCCTTTTAATTCAGCAATGAAAGCTTCAGAGCGAATAACGTCAAGCGTTGTAACACCAAAAACGCGGTTTTTATCGTAAGTACCGGCTTTTTTGAAAACTTCAGCAACAATTGGCACAGTACCGTTTACTGGGTTAGTAATAATACCAACTAGCGCTTTAGGGCAATTTGCAACAATGCCTTCTGCTAAGGTTTTAATAATACCGGCATTAACAGCAAATAAATCGGCACGGTCCATACCAGGTTTACGTGGCATACCGGCTGGAATAATAACGATATCCGCTCCAGTAAGGGCACCGGCTAAATCATCAGCACCAAAACCAGCAACTTTTACTGCTGTTGGTATGTGTGATAAGTCAACGGCAACACCTGGAACAACTGGTGCAACGTCATATAAAGATAACTCAGAACCTGCAGGTAATTGAGTTTTTAATAGTAAAGATAACGCTTGGCCAATACCACCAGCAGCGCCTAGCACAGCAACTTTCATTTGATGTCTCCAGAAATTTGAGTAATTACGTAATAATTTGTCGGCCAAAAGATATAGTAAAAATGGCCAAAAAACAATGATTTTACCAAACAGATTAATTTATTGTACAACTTAGCGCCTTTGAATGAATTTAGCACAAGCAAAATATTTTATAGATAATTATGCTCAGATTTACGCGCTGAGTCGCCTGACCTAGGGTATTCATTCAGCAGTCTATGAAATTTATTTTCAAGGTTGTAAGTTTACAACTAAATATCCAAAGGACCCGTTTATAAAACTTATATTCGGTATTATTGATTTTAATAAAGATCCCACACAGCCACAGCTTCAACCTTGAACTATAAACTCGTGCCTCTAAGGTTTCCTGCTCAATAGCTTAGCCAAATGGGTATATACCTAAACAGTTAAATTTTTTTGCTCGACTTAACTTAGCCAGATTGGACTTAACTGAGTAAGCTCAACAAACTTAATTGAGTCGGTAGACTAAGAATTATTAACCTGTATTGACTTATAATGATAACGTATAATAAAAATTATGAAATAATACTTAGGTCTTAAGTAAGTATTATATATCAATAATAGTCGACCCTAATTTTTATCAAGTAGTGGACCTATATGAGCGGACAACAAAAACAAGAAGCTTTAGTACAAGCATTCAAAGATTTATTAAAGCAAGAACAATTTAGTTCACAAGCTGATATTGCCGAAGCCTTAAAATCTCAGGGCTTTGAGAATATTAGCCAGTCGAAAGTATCGCGTATGCTAAGCAAATTTGGTGCGGTACGAACGCGTAATGCCCGGCAAGAAATGGTTTATTGCTTGCCGGCAGAATTGGGTATGCCTACGGCTAAAAGCCCACTCAAACAATTAGTACTCGATATTGAGCACAATGACGTTATGGTGATTATTCGAACAAGTCCTGGTGCGGCGCAATTAATCGCGCGCTTACTCGACAGTTTAAGTAAAAGTGATGGTGTACTCGGAACTATCGCTGGTGATGATACTATTTTTATTGCCCCGACTAACGTTAAAGCAATTAAACAAACCATTGTTAAGCTTGAAGCATTATTTTTGAAAAACTTAACGTAAATTTTAATGCCGGATTAGGTTTAATTATTAGGCTTAATTAGGTGTCGCTCAACGCTATATTTATCTGCCAAACAATATAGCGTTGGCACTAAAATGCCCAGTATTAGTTACCAAGCTGTGCCAAAACATTTAAGCTAGGTACAAAAAATGCGGCCCCCGTTTCCGCTTGTGTATACTTGAGTAGATGATCACTATGGCCATCAGCATCACCAGCAATCATACTTTTTAGCATTAATTCAAAAGGCTCAGGCGAGTGACAATAAGCAACGAAGAACAAGCCTTGCAGCTTCATATCACCATACGGCATGCTTTGGCGTAATATTTCAAGGCTATTGCCTGCACTGTCTTTTAAATTAACCCGCTTAATATGTGAAGATGGCGCTTTATTTTCTTCTGAATACTCTTCATTGCTCACCTTAGTACGTGAGAAAACGTCTTCTTGTTCTTTAACTTCCAATGAGTTCCACAAATTTAAGTTATGACGATAACGCTGGATATGCAAGTAACTACCGGCAGAAAATTCGGCATCTTGTGCGTCAGTAATCAGCGCAACACGACGACGGTGATGGCCTTGTGGATTTTCAGTGCCATCAACAAAGCCCGTTAAGTCTCGACCGTCTAAAAAGCGAAACGCTCGAACTTGCTCAACCAATTCAACACTATTCGCTAATAACTGACAAACTTTTGTCGCAACAATATGATTTACGTCAGCTCGGTCACCACGAATTTCGATATAAAGATCATAATTATTTCCTGGAGCGATGCGGTCTTCTACCGCCATTTCTGGAAATTGACGTAAATGCTTAGGCCGTCCTTGCGGGTAAAGTTCATCCCAAAAGTTTGTGCCAATCGCAATAACGCCAGCTAAATTGGCTTCTGAAAAACGATCAGCATATTTATCAAATAAGGCGGGTAAACGCGATAGTGCTTTACGTAAAAATAAATTTTTATCATCTAACGCATTAAATAATAAATAATATCCGTGAAGGCTGGGCTCTGCACAAACACCAAACTGCTCTCTTGCCATCTAACAATCCACTCATAAACATATCCGTTAATAACTTAATCTTACACACTTTATGACTAATGGTAGTAAAACTTTGATAAATATTTCAAACCCTTGCTCTGTTATACATAATCAAGCTGAGTGTTAGCCATTAAAATAATAAAAGCCTGTGTAAGTTAATACACAGGCTTTTTAATATTTCAATTACTTAATTAACTTAAGTTATTTAGCCACGAGTAAACTCTGGATAGGCTTCCATACCACAATCAGATTGATCACAACCTTCATATTCTTCGTCTTCGCTGACTCTGATACCGATAACTTTTTTCAGCACAAACCAGACCACAAAACTTGTAGAAAACACCCAAACGAAAATGGTTGCAGCACCAATTAATTGCCCGCTAAAGCTTGATGCACTATTGGTTAACGGCACTAATAATAAGCCCAGTAAACCAACCACGCCGTGTACTGAAATAGCACCCACTGGATCATCAATTTTTATTTTATCTAAACTGATAATAGATAACACCACTACAATACCTGCGATAGCGCCAAACAATGTGGCCTGAATAGGTGTGGGTGTTGATGGCTCAGCCGTAATAACCACTAGCCCTGCCAAAGCACCATTTAGCGCCATGGTTAAATCGGCTTTTTTAAAGAGTAATTTCGCTAAAACTAACGCCGAGATTGCGCCAGCCGCCGCTGCTGCATTGGTATTTAGAAACACCATAGCAACTGAGTGTGAGCTAGCAATATCGCCAAGCTTCAATACTGAACCACCATTAAAGCCAAACCAGCCCATCCATAAAATAAATGTTCCTAAAGTTGCCATTGGCAAGTTTGAGCCTGGTATTGCGTTTACTTGGCCATTTTTACCGTATTTACCTTTGCGTGCTCCTAACAGTAAAACCCCTGCTAATGCCGCGGATGCACCTGCCATATGGACGATACCCGAGCCAGCAAAATCAGAAAAGCCCAGTTCAGATAGGGTATATAAACCAAAAACAGCATTACCACCCCAAGTCCAGCTTCCTTCCATTGGGTAAATAACGCCCGTTAACACTACCGCAAAGGCTAAAAAAGCCCATAGTTTCATACGCTCAGCTACTGCACCAGAGACAATTGACATGGCAGTGGCGACAAAAACTACTTGGAAAAAGAAATCAGATGCTGCGGAATATATTGCTGCACCGGTAAAGCCATCTTCTCGTGCTGAAAAGTTTTCTAATACCTTAGCGGGATCAACCGTTTCAATGCCTGATAAGAACATGCCGCCACCATACATAATGTCGTAACCAACAAATAAGTACATCATGCAAGAAATCGCATAGAGCGCGACATTTTTAGTCAAAATTTCTGTGGTGTTTTTGGCTCGAACTAAACCGGCTTCTAACATTGAAAAGCCTGCCGCCATCCACATTACCAAGGCCCCACAAATGAGGAAATAAAAGGTATCCATTGCATACTGAAGTTGAAAAATATTTTGTTCCATGATTTTGCTCCTATATCGCTTCTACATCTTGTTCACCGGTACGAATTCGCACGGCATGCTCAAGGTCATAAACAAATATTTTGCCATCACCAATTTTACCTGTATGTGCTGCTTCCGCGATGGCATCAACTAACCGTTGTACAACATCATCATTTACCGCAATTTCAAGTTTCACTTTTGGGAGAAAATCTACTTGATATTCAGCTCCCCGATATAATTCGGTATGCCCTTTCTGGCGACCAAAACCTTTTACTTCACTGACCGTTAAGCCTTCAATACCTATTTCAGAAATAGCCTCTCTGACGCTATCAAGCTTGAATGGCTTTATAATTGCACTTACTAGTTTCATGTTGTTATTCCCTAATTGTCATTGACTAATACATATCAATCTTCATGCCAATTAAAATATCTCATAAAAACAAGTAGATAAGAAATCACAGGTTAATACTCCCGCACCACGATAGTGCGTATGAAATTTATTTGTCAGCTACTGGTGCAATATTTTCAGCAAGAGAAAAGCTCCACACAATGAAACAGAGCTAAGTGAGTAAGACTTAATAGATAGCGTTGTCTGCAAGCTAATACATCAGGCATAATGTAAAAACTAAAGACCTAATTGCATTAAGCTAACGGGTGCGATTTTCAGTGAGGTATTAGAGGCGGACAGTAAGCAGAACTGTTAAAGTTTTCAGTGCGATATTAAACCTGATACTCAGGGAGCAGTTGAGGTTTTTTTAAACCAAGAGGCTATTAAAAAATGTCGCCGCTAGCGCTTACTTAATGGCTAGAGACTTATATTGATACTGGTAAAGTATCAATATAAGTTGTGGTTAATGTCGCTATAAACAATGAAATGGCATCACAATTAAAAAATCATTGCCGCGCCTGGATTTATAATGGCCAACATACTTAAACGCTCAAAGTCACAAAAATTGAGCGCCTCTTGTATCGTGTTTTCATCTATCGGTAATTGCTGCAAGGCATCTTCGCTTAATAACAACTCAATAGGGTGTGAGCTACAATCAAACTGGCTCAACATAATGCGTTTTGCTAGATACAAGAGTTTAATTTCATCTGTGCTGTAAGAGAAATCACTATTGTCTTGATTACGAATAGGTTCGATAATGCTATACGGTAATTGCCATTGCTTTAAAAGTTCAGCGCTGCACTCACCATAGGTGAAACCGAGCTCATGATATTGCTTGTCCCAAGGCAGTTCACTTGAAGAAAAGCGGTTAGCGCTTGATACTTTTTCTGGAGATATTTGCTGAACAACAAGCTCACCCAAGTTATGTAGTAACCCAATAATAAACAAACGTTCAGCATTGGGGATATTAAGTTTGCTGCCGATATATTTGACAATGAGCGCACAATCAACACTTTTACACCAAAAGTCATCTAAATAGTCATGTTCAACATTCAGCTTTTTAAAGGTGCGGTTAGTAAAAAAAGCTATCACTAAATTATAAACTTCAGTAATACCCAACACGAGTAAGGCTTTAGAGATAGTATCAATTTTACCCGGATAATTAAAAAATGAGCTATTGGCAAGTTTTAAAATGGTTGCCACTAATGCTGGGTCCAAAAGAATAACATCGGCAATATCGTCAATCGTTGACTGTTCATCATCAATCAACTCTTTAATGCGGACAAAAGAGTCTGAAAGTACAAATATTTCACCAGCTTCTTGTGCATAATCGTTCACATTCTTCATAATGATCCTCACATCTCTTTTATCGCTATAACTGACGTAGCTGTATAATTAAACTGACCCGTAATAATCAAAAGTATGCTTTAGCTTAGGTAAATTTATTATCCTTGGCAATAATTAACTTACCTGCAAACTAACATGATATGAAGTAAATTTACGTAAATTAATCACACCCGTTTCAAAAATCAAATATTGCCCTTTTATCCCCAGTAAAATACCTGAAACTTCTGGTGTTTTATCAAAATTAAAGGATGATATTTTTGTTAAATATTGCTTAACGGGGAAATGCAAGTTAACCACATCTTCATCCAACTCAGTCACAGCATCAGCACCATATTTTAAGCTCACACTTGCCAATTTTTCGGCTATTTTAGGCTTAAGTTCTTCAGCAATCACTTTTAAATCTATCGCTTCTGCACTGCCTTTAAGCATTGCCCGCCAATTGGTTTTATCCGCAATAAATTCAGCCAAAGCAACTTCTACTAACCCTGATTGTAAGCGTGTGCTCACTTTAAAGATAGGTAATGCTTGAGTAGCCCCCTGATCAATCCAACGCGTTGGGATTTGTGTATGACGGGTAATGCCAACCTTTAGACCTGAGGTATTGGCGAGATAGACATAATGCGGGATCATACAATTACTTTCGCCCCATTCTGGCTCTCGACAAGTGCCTTGTTCAAAGTGGCAAGTTTCTGGTTTCATAATACACATGTCACATTGCGCAAGTTTTTGCATACAAGGAAAACAATAACCTTGAGCATAACTTTTTTTAACTTTTTTGCCACAATGCTGACAATCTATATGACCACTAAAATTCAGCGTTAGGTGCTTGCCTATTAGTGGGTTTAACTCAACTTCTTGCTCACCGAGCACCATACGGTAATTTACCGTACCATCTGCCGCTAAATCCGCACGCATTTTGCGTAAAGCACCTGTTTCTGTTTGCAACATATCTCAACCTATTATTTTTTCAGGCGCTAATAGTATTAAAATCGCCAACTAGCAGCCAGTATTAATTCATTTTTATCTCGAATACCAACCAAAAAATTGCGAAAATGAATCATTAGTTCTCTGATCAGACTTTATTACTATGTGGTACGTTTATTTTCTTCGTTGTGCCGACAATAGCCTTTATGCAGGTATTACCACCTCACTTGAACGACGGGTACTTGAGCACAACGAAAGTAACAAAAAAGCAGCAAAATATACTCGAGCTCGCCGTCCGGTAACTTTAGTTTACGCTGAATCTCAACCCAATCGACAACAAGCAAGTCGCCGCGAGTATCAACTGAAGCAACTTAACAAGCATATTAAAGAACAACTGGTTTATAGCTATTCGCTGCAGCTGTTAGCTTAAAGGCCCTACTTTTACTGGTCTGCTTTGTCAGTTAAATATTAATAAACTTCGATATTGACTAAGCATACTGATAGAATAACACCGATTTCAATAGCTTAAAGTGATGACAAGACTCCATGTTTTTAGAGAATTATTGCCGAATTTCGGATGATAAAATTAGTTTCACACGTCAACAGGCGAGTGATTTTGCTAAACAAATTGCTGACGATTTTAATCCTCTACATGACATAAACGCTAAACGCTTTTGTGTTCCAGGTGACTTACTGTTTTCATTAATATTAGAGCGCGCAGGATTGCACCAAGAAATGAGCTTTAGATTTTCTGGTATGGTCACAGACGCAACTACCTTAAATATTCCAACAGAAATTAGCAGCACAGCGCGTATTATTGACGATAAGCAAAAAGAATATTTGAATATGTCAGTTGCCGGTAATTACACAAAAAACACTAAGTCGATTGAAGCGTTAACGCGTGCTTATGTTGAATTTTCAGGACATACTTTTCCACATATTCTGGTCGACTTAATGCAAAAAAACAAGGTGATGATCAACCCAACTCGCCCTATGATTATGTATGAAAGCATGTCTATTAAACTTGATAAGCTTGATTTTCAAGATATCACCTTACGTTTATCTTCAACCACTTTAGCGATAGAAGGCAAGCGCGGTAACGCCTGTTTATCATTTGATTTAGTTTCGCAAGAAAAAATCATTGGCCACGGTAAAAAGTTCATGCTACTAAGTGGTTTACGAGACTACTGCCAAGAGACCGTTGATAATATTGTCACGCAATATAATCATACTAAAGCCCAGTATATCGCCCAGAAAATTTAACGTTATATAATAAAAGTGAGTCATGGATATTAAAGTTAATGACTCACGACCATTAGACTTTAAATTAATCATTATGCAAGCGGTTACAATCACATCTCACCTGCTATTAACGACGTAATTTTCTCCCCAACCAAGACAAACCTTGATCTGTTTTTACTGCCGCTTGACGAAAGTAGCCTTGGCTTTTTTTTAAGCCTATTTTTGCCCAAGGGTATTCCAAACTTAACATCGCTAAACCCAGTGGTATAAAAATCACAGCAGGGCCAGGCAATAAGATAAAAACAATACCGAGCAATAAGCATAAAAAACCTAGTATAACACTTGCTATGCGCTTCATTTTTAACCATCTATTTTTTTGCATACCTTAAGCCCTCCTTACTGTTAACTTGTCTATTTAACAAGCCTATTTACCAAGCCTATTTAACAAGTTAAAAGCAAAAGCTGTTCCAAAGATAATTATCATTAGTTATCAAATAACTAAATTAAAAACACCTTAAAGTCATGATACTAAAATGGTGTAAACGACAATCAATTAGTGAATATTACAAACACAAGCTTAATAGCTTTTTTCAAATTCAGTTTGTTGGCTACGCTTGTCTTCAATACATAGGGCAAAATGTTGTAGAGATTTAGGTCGAGCACACTTTTTCGCGGGTTGATAAAATATCAGCCAAGCCCGTAACTTTTCACCTTGATACTTTGAACGTATCACTAGAGGGTTATGGCTAGCAAAAGGTACTAAAGCTTGACTATTTTTGTGTAGCTTAAGAGCAGCGGATTGGCTATGGGTTTTATTTTTTGTTTTCTTATTAGCGGGCTTTTGCTTTGATTTTTTCTCTCGCTTAGACTTGGATTTAGCTTTAGCTTTAGCTTTAAGTTTACCGGTTTCACAGCGCCACCATCTATCGCGTGCTTTAGCTGCTTTGCTCGATAAACTATGACTGCGTTTATGTGTATTGGCTTGGCGTTGTTGCGCTTGAATATTATCAAGTTTTTGACGATAGTCTTGGCAGTGTTTTTTCCCAGCTGTCGCCAAAAATGAAGCGCATAAAAGTATCAACATGAGGCTAGAAAGCATTATTCGTTTCATCGACTATCATCCATTAAATTTTATTTTATGCCAAAGTGTAGTCAACATTGAAGAAATTTCGACCTTAAACACTTGTTTTCCTGACGTATTATTTAAGTGTTTTTTAAGTAAGTAAGCAAACGAATAGCCCAAAATTATGAAATGCTTCTATACTCTCTTTAAAACTTCTCAAGATATTCGTTTTGATTATTTGGGCTCAGTTACTGAAAAGGAACAAGGATGTTTCAAGCAACGACATATCAACAAATTTTGTGCTTTAACTTTTTAATCTTCGCATTCCCCTGCGTACTTGCACAGCAAGCAAACGTAGAAATAAAAAAACCACAAAAGCCCCAGCTACAGCTGGCTACTAAATATCAGCAGAGCGCGGTTATTGAAGATTACTGGGTAAGCGAGAAGTTAGACGGTGTTCGCGGATATTGGACTGGACAACAACTATTAACCCGCAATGGTAATGTCTTGTCACCACCGGGTTGGTTTATTGAACATTGGCCTAACATAGCTATGGAAGGTGAACTTTGGAGCGGCCGAGGACAATTCCCCCAAATCAGCGCCTGTGTAAGACGCAAACACTCAGATGGAAAATGCTGGAAAAAACTTAAATTAATGCTTTTCGACTTACCCAATCACAGCGCTAATTTCACGCAGCGTATTGTGACCATGAAGCAATTAATAGCAAGTAATAGCTCTGCTTACCTAGCGATGATTAAACAAAAAAAGCTAGCCAGTAATATGGCTTTGTATGATCTGCTGAATCACATTGTTGATCATAATGGCGAAGGCTTAATGCTGCACCTAGCATCAGCAAATTATCAAAGTGGCCGTAGCAAGAGCCTATTAAAACTAAAACTATATCAAGACGCTGAAGCGCTAGTCATTGCGCATACGCTAGGTAAAGGAAAATACCAAGGTTTACTGGGCGCGGTTAAAGTAAAAACCCCCGAAGGTATCACTTTTAAAATAGGCACAGGCTTTTCTGATCAGCAGCGCCAGCAACCACCAAAAATTGGTAGTATAATAACCTATAAATACATTGGTAAAACACAACGGGGTGTGCCAAAATTTGCCAGCTTTCTTCGCATTAAAAATCAACATTAGTCCCACAAATCAACTTAACTAATCTAAGGCGCATTAAATTATGGAGTTTCATTTATGGCTATCACTAGTGGTTATTTGTATTCTTGGTGCCCTTTCACCAGGCCCAAGTTTGGCGGTAGTGATTAAAAATACGTTAAATGGTGGTGCAAACCAAGGTTATGCCACCGCCATTAGTCACGGCTTAGGTGTTGCGTTATATGCGGCAATAACCGCAACAGGTATCGGCCTGCTTATTGTGCAATCACCTATGTTGTTTTCAGCCATAAAATACGCTGGTGCCGCTTTTCTAATATATTTGGGTATTAAAGCGCTAATGAGTAAGCAACAAAACATTCAGTTTTTCCAACAAGGTAAAACACTAGAGCCAACTATTAATGGTTGGCGAGATGGATTTTTAATTGCTTTTTTGAACCCTAAATTAGCGATTTTTTTTCTTGCCTTATTTAGTCAGTTTGTTGATCCTAACGCAGGTTGGCAGCAAAAAGCTGTGATGACTGCCACTGTCGGCATTATTGATATGCTGTGGTATGTCGTTATTGCTTTTATGATGTCACGCGGGCCTGTTTTAGAAAAATTACAAGCCAATAGTCATCTGGTAGACAAGGTTACTGGTAGCTTTTTGATTTTATTGGCCGCACGCGTGGTGTTAAATTAAGACTAGATAAAGTGGACAGAAGTCCACTATTGAGATAAATAATAATAAGGTTTGCTTGACCCATAAACTAAACAAGTAAACTAGACAGAAAAATTGAAATCTACGCGGTTGGTTTATATATAAAATATAAACATTTCAATCCCTTACCTTGATGCGCCTCTTTAAATACTGCTGGTGTATTCAGTTGATATTGGAAAATGCACTCAGGGCATTCTCTGACAACTTCAGCCATTAAAAAATCAACATTAAGATCAGGGGAGTTTAAGCACAACAATACATCACCATTATCTGACATTAGCTCAGGCAAGCGACGAATAATTTTCTTATAGTCTCTGACAATATCAACACTACCTTTTTGAAAAGATGGCGGATCGCAAACTAATAACTGATAGGGTCCATATCTTTTCAGACGTCCATAAGACTTAAAGATGTCAACACCTTCAAAAATAACTTTGCTGAGATCTTGTTGGTTTAATCGGTGGTTTTCTCGACCTTTAGTTAATGAACTTTTACTCATGTCGACGTTCACCACTTTACTGGCATTACCAGCCAATGCCGCAACAGAAAAAGCACAAGTATAAGAGAATAAATTTAATACCTGCTTATTTTCACTATGCTTTTGAACCCAGTCTCGGCCATTACGCATATCCAAAAACAAACCCGAATTTTGCGCTTTACCTAAACTAATATGGTATTTCAAGCCAGACTCTAGAGCACACAAGTGAGTGACTTCCTGCCCCCAAAGCAACTCACATGGGGCAAATTGACGGCAGCGGTATTGCACTTGAATTGATTGACACTTATCGGTCAAAGTCTGTAAAGTCGCTACTTGTTCTGCTAGCCAATTAGCTTCAACTTCTTGATATAAACTGATCAAAATAACGGGTTCAAACCAATCAACATTGACATGTGATAATGCGGGGTATGCATGGCCACGACCATGAAATAATCGCTGGCTTTCACTAAAATCAGATGCGGAGATAAATTCAATCATTATAAGAAGCTCTAGCTAGAAAAAATAAGGCCGGATAATAACAAATTATCCGGCCTTAAGTATTATTTAACGTGTTTTATTCGTCTTAAATTATGCTAGCTTAGCAAAATTTTAAAAGCCAAAGATGCTATAGCCAAAGAATTTTTGCACCACGGTATTGATAAAGATACCAAAAACAATGACAGGGATAAAAGTACCTAAAGAGAAGTTAATATACTTTTCGGCCCAAGACCCTATATAGTTTTCATTACCTATCGCTAGCTCTTGGGATAAATTAAGTTTCTTCCATCGATAACTAACAAATACACATAATAAAAAGCCATTCAAGGGTAAAATAGTCTCATAGAAAACATCATATACCACATCGAAAAATGACCTCACGCCACCAGCATATGAGGTAAACTCGGTAAAGAATGACACCATACCAAACGACAAGGTAGCAAAAATAGTGAGTAGCCCAGCACTCATCAATAATATTGACAATGCTTTCTTACGACTGTGTTTTTTCTCCGTGACTAGATAAGAAACCGGTACTTCTAAAATTGACACTAGCGAGGTGATGGCGGCAAAGAAGACTAAAGTAAAGAAAAATGCCGCGACAGTACTCGCGCCGATGTAACCGATTGAGCTTTGTAATGCTAAAAATATTTTAGGTAAAAAGGTAAAGATTAATGACACTGAACTATCACTTAATTCAGCTGGATTAACGTTGGGATTAAATGAGAATACCGCGGGTAAAATCATTAAGCCAGCGATAAATGCCACTGCAGTATCGGTCAGAGCAACAAGTTTTGCTGAGCCAACAATATCAGTTTTACGGTCAATATAAGAGCCATAAGTGATTAATATTCCCATACCTAGAGACAAGGAGAAAAATGCTTGTGATAAAGCGCCATTAATTACCGATGGGGTAATTTTAGCAACATCCGGAATTAAAAAGAACTCAACACCTAAAAGCGCATTCTCTAGTGTTAGGACATAACCCACCATAATCAGTAGCATAATAAACAAGGTTGGCATCAATATTTTTGAGGCGCGCTCAATACCATCTTTAACACCTGCTACAAGAATAAAGTTAATAATGGCTGCCACGACAATCATACCGACAAATAAGTAGGGGCTATTAACAAACTCACTAAAGCCGCTATTACTAGCTAAATAATCTAAATTACCGCTTAGCGTCAGCACAAGATAGCCAAAAATCCATACCGTTATTACCATATAAAATATAGCAATCATAAAGGGCGTTAACACACCAAGAAAACCTGCTGCCCCCCAAGCTTTACTACCGCCACTTAGCGCTTTGTAAGCCCCAACCGGTTCTTTCGCCGTTTTACGGCCAACAGCCATTTCAGCAACCATCACAGGTAAGCATATAAGTAAAACAAAAACAGCGTACATTAATAAAAATGCACCACCACCGTTTTTGGCCGCATTCACTGGAAAGCCAACCAAATTACCAATACCAACTGCAGAACCTGCAGCGGCTAAAATGAACCCTAAGCGGGAACTGAAATGTTCTCTTTCTGTACTCATAAGTATCCTTCGTTGTATTTTTTTAGGGCTAATAATTATAATTTTTACTTCACAGCGCCCGTTTTCTTATTGAGGTAACTTTTATTAACTGATCGATGCTAGCAGGCTTTTTTAATAAAGTCTTGTTTTTAACCGCAGCATTTATTGAGTAGCCTGTATAATATTTTTTGCACCTGTTAAGCCGCATTAACCATAAAACTTAGCGTTGATAATATTGAAGATATTATCGGTTTCTATTGTCGCGAAATTTGCCGCAATTTCTAAATCATCTGTTGATATTTTCAAGGCCTGACATAGTGTTGCATCAATACTATCATCGTAACTAAAAATCTCAGGATGACACGCGACTAATGCCAATCCTGATACTAAATACCACACGTGGACATCTTTATTGAGTTCAATATTATGGGCATTATTATAATGGCGAATAGGTAAAATTATTTTTCTGGTAACTGCTAAATTTTAAGTAACTCAGCAGAAACTTCAGCGTAACTAAAACCCAATTGCTGTTGCTGTAGTTGCCAGGGTAATACATCCGCATTATAAGCTTTGCTTTACTAACGCAGGCGAAATTTTAACAACAATGAGCTCGCCAAAATTTTGTAATAAGCCCGCAACAAATAGGCGTTCTATATCTTGAATTACCGGTGGTCATTGCTAAGTTTTTTGTCACTAAACCACAAAGTGCGCTAAAACACCAAAAGCGCTTTAAATCGATCGATTGATTTGAAAAGTGCTTAAAGGCTGTCGCAGCTTCATCGACTAACATCAGGTTGTAAATAGCTTACGTACCAATAATAGTAATGGCACGTGAAATGGTACTGATCTCACCGGGCAAGCTATAAATTGGACTATTAGGCATTGGTAATAAACGCGATGTCATCGAGGGATCCACACTGATAACATTGACGAAATCTTCTAGCGTAGAACCCTCATTTTCCATCAAGGCTTTTATTTTAAAACACACGTCGGGTAAGGCAAAAGAACCATTGGCTTGCTGGGCATATTTAAGAGCATTCATTAATTCATAAATTCCTTATTTAAGCGTTTCTCAGCTGAATTTAATCGCCCTAATTAAAACCTTATCAGTTTATTTATTGCCCAAATGTTGTGCCAAAAAAATCACCTCTATGCCACTGTGGTCGCGCCACTTGGTTAGCAATTTCCAAACCTATCATCATATTAACCAATGCAAAGTTAGCCGCCGCTTGGTAATTTATCGGTAAGGTGATTTCGTCACTGTGTTGGTGATAATGATTTTTCAAGAAATCACCAAATACCGCACCACCATCAATACTTGTATCTGTTGATTTAAAACCTGTCATTAAAAATACCGATGGAATGCCAACCTTAACAAAGCTGTAATGATCACTACGGGTAAAAAGTGCCTGTTCTGGCATGGGGTCTTCACTCAGTTCTATATCGATTTTCTTTGCTGCTGTCGCAACAATCTTCCCCATCGTTGAATGAGTAGAGCCAAAAGCGATAACATCAGCAAAGGGATATAAAATTAATGGCATATCCAAATTCACATTGGCGACTAATTGCGACACAGGTATGGTGGGATTATTGGCAAAATAACTTGAACCTAGCAAACCTTTTTCTTCGCCGGTCACGACAACAAACAACACTGAACGTTTTGGCTTGATTGGCATTTGTGCTAATAAACGTGCGGTTTCAAGTAAAATGGCTACACCTGAAGCATTATCTAAGGCGCCATTATTGATAATGTCTTCATTGTCACTATCAGCGCTTATACCAATGTGGTCAAGGTGGGCACTAAATACAACATATTCGTTTTTTAATTTTTCATCGCTACCTGTAACTGCAGCGATAATATTAGGGCTGGTGATCTGTTCATGACGAGAGCGGTTTTTCAAGGTAACTTGATAAGGCAAAGCAAAACCTTTAATGGCCTTGTTATTGGTGTCATCAGCATAAATATCAGCTAGGGTGCTTGCTGCACCTACAAATAACGCTTCGGCTGCCTCTTGGGCTATATAAGCTCCTGTTATAATTTTTTCTTGTTTACCAAACGGCATATTATCTTGAGTAAGCCAGCTGACACTAGGCGCTTTTGCATATTGCGCCGATTTTTCAAAACTGCGCACTTTTTCACGTTTGGGACTGTGTATCGTAATAAAACCAATAGCACCATGTTCTGCAGCATGTCGACTCTTCTCGGCATTTGAGCCGATATGTGCACCTTCTTCAGAGGGTAAATCATCAGGTCGGCCAGTTAAAGCAACAACAATTTTGCCATTAACATCAATGTTTTCATAATCGTTATAACCAAACTCTGCAGATATAACCCCGTAACCAACAAACACGGTTGGGGCGGTAATCGCCGTTTCATTTTGTAAACTTGAACCTGACATTAAAAAATCGGTCAAAAAATCCAGTTCAATGTCGCCCTCTAAGCCATGAATAGTTGCTTGGGCAGAGCCGTCAATAAGATAAGTTTTACGAAATCGGACTTGCTGTTCAAAACCGAGAGACTCATTGGTTATATTGTTCCCTTGTGGAGTTAAACCCAGTTGCTTAAAATCAGATTTCACATAGTTGGCCGCAATTTGATAACCACTACTACCGGTATCTCTACCCTGTAAGGTGTCATCAGCCAGAAATTCTATATGGGCTTTAATATTGTCAGCATTAACCTCACTAGATAAGTCTTTTAGGTTAATTTGCAAGGGTGCAGAGGTTGGCTTATTACAGCCAAATAAAGCGATGAGGGCCAGGGCAACTAGGCTTGATTTTTTGATTATCTTTGATGGGCATATATTCATGGTATTTCATTAACCTCTACCAATTGGACACTTAAATTACTTGCTAATTGGGCAATTAATGCAGTCATTTGGTTTTATTATTTTATAATTACATTTTGGCCTATTTAGCAATATACCTTACTAAAATTGGCTAAAAACATCTAAGACACTATATCGACTGTCATATAAGAAAACTAGTTCCACATTACAAAAGCAAACACTGGCTAAACCAAGCAGTGTTAATATAACTTTGCAAGCTTGTGCTTGTTAGTCGAAAATAGGTATACCCGAGTAACGCTTTACATGCTCCACAACCACATAAGTATGGGTTTGAGAGACTCCTGGCAAGTCAACAATATTACCTAATAGTATTCGATAGGCTTCCATGTTTTCAAAACGTAATTTTAATAAATAATCAAAGCCACCAACCACCATGTGACATTCAGCTACTTCTTTAATTTCAATAACCTGTGCACGAAATTTATTAAATATATCCGCAGTGGTACGATCAAGGGTCACTTGAATAAAAGCTGTCATGCCATACTTTAACTTACTGGCATTTAAAAAAGCACCATAGCGCTCGATATAGCCTTCTTGTTCAAGACGTTTTACACGCTCTAAGCATGGGCTAGCACTTAAATTGACCCGTTGTGCCAGTGTACTATTTGAAATCCGACCATTTTTTTGTAAAGCATCTAAAATAGTTAAATCGATACGGTCTAAGGTTTTAGCTTTGCTACTTGTCATTGTCATTGTCATTTTCAGTCAATTTTATGGTTAATCACTTTATTTACAGCATAAATTACCGTAAACAGCTAAAAAACTCCAACACATTCAAATTTTAGTTCATTTAAACACAGATCAAAAATAACCCTTATGATGATAAAATAATTATTATGGCTAAGGTTAGATCTAAAAAATCCACACATAAGATCATTATTAGTGGACTTTTACCGCATTTTTCTTTTCATACTAAATACTAGAGTTTAGCTTTCACTGAAAAAGGCTAGCTATTTCTTCGGCTGGTAACGGTTTGAAATAGTAATAACCTTGACCATAAACACAGCCCATGGCTCTTAATAATTGTGCATCCGATTCAAGTTCAATACCTTCAGCCACCGTCTCCATATTTAAATTTGCGGCTAAATCAATAATAGTTTTAATGATCGCTTGATGGTTACTTTTCTCGTGCACACTATTGATAAAAGAACGATCAATCTTTATCACATCCATTGGAAAACGATGTAAATAGCTTAAACTCGAATAGCCGGTACCAAAATCGTCAAGCAATATTTTCACACCCATTTTGTTCAATAACCGCATATTGTTGAGCACAACATCACTATTGTCTAACAAAGCTCGCTCAGTCAACTCCACACGAATTTGATGCGGCTGCACACCCGTTTTATCGATAATAGCTTTAATATCTTGCGGTAAATGTAAACTGAAAAAATGATTACAATATAAGTTGCAACTAACATAAAGTTGATCTGAGCCTGAATTCTGCTGCCACAGTTTCAGTTGTTGGCATGATTTCTCTAGAATTTGTAAATCAATCGCCATCACTAAATTGGTTTCTTCTGCTAGTGCTATAAAATCATTCGCTAACACAAAACCACGCTTATCACTTTGCCAGCGCGCCAAAGCCTCAAAGCCAACGATCTCACCGTCAACAAGTTGTACTATAGGTTGAAAGTAAGGTATAAATTCCTGATTATCAATGCCCTCTCGAATATCAGCTTCCAGTGACAAGGCGTTTTTCATTTTTGTATGCATACTTGAGTCAAAAACCTCAAAGCGCCCTTTACCGTTATTTTTTGCGTGATACATGGCTATATCAGCATCTCTGAGCATAGAATCAGCGCTGATATAGCGTTCGTCATTAAATAACACCCCTATGCTGGTACCTATAAATATGGTCTGATTTTCAATGATAAATGCTGAAGATAACAAGGCTGTTATTCGATCGGCAATTTCATATGTTTTAGCAATGCTCTCTATATTTTCTATTAAAATAACAAATTCATCACCACCTAACCGCGCAGCAGTGTCATTGCCTCTGACCACATCAACTAACGCTCGAGCAATTTTTTGCAATAAAAGGTCACCTGCTTGATGGCCTAAATTGTCGTTGACTATTTTAAAGCGGTCTAAATCTAGGAAAAAAACAGCAAATTTAAATTCTGGTTGCCGTTTATTAAGGGCAATAGCCTTATTTAATAGTTCAATAAATACGGCTCGATTAGGTAAACCGGTGAGAATATCGTGTGAGGCAGCATGCTGCAGTTTTTTTTCGGCTGCTTTACGCTGTTTAATTTCGTCTTCTAAATCGGCAGTGCGCAGCTTTACTTGGTGTTCTAACAGTTCATGCGCTTTGCGCTCATTATAAGTAATTTTACGCCGATTCATCGCTGAGGCCACATGCCGTGAAACAAATCGCAATAACTCAGCATCTTGTTCAGTAAAGCATATTGCTTGCTGGTAACTTTGTAAAACCATAGCACCGAGCATTTCACCCGAATGAACTAATGGCACACCAAGCCATGATACAACATTAACATCTGGCTTAATGGTTTTACCTTGTTGATGTAACGCGAACATAGCTTGCTGATCTAGCAACACAGTTTCGCCACTTCTTAAGACTAATTCAGTAAAGTGGTTTGACAGTTTTCTTGGTTGATAATCTTGCTCGGTGCTATTACAACCATGGTCGAGGAGATAAGCAAAAAATAGTTCATCATCTACCTGGTTATAGTTAGCAATATAAAAATTTTCTGCATTAATTAACTGTCCAACAATGTTGTGCACCATGTCGTAAAAAGTATCAATATCTAAATCGGAATCATTGGTGAGTTCTGAAATTCGGTATAACGACTCTTGCAGTAACTCCGCTTTCTCTCGATCGCGAATTTGTGCCATTAGTTCTTGCGTACGTGCATTAACCGCGACTTGTAATCGCTCTCGATCCTGTAAGCGTGTTAATGCGGTAACAATATGTTGAGCGGCAAATTCCAGTAAATCTCGTTCATACTCTTGATAGCGGGTTGCTGCAGAATAACTTTGCACGGCCATAAGCCCAATAACAAAACCATCATGTATTAAAGGCACACCAAGCCAATCGATGCCTGTGGCTCCGATAGACTTAATTTTTTTTTCTTGCGCTAGTTGTGCAATAACTTCTGGTGTCGCCAATAAAGCTTTTCCTTGTTCAATAACGTAGTTTGTCATTGAACCTTTAAAGTCATCCATAGGGTAAACACCCAGAGCCATTTTGTCTTTTTCATCAATATGATAAACAATCTCTAAGGTGGATAATGTTTGTTCATATAGCACGATGTAAAAGTTATTGGCACTCATCACAGTAGCAATCGCGTGATGAACTTGTTTAAAGAATTCACTCAGCTCAACACAATCAATTGATAATTGGTTCAGTGTCAATAAGGTGGTGTAGCGGTCTTGAAGCTTTTGATACTCGTTCAGTAATGTAAGAGATTCTTTTGCCGAATCTGCATTTAAATTAGCTAATGGATCTAATGAATCTAATGAACTCGTCAACTTTTACACCATACCGCACAGTTAAATTTTTATTATGGGGGGCAGGTTATATGTCCCGATTTTTTTAAATACACTTTAAAGTAACAAAAAACAGGTAATACATATAGCTAAAAATTTGCTTTTACTGGCTAATTTTTTGAGACTCAACAACTTCTGCTTTATTGCCACAAACTCCAGCTTGTTTGTCGTCTCGATAGTAGCGAATATCAATACAATCTTGTTGGTATCTGCGTTCCAACTCTGTGCGTATCAAAGGTTTATTTTTAGTGTTAATAATTTTTTTATGCAATGACTGACATTGCTGTACTTGCTCTGCGGCTATGGTTACATCTTCACAAGCACTATTATTGATACTACATGCTGAAAAAAACACCACGAAGGAAACTATCATAACCAGGTTTTTTATCATCTTACTTCTCTTTTATTTACAAAATTAATTTATAACCAATAATAACCGATGGGTTAGATGGTTATGAACAATACAATATCCCTGTGTTAGGTAAAAACTGTACAAACTCGATACACAGTAAGTTATTTAACCTAAAGTAAAATAAGCATTATTACTGGCTTTTTCACCAACGAGAGTCAATTCGCCACTTTTCCTTTAACTTATATATCGGTAACTTATGTATTTGTAGCTAGCGTATCTTTAACTGGAAGATATGATACTTCTGGTACACATAGATGGATCAGTTAGCGAAAATTATTTCAATAGGTATAATACCCAAGATAAAGATTAAGCATTAGGGAAATATTATGCAAGTACAAGTTATTGATTATCAGGCAAGTGATGCCGCAGAAAAATTTGTTGAAAGTTTACGAAATACAGGTTTTGGTGTGTTAACTAACCATCCAATTCAACAAGCTTTAGTCGATAAAATATATCAAGATTGGTATATCTTTTTCTCTCAAGAGGAGAAACAAAGCTTTGCCTTTGATCCTGAAAAGCAAGATGGTTATTTTGCCCCTGAAATATCAGAAACCGCCAAAGGTCATAACAAAAAAGATATTAAAGAATATTATCATGTCTACCCTTGGGGACGCATTCCAGCACAACTGAAAACTGATATTCTTAATTATTATAAAATGGCTTCAGATCTAGCGAGTGAGTTACTTGATTGGGTAGAAAAATGTAGCCCACCAGAAGTCACTAAACACTATTCTGAGCCGCTGTCGCAGATGATTAAAGATACGCCAAACACCTTGTTACGCATTCTCCATTATCCACCATTAAACGGTACAGAAGAACCCGGCGCTATTCGTGCCGCCGCACACGAAGATATCAACCTGCTTACTATTTTACCCGCAGCCAACGAGCCTGGTTTACAAGTAAAAGCACAAGATGGTGAATGGCTAGATGTGCCAGCTGACTTTGGTCATTTAATTGTTAATATCGGTGATATGCTGCAGGAGGCATCGCAAGGCTATTTTCCATCAACCAGTCATAGAGTGATTAATCCAACAGGGGATAATGCCACTAAATCACGTATTTCTTTACCATTATTCTTACATCCACGTAATGAAGTGGTCTTGTCAGAAAAGCACACTCATGCGAGTTACTTATTAGAGAGATTAAAAGAGCTGGGCGTAAAATAATAGCTGATAAATTAACTAGCTTAACTTAATAAGAAGCCATCACATTGCGATGGCTTCTTTAGTTTTAAGTTTTAAAACGTTATCCCTACAAGCTTTCATTGCTAATATTATTAGACACTGGCGCCTGAGCTAAAGGCACTTCTTTATTGCGCTTAAATAATACTTTAATATCTTCAACAATAAGGTAAAGGCAAGGAATAAGTACTAGCGTTACTATCGTGGCAAATAGCACGCCAAAAGCTAGTGACACCGCCATTGGAACCACAATTTGTGCTTGTGCACTCACTTCAAAGAAGATAATCGGCACTAAACCAATAAAGGTAGTAATTGACGTTAACATGATGGCTCTAAATCGTTTACTACCCGCATGCATCACTGCATCTTTTAAGCGTTCGCCACGTTTTCTAGCATTGTTAACATAATCAACCATAACGAGTGAGTCATTCACCACTACCCCGGCAGCTGCTAGTATTCCCAAAACAGATAAATTACTTAAGTCCATCCCTAAAATAAAGTGGCCAATAACTGCGCCAATAACACCAAAGGGAAT
The DNA here is from genome assembly GCF_014077095.1 of Colwellia sp. MB02u-6. GTDB lineage: Bacteria > Pseudomonadota > Gammaproteobacteria > Enterobacterales > Alteromonadaceae > Cognaticolwellia. Next base: position 122,198 of record NZ_JACGVG010000037.1, on the reverse strand, counting down.
AACCACTATAATCATCAGCGCCTGTGAATATGACTTTAACGGTATCGCTAGCAATGAAAATATAATCATTACTGAGATGACAAAATCGCGTAATTGATTATCTGCACTATCCATTTCTTCTTGAATACTGCCGGTTACTTCACTGTTAACTTGGGGATATTTTCTTAACAATTCTGGCATGAAATTATCTTGAATATCATTAGCCACTTTAAACGGTTCGACCTGATTCGCATCAACACTGGCCCAAACATTAATAGTACGATTACCATTTTCACGGCGGATACTTGTCACACCATCTTGTAAGGTAATAATCGCCAGTTCAGATAAGGGTAATTCCGCACCATTGGGCGCTAGTATCATCACATCATCAACATGACCCACAGAGCTGCGTTGCTCAAGCGGGTATCGCACCATAACTTTCACTTCTTCACTGTCACGTAAAATGCGCTGCGCTTCTAAACCATAAAAGCTATAACTCACTTGTGAGGCAATGTCTGCTAAGGTTAAATTCAAACTATAGGCTAGCGGCTTTAATTCAAATTGCACCTCTTTAGCACTAGTTTGGCGGCTGTCATTGACATCACCAATGCCCTTAAGTGAGTTAAGCTTAGTTTTTAATTCTTTTGCTGCTGCGAGTAATTCTGCATCATTTTGACTTTCTAATCTAAAGGCAATATCACCATCTTCTCGGCCACCACCAAATAAATTGTCTCCTATGGTGAATGATTTAACGCCGGGATAATTTGGAATAGCTTTACGCCATAAATCAGCCAGCTCAAAAGTATCCATCGGCCGTAATTCAGGTATCACTAACTTCACCATTAACTGGCCACTGGTTCTGCTGCGCAAATCAACCTGCATATCAGAGATCATTGAATTACCGTATTGCTCGGTAATTTCTTGATCAATGCGGTTAATAACCCCTTGAATATTTAGCAAGGTATCTAAGGTCGCTTGTTCAGAAGCATCAACATTCATTTCCACAGTAACACGCGGAAAATCATGTGGAATTTTAGGCTGGCCAACAAAACGAACAAAACCACCACTAAACAAACCACCACTGATGAGCATTAAGCTAATAAAAAACATTAATACCCCATAACGATATTCAATAAATATCGCTAAAGCCGGGCTATAAACATGCTCAATAAAGCTTTTTAACTTGCTATCAATCCAGGCGCGTAATCTATCAATCGGATTTTTAGGGTTAAATGCTTTCATTTTCATTTTAACTAAATGCGCAGGTAAAATAAGTTTAGATTCGATCAAAGAAAAAATTAAACACAAAATCACCACAGAGCCAATAGCTTTACCAAACGCTGAAGATGGCCCTTCACCAAAAAGAAATGGCAAAAATACCGCAATCGTTGTTAAAACACCAAAAGTGGCCGGCATAGCAACACGCTTGACTCCACGAATAACGTTGTCGGTACTATGGCCATGTTCTTCAATTTCTTCATGAGCACTCTCCCCCATAACAATCGCGTCATCAACCACAATGCCTAATACTAAAATGAAGGCGAACAAGCTAATAACGTTGATGGTGACGTTAACAAACTCAAGTGGCATGACGAATAAAGTACCGAGGAAACAAACCGGTAAGCCCATCATGACCCAAAAAGCCAAGCGCACGCGCAAAAATAGCGCCAACATTAAAAATACCAACACAGCACCACTTTTCATGTTGTCTACCATCATGTTTAAGCGACCTTCGAGGTAGTAAGTCATGTCAACCCAAGTTTCTAACTTGACCCCTGCCGGTAATATTGCTGACTTTTCTTCAACGTATTTTTTCACCACATTGGCAATATCTGTGATGCTTTGGTTATCAGCGGCACCAATAAATAAGGTGACTGAGTTTTCACCGTTGAACTTAGAATATTGTAGACCTTCTTCAAAGCCATCAATAATAGTGGCAATTTCGCCTAGCACAATACGCGTGCCATCGGCTAAAGTTACCACTGGAATTTGTTCAAACTCATACCCTCGATAAGCTTGATTTTCTACCCGTAGGTTAATATAGCCATTTTCTGCACGGATTTGTCCCGCTGACATATTACGAGAAGAACTGCGCACCGCATTGGCGATATCATTAAAACTTAAGTCATACTCTCGCAGCTTATCTTTGCTGACTTCAATCGAAATTTCATAATCTAAACCACTAAATAAATCAGAGATATTAACCGCAGGCAGTTGCTGAATTTCATTATGAACTTTACGGCCAAGCTCTTTTAATTCGCCGTTGGTTAGATCGCCATATAAACTCAGATACATCACTTCTTGACGAAATTTTTCCCGCTCGACTTTGATTCGCTCCATGCCATCAGGAAAGCTAGAGATTGAGTCTATTGCTGATTTAACTTCTTCCAACACGACTTGAGGATCATAATCTAACTCAACTTCAAACCAACCGTTAGAAAAGTTACGGTTTGAATAAGTAATAACACGCTTAAGGCCTTGAACCGTATCCAATGCCTCTTCAATTTTAATGGTTATGCCTTCTTCAACTTCTTGTGGCGCGGCTCCAGGGTATGGCGCTGTGTAGGAAATCCAATTGATCTTAACTTGCGGAAACATTTGTTTGTTGATGGTTTGAATGGTGAGTAAACCACCCACTAAAATAAAAATCATCAATAAGTTGGCGGCGACACTATTACGAGCAAACCAAGCTATAATACCGCTATGTGTGTCAATACTGTGGTCAATTTCAGCCAATTTTTTAGGCTTAAGAGTGCTCATGGTTATTCCCCTGAATCACTGTCATTTAAAGCAACTTGCGACTCACTTGCAATATCATCTTCTGACTGATCATTAAGCTTGTCAGCTTGGTCAGTAATTAACGCTAGTTTCATCCCGTCAACTGGGTAGTCAAGCGCTGACACAATCAGTTGATCGCCATCAGCTAAACCACCTGAAATAATGACATTTTGGCCATCTTCGCGAACAATTTTTACTACTGAGTAATGTAATTTAGATTCACTGTCCAACAGCGCAACGCGACTATTTTCAACTAAGTAACGCGGCACACTGGCCGCTTGTGCTATAGCTGCCCCTAAAATTTTTGCCTTAACATAAGCACCAAAGCGTAGTGGTGTTTTTTGATTGTTATCTCGTAGAGCATAAGGGTCAAAAATTTCAGCCACTAGATAACTCATGCGACTTTTGCTATCAATAACACCTTCACTGCGGACAATTTTCGCTGCCCATAAGGTCTCACGGCCAGCAAATATGCCGGTTAAGTTAACACTGGCGTCTTTACCTTGTGCAATTAAAAACTCTAATTGATTATCGGCAACGGGTAAACGTACCTCAGCAATGGCGGTACCGAGTAATTTACCTATCATACTACCGGTACCAACAAACGAACCTAAGCCGACATTGCGGCTGTCGATCATCGCATCATAAGGTGCTCTAATTTCGGTACGTTCTAAATTACGTTTAGCGCGTAGAATAAACGCTTGTGCCGATTTTACTCGTGCTATTTCTTGGGCTAATTGCGGTTTACGTAAACTCAACGGCGTAGGCGCTGCATCAGTAATACGTTGCCATTCTTGCTCAGCAACTTGCCCTTGTGCACGTTCCTGTTCTAAGGATGCCTGTGCTGATGCCATGGTTGCTTGGGCTTCAATGAGTGCCGCTTGATAATCGCTGGGATCTATACGGGCCAATAGCTGACCTTGCTGAACAAACCCACCACGAACAAACTTTTCTGATAATTCAACAACTTCTCCACTGACTTGAGCGACTAATTCAGTTTCATATTTGGGTTTAACCACACCGTATGAATCTACGAGTAAGGTCATTGGTGCAAGTAAAATCGCTTCAACAGCAACGATAGGGGCATTATTGACAACAGCTTTTTCTTCCGGTGGTGTTTTCATACTTGAGAATAAAAAGAAAATTAAAAAACCGGCGATTAAAATGACTATAGGTATAATTATTTGTTTTTTCCGTATCACGATTTCGTCCTCGTAAAGTCTAAATAGTTGTAAATATTAATTTAATTGCCAATAGGATACAGAAATTACTGGCTACAAAACTAACAAAGTTGTAAAAGCTTATTACAATTTTCGCGCCGTTTTTCAAAGCACCCCAAATTATAATAAAATAACAATATATAACAACAAGTTAAAATAATTTCTTATTATAAAAAACAAATAAGGCCTCAAATTAATAGTGACTTTAATAATATGTTAGTTTTTTTCACTATTAAATAAGATTTTATAAAAATTTTTAGTCAAATTGATTAATATAAGAATTACCTTTGGATAAACACCACAAAACTGCGTTTAAGCACTACTTTTGTACTTATTGACCCAAAGTTAGGATAAAGCCAAAGAAATGATGACTGCCAACCCTCACTTACCAATAAACCCACTGAGTATAAACGCAGGTAATACACACCATAATCAAAAAATATTCAACATTAATATTCAACATTAATATTCAACATTAATATTCAACATCAATACATCGAAAAAGGTACCAAAGATCACTAACAACAAAGGTAAAAACTTAGCATTAACAATACTACCGTCCTTGTTAGTAGCTTAATTATCCGCAACCAACGCACTTGAGGTAAGCTATGCATACTCAGGGTGACAATTTTTTATTAAAATAAGTTAATTAAGCACTTGCAGCTAAAAGTAAGTACATTAGTATTCATCATCAAAAAAGAGAGTAATTTATGTTGTCAAAAATTAGTGCCTTTTTCCAATTATTAGGCGAAGAAAATGATCAGCAAGCAGATCAGTTAAGCTTAGAGATTGCCTGTAGTGTATTGTTATGTGAGGTTATGCTTGCCGATGGTCAACTTGATAAAGCTGAACAACAAAAACTCAAGGATATTATTGCCAACCAATTTCAATTAACTGGCGATGAAGTCACGGAGATCATAAAGCACTCGCTCTTACTCTGTGAACACGCCACAGATTTTTATCAATTTACCTCTAAAATCAACGACAATTACAGCCTTGAACAGCGAGTAAAAATGATAGAGCTTCTATGGCAGGTCGCTTATGCCGATGGCGAACTCGATAGCATTGAGGAGCACATTATTCGTAAGATTGCCGATTTATTGCATTTACGACATAGCGAATACATTCAAACCAAACTAAATATGCAATTAAAAGCAGCACAGTTAAATAAAAATTAGTCCCAGCATTGAAAGTTATAGTTAACTTGCGGACAAATCGGTTATTATAGCCGCAAGTTAACTGACCTCAAGAATTCACATGGCAAGCATCGGCAAATACAACACTCTTCCTGTAGTAGCAATTACTGACAATGGCGCATATTTAAATGCAAATGAATTAGGTGAGCTATTATTACCTAATCGCTTTGTGCCTGAAAATTGCCAAGTGGGTAGTGAAGTTAAGGTTTTTATCTATGCAGATACTGCAGATAGAATCGTAGCAACAACGGAAAAGCCATTAGCGGAAGTTGATGAATTTGTCTCGTTAAAAGTTAGCCAAGTAAATAAAATGGGTGCCTTTCTAGATTGGGGCTTACCTAAAGATTTGCTGGTCCCTTATAACCAACAACATACCCCGATGGAAGCAGGCAAGTATTATCTTGTTAGGATCTTTCTCGATCTAAAAACTGACCGTTTAGTCGCCTCAAGTAAGTTAGATAAGTTTATTGATATTTGGCCAGCTGAATATCAAAAATGGGATAAAGTAACATTAACCATTGCCACCAAAACTGACTTGGGCTTTAAAGCGATTATTAATGATCTGCACTGGGGCTTACTTTACGATAATGAAATATTTAAGCCACTGCGCACAGGTAAAAAGATAACTGGCTATATCAAGCAAGTACGTGAAGATGGTCGTATTGATTTATCATTGACCCGCCCAGGCGAAGGTAAAGTTAAAGACTTTAGTGAAGTATTATTAGCTCATATTGCAGAGCATGACGGTTTTAGTCCGTTACATGATAAAAGTGACCCAGAATTAATCAAGCGTATTTTAGGGGTCAGTAAAAAAACCTTTAAGGCCACCGTAGGTAATTTAATGAAAAACGGTAAAATTACCATTGAAGCAAAAGGTATTCGCCTCAAAGATTCTTAATTTTTCTCATCACTTAAAAAAAAAGCCCGAAAGGGCTTTTTTTTTAAGTCGTTAAAGTAGCACTTTAGACCGGTGTTATTGCGTACCACCCACCGTCATTTGATCAATTTTCAAAGTCGGTTGACCAACACCAACTGGCAAGCTTTGACCGTCTTTACCACAAACACCCACACCAGCATCTAGTTTCAAGTCATTACCCACCATGCTGACGTTCTTCATCGCTTCAGGACCACTGCCAATTAAAGTAGCGCCTTTTATGGGTGAGGTAATTTCGCCATCTTCAATTAAATACGCTTCTGAACTCGTGAAAACAAATTTACCCGAGGTAATATCAACCTGCCCACCAGCAAAATTGGGGGCGTAAATACCTTTTTTCACTGATTTGATAATATCTTCAGGCTTATGCTCACCTGCCAACATATAAGTGTTGGTCATGCGCGGCATAGGTAAGTGTGCGTAGGATTCACGTCGGCCGTTACCTGTGGGTTTTACGCCCATTAAACCGGCATTGTGTTTATCCTGCATGTAACCTTTGAGAACACCTTTTTCAATCAGCACATTGTACTGCCCTGGCGTACCTTCGTCATCAATACTGATCGAACCACGACGATTTGCCATAGTGCCATCATCCACAATAGTACATAAATCAGAGGTCACTTTTTGGCCGATTTTTCCCGAAAATGCTGAAGAGCCTTTACGGTTAAAGTCACCTTCTAAACCATGACCAACCGCTTCATGTAGTAATACCCCTGGCCATCCAGCACCCAGCACTACCGGTAATAATCCTGCCGGTGAATCAATCGCGACTAAGTTAACTAATGCTTGGCGAACGGCTTCTTCTGCATAGGCTAAATAACGTGGTTTATTATGTTCTAACTCAAAGAAATAACTATAATCTGTCCGCGCACCACCACCGGAACTAGCGCGCTCTCGCTTACCGTTTTCTTCAACTAACACCGAACAATTAAGCCGTACTAATGGTCGTATATCGGTAGCATAAGTGCCATCACTAGCTGCCACCAATATTTTTTCATAAATACCTGACAAGTTAACAATCACTTGTTTAACCCGTTTATCAACACTGCGTGCATGAGCCTCTACTTCGTGCAATAAGGTTATTTTTTGCTCTTGAGGCAAACTAGCCAGTGGATCTATCGCCTGATATTGAGCGGGGTTTTGCTGCATTTTTTTGCCATCAAAAACTTGCACTCGCGCAGACTTTTCAGCATTAGCGATGCCTTTCGCCGCATCAGCTGCTTTTTTTAATGCGCTGGGCGAAATATCATCCGAGTAGGCAAAGCCAGTTTTTTCGCCTGATATAGCACGTACACCGACACCGCGTTCGATGTTATAAGAGCCTTCTTTGACTATACCGTCTTCCAACATCCATGATTCATGGCTACTGGATTGAAAATATAAATCCGCTAAATCGACTTTACGTTGGAAAATGTTATCCAAGGTATCCATCAGCATACTTTGATCAATTTCACTATTGGCTAAAAGCTCTATCTCAACATTATTCATACGACATCAACTTATTTTTAAAACGATTATGAGTGGCAACAGGCATAGCTTTACGCACCTTGTCTAATTCTTGTTCTTGGTAATCAGCACAAATAATACCTTTTGAGGTATCAAGCTGAGCCAATATTTCGCCCCATGGACTAATGATCATACTGTGGCCCCAAGTTTCCCGGCCATTTAAATGCACACCTTCTTGCCCTGCAGCAACAATATAAACTTGATTTTCAATCGCACGCGCCTGCAGTAATGTTTGCCAGTGTGCAGCACCCGTTACCCGTGTAAAAGCACTGGGTACGGTAATAATTTTTGCCCCTTGCTGGCATAACTGGCGAAATAGTGCCGGAAAGCGCAGATCATAACAAATTGACAAACCAACATTAACGCCAGCAATATTCACTACGCTAACATGATCACCAGCTTTGACATAACGAGACTCACAGTAATTTTTTTCGTTGTCTTGCACCGCAACATCAAACAAGTGAATTTTATCATACCCCCCAAGTTCTTGGCCTTCAGGGGAGAAAACAAAACAACTGTTAGTAAATTTTTCTGGCTGGTTTGATAGTACCGGAATACTGCCCGCCACAAGAAAAACATTATATTTTATTGCCAGTTTTCCAAGCCGAGCTTTTAGGCCATTGCTTTGCTGGTTTTCTTTTGCCAACGCCAGTTGCGCTTTATCTTTACCACCGAAAAATAAACAGCATTCAGGCAACAAAACCAGTTGTTGTTGCGCTGGTTCTAAGGTAGCTAATTGCTGTTCAATATCAGTAATATTGTCTTCAACACAGGTATTAGAAGACATTTGTATCGCACAAATTTGCATTATTTTATTGCCCATCATTATTAATCAATGTTCTCCATCTATATCATCCATCCAAATCCCACTAAAAAGGTTGTTTTTTAGGCGGCTCTGAAGCCTTGATTTTAGCAGCATCTTCTGAAATATTTTCAATTATTTTAGGCGGTGAAGAGCGGCCAACGCTGATATTTTGATTTTTACGACTGACTTGTTTAAATTGTGGGTCGTCTAAGTTTCCTGTTACTTCAAAATTAATTTCAGCAATTACCGTAGAGGTGATCACTTCATCCAGTGCCATGCCCGCTAAAAAGGTTACGGGATTTAGTGTCGCAATCCAAGCTAATACCGGCAAACTAGAGGTTAAATTTGGTTTATATGACATCCGATAGTCAAGGTTACCATTATTTAAATTGGTATTACCCACTATGGTTAAATCACCGGCAGTGCCATTCATCTCGACATTATCAGTATATGCCACGCCATTTTTTACCATAAAGCTACCTTTTAGCTCACTATAAAACATACCATCACTAAAAATATCTCTAAAATCAAAACTAAGTTTACGCACCAGTGACTGCAAACTTAACAAGGATAAAATACGCACACCTTTATCATCAACATCAGCCAAATAACCATCATCAAAGGTTGTTGATAGCTCGCCATTAAGCGTCGCCGTTAAAAAGTCATGTGGGCCACCCTGCCAATCAAGCTCGTATTTCATCTCGACACCACTATCTTTTATAATCGAAACGTACCCTAACTGCGCTATTTCGCCCGCCACATTATCAGTCGCTAATGTGCCAGTAACACGAGTATTTGACCCCACATTGTCTTGTTGCCACTGAGCGTTAAATGCCAACGCATTATTACCGCGTTTAGCGGTGAAGTTTTTTAATAATAGCGTATTTTCTTCTGCTCGCTCTACCGTAAAACTTACCTTACCAAAATCATAATTATCATACTGGCAACTTGCACAGGTCACCTTGAGTGGTGGCACATTAGCAAAAATTTCTGTATTTTTCACAGTGTCAATTGGTGGCGATACTGGTTGTTCAATTGAGTTTATGGGCTCAGATTCAGTCGCCTTGTTACTTTGTTGAGTTTGCTTTACTTCACCAACCCCTGACTCAACTTCTTGAATTGGCGTTAGTTTTACTGATGCTGTGTTACCCGGTTTTATATCCTCAGTAACCTGTGCTTTATCGATTAGATTTTCATCAGTGACAGTTTTATCAACCGAAGTGCTATCAACCAAAGCGTCAATACTCTCTGCTGGCACTAACTCATTTTTAGCACGGGTTAAATGAACAAAATCTGCATTAATGTCTATACCTTGCTGATGCCAGTCTGGATAAAACTTAGCTGAGCCTTTTAGTTCTTTAGCATTAATATTGAGCAGCCATCCATCCAACTCAGGTATAAAGTCAAAATTGACTTGCTGAAAATTTTTATCATAAACCATTAAATTGCCAACCTGACCCTGTATTTTATCAGGAGCTGATAATAAGCTCTGCTCATAGGTCTTTTTATCTGATGGCACTGCTGATGGATTTAACTTGTCTGGTGTGGGCTCAACCGCCGCCAAAATATCTAACACTAAAGGCTGCCATTGCTGATAATTTGCTTGGTCTACATCAGCGCTAATATGAAAGCCTGAAATTGGTGGCCCTAAGGTCTGCTTGCCTAGCACTAAATGCGCGGATGAAAAGCGCGTTTTTTGATGTTCCAGTAAAGCGTAAAAACCTAGTTCATCGCCAATATCAGCGTCTATGGTGCTATTAAACCTATTGCCAAAGGCGTGAACTTTCACCACAACTTGTTCGCCTATGCTCTTACTAAAGGGTGCGGGTAAGGCTAAATTCACCTCATCTAAGGTCGAGTGTATTTGGTAATCATAGTTAAATTTATCATCACTAATATTCAGTGCTAGCAGACCTTGCCAATCTATTTTACCGTCAGCATATTTCACTAATTCATCAGGCAATTGTCTTTGCCATTGGCTAGTTTGCCACTGACCTAGTGTTTCAATACTAACGTTATAGTGCTCAGGCTTTTGTTCAGCGGTAACATTAATAGTTAACGGCATACCGCGCCAATCAAGCTCAATACCCGAAACAGTGATGAAATCATTATGATAGTCTAAACGGCCATTAACTTGGCTAAAATCCATTCGCGGTACTTGTAACGCGAGATGATTATTTTTAAACTCAACATGACCTTTAGCGATAACAGCTGCAGGATTATTTAACGGTAATGTTAAAGAGAAATCACCATTAATCGGTGCTGAAACCACCACCTGCTCTAATGTTACACCAATCGTTTTTTGCATTGGACTCGCCGCCATAAGTTGCTGCACTAATTGTGGCTTGGTTTGAGTAAAGTCGGCGTCAACCGTTAATACTTGACTACCTGCTAACTCAGCAATAGCGGCTTGAACACCGGTAACATCGATACCCGACAAGGTACCTTCTCTACCGGTAATAAGCATACTATTATTGGTGAAGTTTAAGTTCGCGGCGAAGTTTTCAATCGCCGGCCACTGTGGGTCAAATTTAAATGTACTTTGAGACAACTCAGCGTCAACAACAAAAACACCTTCACGGTGGTTAAATGGAAAGTTATTTAATGGCCCATTAAATAACACTAAAGCCTGCTTAATCTCACCATCAACGATCGCGCCATTTAAGTAGTTCACCAAAGCCTCACCCATTAATAAATGGGGATAAAAATATTCAGCAAACGCTGTATTACCTTGACTCGCACTCGCCAAGAGTGACATTGTTGTCGCTTGGTCTTTAACACTATTTATTTTTACGTCTGCTCTTAAACTCAGCTGTGGCGAGTTAAATTCTATATTTTCAACCGAAAATTGCCAGTCATCCGCTGAAAATTTTGCATTGATCACACTCGTTAAGCGAGTGTAAGGAATAGGGTATTTAAAATGTTTATCGAAATCGAGTGCGCCATCAACAGCACTTAATGATATTTGCAGCTGATTATTAGCATAGACTAATTCACCACTGACATTGTCAATGCCAGGAATACCTTGACTAAAATGGCTGTCAACATCGCTAAATTCTGCTGTTATAGCGAAATTATCCGCAGTACTGCGAAAATGAATCTCTTCAACTCGGCCAACCGGGTCAAGGTCTAGTAATAGTTTTTCAAGCCTAACGTCGTCAACTAATAGCGGTGATACGCCGGCAAAACTGGCCAGCTCGATAGCATTAATATAACCATTGATATGGGTACCATTAGCCTTGACCATCAAGGATATTTTATTAGTTTCCCTACCATTACGTTTAACAGTTAATGGTGAGCTTGCTAGATTAAACACTAATTCGTCTAAGATTTTTATTTGAAAATCACCACCTATAATCTCAAATTTTTGCGCTTTACCCTGATGTTGCCAAGTGATTTCATTATCACCAAGAGCGACCTGGATAAACTCGGGCTTACCCGTATTAAGCTTTAACCAAGCACTAAAATTAATCGCTGAGTGAGTGTTGGCATCCTTAATCGCTAGAACTTTCCCTAACCAAGGGGTAATATCAATGTCATTGGCTTCTAAATAGGCTTGACCACTGAGTTGATCAAACCTTGGCCCTTGAAAATCTAACAACACTTTTAAATTATTAGAGCTTAAACCGTCCACGATAATAGTACCGTTAGCTCTATGCTGATTGTTTTCGTTTGTCCAAAACATTTCATTAATGGTGAAGGCTCGCACTCCAGCAAGGGTATGATAAAGCACATGGCTGTCACGAATCGAAAAAAGAGAAATTTGTTCAAGTAATATTGAGGAAAGTGACGTTATTAAGTCTTTATTATCCGCTTCATTGCTAGAGATTTCTTCGGCGGAGTTAGCCAGTGCCGCTTGTTCAAATATTAATTCTGCGCCCGAGATAACAAAGTCTTGCGTAACCAGTTTCCCTGAGCGCATACTGCGCCAAAAGTCTAATTCAACCGCTAAGCTATCAAGGTATATTTTACTGTTGTCATTAGACAAAAGCTCAACTTGTTGGGTGATCAATGTTGGGCCTAACTGCCCCCAGCCCATGCTTAACGAGCCAATAGAGATGTTACTGTTATAGCTGTTGTTGAGGTAATCTTCGACCGTTTGGCGATAATTATGTGCATAGGGTAAAAATAAGCGCAATAGACTAATCGACACAGCAAAAGCTACTAACAAAATTGCTAATAGTTTATACAGACGTTTGAGCCATCTATTTAAGAACGTGGAAACACTCATTAATATTTTACCAATACACTTTATTCACTGATAGGAAGGAAGCAAACAATACCTATGCTGCTTGCACAGGTCACGTCGAGTTTTTCTCCATCAAATTGACCGCTTAAATGCGACCTACATACTCACTGTGCTTTAAACTTGATCTGCTGATTCAAAGCATAAACACAAAACAGGCTCACATCATAACCACATCAAATTGCTCTTGACTATACAGGGTTTCAGTCTGTACTTTAATCTGCTTGCCGATGAAGACTTCAAGCTCGGCCAAATTATGATACTCGTCATTTTCTAATGATTCACTCACCGATGATGAGGTGTAAACAATAAACTTATCCGCGTCATAAGCGCGATTGACCCGGACAATTTCTCGTAGAATTTCAAAACACACAGTTTCAACTGTCTTCACATAACCACGACCATGACATACTTCACACTCACCACATAAAATATGCTCTAGGCTTTCACGCGTTCGTTTTCGGGTCATTTCCACCAGGCCTAATGCAGAGAAATCTGACAAACTGTATTTAACATTATCTTTCGCCATCGCCATATCTAAACTATGTAAAACACGGCGCTGATGGTCTTTTATATTCATATCAATAAAATCAACGATGATAATACCACCGAGGTTTCTTAATCTAAGCTGTCGAGCAATCGCTTGTGTTGCCTCAATGTTAGTATTAAAAATCGTTTCTTCTAAATTACGATGTCCAACAAAAGCACCGGTATTAATATCAATAGTGGTCATGGCTTCAGTTTGATCTATGATCAAAGATCCCCCTGATTTCAATTCAATTTTTCGATGTAATGAGCGCTGTATTTCGTTTTCAACGTTAAACAAATCAAAAATAGGTCGTTCGCCCGGGTAACATTCCAACACGGGGGCTAACTTGGGGACAAATTCAGTGGTAAATTCAAGTAATTGTTCATAAGTAAGTTTTGAATCAATACGAATACGCTCAAGTGAGGCACCAACAAAATCGCGCAGCACACGAAATGCTAGCGATAGATCTTGATAGATAGGATCTTTGGTTTGTTTACGCTCTTTTCGCTCAACAACTTTTGCCCAAACGCGACGCAAAAACTCAGCATCGTGTTGTAGTTCTTCAATATTGGCACCTTCAGCTGCGGTGCGAACAATAAAGCCATGCTCTTTTGAACAATAGGGCGTAACGATCGATTTCAGACGGTTTCGCTCTGCGGGGTCATCAATACGCTGTGATATTCCCGCGTGGCTAGCGTTAGGCATTAACACTAAATAACGTGCCGCGATGGTAATATCTGTGGTGAGTCGTGCACCTTTGGTGCCCATAGGATCTTTAACAACTTGCACCACAATATGCTGACCCTCGTGCACCAAATTTCTAATATCAGGTACTTGTTCACTATTGCTATCTTCATTTAAAATGAGTTTCGAATTGATATCTGAGGCATGTAAAAAAGCCGCTTTGCCAAGATTAATATCAACAAAGGCCGCTTGCATACCGGGTAAAACACGAATAATTTTACCCAGATAAATATTGCCGACTAAGCCACGCCGAGTTTCACGTTCAACATGGACTTCTTGTAGTGAACCATTTTCGATTAACGCTACTCGCGTTTCACTTGGCGTAACATTGATAAGTAATTCACCGCTCATATCGATTCCTATTTATGCTTGTGTCATTGACGATGCTACGCCAAATGCTGATAACAGCTGTGCTGTTTCATATAAAGGTAAGCCAACAACCGCAGAATAACTACCACGAATTTGTTTGACAAATTGTCCTGCAATGCCTTGAATACCATAGGCACCGGCTTTATCTTGTGGTTCGCCTGTTTGCCAATAGCGCTTTATTTCTTGTTCGGTGAGGTTTTTAAAGTCCACTTCAGTACTGACCACAACCACCTCAAGACGTTCACCTTTTACTGCAGCAATCGCCGTAACTACCTGATGAGTATGTCCAGACAGCATCTTAAGTATAGTGAGACAATCGGCAAGAGATTCAGGTTTACCTAATATATGCTGACCAAAGACCACACTAGTATCAGAGCCAAGTACCACGACATCATCAGCATATTGCTTGGCAATGACACCGGCTTTTGCTAATGCCAAACGTGCGACATACTGCTCAGGTTTTTCTGCTGCAAGTACAGTTTCATCAAGATCTGCAGGTACACAGACAAAGTCGTAGCCCAGTTGTTGAAGTAGTTCTTTTCGGCGCGGTGATTGTGACGCCAAAATCAAAGTAGTAGACATATTATGTTATTCTAAAGTTTCGTCTTATTTTACGTAAGAGTAAAAAAGCCCAGGGCCAGAGGATAATGGTGGTAAACACCGGATATAAATAACTGGGTAAAAACACAGCGTCAGTTAAAAATCGTTGTAACCAAAAAACAATTAAGTGATATAACGCTGATAACACACCAATAATCAATGCTTGCTGCCAAACAGAAAAATTACGTATTTTCTGAAAATTGCCAGCAACAATATAAACACTAATCGCCATAGCGCCGGCATGTACACCTAAAGTAGAGCCCAGTAAAACATCAAGAATAAAGCCCATAACCCAAGCTGAAATAACATTAACGCGCGAGGGCAATGCCAAACACCAGTAAAGTAAAACAACCAATACCCAATCAGGACGAAAAGCATCAACGCTCAGTGGTAACGGCATAATACTGGCGAGCAGTGAAACTAATAGCGTTAAAAACATAATTAAACGACTAACAATACTCATTTAATCTTGGCCTTTTCTGCGGGCAATGTTTTACTTTCATTAGACTCTTGAAGATTATTCTGCTCTGGCCACAATAATAAAACATAACGTAAACGATCTATTTTGGCTACTGGCTGGCTTTGAATTTGAGAAAAAGCGCGTGATTCATCTTGAATAACGCCAGTAACTTTTGCTACCGGATATCCTTCAGGGAATTTACTGCCTAAGCCTGAAGTCACTAATAAATCACCCGTACGAATATCACTACTGTGAGGGACATAATTATGGGTTAAGCGATCAATAACACCGCCGCCAGTGGCAATAAGTCTAAGTCCATTACGGCTTATTCTTACTGGCACACCGTGGGTAATATCAGTGATCAATAACACACGGCTACTTGTGGTACCCACATGCAATATTTGGCCAACAATCCCTTCATCATCAATGACCACCTGTCCTTCATAAACGCCGTCGTTAGCACCACGGTTTATCACCACTTGATGAGTATAAGGGTCGCTGTCGACGCTAAGAATTTCTGCCACCATTTTTTTAGCATCACCACGCAAGGGGGAAGCGAGCAAGGCTCTAAGTCGATTATTTTCACGCTGAACAATATCTAATTGTAAAGCTTGCTCATGAAAGACTAACTCGTTGATTTTGTATTGTTGATTATCGGCGAGGAGTTGACGACGAGTGGTCATATTATCTGCCGCCCAGTTCATCATTTGTTTTGGCGCGGTAGCCAAATACTGTAATGGGCTGACCAGTGATTGCAAAAAGCCTCGAGCAGGCTCAAAACTATTCATTTTATGATCAAAAAATATTAATGCTGCAGAACAAAGCAGCACCAAAACAAGTCGGTGCACAGGAGATGGTCCATGCTTAAATATAGGGTTCATAAATTAAACTTGTATAAATGCTATTTTATTTATCGCCATTGGCTTTAACTATCCAGAAAATGCACGAAGTTGACGCTAATCAATGAGTACATTCGATAAGGTAATTAGGCAAAATGGCGATAAATAATTAGTATGCTACTCGTAGGAAAATAAATCGCCACCGTGCATATCTATCATTTCAATGGCCTTACCACCACCACGAGCTACACAAGTCAGTGGGTCATCAGCAACCACAACCGGAATACCGGTTTCTTCCATCAGTAAGCGATCGATACCTCTTAACAGGGCGCCGCCACCGGTTAAAATCATACCACGCTCTGAAATATCAGAGGCTAGTTCAGGTGGCGATTGCTCTAATGCCACCATAATCGCACTGACAATACCGGTTAAGGGTTCTTGTAGCGCTTCTAAAATTTCATTGCTGTTTAAAGTGAAACTACGTGGCACACCTTCTGCTAAATTGCGCCCACGCACTTCAATTTCAAGTACCTCGTCGCCAGGGTAGGCAGAGCCAATTTCATGCTTAATGCGCTCAGCAGTTGCTTCACCAATTAAACTACCGAAGTTACGACGTACATAGTTAATAATAGCATCGTCAAATTTATCACCGCCGATGCGCGCAGAAGAAGAATAAACCACACCGTTTAGAGAAATAATGCCAACTTCAGTGGTACCACCACCAATATCAACCACCATGGAACCCGTTGCTTCTGACACTGGCATACCTGCGCCAATTGCTGCCGCCATAGGCTCATCAATCAAATACACTTCACGCGCACCAGCACCTATGGCTGATTCACGAATAGCACGTCGTTCAACTTGCGTTGAGCCGCAAGGCACACAAACTAAAACACGTGGGCTGGGTCGTAAAAAATTATTGCTGTGTACTTGTTTAATGAAGTACTGCAACATTTTTTCAGTCACAAAAAAGTTAGCAATAACGCCATCTTTCATCGGACGAATGGCTTCAATATTTCCAGGGGTGCGACCTAACATTTGTTTGGCTGCCGTACCGACTGCAGCAACACTTTTAGAGCCACCAGAGCGGTCTTGTCGAATGGCCACAACTGAGGGCTCATTCAAAACAATACCTTGGTCTTTTACATAAATAAGGGTATTTGCGGTTCCTAAGTCAATTGATAAATCGTTAGAAAACATGCCGCGTAATTTCTTAAACATATTGTCGAAATGTCCTTTAAACATAACCTAGGCAACAAATTGCCAGAATATTATTGTGCTTAATTTGCCCGCTACAGATTAGCTGACAAATGATATTTTTTACTGTTAACACGCTATCATAGCGCAGACTATCGCGCTTGTGTTATTTCAATGACAAAATATGATGAAATATTGAGATTATTTAACTAAAAAAGATAATTTAATCAACATTATCTCCGTTGAATTAAATAAATCTCTGATGTTAGCCAACAGTGATATTAATTGCTGACTGCGTGCTATGAGATAATTCGGTCATTAGCGTGATAAATCCCAAAATTTAATCTGGCACTTAGGTAGTCATCGTAAAAATTTACGCTAACACAGCATAGGTAGGTGGTGTAAAATATTAGTAGGATGTTTAAGCCCGACTTGATCCTCTTAGATGTAAATGGCGTTAGCTAAATTGGTATTGTGACTATTATTAAAACTAAAATACTGAACAGTTTTTAACCAACTCAAGCTTATATTTAGCCTTTAAAATGGCGGAAAGTGTTATCTTAGTAAGTAGGGTGAAATGCGAGTTAAGTTTCAATTTTACGGATCGCTTTTAACTCATGCTCTCATGCTTGCTCTTGATAGTCTGCTTTCCTTCAATCCTATCTCTAGCTATTAAATAGCCCGCTACCAAGCATTTGATATAAAATCAAAGCGAGCTAAGGCTACGGGCTTCGACCGCTATTTTTCTTGAGGTGGATTCGCTGCCAATAGCACAGGTGCCCTCGGCAGTGATTGAGTAATAACAAATATCAGCGTGTTTAAAGCTAGTGTAGCTAACGCTAACTTCACACTGCGCTAAGCCCAGCGTATGATTAAAACTAGGGGGGGTGGGATTGTCGGGGGGTGGATTATCAATATCAGCACAAGCGATAGCCGGGCTGTTTAACGGAAATACTTTAGCCAACTGCCACTGTAAGCCACTCTGTGCTGCCGTATAAGCCCGTGTTCCTAATACTTCATAGGCAACACTTTCTTGGCTCGAGTCTAACATTTTCACTAAAGCGGCACCGAGTGCTGACAAAGCAATAACCACAAAAATAGCGATAACTAAGGCGCTACCCGCTTGTTGCTTTGAGTATCGAGGCTTCCCTGATTGGCTAAGCAATTTGCGAGGCAATTTTGTGAGTCTAAACGATTGTTTATGGAACATTAGGCACCTGTATCTCATTATTAAAGACAATTTCTTCTAGGTTACGAGCAAACTTCAACCTGATAAGTGCTAAGCCATTTCGTTGTAACGTCGCTGGGCTGGTTTGAAAGGGAAACTCGGTGTCTATACCAGGCAATGAATAATTATCAACATATTCTGCCATCAAGACTTTCTCAGTAGTATCGGTGATAAGTGGCTTACCATCGCTATCGTAACTGCCAAAACCATAAGTTTGGTAACGATAAATAGCTTGATCTTCAACACAATAACTTACTGGTGAGCCAATAAAATACAAACGTTCGGTTGGCGATTCTTCTTTAAATATAACACTGTTAGCAAAGCTAATTGTTGATGGAACGTCCCTAAAGCCCGAATTAGCTACTGTTGAAAATTCTTCAATAACCCCGGCTTTTTTATCATATATATCGTCGCTATTTAACGCATAAACAGACACATATTGTGTGGTAGATGATAAATCGCCTTGCAACATAAGTACATCAACACTATTACTTGGGGCTTCTGGTGCCACAGGAATATCAAGATAATTAACGCTTTTATTGATGGGCACAAACTCTAAGCATGGATTATTATCGCCACCGATAGTACGAATGCTATTAGGTAATGCGTTTCTGACTTCACGATTAAGCCGCTCCACCACGAATCTTGCGCTAGAGATTAAGGCATCTCTGTCAGCAGCATGGGTATAACTTTGCACGCCAAAGCGAAGAAACGAGCTAATACCGGTCGCCAACACACCCAATATCACAATCACGGTGACTAGCTCAATTAAAGTAAAACCCTGCTGGTTTTTAGCTTGATGCTTAGGTTGATGTTTAAGTTTAAGATTATTTTTAGAGCCCGACATTAAAAATTCGCCCGATAGACAGCAAAAACAAAATCGAAATCTTGTGGCGTGGTGATGGTTACCCTAATAAGCTTAGCGGTATATTCGTTATCATCCTCGTCATGGTCGCCATCGTAATCACTATCGTTGATCACCTGAACGATAATTTGATAACCAACATAGATATCATTTAGAGGGTCACCCAACGAATTTTCCCTTATTGATAAGTCATTATAGTCATCAACATCGTCAAAATTTTTTCTTGTTTCTGTATTATCAGGGCCTAAATTTACAGACTCGGTACAGGTTTCATCGTCAGCGAGTTTAATTTCGCCATCATTATTACTATCTTCACCACAGCGATAGATACCACCCGCCATATCAGAGTTTTCATCAAAGGCTTTAGCAATAATTTCATTGATCATCGACTGGCCAAGTTCTGCGGCTTTAATTTGATGCACTTGCTTAGCACTTTGATTAGCTAACGGGTAAATTAAGCTGGTAAATATTGAAAAGGCAATTGATAACACCACAATACCGACAATGATTTCAATGAGGGTGAAACCTTGCTGTGATACTTTACTGGGCAGCATTACTGTTGGGGATAACTTTTGCTTAAAGCGCATGAATATAACCTTCTGACTCTATTTGCACACTGATAGCCTGCTCACCGGTAATGGTGATGGTAATTTGACAAGGAGCAGCAGCACAGGACGGCCGGCCCATACTGTCGAATGAAAAGCTATCGTTAGTTATATTATTTTCATCCCAGGAAGAAAAGGTGACATTGTCTTGGTCAGCTATCTTCACTTTTGTGGCGCTATCTTGCCATGTACTGTCAAAACTTGGTGTGTCATCACAGTCATCAGGCGTGCCTAACTTTGTATCAGTTATCAATACACGGTGGCAATAACTGTTATCGGCTTGAGATATGGCTTGAGTTTGTTGCATGGCCTTGAGTTGAATTAAGCGTAATTTCGCTATCACATCGGTACGATAGCCGTATTCAGAAAAGCCCTTAGCGGTAAAAAATTTAGGGGCTACTGTCAGGGAGAGGATGCCCAAAATAATGATCACGATAATCAGTTCAATCAAAGTGAAGCCTTGATTTAAGCGTGTATTTTTCAGATTATTAACATTATTCACATTTATCCCACTACCAATGACTATAGCCAACCCACTAAATACAGGCGTTTACTATAAAAGACGGTACACTGCCTGCACTAACAGGCTCAACATAATAAACTATACAAGGGTCGTTTGAGCTCGTTGGCGGCAAAACATCACTACTATAGATAGCGATAACATCTCCCAATTCATCATAGTTAAAATCGGCGCCATCAAGACTAAGCAATTGTTGCCAATCGCCAGTATTGGCTCGCGGATAACCAAAAGTAATAGCTAGCTCACCACCCTCTTCGATATTAACGTGACTATTCAACTCCTTTTGATTGCCTTTAACTAACGACTTACTATGGACCTTAGCCGAAGCAGCTTGCATTGTCGCCTTAACACCTTGTAATGTCGCCGTTTGTGCATCCGCGTTTAAATTAATAAATTTAGGCGCGGCGATGGCGGCCAAAATGCCGAGAATTATAATAACGACAATCAGCTCGATTAAGGTGAATCCTTTGGAATTCATATTAATTACCTTTACTGATTTTATTAAATAACTCAAGCTATTAATAACTGAAAGTACTAACACAGTTAAAGCTTTAGCATTAAATACATGGCTAGTATTTAGCTTAATCTACTTGGTCTTAAAAATACATCAGCATTTTCATTTCACACCACGTTCAAAATTAACATTAACTAGTGTATTTAGTTTTAATACTTTAGGCCTTGTCATTAAATTCAGGTAAAAAAAAAGAGAGCTTAGCTCTCCTTTAAATAAATCTATCAGTTTAACAGTCATCAAAATTGGACGTTATTACTGGTGGCGTTTCTGAATCTCCCGCATTTGCATAGGCTAAAGAGCACTTTGTTTCGTCTGTTGCGCCAGTATGAACAAAGCCCTTAGCTGTTTCTTCAGCAGAACCAGTATCACCTGGAACACTTGCATTAGCATCTACAGCAGCCTTGGTAACATATTCTTTAAACACAATTTGTGATCCACTATCTAATTCAATAAGACCTTGTATACCTAAAGCATTTTCTGCGTTTGAGCCGTCGCCTAAAGTACCTAAACTCTCAACGGCAGGAAAACCATGAACTAATGCGTAATGTTTACTACCAATTATAATCGTGCCCGCTTCACCCGTTTGAGCCCCAACCAAAGCTTTAGCGTGTGCTAAATTTATCGCACTGTTGACACTGCCTTGTACACCTTTCATGACAGAGCTTCGTGCATCAGTTGTTAAATCAATAAACTTAGGCGCCGCGGTTGCCGCTAGAATACCTAAAATAACAATAACGACCACTAATTCAATTAGGGTAAAACCTTTTTGCTTGCTAAAACTATTATTTGTTAACTGCTTCATAACATAAACCTTTATTGTTGATAATTAATTGTTATTAATTATTTATTGTGAATTGTTGATTGTTATTAATTATTTATTGTTATTGTTGATATAAACAACCACTGAGCTATCAGCGGGTTGGTAAGTAAAACTGTTGCCCGTACTGGTTAAAGCACTGGCTATTGGTTCAGCAAAGTCATTGTTGACATCTTTACTTAAGGTTTCTTTCAAATAAAAATGGCATAAGGTTGTTGCTGCCGACCCCGACTTAACCGCTAGATAATTTAAGCTACTGTCAGTGTTTAATATGCTAATGCTGTCAGTTAAGCGCGGTGGTTGTTGAAAAATACTTTGCCATATATCCACGCAGTTAGTCGCGGTAAAGTCACTGCCTAATGTGGCGCCATTATTTTGACTCACCGTATTTGAAGACACCACATAACCGGGACGAATATCGGTCGCTTGTATCGTCAAAATTAAATCTGTGCCATCATAATCTACTATATTTTGGCCAGTGGTGTTTTGTGGACGACCTTCAGCCTCCCATTGAGCACGCACCAATGAAACGGCTGTAGCGAAACCGCCAGCCATGCCTTCAATATTGGCTTGTTTAGCTTGATCCGTTAAGTCGAGGAACTTAGGAATTGCGGTAACCGCCAAAAAGCCTAAGATCACCACCACAATCACTAATTCTATAAGGGTAAAGCCTGACTGCTTATTCATAACCACCTCTTGAAGTTTTCCTGAAGTTTTCTTGATGTTTTCTTGATGTTTTTTAATGCTTTATTAAGGTTTTGGCAATCATAATATCAACTTGATTATCTTAACGATATTGATGTCATTTTAACAACTAAATGTCAACAATGTAACTAAATAATTCGTATTATGCGCTAAATACTTATTAAGGGCTACAAACCTTGCTGTTCAATAGCTATTCATAAGCATTTAATATGCCAACTTAATGTGTCAATTTAATTTTACTGACTTTGCCGTTATGGCGCTGATAAGTGAAATACTTACCACTGGGTAAACTATATTGGCAATATGGCAGCAATTGCTTTTGCTGCTCAACCAAAACAGCACTGATAGGATCCTTCATATACAACAAAGGGGCTTCCATCACATAGTGCCAAATAATTTGACACGGCAAATTTGCCTCATGGCTATCAACCCAACCCCATTTATTCACTGGCACTTGTATTATAAGACCGCCATCCGGTTGAATTTGGTGACTGGTAAGGCCAACAAAACGCGGTTTTAAATCCATAAACCATTGACCACGAATACCATTGACTCGCGCGGAAAAAACTTGCGCTATTGATGAAAATCCGGCCTGGCTTATTTGTTCTTGCTGTTTAAAAAAGTAAAAAATAAAACTCGCCATCAATGACCCGACAAACACCACCACCACTAAAATTTCGGTTAATGATTTTTCATTTTTCTCAGCCACTTGTAATGATGTCATGATCTTTGCCTCCTAATAACAAATAAACTTACTTGCCTTGAAAGGCTGACATCATATTCCACATTGGGCTAAATATACCTAAGGCTAGTACTAACACCATGGCGGCAACTATGGCGATTAGAATAGGTTCAATACGTGCGGTTAAGGTACTTAGCTCGTAATCTACCTCACGCTCGTAGTAGTCACCCACTTCAGCTAATAACTCATCAACTCGGCCTGTTTCTTCACCAACAGCGATCATTTGCAGTACCAACGGGGTAAATAAGTCACTGGTCGCCGATGAACGTAACAAACTTTCGCCGCTTTCAATGCTGCTGCGCATCGCCAAAATCTTATCGCGCATGTAAGTATTGTCAACCGCGTCAGCCACTAGGGTTAAGCCAGTGGTCATGGGTACACCCGCACGCAATATAATAGAAAAACTGTGGGCAAAGCGTGACAAAATTGAGCGTTCAATAACGCTGCCAACAATCGGCAATGTTAATTTGCGTTTATCCCAGACATACATGCCATCCGGTGTGGCTAAATAACGTTTCAGTGAAAAAAAACCTGCAATACTGGCTATTAGCATATGTGGCCAATAATTGAGAAAAAAGTTTGAGCTACCAATGAGCATTTTTGTTGCCCAAGGCAAATCTGCGCCTAGTTTGGCGAACAGATTGGCAAACGTGGGGATAACAAAAATATTTAAAATAACTAACGCAGCCACTAAGGCAATTAACACAAAGCTGGGATAGCGTAAGGCGGTTTTAATACGTTTTCGGGTTTCTTGCTCGCGCTCAAAATAGCCAGCAAGCTTTAAAAAGGCTTCGTCGAGATTACCGGTATTTTCGCCCACATGGATTAATGAGACAAATAAAGGATTAAATATTTTGGGGTGTTTGTGCAAGCTTGTCGACAGGGGAAAGCCGCCTTCTAATTGTGCTGAAATATCAATTAACGCTGACTTTAATTTTACTGAGCTACTCGTTTCAGCCATGCCTTTAATGGCTCTTAAAATAGGCACACCTGATCTGACCAAGGCATACATTTGTCGACAAAAAACAATCACGTCATCAAGGGTAACTTGATTAAGCCCTAATAAATCCTCGATATCAATATCTTTATTGGCAACCGCTGCATTAGCCTGTTTTGCTGTTTCTATTGATAGGGGAATAATAGCTTTGCGAGACAATTGCTCTGCCGCTAGAGCAGAGTTTGTCGCTTCAATAACACCTTTGACTTGGCTACCGTTAGCATCTCGGCCAATATAATTAAATGCGGGCATAATATTATGACTTATCCTGTGACATCAAAGGTTTCTACTAAACGCAGTACTTCTTCAACACTGGTGACACCGAGTTTAGCGTAGTCGAATGCGGCTAAGGCTAAAGGCCTAAACCCTGGATGTTGTTTAGCGGCTTGGGTGAAAGCTTCGGTGTCATCACGCTTTAAAGCCGCCATCATGGGCTCATTCATTTCTAATAGCTCAAAAACACCAATACGGCCTTTATATCCGGTGTATTGGCAAGTTTGACAACCTCGACCATGGCTAAACTTAAGGGCATTAATATCCTCGTCAACCAGATGAGACAGCCACATAATTTCTTGTTGCTCGGGTTGATAAGCTTGACGGCAACTTTCACACACTTTACGGACTAAGCGCTGAGCGATAATAGCGCGCAGCGAACTGCCGACTAAAAATCCTGCCGCGCCCATATCTAAAAGACGTAAAGCACTGGTAATGGCATCATTGGTATGTAGTGTTGATAACACTAAGTGACCGGTTAATGCGCCTCGTAATCCAATTTCTACGGTTTCTTGATCGCGCATCTCACCCACCATAAGAATATCAGGATCTTGTCGTAAGGCGGTACGTAATACACTGGAAAAGGTCAGATTAATTTTACTATTGATTTGTACCTGATTAACCCGCGGTAAGCGATATTCTACCGGGTCTTCTGCTGTGATAATTTTTTTACTGGCTTTATTAAGTTCACTTAATGCTGCATACAAGGTGGTCGTTTTACCACTACCGGTTGGGCCAGTTACCAGCACCATGCCGTGTGGCCGTGAAATTTGATGACGAATGCGTTTAACAAAGTCTTCTGGCATACCAGTCTCATTGAGCGACAGTAAACCTGCTGACTGATCCAGTAAACGCATAACTACAGACTCACCATATTGCACTGGCATGGTTGACATACGCACGTCGATATTATGGCCCTTAATTTTTAAATTAAAACGACCATCTTGTGGTAAACGCTTTTCTGAGATGTCTAAGCCGGCCATGAGTTTTAAGCGTAAGACCATGGCAGAGGCAATTTTATTTTCTTTTAAGATACTTTCTTGCAGCACGCCATCAATACGCTGGCGAATGCGCAGAGCGTTTTCATCTGGTTCAATATGAATATCAGAGGCACGCATTTGCACTGCATCTTCAAACACTGACTGTAATAACTTGCCAACCGTTGCATCACCGCCTTCTTCAAGAAAATTGTTTGATAGATCAAAGTTATTACTTTGATCATATTCTTCCTCTAATTGACTCGCAAACGACTCTATGTCTGCGGTGCGTCGATACAGACCGTCAAAGGCATTGAAGAGTTGCGACTCCATCACCACAGCCAGTTTTAATCGTTTTGGGGCTAACATTTGCTCTAGTTGGTCAAGGGCACTTAAATCAGCAGGATCGCTCATACCGATTAGCACAGCGTCATCCTGATCTTCAATAACAATAGCGCGTAGACGCCGTGCGTGCACCTCAGGTAACAATATCGCCACTTCAGCTGGAATTCTACGTTGGCTTATATCTAAAAAAGGTACATCGAGTTGTTGGGCAAAAAACGCTAGTAGTTGTTGTTCGTTAATATGGCCTAGCTCAATTAAAGCACCACCCAATTTTCGGCCACTGATTTTTTGGCTGCTTAACGCCTCCAACAGTTGCTCATTACTGATGATTTTTTCGTCAACCAGTAAGTCGCCCAAACGCATTTTTAATTTAGGTGCTGCCATATTATTCTCCTAGCTCTATCAGGCGTTCTCGAGCAAATTGCATCGCACTGCTAGATAAATTATTGCGAGCTATTGCTTGTTTATAAGCGTCTCTTGCGGGCACAAAATTGCCCAGACTGTCCAATGAAACCGCAACGCCTAACCACCATCGACCTACATCAGGCGCTAATGTTATTAATTTTCGATAAGCGCTAACGGCACTGGTATGCTCATTTAGCTCTGCCGAGGTGTTAGCTAATAGTGTTTGTATTTCGGCACTATCACTGGTTTTTATTGGCCGTAGTATATTGTATGCTTGCCTTGCCTGACCTTGTTGGTAGTAAATTCGAGCACTCATTAAGCGCATTTCTGGGGCTGGTGGTGCTAGTGCAATACCTTGCGACAACAGGTTGATCGCATCTCGATAAGACTTTTTACCGTACCATAAGGCCGCTAACTGTTTACGTGCGGTTTCATGCTCGGGCATAACGAGCAGCACTTCTTCAAATAACGCTTCAGCTTTAGCCAGATTATTGCGTTCCATAGCTTGCTCAGCTTCAGAAATTTTATTGGCTGCCAAGGCTTGTGGTGATAATTGTCTGCGGGAAATAGTTAAACTTGGCTTAGCTTGCAGTGTTGTATTAACCGGCTCAGGTTCAATGCTATTATCGGTGGCTTGAAGGGGTGAGGGTTTTATAGATACGGCATTTTTTTCTGTCATTTTTGCGGCTATATTATTGCTTTTACTTTTATTTTCATTTTTTTGCTGGAGATCACTCTCTAAAGTGCTGTCATCTTTAGGGCTTGAGTTTGAACTTGGCAAGCTTGATGTAACCATAGCCATTGGCACTTTAGCTTCTAATCGCTTTGTAGCAGATATTTTATTTTTCTCGGCTGCCGCTAAACTTTGTTCTCTGGCCAACCTCATAGTTTCTTGCTGGACTTGCATTCTTAATTGCTGGTTTTCACTGTAAAGTTGCCAGCTAAATATGCCCGCTACATTCAACATAATGATCGCAGTAACTATAACTAGAATCAGCTTACTATTTGAGTTTTTTGTTGGCCCAGAAACCGCTAAATTAGCCGCACTTTGCTGCTCACTTTGACGCTTATCTAAATCTTTTAACATTTGGTTAATGACACTCATAACAAGGTCCCCAAAATATCCCACGAAAAGTATAAGCCAGCTAAAACGGTCACAATTACTAAGCTAATGAGATAAAATTTCCCCGGTGTGTTGTCTTGCATACCTTCAGTATCTTCTATGGCTCGGCTTAAATGTTTATTGCTAAGTTGATAACCACCTTCGCCATAAGCAAGCATCAGCATTTTATGGCAAATAATATTGACCAGCCTTGGAATACCCCCACTGACCTTAGCCACTTTTTTTGCCAAAGCCCGACTAAATAAAGGAGCACCGTTATGGCCCGCCACTTGTAATCGATGTTGAATATAATGTTCAACCTCAAACGCATTCAGCGGACGCAATTGATAAGAAAATGTAATACGTTGTTTTAATTGCCGAAAGGCCTTTTCAGCCAACCTTTCATCTAATTCTGGCTGAGCAAATAAAACCACTTGTAATAATTTGCGGGTTTCGGTTTCAATATTGGTAAATAAGCGCAATGCCTCAAGACTCTCACCTGGTAGCGCTTGCGCTTCATCAAGAATCAGTACCACTGAATTACCTTGACTGTTTAGCTCTAATAGTCGTTGCTGAATACGTTGAGTTAACAGCTGCACCGACATACTTTGTGCTTGTTGAACACCTAACTCAACCGCTACCGCACGGCGTAACTCATCAGGCTCTAAATAGGGATTGGGAATATAAGCAGTAACAAAATTATCTGGTATTTCATTTAACAATTTGCGGCATATTAAGGTTTTACCTGTACCCACTTCACCCACCACTTTAATAAAACCTTCACCGGTTTTTAGCGCGGTAAACAGCACAGCTAGTGCCTCGTTGTGAGATTCTAAGCCTAAATAAAAATTGGTGTTTGGGGTCAGGGTAAAGGGTAATTCCCTTAAGCCAAAATGATTAAAATACATAGGGTTATAACTTAATTGCTAGCTGCGTCTGCATCTTCAGGGAACCACTGTTTTAATAAAGCCCGTGCGTCTTGTAATTGATTTTTCCAAGTGTCTTGGCCAATAACAATCGGTTTAAGTAAAATAACTAATTCTTTCTTTTGCACCGATTCACTTTTGCTCTTAAATAATTCGCCAAGAATTGGAATATCACCAAAGAAAGGTGTTTTAGACTCTAAGTCAACTTTACGGGTTTCAATCAGACCACCAATGACCACAATTTCACCTGATTTAGCGCGAATAATGGTATCAGATTCACGCACACTGCTTTGTGCCAGTGGCAAGATAATATCTTGATCACTTAAACGGATCGTTTTTGTTTGCTCATCCGTGATGGTGACCGATGGATGAACATGAAGAATAACTTCACCATCCGCATCAATTTGCGGTGTTACATCAAGAGCAATACCTGAAAAGAAAGGCGTTAAATCAATTTCAGGTGTCGTTGTGGTTGAAGTCCCTGTGGTGGTTGTGCTGGAAACATCAGTAACAAAATACTCGTCTTCACCGACTTTGATGATGGCTTTTTGATTATTAGTGGCGGTTATTCTTGGGCTAGAAAGTACTTGCACATTACCTTGTGTTGATAATAATTCAATCACGCCACTAAAGTCTTTATTGAGGAAGCTTAAGTTTGTTACGCCACCAATGGTCGAGGCAATAGCATTACCTGCAATATTGCCCGTTGTTGAAAAATCAAGGTTAGTGCTTTCGATGTTCCCTAGCACTTGATCCCACTTTACGCCTTGTTGATAATCGTCATTTAAGGTGACTTCCATTATTTTCGCTTCAATAATTACCTGACGGCGTAAATGCTCTTCAGTACTTTCAATAAAGCGTTTAACAGCGGTTATTTCAGCAGGCATGGCTTTAATGGTGACCAGGCCGGCTTGGGGAGATACAATCACAGAGCGACCATTTTCACTGCCCACCAACGCGGTTAGTGTTTTGTTTAATTCAGACCAAAAATCAGATTCATTTTCAGTCTGAATATTGACACCACTACTCGTACTACTGCTTTGATTACCGCTTTGATTACCGCTATTGCCACCGCTGTTGCCACTATTACTACTGCCACCACTTGAATTACCCCCACTGGAACCATTGCCAGAAACACCACCAGAGTTGACGCTTGTACTAGAGATACCGCTGCGTTTAACATACAAGTAGTCTAATGGAATAGTTTCCGTGCGAATACCCGCCGGATACACTTGAATAACGCGGCCTTCACGGCGAATATCATAACCATAAAGTGACTCAATCACGTCAAGAGTTTCATCTAAGGTCACATTTTTTAAATTCAGGGTGATGGTACCACTAACGTCAGGATGAACCGCAATACTGTAAGGTGAATCATCAACAATAGCGGCTAAAAATTGCTCAGCGGCAACGCCACTAGCGGCAATTTCTAGCCGTTTTTCTGCTAATAAGCCATGACGGGCTTGTTGAATTTCTTTTTGCATAAGCTCTTGACGAACAGAGTTGGGTAAAGCTTGCAGGGGTTTAGGCGCTGCCGGCTGATTGGCTTGAGCAATCGCTTTGTCTAATGCTTGTGTTACATCAGTTGGCGGTTTGGGCGCTGACTGACAACCCACCAATACCAGTATTGCTGAACAAGATAACAATTTCATTTGCTGCTTTTTATTTTTATATGCTTTTTTCATTGTGAGTTCGCTATAACACTGGAAAATAATGATAATTCCATTCTACCTTGTGGCGAATCTAATACCACCCCATTGGCATTGATTGCGATCAATGCAAAGCCTTTATATTTATCACCGACATTCAGTACTTGACCGTTAATAATCGCTTTTTTGTTGTTATTACTTTTAATAACTGATTGTAAAACTAACCTTGTGCTCTTTTTGCTAATATTAGTTGATACTGAAGCTACTGCACCAAAAGGCTTAGTGGGATCAACCTGTTGGCTATTGGCGTATTGAGGCAAAAATAGCAGTAATGCAACGAGTATAATTTTATACACCAATAAACTCCTGTGCTGTACTTAAGCTATAAATTTCAATTTCTAGCTCACTGATTGGATACTCTTTTAGTTGATAGTCAAATTCTTGCCAAAAAAATGTCCAAGACAAACTCTCTAATTGGGTTAAATAGTCTTTTAACTGAAAATATTGTCCTTGCAGCTTAATCTTAATGCCATGACGATATAACTGTAATTGCTGGGTCTGCGCCTTAATGTCACCGACGGTCGCAGTTGCTATTTTATCAGTTGAAGAGTCAGTTTTGCTTTGTGTTATCGCACGGGCAGGAAGTACTTTAAATGAAAGTAATTTCACACCTTTTTGTAACTTTAATAGTTTGATCAAGGCATAACGCATTTGAATAGGGCCAATTAAATCCGAGGTTAACGTGAGCAACCTCTCGTCAATACCACCCAGTTTAGCTTGATATTGTACTAACTGTTTTCGCAAAGCAACATCAGGGTCTGCACTTAATGCTTGCTCTAATGCTTGGATCGAATCCTGATTGTTTTTATTGCTTTGCTCAGTTTGTACTACTTGTTTGTTAAGCTGTTCAACACGCTGAATGGCTGCCTCCAAAAACAAACTATACAAAATGAAAATTATTGCCACTAAACCGCTAGCAATAATTAAATATTGCTCACGTGGTGTGGTATTGCTGAATTTCTCACTGTAAGCCAACCACTGTGCCATTGTGCTACTCTCCTTTACTTTGTGCAGAGCTAACCACAAACTCAGTTAATTTTTGTTCATTCTCAGATAAAGAAAAATTAATAAATCGCTGACCTGAAAGAAATGTAGATGATTCAAAGCCAGACAGCCAATTGGGTACGGCATCAGGGGTACGTGCAAGGCCTGAAAACGTCATATTACCATCACCAATATTAACTTTTTGTAAGCTAATATTATTATCATGCAACACTGCCAATTCTTCCATCGCATTAGAGAAACCGGCACTATAAGTTTTTGTTGGGTCAGTTAATTGTTGGTGTAAATACTGTTTACTTGCAATGACTAGCTTAATGGTATTGAGTTGCGCAAGTAACTCAGTGTCTTGGCGATTATTACTAACAGCCAATTCTAAATTTTTTAACTGTAATTTTTGCTGACTATTGAAAGATTTTACTGTTGCAAATTCTGTAGTTAAGTGACTGACTTGCCGTTGTACAATAAAAATCAACCCGAGCATAACCACAAGAGTCGTTCCCCATAGCGCCACAACACGCTTGAGTGTCCATAACGCTTTCGCTGTTTGCAGGTCAGCCTGCAATAAGTTTATTGAATGTTTAGCCACCTTAATTTGGCTCCATAAAATTTAACTGTGTTGCGCCAATAGCGACAGCGCTACCTCGAAGACTCTCTAATGTCTCTGGCATAGCAAACAATTTAACCTCTACATTGGTGTTTTCTGCCAACTTACGGGCTAAAAATGCTTCTTGTGCCACGGGTAGCAAAATTTCAATCGTTTTGATTGGCGCTTGTTTTAATTGGCGCTCAAAATAATCGGTAGAACGCTGAATCTCTAAACTCAGAGAGTCGATAATACCCATAGTTAATTCATCTTCACTTTTATTGGCCATTTGTGCAAAACCACGCAAGCGTCGACTGAAAAATAGTTGGCCGTTCTTAACAATTAAAAGATTTATTTCTTCACTAGGCTGCTGGCAAACAAACAATACCGCGTCTGGTTGCAATGGCAGTAAGCTTGCAAAGGCAAACTCTTCAGTGGTTATGCTATTTATGTTGAGTTGTGTATCGTTGAATATGGAGACCAGCGCCATCAAATCATTTTTAGCTGTGCAAACCACATTAATTTTTTCATGCCCCCCGGCTAATGTTGGACCATCGAAGTAATCCAACATCATATTTTCAGGTGCTATACTGACCAAGTCTTTTATTTGCCATTTTAAAGCAGCGTTTATTTCGGCCGCTGGTACATTAGGCTTATCTACTTGTACAATTTGCGAATGAGCGTGTGCCAACACTAAATGATATTGTCCTGGTAAGGGTTTAACACTTACCAAAGCCTTTAGTGCTTTTACAATTGAGTTGCCTTTATTTTCAAAAGTTTCACCTTTACTTTCATTAGCCTTTCTAACGAAATAACTAATCGATTGCTGTCGTAAAGCTATACCAATCAAGTCAGTAGACTTTGCTTTTGAGAAAACATTTCTTATACGTGTAATAATTGACATTAAGCGATATTATTATTTTGTTTAGCTTTAATCATAAAAACTATTATCGCTAATTTTATACTCGGTGCAAGTGTTTTCATTACTTCATGCCTTAAAATGCAATATAAGATAAAAAATAAGATGCAAAATATATGCCTATTTTATCAGCTTTAAAACCTATTACTCATCCTATTTTTACTCAGCATAAAATAACCGTGCAGGTTAAGCGTGATGATCAAATTCATCACATTATCTCCGGTAATAAATGGCGCAAACTTAAACATAACTTACGCTACGCAAAATCTATTGGTGCTGACGGTGTTATAACTTTTGGCGGTTGTTTTTCAAATCATATTCATGCTTGTGCGTTCGCTTGCCAACAGCAGCAATTGCCTGTCATTGGCATTATTCGTGGCGAGGAACACAATCAAGACAATTATACGCTAGCCTGGGCTAAGCATTGGGGTATGCAGTTGTCTTTTGTTGATCGAAAAACCTATCGCCTGCGCTCTGAAGACAGTTACTTACAACAGTTGCAGCAGCAATACCCTAACCACTTGATTATCCCTGAAGGTGGCAGTAATGCGCTGGCATTAACCGGTGTTGCTGAAGTGATGAATGAGCTAAAACTACAAAGTGAATTTGATACGATGATAACTCCGGTCGGCAGTGGTGGTACGCTAGCAGGGCTTATTGTTGGCGACCAATCACAACATAATCTATTAGGTATCGCGGTACTAAAACAACAAGGTTATCTTGAAGATGAAATAAAGGCGCTATTACCGCCCAGCGATAACAATCAGCAAAACTGGCGAATAGCACATCAATTTCATCGGGGGGGGTACGCTAAGTTTAGTGCGCAAGATGCAGAAGAAATACGCCATTTTAGTGACATAGTCGGAATTGATTTTGAGCCGGTTTATTCAGGAAAAATGATTTTAGCACTACTCGAGCTTATCAAATCAGGTTATTTCCCCGCGTATCATCGTATTGTGCTGCTACATACAGGTGGCTTGCAAGGTCTCGCTGGTATGTTTGAACGAGGTTTACTTAATCCCGCGCAATGGCCTGTGCTACCTGTGCCACCGGTTCAGTAAAAAAGTGACCTTGACCACCTTTTACACCCAGTTGCAGTAAAGCACGCCATTCGGCTTGTTTTTCAACTCCTAAAGCGTAAACCGGAATGTTTTTGGCTGCGGCTAGGGTTCTCAAACTTTGGATAAATACTTGGTTTTCTATTTTTTTATCTATGTCGATGACAATGCTACGATGTAATTTCATCGCATAGATAGGATAGATATTAATATAGTGAGCACTGACAACATATTGACCAACTTTGTCAGCGATTATTTTCACCCCTGCAGTGCTTAAAGCGGCTAACGTGGCTTGTAATTTTGACAAGTGATTAACTAACTGATATTCGCTAATTTCAATCATTAGCTGGCCTTTGACTTCAGGGAAGCTGGACAATATTGAGAGAAACCTCTCCGCAAATCCAGCTGATAATAGTGAGTCTATTGAAACATTAATACTACACTTATTTTGTTGTGCTTTTTTGGCCCTTAACATACGACAAACTTGTATAAGGATGAGTAAATCTATTTGTAGCATGAGTCCACATTTTTGTGCCATGGGAAAGAAAACACGGGCGCTGATCAAAGCGCCATTTTTATCTTTAACTTTTGATAGCACCTCATGATGCAAAACTGTAGCACTGTCACTCGCAATAACAGGCTGAAAAAAGAGAGCAAAACCATTGCTGTTGATCGCCGCGTTGAGCAAGGTTCGCCATTTTAAGGACCCTTTCGCTTTGACTAAAGCTAATTCACCCACTTCAAACATAAACCATTGAGAAGGCCCTTGTAACTGCGCCGCACGTAACGCCATATCAGCTTCTGACATTATTTGATAGGGTACTTGCTCAGCACCAAAATAACTGGCGCCGATGTGAACAGACTCTTCTTGATTGATCCCGACTGGCATCACTACCGCTGCTAATTTTTTCAATAATAGATCCGCTAATTTCTCAACATCCTTAATGACAACATTGGGTAACAACACCGATAACTCATTATCGCTGTGGCGCGCAAGAAAATAGCCAGGTTGGTCTTGTAATCTTTGCTTAGTGACTTGAATCAGTGTTAATAAAAGCGACATGGCTTGCTGATAGCCATATAAGTTTTGTACCAAGTCTATTTCTTTAAATTGGATCAAAAGTACCGCCCCCTGGGCATCCTCCTCTTTAAGCAAGGCTTGTAATCTATTATTGAAAAATGCTCGGTTACCAATACGGGT
Organism: Colwellia sp. MB02u-6; assembly: GCF_014077095.1. GTDB lineage: Bacteria > Pseudomonadota > Gammaproteobacteria > Enterobacterales > Alteromonadaceae > Cognaticolwellia. The sequence goes on along the minus strand of NZ_JACGVG010000037.1, from coordinate 87,303 downwards.
TTCTTGATCCAGTAAAGCGCTAGCGCGAATACTTTTATCCCAAGCAATATCATTAGCAGTATTGTCATTTATTTTTTGCTGTAATTGACGAATGGCCAAGGTAATGGTTTCTATCTCTTGCGATGAATTATCAATAGCAAGTACATTAGTGGAGCCTTGCATTAGTGTGAGACTTGCCCAATGCTCCAATTGCTGTAAAGATTTAAGCTTAATGACTAACTCTCGCTGTAATTTTTTTTGCAGTAGCCAACCTATGACAAATAATACTAGGGTGAAAAAAAGGTATAATGGCGAGGTAAACACTAGATAAATGGGCTGTTGAAAACTTAGATACCAGTGACTGTTAGTAATAGCCAACTGACGCGAACTGCTTTCTTTGTTCAGTGTTAATCGAGCGAAATTTCTGTGCAATAAAGCGGTTTTACTGACAAGATCTTCTAATTGCTGGTTATTGAGCGCTAATGCTTCTAGGCTATGGTGTTGGCTATTCTGCGCTTGGTAAACCGCTAGCACCGAAAAAAAACAAACCAATAGATAAAATACTGCCATTATCATAAAAAGAGGTTTTATCTGCAGTTGTTCTATTAGTTTAGCCTTTGCTAACATGAGCACTCCATTGCTAAATAAATCTTTTTTAAGAGCCACTTAATATCAATTTGATTAACTAAGTGATCTACTTTTCTATGTAAAAGTGTGTAAATACTTAGCATAAAATTTAATGAGTAGTTTTACTACTTATCAATCTTATAACGCTGTACCTATTAATCAACTTGGTTTAACAACGTCCTTTTAATACCTTGTATTATATATAGCTAATTAAATTAATTGTAGACGATATAAAAATCAATATTTTTTTAATTTTTTGTTGATCATTTTTCTTTAAATACTTTATTTTAATGGCAATAAAACTGCTTGCTAGCATTTTATTGACAACCTATTGCGATAACTGATTGATCAATCGCCTATATTTTACACATAAAAAAACCCTGAATTCATAACAAATTCAGGGTTTTCAATAGATGATTACTTAAGGCAATTAAGCTTGAGCAATAACAACAACTTTAATTGTTGCATCTACATCGTTGTGCACGTGAATTACGATATCGAATTCACCTGTTTCACGGATGCTACCTAATGGTAAACGTACTTCAGCTTTAACAACTTTAACACCAGCTTCAGTGATTGCATCAGCAATATCACGTGTACCAATTGAACCAAATAATTTACCTTCGTCACCGGCTTTAGAAGCGATAGTGATTTCAGCTAATTCAGTTAATTTAGTTGCACGTGCTTGTGCAGCAGTTAGTTGCTCAGCTAGTTTAGTCTCTAAGTCAGCGCGACGAGCTTCAAAGTGCTCAACGTTTGCTTTAGAGGCAAAAACAGCTTTACCTTTAGGTAATAAAAAGTTACGAGCGTAACCAGATTTAACTGTTACCTTGTCACCAAGACCGCCTAATTTGGCGATTTTATCAAGAAGTATTACTTCCATTTTCAAAACCCCTTATTAGGTTACTTATGTAAATCAGTATATGGTAATAACGCTAAGTAACGAGCACGCTTGATCGCACGACCAAGTTGACGTTGATATTTAGCACTTGTACCAGTAATACGGCTAGGAACAATTTTACCACTTTCAGTGATATAGTTTTTTAGTACAGCTGTATCTTTATAATCGATTGCAGCAGCACCTTCCGCTGAAAAGCGGCAGAACTTGCGACGTCTAAAAAAACGAGACATGGATTTCTCCTAATATGGCTTAAGTTATTAAGGTGAAAACACCGTTAAATAAAAATAGCCTAAATTAAATCATTTCAATTTGTTGGGCATGTAATACTAAAAGCGGATTTCCGTTTCTAGATTCATGACGGTTTATAAAACCAGTCACTCTAACATTACAGCCTTCAATTAAATCACGAGTTAAGTGTTGTGACACTTTACCTGTTGCAACAACTTGTATTCGAACAAACGCTTGTCTGTTCATGCCCGCCTCATTTTGCATGGACTTGTGGTCCATTGAAAACTGACAATGTTGAATACCCGCTGGGCTGGTTGACGTTTTAGGTACTTTTAGCACCTGTCCAGTCAACACCAAGCAATTCTCTTGGCTATTATTCATAGGAAGAGATGGTCACAGGTTACTTATTCTTCGCTCGCAGCTTCTTCTGCTGGTGCTTCAGCAACTGGTGCTTCAACATCTGATGCTTCAGTAGCTGATGCTTCAGTAGCTGGTGCTTCAGTAACCTCTTTCTTCACTTCGCGACGCTCATCACGACGGTCTTCTTTAGCAACAGCCATAGCTGAAGCTTCAGTAACCGCGTCTTTAGTGCGCATAATCATGTTACGAATAACTACATCGTTGTAACGGAAAGAAGTTTCTAGTTCATCAATAGCTGCTTGAGGCGCTTCAATGTTAATTAAAACATAGTGTGCTTTGTGCAATTTATTGATTGGGTAAGCTAATTGGCGACGGCCCCAGTCTTCAAGACGGTGGATTTTGCCTTCAGCATTAGTGACGATGTCACTGTAACGCTGAATCATAGCTGGTACTTGTTCACTCTGATCAGGGTGAACCATAAATACGATTTCGTAATGACGCATTACGAGCTCCTTACGGTTGTAGCCTCATTGTCTGGCTCAGCCAACACCAGTTGAGGCAAGGAACAAAAGTTCAGGCTGAATTAAGGAGGCGTATTGTAGGGAAAATGAGCAAAAAAGGCAAGGAGATGCTGTATATAGTTTTTTTATTTAATTTTAAACTTAAAATTCATAAACTTGAATGGTTTTAGGTCCACAAGAAACTAGCCTAATAGAGCTGAAATTGGCCGCTTCAAAGGCTATTTTTACTTATGTTGAGCCAATATTTGAAACGTGTTCATACTTAACGAGACAAGCAGTAATTGCGAGACAAAGACTAGCAAGCATGAACTAACCCGCATAAAAAAGTATTTATGCGGGTTAGTTCATGCTCAAACAAAGGTACTTCAAGCTAAATTCATTGAGACGAAAAAATTCAACTAGAGGTTAATACTCAAGGCGCTAAACTGTTAAACGTTGTCTTACAATTTCAAATAAACAAATACCGGTTGCTACTGAGACGTTTAAGCTAGAGACGCTACCCGCCATAGGTAACTTAACCAATTGATCGCAATTCTCCCGAGTTAAACGGCGCATGCCTTTACCTTCTGCTCCCATCACTAAGGCCATGGGCCCAGCCAGTTTGACATCATAAAGACAAGTCTCGGTCTCACCCGCGGTACCAATAATCCATACACCCGCTTGTTGTAACGCTTTCATGGTTCTTGATAAATTAGTCACTTGTACTAAAGGCACAGCTTCTGCTGCACCAACGGCGACTTTGCGTACGATTGCACTCAAGCGAGCGGCATTGTCTTTGGGCACAATAATCGCTTGCACACCTGCCGCATCAGCATTTCGTAAACACGCGCCTAAGTTATGCGGATCAGTCACGCCATCTAAAATCAATAAAAATGGTGCTTGTTCTTTACCTGCTGCCTCAGCAAGAATGTCATCTAAATCAGCCTCAGTGAAGACTTTTCCTGGTTTAACACGTGCTACAACACCTTGGTGCTGATCACCTTCACTTTTATCATCCAGTACTTTACGGCTCGCCATTTGTGCAGGGATACCATATTGTTGCGCTAAATTAATAATTGGCATTAACCGGTCGTCTTCACGACCTTTAAGTAGCCATAACTCAATAAATCTTTCAGGTGCATTTTCAATCAAGGCTTTGACAGCATGAATGCCAAATACTAATTCTTCTTGCTTTGCCATAAACTTATTTCTTTCTCTATTAATTACTTTAAAAGCTTGTCTGCATTGCGTTTGCTAACACAGCCCAGCGTTGCTGTACTTGATAAGGGATAACCACTATCTTCATACTGCGCCTTGAGCTGACTTCCTAGCTTAACTCTGAAACGGCATCTTTAAGTGGTTTGGGTATATATGACTAATCGGTTGTTTTACGAGCATTTTTACCCGGACGTTTTTTTCTTGCCTTGCGCTTTTTAGCTTTAGTCGTGGTTTTGTCACTCGCTTTATCATCAGGTTTAGCTGACTTTTTATTTGGCTTAGCTTGTTCATCTTCTGCCTTGGGCTTGCCAGCAGTACCTTTGCCACGTTTATGCTTATCGCTGCTTTTACCTTTTGATGCCGGTTTAGCACGTTTAGTGACGGCATTTTCACCCGCTAAGGCTAAATCGATTTTTTTCTCATCAAGATTAACCGCGGCAACTTGTACTTCGACCGTATCGCCGATGTGATATTTAGCGCCGGTATTTTCACCGGTTAAGCACATACGTACATCATCAAAGTGATAATAGTCATGACCTAGCGAGGTAATATGTACTAAGCCTTCGATATGTAGGTCGGCTAAACGCACAAATAAACCAAAGTTAGTTACCGTTGAGATCACACCAGTAAAAGTATCACCGACATGATCTTGCATATATTCACATTTTAGCCAATCAGAAACATCACGCGTGGCGTCATCAGCACGGCGTTCAGTCATCGAGCAATGTTCACCGAGTTCGATGACGGCTTCGGGAGTATAACGATGCGCGCCAACATTGGCTTCATGTTGTGCTTGCTCATCTAAAATGGCTTTAATTACACGATGCACAACTAAATCTGGGTAACGACGTATCGGCGAAGTAAAATGGCTATATGAAGGTAATGCTAAGCCGAAGTGACCTATATTTTCACTTTGATAAACGGCTTGGCGCATTGAACGCAAGAGCATGGTTTGAATAAGCTCTTGATCAGGTCGATTAGCTATTTTCTCTAAAATATGGCAATAATCCATAGGCTCAGGTTGTGCTTTGGTCTCTCCCATCGAAGATAAATCAAGCCCTAGTTCGTTTACGTAACTGATAAAGTTATTATATTTATCTTCACTAGGCTTATCATGAACACGGAATAAACCAGGTTTTTTATGTTTTTCAATAAACTCTGCGGTCGCAACATTGGCTAAAATCATGCACTCTTCAATGATTTTATGTGCGTCATTACGCACCATAGCCACAATAGACTCTATTTTTCTCTCGCTGTTAAAGAGAAACTGTGATTCTGTGGTTTCAAAGGCAATAGCGCCGCGTTTAGTACGAGCGGCCGCTAACACATGATACATGGTATTGAGGTTTTCTAAATCAGGGATCAAGGCGTGGTATTGTGTGCGTAATTCCGCGCGATAGTCATCATCCTTTTGTTCTGGATTCACTCCTAGAATGGTCGCCACTTTGCTATAAGTGAAACGCGCTTTAGAGCGCATCACGGCAGGATAAAACTTAGATCCCGATAGGTCTCCTGTTGCGCTAATGGTCATTTCACAAACCATACAAAGGCGATCAACATCCGGGTTTAGCGAACACAGTCCATTAGAGAGTTTTTCCGGCAACATAGGAATAACTTGGCTAGGGAAATACACCGAATTACCGCGAGCAATGGCTTCTTCATCTAATGCGGTTTTATTACGCACGTAATAGCTAACATCAGCTATAGCCACCCATAAGGTCCAGCCGCCATCAGCATTAGGTTGGCAATAAACCGCGTCGTCAAAATCTCGGGCGTCTTCGCCATCGATGGTCACTAGGGGTAAATCACGGAGGTCAACTCTTGGCGCTTTTGCTGATGCTTCCACTTCATCGGCGATACCGCTAACTTCGGCAATCACTTCGGCAGAAAACTGGTTGGGCAAGTCGTGTGCACGCAAGGCAATTTCAATTTCCATGCCTGGTGCCATATGTTCACCGAGCACTTCAATCACTTCACCAACGGCGTTCGAGCGCTTGGTAGGTCTTTGAATAATGTTAACCACCACGACTTCGCCATGACGAGCGCCTAACTTTTTATCGGGTTGGATCAGAATTTCTTGTGGAATACGCGCATCATCTGGAATCACGCAGGCGATATGATGATCAATAAAGAATCGACCAACAACACCGGCAGTGCGAGGTTTAATAACATCGAGTATTTTGACTTCTTTACGACCTTTACGATCGCTGCGATCAAGTAATATCGCTTCAGCAATATCACCATGGATAACCCGTTTCATTTCATAAGAAGAAATATAAAAATCTTTGTCACCATTATCGGGAGAGAAAAAGCCAAAACCGTCACGATGACCAATAACTTTGCCGGTCAACACATCACTACGCTTTGCTATGGCATATTGCTTAAATTTATTAAACACAATTTGACCACTGTTTTCCATGGCACGTAATCGATGTTTCACGCCCACTAACATGTCGTCATCAGTATATTGCAATTGACTTACAAGGGCTTTAAACGTCGGTGGGATGTTTGATTTTTCGATCAGAGACAATAGCAGCTCACGGCTCGCTACTGGCTTGTCATATTTGTCAGCTTCTCGCTGTTGGTGCGGGTCGTTTTTGGTCACATTTATTCAATAATGGTTTTTTGTTTAGTATATCGTAGATTAACTCTATACCCAAGCCACTTCAATATGCCGGCTTGTGCTGTGTATTGAGGTGTTTAGAACCTAGCGAGATAAAAGTTGCAACATGCAAAAAGGTACACTTTATCGACTTGAGCTTTTAATATTGGCCATTTTTGGCGGCATTGACTACACGTTCAGGCATTTTTTCTGTTAGCCTTGCTAAATGCTGAGCGATAACTTTATGCGTTTTTTTGTTCCCAGTCACTGATTGGTGTAATTGCGTGTATAACTGAGGGAAATCCAACGGGCTGCCATGACCAGCTAAATAAATATTGGCTAATCTAAGCTGTGCTTTTATGTTATTCAATGCTGATGATTCTTTAAGAAAAGTAATAGCTTGATTAATATCTATTTGTACAAATTTACCCACATGATAATACCGACCCATTTGCTCTAACGCTTCAGGTAAGCCCTGATCGGCTGCCGCTTGCATATAATGTAAGCCCAAAGGCACATCTTTTTTTATGCAAACACCGTAGGCAAGCATATCACCCCAAAGGAACTGATAGCCTGGCATTTTCGCCTTTACCGCTCGCGCTTCAATATCTTGCACCAATTGACAATCATCTATAACTACTTGGCTTAAATGCTTGTTTTCTTTTATTAAATCAAGCAAGACGTTATCACTATAAATTTGCACAGCCCTCAATTCAGCAGCAGAGGCGCTAATAACATGAGTTATTGTCAATAAGATCGCGATAAGTAGTTTTTGCATAATGCCTCTTTGCACAATTTGTAATCCAAGGTCTAATTCAGGGTGTGATTCAGGGTGTAACTCAACTTAGGTCATACTTTATATCGGCCGTTGGCATAAATAACTTAGTAAACAGCTCATAGTATTTTTTGACGCTGAGGTAAGTTACTTTTAAGCAGGTCTAACAGCTTTAACTTCAAGTAAATAACATATCAATGAATATGAACATAAATAAATATCTTTTACCTGCTAATGGCTGAAGCGATTAGCAGACAAAAGCTTTGCTCTACATCGCAATCAAATAAGCGAATTTTATCACTGGAAGACTGATAAAGTTTAACAAAAAGCAAACCGCAGGTATGTTCAATTGAAGCTCGCATTCAATTGAACATACCAAAGTGTAATTTACCTGTGTTATCACCAAAGCTGCATTCATTTACCCAAGGGCTAACTTATCCCAATGAAAATGCTTTACTTTCTAAAGTCCACCATAGCTTGTGCGGCAAAGTAGGCATACATAGTATAAATAGCGGTATTGACCTTGAGTGCTTCAGGTTCAACTTTGTCTAAAGTATCATTTTCAGTATGGTGATAATCAAAGTAATTTGAGCCGTCTGGTGCAAAGTCTATGCTTGGCATACCTTCGTCACTTAACGCGCTCATATCAGACTGACCTTGCGCGTTATTCTCTGGTGCAAGCGCTACGCCCATGGGAGCCAAATATTGCGCTAATTCACGTATTGCATTGAGCGATTGTGCGCCAACACCTGGGGTCATTTTATATATACGCCCTATACCAAAATCCCACTCAGCACCAATAACATGCGCCGCCATATCATCTTTATGATCTTTGACATATTGCTTCGCGCCTAATAAGCCCACTTCTTCAGCAGCGAATAAAATAACCCGAATGCTGCGTTTTGGACGTTCAGGCAATTGCCCAATGTGATGCGCTGCCGCCATTACCATACCGATACCTAAACCATCGTCTAATGCGCCGGTTCCTACATCCCAACTGTCTAGATGAGCACCTAAGGCGACAATTTCTTCTGGAAACTCACTACCGGTAAACTCGCCAATAACATTGGCTGACGTTGCAACAACTTCAGCTTTAGTTCTAGCCGTCATGTTCAAATACAGACTAACGGCTTCGCCACGCTTAAGTTGATTAACCAATAAATCAGCATCAGGGTTTGATAAGGCGGCCGCAGGAATTTGTTTAACTTTATCTTTATAACGCATTACCCCAGTATGAGCGGTACGGTTATTATCTGTTCCTACTGAACGCATTACCAGAGCAGAAGCGCCTTTTTGTGCAGCGACAACAGCGCCACTAACGCGCGTAGCTACAGCAGGGCCATAGCCGTTACCGTCGATATGACGCTCCATTTGATAGGAAACAAAGGCTATTTTGCCATTTAGGCTATTGTCTGGTGCCGCTTTTAAATCAGCGAAAGTTTCAAAGTGAGCTATCTCAGCTGTCAAACCTGCTTTAGCTGTACCTATGCTACCACCAAGCGCTAAAACGACTACATCATGGGGATACGGTGCAACAATGCGTGCTTTTGCCTCACCACGTAACCAGTAGCTGCCGGTGACTTCTTCGGTCCATACCTTATCAAAGCCTAAGGCTTTCATTTTATTAACCGCCCATATTATCGATTTTTTATCCCCTGTTGAGCCCATCATGCGATGACCTACTTCGGTAGTTAATGACTCGATTAATTGGTAGGATAAATCTGATTGCAATGCCGTTGTTTTTAAGTGCTTTAGTTGCGCTTGCTGCTCAGTATTTAGTTGTTGTGCACTAGTAGCAAAACTACCCACACTCATTACAACGGCGAGACAAGTGCCGGCAATCAATTTTATTTTTGGGATCATATGTTTCCTTAACTGAATTATTTTTTATTGATGATATCGTTAAACAACCTAGTATAAGTATCTATAAAAGGTAATTAACTTGCAATCACTTAGCCTGATTTTGGTCATATCACCAATAACAGCCCCTAGGTCACTGTAAAGATAAACTGCCCTTTAAATCGCAAAACAAAGAGCCAGTTGTTTTATAACGACCAGTTAACGAGGCTGCCTTAGGTTTTTAATCCTCGCCAAGCCAAGATCAAAAAAGCCGACAGTCGTCGGCTTTTATTTACAATCGATGGTGATTAAATCGAGAAAGAAGAACCACAACCACAAGTTGTACTCGCATTTGGGTTGCTTACCAAGAAACGACTGCCTTCCAAGCCTTCAGTATAATCAACTTCGCCGTCAACTAAATACTGTAAACTCATGGGGTCAATCACCATGGTAACGCCTTTTTTTACTATGGTCATATCGCCGTCATTGACTTTTTCGTCAAAGGTAAAACCATACTGAAATCCTGAGCAGCCGCCGCCTGTAACGTAGACACGCAATTTCAAGTCTGGGTTTTCTTCTTCCGTGATCAACGATAATACTTTGGTCGCTGCAGCATCGGAAAATTTAATAGGTAATTCAGTATTTGACATATAACTCAACTTAAAACGGATGAACTAGAGTAATTATCTTAAACTTGACTGTTTTAGTCAAGTATTATGGTGAACTCTGCGTAATATTATCAATACTTTTCAGCCATGGATAACTATGATCGATACGATTATATTTTTGCCATCTGCTTTTTGGCAATATTGCTGCCACATTGATGGTTTCAGGGACAAAGTTTTCCGGTAAAGTTAACTCGCCACTTATAATTTGAAAGTATTGAAAACTAAAGGCTAGGTCTTCCTCATTTAGTGTCGTCAACTCAGACAAGGCAATGCTAGTCGGCTTATTATTTAAACTCCCTGTAATAGTTAACTCAATAAAACCTTTCGCATAACGCTTACGTAATACTTGTTGTACTAACACCACTTGAAAATGGTAATGAGCAGGACTTTGGCTTTTTGTTAAGGTCACGTCGTCAATGATTAAGCCATTTGCTTGTTTCTCAGGTGCCATGACTTTTTCATAAAAAGCGAGTTCTTTTTTAACTTGAAAGTGCGCTTGTTCAATCCGTTTTAAGGTTTGTTGGCTGCGTGCGTTAGCCATACGTTCAACTTCAAGTTCCACTTCTAACGTGTTGATGTGTTGAGTTTTCTCAGCTAATTGTTGATAGATAAAATCTAAGCGAGCTTTCTGCTGTGCTAAGGTCTGAGTCTGATAGCCATGATAAAAATTACCTAGCCGATAGCCGCAGAAGAATACAATGGCCACTATGACCAGCAGTAAAATTGCTGAACTAAAGCTTCCTAGGCGCATCACCACAGTGCGGAAATTTATTTTTGCTAACCAATTCATTTGAAAAGTATTATGATATCCAGAGTGTCTGTAAATATGCCCAATAAAAATAACTCAATATGAAGACAATAACTCAACTAAAAAAACGTCTCGCCGTGCCACAAACATCATGGCAACTCTGTTTATTAGCCGCTATAGGGGGCTTTGCATCAGCGTTAATAGTTGTGCTATTTATTTTTACCATTGAAGGCATTCAGTTATTTTTTCTGCCCGAAAAAGACGACTATAGCAGCATAAGCGCTTTAAGTCGTTTTCAATTACCTCTTATTGGTGCCGTCGTTATTCTCTTATTTGCCTGGCTAACCGGTTACAAGTATATCCGCAGTGGCATTCCCTTTGTCTTACATCGCTTAAAGGTTGCCAATGGTGTCATGCCTTTTCGTAACACGGTTAATCAATTTTTCGGTAGTGCCGCGGCACTTGCTGCTGGTTTTTCAGTGGGCAGAGAAGGTCCGGCTGTACATTTAGGCGCCGCCTGTAGCAGCTATATTGCCAACAAATTAAATTTACCTTATAACGCCATTCGCAGCTTGAGTGCTTGCGGCATTGCTGCTGGTATTGCCGCTTGTTTTAATACCCCAATAGCCGCGGTTTTATTCGTTATGGAAGTTATCTTACGAGAGTATAAAGTTCATATTTTTATACCGGTAATGATTGCGGCTCTGGTTGGGTCGATGACCACCAGTAGTATTTTTGGTCTCAGTCACGAATTTGGCCATTTTACCGCCATTACTTTAAACATCGACCATTATATTGTTTTGGCTATACTCGGCATGGTGCTAGGTGTTTTCGCCTTTATTTTTAATCGCAACCTGATATTAGTCATCAAACACAGTGCTCGTTTTCATCTTGTACCAAGAATACTGACTGCGGCATTAATCACTGGCAGCTTAGGTTATGCAATGCCTTATGCGATGGGAACCGATTTAAGTGCGATTAATTTTTCTTTGCAAAATAGTCTTGAATTGCAACTATTACTGGGTTTATTAGTCGCAAAAGTACTGATGACAATTTTTGCGCTTGGCTTGGGCATACCTGGCGGTATTATTGGCCCTATTCTTGGTATCGGCGCTATCGCAGGTACCTGTGGCTCTGTGGTTGCAAGCTACTTTATCGACGGTAACATTTCTGCCAGTGACTTTGCGTTAATGGGCATGGCCGGTTTTATGGCTGCCACACTTAATGCCCCGTTAGCTGCATTGCTCTGTGTGGTGGAGATGTCTAATCAAATAGAGATTATTGTACCCGCCATGATTGTTATCACTAGTGCTTGTGTTTTTTCTGGACAATTTTTTGGTAATCGTTCAATTTTCATTCTCCAGTTGGAAGTTCAGGGCTTACCCTACCGCCAACCCCCTATTGAGAAGTTCTTACAGCGCATTGGGGTCATTGGGGTGATGGATGAGCACATCACGCTGTTGCGACAAGTCGATGATAAGACTATTGCCACTGCATTATTAAAGCAAAAACCACAGGATAATGTTATCCACCAGATAAAACGGCCTGATGAAAAAACACAATTTATTTTTTATCAGCAAAGTATGACGGACATAGACGCTAAGCCAACGCTAAATAAACACATGCTGATCCCGCTTTGTAGCCAATCGACTCTGACTGAAGCCTATTTACTGCTCATGAAAGAAAGGACGGGTGGTGTTTATATATATCAAGATAATCCAGATGAAATTATGGGTATAATAACCTTTGATTATATTAGCGCTTATTTATTAAAAGGAAAAACCGACTGATGGTTACTATTCTCTGGCTTAAAGCATTCCATGTTTTTTTTATGGTCGCGTGGTTTGCCGGTATCTTTTATTTACCGCGCATTTTTGTTAATCATGCCGAATCAGCTGAACCTCTTGTACATCAGCACCTCAAAGGCATGGAGCGACGATTACTTTATTTTGTTACCCCCTTTGCCCTATTGACGGTTTTATTAGGTATTGCCATTATCTATCAATATGGTTATCCCTGGTTTATTGCGGCAAAATGGTTACATGTAAAAATATCCTTGGTGCTGCTATTACTCATTTATCATGGTTACTGCTTTAAATTAGTCAAAATATTTGCCGCTGATAAAAATACTCGTTCTGGTAAGTTTTATCGTTTTTTCAACGAAGTGCCTGTAATTATCTTACTGATTGTCATACTGCTAGTTTACATAAAACCTTTTTAAGCTTGGCCTATTAAGCTGTTGATTATAAACTGGTATATGCAACACTAATTAAAGCTCAAAGGCTATAATTATCAGTGCTGACAGCTTTAATTATACTGACCTGCACAACGCGCATAGGGTGTTAAGTCAGTCTTACTTTAGCCTATAAATTGATGGTGAAAGTAAAACTGACCCGCTATAACAAGTTGTAATATCAAGCCGTAAAACTTAAATACTGAACAAACACACAGACATTTTATTCTGTCTATTAATAGCGCTTAGTCACCTTACTACAGCCCTTCAATTGCCAAGGCTGTAATCTTTTTTAACCCTCTCAACCTTTTAGTCAAACTCCAGACATTTTCTTAATTCAAATCTTGATAATACATTCTCAGCATTCAACTTTTATGCTATATTTCGCAACAATTTTTCGTTGTTGGCTCAACAGCAACGGTCCACTATATAATGAGATTATCAAATCCGCTGGCACAGTGCCTTGCTAACGACTTCGATAATGTAGGTATTATCTATGATGAAATTTGAAGGAAACCATATCCTCTCTGTATCGCAGTTCGATAGAGAGAGTATTTCCCGTATTTTAGAGATTTCAACCTTAATGGCGCCCTACGCTATGCGAAAAAAGCGCTGCCATGTACTGGAAGGGGCAATATTAAGTAATTTATTTTTTGAACCCAGTACTCGCACTCGTGTTAGCTTTGGTACCGCCTTTAATTTACTGGGTGGTTTTGTCAGAGAAACGGTTGGACAAGAGAACTCTTCGCTTTCAAAAGGCGAGTCATTATTTGACACTGCACGTGTTATTAGTGGTTATTCAGACGTGATTGCCATGCGTCACCCCACCATGCACTCGGTTGCTGACTTTGCAAAAGGCAGCAGTGTGCCGGTGATTAATGGTGGCGATGGCGCTAACGAACACCCGACACAGGCACTACTAGATTTATTTACTATACAGTCAGAAATGGCGCGTTACGACATGGGTTTAGATGGCTTAAATATTGTCTTAATGGGCGACCTTAAACATGGTAGAACCGTGCATTCTCTGTCTAAATTAATTAGCTTATATAACAATATCAAAATCACTATGATTGCCCCTAAAGCCCTGCAAATGCCAGATAGCATAGTGGCTACCTTAACTGACGCCGGACACCAAGTGGTTATTACTGACAAAATTGAAGGCAACTTGGCCTGCGATGTTATTTACCAGACCCGTATTCAACAAGAGCGTTTTGCCAGTAAAGATGAAGCTGACTTATACCGTGGCCACTTTAGTTTGAATCGAAAGATTTATCAGCAATATTGCCACGAACATACGGTAATCATGCACCCCTTACCGCGCGATTCTCGCGCTGAAGCGAATGAACTCGATATCGATTTAAATGACCTCGATAATTTAGCCATATTTCGCCAAGCGCAAAACGGTGTACTGGTACGTATGGCATTATTTGCCTTAAGTTTAGGGGTTGAAAACCAATTAAGCCATTATGAGAAGCCGGTAATTTGGCACACCAATAAATACTAATTTTAACCTCAATAGTTAGGTTACCTTAACAGCGAGTAGCATATTATGACAAAAAATTCTCAGCAATTATTTAATGCCGCCCAAGAAATTATTCCTGGTGGCGTAAATTCACCGGTTCGTGCTTTTAACGGCGTAGGTGGCACACCACTGTTTATCAAGAAAGCTCAAGGGGCTTATATTTTTGACGTTGATGGTAAGCAGTATGTCGATTACGTTGGTTCATGGGGACCTATGATCTTAGGACACAATCACCCAGCAATTCTGGCCGCCGTGATTGAAACTGCCCAGAATGGACTTAGCTTTGGCGCTCCAACAGAACTTGAAATAACCATGGCTGAAAAAGTGCGTGAACTTGTGCCTTCAATGGAGAAATTACGTATGACCAGTTCAGGCACTGAAGCAACCATGAGTTCTATACGATTGGCCCGTGGCTTTACTGGTCGTAACAAGATATTAAAATTTGAAGGTTGTTATCACGGCCATGCCGACTCTTTATTAGTCAAGGCTGGCTCAGGCATGTTAACAATGGGCGTGCCAAGTTCTCCCGGCATTCCTGAAGATGTTGCTAAACACACGTTAACCGTTAGCTTTAATAACCTTGATCAAGTAAAAGAAATTTTCGCGGAAATTGGTGATGAAATCGCTTGTATCATTGTTGAACCTGTTGCTGGCAATATGAACTGTGTTCCACCGGTCGAAGGTTTCTTGGAAGGATTACGCGACATTTGTGATCAATATAAAAGCCTCTTAATTTTTGATGAAGTCATGACAGGTTTTCGCATTGCTTTAGGTGGAGCACAAGCTCACTACAACATAGTGCCTGATTTAACTACCTTAGGTAAAGTTATTGGTGGTGGTATGCCGGTAGGCGCTTTTGGTGGTAAAAAAGAAATCATGGATTACATTGCCCCTATTGGTCCTGTTTATCAAGCGGGCACATTATCAGGCAACCCTATTGCGATGGCAGCCGGTTTGGCCTCGTTAAACGAGCTTTGTAAAGGTAATAAGCACGAACAACTGAGTGCTACGACAGAAAAGCTAGCAATGGGCTTAAAAGCCGCTGCAGAGCGCAATGGTATATCATTAGCCGTTAATTATGTTGGTGGTATGTTTGGTTTCTTTTTTACTGAGGAAGAAAACGTGACTTGCTTTGCTCAGGCAACTGCATGTGATGGTGAAAAGTTTAAACGCTTCTTTCATTTAATGTTAGATGAAGGCGTCTATCTTGCCCCTTCTTTATTTGAAGCTGGCTTTGTATCAACGGCACACGGTGAAGCAGAAGTTGAATTTACCTTAGCCGCGGCTGATCGTTGTTTCGCTCAGCTGTAGACTTTAAATTATCAAGCAGAAAATAAAAAAGGTAAGCATAGCGCTTACCTTTTTTAATGGTTAACAAAATTCTAATATACTTAATTTTGCTTACTTTTTTACTACCGACAGGCTGGGCTTTTTCACTTTTGATGCTTGAGTGCTTTGCTGCTTAGCTGACGCTTTGGGCATTATCTTGTTATCTACTGCTTTGACTGAAGACATTTTCACTGGTGCGGGTAAAGGTTCCTCAGTAATAGTGCCTGGCTCAGGGTGCTCAATCGCTAACGATGTGCCAGCACCATTTTCTTTGGCATAAATAGCCACAACGGCACCATAAGGTATGCTCATGTTTTCAAGCTTGCCGCCAAAACGTGCGCTAAGCTCAATAGTTTCTTCACCCATAGCAATACTACCCACAGCTGATGGCGAAACATTTAACACGATTTGACCGTCATTAACATAAGACATAGGCACCATAACACCATAAACATTGACATCAACAACAATGTAAGGTGTTAGGCCGTTATCAAAAATCCAGTCATAAAAAGCCTTAACAACATAAGGCTTATTTGAGCTCATTTCACTTGTCATAGCTTACGACTTTATACTGGAGCGCCAAAGCGTAATTCACGCTCAGACTCAGTTAATGACGCTTGAAATGATTCACGTTCAAATACTCTTAACATGTAAGTTTTTAATTCTTTTGAACCTGGACCGTCAAGCTCAATACCCATAACAGGTAAACGCCACAATAGCGGAGCCAAGTAACAATCAACCAAACTGAATTCTTCACTCATAAAATAAGGCGCTTCATTCAAAATAGGCGCAACACTTAATAAGCTTTCTTTCAATTCTTGACGTGCTTTTGCAGCTGCATCGGCTGGTCCACTGTAGATAACTTTAGCAAGACTGTACCAGTCTTGTTCGATACGATGCATCATTAAACGGCTACGACCACGAGATACCGGGTAAACTGGCATAAGTGGTGGATGCGGAAAACGTTCATCCAAATATTCAATAATAATTGACGCTTCATAAAGCGCTAATTCGCGATCAATTAACGTAGGCACTGTTCCATAAGGATTTAAATCCAATAAATCCTCAGGTAAATCGGCTAAGTCAACCAAGTTAATGTCAACTCCGACACCTTTCTCTGCCAGCACGATGCGGGTTTGATGACTATACATATCATCTGCATGCGAATATAAAGTCATAACAGAGCGTTTGTTTGCGGCGATGGCCATAATGCCTCCAAAAAATTCTTATTTAAAAAACTAACAAAGGGGGCCAAAGCCCCCAATAATATCTAAAGTTTACACTGTTTCACAAAAAAATTTGTAATTAGTGTACATCTCTCCAGTATTCTTTCTTCAGTAAATAGGCAAAGAACAACAAGATAAAAAGGAAACCAATAACCCAATAACCTAAGCTTTCACGCTCAAGTTTATTTGGCTCACCGGTGTATTCCAAGAAATTGGTTAAATCACGAACAAAATTATCGTATTCTTCTGTTGTCATTGAACCACCAGTAGCCTCAGAAAGATTACCTTGCTCATCTATTGTTTTAACACCTTGAAGGTTTTGTAATACATGTGGCATACCCACATCTTTAAAAACTTTATTGTTAACACCAAACGGACGATTTTCATCAACATAAAAAGATCGCAAGTAAGTGTAAATCCAATCGGGGCTTCTAAAGCGTGCTTCAAGTGTTAAATCTGGTGGCGCGCCACCAAACCACTTAGCCGCATCTTTAGCTGGCATAGTATTGGTTATATGATCACCCACTTTTTCACCGGTGTACATATAATTTGCTAAACCATCTTCATCAGAAATACCTAGGTCAGCAAAAGTGCGATTATAACGCTGATATTGCAGCTGATGACAAGCTAAACAATTATTAATGAAAGCTTCAAAACCACGTTTTAGCGAGGCTTTATCACGCAAGTCATTATTAGCCGAATCTAATGGTATGCTGGGTCCAGCCGCCAAAGCGAGCATAGGTAGCACAGCTAAAACTGCTATAATAAATTTTTTCATTTTCCTGTCACCCTATCTGGAACTGGCTTCGTTTTTTCGTTTTTACTGTAAATCCAGATAGCCACAAAAAAGCCAAAGTAACCAAAACTCGCCACAACACCAATCATATTATTCAATGGCGATGCAGGTAAAGTACCTAAAACACCTAAAATAATAAAACAAATAGCGAATTGAACAAGGTTTACTGTATGCGCGGTACAACGGTAACGTATTGATTTAACCACACCACGGTCAAACCAAGGCAACATGAACAAGGCGACAATCGCACCAAACATACCCACAGCGCCTAAAAGCTTATCCGGAATAATACGTAAAATGGTGTAGAAAGGACCAAAGTACCATACGGGTGCTATATGCTCTGGCGTTTTCAGGCCATTAGCCGGCTCAAAGTTTGGAGCTTCTATAAAGTAGCCACCACCTTCTGGCGCAAAGAACATAACCCCGCAAAATATAATCAAGAAGATCACAATAGCGACCAAATCTTTTACTGTGTAATAGGGATGAAAAGGTATAGCATCAACAATATCGTACTTCTTAGTGTACTGCTCATGGAAGGCAAATTTACTTAACTCTTCAGGCGCCACACTGCCTTTAGGCTTTTTAATATTAGTGCCATCTGGGTTGTTTGAACCCACTTCATGTAGCGCTAAAATATGTAGGAAAACTAACACTACCAACACTAATGGCAAGGCAATAACATGTAAGGCAAAGAAACGATTTAATGTCGCTCCTGAGATAACATAGTCACCACGTATCCAAAGCGTTAAGTCATCACCAATAATCGGAATAGCACCAAAAATGGAGATAATCACTTGCGCTCCCCAATATGACATATTACCCCAAGGTAGTAAGTAGCCCATGAAGGCTTCAGCCATTAATACCAAGAAAATCAGCATGCCGAACAGCCACAATAACTCACGAGGTTTTTGGTAAGAGCCATACATCATGCCACGAAACATATGCATATAAATGACAACAAAAAATGCTGATGCACCGGTTGAGTGCATATAACGTAATAACCAACCGTAATCGACGTCACGCATTATATACTCTACAGAAGCAAAGGCACCTTCACCTGATGGTTCGTAGTTCATTGTTAACCACACACCTGTTAACAATTGGTTGACTAAAACAACAGCTGCTAAAATACCAAATACATAAAAAAAGTTGAAATTTTTAGGTGCTGGGTATTGTGTAACATGCTTGTTCATTGCGTCCATTAAAGGTAGACGCTGTTCGATCCAATCCATTAGCTTAAAAGACATTATGCTTCTCCTCCAGACACGCCAATTAACAAGGTGTCTTCGGTAGGGAATGAATGTTCTGGCACCATTAAGTTAGTCGGTGCTGGAACATTTTGGAAAACACGACCAGCCATATCAAATTTAGAGCCATGACAAGGACAGTAAAAGCCGTCTTTAACACCAGCAACTTCCTGATCAAAGTCACCTTTGCGGTAAGTTGGTGCACAACCTAAATGCGTACATACACCCAATGCCACCAATAAATCAGGTTTAATCGAGCGAGATGCATTCGTAGCATAGACAGGTTGTTGCGGCACTTCTGATTGTGGATCTTTTAATTGGTCATCATGGGCACTTAAACCAGAAAGAATTTCTTCTGTTCTGCGCACCACGTACACTGGCTTACCGCGCCATTCAGCACGAATTAATTGACCAGGCTCTATTTTACTTACATTGACTTCAACCGGCGCACCTGCGGCTTTCGCACGAGCACTAGGGTTCCAAGAACCAATGAAAGGCACAGCCACACCGACAACACCAATACCACCGACTACCGAAGTAGCTGCAGTCAAAAAGCGTCGACGACCGTTGTTAACAGGCGCATTGCTCATTCAAACTCTCCAATTATTATCTAGCTAATACAACAACACATGACTAAGAGGATTACCTAGTTATTGTGTAGATTGTTGATCTACTAAATCAACGATAAAAAAATTGCTCTGATAATAAAGAAAACCCCCGTTTTTTACAAGCCAATTAACCTTTTCAAGACAGGTTTATGCAAATAAAAGTCAATTATTATAGCCACACACCCAATGAATAAAAACTATTCGTATTTATTGCTTTATTCCCTTGCAAGTTGCCATAAATTACCGGTCAGTTTTGAGTCTTTAACTGTCGATTAAAAAGAAAAAACTCCTCACTGTTGGTTAAAGTTTTACTTGTAAGCTGGGGATTTTCGCCATATTTTTGAGGTGAATACTAAGCTAAAAGTGACCTTATATCTTCAAGCTAATTGGTTGATTAAAATACACAGATACATTATGCCAATTGAGTAAAATTCAATCAGGATATGGCGCTACATAGTCAGATCTTCATGGCCATGGCTCCAGACTACACATAAGTACCTACCTCCCTGCAAGTAATAGGCTTGCTTGGGGCTATATGACGGTAAATCGTTAAAACAGCGCAGGAGCATATTATCTAGCAATCACTTGTATATGTGCTTAATTGAGGCTTACATGGCTGTAAACCGTTAAAACAACACACGAGTATATTGTCGAGTAATCGCTCGTATATATGCTTGCTCACATCGAATTAGCTTATTATGTTACGCATTGGCATAGAGAACAGTTAATTTATCGCTTTGGTACAGAACAAGTAATATATAACACCAAGAAAATTTGCTATCGCAACACTTTCACATCGACGTGCTTGGGTACACGAATACCATGGAGGCATGCTCATACAGGGGGTATAAGTCGTTAGCGTAATGCAGGAGCAATTGCCGAGATGGCTAATAACGACCATATAATCTTGACATAGCTGGTGTTTTTGACATAAAAAAACCGGCAGAAGCCGGTTTTTGAAATGACATAACGTAAATATTAACGTTTTGAAAATTGTGGCTTTTTACGAGCCTTGTGTAGACCAACTTTCTTACGTTCAACTTTACGAGCATCACGAGTAACGAAACCAGCATTACGTAGAGCACCACGTAAAGTTTCATCGAACTCCATTAATGCACGAGTAATACCGTGACGAATTGCACCAGCTTGACCAGAAATACCACCACCTGTAACTGTGATGTTAAAATCAAACTTTTCTAACATTTCAACTAAATCTAATGGTTGACGAACAACCATACGAGCCGTTTCACGGCCAAAGTATACAGAAATGTCACGTTTGTTAATTGTGATTGCACCGTTACCAGCTTTCATGAACACACGAGCAGTTGAGCTCTTGCGACGACCAGTACCGTAATATTGATTATCAGCCATGACTTACAGCTCCAAAAGTTGTGGTTGTTGTGCAGTATGTTTATGTTCAGTACCCGCGTAAACTTTAAGCTTACGGAACATTTCACGACCTAAAGGACCTTTAGGTAACATACCCTTAACTGCGAATTCAATAACGCGCTCTGGAGCTTTTGCGATTAGCTTTTCAAAGCTAATTTGCTTAAGACCACCAACAAATTCTGTATGCGAGTAGTAAATTTTACCCTTCGCTTTATTACCAGTTACTTTTACTTTCTCAGCATTGATAACAACGATGTAATCGCCAGTATCTACATGAGGAGTAAATTCTGCTTTATGCTTACCGCGCAAACGGCTTGCAATTTCAGTAGCGATACGGCCTAAAGTTTTATTTTCGGCGTCCACTAAGAACCATTCGCGTTGTACGCTCTCTGGTTTAGCTACAAAAGTTTTCATTAAAAAACCCAATTATATAAATGTTACTTAAATAATAACCTAAGAAAACCTCAAGTTATCCGTTAAAGACTACGCCATTGCCCCTTCGAGCATCGAGTCCGTTGCCGGTCCTCTGGAAAAAGAACAGGCTTTGTAACGTAGGGAAGCCGGATTATACAGAACAATACGCAAAAGATCACGCCTAATCATTGATCTTTCTTTACAAGCCAAACGAAATTAACAAAAAGTGCTACTCGTGCTGATTAAACGCTTCATTCAACTGTGACTTGCTCTCTTGCAATGTACTTAACTGCAATTTTACATAGCTAATAGCATGAGCTTTAATGCGTTGATATACCTTAGGATAAAGCGCTCTAATTTGCCATAATGCTGATATTGTTGCTAACTTGTAAGCATGAGTTGCCGATAAGTTGGCGGTTTGAGCATAACCTGCTCGCCAAAGCTCACCTGGTAATTTTTTACCTTTTATTTTGCTATACGCCTGAGTTATTTCTTCCATCAGTAAATGGTTATATTGATAGCTGTTACTAAGAGCAGAAAATGCACTGATTGCCTTTTCATCTTGTTGCATCATGGCATAAATTTCTGCATCTATGATGTGAGCAAATGGTTGTTGGCGTTTAATAAAGGCCGCAACAAAATGCTGATTAATCACACGCATTGAAAATAAATCAGCTCGCCATGCTTTAAACTCGTTTTGATCAGTTCGTTGCCAAGGGACTATAGGCAAATCGTCAGACGGATACTCTTGTGCAATTGTCTTAGCATGCACACATAGATCTGCACTAATTTCAGGGTAATATTGCTGAATTATTCGCAGTCGTTCTATATAGGCATAGGCGTATACTCTACTAAAAATTTGGTAATACAACTTATTACTATCTTGCAATATCAGTTTAGCGTTTTCATCAATTAGCTCATGATTTATTATCGCTTGATCAATAATGACTTGATTCACTAAACTAAATCCGGCATTAATCGCGTGATTTACCGCTTGAGTATTTTCCTCACACGCGCGATTAAATAACTGAGCACGCCATATCAAATGCTCACTCTGCCACATAGTCAAAATAGCTTTTGGCAGATATGCTTTTGTTATTTCATGTGATTTCCTATAAGGATTGTCAGTTACTCCAGCAAAGACACTTAACGACACTAGCAACATCAATACGGCGCTAAAGCTAACAACCTTCTTGTTAATCATTTTTTATAAACTCCATTTTAATATAAAAATAACTTATTATGTTTTACTAATAAAAACATTAATTATGGTAAATGCTCACTTGCTAAATAACTGTGTGACTGCATTTCTTGCAGGCGACTTAAACAACGCTTGAATTCAAAACTTAAACGACCGTCAACATATAAACACTCTAAGGCGACTTCTGCCGAGATAATTAATTTAACATTACGCTCGTAAAATTCATCGACTAAGGCAATAAATCGCCGTGTACTGTCATCATTATCGACGCCCATTTGCATTACATTAGCGAGTAATACCGTATGATATAAACGGCTTAGCTCCATATAATCGCTCTGACTACGCGCAGACTCACACAAGGTTGAAAACTCAAAGTGCACCACGCCATCTGATTCCTGAACGGTTGGTAATGGGCGATTATTAATTTTAATAACCTGGTCTTGTTGACCCGCATCAAGTGACAAACTTTGAAAGTAATACCTTAAATTGTCATCGGCTTGTTGATCCAAGGGAAAATGAAATATTTCTGCTTGCTCCAAAGTGCGAAGACGATAATCAACACCGCTATCAACATTGATAATATCGCAACATTGATTAATTAACTTTATTGCCGGCATAAAACGTTCGCGTTGTAAGCCATTGCGATATAGGTCATCTGGAATAATATTTGATGTCGCCACAAGCGTGACATTGTGAGCAAATAATTCTTCAAATAGAGTCCCTAAAATCATAGCATCGGTAATGTCTGAAACAAAAAACTCATCAAAGCAAATAATGCGGGTTTCATCAGCAAAGCGTTTAGCAATAATTTTTAGCGGGTCAGATTGCCCTTGAAGCAATTTTAACTCTTCATGCACACGATGCATAAAGCGGTGAAAATGCACACGCATTTTATTAGTAAAGGGTAAGCCATCATAAAAGGTATCAACCAGATAGGTTTTACCGCGCCCAACCCCTCCCCAAAAATAAATGCCCTTTATCGGCTTAATTTCGGATTTTTTTACCACGCGCTTCCAGCGATTCAGCACCTTTTTAAAGCCGGTTACTGGCAAAGGTTGAGTCATTAAATCGTCGTACAAACGTTGTAAATTTTTAACTGCATTTTCTTGAGCCGCGTCAAAGAGAAAATCATCGCGGGTTAAATCTTGTGTGTACTTTCCAATTGGAGATAATTTAATCATTTAACTGCCATTTAATTAATACTGACTTTATTTTTATAACGTATAAGCAAGCTAGGCTTGAAATATTTTTTTTTACAAACATATTCACTAGGTAAGTAGCGTGAAGCACGTTATATTAAATTTATTGAAGCTTATTTTCTCTAATTTTTTCCATGAATACAATGAAGGTAAAGAAATATGAATGTTGTTTTAGGACTCGGGCTATTTATTGTTGGCGCAATTGTTGGTTTTTTTGCTAACAGAATGCTGTTTTCATCTGCACAAGAAACACAAAAACTGGCGACTAAAGCTAGCCAAAGTGAAGCAGAATTAGCACGATATAAACTTGACGTAACTGAGCATCTTGCAAACTCTGCCAATTTGCTTGAGCAAATGAACAGTACCTGCCAAGTTGCTATGGCTCAAATGGCGCAAAGCACCCAACTGTTGCAACAAGTAACTCCTGATAATATCGAAAATATGCCCTTTTTCTCTAAAGAAACCCAAGAGCAATTAGCGCAAACCGTAAATCTACGACATGACAAAAAACCTCGTAAACATGACGAAACGACATCAGAGCCTCCGTTAGATTATTCCGGCGCACCTAGTGGCTTGTTTAATGATAAAAAATACAGTGTGACAGATGCTGAAACAAATAATTAGGAACTAATCTTTTTATTGCAGGTCTTTAATTGAGTGACCCCAACAGGTTTGTTTAACTGATTTATTTTACTAAATAATCCTGTTGCTTATTAATACTTTAATTAGGAGTTTTCTGTTACATGAAGAATTTATCAGTTTTAGTAAATATTGTCTTACTTTCCTCAACGATTGCCATGGCAAGTTTACCCGCGCAAGCCAAATTACCTCAATCGTTTAATGGGCAAAACATGCCTAGCCTTGCACCTATGTTAGAGCAAGTAACACCGGGAGTTGTGCTCATTTCAGTTCGTGGCACCCATGAAGTTGAGCAGCGTGTGCCAGAAGCTTTCAAATTTTTCTTTGGTAACCCCCGCCAAGGTCAAGGACAAAACCAACAAACAGAACGACAATTTCGGGGTTTGGGCTCAGGTGTTATTCTGGACGCTGACAAAGGTTACATTGTAACTAATAGCCATGTCATTAACGATGCTGATGAAATTCAAATTACGCTAAAAGATGGTCGTCAACTTGACGCTAAAAAAATTGGTGGTGATGAAGCCAGCGATATCGCTTTATTACAGATAGTAGCGGATGACCTTGTGGCAGTAAAAATTGCAGACTCTGACGACATACGTGTAGGTGATTTTGCGGTTGCCATAGGTAGTCCATTTGGCTTGGGACAGACGGTGACCTCTGGTATCGTCAGCGCCTTAGGTCGCAGTGGCCTAAACGTTGAAAACTACGAAGACTTCATTCAAACCGATGCTGCGATTAATAGTGGTAATTCAGGCGGTGCTTTGATCAACTTACGTGGTGAGCTTATTGGTATCAACACCGCCATCTTAGGTCCTAACGGTGGCAATGTCGGTATTGGTTTTGCCATTCCAAGTAACATGGTACAAAACTTGGTTAATCAAATTATTGAGTTTGGCGAAGTACGACGCGGCGTTTTAGGTGTTGCCGGTCGCAGTGTTACCAGTGAAATTGCTAAAGCAATGGAACTTGAGGTTAATCAAGGCGGTTTTGTCGAACAAGTCATGAAAGATTCAGCCGCTGATGAAGCCGGTATTCGTGCCGGTGATGTCATTATTAAAGTTAACGGTAAAATAATTAAAACCTTTAACGCACTCAGAGGTAAAATTGGTTCAATTGGCGCTGGGCAAACGGTAAAAATTACCGTGATCAGAAAAGACGGTAAAGAAAAAACATATGACGTTACTTTGAAAAAAGCTGACATGGCTAATATTGCAGCCGCGAGTTTACATCCCATGCTTGATGGCGCTGAGCTAGAAAACAATAGTAAAGGTAATGGTATCAGTGTTGCTGAAGTTGCTGAAAACAGTCCTGCTGCAGCAGTGGGTTTACGCAAAGGTGATGTTATTAATGGCATTAATCGCCAACGCATTAATAACATTGGTGAGCTACGTAGTTACTTAAGCGATCATAAAGGCGTTTTTGCACTGAATGTTCAGCGTAACAGCACCTCATTGTTCTTAATGATCCGCTAATACTTTCACCTTAAGAACTATAATTATTTGCTAATGGCACGGCATTAAAGCCTAACAGCTAACCTAAGCACTAGACCAAGCCTGTCACACGACAGGCTTTTTTTATGGTAGTTCTTCTCCCACTATCATAGATTAAAGGTTTAACTTAGGTATGATTAAGACTTATTTTACCAACTACATATCACGTTAAAGACTCACTTTTACTTTGACTGTGTAAACAAGATTACCAGCAATATACCTAGAACTTATTCTAAACAGCTTAACTTATAAAGAGATAAGTGCGCTGTGTATTGAAACTGAAAATATAATAAAACTTGCTTCTATACCTATATGGGTAAACAAACAAATTTTATTGTCAAACAAGGTAAACGCTCAGCTAAGTGAGCTACTTTTCAGAAGATATAAATTATATGCTATTAT
Source organism: Colwellia sp. MB02u-6 (assembly GCF_014077095.1). Lineage (GTDB taxonomy): Bacteria > Pseudomonadota > Gammaproteobacteria > Enterobacterales > Alteromonadaceae > Cognaticolwellia. Next base: position 61,160 of record NZ_JACGVG010000037.1, on the reverse strand, counting down.
AGTTGAAGATTTTTTTACCCTTCAAGTAAGGCTTTATATGAAATTAACTTCTTTGCAATCAAAAGTATTTGCTGCACTTATTGCCATACTCTTATTCTCTGCCGTTATTTATTTTTATTCATCAAAAGATACAGCGCTGCCTAAAATGACAGTGCAAGAAAAAAAAGCCAGATTTAAAAACCTCATTATTCCGGCAGTAAACGATGTCTATGCTGAACTTATGGTCCGATATAATAAGGTTTCAGCGTCACTAGAATCAGGTAGTGATACCGATAAAATAGCCAAGCTGAAAGTGGAATATAAAGCAAAAACTGATGCAGAGCTTTTAATGGCACTGAAACCGCACCCTAAAAGTATTGCGATTGCACAAGCGGCAATGGAAAGTTCTTGGGCAACATCTCGTTTTTTTAGAGAAGCTTATAATATATTCGGTGTTTGGTCGTTTGATAAAGATGAACCTAGAATTGCTGCCCTGAAAAAACGTGGTGATAAAACTATTTGGGTCAAAGAATATCCCTCGATAAAAGCCTCTGTTAGCGACTATTATCGAACCATTGCCCGTGGTGGTGCATTTAAAGAGTTTAGAAAATTAAAAATGAAAACTGATGACCCGTTTGCTTTAGTTAAAAAATTAGACCGTTATTCTGAAAAAGGTGCAGAATATGGTCATGAATTAACCTCAATCATTAAGTTTAATAAATTTCATCAACTTGATGCGAATAACTAAAACACCCATAAATTCAACCAATATCCGTTAAAAATAGCGATGGAATTTAACCTTAGCTTAGATTTATAGCATTGAAAATTCCAAATAGGCGAGAAAGATTTCAAGCGATAACAAGCCTATTGATGACAGCCGGCAATAAATTTTATTGCCGGCTTATCCACGATGACGTTATGTCTCAGATCCAAATATCTTTAACTATTTAGCCAACAAAGTCAGTATTTCAGCTATTTAAACCAGGTTAATCTCTGGCCCATACTCAAAGCCAGCTCAGCGATTATCTACGACAAAAACTTTATAACAGCGAAGGCTTTATGTTAATCTATAAAAAATCAGACTAATAAAAATAATCCTGTTGAAAATTATCACTGCCCTAAAGTTTTTCATTCGTTCAGCTAGCTACGGCGTCATGTTTGCCTTGGTTTTGTTGATACTAGTACCTGAGCTGCGTGAAAAAAATATACTTCCTTGGCAATTATTGTCCAGCGCCGAGAAAATACAAGCACCTTTGTCTTATGCAAAAGCGGTGCGTTTAGCTGGCCCTGCTGTAGTGAATATTTACTCTGAAGAAATTCAAGTAAACCCAACTTATGGCCGCCAGCCGCGAAAAGTAACCCGCTTAGGTAGTGGCGTTATCATGCACAGCCAAGGTTACATTTTAACTAACTACCATGTGGTACAAAGTGCTGATTTAACTGTAGTAGTTTTACAACGAGGCCAAGAGCTTCATGCTGAACTCATTGGTTATGATGTCTTGACCGATCTTGCTGTATTAAAAGTACAAGCGAACAATTTGCCGGTTATTCCTCAAATGAGCACATTAACACCGCAAGTCGGTGACGTAGTATTAGCCATAGGTAATCCACTAAATTTAGGACAGACTGTCACGCAAGGCATTGTCAGCGCAACCGGACAAAGTGGTCTAAGTACCAGCTATTTACAGTTTTTACAAATGGATGCCGCTATTAACGAGGGCAATTCTGGTGGTGCTCTGATAAATTCTAATGGTGAGTTAGTCGGTATTAATTCAAGAAAATTTACCCAAGCGAATCCTAATCTCAATATTCAGGGCATATTTTTTGCTGTACCTTATCAATTAGCACGTACCATTATGTTAAAAATTATTGAACATGGTCGCGTGGTACGTGGCTGGCTTGGTGTTGAGGCAAACGATTCTGTGACTAATCTTAAGGGCTTTATTATTGGTGCAGTAACGCCAGAAAGTCCGGCTATGATAGCTGGATTACAATCAGGTGATGTGGTTTATCAAATAGATGATATTAGATTACAAAATGCAAAACAAGGCTTAGACGTTGTTGCTGAGGCTCCGCCTGGTACTGTGTTGAGCTTTATGATCTCTCGCGATAATCAACAATTAATATTACCGGTGACTATTGTTGAAGTACCAAAGTAAATACTGCCAGCAATGCACCAAGCAAATAAAAATCCCAGCAAAGTAGCTGGGATTTTTATCACGCGCTAACGCTTAATTAACCTTATTTAACCGTAATACGGGTGATATTTGCGCCTAACGCTTGCAGCTTATCTTCAATTTTTTGATAGCCACGATCAATATGGTAAATACGATCTACTTGTGTTTCAGTGCCTGCAACGAGTCCCGCAATAACTAAGCTCGCAGAGGCACGTAAATCAGTCGCCATCACTTGCGCACCATTTAACTGCTCCACACCGGTACTTATGGCTATATTGCCTTCAAGACTTATATTTGCCCCCATACGCTGTAGTTCAGGCACATGCATGAAGCGATTTTCAAAAATCGTTTCAGTTGTTGTTGCTGTGCCATCGGCTATAGCATTAAGTGCAACAAATTGTGCTTGCATATCGGTTGGAAATTCCGGATGAGGTGCGGTGCGTATATTGACCGCTTTTGGCCTTGAGGTCATTTCCAGCTCTATCCAGTCATCACCTGTGGTGATAGCTGCACCAGCTTCTCTTAACTTAGCCAGTACCGCATCTAAAGCTTTAGGATCAGTGTTTACACACTTTACTTTACCTTGAGTGACTGCTGCTGCAACTAAAAATGTCCCGGTTTCTATTCGATCTGGCATAACTGAATAACCTGCACCATGAAGCTTTGCAACACCGGTAATCCTTAAGGTGTCAGTGCCTGCGCCTGAAACTTTAGCACCCATGCCATTTAAACAATGCGCTAGATCAACAATTTCAGGCTCACGCGCTGCATTCTCGATAATAGTGATGCCATCAGCCAAAGCTGCAGCCATCATTAAATTTTCAGTACCGGTAACACTGACGGTGTCCATAAAGATAGTAGCACCTTTAAGTCGACCACTATTGCGCGCAATGATATAACCATTTTCAACGGCTATATCTGCACCCATTAACTTTAAACCATGAATATGCAAGTTAACAGGTCGTGCGCCAATGGCACAACCGCCAGGTAAAGACACTTCAGCATGGCCAAAACGGGCAAGTAAAGGCCCTAAAACCAAGATAGAAGCGCGCATGGTCTTCACTAAGTCATATGACGCGCGACAATGCTCGATACTACTAGTATCAATCATCAAACTACTCTCACTAAGCCACTGACATTTAGCGCCTAATTGTGACAATAGTTTAATCGTCGTTTCTATATCATTAAGTTTAGGAACATTGGAAAAAGTAATCGGAGTTTCTGAGAGCAATGCCGACATTAGAATAGGTAATGCCGCATTTTTTGCGCCTGAAATAGTTACTTCGCCATGTAGTGGTTGCCCACCAATAATTTTAAATGCGTCCAAGAGTATATTCTTTTATGTCGGTATGAATTAAAGGGGTAGGTTAAACATTTTTTCACGACGCCAGTCAGACGTTGTGAAGGTTTTAATGGATACCGCGTGAATGACACCTTCGTTGATAATTTTCGCTAAAGGGGCATAAATTGTTTGTTGTTTTTTCACTCGGCTTAAATCACCTAAAAAGTCAGCAATGGCAATTACTTTACATTGTGAACCATCAAATGCTACATGAATCTCATCTAATTCAACGGCATCGGTAATTAATTTTTCTATCTCTTTTACTTCCACTTTTTGCTCCAAATAGCGTGTAGATTAAGGGGTTTCTATCGGCAATAACGTATCAACTGCACTTAACGTTGCCAGCTTTAATAAATCTTCAGGTAAATTAATCAAACTGATATGACAAGCTTTGCTAGTCGCCAGTTCAATTAATAATAAAATCCATGCTAACCCTGCGGTGTCAACTTGACTCACCTTAGCTAAGTCAATAATAATTCGTTTATTATTGACTAATTTACGATACTTTTTATCAAATGCAGGCGTTATTGTAGCACGGGTTAACGCACCACTAAAAATCGCTTTTTGCTCTGCTTGTTGGACTTCTATCATTTTAATCTGCTAACAACCTTATCATATGCTACTTTGTCTGTATGCTTGGCAAAAATTAAATTTTATGATTTAAAAACAATACTTTTTGCACTTTTTTCTTTCAGCATTTCAGTGACATAAGCTAGCCCTTTTTGACGGATCAAACCACTTAACTCTGCTTGTTTGCTGTCAAGTAAGCTAACACCTTCTGCTACCATATCATAAGCTTTCCAGTCGCCGGTTTTTTTATGCTTGCGCACACGAAAGGAAATATTAATGGGACCACGGCCTGGCTCCATTACACTAGTATCAACAGACACTACGCGATGTTCAGCAAAATTTTCTGCCGGTGCAAATTCGACCTTTTGGTTATCATACAAGGTAAAAACCTGCGCATAAGCTGTGATAAGATACTCACGAAATGCCGGTACAAACTCAGCTCGGTCAGCCTGATTGGTTTTCTTAAAGTTACTACCAATGACTTTATAGGCGGCATATTGATAATTTATGTACGGCATTAATTCTTCACGAACGATCGTTTTCAATAAATTAGGCTCTGCACGTATCGCCACTTGTTCATTGGCAAAGCGCTTAAAAGTGATCTCGGCAACCGTTTTAATCATTTGATAAGGGTCTTTTTTATCAACATCTCCTGTCGCGCTAGCCGGTATCGACAAACCTAGCAGTGCTAAACAAAAAAAGCATTTTTTCATTGCATTATTTATCATTATTAATCACCACTGCCTTGGCTAAATAAAAACTGACCAATCAGTTCTTCTAATATCAATGCAGGCTTGGTATCTTCAATATAATCACCTGGTTTTAAAATTTCAACCGAGCTGTGAATAAAGCCAGGTAACAAACCTATGTATTGTTCACCTAATAAACCCGCCGTTAATATTGACACTGAAGTCGCTTCTGAGAAGTTATTATACTCAGTAAAAATCTCCAAAGTCACTAAAGGCGTATAATCTGCACTGTCTAACGAAATTGCACTGACACGGCCGATGACAACACCCCCCACTTTGATTGGCGAGCGAACTTTCAAGCCGCCAATATTGTCAAATTTGGCATATAACTGATATGTGTTGCCAGTGCCTGTAATACCGCTGTCAGCTACTTTTAGTGCTAGCATTAACAATGCAGCAATACCAATTGCAGCAAATAGTCCGACCAATAATTCTATTTTTTTCGACACCATGTCTTCCACCAAATTCAAATAATATTTAACTAAATAACCGCTATAAGTTTTTTACAAAGATTAACTTGTAAACATTAACGCGGTTAATACAAAATCTAATCCTAAAACTAATAGTGACGATTGCACTACGGTTGACGTTGTTGCTCGGCTAATACCTTCAGAGGTTGGCTCGCAAGCATAACCTTTATAAACTGCGATCCAAGTCACCACAAAAGCAAAGACTAAGCTTTTAATAATGCCATTTAAAATGTCTTTTTCGAATGACACTTGTGACTGCATTACCGACCAAAACGTACCGCTGTCAACACCTAACCAATCAACACCAACTAGATGAGCACCTAGAATACCCACCGCAGAAAATATAGCAGCTAACAGTGGCAAACTGATAAAGCCAGCCCAAAAGCGTGGGGCAATAACACGACGCAAAGGATCTACTGCCATCATTTCAAGACTAGAAAGTTGCTCTGTTGCTTTCATCAAACCTATTTCAGCAGTCAGTGCAGACCCAGCTCGACCAGCAAAAAGTAAGGCGGCAACCACTGGACCTAACTCACGTAATAACGATAAGGCTACCATGGGTCCTAAGCTGGCTTCAGCGCCAAAATCAACCAGAATAGTATAGCCCTGTAAAGCCAACACCATACCGATAAACAAACCCGAAACAACGATGATAACTAAAGATAATACGCCAACAGAGTACAATTGGCTCAACAACAAAGGAAAACCTTTGCGTGGGTTCGGAATATGAAAGAGTGCTGATGCTAGCATCAACAAAGCTCTACCTAAGCCTGAGATTTGTTCGATAATGCTATGACCCAATATTTGCAGCTGATTCACTTCTCAACACCTCGACCAATTAACTCTTCACTGTATGACGCCGCAGGATAATGAAATGGCACAGGGCCATCAGCTTCACCTTTAACAAACTGCTGCACTAAAGGTGAGGTGTGCGCGTAGATTTCTTCCGGCGTGCCTTGGCCAATAATTTTTTGCTCAGCAATAATATAAATATAATCTGCAATACTCATCGCTTCTGGGACATCATGAGAAACCACCACAGAGGTTAATCCCAATGCATCACCTAGTTGATGAATGAGCCGGACAATCACGCCCATAGAAATAGGGTCTTGGCCAGCAAAGGGCTCATCGTAAAGAATAAGTTCAGGGTCAAGCGCAATTGAGCGAGCTAATGCTGCTCGACGCGCCATACCACCAGAGAGCTCGCTTGGACGTAAATTTCTTGCACCACGCAAACCCACCGCCTCTAATTTCATTAGCACCATTTTTTCAATGATGTCTTCTGATAACTGAGTATGCTCGCGTATAGGAAAGGCAATATTGTCGTAAACACTCATGTCAGTAAACAAGGCACCGCTTTGAAATAGCATACTCATACGTTTACGTATTTCATATAACGCACTACGAGACAATTTTGGAATGTCGTGACCATCGAAAAGGATTTGCCCAGACTCTGGTTTAATTTGACCACCAATTAAGCGCAATAACGTTGTTTTACCAATACCACTTGGGCCCATTATCGCGGTAACTTTACCTTTAGGAATAGACAAACTAATGCCATCATAAATAACACGCTCGTTACGCTTAAAGGTCATGTTTTTGATATCAACTAAAATTTCAGACATATCGCTTGGAATAACATCACTGTTAATTATTGTTTTATGTAGTAGAATTCTACCGCAGCACAACACCTCAGTCATCACAAATTCACAACTATTTGGTGCGAAAAGAGTAACCAAAAGTATATAAGTGTAACGCAAGTGTAAAGTTAGCGTAATGAATAAGCCTTTTTTTTAGCTTAGTTATTTTATTGTCAATCCACGTGCCAATAATATCAGAAAAAGTTTATAATGCTTTTCGCTCACGTAATGTTAGCAAAATGAGTATTAATTGAGTGTCATCGGTTACCATCAGTGGTTTATAATTCCTCTTTGTCTTTCATCAATTAGCACAAACACTATTTATTTATCTTAGCCAAACAGGAGCTTTGAATGTTCATCCAAATTTTGATCTTATTACTTTCACTAATTACTTTAGTGTGGAGTGCAGACAAGTTTGTATTTGGTGCCTCAGCATTAGCACGAAATCTGGGTATTTCTCCCATGATAATTGGCTTAACTATTGTTGCTATGGGCTCTTCAGCACCTGAAATCATGATAGCGGTCACCGCTTCTTTACAGGGTAATGTAGATACTGCCGTTGGCAATGCCATTGGCTCAAATATTACCAACATTGCCTTAGTGTTAGGCTTAACGGCACTGTTTCATCCTTTATCGGTTTCCTCAACGACCATTAAACGTGAAATCCCGCTTATTTTAGTTGTTACGGCTATCGCGACATATATGCTAGCCAACAGCAACTTTAGTTTTAATGAAGGCTTAATACTGATTATCGGTTTTGTACTTTATATCGCTACCTTGCTTATTGTCACGTTAAGGCGATCAAAACAAAACCCTATCGACGATAAAATGGTGTTAGAAGCAGAACAAGAAGTGCCTGATGGGGTCAGTACCAAACACTCGGTAATTTGGTTAGTGGTCGGTATGATATTACTGCCACTCAGTGCTAGTTTTTTAGTTGACTCATCGATATTTATAGCCAAAGCTTTTGGTATTAGTGATTTAGTCATCGGCTTAACGGTCATTGCTATTGGCACTAGCCTACCTGAGTTAGCGGCCAGTATTATGAGTATCATTAAAAAAGAAGATGATTTAGCGCTTGGTAATATTATTGGCTCGAATATCTTTAATATACTTGCGGTTTTATCGCTAGCTGGCTTAATTGCGCCGGGCGATATCGATCATGCCGCCGCGGTGCGTGACGCACCATTTATGCTGGCAACAACCTTCTTATTATTTATACTTTGTTTTAGTCGAGGTGGAAAATTTCGCATCACGCGGGCGAAAGGGTTACTATTATTAGCCGTATTTATTGGTTATCAAGTACTACTTTTTAGTCAAATTAACAGGTAACAAGTGGTTTATAGCAATGAAAAACTTTAAACAATTAGCACTAAATGTCATTAACATTGAGCAGCAAGCTATTGCACAATTGTCGCAATTTATTGACGACGACTTTGCTCAAGCTTGTGAGTTAATGTTTAATTGTCGAGGCCGCGTTATCGTGATCGGTATGGGAAAGTCAGGGCATATTGGAGGCAAAATTGCCGCAACCTTAGCAAGTACCGGCACACCGGCATTTTTTGTTCACCCAGGTGAGGCAAGCCATGGCGATCTAGGTATGGTGACTGTTGATGATGTGGTACTGACCATTTCTAATTCGGGTGAAACTGGCGAAGTCTTGGCGATTATTCCGGTCTTAAAGCGTATTGGCACAAAACTCATCGCCATGACGGGTAATCCTGACTCTACGCTGGCTAAACTTGCCGATAGCCATGTTTGTGTAAAAGTAGCACAAGAAGCTTGCCCATTAGGCTTGGCACCGACCTCTAGCACCACAGCAACCTTGGTAATGGGCGATGCCCTAGCGGTGGCTTTATTGAATGCGCGCGGCTTTACTGCAGATGATTTTGCCTTATCTCACCCCGGTGGTAGCTTAGGTAAAAGACTATTATTACGCTTGGCCGATATCATGCACAAAGACGAACGCCTACCAAGAGTAAGCCAAGTAGCTAAAATAAAAGATGCCTTAGTTGAAATGTCACTAAAAGGCTTGGGTATGACCGCTGTTGTTGACGCAAACAATAGCTTAATAGGCCTGTTTACTGATGGTGATTTACGCCGTATTTTAGATGAAGAAATTAATATTCACCAAGACAGTATTACTAGCGTAATGACAAAAAATCCTTTAGTGGCTAAGCAGGATATGCTGGCGGCTGAGGCATTAAAGATCATGGAAGATAAAAAAATTAACGGTTTAATTATTGTTAACGATAATAACCAACCCATTGGCGCTATGAACATGCATGACTTATTAAAATCTGGAGTGCTCTAAAGTTGAACAGCTTATACGGAAAAGTAGCGCCAAGTATTTGGCAAAAAGCGCAAAAAATCAAACTCTTGGTTTGCGATATAGACGGCGTTTTTTCAGATGGTCGTATTTATTTAGGTAATAATGGTGAGGAATTAAAAGCCTTTCATACTAAAGATGGTTATGGCGTTAAAGCCTTAGGTGCAAGTGGCGTTGATGTAGCCGTGATTACGGGCAGAACTTCATCCATCGTGCAAACACGTATGAGCGCATTAAATGTTAAGCACATAGTGCAAGGTGAAGAAAATAAGCTACCCGCTTTAAAAACTATGCTCGCCACATTAAAGTTAATACCTGAACAAGTGGCTTATATCGGCGACGATATGCCAGATTTTGACTGCCTTAATTATGTTGGTTTTAGTATTGCGGTTAATGACGCCCACCCCGCCATTTTGAAATCTTGTGACTACATCACCTATACCCGAGGTGGGTTCGGTGCCGTGCGCGAAACTTGCGATCTTATTATGCAAAGCCAAAATACCCTAGCTGATGCTACGGGTGCTAGCGTATGAATCGCATATACCTTGTCAGTCTAAGCTTATTTCTATTGGCCTTAACCACTTATGGCTTACTTGAATGGTATGGCGCGAAGGAAGAAACCAGCAACATCCTCGATACCGCTAATAACCCTGAATTTATTGCTGAAAACCTTAACAGTGATGTTTATAAAACCACGGGGGCATTATCTTATAATGTAGAAGCAAAACGCATGGAACATTATGCTGAATTAGGGGTCACACACTTTGAATATCCACGCTATACCTTATATCCAAGGAACAACAAACCTACTTGGCAAATAACCGCCAATGAAGGCACCTTATATAATAACAATCGCGTAAAATTAGCAAACCGCGTACGTTTAATCGCCACTGATCAAGAAAGTTTGATACAGGAAGTGCATGGTAAAAATTTAGAAATGGACTTAAAAACTAATATTATCAGCTCAGAGCAAACTATCTTAATATTAGGTAAAGGATTTACTATGTATGGCTCAGGATTAATTGTAGACTTAAACACAACACAGATGACATTGACCGAACATGTACAAACTATTTATAAAAAAATTAAAAAATAACTTATATTACTTCACTACTTTAGCATTATTAGTGCCTGTGGCAAGTGCAGAAAAATTTGACGTAGAACAAGAGATTAAAATATCTTCTTCACGCCAAGCGGCCGATCTCAAAAATAAAATATTCAGTTATATTGATAATGTCATTATTACTCAAGGCACACTAACCATACATGCCGAGTTAGTCCAGGTTATTACCCAAGAAAAAAGTGACAACAAAATTTATATTGCCAAAGGCTCACCGGCGACCTTTGAACAAACGCTTCAAGATGGTAGTCCAATCAATTTGCAAGCCAATGAAATTCGTTATGAACCGAGTATGAATAACGTCGTTATTTCAGGCAATGCCCTCCTTAGCCAAGAAGGCAGTAAAGTGAGTGGCAGTAAAATCACCTACAATTTTGCCACAGAATATGTCAATGCCGAAAGCCTAGAAAACGCTAAAGTTGAAACTGTCTTACAGCCAAAGAAAAAAATTGAATTGCCTATAAAATCAAAGGATAAGCAAGAGTAAATGTCAACTTCTACATTATCAGCAACCGGCCTTGCCAAGTCTTATAAAGGCAGAAAAGTTGTTAAAAACGTTAGTATGCACGTCTCAGCTGGACAAATTGTTGGCTTATTAGGGCCAAATGGCGCAGGTAAAACCACCTCTTTTTATATGATTGTTGGCTTGGTAAAGAACGACAGTGGTGCAATTGTCTTAAATGATGAAGATATAACCTTACTGCCGATGCACGAGCGCGCGAGAAAAGGTATCGGTTATTTACCACAAGAAGCGTCTATTTTTCGTAAGTTATCTGTTCATGACAACATTATGGCTATTTTACAAACACGTAAATCACTTAATGATGTTGACCGACAAGAAAAACTTGAACATTTATTAGAAGAGTTCAACATAGGCCATATAAAAGATAACTTAGGCATGAGTTTATCTGGCGGTGAGCGCCGACGAGTTGAAATAGCACGGGCATTAGCCGCAGATCCTAAATTTATACTACTGGATGAACCCTTTGCCGGTGTTGACCCAATTTCGGTAGGTGATATAAAAAAAATTATCCTACACTTAAAAGATCGTGGCATAGGTATTTTGATCACAGATCACAATGTGCGAGAAACACTCGACGTTTGTGAACATGCCTACATTGTTAGTCATGGCGAGCTTATCGCTGAAGGTAATTCAAAGCAAATTCTTGCAAATCAACATGTAAGAGATGTATACCTTGGCGAACAATTCACGCTATAGTGAATAAAGCCAATTGAATTAATGAATTTGAATAGGGAAAAGAAAACGTAAATGCGTCCTACTCTGCAACTCCGTATCGGACAACAGTTAACGATGACCCCGCAATTGCAGCAGGCGATCAAACTGTTGCAATTATCAACTTTGGATCTGCAACTAGAGATTCAAGAAGCACTTGAAAGTAACCCTTTGCTTGAGGTTGACGAAACACACGATAACAATTCAGAAAGTACCCCTGACCATTTAGAAGCAGGATATTCGGTAACTGCAGGCGAAAAATCTGCAGCATCCTCTGATGGTAGCGAAGACTCCACTCCCTCGATAGACGAAATTAGCTCCTCTGAAGGTTTAGCAAAAACAGACATCCCCGAAGAACTCAATAGTGATAGCACATGGGATGATAACTTCAGTGCCGGTGTCAGTAGTGGTGGTGTCGGCCATGCCTCAGAAGATTATACTTATCAAGGTGAAACGAAAGACTCATTACAAGACCATCTAATTTGGCAGATGGAACTAACGCCTTTTAGTGACACTGACAGAACCATTGCCATTGCCATTATTGAAGCCATAGATGAAGCCGGTTATTTAACCGTTTCAGCCGAAGAAATCTTAGAGAGTGTCGGTATTGATGGTGTCGAACTTGATGAGATTGAGGTAGTGTTAAAGCGTATTAACGTATTTGACCCCGTTGGTGTTGCCGCCCGTTCAATTCCAGAGTGCTTGCGTATTCAGCTCAATCAATTTGCTACAGATACCCCTTGGTTAGCAGAAAGCAAAATCGCTGTCAGCGAGTATATTGACTTGCTCGGTAATCGCGATTATCGTCAATTGATGCGTAAATTACGCTTGAAAGAAGAGCAATTACGCGAAGTTATTCGCCTAATACAAAGTTTAGATCCCCGTCCAGGTGATAGTGTCATCAAAAGTGAAGAACAATATGTTATCCCAGACGTGTCCGTTGAAAAGAAAAACGGCCGGTGGACAGTAGAGCTCAATCCTGACACTGCACCTAAACTATCGGTTAATCAGCAATACGCCGCTATGTCTCGTTCAATGAAGTCATCTACTGATAATCAATTTATTCGCTCTAACTTGCAAGAAGCTAAATGGTTTATTAAAAGCTTAGAAAGCCGTAACGAAACGCTTTTAAAGGTTTCAAATTGCATTGTGCAACGCCAACAAGGCTTTTTTGAACACGGACCTGAATCGATGCGTCCTATGGTATTGAACGATATTGCCGAAGCTGTAGATATGCATGAATCAACCATTTCTCGTGTTACAACACAAAAATATATGCACACGCCTAGAGGAATTTTTGAGCTTAAGTACTTTTTTTCTAGCCACGTAAGTACCGAAAACGGCGGTGAATGTTCATCAACTGCTATTCGAGAATTAATTAAAAAGCTAGTGGCTGCCGAAGTGCCTGCAAAACCACTCAGCGACAATAAAATGGCAGAAATTTTAGCAGAGCAAGGTATACAAGTGGCAAGGCGTACCATTGCTAAATATCGAGAGTCACTTTCTATACCGCCATCAAATCAACGTAAAAGCCTATTGTAGGCAATTTTATTTAGCCAATAAAGAGGATTGAAATATATGCAAATTAATCTTACTGGACACCATGTCGATGTTACCGATTCATTGCGTGATTATGTCAATGGCAAGTTTGAAAAACTAGAGCGTCATTTTGATCATATCAATAATGTACATGTGGTGTTAACGGTAGAAAAACAGAATCAGATTGCCGAATCAACAGTGCACTTAAGTGGCACCGAAGTTCATGCTAAGGCACAACATAGTGACATGTATGCATCGATTGATGCATTAATTGATAAGCTAGATCGCCAAATATTGAAATATAAAGGCAAAATCAACAAACATTAGCGTCATTTCGCTATAGGTCTTAGAAGTTTATGAAGTTGCAAGACATCTTAACCCCGGACTGCACTATTTGTGCAGCACCGGGTGCCAGTAAAAAACGTATATTAGAATATTTAAGTCGCTTGGCCGCCGATAAACTCGACAGCCATGATACTTTTCAGCTCTTAGAAAGTTTAGTTAAACGCGAAAGAATGGGCTCAACAGGCATAGGTAATGGCATTGCTATACCACATGGCCGCCTAGAAAATGCTACGCCTACGAAACCTATTGCTGTCGTTATTACCACAGAACAAGCGATTAATTTTGACGCTATTGATCATCGCCCTGTTGATATTTTTATCGCCTTATTCGTGCCTGAAGAAGAATGCCAGAGCCACTTGAGTACGCTGCAAAGTATCGCAAAAATCTTTCGTGACAAGCAATTTTGCAAGCAAGTGCGTAAATGCAAAAGTAATCAAGAACTGTTTCAGTTAATACAACAAGCGAGTTAAACACGGATGAAATTAATTATTGTAAGTGGCCGTTCAGGCTCAGGGAAAAGTGTTGCACTGCGTGTTTTAGAGGATTTAGGTTATTATTGTGTTGATAATATCCCTGTCAACTTGTTACCCGCACTAACCCATACGGTGATTAATGATTATGAAAATGTTGCCGTAAGTCTCGATGTTCGTAACCTGCCAGCCGATCCTAACGACGTACCCGAAATTATTGAATACCTGCCCAATGCAGTAGAATTGAGCATACTGTATTTAGATGCTGATGATAGTGACCTTATTCGCCGGTTCAGTGAAACGCGGCGTTTACATCCGTTAATCAAGCAAAATATTGCTCTAGACCAAGCGATTGCCTTGGAGAAAAAATTACTTGAGCCCATCGCCAGTCGGGCAGACCTATACATCAATACCAGTCAACTGACACCGCACCAACTCGCTGATTTAGTTAGAGAGCGAATTTTGGGTAAAACGTCTGGTTCAATGGTGGTTGTCTTTGAATCATTTGGTTTTAAACATGGTGTACCACAAGATGCAGATTATGTTTTTGATGCACGTTTCTTACCTAACCCATTTTGGGATAAAGAGCTAAAAGGCTACACAGGTTTAGACAAACCGGTACAAGACTTTCTTGCTAGCCAGCCTATTGTGACTAAATTTGTTTGGCAAATTAACAGTTTTATGATGACCTGGTTACCCCACTTAGAACGTAATAATCGCAGTTATATCACCATTGCCATTGGTTGCACGGGTGGCAAGCATCGTTCGGTCTATATTGCCGAATTACTGGCAAATAATATGCGTAAAGAGCGCAAAGATGTGCAATCTCGCCACCGTGACTTAACCGTTGAAGGCACATAAGCTAAGATGAGCAAGCCTAAGAGCCGTAATGTACTCATCATCAATAAACTTGGGCTACATGCCCGAGCGGCTTCTAAGCTTGCCCAATTAAGCCAAAAATTTACCGCTAAAGTCATCATTGAATTAGACGAAAACCGAGCAGACGCGAATAGTATTATGGGGCTAATGCTGCTGGCAGGCGCCCAAGGTAAAACCGTCAAGGTTATTGCCTCTGGCCAAGATGCTGAACAAGCCCTAGCAGAAATTTGCCAACTCTTTAGTAACAAATTTAATGAAGCTGAATAGTAACAGAGAGCTTCTTCGTGGCTAAGCACGTGCTTAAGTCAATAAAAAAGCTGCTAAAATGGCTAGATTACGGTAAACTCTACGCGGATAATTATTAACGAACCCTAGTGACTAAAATAATATACTAGCCAATTTAGCGCTACATTAAAGCCTTTAGAACAAGCGAAATAACTCAAGCATACCCGTTTTCAACTTTGTCTCCTGAGTCGCACTACCGTCCAGATCTATCGATGCTTATATTTATTTGCTATAACAAAACTTAATAGTTATCTCTCATAATAGGATCTGTTTAACTTTCTGGGTTAACATTGAACTCGCTTCAGTGGCTTTAGATAAACCCAAAGATAATAGAGTTAGTTTGCAATGGCTATGACGTGCTCATACGTCTATGTAGCCAGCGACACATCATGTGTTTGCTGAGCCTACATACTAAACAAACTGCACTAAAGTAAGTTCAACAATCCCTAATAATTTTCAGTTTTCGTTTTACAACGGCAAAAGGTGAATATATGCCGGAAGTTTCTAAACAAGAATACAATCATCAGCGCCTTCAGCAGGTTAATGATGCCCTCGATAGTGGTATGTTTGTCCATGTTCGCAAGTTATTGCAAGACATGCCTGCTTACGATCTTGCCTTATTATTAGAGTCATCACCAAGCAAAAGCCGTGTCGCACTTTGGCAGCTTATTGATGCCGATCATCACGGTGATGTGCTCGAAGAGCTAAACGAAGAAGTTCGAAAAGGCATTCTGAAAAATATTCATCCAGAGAAGCTAGCTGTTGTTGCAGAGGGAATGGATGTTGATGATTTAGCTGAAGTTTTCAGAACACTGCCTGACACAGTTTATCAGGAAGTGCTTAATGCAATGGATTGGCAAGATCGCCATCGTGTTGAAGCTGCACTTTCATTTGAGGAAGACACGGCCGGCGGTATCATGAATACCGATACCATCTCTATTCGTCCTGATGTTACGGTAGATGTGGTGCTACGTTATTTACGACTACGCGGTAAATTACCTGAAGCAACTGACTCTTTTTATGTGGTTGACAGAGCCGATCATTTCCTCGGTTCAGTGTCTTTATCTGCCATTGTTACTGCCAAAGCAGAAACCATTATCTCAGACCTAATCAATAAAGATATTCAAGCCATTACCGCTGATATGCATGAAAAAGATGTCGCGCAGCTATTTGAGCGCTACGATTGGTTTTCTGCCCCTGTTGTCGATCACGAAGCACGACTACTGGGTCGTATTACCATCGATGATGTTATTGATATTATTCGTGAGGAAGCCGAGCATTCTATGATGAGTATGGCCGGTCTAGATGATGAGGCTGACACCTTTGCTCCAGTCTTGAAAAGTACCCAACGCCGTTCTATTTGGTTAGGTGTGAACTTAATCACCGCTCTTATGGCTGTCGCAGTGTCGAGCATGTTTGAAGGTATTTTAAATCAACTGGCTATTTTGGCGGTGTTAAACTCTTTGGTGCCTAGCATGGGCGGCGTCGCCGGCAACCAAACTTTAACCTTAGTTATCCGCGCTATGGCCTTAGGCCATGTCGGTGAAAGTAACTCGCGAATTTTGCTCTATAAAGAATTGGCCATTGGGTTTTTTAATGGTCTAATTTGGGCGGTGTTAATCGCTTCGGTTGTGGCGATTTGGCAGCAAAACTTAATGCTAGGCGCCATCATTGCCTTTGCCATGTTAATGAATATGACCGCGGCTGGCATTGCCGGTGTTACCGTGCCCTTAATGTTGAAAAAAATGAATATAGATCCTGCATTAGCTGGTAGTGTTATTTTGACAACGGTTACTGATGTCGTGGGTATATTTGCATTTTTAGGCACAGCGACCCTGTTACTTGGTAAGTAAGGACTTGGGCAGTAATCACTAGTTATTTAACTCTGTTAATCACTAAGCGATATTGACAAAAAAGCGAGCTACTTAAGCTCGCTTTTTAGATTTTATTCGAAGCAGATTAATAACGCTTAGCTGCCCGCTACTTGCATCTGGTTAACAATAATAGAGCCGGTGCGAATACTGCCTCGCATATCGGTATCCTCACCAATAGCAACAATACCAGCAAAAATATCCTGTAATTTACCCGCAATGGTAATTTCATCAACTGGATAAGCTATTTCACCATTTTCCACCCAAAAACCTGCTGCACCACGAGAATAGTCACCCGTCACTACATTCACGCCTTGCCCCATCAACTCGGTTACTAACAAACCTGTGCCTAAATTTTTTAGCATCGCATCAAAATCACCGCCTTGGCCTGCGTCTTTCATGCCGAGTTGCCAATTATGAATACCACCAGCATGACCGGTTGTTTTCATACCTAACTTACGCGCTGAATAGCTAGTTAACAGGTAAGTGGCTAAACAGCCATCCGTAATAATCTCACGATCTAGGGTAGCGACACCTTCGGCATCAAAAGCACTACTTGCCAAGGCCTTTTTCAAATGAGGGCGCTCACTGATGCTTAAAAATTCAGGAAAAACTTTTTGGCCAATGGCGTCCATCAAAAACGAAGATTCTCGGTACAAATTACCACCACTAATCGCGGCAATAAAATGGCCAAATAGGCTATTGGCAACATCAGCTCGAAACATCACAGGTACTTTAGCGGTCGCTAACTTACGAGCACCTAAGCGCGATAATGTTTCTTTAGCCGCTTGTTGCCCTATGTTGGCTGCACTTTCCATCGCGTCAAATTCACGACTCACAGTATAAGCATAGTCCCGCTGCATGTCGTCACCTTCTTTGGCAATCATCACACAACTTAAATTATGGCGAGTACTCGGATAGCCCACCAGCTGCCCCTGACTATTGCCGTAAACTTTAAAACCTTCAAAGCTCTCTAATGTGGCGCCATCTGAATTAGTAATACGTTTATCATAGCCAAGCGCGGTGTCTTCACAGGCTTTTGCTAAACTAATCGCTTGCTCTGTGGTTAACGCTTTCGGGTGATATAAATCTAAATCTTCAGGCGTCATCGACAATAAATCTTTATCTGCCATACCTGAGCATTCATCAACAGAGGTATATTTAGCAATATTTACCGCGGCTTCTATTGCTTGTTTTAAAGCTTTTTCAGATAAATCAGCTGTAGAAGCGCTACCTTTACGACCGTCTTTGTAAACGGTTATGCCAAGCCCACCATCACTGGTGAATTCAACATTTTCAACCTCGCCTAAACGGGTACTCACGCTCAGACCTTGTTGGCGACTCATCGCAACTTCAGCACCATCGGCTCCGAGTGATTTGGCCATTGTCATGGCGTCATTAACACGTTTTTTCACATGTTCTATTTGCATTTGAATACTATCTGAATCGCTCATAGGTAAATTATTTCTCACATTTTATCGATACATGCAACAGGAATGTTTTTGCTGATACTGCTTTGTTGTATACTATAGGTAATTATCACTTGATTGCTTAACATTATGCCCCACTCTGCCAACGATATCGATGAATTAGAAGAAGAATTACTGAGTAAATCAGAAATAAAACGAGAAATGCATCGACTGCAAGACTTTGGCCTAATCATAGTCAAAATGTCGAAGCACCAACGCAGCAAGCTACCACTGACCGATGAACTGAAAGCCGCTATGCTGCTAGCAGATAAAATAACCAATAAGCATGAAGCTTTGCGTCGCCATGTCCGTCATGTCGCGAAAATGCTGTCTGAAATGGATCTTGAGCCGATTAAACAGGCAATGGATGTTATGGCCAATAAACATCAACAAGAGTCGGTCAAATTTGAAAAGCTCGAAAAAATGCGTGACGACTTGATAGCAGACGGTAATGACACCATTGAAGCCTTGTTAGCTGAAGCCGACAGCATGGAAAGGCAAAAGCTGAGACAATTAGTTCGTCAGGCAAAAAAAGAGCACAGTGCTGAAAAAATCGGCAAACATTACCGTGACTTGTTTACTTACTTAAAAGAACACGTAGTTTTTAAGTAAGGCTTAAATCGCTATTAAAAAATAATAGCCGGGTAACGACACAAAAAAAGCGCCTTAATTTAAGGCTACATCAAGGCGCTTTTTTTGTTGAAATGCACGACTATAAAATATTAAACCTACTAAATACTTTATAGAGTTCAGTACCTTGATTGACACTCGCCGAAGCAAAATGCAAAATCGGTATGACACTATGATCTAACGTTATATAGTGCAATGGGTCACCATCACCATAATTATCCATACGTAGAATACGCGCTAAGGGCTCTCCTGCCGCTAAAGGCTGACCAAATTGAGCCAAGTAATCAACCATCCCGCCCATGGGTGAATATAGTGCCTTATAATCGGCTAACATACAGCTATAACGCATCATGGTTTTCGGCTGGTAATCTTGGCTATTGATCACCCCTTGATACTGTAGATAACTTAAAATACCTAAAGCATCTTCACGGGCAACCTCTAAATCAATCTGCTCTTGTGAGCCCAACTCAACGGTAAAACTCTCTTTGATAATAACACTTTGGTCTTGATTAGCCTCAGTTTTAGTTATAGGAAAGTCACGACCAAGGGCAGCAAAGGTCCGCTGTAACTGCCACCAAGGACAAAAAGTGGCTTCATCTAAGGCACCATCAAAGTCGTTAGGAATCAATAAAGTATGTGGAATATCAAAGTATTTTGCACTGGCTATGGCATATTCAGGGCAATACAAGTGTTTACTGGAAATCGGCCCAGTGTGCAGATCTAAAACAATATCAGCTTGATGTGCTAGGCGTTGCAGTTGAAAGGCAATACGTTGCCCTGTCGTCAGGCCATAAATATTATGATTTAACTTTTCAGTTATTTGCTGCAGCAGTAATACTTTAAACGCTCGCTCAATTTCAGCGCTAGTCGCGGTTAAATGCGCTTGTACAAACGGCGCAATAATATCAGCATCGAAATGAAACATCCGGTTCCAATTAACGCCGGTAATGGGATCAAATCGTCCTAAGGTATATTCCCCATTTTTATGATTACAAGCGACAGGGTTGGCATAAGGCACGAGCGTAATGCTACCATTTAATTCAAGGGTTTTTAATTGCTCTAACAACTGAAAAATAACCGCATTGCCCTGCACTTCTGCGCCATGCATATTAGCCTGTATATAAACATCAGGCCCCTGCTGTTTACCCTTAATACGATACACCGGCACGGTAAGCGCAGCACCACTGGCCATTTCACCCACATGCATCACTTCTTTACTGATTAAATTCATAAATAATCTCTTACCAATCGAACGACTTTATTGACTAGGTTAACGTAAATACCAAGCGGCAGGCTCTGCTGCACGTACTTGCTCAACTTTGCCTTGCTGTAAAACATATTCAGCCGCAATTTGATGACAAAGAAAAAACGGCATACTTTCAGTAAAGCCATAAGCGCCTGCTAAACCTAAAATTAATTGATCACCCACATCAACGTCACTGGCTATTGCCAAGGTACCCAATTTATCTAAACTGGTACAAAGCGGGCCATGTAGATCAAAATAACAAGGGCTTGCTGCTGACTCTCTCAGCATGGCGACAGGAAAAGGCTGTTCAGTAATTGCCGGGCGAATTAAATGATTAATGCCACCGGCAAGTACTAATTGTTGCTGCTGAAAGTTTTTTTTACGGTCAACAACCGAAGTCACGTAATAACCCATGTCAGCAACGGCAAAACGACCTAGCTCTAGCCAGAGTTCGCTAACACCTGCCTGTGCTTTTATTTTGGCTAAGTCAGCAACAATTTTTTTCCAGCTTAGGCCTTGCCCTGTTTGCAGGTAATCGACACCTAGGCCACCGCCCAAATCTAAGACTTCTAACCTCATGCCCAATTGTTCTGCGAGCGATAACAATGGCGTGACCATTTGTGACCAAAGCTCATACATTCGAGCATTGCAGAGCATATTTCCCCATTGGAAAATATGCAAGCCATTAATATTTAACGCCGGAAAGTGACTAACTTTTATGGTTTGCCACTCTTGGCAAGATAAACCAAAAGGCGTCACTTCATTACCTCCTAAAGGATTTTTTTCACCTTCTTGCCACTGTAATTGTACTCTTAATAATACTTGTGGTTGGCAAGCCAATTCTATTGCTGCTTCATTAAGCCATTGCAACTGGTTCAAACTCTCCACGACAAAAGTGCGCACACCTTGGCTTAAAAAGGCTTTCATTTGTCGCTTTGATTTGGCCGGACCGGTATTGAGAATGCAATCGGCTTGAACATTTTGTGCTAATACTTGCGTTAATTCGCCTTGACTCGCCACATCAAAATTAAAACCTTGCTGCGCTAAGGTGCTTATTACACGCGACAAGGGATTAGCCTTAACAGCAAACCAGAGTTTAATCACCTCTTGTTGCATTAACACCGACAAGTGTTGCTCAAGGTAGTCTAAATCATAAAGAAAAAAACCGTCTTCATCTTGCTCAGCTTCCACACTGTTTTTAAGTGTTTCACTGTGCTGTGCTAGCGCTGCAAGTACAGCAGGTCTAAGCCAGTTTGGCCTAGTTGTCGAATTTAACATGGCAGTCATTTTTTGATCCTAACGCAGTACAGATTCAAGTGCTAAAGCGGCATTACTTTTTTCATCTCGATATTTAACAATTAATGCGCAAGCCATGTTAAGTCCTTGCTGCTGAGCCCAATCACCCGCAACCGGTCGTGTACCCGGCACCACAACCGCATTTTCAGGAATGTCAGAACCTTTTTCCAATATCACATTATTAACACAGTCATAAACAGCTACCGAGGCCGACAAAGATACGCCTGGGGCTAACACCGCTCCTTTTTTCACGACAATGCCTTCGACAATAATCACGCCAGCACTTAAAAAGGCGTTATCTTCAATAATCACCGGACTAGCACCAATCGGCTCAAGCACACCACCAATTTGTACCGCGGCAGAAACGTGAACATTTTTGCCTATTTGTGCGCATGAGCCAATCAAAGCATGGCTGTCAATCATAGTCCCGCTATCAACAAAAGCGCCAACATTAATATAGGCCGGTGGCATAATAATTACACCTGGCGCCACATAGGCACCACAACGAACCGATGAACCACCCGGCACCATTCTTACCTTATCAGCAACGGTGAACTCGCGTGCAGGTAAGTTATCCTTATCCACAAAGCCACGATAAATACCATCGAACTCAGTGTTTTCTCCGGCTTTAAATACCGCTAAAATGGCTTGTTTAACAGCGGTATTGACTTGCCAAGTGCCATCGCTATTTTGTTCTGCTGCACGAACTTTACCGGTTTCTAAGTCTGTTAATGTTTGTTGCCAAGTCATGATTTTATTGCTCGTAAGTTAATTAAATCTAAAGGGTGAGGGGTTTGTGCACTTAAAAGGTAATCAGTAGTGTGATGCTGAGCTAGAGGCTTGCTGCTGTTACTCACTAACCATTGCTGAATTTGTTGATGAATGTCGAGTAAACCGTGTTGCGCTGAAAGTTCTGCTTGGCATAAGGGTAGACGAAGTTTTGCCGAGCCAATAATATTCAGCTCAGCCATTAACACTTTTACCGGGATCGGACTAGACACTTGAAATAATGCCGATATCGCTTTATGCCAAAGCGGAAAAAGTCCTTCATGTTGATGAGCTAAGGCCATAGCAACATATTGCCTAGTAGCTTCTGGCCAAACGTTAGCGCAAACGGACACCAAACCTTTAACATTGGCACTCGCAAGGTATGGCATCATGGCGTCTTCACCACTATACAAGTCAATGTTAGGGCAATGCTCTCTATAGGCCAGCAGTTTATTAAGATCGCCACTGGCTTCTTTCAGTGCCCAACAGTTTTTATGGTCTTGTAATTGTTGTAAGGCCGAAAAGGAAATTTCAACACTGCTACGTGAAGGCACGTTATAAAGCATACAAGGGACGTTTGCGGCATCGAGTAAACGTTTAAACCAAGCGGCTTGCCCTACGGGCCCCGGCTTGGCATAAATAGGGCTAGTAAGTAAGTAAGCCTTTACCGGCAATTTATTGCATTTAGCTATCCAGGCCAGTTGCTCATTAAGATTGTAGCCGCCAACAGCAACCATTATCGGCACTTGTAACGTCATCGCACAAACGTATTGCACTATACTTAAATGCTCTTGCGCGGTTAACGCTAAACCCTCGCCCGTGCTGCCCAGTAATAAAATGCCATTGTGGGCCGCATTTTGTTGTAACACTAGGTTACGTAAACTAACATAGTCAATGCCGCTATCATCAAATAATGGCGTGATCAATGCGGTCCAAACCAAAGGTCGGTCTGTTATCAGGTGATTTTCTATCAGTTTTTTTTGATTCATTTCTCTCGAACTCTTGTCGTTCGGAGAACTTTTAGGCGCTTGTACAGACAAAATTTCTAGGATGAAATTGGCCTTTACAAAGGCCAGAAGCTCTCCACCTAATTAGGTGACAGTTGCAAGGATTCAACCTAGTAGCCATCGAACGTATCCAATGACTATAAAACTTAATGGTTATATATTAACAACTAAGCCTTAACAACCGGCAATTGCCTTATCAAGCAAACAATTACCTCGGCGTTAAACCCCCTCATTATTGTTCACTAGAGTTTGATCTCTTCACAATAACTACCTGGTTAACGCTCCTCTTCTGGCCCTTTATTGGCGATGATTAATTTTTTACGATTAATTACACTGGAATAAGGGACAACAATATTAAAACATTTAAATATAAGCGCAGTCAATAGACGGCTAGACGTATGCCGATTTTTATATTTAATAGATTGATTTTACTGGTTTTATTTATTTTTATAATAAGTAAACACGATCTTGTCCCCAATAACTAGAGTGCCCATCACTAAAATAAGCTTCGCCCGATAAGTTGAACTGGGTCAAAATAGCTTACTCCCTGTGGACTAAAGATGGCGAGATAATTAAATTCGCGTAAACTACGCAGCACTATGACATATTCACTACGGCTGTATTAATGAATACTCGCTAAGTTTGCCCTGTCATTATTATAATTTTTTTTTAAAGTAACGCCGGTATTTTCAGATAACTCGACCCATAAATATCGTCAATAAATCGCCCCTATAAATAATAGTTAGCTTAATTACAGGTATCTTCATGGCAATAAGTAACATTAACCAATTATTAAACCGCAATATTGAAGCACTAGCCGCAACGAGACCTCTATTGGTTAATATCGCAGATGACGGTTTTATTAGCCATTACTTAAGTCAGCATAGCGCTGCTCATATTGATAGTTACCACACTAATTATGCTGAATATATAACTTGTCAGCAATTGAAAAATACCCGTGTACAGGCACATTTTGGCGTCGAGTATATCGCCAAAACTAAACATGATATGGCGATCATTCATTTTCCAAAAAGTAAGGCTGAATTTAGTTTTACCTTAGCTATGCTCGCTAACTCAATGACAGACGATGCGGCCATAGTCATTGTTGGTGAAAATAAAGCGGGGGTAAAGTCAGCCAAAAAACTTGGTATTGATTACCTAGAATATTGCCAAAATGTTGACGCTGCAAGACATTGCTTAATGTACATTGGCAAATTAAAACTCTCACTGCCTCGCTTTGATCTACAAAAGTTTTATAAATACTACCCAATACAGGTACAAGATAAAGTACTAAAAATTGCCACTTTGCCAGGCGTATTTAGCCAAAATGCACTAGATATGGGTACAGAGGTTTTATTAGCACACTTACCTGATTTTATTTCAGGTAAAGTATTAGACTTTGGCTGTGGTGCAGGGGTTATTGCCGCTTATATCGGCACAGTTTACCCAAAAACAACATTGACCTTGGTTGATGTGAGTGCGTTAGCCTTACACTCAGCGCAAAAAACCCTGTCTTTAAACCAGTTAACCGGGCAATATATTGCCTCAGATAGCTTATCTAATGTTCAAGAACGCTATGATTTTGTCATTTCCAACCCACCATTTCATCAGGGCGTAAAAACGCACTACGGCGCTACCGAACAATTTTTAGCCGAGATAAAGCAAAATTCAGCCAGCAAAGCCTGCATCACCATAGTCGCTAATAGTTTTTTGAAATACTTACCGATCATGGAAAAGGCTATTGGTAAAACAAAAACTTTAGCGATTAAAAAAGGATTTGCGGTTTATCAGTGTTATCTTAATGGGAAAAAGTAATTAAGCATGTGTGATTGTTCAAAGCCATAAGATTTTTGACAAGCACTTTATAGCAACAATTAATTGAGTTTAGTACTGTATGTCAACAATCAAACCTGATTGGTCTCTTCGTCGTATCTGCTTAAGCACCGTCATTAGTGCCATCACATTATTATCACTATTGAGTCTCTCAATCATTACCCAACAATTTAACAACAGTTATCATGACAGTGCAGCCACTGAAATAAAACACTGGGCCAATGTTTTAGCTGATGAAAGTCTACCCTATTTAGTTAACTCAGAACGATTAGCACTAAAAGATAATTTTTCATTACCCCAGCACATTCCTAATTTAAATTACTTACACCTTTATAAATTTAATAGCGACACTGAAAAATTGACCTCTTTTTATAGTTACAAACGTAATGAACAGCGGGCTAGCATTGCGAAAACAGCGCTTGAAGTTAAAAATTTATTGACACCAAGATTCAAAGAAAAACACCTTGATTACATGCAACCTATTAAAGTTAAAGAAAAAATCATCGGTTATATTTATTTGCAGAGTAGCAGCGAGTACCTCACACAGCTGACTGATAAATTATTAATCATCAGCATTATCATTGTTTTTATAGTATTTATTATCGCCATTTTTATTGCGCTCAAGCTTGAACACTATATCAGTGCGCCATTCTCTTCTTTAACTAACACCGTACAAATTGCCGCTCGACAAAAAAAATTTCAACAGCAGTGTGAAAGTATGCCATATCGTGAAGCTGACATTTTAGCTCTTAATATTAATATGTTATTTGCTCGAATAGATAAACACATCACACAATTAGATACCCAGGGGCGACAGAGTCTTGAGCACTCACAAGCATTAGAAAATAAAATTAACAAACGTACCGACGCCCTTAAAGAATCTAACCAAGAGTTACTCTCTACGTTAGAGAAACTCCATCAATTTCAAAGCCAATTGGTTGAAAGCGAAAAAATGGCCTCTCTAGGAGATATGGTTGCCGGCGTTGCACATGAAGTCAACACACCGATAGGTTTAGGGGTAACGGCCTCAACACTATTAGCGGATAGGCTAGATGAAATTAAATATGCTTTTGATAATAAAACCCTAAGATCGAGCCAATTAAAGAAGTTTTTGCATGACAGTTGCGAAAATGTCGCCATTATCTATCGTAATCTAAATCGTGCCGCCGACCTGATATCAAGCTTCAAAAAAGTCGCCGTAGACCAAACAAGTGAAGATCTACGTACTTTCGACGTTAAGCAACTTTTGAACGAAGTTTTACTCAGCCTCAAACCACAACTCAATATTTTACCCTATATTATTGATATTGATTGCCCTAATGATCTAACCATTAGTAGTAAACCAGGACCAATTAATCAAATTCTTATTAATTTGATCATGAACTCCATCATTCACGGTTTTGAAGGTAAAGATAAGGGCCTCATTTCAATCACAGTTATGCCACTGAGCAACCAACTCAACATCCTCTATAAAGATGATGGCATTGGCGTTGCTGAATCAATAAAGCATAAGGTCTTTGAACCATTTACTACCACAAAGCGAGGTGAAGGCGGTAGTGGTTTAGGTTTGCATTTAGTTTATAATTTAGTGACTCAAGCACTTGGTGGCTCAATAGTACTAAGCAGCGAATTAGATCATGGCGTTAACATAGAAATTAACTTTCCTATAAATAAGTAGCCAATTAACTCGCTATTGGTTAAATTTCAATATAGTTTATAGTTATATTGATGACAATCTAGGGCGTTAAGTGAACATTCATTCACTAGCACTTAGCATAATTTGGCGCCTCCATTATTTTAAAAGTGATAAAAAGCAGTAATTAGCCTGCTATTGATTGTTTTTTAACGATAGCTTCTATACCATGTGCCGATTATTTATTAGCCATCGAATAGTCTATAATTATATGGTCAGGAATAAACACTAATTAGTAGAAATAAAATTAAAATTTGAAAAAATCAAACCTTAGAGAATTGGACAATGAACATGCAAAAACCTCATATATTAATCGTAGAAGACGAAGACGTCACCCGCTTTAATTTAAGAAATTTATTTGAAGCTGAAGGCTATCAGGTCTCCGAAGCAATAGATGGTGATAGCATGGAAAGCGCACTAACCAACAACGTAATAAATTTAATTATTATGGATATTAATTTACCAGGTAAAAATGGACTATTGCTTGCGCGAGAATTAACTCGCCAGAGCGACTTAGGCTTAATTTTTCTGACCGGTCGCGACAGTGATATTGACAAAATTCTTGGGCTAGAAATTGGCGCTGACGATTATCTAACTAAACCTTTTAATCCACGTGAACTTACTATTCGTGCGCGCAACATACTCAGCCGTATGTTATCTAGCAATGTGGAAAAAAACGATGCACTTATTAGCTTTAATCAGTGGTCTCTTGATGGTAATGCTCGAAAAATGACCACACCTGATAATCGAGAAATATCTATTCCTCGTGGTGAATACCGCGCGCTACGTCTACTTATCGCTAATGCAGGGCAAATTGTTACCCGTCAACAATTGATAAAAGAAATGACCGGTCGAGACTTACGTATTAATGACCGAACAGTTGATGTGACCATTCGTCGCTTACGTAAGCATTTTGAATCAGTAGAAAGTTCACCAGAGTTGATCAACACTATTCATGGTGAAGGTTATCGATTTATTGGCCAACTAGATTAATAACGCTATTAGCAGGGTAAAAACTGATTCACCTACTAATATAGTGACTTGTCCGGTTATTGCTCAGTAAACCACTGTTGAAAAGCACTAATGGCTTGTTGGTTTAACAAGCTCAGTGCTTGCAAGTGCTGGGCCTTTATTTCACTGTCTTCAGCCGATTTTTCTATCAAGATAAGTTTCTGGTGCACTTTAGTTAAACCTGCGCTAGCCGCTGCCCCTTTCATTTTATGGCATTGCTCCTGCCATGCCTTTTGATCAACCGTAACAACGGCATGATTAATCGCCGTTAAATATAACGCAGACTGCTGAATATATAAATCTAACATTTGTGCAATCACAGCTAGGTCTAATGCTTCTAAATAGCCATTAATCAAGATCAAATCTATGTGCCGAGTTGTTGCCATGAAGTCTCCTTATGTGACGCCAGCTTCTCACTACGTCGAATTAAAATTTTAATGTTATTTATATAATATCAAACAACATTTCAACTTGAAGTTGTGACTTATACACCCCCTGTTTATAACAGATATTAAATACAACTACCATATACTAGAACAATATCAACATAGCTATGACAAACATTGCTTTTAGGGGGTATTTCGTTCAAAATAGCCGCCTTTTTCCGGACCAATGCATTAGATTCCACTTTGTTAACTACTTGTGGAGACTGTCACCATTTTTACGACAGTAATGCTAATTATAATTTTACTAGCTACTGAAGTTACCATAGATAACCCTTTACCTAGTGCACAGCGAACAGCGGAGTCAAAATGCCAACATTAATGCCTGATATAGCAAATCACACCACAGCACAAACTGAGGGGACTTTGGATTGGGTCGGCATGAGTAATATAGAAATGCCTATCATGATTGCCTCAAAAGGCCAATCAGAACGTATGGTATCAGCCTACGTAGATGCGTTTGTTAACCTTAAAGAGCCACAAGCGAAAGGCATACATATGTCGCGTTTATATCTGCTCCTTGATGAATTATCAAACTCAAATGTTTTAAACCATCAAAGTTTAGTGACCTTATTAGACGGCTTTATTAGTAGCCACCAAGAGCTAAGCGATAATGCCCAAGTTAAGTTTAGCTTTGACTATCATCTGCGCCGCAAATCACTGATTAGTGGTAAACAAGGCTGGAAAGCTTATCCCGTTACTATTACTGGGCGATTAAATAAAGGTAAGTTGGATATCGAGCTTTCTCTTGACGTGCGTTACTCTTCAACTTGCCCTTGTTCTGCAGCCTTGGCTCGTCAGCTTATTCAGCAAGCCTTTAAAGAAAAATTCATTGGTCAAGCTGATGTGGATTTAACCGACGTACACGAATGGCTTGGTACTACCGAAGGTATTATGGCAACGCCACATAGTCAACGCTCTGTTGCTGAAATTAAAGTTAAACTTAATCGATCAACCACTGAATTTCCCATTACAGATCTTGTCGACTTAATTGAAAATTCACTGAAGACACCCGTTCAAGCGGCAGTAAAGCGTGAAGACGAACAAGAATTTGCCCGCTTAAATGGTCAGAACTTGATGTTTTGTGAAGATGCGGCTCGTCGTTTACAACACACCATGAATGCCTCTGAGCAATTTGATGATTTTTGGCTGCGTATTAATCATTTAGAATCGTTACATGCCCATGACGCAGTGAGTGTGACGACTAAAGGTATTGTCGATGGTTATAAAGCTTATTAAAGATTAACCCAACAAGTTAAGCTTAAAATCAATCATCCCTAGTTATTTTTAAAATGGCTAGGGATTTTTGTTTCTACCGCTATAAAACCAACAAAAATTTTCTAATTAAACACAAGAACTGGCTATAGCCGAATTAAAATATAAGTATAAATAACGCTGCAGTGTTTTTTTAACCAGTAGAAATGGTCAGAAAATTAGTAAACTTGCTATTAATTCTCAATACCCAAATATTTATCAACCCCACCTACTAACCAGTGTTTATACTCACGGCTGCAACAACCACGGCTAAAATACTCAGCGCTAATTATAACGCTGAATAAATAGTGCATATGAAATACGATAAAGATTAGTGCCTTAAAAAATTAAAATGTAATAAAATTACAAAAAAATAAGGTGATATTAATCTGATTGGCTAAATACCGTGCATAAACTATCAAAGATGATGAAAAAAACCTAAAAATCAAGCTACCTGCTTTTATCTGCCAATAGTTATGTAAAATAATAACGAGTATTTACTCTATTCAGATTGACGTTTTAATTTTAAATGTTTAATCTGATAAGTCCTTAGCGACGAATGCTGGATTACTTATGCACTTAAAGTATAACTTTATTCTAATTTAACCAAGCTGAATTGCTGAGGTCTTTATTTAGGAGAAGATAATGCAACTTTACGACCATTCATATCAAAAAGACAATTGTGGCTTTGGGCTTATTGCCCATCAGCATGGCGAAACAAGTCATAAGCTCGTAAAGACTGCCATTCAAGCCTTGGACCGAATGCAACATCGTGGGGGTATCGCTGCCGATGGTAAAACTGGTGATGGTTGCGGTTTATTAATGCAAAAGCCTGACAGTTTTTTCCGCGCAGTTGCCGAAGAAAATAACTGGCCATTAGGCCGAAAGTACGCGGTAGGCATGATTTTTCTTAATCCAGATCCTATTAAAGCCAGCGCGAGTAAAAAAATTCTAGAAGAAGAATTAGCACGTGAAACCCTTACCTTAGTTGGCTGGAGAATTGTCCCTACCGATACCAGCACCTTAGGTGAAATTGCCAAAGGTAATTTACCGGCTATAGAACAAGTTTTTGTTGATGCGCCATCAGGATGGCGAAATCGAGATCTTGAACGCCGGTTATATATGGCCAGACGACGGGCAGAAAAACGCATCAGTGATGAACGTTTTTATGTCGCCAGTTTGTCGTGCTTAGTCACCATTTACAAAGGCTTAATGATGCCGGTAGATTTACCCAATTTTTATTTGGATCTAGCCGATATTCGTATGCAAACTGCTATTTGTCTATTTCATCAGCGCTTCTCTACTAATACCTCGCCCGAGTGGCACTTGGCACAACCTTTTCGTTATTTAGCACACAACGGTGAAATTAATACCATTAAAGGCAACCGTCAATGGAGTAGGGCGCGCACCCACGGTTTTAGATCGCCGTTATTACCCGATCTACAAGATGCAGCGCCCTTTGTTAATGAATGCGGCTCTGACTCTTCATCATTAGACAACATGCTTGAGTTATTTATGGCTGGTGGCATGGACCTTTACCGCGGCATGCGATTATTAATGCCACCCGCTTGGCAAAGTAACCCATTAATGGATGATGATTTAAAAGCTTTTTATGAATTTAACTCTATGCATATGGAGCCTTGGGACGGACCCGCAGGTGTTGTGGTCACCAATGGCCGGCACGTAGCCTGTAATTTAGACCGAAACGGTTTACGACCTGCACGCTATGTTATTACTCGTGATGGTTTTATTACCTTAGCCTCTGAAGTAGGTATCTGGGATTACGGCGAAGATGAAGTGGTTGAAAAAGGCCGCGTAGGCCCAGGCGAAATGTTAGCCATTGATACCTATACAGGAAAAATCTTTAACTCTAATGCTATCGACAATGAGTTAAAAGTTCGTCACCCCTATCGTCAATGGTTAGACAATAACATTCGTCGCTTAGTCCCTTTTGATACATTAGCAGCGAACTTGATTGGTCAACGGATATTTAGTGATCAAGAAATCGCTCAATATCATAAAATGTTTAACTTCAGCTACGAAGAAATACATCAGGTTGTCAAAGCATTAGCTGATAACGGTCAAGAAGCTACCGGTTCGATGGGCGATGACACCCCTATGGCGGTATTATCGAGTCAGTCGCGTTCGCTTTATGATTATTTCCGCCAACAATTTGCTCAGGTCACTAATCCACCCATTGACCCTTTGCGTGAACGCTATGTTATGTCGTTAGGCACTTGTATCGGCCGTGAGCATAATGTTTTTAATGAAACGACTGACCATGCCGACCGTATTCTATTTGCTACACCGGTATTAATGTATACCGGCTTAAAACAATTACGCGAGCTAGACCCTGAACATTACCGCTCAGACACCTTAACCTTAAACTATGATCAAGCAGAGGGCTTGGAAGCTGCTATCATTCGCTTGTGCGATGAAGCCGAGACATTAGTCAGAGATAAAAATACCGTAATCTTAGTGTTATCAGATCGCCATATAGATAAAGGTATGTTGCCTATTCCTGCGGCAATGGCGGTGGGTGCAGTGCAAAAACGTTTAGTCGATACGCAATTACGTTGTGATTCCAATATTATTGTCGAAACTGCTTCAGTGCGTGATTCACATCAGTTTGCCGTGCTGCTTGGCTTAGGGGCAACGGCGATTTACCCTTTCTTAGCTTATGAGACTATTGAACAACTGGTTGAACAAAAGCAACTTAACCTCACAGCCCGCGAAGCGATCGTAAATTACCGTGAAGGCATTAATAAAGGCCTATTAAAGATATTATCAAAAATGGGTATTTCCACCATTGCCA
Organism: Colwellia sp. MB02u-6; assembly: GCF_014077095.1. Taxonomy (GTDB): domain Bacteria; phylum Pseudomonadota; class Gammaproteobacteria; order Enterobacterales; family Alteromonadaceae; genus Cognaticolwellia. The sequence continues at coordinate 28,696 of NZ_JACGVG010000037.1, read as the reverse complement.
GCTACCGTTGTGCCGGACTATTTGAAGTTATTGGTCTTAATAGTAAGATTATGGCACTTTGTTTCCCTGATCTGCCTAGCCGTATTCAGGGCGCTGACTTTACCGACATTGAACAAGACAATATAAACCTAGCTCGCAAAGCCTTTATGCCACATCAAAAAATGAGTCATGGCGGTTTACTAAAATATGTCCACGGCGGTGAATACCATGCCTATAACCCTGATGTGGTGAGCACGCTACAAGCGGCGGTACGCAGCGGTAACTATAGTGATTACAGAATATTTGCTGACCACGTTAACAAACGTCCACCCGCAGCATTACGTGATTTATTAGCCCTAAAAGACGATCAAACCGCCATTGATATCTCCGCAGTTGAAGTAGAGTCTGCACTGTTTAAACGCTTTGATAGTGCCGCTATGTCAATTGGTGCATTGAGTCCTGAAGCACATGAAGCGCTAGCGATTGCGATGAATCGCCTAGGTGGCTTCTCAAATTCTGGAGAAGGCGGTGAAGACGAGCGCCGTTACGGCACAGTCAAAAACTCACGTATTAAGCAAATTGCCTCTGGGCGCTTTGGCGTTACACCGCACTATCTGGTGAATGCTGATGTGCTGCAAATCAAAGTAGCACAAGGTGCTAAACCGGGTGAAGGTGGTCAATTGCCCGGTGATAAAGTCACACCTTTAATTGCAAAATTGCGTTTTTCAGTGCCTGGAGTAACCTTAATATCACCACCTCCACATCACGATATTTATTCGATTGAAGATCTCGCACAACTGATTTTTGACTTAAAACAAGTCAATCCCAAAGCGATTATTTCTGTAAAACTGGTTTCAGGTCCAGGTGTTGGCACTATCGCCTCAGGCGTTGCCAAAGCCTTTGCTGACTTTATTACTATTTCTGGTAATGACGGCGGCACAGGTGCCAGCCCATTAACCTCAGTTAAATATGCCGGTTGCCCGTGGGAGCTTGGCCTAGCTGAAGCGCACCAGTCACTGGTAACAAACGGTTTACGCCACAAAGTGCGTTTACAAGTTGATGGCGGTCTAAAAACTGGCTTGGATATTGTTAAAGCCGCTATTTTAGGTGCGGAAAGCTTTGGTTTTGGCACCGCGCCTATGGTGACTTTAGGCTGTAAATTTCTGCGTATTTGTCATTTAAATAATTGTGCCACGGGTGTAGCAACACAAGATGAAGTACTACGTGAACAATTCTTTAAGGGTTTACCTGAGCAAGTGATGAATTATTTTAAATTTATTGCTCAAGATGTACGTGAAATTTTAGCCAGTTTAGGCGTTGAAAGCTTAACCGCTATTATTGGCCGTACAGATTTATTTGTCCCCTTAACCGGTATTACTGCAAAGCAAGAAAAACTAGATTTACGTCCCATTATTGCGCCGGTTGTCGCCAGTGATGATACGACCTTATATCAAACCGCTAGCAATGAACCCTTTGACAAAGGCGTGTTAAATCAGCGTTTACTCGCACTTGCCTCACATGCTATTGCCCACAGTAGTGGCGGCGAATATCGTTTAACGATTCAAAACACCGATCGATCTGTCGGTGCTTCATTATCGGGTGAAATTGCCGCTAAACATGGTGACCAGGGCATGGCAGCTGACCCCATTAAAATATTTTTCAATGGCACTGCCGGTCAAAGCTTTGGTGTCTGGAATGCTGGCGGCTTAGAAATGACCCTAACAGGTGATGCCAACGACTATGTCGGTAAAGGTATGGCCGGTGGCAAATTAACCATTAAGCCACCTAAAGGCGTGGAATATTTAAGTCATAAAACCATGATTATGGGCAATACCTGTTTATACGGAGCAACCGGCGGTAAGCTATACGGTTGTGGCCGTGCAGGTGAGCGTTTTGCGGTGCGAAATTCCGGCTGTCATGCTGTTATTGAAGGTACCGGTGATCATGGGTGTGAGTATATGACCGGCGGTATAGTGACCATTTTAGGTCAAGTTGGCGTTAATTTTGGTGCCGGTATGACTGGCGGCTTCGCTTATGTTTTAGATGAGCAAGACGACCTAGCCATACGGCTGAATAATGAATCAATTGAAATGTTAGCGATAGATAAGCTTAATATTCACCAAGAACATTTACGTGGCATTATCAACCAACACTTAGATGAAACCGGCAGCTTAAGAGCAGAAGAAATTTTAACTAATTTTGCCACTTACGCCCCACTATTTAAGCTAGTTAAGCCAAAGGCCGTTGATGTTAAAACCCTATTGGGACATCGTAGCCGTTCATCTGCAGAACTTCGTGTTCAAGCACAATAATGAGTTCACACATGGAGAAGCTATTTTATGAGTAAAAATATTTATCAATTTATCGATGTTAAACGCATCGAACCGCCTAAAAAATCAATAGCACAGCGCAAAATAAATTTTGTAGAAATTTATCAACCTATGAGTAACGAGCAAAGTGCAGGCCAAGCGGATCGATGCTTAGATTGCGGTAACCCTTATTGTGAATGGAAGTGTCCTGTGCACAATTATATCCCACAATGGTTAGAGTTAGTTACTGATGGCAAAATTATGGAGGCTGCAGACCTTTGTCATGAAACCAACAGTTTGCCTGAAATGTGTGGTCGTGTTTGCCCACAAGACAGACTTTGTGAATCAGCCTGCACGCTCAATGATGAATTTGGCGCCGTTACTATTGGTAATATTGAAAAATATATTACCGATACCGCTATAGCTCAAGGTTGGAAACCTGATTTATCTCAAGTCGTTGCAACCGGTAAGCGTGTGGCCATTATTGGCGCTGGCCCTGCTGGCATAGCTTGTGCTGATGTCTTAACTAGAAACGGTGTTCAAGCTGTTGTTTTTGACAAACATGCGCAAATTGGCGGCTTACTCACTTTTGGGATTCCCGCCTTTAAATTAGAAAAAGAAGTTATTCAAACCCGTCGAGAAATTCTTGAAGGTATGGGGATTGAGTTTCGTTTAAATATCAATGTCGGTGTCGATATCAGCTTTAGTGATATCAGTAATGAATTTGACGCAGTGTTTTTAGCCCTTGGCACCTACACTGACATGACAGGTGATTTTGAACATGAAACCGCGCCAGGTGTATACAAGGCATTAGATTTTTTAACGGCGAACACGCAAAAATTAATGAAAATCTCTCAAGAGGATGGCAATGTTAACGCCAAACCTTATGTTAACTTTTCAGCTAAAAAAGTACTTGTGCTTGGCGGTGGTGATACCGCGATGGATTGTGTCCGTAGTTCAATTCGCCAAGGCGCAAGCGAGGTAACTTGTGCCTATCGTCGTGACGAAGCTAATATGCCAGGCTCACCACGTGAAGTAAAAAATGCCAAAGAAGAAGGCGTAGATTTTCAGTTCAATATTCAACCAATCGATATTGCAACTGATGATAACGGTCATGCTTGTGGCGTTAAATTTATCAAAACACAACTTGGTACACCAGATGTTAAAGGTCGAAGAAACGCTGAAGCTATCGCCGACTCTGAGTTCATTATGCCTGCTGATGCCGTGGTTATTGCTTTTGGTTTTATGCCAAGCCCACCACAATGGATGAAAGATGCTGGTGTTAAAGTTGATGCAAAAGGACGAGTAATTGCAACAGATAATAGCAGTTTTGCATTGCAAACCACTAAGGAAAATATTTTTGCTGGTGGTGATATGGTGCTAGGCTCAGATCTTGTCGTCACCGCTATCGATCAAGGTCGAAAAGCCGCTATGGGCATGCTAGATTTTGTTTTAACCGCTCAAGAAAAAGAAGCATAGTATTGCCTAAAAAATCAGCCTAATAACAAGCGGGCTAATAACAGTCAGGCTAATATTTTGCTGACTTAACTAAGGTGAATCTGTTTGGCATAAATCACTTTAAAGTATGGCTTGGCCATATTTTAAAGTGAAATTGATCAGCAAGCACCTTGACGCATAATAACCATAACTTCAAGCTTACGACTTATCTTTTAATACAAATTTGAACACTATTATTACCCTCAAATGGCGAGCGTTTTTTTGTTATCAAACCCAGCAGACTACTTACCGAGCTTGTTATTCTGCCGTATTTATTGCGCAAAAAAGTCTCACTATTTTTATTGACGTAATTTATGTTCATATTAGTGATAACTCAGCTTAGTTATCACTAATATGAACTAACTGATTTATCGATAATTGATTACGACCATTGTCTTTTGCTTGATAGAGTTGTTCATCAGCAAGTGTGATCCAATCAGTAATTTTTTCAGAATATGTCGCATTAACCGTCACCACGCCAATAGATATAGTGACACTTATAAACTCCCCAGTGTCATGTTCAAAGTGATGCTGGGCTATTTCTTGACGTAATTCTTCAAGCTTGTCTAGCATAATGCCTTGCTCATCATGTTGCGCAACAATAATAAATTCTTCACCGCCAAAGCGTGCCACAATATCACTGCGTCGAGGAAACTTATTATTCATGACTTCAGCAATATATTTTAAACAGCGATCACCCATTAAATGACCATATTCATCGTTAAGCTTTTTAAAGTGATCAAGATCTAGCATAGCCACCAACATAGTGGCATTATTTCGAGCCAGTATCGCTTGTAACTCAATAAATTTATGGTTCAGATAACGACGATTATATAAACCGGTTAAACTATCTTTGTTGACTAATTTTTTTAGGGCCCTATTCGCTTCATTCAATGCTTGGGTACGTGTTTCTACTTTATCTTCTAAAATAAATTGCTGCTTAAGTAAACGCTCTTTCGACTGCTGTAATTCCTCATACAAGATTAAAAAATCAGTAGGCGCCGCGTAAGGTATAGTTTTATAACCGCTTTTACCTCCACCGTGAGCAAGCTCTTTTAAAGCAAATGCTAATGGTCTACTCAAAGTGCGAGCAAATTGGTTTGCTAAACTAACCACGAAAATAAAAATAACAAATAACGAGATAAAAATAGTCAAATATTGTTGCTCTACTAAGGCTAAAATTTGCCTATGCTCAATTAAAACAAATATTTTCCAGCCATTATTAAGTACTGATTGACGGTATAAATAATGTTGTTTATTGGCACCATAAGTGTCAATCGTCAGTAGTTGGTTTTTAGCATCCGCTTGATCCAAAGAAAAATTAAATTTCGACAATGTCGCCAGGGCTAAATTTGCATCAGCATAAATAATATTGTCATTTTCATCAGTTAATACCAGATCAATTTCGCGATCATTGGCAGCATAACGATTAACCTGCTCAAACAAATTAAGATTTAGCGAACCTTCAACAATACCAACAGGTTTATTGTTCTTATCAGCATTATCGTTAGCATAAATTGGCGCACTAATAGCAATAATAGGGTCAGCACCAAAACCTCGACCCAAAAAAACTGAGGAAACATAAAGCGATTGCTGAAAAAAGGCTTGGGAAAAATATGAGCGGTCGGCAACACTAAAGCCACTTTTAGGCAGTTTTTCCATTAAAGCACGCGGTGAAGACGTCGCTAAGTTACCATCCTGATTGGCAATCAGCATGGTCAAAAAACCAGGGTAAACTTGATGTACTTTAGTCAAGGCATCATCATAATGATTGGGCTCAATAACCGATAACTTATTCGCTACTTGGGCAATGGCCTTCTTATGCTCATCAACATAATTTTCAATAATACGCCCCGCGTACTGACTGCTAATATCAAGCTTATCTTGAAATTGTTGGTCTTGAATATTAGTTAAACTTCGACTTAAAAATAAACAAACGCCAACCACAAAAAAAGCCGACATGACCCATAAAATATACTGCAAGTATTGTTTGAGATTTTTCACTAGCGGTGGTTGTTGTGATTTGATCCAACCACTCAATTTATCACCAAATACAAAAATCAAGATAACAGCCAAAGCAGTATAAAAAATCCCATTGATACTTTGTTTAAACAAAGAAAATATTAAATATTCTGGTGCATTAGTCGTAGTGAATTGAATTAATAATGCGGTCAGTGGCATACCAATAACCAACCAATACAAAAAGTCTGCTGTCGGTAAATACCAACCACGACTTCGCAAATAAGAAACAAAAAGCGCTTCGCAGCCAAAAGTTAAAAAACCAAAGGGATGACCCCAAATAATTAACAACGGCGCGACACAAATCAAAGCACATAGTAGGGTCAATGCGGGGCGAAGATAGGCGGCAGCAATAATAAACACAAGGTTACCAAGCACTAAGAAAATACTATAGGCGAGCTCTATTGGGTAACTATTGAGCAAGGCGCCCGTTAAACCTAAAACTAAGGCGAATAAGATCGGGCCAATTTGAGGAGGTTTAGGCTCAACAATATCATGATCATTGTCAAGCTTTAGAGCAATTTCAATAGGCGCTATAGCCATATATAATCTACCATTTCAATAGTTATTAAATTACTATGATGTGCACTGTATAGTGATAAAAGCTGCGAAAGTGATTAAAGTTACTAAAGTTACTAAAGTTACTAAGAGCATCTCCTCAAAGCAAAATATGCTCTATCAATCATAAAATATTAACAACTTCATACCAATATAACCATAATTTATAGTGCATTAAATACAAAAGCCCTGTCAATATTATTGCAGGGCTTTTGGCAAACTTTCTAGATTTTTATTAAAATTAAACCATATCAGCAAACGGATTCTTTGCAGGCAGCACTATTTTATTAGTAAAGCCGCTGACACTAATATCTTCATCCGTAATCGTAAGATCGTCATCCATTAACGTACCATCGCCAAAACGGTAAATAATTTGAAAATCCCCACTATCGGCTTGCGCTTGATATTTAACTCTTGCTTGTTCTACCACAGTGGTTTTATCACGGTAAGTGAGCATCGCAGCAGCGCCGTGGCGTTTTTCCATCATCGCTAAGGTTACCGCTGGAGAAAACAAGGTCGCTGTAGCGTTGTTGCCACCAAAACCTTTCGAGTTAATAAAGGCGACATCCATATTTTGGCAATGCCAATGCTCAGTAGCAATATTTAAACGCTCGTTATAAACATCATCGGCAACTTTATCAATGGTGGTAATACCTGGCATAATATTGTGAGAAAATATTCCTAGCGCCATAGCCACCTGATCGCCACTGGCTGGGCCAATAGTATGGCCCACAAAGGCTTTAGGTGCTGCTACAGGCCAATTATTAATATCAAAACTCTTGGCAATACGATCATAAATTAACGATTCAGTAACACGGTTTTGCGGGGTACTCGAGCCGTGTGCTAAAATAAAGCTACGTTGCTGAACTGACTCCGCGCCAATAATCGACTTAGCCAATGAAACTGACTTTGCCATAGTAATATAATTACCGGGTCCTGGTGCTGTAATTGACTTTTTAATACCGTCGGCGTTAGTAAAAACATCCGCCACTGACCCTAAAACATGCATACCAAGCTCTAGCGCTAAGGCATCATCCACTAAAACAATAAACTGCGCGGCCTCACCAATGGTAAAACCACAGTTATCACCAAACGGGCGACTAGTGCGACGATGATCAGCGACACCATTACCATCAATTTTTTTCAACCCTTCTTCATTTGCCAGTGCACTCATGTTGCCAAAACCTTCCACAACTTCAGGCGTAATAGCACAGTCATTACTCCCCACAATTGCCAAGCGAATGCGCCCTGCTTGAATATCTTGTACTGCCGCTTTTAAGTTATATAAAAAAGTGGCACATGCGCCGGTAGAGGTAAAGGTTGTTCCGACACTGCCAGTAACATAAGCATTGATAAAGTCAGTCGACATGGTGTTTAAACCAAGGGCTAAATTTTTTGTTGAAACACGCTCACCTTTTTGGCGATTTTGCATCATGCCACCCAGGCCTTCCGCTTGAGTTTGACCAAATACCGATGCTGAGTATGTACCTATTTCATCAGGACAAATTTTATCAACAATTTCATTCCAACTATAACCCGTTGAATGAATAGCATCGGCGGCGCCAAAAATAGTCGCTTGTAGACCACGAGGCTGATAACGACTGTTATATAAACTGGCGGGTTTAAAACCTGTTGGAAATTGGCCCGCAGCTTTAATGGGATTATCACGAGTTGAGTCATGTTTGACTTCAATTTCACCGGCAATATCAACACGAACACGTTTATCTGCTAGTTCAGTGATTTGCCATGTACGCGGTAATGGCTTTGGTAAGTCACGAGCACGGGTTTCAAAACTAATACCCTTTTCGCCAGTGTCCATCGTCAATTTTTGCTGCCATGGCGTCGCATCAGGGTCAAAATGTTCATTTTCAATTTTGCGGATTAAGGTGCCCGCTAAAATTTCTTCACCGAAACGTTTTTCAACCTCAGATTTATCAACTACCTTACCTTGGGCATCAAGCAACTGTCCGTCTTGACTGGTCAATAAATTCATTAATGTTGCTAAACCAACAAAAGTTTCCTGGCGAGCTTCCGCATTTAATTTATCAATAACAATGCGGCGAAAGCCCTGATGAAACGAAGTTCTACCCGCGGCATTAATACCGCCCATGCCAACTATAATAGGTAACGCAGTCATGAAAAAATCTCTTTAAAGTCAAACAGTAATATTTATGTCAATCAGTGTAAGAGTTAGCGAAAATAAATAATATTCATTTACAGCCATAAAATATGTCAAAATAGCCAAATAAGTAGAATAAAGAGTGATGAGGTTAATGAAGACAAAATTTAAACGCCGTAAAGACAATACCATCAACATTGCCTTGTTACTTTATGATCACATGCTAGCAACCAGTGTCAGCCTGCCGGTTGAAATGTTACGTGCGGGCGAAGCGGTGGCTTTGCAAGCAAACCGCCATGCACCGCGTTTGTCTATTCAAATGGTTGCTGAAAGCATTAAACCGATATCAACTCGTGCTTTGATTAAACTACTGCCTGATATAGATATTGACCATGCTCAACGGCCTGATTTTGCCTTTATTCCTAGTTTGTGGCGCAATCCCAGACCGACCATTGCTCAACAACCAAAAATGTTGCGGTGGTTAAGTGAGATTTGGGGCAAAGGATCAACCTTAATTGGCGGTGGTACCGGTGTTTGCTTAATGGCTGAGGCCGGTATTTTAGACTATCACCCAGCAACAACCCATTGGCACTATGTTGAGCAATTTAAACGTGATTATCCCAAAGTGGATTTGAAGCCAGATTTTTTTATTACCCAATCGGAACGCACCTATTGTGCGGCCAGTGTAAATGCCTTAGCGGATATTGTTGTGCATATTATTTTTCAGATTTATGGCCAAAATGCCGCACAACAAGTAGAGCGAAATTTTTCCCATGAAATTAGAAAGCCTTACGAAGAACAGCGTTATTTGGAAGGTGCGGTAGATCGCCACCCTGATGAATTAATCAGCCAAATTCAATTTTGGTTAAAAACCAACTTAAATACTGAGTTGAGCTTAAATGACATCGCGCAGCAGTTTGGTATTAGTCAACGCTCATTTACCCGCCGATTTAAATACGCCACCGGTATTAATGCGACACAATATTGGCAACAATTAAAAATACAAACCGCGAAGGAATTATTAGCCGCGAGTAATTTATCCATTCAAGAAGTGGCTTTTCAAGTTGGTTATCAAGACCAAGCAAACTTTACTCGCCTGTTTAAGCAAAGACTAAATATAACGCCAAAAGCTTACCGAGCAATGGTGAGAAGAAAATTATTTAGTAACGACTAAGCGGCTAATATCAGGAAATTTTTTATTGTCCTATCTTAGTGCTTGAGTTCTAGGGCTTTAGTGCTTAAGTAATCCCCTGTGAGTTTTAGTATTGGGCATAGTAAAGTTTATGCGCAAAATTCACTATGCAACAAACTAATCAGTTTCACTACTGAAGGGTTGGCGATACTGTAAAATATGGTTTGTGATTCGCGTCGCGTTTTAACTAAATTATCTTGACGTAATCTGGCTAAATGTTGCGATAGGCTTGATTGGCTCAAATCGACAAAATTATTGAGTTCATTCACTGACATTTCTTTTTCGCCCAAATGACATAAAATCAACAGCCGATGTTCATTACTCATTGCTTTCAATAAGTCCGCAGCTTGCGAAGCATTATTACGCATTTCTTTTATATCAATTGAGGCTAACTCAGCCATTTATTACTCGCTATTCATTATCGCAAAAAAATCGTTTTATCGCGTAAAATTATTTATAGTTGGATATTACATTAGACACTGCTAATATAAAAGTACATTACATTTTTCTAATATACCTTAACGTTGTAATGAACGTTATAATGTAGACAAGGAAGCATTTTGAACTACCAACGCATATTAAACTTTGCCATTGCAAAGCCAAAAGTTATCTATAGCTTACTATTACTGATCACACTATTGAGTGTGGCAATGCTACCCCGAATAGCCATTGATACCGATCCTGAAAATATGCTCAGCCAAGATGCACCGGCGCGGGTATTTCACAATCAAATAAAAACTGACTTTTTAATGCGCGATATGATTGTTGTTGGCTTAGTCAGTAAAAATACTATCTTTACGCCTGAAATCTTAAGCGTTGTTGAGCAATTAACTAACCAAATCCTGCAACTTGATGGCGTAATTAAACAAGATTTACTGTCGCTCAATGTGGTCGACAATATTCGCCAGTTAACTAACGAGCAAGGTGTTAACCAAGGTGTTTTATTTGAATACCTGATGAAACAAGCGCCAACTACACTTAAAGCAAGCCAAGACATTCAGCAAGCAGTGAAACGTTTACCTATGCTGAACAACACCTTGGTCTCTGGCGACAACAAAGCGGTCGCCATTTATGTGCCTATTATCGCCAAAGATCAAAGCTATATTATTGCTGAACAAATTCGTCACTTAGCCGCTAATATCAGCACTATTGAGCAAGATAATTTAGCCATTCACATCACAGGTTTGCCTGTGGCTGAAGACCAATTTGGCTACGAAATGTTTGTCCAGATGGGTGTCGCAGCGCCATTAGCGGGTTTAGCGATATTTTTATTACTGTGGTTTTTCTTTCGCAATTTTGCCTTGATCATTGCCCCTATGGTGGTGGCTATGGCAACAGTATTAATTATCATGGGCAGCTTAATTGGCTTAGGTTTTACCGTTCATATTATGTCTTCGATGATCGCGATATTTTTGATGCCGATAGCCGTGGTTGATTCGGTGCACATTTTATCAGAATTTGCTGATCGTTTTAAAGCTGGTGATGACGGGTCAAAAACCATTAAAAAAGTGATGGGGCATTTATATAAACCCATGCTATTTACCTCAATTACCTCTGCCGTTGGCTTTTATTCCTTGATGTTAACCCCTATTCCACCAGTAAAAGTTTTTGGCGCCTTTATCGGTACCGGCATTTTATTAGCCTTTGTGTTAACCATTACTTATATCCCCGCCTATATCGCCCGCATGAAGCCTGAAACCTTAGCCAAATTACAGCGCGCTATCGCACTGATGGAACAAAAAGGTAAATTAGCCACCCGCCTAGAGAAATTAGGCGCTTTTTCAATTAAACGTGGCAAACTTATTTTGATCGCTTTTATCACTTTATTTGCGGTCAGCCTAGTCGGTGTTAACCGCATTATCATTAATGACAACCCAGTGAATTGGTTTAAAGCGGATCATGAAATTCGTATCGCTGATAAAGTCCTTAATCAACACTTTGCCGGAACCTATGATGCTTGGATAGTGTTTAGTAATAACCAACCACCACCACAAACCGCCCTTAATAGCTTTAGGGAAATACTTGACGGTGCGAATGAGAGCGAAGCAAAAACCACTATTGCAGAGCGTTATAAACAGTGGTTAAAGCATAATAACCATGAGAAAGTCAGTTTTTTCACGCAAGATTTATTAATACAGCTTGATGACTTTCGCTTTAGCGCAAGTGCGCTAGAGCAACCTTGGCTTGAACAACTTTATAAGGTCAGCGCGCAAGCGAACAATGCCCAAAAAATATTTACCGACCCTGAGATGCTTAATTGGCTCGCCACATTACAAAGCGCTATTGTCAATGCAGGCGATGTTGGCAAGGTTAATAGTTTGACCGATATCATTAGTACCGTTAACCGTGAATTAAACTCAGGTGACGATAAAGACTTTGCTATTCCTAGTAGCAGTAATGGTGTCGCACAAACCTTATTGCAATTTCAATCGTCTCATCGCCCACAAGATTTATCACACTTTGTTAGCCAAGATTATCAACGGACACTTTTATGGCTGCAAATGAGCAGTGGCGACAATCAGCATATGGCTAGCGTGGTGAGTTGGTTAGACGATTACATAGTTACCAATCCGCCCCCTATCGACGTTCAGCATCAATGGGCTGGTAAGTCATACCTCAATGTTGTTTGGCAAGACGCCATGGTTAGCGGCATGATCGATAGCCTACTGTCGTCATTTGTTGTGGTGTTTTTTATCATGGTGCTACTCTTTAGATCGATAAAATATGGCATATTAGCCATGCTGCCCCTGACCTTTACCATCACCATGATCTACGGATTAGTGGGTTGGTTTGGCAAAGCTTATGATATGCCTATCGCGGTGCTTTCAGCATTAACACTGGGCTTGTCTATTGATTTCGCCATTCATTTTCTTCAGCGTGTGCGCGAACTTGAAATTGAAAAGCAAAGCCTAAGTTTGGCATTACAAGCTATGTTTCAAGAACCTAGCCGTGCTATCGCCCGCAATGCCATTGTTATTGCTATTGGTTTTACGCCATTATTGTTATCGCCACTGATGCCCTATATCACGGTGGGCTTGTTCTTAGCCAGCATCATGATTTTATCCGCCTTAGTCACCTTAGTATTACTACCGGCCATACTGACACTATTAGCTCGGCGTAATAAGACTAAAACAACAAAAAATTTAGCACAATCATAAGGACACCCTAATGAGTATTAATCTAAGTAATCATCTAATAAAAGCAGCAAAAGTTAGTGGCCAAGTTGCCTTGTCGTTTAGCTTACTTTTAGCAACTAACTTTACCTTACCGGCCGCAGAACTCGCGCCGCTAGGCAATGAAAGTGTTACGACGAAGGTCACAACAAAACCAGTGCGCGATATTATCGATCAAGCCAACCTTGCTTCATATTATGCCGGTGACGATGGCCGCGCTGAAGCACGGATGATTATTGTTGATGAAAACGGTAACCGCCAAATGCGCCAATTCACCATTTTACGCAAAGATGAAAAAGATCTGGGTGATCAAGATATGTTGGTATTTTTTTCCCAGCCAAGCAATGTCAAAGACACAGTGTTTCGCGTCGAAAAACAACTTGAATCTGATGACAATCGCTGGTTATTTTTACCGGCACTCGATCTCGTTAAGCGTATTTCTGCTGGCGACAAACGCACGTCTTTTGTTGGTTCACATTTTTATTATGAAGATGTTTCTGGCCGCAATCCTAAAGAAGACAACTTTACCTTAGTCAGCGAAGATAAAGACAGCTACCTCATTAACGCAGTAGCAAAAGATCGACAAAGTGTCGAATTTAGTCGCTATACAGTGAAAATTGATAAAGCTAATTTTTTACCGATTGAGACTATCTATTTCGACCAAAGCAATCAAGCAGTGCGAAAAATGACGGTACTGCAAGTCAAAAACATTGACGGTATCGCCACCGTGATGAAATCACGCATTATCAACCTAAGCAATAATAGTTATACCGAAATGCAATTTCGACATGTTAAATATAACCTCGGCTTACCTGACAATATTTTTAGTGAGCGCAGCATGCGCACGCCACCTAAAGCTTGGTTAGAATAATCGCTAAACTATTTACCTAAAACCATCATGCCTATGCCATTCGCACAGGTATTATGATTAGTCAGATTTTAGCCCGGAAAGTTAACCGCATAAATCTGACCCCCGCTATTCATTGCCTCCTTAGATGCAAATAATAAGGCGCTAAAGACAAAACCATTGATTTAAAGAAGGTGATGACCATTAATAATAGTTTATTAAGCAAAAGGTTTTTATGCAATACGCTGCTACCTAGTCTACTGATTTTAGCTAATACCTCCGCTATGGCTAATAATGAAAATATCACCAAGGCGCAGCAGATAGCTGACTCTAGTGATGAATGGGCAGATGCCTGGGTCGAAGCTCCACCTCCGTCACCATGGCAACTAACCGGTTTTGTTGAGGCCGGCTATGGGCAATTTTTACAAAATAATATTGTCGACAATAGCGCGTCACTGAGTGAGGTTAGCGCCAGAGTCAATCTCGATTATAGCCATGAACTTTTCGAGGCCAGTGGCAAACTTGACAGTTACTATGATGCCGTACTGGCCAACACAATTTTTCACACCCGAGAATTGAGCATTAGCGCCAGCCCGTTTAGTTTTGTTGATATAAAAGTGGGCAGGCAAGTATTAACTTGGGGCACTGGTGACTATCTGTTTCTCAATGATTTATTTGCTAAAGATTGGCAGTCTTTTTTTTCTGGCCGAGCAGATGAATATTTAAAAGCGCCGTCGAACAGTGTTAGAAGTAACTGGTTTTTTAACCAAGTTAATTTCAGCTTAGTATGGACACCAGAATTCACCCCTGATAACTATATTACTGGCGAACGTTTCTCATTTTATTCGCCGCAAGCACAGCAAATAGTCGCGCCAGAACAAGGTTTTTCCGTCGATAAAACCTATAAAGCACAATGGTCTGCTCGCTTAAAGACCCGTATTAATGATGTTGAGTTTTCACTTTATGGTTATCAAGGCTTTTGGCCAACACCTGTGGGCAGTAAAATCTTAGTAGAAAACCTAGCGGGGAATAGCTATTCAAGCCAAAATCAAAATCAAGCTTATTTTCCAAAGCTAAATTCATGGGGCGTTAGTGCCTTAGCGCCGTTTAAAGGCGGCATCGTCAACTTTGAATACGCGACGTATAATAGCATTGAAGATCAGCACGGAGATAAGGATCTGATCGCCAATGGCCAACACAGATTGTTAATAGGTTATGAGCGCGAGTTAGCGAAAAATTTCACCGCAGGCCTGCAATATTACCTAGAGCGCACTAAGCATTATCAAGCTTTAGTTGATAATAGCCTAGTGCCTGAGCAATTAGTGGCTGAAAATCGCCACTTATTAACCCTGCGTTTAAGCTATCGCGCGCAACGACAAACACTGCTTTATTCACTCTTTACTTTTTATTCGCCTAGCGATAAAGACGGTTATGTTAAACCTGCTGTTAATTATCAATATAATGACCAATGGTTATTAAGTGCTGGCGCTAATGTTTTTTTTGGCCAGCATAAGTATTCTTTTTTTGGCCAACATCAAGATAATAGTAATGCTTGGTTGCGCGTGCGTTATCAGTATTAATACCAATCTCACTAATTATCTGATCATTTTTACTGGTTAAAATAACCCACTACTGCGTTATTTATTTAATAATTAGAACAACTAGTTATTAAAATAAATGCCTTATATTTGGCCATTTTTCCTACGTATAAAGTAGACCACCTAATTAATGAAATTGGTATAACCTAGCAAAGCCGGTAATGTAAGCAGATGATATGACTAAAACACTCATCTGCTGGTCACTGGTTTACAGCAAAAGAAAGTAAGCCCAGCTCACCAACAAGAGTAACCAAGGTAAAGCCGATAGTGCTCTAGCGCTATTGGCTGAGCTTTCTGGTGTAATGCTTTCAGTGGCTATGGCCTCTGTTGATTCATTCGCTTTCGCTGCGACTGTTTTTTTACGTTGCTTGTCGCGCTCGCGGCCCTTAATTTTTTGTTGCTTCTTATATTCACTGATACCTTTTTCAATACCCTGAGCAATCAATTTTGTTTGCTCTTTGGTTTGTGCTTTTTTTTGTGTGCCTTTAGCAACACGTAACGCTTCATTTTGCACTTCGTTGGAAACTTTTGTCGTGACTTGAGCTGTCAAAGTTAAACTCCCTTAATTATTTTTAATCATTATCTAATGATTGTATAATGCCATCATTAACACAATACTTTAACCACAAAGCGTATTAGTTTATGGCTGCTGCGGTAGACTATCGGCAACTAATTTGATTAATACCTATAATATTGAGACAAGCATGAGCGATTTACTTAGCACCGCAAAAAACCAAATTACACAAATGTTATCAATGCAAGATGCGATGAATTCACGGGTTAGCGAAACCTGGCGAGATAACAATTATCAATGGTATCGTGCCATTTGGGTTGAATGTGCAGAAATGCTAGATCACCATGGTTGGAAGTGGTGGAAACACCAAGAAATTGACATTGCACAAGTACAATTAGAACTGGTTGATATTTTTCATTTTGGCTTAAGTTTACGTTTAATGACTGGCGACTCAATTGAAGACATTAGCCAGACCTTAGCCACTCAATTAGGCCAAAACAGTGGCGAGCAAGATTTCAAAATTGCTTTAGAAGCATTGGCATCGAAAGCCCTTAGTGATAAAGCCTTTGATGCCTTCGCATTGGCGGATTGCATGCGCTTAATGTCGATGGATTTAAACGAGCTGTTTCGCCAATATGTTGGTAAAAACACCTTGAATTTTTTCCGTCAAGATCACGGTTATAAAGAAGGTAGCTATATTAAAATTTGGCCTGGTGGTGAAGATAACGAAGTGTTGGCAAACTTAGTTAATACCCTAGACGCTAGTGCGGTTGATTTCCAGCAACAACTTTATGTCGCATTAGAAGCTAAGTACCCAAAGTAGCACAAGTAAAAAAATTAAAATAAAACAATATAAGTCAGTGAGTTGCTTGTAACTTTAACTGTGATGAATTTTATTAATTCACTACTCAGTAGATAACACCATCTCTGGCTCATTTTTTGCTTTATCTAGCTAACTAAGATAAACGTCAAAAAATTGAACTGCCGGAGATGTATATGGAACTCATTCTATTTGCCATGATCAGCCTAATTGTTATTGTTGGTGTGCTTGTTAGCCGCTTAAACGATAATAGTTTTCCCTTTCCTTTCGATCGTAAAACTGCCCTGTTTACGCCCGCAGAAAAAAACTTTCAAAACCTGGTTGAACAAGCCATGGGCTCAAGGTATCGCATTATTAATCGCGTTAAACTTGCTGATATAGTTAGCATTCGCAATGGCGTATCAAATCGAGCAGGCCAAACGGCAACAAATAATGCTAATAGCAAATATTTAGATTTTGTTATTTGTGAACGCGATAGCATGAAATTACTCGGCGTCATTGATTTAGTTGACACCCAAGGTAAAGGCTACAAAATTAAAAAAGACTGGTTTGTTAGCGGTACACTTGAAGCCGCAGCCATCCCACATATTCGTATAAAAGTGAAACCCAATTACACTATCGATGAAATTCGCAGCTGTATTAATAGCCGGATATTAGGTAATAATGCACCTACACCGGCGCCAAAAGTAAAAGGTCGAATTATTCCTGCGCCTTTAGTGAAAGCTCGTCCAAAACCATCCGGTGTATTCACCTCTTCAGCTGCACAAGCAATGCTGGCAAAAGATGCGCCAGCTATGGCTAGACAGGTTTCTTCTGCTCAAGTAGCGGCATTACCTCACTAAGTTTATTTATTGCCTTGGTATCAGGTGCTAAATAAAAGCTAAAGCAGACCTTGTTGTCTGCTTTTTTGTTGATAACTACCCGCTCCACTTAAAGCGCTGATTCCAACGTTAAGCGAAGAAATCAGCTTAAGGCGCAAGACTTGATGAGAGCTATACTATTTTCAAATATTGTTAAAAGATTTTATGCGCAAGTCGCGCTATAATCCGCCCATAAACCTTGGCGAAATCTGTTCGCTAAAATCTTTACAGGATAAAAGTTAATGAAAGCAGGCATTATCGGCGCAATGGAGCCAGAAGTTGCAATTTTAAAAGCAAAGTTAGTCAATGGCCAAACATCCACCCATGCTGGATACACATTTTATCAAGGGCAGTTAAACGGTTCTGACGTGGTTATTGTACAATCAGGTATTGGCAAAGTAGCGGCCGCATTAGCAACCGCGATACTTATTGATAAATTTCAGCCCGATTACGTGGTTAATACTGGCTCTGCTGGTGGCTTTGACCAAGCACTTAAAGTGGGTGATATTGTCATCAGCTCAGAAGTGCGTTACCACGATGTTGATGTGACCGCTTTCGGTTATGAAATAGGTCAATTACCAGCGAACCCACCAGCCTATATTCCCCACCCTGAACTTGTTGCCGCGGCAAAAGTGGGTATAAGCTCACTTGATAATGTGCAAACTTTGGTTGGCTTAATCACCACAGGTGATACCTTTATGACTAAAGATGAAGACATTGCCAAAGCTAGAGCTAATTTCCCCACTATGGCGGCAGTGGAAATGGAAGGAGCTGCTATTGCACATGCTTGCCATCAGTTTAATATTCCTTTTGTGGTTATTCGCTCAATGTCTGATATTGCCGGCAAAGAGTCGCCAAGCTCATTTGAAGCTTACCTAGAAACCGCATCGATTAATTCTTCTCAGTTAGTCATTAGCATGGTAGATGCCTTAAAAGGCAAAACACTAAACTAATGGCAAACCTGAGTAATATACTAACCAGCTCAGAGCTGTATTCTGCCGTTATAACGCTATTATTGCTCATAGCGTTAAAAGCGTTAATCAGTCAGTTTGTTACTCAGCAACCGTTAGTTTTTTTCAATTTTTACTGTCAGCGCCTAGCCGACAAAGTGAATCAACAAAGTGGTAGTCCACGCCAACAAAAAATTTCAGGCTTAATCGCTATCTTGGTAACTTTAGTGCCATTAATTATGATCTTATGGCTATTTGAAATGTTTATTGAGGTGCCTTGGCTTTGGCAAGCGTTATTACTTTACTTTGCATTAGGCAGCTTGGGTTTAACTAAAACCTGCAAAGGGGTGGCACGGGAGTTAGTTGCCAATAACCATTACCAAGCAAAACAAAAAATAGCGCCATATTTATTACGTGATACCAAGCAACTATCGCCGTTAGGCGTGAGTAAAGCCTGCATTGAAATGCAAGTGTTACGTAGCTCACAACTGCTGGTTTGCGTGGGCTTTTATTATCTGCTGTTTGGTCCATTAGCGGCATTAACTTTTCGTTTATTACTTGAAATGCATTATGCTTGGAATATAAAACTTGCGCGTTTTTCGAACTTTGGCGCGGCGGTAAATTATATCGTTAAACTACTACAATGGTTGCCGTCACGCTTATTTTCCTTGCTGCTTTTACTTGGCACAGTTGGTCAAAATACCTTGCTGTATTGGCGTTTAATCAGGGGCAAGTTTTTTCAAACAAACAACGCCATATTATTACATGTACTGGCCTTAAGTTTAGAAATAAAATTGAGCGGTGTCGCTATGTATAATGGTGATAAAGTCCGTAAAAACAGTTTTAATGACCAAGCAAGGCAACCGCAAGTCACTGACATTATTCATGCTAGCAAACGGATAAATTACGCATTATATCTGTTTATTTTATTGCTGATGCTATTGGCCATAATTTCCTATTCTGTTGCTGGTCAGGGTAAGTAGTGTTTCAGTTTCAAATCTAATACTAAGTTATTCAAACTCAGATAACGTGATAGCAATGGGTATGACAACTGTTTGCTATGTTAAATGACGATTAAATGGCGATTAAAAACCTTTGCTATCACCGCAATTTTGCTAAACTATCAAGCCTAAAACACAAGTCACTTTAAAATACCTTACTTTAAGTAAAGGCTAGATTTTTACTACATTATAGGAATTTATTATGAAATTTATCACCACAACATTAGCTGTTTTATTGAGCGCATTCTCACTTTTTACTTTTGCTGAGCAAACCGCCACTATTTCACAGCAAGCATTGTTAACCTTAATGGCAACGCCTGCGAATAAAACCGTGATATTAGATGTGCGTGCGGCTGAAGAGTTTACCAAAGGCCATATTGAAGGCGCAATTAATATCAGCCATAAGAAAATTAATGCAAATATGAATAAAATTATCGACTTGAAAGATCAAACTGTAGTGGTGCTTTGTCGCTCAGGCCGTCGTGCACTAAGTGCTGAAAATGATTTACGTGCTGCCGGCTTTAGTGATCTTCGCCATCTCGATGGCGATATGAATGCTTGGCAAGCTGCCGATCTACCTCTAATAAAATAAGCAAATAAGTACTTTAACAAATGTCAGAATTACTCTATCGGCTTGATCTGTTTGGCGTTATTGTTTTTGCCTTTTCAGGGGCATTAATGGCCGGGCGCTATAAACTTGACCCATTTGGTGTGGTGGTGTTGTCTGCGGTTACCGCGATTGGCGGCGGCACCATTCGCGATGTAATTCTACAAACGCCAGTATTTTGGGTAGAAAATCCGGTTTATCTTTATGTCATTTTGGCTACTGCGGTACTGACTATTATTTTTATTCGTTGCCCAAAACGCATTCCCAAACGACTATTATTGGTTTCTGACGCCTTTGGTTTAGCATTATTTGCTGTACTGGGTACTGAAAAAGCACTCAGCCTTGGCGCGGCAGTTCCTGTCGCCATTGTTATGGGCACAATGTCAGGCGTTGCTGGCGGCATGATACGCGACGTATTGTGCAATGTAATTCCAATGATTTTAAGAAAAGAAATTTATGCTACCGCCGCTATCTTAGGGGGCACATTATATACCTTATTGCTATATTTTGACTTACCCCAGCATATCGCTATTATTGGCTCAATATTGGGTGCATTGTCGTTACGTTTAGCGGCTATTTATTGGCGCGTAACCTTGCCAGCTTTTGATATAATTGATCAAGAAGACAGCAAGAAATAGCGCTAATTATCGTTAGTGAACTGAGTTAACAGCGAGTTTAGTTCACCTAAAAATTTAAATTCAGCATTAACATCCCTAGTTGAAACTTAGTTAAACCCTATAAACCTAAGTTAAAAACGCCCCTGTAGAATGCTATTAATTAGCTCTGGGAAATAAACCTTGTCGCCTACTTTTTTCGCCTAACTGTTATATTCAATTTTATCCGCCTGTTAGCCGTTTAGGGTCGAGCAATACAATAAGCTCGGTTTCATTAATATCGGTTAGCTCTAGCGCAACATCTAATACGGTTCTTTTTTCTTGATTCGCTTTTTTGGCTATCTCAGCGCTTTTATCATAACCAATCAAATTTGTTAATGCCGTTGCCAGTATCGGGTTTCTGACCAAGTTTTGAGTGATCATTGTATGGTTGACTTGCATGTCTTTGATCACTTTATCAGCAAGTGCTGTGCTGCTTGAACTCAATAGCTGAATACTTTGTAGCAAAGTATGGCCAATTAAAGGCAACATGGTGTTGAGTTGAAAATTGCCCGATTGTCCTGCTAAGGTAATGGTGGTGTCATTACCAATCACCTGAGTGCAAGCCATTAGTACCGCTTCAGGGATCACCGGGTTAACTTTGCCAGGCATAATACTGCTGCCTTTTTGTAGTTCGGGTAGCTGTAATTCATTTAAGCCATTTAAAGGCCCACTGCTCAACCAACGAATGTCATTACTGACTTTACTCAAACTAACCGCTGTAGTTTTGAGTATACCACTGACCTGCA
Source organism: Colwellia sp. MB02u-6 (assembly GCF_014077095.1). Classification (GTDB taxonomy): domain Bacteria; phylum Pseudomonadota; class Gammaproteobacteria; order Enterobacterales; family Alteromonadaceae; genus Cognaticolwellia. The sequence continues at coordinate 7,251 of NZ_JACGVG010000037.1, read as the reverse complement.
CCGCTGTGTCTTGAGCACTTATGGCTCGAAAATAATTATCTGCTGGGCTCAGTTTTAACCCAGTTCTTTCGCTTAATACCCGCGTTACAATCGCAGCAAACTCAGGATGTGTATTAACACCTGTACCGATAGCCGTACCACCAATAGCCAGCTTGCATAAGCTAGGTAAGCTACTTTTAAGCTGGTCGTGTGCATAGCTCATTTGGCTACTCCAGCCACTTATTTCCTGAGCGAAACTCAATGGCATAGCGTCCATTAAATGCGTTCTGCCAGTTTTAATCGTGTTGTGATGTTCACTTGCTTTTGCATCCAAGGTATCGCTCAAATGTTGTAGTGAGGGTAACAATTCATCAGAGATAAGCTTGGCTGCACTTAAGTGGATACATGACGGGATAACGTCATTAGAGCTTTGCCCCATATTAACGTCGTCGTTTGAGTGCAGGTTAATGCTCTGCTGACTATTTTTCTTAACTAACGAGGCAATAACTTCATTCACATTCATGTTAGTGCTGGTGCCCGAGCCAGTTTGAAATACATCAATTGGAAACTGATTAAGGTGAAAGCCATCAGCCACTTCTTTGGCAGCCAATTGAATAGCAGCAGATTTATCGCCATCAAGCAGCCGTAACTCTTGATTAGCTTGTGCACAAGCGCTTTTTATTGTCGCGAGCGCCCAAAGAAATGCCCGCGGCATTTTTAGCTCGCTAATGGTAAAATTAGTCAGGGCTTTGGCCGTTTCGCTGCCATATAATATATCGGTACTCTCATGATGCTTTGAGGTTTCATTATTGTTGTTATTTTGCATTTCGTTATCCTTACTGGTTGCTCACCAACATTTACAGCGAGTAGATATTGCATCAATTTAAATTTCTTTGATCTTAATTTACCACTAACAAGCGACTTAAAGACAAAATTAATAGGGAAGCAGAGACGTTGATAGGCAATAGTAAGCCCGTTTATCGCGTGAATTTACCCTAAGTTTGCTGTGCATTGTGGGCACTTAGACGCTTTAATATTGATAACCGAATAACAAAATTGGCAGTTTTTCGTTACCTTGCCTACTTGCTTCGACTCTGTGTCCTTTATACGATTGATCCCCTTAACTAAAATGAAGGCAAACCAAGACACTATCATAAAACTGAAGACACTATTAATAAACAAACCATAACTGAGTGTTACCGCACCGTCTTTATTGGCAAGTGCTAAAGTAAGATATGGACCACCCTGTACACCATTTTTTAGCACCAAGAACAAATCAGCCAGATCAACACCACTGGTAAATAAACCTATGCTTGGCGCAATAACATTAGCCACTAAACTACTGGTAATGGTAGCAAAAGCACCACCTACAACAATACCAATAGCTATATCTAGCACATTGCCTTTCAAGGCAAATGCTTTATATTCCGCAAATATTTTCTTCATATTGTCTCAGTTTTAATGATTAACTGTAGTTATATCAATAGTCATATCAATAGTTAACCGTTAAATATTCACTTTGTCTGCTTTTTCTTAGGCATAGCAAAGTTCGCGTAAATTGTCGTTGCTGTGCCCACAATAAGAGACAACATAGCGACACCAAACATGGCATTATTTTTAGCTTCAAAAGCCAAAAGATATAAACCTAAGGCAACAAAGAGCAAACCAACAGAAATAAAAGCTTTTGGGTGTAACGTTATCAAACGAGATGATAGTGCATATTTTGCTGCTTTAGGTTTAGCATGAGCAGCGGTTTTTCGTTTATGTTTATTTGTTGGCATCACCAACTCCTTAGGTTAACACCCGCAAATGCGAGGCTTTGACGGTATAAATCAATTAAGTTCACACGGAAGAATCATGAGCAGTGGCTTTATTGAGATCACCACACAATGCTCATCTGCTTCTTGTTGGCAAAATAGTGTCATTGGCGAGTTAAATATAGTGGCTTAAATATAAACGATGCATGAGAAAGATTCGACTTTTTTATCCTTTTAAGGCACTTATAAGCGTAAATTACACCTGTCGGCAATAGCTGATAAATTGTTGGCTGTAAGGTTAGTGAGCTGAGGTGTTTATTGTGTACCTAAAAGCCATCAGAATTTGAGATAGTTACTTACTAGAAATAGTTACTTACTAGAAATAGTCACTGACTATTTGAATCTAAGAGGGACCTAAGCAATGAGTACACTAATAGTGTTTAACTTGATGACTCATGCTGGTGTTTTTACGCTAGGGCTAACATGAGATTATTAACTATACCAAGAAGGGTGTTGAGCTGGTAAGCAGTCGAATAGGTGTAGACTGTGCGACACCTATTCTTCTGGGTTATGCTTTTGTAGTCGCTCTTAGCATCCAAGCTGTTTTTTCATGTAAACGCATACGGTCAGAAACTAACGATGCCGTTGATTCATCATCAGCACTTTGGGCAATTTTTAAAACTTTACGGCAAGTTTTAATCACTTGTTCGTGACCTTTAGTGAGCAATTCAACCATCTCAGCTGAGCTTGGCACTCCATCTACTTCTTTAACAGAGCTGAGTTTTGCAAACTCTTTATAAGTAGCAGGTGCTGGCACATCAAGTGTTCTAATACGTTCAGCAATATCATCAACAGCAATTGCCAATTCTGTGTAATGCTCTTCAAACATTAAATGTAATTCACGAAATTGTAAGCCCGTTACATTCCAATGAAAGTTATGTGTTTGTAAATATAACGTGTAAGAGTCTGCTAAAAGCTGCTTTAAACCATCTGAAATTTCTGTTCTATTTTCTTTATTTATACCAATATTTATATCTGTCATTTTATTTCCTCATGTTGAACATTGTGAAAATCATAGCTATGCCGATTCAACGGCGAAAGATAGCTGGCTATAATTGCGAAAAACGAACGCTAGTAAGATCTTTGGCGCCCGCTTGAATAAATTACATCGTGCCATTTTTGCAGTACAGGTAGACAAAACCACCATAGCTTATACCTAAATATGTATCTGTAGGTGAATATTTTTATATGCTAAATCTACAGCCTAAATACGTAATTGACCCGCAATGAGATCAATTAATTTTCCTGTATCGCCATCACGTCTCGAACTAACCATTAGCGCAATAGTTTCATTCATGCTCAAACCTGCTAACACTATAGACAAAAAACACACTCATAAGGCTAACTTACAACCTGTGGGTTAGTTAAAAATAGCACGGTGATCAGTCGATTAAACAACGAAAAACCTATATTAGCTACAATAACCATAACATAATTTTTATTGCTTTAGATACCGAATCAATCCTTTGTATTAAACGCAGACATCAATAACGACAAATTATTTCAAGGCTCAGCGCTTATTTTAGACCTAATAATAATGGTGTTAAAAATTTTTCTACTGAGTTGATTTTCAAGGTAAATAAAGAGATGGCGAGCATAAACTAATACAGTGATAGCAAGCACTACAGATTAGTCTACTAGGTGTTTACTGGCGGTATTTTTAAAAACTGCTAATTTCACTGGTTTACTGAGGCGAGTAGAGCACTGGATATTTCTCAAATAATTGTCGATTTCTGAGTTAATTTTAGTTGTTTATTCAACTTCGCAAAAAGCAATAAAACTATTACAATGCAATAATTTAAAATCGCAATACAGGCTATTTAATTGAAACTCAGTAAAAGATTACAGCATATTGAGCAAATGGTAACCGTGGATTATACCCACATTTGGGATTGCTGCTGTGATCACGGTTTTTTAGGGGCCAGCTTATTGTCTCGACAAGCGGGCCAAAATATACATTTTGTTGATATAGTGCCTAAGCTAATAGCAGGAATAGAAAGTAAGTTACAAGAGTTTTTCCAGCATTCGATTTCAGCGTGGAAAACACATTGTCTTGATGTCGCCAATTTACCCTTACAAGAATACCAAGGCAAACACTTAGTCATCATTGCGGGTATTGGCGGTGACTTAATGATCCAATTCATTGATGCTATTCAGCAAAAACACCCCGACATGAACATTGATTTTTTGCTCTGCCCCGTTAACCAACAATTTGCACTACGTGAAAAATTAATCGCGCTAAAGTTCAGTTTAAAAAACGAAGTGTTAGTTAAAGATAATCACCGTTTCTATGAAGTGATTTTGGTTTCATCAACCAGCGATACTCATAAAGAAATTAGTCCTGTAGGACATGACATTTGGCAATCAGTAACCGCTAAACAAGCAAGTATCGTTAAACAGTATTTAGATAAAACACTTCAGCATTACAACCGAATTCAGCAAGGAAGCAGCCAGAACATTGAACACATCATTAGTGCTTACAATAGCAAAGCCTAACCCACTGATTTATTGCTTTAAAATTTGAGTGCAGCAAAAATAACAAGGGCTATATTACGCCCAAATCAATGCTGACATGCTGATTGAAGCTAGCTTAGTTCGTATGAAAAACTATCAAGGTTAACCCTATAACTAACCTTAAAAATATGACATAGCACCAGTTGAATGACTCGGTTGATAGATATTTACCAACAGAAAGCCAGTCAGCGTGCTTATTTAGCACATTTTTCTGACTCACAGGATCAATCAATACCTAACACTTTAAAATTTTTCTTTTTTCTCCACCAATCTCTTGCAAACATCAGTTCTATGACGCTAAACCTTTCACAACCAAAGCTATCGAATAGTTCAGGTATGTGCTTTACTCTTATTATGCGCTCACTTTTAATACATAGTGCAGTCATTATTAAAAGCGAGCGTATGCATTTTTTGCAAAAAAATATTAATGGAGGCTTTGATGGCGAGCAAACTTTCCGATAAAGGAAACGATGCAAATAGAGTGTCAAGTAGACAAAATTTGTTAGCCTTTTTTCGAGGTACTTACTTCCCTTGGCTAATATTTTTATTAACCCTGTTTATTACCTTTATTGCTTGGTCGATCACTGACAAATCTCATCAACGTCATGCTCAAGATTTATTCATATTTGAGGTCACCCAAACCCTTCAATCGATCGAACAACGTATGCAAGGATATCAGCAAGTCCTGCGCGGCGGTATAGGATTATTTAAATCAAGTTCTCATGTTACCCGTCAAGAATTTCATGATTATGTCACTAATTTGGACGTTGATAAACATTGGCCTGGCATTCAAGGTATCGGTTATGCTGTTATGTTGAAGCCAAAAGAAAAAGACTTATTTGTCAATGCACTCAGGCTAGAAGGCTTTAATGAATTTACTATTTTTCCAGCAGGTCAACGTGAAAAATACAGTAGCATTCTCTATCTTGAGCCATTCACAGTTAGAAATCAGCGCGCCTTTGGCTACGATATGTACTCAGAAAATTCTCGTCATATCGCCATGGACATTGCGCGCGACAATGGCAATGTCGCATTTTCCGCTAAGGTTAAGCTAGTTCAGGAAAATGGCTCTGATTTGCAGAACGGATTTCTCATGTATCTCCCTTTATATCGAAATGGAGCAGTCATTGAAAATATAGCCCAGCGCCAAAAAGAACTCATCGGCTATGTATACAGCCCATTTCGCATGGATAATCTGATTAAAGGCATTCTTTTAAGTACTAAAAAACACCAAATAAATTTTTCAATCTATGACGGAGATTCACAAGCGGTAGAAGATCTTCTTTACAGCCCCAAAATTAAGCCACACTCTGTATCTAATGCTGACATAAAAGCATTTACACCTCGTTTTTCTGTTGTTAAAACCATTGAGTTTCCAGGCCGAAATTGGACTATACACCTTCGCAGCACCTACGTTTTTGAAAGTATAGTTAAAGACAACTTAGCGACATTAGTCGGTTTTACTGGCACAACTTTATCGTTACTTTTACTGTTTGTACTGCTAAATATTGCCATTAGCAGTAAAAAAGTGCGCGAGGCAAGCGCAGAATTAAAAGTATTGATCGACCGATTAAAAGCCGGCGCTTCAGCTGGAATTGTTGGGATTTATGATTGGGATGTTAAAAATAACATTTTGAATTGGGACTCTGTCATGTACGAATTATATGATATAGACAAGTCAAATGTTGAAGATTTACAACAGGCATGGCTTGCCAGAATACATATAGATGACCAAACGTATGTCACCAGTGAAATAAAGTCAGCCCTTAAAAATGAGCGAGAATATTGCCTCGAATTTCGTGTTTTGTGGCAAGACAACTCAGTTCATCATATTAAAGCGGTATCAAAAAGCTCTTTTAACGATGCCGGTAGAGCGGTTCGGATTGTTGGCGTAAATTATGATATTACTGAGCAAAAAAAACTGCAAATACATCTCGATAAGCAAGCCTCGTATGATCAGTTAACACAGCTTCCTAATCGTCGTTTGATCAATGATAGATTAAAGCAAGCGATAGCATTTAGTGATCGCAATGAAAAAAGTATGGCTGTTATTTTTATTGATTTAGACGGCTTTAAACAAATAAATGATAGCTATGGGCATCATGCTGGTGATTGGTTGTTAATCCAAGTATCCAACCGTATTCAATCTTGCTTGCGCGCTACCGACACCGTTGGACGTTTAGGTGGAGATGAGTTTGTAGTGATTCTCCCTACTATATATCAGCACGCAGAGGATGTAGCCAATAAAATACGAATGACTTTGGAAAATGATTTTGTCATGGATAATCATGAGGTACTGAATATTTCCTCAAGTATTGGTGTGGCAATTTATCCTCAGCATGCAACAGAGCAAGCTATGTTGATGGAGTGCGCCGATAAGGCAATGTATGAAGCAAAGAAAAGAGGACGAAATATGGTGATAATTTTTGGAAGTTTTTAATTTTACATTTTTAAAACTTGAAAACTTGAAAACTTGAAAACTTGAAAACTAAACAACACATTTTTCTTTACTGCGTTACAAGATAATGAACACACTCAAGCATGCCTGCGTTCAAAAATTTTACCACTGAGTTCATCTTTGCCGCAGAAAAAGGTATAGCGAATACTGACTGAAATAAGGTGTTCATTAAGCGTATCAATTCAATGTATGAGCTGTTTTTGGCCATAAGCATCAAGAAATATTTCTGCTGTCACTAGACTAATAATGCTAATAGAGCGACTAATAACTTTCAATTAACTAGTGATATTCAAGTTGATTGTTTAGTCGCAAATAACTCAATACCCTCACCTGCTTACGCTATGATTTTAATAGCTTTTGGTGCTATTATTACTGTTGATTTGTACCTTGGTTATTAACCACTCTCCAACATAATAGTCATAACCCAGCTATATTTTGTCTTTTTATACTCGTCTTTTTATACTCGTCTTTTTATACTCGTCT
>NZ_JACGVG010000036.1 GCF_014077095.1 Colwellia sp. MB02u-6 | reverse complement strand
TCACTTTTAAAACGTTAAGTTAACTTAATCAGCCTAGACTAGATTAGATAACTCATTATAACCGTTCGTTTGGGTTACCCCTTGGAACTGGAGCGCATTCTAGAGATTTCTCGCTTCACGTCAACCCTTAATTGCCATTAATTTACAAATAAAGGTTTGTTTGCTTTTTATTTGTACAACCCTTCCTGTGGCTGGGTTTTTAATGCTCGATACGCTGAAAAATCACCCAGTTATATTGTGTTTTGAAGTAACTTTGTCTTAACCGCTAAGTACCGGGAGTGACTCAGTGCATTGAAAAATGCTGTTTAATGGCTTTTTTTGCTAAGATAACTATATCAGTCATCTAAAATTTCTTATTTATGCATAAAAATAATTTTCGAAGCTATCATGGCATTACTCCTATATTAGGTAATGCAGTTTATGTTGATGAAACGGCCGTACTTGTTGGTGACATTACCTTAGGTGATGATACTAGTATTTGGCCTTTAGTTGCCGCTAGAGGTGATGTGAACAAAATTACCATTGGCGCTCGCACTAATATACAAGACGGTACGGTTTTACATGTCACACGCAAAAGTACCGGTAATCCCAATGGTAACCCTTTAGTTATTGGTGACGATGTTACGGTTGGTCATAAGTGTATGTTACACGGATGTGCTTTGGGTAACCGCATACTGGTTGGTATGGGCGCTATCATTATGGATGGTGTTATTGTTGAGGATGATGTGTTTATCGGTGCGGGTAGTTTAGTGCCGCCAAACAAAACACTTAAAAGCGGCTACTTATATGTTGGTAACCCAGTTAAACAAGCGAGAGAGTTAAAGCAGAGTGAAGCTGATTTTCTCAAACAGTCTGCAATAAACTATGTTGAATTAAAAGCTGAGTACTTAGTTGATAACCATTAACCTCTGAAGTTACTCCAACTCTATATGTATTTCATTACCTTCTGGCTCGTTTTCCTCGAGCCAGCTTTCTGTTACTTCTTCTAAATCAAATTTAGTGCCATTATCAATTTCGGTTAATTTCTTTAGCTGCATAGAATGAAAATATAACGTTATACGCTGTCCTGAAACTTGTCCGGTAAAAGACCAAGCATCATGCTGCTGATCAAAATGTAGATCATCATTAAATAAAATTGCTTGGTTCATCTTATGCTCGCTTCACTTTCATTACTTTAACTGAGCTCTTAAGGAGACAAGTACAGGCTCTACTGCTGGGCTAACGGCTCTCCACAAATGAAAGCTTGCCGCAGCCTGGCCCACTAACATGCCTAAGCCATCAATAATATGTTCAACACCTAGCTGTTTTGCTTGTTTTAAAAATGCTGTTGGCTCTTTGCCATACACCATGTCATAACAAACTGTTGAACTTTTAATTGTGTGATCTGATATCGGTAAGCTATCGCCGGATAGACCTGCTGATGTGGCATTGATGATGATATCAAATACTAAGTTATTGGTCTCTGCGAAAGTAATAACATCAATAGCGTCATTAGGATACTGGCTAGTAATGGCTTGTGCTTTACTTAATGTTCTATTGGCAATAGTTAATGATTGAGGAGACTGCTCTAATATTGACTGCACAACGCCCTTTGCGGCTCCACCAGCACCGAGTAATAACACTTTACTATCTCGCAGTTGCACTTGATGCCTGAGTAAGTCACTAACTAAGCCGACACCATCTGTAGTATCACCATAAATAATTCCGTCAGAGAAAATCAAGGTGTTCACTGCGCCAGCTAACTTGGCTCTTTCACTCAACTCATGACACAGGGCAAATGCTTGTTCTTTAAATGGTGCGGTGACATTGGCGCCTTTGCCATTGTTAGCCATTAATTCTTTTACGGCATTGTCGAATTGATCTAATGCAACCCACTCACTTTGGTAGTTCATTGTTTGCTTTGACTGCAGCGCAAACTGTTGGTGAATAAAGGGAGATTTTGATTGAGCGATAGGATTACCAAATACGCGATACTGATCCATAAGATTACTAGCTTAAATGTTTAGCGGTAGACTACCCTAGTTATTAAACAATGAAAACAAAAAAGCAGTCACTGAGTAACTGCTTTTTTCATCGCCTTGGCCCGTGTTGAATAAGATTAAAGTGTCTTTAAAATTTATAAGCTAACATTAGTGAATAAACCATCGGGTCTATTTCAACTTCATCACTGCCATTAACACTACCACCTACTTTAAAACTGGTATCCGTATTAATATAATGAGCGGAAGCATTTAATGACCAGTTTTTGTCAAGTTGGTCATCAGCACCAAGTTGAACAGACAGTCCAAACGACCCGTCTAAGTCTAAATCACTAAAACCGGCCTCTTTATAAGTTGAAGAAAACTTCTCATCAAAGAAAATTGTATAGTTGATACCCGCACCCACATAGGACTTAAACGCTGAGTTAGTATCAAAGTAATACAGTGCACTTAATGTGGGTGGTAAATGAGATATTTACCACCCGTTGTGGTTACGCCATCGGCATGCAGTTTTATGTCATGAGAAAACGGGGTTGAGGCTAAGAGTTCAATAGCCCAGTTTTTATCATAAAAATAAACAAAATTAACACCAAATTGAGTATCACCATCCGCTGATACATCTAAACCTGAATTAGCGCAATCGAGGAACACGTTAGCTTTATTACTGGCAGGATCAACCATAGTGGCGCCACCACGAACGACAAAGTCGCCGGCTTGGTTAGCAAATACAAGTGGAGATAATGTAAGAGCAGAGAGGATTAGTCCATTAATTTCTGGGGTTTTCATTAGAACGTTACCTTTTATAAATAGAAAAAATATTAAATTTGTTCAATAAGGTAATTTTGCGCGTGCCTAATTTTCGACAGTTTGATCTAGCCCAAGCTTTACCATAAACCCTAAAAAAATAGGCTTTAATGGTCTTGAAATTAAAAAGCTGAACTTGGGTAACTTAACCTAGCAAACACACCTACAGCGAACTTTTCTGTTGATGTGTTTGCTAGGTAATAAACAACAAGCGGTAATGCTAGGTTATAACCAATCTTGCGGTACTAAATAGTCTTGTAGTGCTGCTTCTGGGCTGCCAGCTTCCGGCTGAAAATTATACTCCCAACGTGCCAGTGGCGGCATTGACATTAAAATGGATTCTGTTCTGCCACCTGATTGCAAGCCAAATAAGGTGCCACGATCAAAAACCAAATTAAATTCAACGTAGCGGCCACGACGATAAAGTTGAAATTGACGATGGTTATCATCAAAGGGCGTTGCTTTACGCTTTTCTATTAAAGGTATGTAAGCATCAAGGAAGCCTTTGCCAACTGCTTTCATATAATCAAAGCACTTATCGAATTCCCATTTATTCAGATCATCAAAAAATAAGCCACCAACGCCACGAGTTTCATTGCGGTGTTTTAAATGGAAGTATTCATCACACCACTTTTTATATTTTGGATAAACATCGTCACCAAAAGGCTGACAAATATCTTTTGCCGTTTGATGCCAATGCACAACATCTTCTTTGAACGGGTAAAAAGGCGTGAGGTCAATACCACCACCAAACCACCACACAGGTTCTTCACCTTCTTTTTCAGCAATAAAAAATCGGACATTGGCATGAGATGTCGGAATAAAAGGATTTTTAGGATGAATAACTAATGATACACCACAAGCTTGCCATTTACGGCCAGCCAATTCTGGACGATGTGCTGTTGCAGATGGTGGTAACTTATCACCAGAAACCACTGAAAAATTGACCCCACCTTGCTCAATAATGCTACCATTTGTAAGTACTCGGGTTCTGCCACCACCGCCTTCAGCGCGCTGCCAATTATCTTCAATAAATTTACCACTACCGTCGGCAGCCTCTAACGCCGAACAAATTTGGTCTTGCAACGATTTTAAGAATTCAACAACAACATTAATATTTATAGTGCTCATGAGCGAATAACATCTCCAGATAATGCATCAATAATAGTAGAAGGCTGATCAAAGCCTAGAGTTTTTCCTTTAATAATAAAATCAATTTTATTAGCGAGTTCATTGGGAATCCCTTGCCATGTTTTGGCCGGAGGTTTACCACTTAAGTTCGCGCTCGTAGAAACAATCGGCTTATTAGTGGCGAGACAAAGTGCCACAACGTCTGGCTGGCTAGTAACACGCACAGCAATAGTGTCAAAGCACCCCGTCAACAACCTAGAAGTGTTAGCATTTTTAGCCACTAGTTGCGTAATGCCGTCAGGCCAGCGAGATAATATCGCAAGGCGTTTGTCTTGAGGTATTTTACACTCATCTATATAAGGTAAAAGTTGTCTATAATCACCCGCAAGTAGTATTAAGCCTTTATCGACTAAACGTGACTTGATCAACAGTAGCTTTTCAATTGCCTCATCGTTATCAGGATCACAGCCTAAGCCGAATACGGCCTCGGTTGGGTAAGCTAAAATCCCACCCTGTTGAAATGTTTCTAATGCTGTCGTCATGGCGTTTTATGATGGCGCTTAGTAAAATTAATTTAATGATGATTATACGTTTTTTACTGACAAACAACATGGCTAGTAAAAAAAAACGGTAAGAGTCTGTAAACTCTTACCGTTTGGATTACCCCCCGTCCAACGCTAATAATAAATTAAGCTTCAAACAACTCTTTAATTTTCTGCCTAAGCACGAACTTCTGTACTTTACCGGTTGAGGTTTTAGGCAATTCGCTAAAAACAATAGTTTTAGGTACTTTAAAGCCCGCCATATGTTCACGGCAATATTGAATTACCTCTTGTTCTGTCAACGTCTGCCCGCGTTTCAGTGCTATAAATGCACAGGGAGTTTCTCCCCACTTTTCATCTTTTTTGGCTACTACGGCGGCTTCTAAAATGGCTGGATGGGTATATAACACACCTTCTACTTCGACTGATGAAATATTTTCACCTCCCGAAATTATAATATCTTTCGAACGATCACGAATTTCAATATACCCATCTGGATGTTTAACCGCTAAGTCCCCTGAATGAAACCAACCATGAGCAAAAGCCTCTTCTGTAGCTTGTTCATTTTTCAAGTAGCCTTTCATCGTGCTATTACCTCGGAACATTATTTCACCCATAGTGATTCCATCTGGGCGAACAGGCTCCATAGTATCCGGATTTAGCACATCAACTTCTTCTTGCGTGATATAACGCACACCTTGGCGCGCTTTTAATGCCGCCCGTTCATCATCGCTACGCTCATTCCATTCATCTTTCCACTCACTAACGACACAGGGTCCATAAACTTCAGTTAAGCCATAACTTTGGGTTATTTCAATGCCTAAGCTTTCAATACCCTTAATAACCGCGGCAGGTGGCGGAGCACCAGCGGTCATCGCTTTAATATTTTTAGGTAATTGCGCCAGCAAGCTTTCGTCAGCATTTAAAATCATATTAAGCACGATTGGCGCGCCACAAAAATGACTGACCTTATGCTCAATCATCGCATTAACGATAGCGCCTACTTCAACTTGCCTCAAACAAATTTGCGTACCACCAACAGCCACTATCGTCCAAGGAAAACACCAACCGTTGCAATGGAACATCGGCAAAGTCCACAGATAATTGGTCTTGCTGTCTGTCGGCCAAACAAAGTTATGGCCAAGAGAATTCAAGTAAGCTCCACGGTGTGAGTAAACTACACCTTTAGGATTACCTGTAGTGCCTGAGGTGTAATTTAGCGCCAAAGCTTGCCATTCATCATGAATCAATGAGCCAGAGAAATTTTCATCCCCTTGAGCCAGTAACTCTTGATACTCCATGGTACCAAGGCGCTCTCCGCTTGGCCCTTCTGGATCGTCAATATCAATCACTAAAGGTTTACGCTTTGACAGTGCTAATGCTTGTTTAATCACACCGGAAAACGCGGTATCGGTAAACAGTACATCACATTCGGCGTGATCAAGAATAAAAGCGATATTTTCCGCATCGAGGCGAATATTAATAGCGTTAAGCACAGCACCGGTTAATGGCACACCATAATGGGTATCCAAAAATGCCGGAATATTAGCGGCCATAATACTCACAGTTTGCCCTGGACTTACCCCATTTTTAATCAGGCTTGAGGCGAGTCGACGAACATTTTTACGATATTCTTGATAGGTAAATTTTTGCTTACCATGGATAATTGCAATTTTGTCTGGATAGACATCAGCGCTACGATTTAAAAAGTTTATAGGGGTTAATGGCTGACTGTTAGCAGCAACCTTGTCTAAACTTTGGCTATAAATGTTATTCATTTTTTTCCTCATTTATTTTACCGAAGCGACTCTTAATACTAATTAACTTAATGATAAGTAAACTCATTCATTCTTTAAATTAGTATAACGCTGTGATTTTATATTATGTTCGGCTTTACAATTTAAAATAATCATACGCCAATAATTAAATTAAAAAATTATCCTTTGGTCTATACCCGTTCTACATCAAAGAAAATTATAAATGCTATGAAAGAATTGTCATTTCAGAATATTTTCAAACACGTTACAATATGGTATTAAAATGGTATTAAATTTCACCTAACATTACCGCCTTAAGCATAACGTTAGGTTTCAAATCACCTCATCAAAAGGCACTACGCGTATGAAAGTTGGGATTATCATGGGGTCAAAGTCAGATTGGCCAACCATGCAGCACGCTGCTGAAATGTTAGATCTATTTAATGTAGCTTATGAAACAAAAGTTGTTTCTGCACATAGAACACCGCATTTACTTGCTGAGTATGCACAAGGTGCTAAAGATCGTGGTATTCAAGTTATCATTGGTGGCGCAGGTGGCGCAGCACACTTACCTGGTATGACCGCTGCTTATACAAGCTTGCCGGTTTTGGGTGTGCCCGTGCAATCAAAGGCCTTAAATGGTCAAGACTCTTTACTCTCTATTGTACAAATGCCAAAAGGTATTGCGGTTGGTACATTAGCCATTGGCACGGCAGGTGCCGCCAATGCGGGCTTATTAGCCGCTCAAATTATTGGTCTTTCTGACCCGGCAGTACAAGCAGCTGTTGAGCAATTTAGAGCAGAGCAAACACAAACAATTCTTGATAACCCAAACCCTGCAGAATAGGCTAGCTAAATGAATGTTTTAGTATTAGGTGCTGGCCAACTGGCTCGTATGATGGCCTTGGCGGTTAAGCCTTTAAATATCAATATACGAGCTTTTGATGTTGGCTCAGACACTGTGGTTGATCCACTTTCAACTAACATTGCTTTTGGCGGGATAAATCAAGGTATTGATTTTGCTGACTTTATTACGGCTGAGTTTGAGCATATTGATCACCAAACACTTGCACTTTGCCAAGCGTCTGGAAAACTACGCCCGAACAGCCAAGCCATTAAAGTCGGTGGTGATAGAAGGTTAGAGAAAGATCTGCTCATCAAATGCGGTGTAGCCAATGCGCAACACCAAATTATTGCGACCAAAGCAGACTTTGACCAAGCTTTAAATAACCTGTCTCTGCCGTTAATTTTAAAAAGCGCTTTGGCAGGTTATGATGGTAAAGGTCAATGGCGATTAAAAGATAAAGCACAAGCTGAAGACATTTGGCTTGATATTAAAGCTTTCTTTGATGGTGGCGTACAAGGCCTTCAACATGCGGTAGTGGCTGAACAAATGGTGCCTTTTGATCGCGAAGTCTCGTTAGTTGGCGCGCGTGATAGTCAAGGTAATACGGTAGTTTACCCCTTAACTCAAAACCATCACACCAACGGCGTGCTGAGTGTGTCAATTGCCATCCAAATAGATGAAGCGCTACAAGCACAAGCAAAACAGGTATTTGATAGCATAGCAAAAGAATTAAATTACATTGGTATATTAGCCATTGAATTTTTCCAAATTGGCGAGCAATTGTTAGTAAATGAAATTGCTCCTCGTGTACACAACTCAGGTCATTGGACCCAACAAGGTGCAGATACTTGTCAATTTGAAAACCATTTACGTGCGGTATGTGATTTGCCGCTTGGCAGTACTGAGTTAATTCGTCCATCAGCCATGATTAATATATTGGGTGAAGATGAAGTACCCAATGACATCTTGAGTGTGGCGAGTACCACTTTACATTGGTATGGAAAAAGCAAGCGCCCGGGGCGTAAAATGGGTCATATTAATGTTTCAGGTAATGATGAAAAACAATTAGCCGAGCGATTAACCTTATTAGCTGACATGCTACCAGAAGCAGCATTTGATGAACTTAAGCCTTATGTCGCCAGTTACAAAAAACAATTGAGCTAACACTAAATTAGTGATTACACAGCCAGTGATGCCTTACGGATAAGTCACTGGCTTTTTTATACCTCAATTCATACCTCAATTTATAAGAAAATTAATGCGGCTGAAAGTGACTGCAGGGTTTAGACGCGCATTGTAATTTTTCACCCGCTGCCATCTGTCTTTTTAGTAATAAAGCAAAGCCACATTTTTCACATTCGCCAACAACTGGCTCATGATTCACAACAAACTTACATTTTGGATAGTGATCACAGGAATAAAATGTTTTACCGAAACGGCTGATTTTTGATTGTAGTTGACCCTTTTTACACTGTGGACAACTGACATTTTGTTGCTCAAGTTCATTGTGATCTTGCGCCACAATGTAAGAACAGTCCGGGTAGTTTGTACAGCCAATAAACATACCATAGCGACCTTGTTTGACCGCCAATTCGTGATTGCATGCTGGGCATTCACTGCCAACCAGTATTTTGTCATCAACGCGCTCATGTTCAACAACCGCTCGAGTGTATTGGCAGTTAGGATAGGTAACGCAACCAAAAAATGAGCCTGACTTGCTGTGCTTAATAGTGAGCTGCGAAGCACAGTCAGGACAAATTTCAGCGGCTTTTTCTAAGGCATGTTCATGACGTGAAAACAGAGGTTTTTCGGAGTTTGACATAGTAATGCACCTAAAATATTAGGTACATATTATGTCATATTTTTACCATAGTAACGTGGCTATTTTTCGTGCACTTTTTGTCTTAGAAAAAAAGCTAATGCAATGGGCCTTCTTGCTCATCAAAAATCAGGTCCTCCATTTGAGAGTAGGCACTTTCTTTACCTGGCACATTAAACAGTACCATCAGCACAACCCACTTTAGATCATCAATAGAGAAAAACTTAGTGTCTAGCTCCATAACACGGTCAATAACCATTTCACGGGTAGTAAAATCTAATAAATTAACCTGCTCTAAAAACATCAGAAAACCACGACATTCTACATCAAGGATTTGGCTCTCTTGTGCAGTATAAATTCGAGTAGATTGGCTACCTACTCGTGTTAAATAAGGATAAGCCTCAGTGTCCTGTAAAGCGGTAAGTTTTTCCAGCCAAGCAAGCGCTTTATAAATTTCATCTTGGTGAAAACCAGCACGCGTTAATTCATCAGTAAGTAGCTCATGGTCGACCATGACTTCGGCTTCACTATGAATATAGTTTTCAAAAAGGTACATCAAGATATCGAACATCACTAGCCCCTATTTAATTTAAGGTAACCCCCTGGCACAGCAGACACCAGGCCTCTAAGTTCAAGCACGGTTAATCGAGTTAGCACTACGTCTATCGGTAGTTTACTGCGCGAAACCACTAAATCTACGGGTGTAATTTCATACCCCACACTAGCTAACATTGGATCGTTACACAAGTGCTGTTTTTCACTTTTTTCTGCTAAATTATCTTTCACTTTGTTTCTACTTAAGTTTACATTCTCTGTCGCGAACTCTTGAAACTCGTCCACTATATCGCTGGTGTCTTCGACCAACTTAGCGCCTTGTTTAATTAACCAATGACAACCTTTCGCCTGCACATTATAAATAGAGCTAGGTATAGCAAATACTTCTCGGCCTTGTTCTAAGGCACAACGCGCCGTGATCAATGAACCGCTTTTTAAAGACGCTTCAACGACCAAAACCCCCAAACTTAAACCGCTTATTAAACGATTTCGCTTTGGAAAATGTCCCGGCTTAGGTACGATACCCGGGGGGAACTCGCTAATGATTAACCCCTTTTTTTCAACAATATCTTTTTGTAATTTTTTATGGCGAGCGGGATAGGTTATATCTAGCCCTGTTGCTACCACAGCAATAGTATAGCCCTGCTGATATAGAGCCCCTAAATGCGCTTGTCCGTCAATACCTAATGCTAAACCACTAGTGACAACGAATTGAGTTGTTAACTGACCCGCCAAATTATAAGCAATCTCTCTACCTGATATACTGGCATTACGGCTACCGACAATGGCAATTTTAGGTAATAACAATAAATCCACATTACCACGAACAAAAAGCACTAGTGGTGGATCATAAATTTCTTTTAATAATTGTGGGTATAGGGGATCATCAAAGGTAATAATTTGACTTTGACAGTGACTTGAATCAGAAATTATTTTTATCAATAAATCCCAGGCAGGAAAATTTATTGCAGCTTGCTGTGGACTAGTGAGGCCTGACAGCGTTAAGTCAGTAGTCGCCGCGAATAAAGCTGTTAAACCAAATTTTTCGACTAGTGCAATTTTTTTATAATTGGCTAACCGTGGAATAGCTTTCACTGCTAGCCAATAATGCGTTAAAGTTAACTTCAACGTTACCCTGTTACTAGTGTTTGCCACTTGCTTCTCCTTAAGCGTGGCCCAATTTTAGGGCTAGGGTGCAGTAACTCCATCAAGTACTCTTAATGGCTTTTCAGCATTAATAATTAACGCCATACTGACCTTGTCATAAACTTTAAATACCATCACTTTGCCGATTACTTCGGCTGGCATATCGTAATCTGAATAGCTGTTATTGGCTATTTTGTTCCAATGAGAAGTGTCTTTACTGTATTGGGGTCCATAGTCTGTTTCAATAACGCCGGGGCTTTTTCGACTAACCGTTAACACATCGCCAGCTTGTACGGCTTGGCTATTGCCTTTATTAATCATTATCACGTCAAATTTAGCAAATTCACGTAGTTTGGTCACCGAGCTAATAATTAAACCGTCAGTGCTCTTAGCACCTGCTCGCATGGTAAAAATAGAAGGGTAGTCTTGCTCAACATTGACTGGCATAACATAGGCACCAGAACGAATTTCGCGTTTTGCACCATCAACAAAAATAGTGCTTGGCTGCTGCTTACTCATATTGCCACTTTGTAGTGCCTTGCCGGTGCCAATAAGTCGAATATTATAACCCAAGTTTTGCTGTGTTTCGGGATCAACAATGGCATCAGCTTTATGGTAAATCCCGTAACTTTGACCAACGATGAGATCGCTATTAATATAAACTTTAAAGCCATCAACACTTGATTTATAGCCTTCCTCACTGCCAATAATATGAGGTAAGCCGGCTAACTCAGATAAACTCATCACGGTATCATAGCGAATATAGGGCGCAATAACATGCAAAGGTAATGTACTAACGGGGTTTTGGTCTTTTAATTGTTTACGTACTTTAGGTGACCATTTAAGTTCAGGCTTGCCTTTAACCAGCATGGGTTGGCCTTGGACATCAAATACTAGCAGCAACTCATCCCCAGGGTAAATTAAATGTGGGTTATTAATCTCAGGATTAAGACGCCATAACTTAGGCCACAACCAAGGTTGATTGAGAAATACACCTGATATATCCCACAAGGTGTCACCTTTCTTAACAATATAAGATTTTGGAGCATCTGGCTTTAATGCTAACTCATTGGCCATTAAAGAAACTGACAGAGCAATACCAAATAGCAAGGATAAAACTCTTAGTAGCATGTTAATTTCCTTATTATTAGAGGTTTTATCCTAAACCACTATGATTAACTATAATTAATGGCTAAAATTGAAACATAACACTCTATGCGACATTTCGCGAATTCTTTTGATAAATTATGGCTATTTTACCTGTATTACGATTTCCTGATGAGAAATTAAGAACAAAAGCGCAACCTGTAACTGAAGTTAACGATGAAATTCGTAATATTATCAGTAACATGTTTGAAACCATGTATGATGAAAATGGTGTTGGTTTGGCGGCAACTCAAGTTGATATTCACCAACGAATTGTCGTTATTGATGTTTCAGAAAATAAAGAACACCCTTATGTGTTAATAAATCCTGAAATCACCCATAAAAGTAATGACACCATTATTAATGAAGAAGGTTGTTTATCAGTACCCGGCTGTTATGCCAAAGTTGACCGTAGTATTGATGTCACAGTTACCGCCCTTGATGAAAATGGCAAAGCCTTTACTTTAGACGGTGAAGAGCTATTAGCTATTTGTATTCAACATGAACTAGATCATCTTAATGGCATCTTATTTGTTGACTATTTGTCACCACTTAAACGCCAGCGATTCAAAAAGAAATTAGAAAAAGAAGCGCGTTTGGATAATGCCAACGCTTAAGTGTCATAGCTCTTTTATAACTCATACCAATTAAATTAAGTAAATGAGCGATTATTTATTTCAATTGGTATCAATTGCATTTTGGAAACTCCTTTGCCCAATGCCGTAACTACACCATTAAATATCATTTTTGCTGGTACCCCTGACTTTGCCGCGCAACATTTAGCGGCGCTAATTCACTCAGAGCACAACATTGTTGCGGTTTATTGCCCGCCCGATAAACCGGCTGGCCGCGGTAAAAAGCTCACGGCTTGTGCAACTAAACTATTAGCCCTAGCGCACAACATTCCAGTTCAGCAGCCGGTGAATTTTAAAGCTGAACAAGCACAGTTAACGCTGGAAAATTACCAGGCAGATGTCATGGTAGTGGTTGCTTATGGTTTATTATTGCCGACAGTAATTTTACAGACACCCAGATTAGGCTGTATTAATGTTCATGGTTCTATCTTGCCTAAATGGCGTGGTGCTGCACCGATTCAACGTGCCTTAGAAGCGGGTGACTCACAAACTGGCGTTACCATAATGCAAATGGATAAAGGCCTAGATACCGGTGATATGATATTAACCGAAACTTGTGACATTAACCTAAAAGACACTAGTGCAAGTTTATACGACAAGTTAGCTGAATTAGGTCCAA
Organism: Colwellia sp. MB02u-6; assembly: GCF_014077095.1. Classification (GTDB taxonomy): domain Bacteria; phylum Pseudomonadota; class Gammaproteobacteria; order Enterobacterales; family Alteromonadaceae; genus Cognaticolwellia. Next base: position 432,546 of record NZ_JACGVG010000036.1, on the reverse strand, counting down.
AAGCATTATTAGACACCTTAGCCTTGATGACTTTAGGCAAATATCAACGTCAACCCCAAAATAATCTAAAAGCCACTCATGCTGCCAAACTTGATAAAGCAGATGCGGAGTTAGATTGGCAACAACCCGCAAGCATACTTGATCGGAAAATCAGAGCTTACATTCCATGGCCTGTGGCGCAATTTACCTTTGATGACAACAGTCAACAACACCGTATTCGGGTTTGGCAAGCTAGCGTTATTGAACTTGAGCATCAGCAGCTTCCTGGCACTATTATAAGCTGTGATAAACAAGGTATTGTGGTCGCCACAACAGTCAATGCTTTAAGACTTGAAATATTACAACTGCCAGGGAAAAAAGCCTTAGCCGTGGCTGACATACTCAATGGCAAAGCAGATTGGTTTACCCAAGGCCAATCAATCAATCGGCTAATACAGCCTCAACAAGAGTTAACTTAATTATGGCCGCTAACCTTAGAGCACTGGCTGCTCGCTGTACCTTTGCCGTTGTTGATAAAGGCCGTAGTTTGTCAGACGAGCTACCACAACAAATCGCAAAAATAGATATTAAAGATAAAGGGCTACTACAAGAGCTTTGCTATGGCGTATTAAGACATTTACCTGAGCTTGAACATGATGTTCGTGACTTTATTAAAAAACCTTTTAGCGGCAAACAACGCGTTGGTCACTTTTTATTACTGGTTGGGATTTATCAAATTAAGTATACCCGCATACCAGATCACGCCGCATTTAATGAAACCGTTTCCGCCTGTAAACCATTAAAATGCGACCATTTAAAAGGGGTGATTAATGGCGTATTAAGAAATTTCCAACGCCAGCAAACACAATTAGCAGATAAAAGCCTAGCCGCTGAACCTCACAAGCTTCCAGAAGCGGTCGCCTTTAACCACCCCTCTTGGTTTATTAAAAAACTACAAAGTGGTTACCCTGATAGTTGGCAGGATATTCTCAAAGCAAATATGCAAAAACCACCGATGTGGTTGCGCGTTAATGTCCTACACCATAGTATTGATGAATACCTGACTTTATTAGTGGCTGAAAAAATTGATTATGCCTATGTCGATGAAAAGTCATCTGCGATACGTTTAACTGACGCTATCGATGTCAATAAGTTGCCTGGATTTCAGCTAGGTTGGGTATCAATTCAAGACGGTGCCGCACAACAAGCCGCACTTTTACTTGATTGTCAGCCAGATGACAATGTACTTGATTGTTGTGCCGCCCCAGGTGGAAAAACCTGTCATATACTTGAATATAGTCCAAAAATAAAAGCGCTAACCGCCATTGATATTGAAGAGTCGCGCTTGCTGAGAGTATATGAAAACCTACAACGTCTGAACCTACAAGCAAAGGTGATTACCGCTGATGCCGCCACACCAGACAAGTGGTGGAATGGAGAACTATTTGATCGCATTTTACTTGACGCTCCGTGTTCTGGTACCGGTGTCATACGCAGACACCCTGATATTAAATGGTTACGTAAAAGCCAAGACATTGCGGTATTAACTGATTTACAACAAGATATATTAAAAAATGTATGGTCTTTATTAAAACCCGGTGGTACTTTGCTGTATGCAACATGCAGTGTATTACCAGAAGAAAATAGTCAGCAAGTTCAACGTTTTGTTGCTGAAAATTCAGATGTGGAACATATCGCGATAACCAATAATGTAGATGATATTGGTTGGCAGATCCTGTCTAACGACAATTCAATGGACGGTTTTTACTACGCCAAACTCATTAAAAAATCATAGTAAAAACAACAATAAAAGCAATCTTAAATGAAAATTATAATTATTGGTGCTGGGCAAGTTGGTGGAACATTAGCAGAAAACCTCGTTGGTGAAAAAAACGAAATTACGCTAATAGACACTAGTAGTGAAACCTTGCGTGAATTACAAGACAAAATGGACTTGCGTGTTGTTGTTGGTCACGGCTCTCACCCTGATGTACTAAAACAAGCTGGCGCAGAAGATGCCGAACTCGTTGTTGCAGTAACCAACGACGATGCTACCAACATGATTGCTTGCCAAATTTGTTATTCGCTATTTAATACCGCAAATAAAATTGCCCGAATTCGCTCCAGTCAAATTCTGAAATATCAAAAAGAACTCTTTCAAAATAAAAATATTCCGGTAGATCATATTATTGCACCAGAGCAACTGGTGACCCGAGATATTGCCCGACTTATTGATTACCCGGGTGCACTACAAGTATTAGAATTTGCTGAAGGTAAGGTCAGTTTAGTTGCCGTTAAAGCTTATTACGGGGGTTTATTGGTAGGTCATGCCCTATCTACTTTGCGCGAACATATTCCGAATATTGATACCCGGGTTGCAGCTATTTATCGTAATGGTAAACCTATTCGACCGCTGGGCACTACCGTTATTGAAGCCGATGACGAAGTATTCTTTATTGCCGCCTCAATTCATATTCGCGCGGTAATGAACGAGCTGCAAAAGTTGGAAGCGCCTTATAAAAAAATCATGATCGCCGGTGGTGGTAATATCGGCTCAGGTCTAGCGCGCTTGTTAGAAAAAAACCACCAAGTAAAGTTAATCGAGCATTCGGCTAAACGGGCAGCCTATTTAGCGTCTGAGCTAAACGACACCTTAGTGTTTACCGGTGATTCTTCTGATCAAGAGTTGCTGTTAGAAGAACACATTGATCAGTTTGATGTTTTTATTGCTGTCACCAACGATGACGAAGCCAACATTATGTCATCGTTATTAGCAAAACGCTTAGGGGTACGCAAAGCTATGGTATTAATCCAGCGCAGTGCTTACATTGATTTAGTCCATGGTAGTGATATAGATATTGCCGTTTCACCGCAACACGCCACTATTTCGGCCCTATTAACCCACGTGCGCCGTGGTAATATTAATAATGTTTATAGCTTGCGTGGTGGCGCAGCAGAAGCAATAGAAATTGTCGCTAAAGGTGATGAAAAATCATCTAAAGTGGTGGGTAAAACTATCCAACAGATTAGGTTACCACCTGGCACAACTATTGGTGCAATCGTGCGTGGCGAAGAAGTCTTAATTGCCCATTCAGATACTCGAATTCAAGCAGAAGACCATGTGGTGTTGTTTTTAGTTAACAAACGCTATATCAGTGACGTTGAAGCTTTATTCCAACTGGATGCCATAGCGTTTTTCTAAGCGATTTGTTCTAAGCAATAATTGTGTTAAGTACTATCAGAAAGATATATTAGGTTCGCCAAAATGCTGGTGTCAGCAATACCAGCAAGGTAAATATCTCTAAACGGCCAAATAGCATGGCAACAACCAAAACCCATTTACTAAAATCATTTATTTCTGCATAGTTGGACGCAACCTGCCCCAAACCTGGGCCCAAATTATTCAAACAGGCCGCAACGGCAGTAAAGGCTGAAATATCATCCATTCCGCCCGCTAATAACAGCAACATACAAACAACAAACACAGCCGCATAAGCAGAGAAGAACCCCCATATGGCTTCTACCACACGATTTGGTAGCGCTTTCTTACCTAACTTAATAGTAAAAACAGCTTTAGGGTGTACTAATCTATTTAATTCTCGCACACCTTGCAAATAAAGCAGTAATACCCGAATAACTTTCATGCCACCGCCGGTACTGCCCGCGCAACCACCAATAAAACTGGCAAATATTAATAAAATAGGCAGCAGCGTTGGCCAGTTAGCAAAAGCGACTTCGCCTGAAGATGTTGTTGAAAAGCCGGCAGTAGTACTAATTGAAACCGCATGAAACATCGCTTGTTCAAAGTTATCAAAACCTGACTGGTAAACATTAAAGCTCATTAGCACAATAAAACACACTAAAATCAAAACGGCTTGAATACCTAAAAACACTTTAAATTCTGAATCATAAAAATAACTACGTAATGATCGGCTATTTACTACCGCAAAATGCAGAGCAAAGTTTACACCAGCAACCAGTAAGAAAAATACACAGATAAAATTGATCAACGGACTATCAAAATAGCCCATACTTAAGTCGTGAGTCGAGAAGCCACCAATCGCAATAGTAGAGAAAGAGTGACAAATAGCGTCAAATAAATTCATCCCTGCCGCCCAATAACTCATGGCACAGGCAAGGGTTAAAGTGACATAGATTAACCACAAATGCTTAGCTGTATCGGCAATGCGCGGGGTCATTTTTGAATCTTTCACCGGCCCTGGAGTTTCAGCACGATATAACTGCATACCACCAATTCCTAGCATAGGTAAAATAGCCACAGCTAACACAATGATCCCCATGCCACCCAACCACTGTAGTTGTTGTCGATACCAAAGTACCGCGTGTGGTAATCCGTCTATCTGCGTTAATATGGTTGCGCCTGTCGTAGTGAGACCAGAAAAAGACTCAAAAAATGCATCGGCAACGCTAAGGTTAGGTTGATCTAATAATAATAAAGGCACCGCTGAGAAACTCGCCAAAACGGTCCAGAACAACACCACAATTAAAAAGCCTTCCCGAGCCCTTAAATCGCTTTTTTCGTCTCGATAAGGATACCAAGATAAAAGCCCAGCGATTAAACAAAAAAGAAATGACATTAAGAAAGAAACACCACCGCCATCTCGATAAACCAGAGAAATAAAAGCAGGCGGCAGCATAGTTACGCTCAGTAAAGCGACTAATAACCCTAATATTCGGATGATATTTTTAAATTGCACGGTAGTTTATTATTGCTTTTTAGTTATAGGTTGAAGTGTTAACTGTCCCGCAGACATGGTTTGCAATTGCTGTTGGAAAAGCTCAAGTTTTTCATCAGGTAATGCGAGTATAAGAACAACATTCTCATGGTAGTCTTGCTGGATAATTTCGCCACCCATTTGAGCAACAAAATGCAAAACATCATTCACTTGTGCATATTGACACGCTAGTGTTTTGCGTACCATAGGAATTTTCAATTTTGTCGGTAAATTCGCCAATGCTTGCTTAACGCTGCCGCCATAAGCGCGTTGTAATCCGCCAGGCCCAAGCTTAGTACCGCCAAAATATCGTACAACAACAGCACAAAGCTCACCAAGATGACTGCCTATTAACATATTAAGCATAGGTTTACCGGCAGTGCCTGACGGCTCACCGTCGTCAGAAAAACCATATAACTGACTGTTTTCAGGCCGACCCACAATAAAAGCATAACAGTGATGATTAGCTTGTGGATGTAATACTTGTAAGCTTTTAATAAACGCTTTGGCATCAGCAACACTGCTGCAAGGTTTAAGGTAACAAATAAAGCGGCTGCGTGTGACTATGGTTTCGTCAATAATCGCTTGGGCCGCTATTTCATATGGTGTAGACACAAATATTTTCGCTTAGTTTAAGTCAGAATCTCGTGTCATATTTTCGTTATGCGATTGGTGAACAATAACATTATCTTCTATTCTGATACCACCAAATGGCCGCATAGCGTCAACCTCTGACCAATTAACCATTTTACCATGGGCAGATTTTTTTAAGTCAGCTAGCAAAGAATTGATAAAATATAAGCCAGGTTCAATAGTAAAAACTTGATTGCTTTCTATTACTCGCGACGTCCGTAAAAAAGCATGTTGCTCTGGGGTATTAACGTGAGTACCACGTTCGTCAGCCATAAAACCGCCTACATCGTGTACTTGTAAACCTAAATGATGACCTAAGCCATGTGGGAAAAAAGTAGAAATAATACCACTTTCAACCGCCGTATCGACATCAACATTAATAAAGTTAAACTCTCGTAATACCTTACCTATTTCGCGGTAGGTGGCAATATGTAGATCAACATAACTCAGCCCTGGTTTTAAGGCGTCAACCGCATTCAACATTAAAATATCCATGCGCGCAATTAACTCAGCAAAGCGATCACGCTTAAAAGAGTAGGTGCGAGTAATATCAGCAGCATAACCATGAAAATTAGCGCCAGCATCCAGTAAAAAAGAACGATGGGCTTGTGGTACACCGCGATCTAAAGCGGTGTAATGTAAAATAGCGGTATTTTCATTTAACGCAACAATATTGCCATAAGGTGTTTCACTTTCAACATGTTGTGTTGCTTTAAGAAAAGCATGTTGAATATCATACTCTGAGGCACCATCAAAAAAAGCGGCTTTGGCTGCTTTATGGCCCTTAACCGCAATCTCATTTGAATGGCGCAAACACGTTTGTTCGTAAGAGGTTTTATAAGCACGGTGAAAATGAAAATAGTTAATCAATGGCTCGGGATTGATATGTTCAAAGCCTAACGCTTTCGCCACTTCGATATGAGCACCAATATAGGCAAAGGCTTTTTTATCATAAGGCAGTAACTTATCGACATCACTGGCCTTAGCTAAAATTTTTATATCAAAGAATTCATGCCAATAATCATCCACCAAACCGATAACTTTATGCCAAAAATCAACTGGTTGGTAATAAATTAGTGTGGGTTTGTCTGTACCGTTAACCAATAACCAACAGTTAGCAACATCAACTAAAGGTAACCAGGCTTTAAAGTGTGGGTTAACGCGAAATGGATAGCTGTTATCGTCTAAGAAGGCTTTAATTTCTTGACCAGAGTGAATGACTAAACCTTCAAGACTTTCTCTTGCTAATACGGCTTTAGTTCGTTTTTGTAACTCAGCTACATGAGCTGGGTATTGGCTAGCTAGTGTATTCATCTGGTAACTCTCTAAATTTCTTTGATGTGAATTGTACCTTGTTTAGCCCAATATTATAATGCAAGCGTGCTGCTATTCTTTTATATTCATTGCAATGATCTGGTCAAACAAAGAGGCGGCTTGTCCTACTTTGTGTTGATATATTTGCTGATAAGCTAAAACGCTTTTAACATATTCTCGGGTTTCTTTGAACGGAATGGTTTCAATCCAAACATCGGCAGGTAATGACTCAGCGTTTTTTAACCAACTCCTTACCCGATAAGGGCCAGCATTATAAGCCGCGGTAGCCAGTACCTGATTGCCGTCATGACGGTCGAGTAAATCACGTAAATATTTTGTGCCTAATTTAATATTATTTTTAGCTTTGAATAAATATCGAGTAGAGACTTTTTTGCGTGCAAGCTGTTTTGCTGTATTCGGCATAATTTGCATTAAACCTTTAGCGCCTGCTGGAGAATTAGCATCAGACATAAATGAGCTTTCACGACGCGTGATAGCAAACGCCCAAGCTGGATTAATGTTTTGCTGGTCCGCATAGTGGTTAATTTCACTTTCAAAGCCCAGTGGAAAACGTAAACCTACATCGTTAAGGTACCCCACTTTAGCTAAGGTAAATATAGCCCTGTCATACCATTGCATTTCATTGGCAACTTTAGAGGCAACTAACTTGTCGCGCTTACTGAGTTTTGACAACCAATAATTCCATTCCTTACGGGCGTGATAAAACCGACCAATGGCAAACAGTTCAATGGCTCGTTTTGCTTCAGGGCTTTTAGTCACTAAAGCTCTTTCTTCTGCGCTAACAACGAGCGGTATATTTTGAAAATTAGCCGGTTTATTTAAATAACTCGCGGCTAAAAAGCCGTAATAATGTCGGCTTAGCGCCAGCTTATTTAAGTGTAAATTTCCTGCCACTAACTCATCAGTGGCCAACAAGCTTCTGCCATACCAGTATTGCCACTGCAGGCTTTTTTGCGCTATTTCAGGTAACTTTAACAGCTTAGTTTTGATGTTTTGCCAATTTTGATCACGCAGAGCGTCGGTTATGTACCACTGGGTTAAGTTACTAGTAAATAATTTTTCATCAACTTTCGCTAACCATTTCGCCGCATCAAAATGATTTTTACTGGCTAAAGCTAGGGCAAATTTCAATGTGATTTGTTGCTGTTGCTGCACAGAAAAAGGTAACAACGACTGGGCCAATTTATAGGTATCAAGTGCTTTTTTTGGATCGCGCCATATGAGGCGCTTTAAACCATAAGCGACTATTTTCGCCTCTCTCTGGGTTTTATTTTTAAATTTTGATAAGTGTATAGTATATGATGGGTCGCGACGTACTTGATGCCAAAGCTGAGCTAGATATTGCTCATTCTCTGGTAATAACAGGGTTAAATATGGTATTAAGGTATGTTTACCGCCATCCGCTGATAATACGATACGTTGCCATATAACCTCATTGGTTCGATACCCTGCTTGCTGCCACTGCTTAAATAAAGGGTCACAAACTTTAGGTTGCGACTTACCTACTATCCACAGCGAGCTTACTTTTGGCAATATTTTCGTTGGCGAAACACCAGATTGCAGTTGAAAGCGATAATGCTGACAAGTGAGTTCAACATCACTAGTGGCTTCGAAAAAGTTTTGAAACAGTACCGGCTGCTTACGTTTGGCTAAATAAGTTAACCATTTATTTCTTAAAGGCCAATCCAGTGGCGTACCTTTATACTTTGCTAAAAAGTCTTTTATCTCTGGTGCAGATGACAACTTCATTTTGGTCATTAAGCGTTTCTGATCCAAATAAGGTTGCAGCGGATAATAATGTAGTTGATTATATAGGTTTTGATAACTAGCCGAGCTGTGATTCCAAATTTGCTTTTCGGCTTGTAAGAAATTTTTTCGCTGCTGTCTGTCATCATTAGCAAATGTTGCAGCACTCGTTAATAGCACACTTAAGATGACGGTTTTAAAAAATCGGAAATTACCTAGCGGCATTTGAAGACCTTGGAGAAATAAGCATGGATCAATTATTCACCTCTAACGCAACAAAGCAAGCCTATTACATACAATTATTAGCTTAATTATCAATATTTGTTCTTGAAACCCACCTTAAATGCTTAAAAACTCATTGAACAAAAAACAATCAAGGTAAGTTTATTGTTGCGTCATGACAAATAGGCTTTAAAATTAGCGCCAAACCATATTCCTTAGCAAGGTAAAGTATGACCGACTGCCCTTTTTCAGCTCCAGACCACCAATTAGATACCATTGGGCTTCGCTGCCCTGAGCCAGTAATGATGCTTCGGCTAAAAATACGAAAAATGGCTTTGGGTGAAACCCTCCTCGTGAGCGCTGATGACCCGTCAACGGCAAGAGATATCCCAAGCTTTTGTCGATTTATGGAGCATCAACTTATGAGTCAGCAAATTAAAAAAATACCTTTTCAATACGTTATTAAGAAAGGGTTATGATACTAAGGCGCTAGCTAAGCGAGTAGTTAAGGTGTTAGCTAAAATCTGTCGTTACCACCTCACTTTGCAATTAATTTATGACTATTTAATTAATTAAGTGATCTACTCTTTCATCCAGAAAAATCGATAAATACATGCCATAAAATTAGGCCCGCCAAGCGCTATCCGGCTGCCAACTGTCAAGCCAGGTTCGAATATCACTCGAAGGCATAGGCCTTGAAATGACGTTACCTTGCGCTAATTTACAACCCAGTTGTAATAATTCGGTGCCATGTTCAACAGTTTCAACCCCTTCAGCGATCACCTCAAGCTGGAAAGCTTTCGCCAAACTAATAACACCCATAACAATGGCTAAGTCATCCGGGTCAGTGAGCATGTCGCGTATAAAACTCTGATCTATTTTAATCATGCTAACGGGTAAGCGTTTGAGGTAGGTTAGGGAGCAATATCCGGTACCAAAATCATCGAGGGTAAACTGCACACCAAGCTCGAGGCAAGCTTTCATGGTCGCTATAATGTAGTTGATGTCACTAAAGGCACTGGTTTCTAATATCTCTAATTCTAACAAATGTGCTGGCACATCAGAGTGCGCAGCCAATAATGTCGCCAAGCATTCAACAAAATCAGTTTGCTGGAGCTGATAAGCACTGAGGTTGATGCTAATCGGCAACGCGATACCTATACCTTGCCATTGGCTTATTTGGCTCAGCGCGGTATCGATAACCCATTCACCTATCTCAAGGCTGATGGCGTGATTTTCTATTAGTGGTAAAAAATCTAATGGTAGCACTAAGCCGCGGACAGGATGCTGCCAGCGGATCAATGCTTCTACGCCCACAACTAAACCTGTAGACATATTCACTTTTGGTTGATAATACAAAACGAACTCATGTTTATTAAGTGCTGCTCTGATATGACTGATGCTTTCTAGTTCAAGGTTAACGGCGTCATTGAGGGCATTATCGAACAAGTGATAACAATTCTTACCTGCTTTTTTCGCCATATACATGGCTTGGTCGGCATGACGGATAAGTATATCTGCATCTGCATCATCTTGAGGGTATAGTGTAAAACCTATGCTAACCGACACCTTCAACACCAGATCACCAACAGTAATAGGCTCTGACGCTGCACGTAATAAGCGCTTTAATGCCTTTTTGTAATCTTTAGCATAAACTAAATCACTTAATACGGCGACAAATTCATCACCGCCGAAACGGGCAAGTATGTCCACCTCACGTAAGGTATCACTCATACGCTGAGAGACAATAATAAGTAGTTCATCACCTACCGCATGGCCATAGGTATCATTAACCTCTTTAAAACCATCTAAATCCATAAAGACAACAGCGAGTGAATTATGACGACGCTGGCATTGCAACATGGTTTGATGTAGTCGGTCGACAAGTAATGCACGATTAGGCAGCTTAGTTAAGGTGTCAAAATGAGCCATCTGTTCTAATTGATATTGATGATCTTTTTGCAGCGTAATATCACTAAAGAGAGCAACATAATGGCTGACTCCGCCAGCGGCATCTTTTACAGCGCTGATGTTAATGCCAGCAATATATTTTTCGCCATTTTGGCGACGACTTAATATTTCACCAGCCCATTGCCCAGTAGTATTAATGACTTGCCACATCGTGCTATAAAACTCAGGTGGATGACGGTCTGTTTGAAAAAAACATGAGGCTTGGCCAACAACTTCTTGGTAGGAATAACCGGTAACGTCAACAAATTTTCTATTAACATCGATAACAATATTTTCCGCATCTGTAATAATAATGCCTTCTAGGGCATGGGTGAATACACTCGCGGCAAGGGTGAGTTGAGCTGTGCGTTTATCTTTTTCTTGGTTTTGAAAAGCCAGATCTTCGTTAGCAAGAACGAGTGCATTATCAGACTTAGATTGCTGAAAAAGTAATTTTTTAATGTGAAAAAAAGTCAGTACCCAAATTAAAATAAGAACAATAGATCCAATCAACTGAGTCCATGTGGCAATTTTTTTGTTGGTGTCTAAAGCCTGATGCCGGTCAATAAGCAGCGCAGATTCTTCATTCATCATTGTCTTAATAATCTGACTAAGCTGTTCCATTAGCCTTTGGCCTTTGCCACTTATAACGATACCAAGCGCGGCTTCTCTGTCTTGCATGGTGATTAAAAAAATTGTTTCTTCTAATTCACTTAACTTTTCATCTATCAGAGGCTTGATTTGTTTTAAGCTATTTTGTTGCTTAGAATTATCTAAGGTTAGCATCTGAAGCGATGTTACTATCTTGTCTAATCGAGCAATGGACCGGGTATAAGGTTTCAGATAACTTTTTTCTTCGGTCAGAAGATAGCCACGTTGCCCTGTCTCTGCAGATTTTAGCGCCAATAGCACTTGGTAAAGCGATGCTTTAACTTGATGGGTGTGATCTACCCATTCTCTGGCTTGTTCTGATTTATTGCTCAACCATAAATTTATGACAATAATGAACACTAAAGTTGGAAATGCAAAAAAACTGGCGTAATAACCAATCTTGTTGACCTTAATATACGATGATTTTTTCTGGTCAGAGTTAGTCTTAGTAGCAGTTATCTTCATTTTATATAAGCTTTCCTTTTCTAGTCCAGTATTTACCCGTAGGGGCAAATTTAAGGGGCAAACTTAAGGGGCAAATCATCAATAAGTTATGGGTAGGTTATAGACTGAATTAACTTTTATTATCACTTTAACTTATACTAAAATAATCACTTAAGCGATAGCTTAATTTATTAAGTTTATCTAATATTGAGTACATAATTTTTTACCCTGTGCTTTCATACTATATAACAAAAGTTAGCGCGTGAGGGTTAATTTTTAATATGGATGATAATGCGGGGGAAGATCTGTATCTGTATAGGCAAACTTGTTATAAAAATTTTTATAAACACTGTAACTTTGGCTTCAATCATTACTTATCAGTGCATAATAGTTGAAGCCAAATAATTTTTTTAACCTGTTTTACCAGATAATTATAGCGCTTGGTTACTCAGCCATAAAATTAGCTTTTTATAATAGTTTTTAAACTGTTATTTATAACCCCCAAAAGAGCCAGCAGGACCTGGAAAGACTACTGGGCTTTCAAAACCATCTTTTGCAACACTGCTAACACCGAAAAAATAGTTATCGATTACGATATTTTTTAACTCAAATTCAGTAACATCACCTACATATTGACTATTTGTCCATGTAGCCTCTGTGGTCAATCGCCAATGAACACGGTAACCCGCTAAATTATTTGCCATAGTCCCTTCTGGACGCTGCCACTTTAACCTTGTTGATGCTTGAACAGCCCCAGAAATTTCAGTATTTGCTGGCGGTGGAGGCGCCCAAGCCATAGCGGCCATAGTAACGAGGTTTAACGAGGTTAATTTCGCAGTAAAATCAAAATCTACACCAGAAATAACGTCACCGAACGCTCGGCCATTTTCGCTTCTAAGGTCTTGATGCTGACGATCGTAGTGCTCATTAGTTTCCATAATACGCACCGCAGGATAACCAACTGCATTAAATGGTCTATGATGTCCGCCTCGACCAAATCTGTCCAATCTATATATCATCATAACGTCTAAGTTAGGGATGTATTGGTCGGCAATTTTATCAATATAGCGAGCTAAATTTCGTGACGACGAATCTACTTCACCACCGGTAAATCTGCGTTTTTTAGCTTCTGCCGGTGTTTCAACATAGCGAACGCCTTCGGAAAAAACCCTTGCGGTTGTATTGTTGATAATGCCATTGATACCTGAAATATTACCAATCATGTCGTTATTAATAACCGCTTCCACACGCCAAGCTTCTTTCTTGGCAATACCCGCCATTATTTTCCCACCAAACAATCCCTGTTCTTCTCCTGATAATGCAGCATAAACAAGAGTACCGGCAAATTTATGTTGGGACAGCACTCTAGCCGCTTCGATAACTCCAGCAACACCTGAAGCATTATCATTGGCTCCTGGAGAGGCACTGGTGTAATCAAGCGGGTCTGACACTCGAGAGTCTATATCGCCAGACATCACGATATAGCGATTGGGATCGAGTTGGCCGCGCTGAATAGCGATAACATTGATCACTTCAGTCGGTTCAGGAATTCGCTTTTCTCCTGAAAAGGTCTGTTTTTGATAAACAACTTCTAAACAGCCTCCACATTGTGCTGAAATTTCATCAAATTCTGACTTAATCCAACGACGTGCAGCGCCAATGCCTTGGCTATCTGACTTTGTATCTGACAAGGTGTGCCGAGTACCAAAGCCAACTAATTTAGTGACATCTTTTTTCAATCTCTCTGCACTTACTTGTTGCTGGATCTCACGTAATACCAACTGCTCATTCGGTGGCACCACAACAGTAGCGTAAACAGGTATCGCAGTAGCAAATGCACATAACGTCCCAAAAATCTTTCGAGAAAAAGCATTAAACGATAGAGTAAGCGCGATAATTTTCACTTGAGAAAAATGTATAAACATAACGACGACCTAATATTATTGTGATTATTATTTTGTTAAAAGATTAGCACATTTAATAAGCTTGGCGGGTTCATCCGTCCTATTAATAATTCAATTCAACGCACGGTTAAACTCACTCTCAAACTCACTATAGAATAATCTATTGCTCAGGGTAAGGCGGATAAAAAAATTATATCAAGCTAAAATAACAGCTTAAAATACGGTCAAGTTTGTCACACTTAACTTTGCTGGTTAAAATTAGCTAAGCTTATAAGACTAGGTCTAGATTTTACTTTAGCAAACAGTGAAAGTATTATGCAGGTAACTTTGCAAGCTCAAGAGCAGAAAAAAACTTGCGCCGTTCGCTAAATGTTTATTTTGTTGTTAGAAAAGTTGTTTGATATTATTTTTATATTCAAATAGACGCTTCTAAACGACACAGTAGTTGCCATTTTCGAACTCAGTTAACTGAATTAACTGAATTGACTTAATTGACTTAATTGACTTAATTGACAGAAGCTATATTAAGTAAGGAGTGGAGTGTTTTTATTGTTTGTGTTAAATACCACTTAGCAAAATTAATCTCGGTGTAAGCAAGATTTAATGATAAAAAAAAGGAATGCCTTAGCATTCCTTATAGTTTTTAATACGCTACAACCACAAGTATTACTGCAATAAAGAAATATCAGCTATCGCAAGAAAACTATTGCGGATTTCGTTTAGTAAGGTTAAACGATTGATTTTAACTTGTTCATCATCAGCCATCACCATGACATGATCAAAGAAGTTATCAATGGCCTGCTTTAACGCCGCTAATTCGGTTAATGCACTTTGATAATCTTTTGTCGCCATTAATGGTGCTATTTTAGTATTAACCACTGAAAAAGCTGAGGCTAACTCTGCTTCAGCAGCTTCTGTCGCTAAATCAGCTTTAAAAGTGTTAAAAAGCTCACCTTTAAATTTAACCAAAATATTACCCACACGCTTGTTAGCAGCAGCTAACGTAGCCGCTTCACCTAAGGTTTTAAAATGTGTTACCGCATGAATACGCTTGTTAAAGTCCAGTGGTGAAGATGGAGCGTTAGCTAGAACAGCTTGTATAACATCAACTGTAATATTTTGATCTTGATAATAAGCACGGTAGCGACCAAGAACAAACTCAAGCACTTGTTGAGTCACGTCTTGATTAGTTAATTTATCTTGATAAAGCTCCACACTTTTTGCCAATAGATCCGCAATATCTAAATTAAGATCTTTCTCAATGATGATACGGATTAAACCAATGGCGGCACGGCGCAAAGCAAACGGGTCTTTATCACCCTTAGGTGCTTGGTTAATGCCAAAGATGCCGACTAAAGTATCGACTTTATCAGCAATAGCAACGGCGCAACCGATAGTTTGTTCAGGTAATACATCACCCGCGAAACGAGGTCGATATTGATCTTCTAAGGCCTGTGAAACAGCAGCCGGTTCACCATCGTGCTGAGCATAATACTTACCCATGGTGCCTTGAACTTGTGGAAATTCAAGCACCATGTCTGACATTAAATCCGTTTTACTCAGTAAACCTGCGCGATAAGCTATAGCCGTATCGTCGCCAATTTTAGCCGCAACAAATTCACTTAAACTAGCAATACGTTCAGACTTAGCTTTCACTGTGCCTAGTTGCTTTTGAAACAACATCGACTCTAAACCTTGTAACCTTGACTCAAGTGACTGTTTTTTATCTGTTTTAAAGAAAAATTCAGCATCAGCCAAACGTGGTCGAATAACCTTCTCATTACCTTTAATAACCTGACTTGGATCTTTGCTATCAATATTTGATACAAAGATGAATTTATTCAACAACTTACCTTCACCATCAGTGACAGGAAAGTATTTTTGATGATCTTTCATCGAATAAATTAAGGGTTCAGCAGGTACATTCAAAAACTCTTTGTCGAAGCTGCCTGTTAATACTACTGGCCATTCAACTAATGAAGTCACTTCTTCTAGTAACTCGTCATCCGGTAACACGAAACCACCAATGGCTATCGCCGCTGCATTAATTTGGTGTTGAATAGTGTCTTTACGTGCTTGATAGTCAACCATAACATGCGCTGCTTTTAGTGCACTTTCATAGTCATTGGCATGTGCTAACGCGACTAAGCCATGATAATGAAATCGGTGACCGGTCACTAAGTTATTAGAGCGAATGTTTAACGATTCACCCGCAATAACACTTGAGCCATACAGTAATGTTAACGTATGCACAGGACGAATAAATTGTGTTCTACCTGATCCCCAACGCATAGGTTTGGGTACAGGCAACTTTGCAATAGCTAGGTTTACCATGTCAGGAATTAATTGCTCAACATGTTTGCCTTGCTCAATGGTTTTGTAAAGTAACCATTCGCCTTTATCTGTTATTAAGCGCTCTGCTTGAGCAACAGTGATGCCATTTGAGCGTGCCCAACCTTCGGCAGCCTTGCTTGGTTTACCTTCAGCATCAAATGCTACGCTAACAGCAGGACCACGTTTTTCAATAGCTTTGTCAGCTTGGTTAGCGACTAAATTATCAACCTTTACCGCTAAACGTCTTGGCGTCGCATACCAATAAATATCAGAATAAGAAAGTTTTGCTTCATCTAGTTGTAATTTAATTTGTTCATAAAACGTTGTAGCTAAGGTTCTCAACGACTTTGGTGGTAATTCTTCAGTACCGAGTTCAATCAATAGTGTTTCTGTTGTCATTATGACTGTCCCTTAGTTGAGTTATCATTGGCTGAATTATTTTTACAAAGTGGAAAGCCAAGCTCTTCACGTTTCGCGTAATAGGCTTGTGCACAAGCTTTTGATAAAGCTCTTACTCTTAATATGTAACGTTGGCGTTCTGTTACCGATATTGCGTGTCGAGCATCCAGTAAGTTAAAGGCATGAGAAGCTTTCATCACTTGTTCGTACGCCGGTAAAGCTAAACCTGCTTGAATCAGTTTTTCACTGTCTTTTTCACACTGATCAAAAGTGTTAAATAAGGCATCAACGTCAGCATATTCAAAGTTATAAGTTGATTGTTCAACTTCATTTTGATGAAAGACATCGCCATAAAGTACTTTACCCATAGGGCCATCAGTCCAAACTAAATCATAAATACTATCTACGTTTTGAATATACATGGCTAAGCGTTCTAAGCCATAGGTTATTTCACCAGTAACAGGTGCACACTCTATACCACCAACTTGTTGAAAGTAAGTGAACTGCGTAACCTCCATGCCGTTTAGCCAGATTTCCCAACCTAACCCCCAAGCACCTAAGGTGGGTGATTCCCAGTTGTCTTCTACAAAGCGAATATCGTGCACGAGTGGATCAATACCCATCTCTTTTAACGAGTCAAGGTAAAGCTCTTGAATATTATCTGGAGAAGGCTTTAGCATGACTTGAAATTGATAGTAGTGTTGTAGGCGATTTGGATTTTCACCGTAGCGACCATCGGTTGGACGTCGACATGGTTGCACATAAGCACTACTCATTGGCTCAGGACCAATAGAACGTAAAAATGTCATTGGGTGAAACGTGCCGGCCCCAACTTCTAAATCTAATGGCTGAACTATTACACAGCCTTGGCGTGACCAATAATCTTGCAACTGCAATATTAGTCCTTGAAAGGTCTTTATATTAAACGTACTCATAACATTCCAAATCTGTAGTTATATGGGGTTAAATAAGGCTAATTATACCGTTTGTCGCTTTATTAGCCTAGTGTCCTTATAGCAATTTAATTAATTAAGTGATCTAATTTTTCATCAAAAAAAATAGCTAAAGAAAAGATATAAAATTTTATCGGTAATTGACTGATAAATTTACAACACGGTATTTTTTTGTTTTAAGCATTAAGGATAAGCGAATAATGGTATTACTAAACACTAGGGCTAGATATTAGATATTAGATATTTTTATCTAAAAATATCTGCTTAGAAACAAAAATGCCCGATTTGATGATCGGGCATTATTATTTCTACAGTTTAAAGACTAAACATCTAAGTTAGCTACTTTAAGCGCATTTTCTTCAATGAAGTGTCTACGTGGCTCAACATGATCACCCATCAAGGTGGTAAACAATTGATCTGCTGCAATAGCGTCTTCAATAGTTACCTGTAACATTCTGCGTGAATCTGGATCCATGGTAGTTTCCCATAATTGATTGGGGTTCATTTCACCTAGACCTTTATAACGTTGAATATATTGGCCCCGTTTAGATTCAGCCATTAACCAATTTAAGGCTTCGTCAAACTCAGTTATTTGCTTAATTTTTTCGCCACGTTTAACGTAAGCACCTTCTTCCATTAAGCCATTCACTGCTTTATTTAGACTTTGAATTGAGGCAAATTCTTTTGAATCAAAAAATTCATAGTCACAATCATAAACCGTATCAATACCATGTTTACGGACATTAAAGCTTGGGTAATAAACATGGCGTTCTTGGTCATGCTTAACTTCAACAGTATAGATAGAGCCATTACCATCTTGCTCAGAAAGCTGTTTTAGTAGATCAGCGGTCCAAGATTCAACGTTAGCTTTAGTTTTAAATTCTTCAGTGGTAATTAATTCACCATAGATCATCTTTTCTAGAATATCAGCAGGAATCAAACGCGATACGCGCTTAATAGTTTCGTGAGTTTTCCGGAACTGTTTTACTAAATTTTCTAAAGATAAGCCTGATAAGGCCGGTGCAGATTCATTAACATGAATTTCTGCATTTTCTAATGCCAATGATGTTAAATACTCAACTAAGCCATTTTCATCTTTTATGTAACGTTCTTGCTTACCTTTTTTCACTTTATACAGTGGTGGTTGAGCAATATAAATATAGCCACGTTCCATTATTTCAGGCATTTGACGATAGAAAAATGTCAGTAATAATGTTCGGATGTGTGAACCATCGACATCAGCATCCGTCATAATGATAATACTGTGATAACGCAGTTTTTCTGGGTTATATTCATCGCGACCAATACCACAACCTAACGCTGTGATTAATGTGCCAACTTCTTGAGAAGATATCATTTTATCAAAACGCGCTTTTTCTACGTTAAGAATTTTACCTTTCAATGGCAATATAGCCTGATTTTTGCGGTTTCTTCCCTGCTTAGCAGAGCCACCAGCAGAGTCCCCTTCCACAATATAGAGTTCAGATAGGGCTGGATCTTTTTCCTGACAATCAGCTAATTTGCCCGGTAAACCTGCAATATCTAACACCCCTTTACGGCGGGTCATTTCTCTTGCTTTACGCGCCGCTTCACGAGCACGAGCGGCATCAACAATTTTCATAATTATAGTACGAGCAACTGAAGGCTTTTCTAATAAGTATTCACCTAATTTTTCGCCCATAGCTTGTTCTACTGCAGTTTTAACTTCAGATGAAACAAGCTTATCTTTTGTTTGAGATGAAAACTTAGGGTCAGGTACTTTAACTGAAATTACCGCAGTTAAACCTTCACGAGCGTCGTCACCAGAGGCACTGGTTTCAGTACTGCCACCTTTTTTAGTTTTATTTAAACCTTCTTTAACCATATAGCTATTAAGCGTACGAGTTAAAGCGGTACGAAAACCACTTAAGTGAGTTCCACCATCACGTTGTGGAATGTTATTAGTGAAACAATGAATGCTTTCTTGGAAGCCATCGTTCCACTGCATTGCCACTTCCACTACAATGCCATCTTCGCGTGCTAAATCGAAGTAAAAGATCTCTTCATTCACCGGCGTTTTATTGGTATTTAGATAGTCAACAAAAGCTTGAATACCACCATCAAATTGAAAGTGATCTGACTTACCTTCTTCACGTTCATCAATAAGTCTAATTGATACACCTGAATTCAAAAATGATAATTCACGAATTCTTTTTACTAGTAAGTCATAGTGAAATAGCACATCAGTGAAGGTCTCTTCACTTGGCCAAAACCTGACTTCTGTTCCCGTTTTATCACTTTCGCCAACCTGTTTCATAGGTTCTTGTGGTATGCCGTGGTGATAAAATTGTTCGAATAATTTACCTGCTCGGCGAATATTTAGTTTCAATTTACTACTGAGAGCATTTACTACTGAAATACCAACACCGTGTAAACCACCCGAAACTTTATAGCCTGAGTCTTCACCACCGAACTTACCACCAGCATGCAATACTGTCATGATAACCTCAGCGGCAGAAATACCCTCTTCTGGATGAATTTCTGTTGGAATTCCACGACCGTCATCCTTTACAGATACCGAGCCGTCTAAGTGAATTTTAACAATAATATCAGTACAGTGACCTGCAAGAGCTTCATCAATTGAGTTATCCAACACCTCAAATACCATGTGATGAAGGCCTGTGCCATCATCGGTATCACCTATATACATCCCTGGTCTTTTACGAACTGCATCTAAGCCTTTTAGTACTTTTATACTAGCCGAGTCATATTCATTTTCTATTGTCATAGCTTGTAGCCTACTCACTCATTACTGATAGTTTGCCATGTTTCACGTGAAACATTTTATAGTTTTCTTTCTGTGGAACGAGTTGTTCCACTGCTGTTTTATCTATTGCGGTTACAATAACCTGACATTCAATTCCTGCTATTGCATTATTTAATAACGTTCTAGAGTGAATGTCTAATTCTGCACCTACATCATCAATTAATAAAATTGGTTTTACTAGATTAACTCTTTCTATTAGTTTTGCTTGAGCAAAAGTTAACGCCAGTAAAAACAACTTCTGTTGTCCACGTGACAATTGGTTATCGACTGATGCACCTCTTAATAAGAAACGGACATCAAATTTTTGTGCACCAAATAGGCTATAACCATAAGCTAATTCTTTTTCTTTATATTGTTGCAAAACATCGTACAAGTTTTTCTTACTATTCCAGCCTTGTAAATATTGAATAACAATATCGTCTGATACTGAAGGTAACATTATTTTCAACCAATAACTTAATTCTTTAGTCAGCTCTTCAACATAACTGGCTCGAAGATTAGCTATTATTTGCGAGCTATCAATAAAGACATCAGTCCAATAGTTTAACGTGCTACCCGCAGTTTTACTGCGTAAACAGGCATTACGCTGTTTAAGGATTCGTGAAAATTCTCTCCAATGATCTGAAAATGTATGTTTCACGTGAAACAAACCTAAATCAACAAACCTTCTTCTCTGCTTTGGGCCACCAAAAAATATTTTAAAACTTTCTGGGGTAATCACTTGCACAGCAATATTTTTTGCTAGCACAGAGAACTTTGTTTCTTTTTCACCATTTATACGTATTTCAGTATTCGCTGTACTGTGGCCATTAAAGAGTTTTCGTACACCCATCTGGCAATCTTTATGAGTTTTAGCGCTGACAGTAAAACTACGCTTAGTATGCTGAAGCAAGTTTTCTACTTTTGAGCTACGAAATGACTTACCGTGCCCTAAATAGAAAATAGCCTCTAATACACTACTTTTACCACTACCATTATCACCAATAATAAAATTTAGATCTGGATGTAATTCAACCGATACACTTTCAATATTTCGTAAATCTTGAATAATTAATTTACCAATACTCATTATAATAGGTCGTTGTTACAGTCGCATTGGCATAACAACATACAAAGCTTCTCCAGATTCTCCACCTTCAATAACCACACTGCTGTTAGCATCAGCTAAGGTAAATTTAACATCATTTTCTTTGATAGCATTGAGTACGTCTAAAACATAGCTAACATTAAAACCGATTTCAACTTCCTCATAAGGAAAGTGAATTTCAATAACCTCTTCAGCTTGTTCTTGCTCAGGGTTGTTCGCAGTTATCTTTAGCTCGGTGCGGCCAAAGTTAAGACGAACGCCTTTAAATTTCTCGTTAGATAAAATAGAAGCACGAGACAATACTTGCCTAAGTGCGTCTTTGTTAGCATTAAGAATTTTATCGCCGTTACGTGGTAATACTCGACGGTAATCAGGAAAACGACCATCAACCAGTTTACTAGTAAATGAAAATTCGCTATCAATAATGCGTATGTGATTAGAGCCTAGAAAAACCTGCACGCCTTCATCAACTGGGTCTAGTAAACGAATAATCTCTAAAATACCTTTGCGCGGTACAATCACTTGTCGAGCAGGGAGTTCAAGCGCTTGATTAGATATTTTGCAGATAGCTAAACGGTGTCCGTCAGTAGCAACAGAGCGTATTTCATGACCTTCTGTTTCTATCGACATACCATTGAGATAATAGCGTACGTCTTGGTTTGCCATTGAAAAATGGGTGCTTTCAATTAAGCGTAATAATTCAGACTTTAATAAACTAAATTCTACGTCACCTTGCCATTGTTCAATATTAGGAAAGTCACTGGCTGGTAAGGTTGAAAGTGAATACTTACTACGACCTGTACTAATTTTTATAATGTCGTTATCAGATTCAAAGGTCAACATAGAATCATCAGGTAAGCTTTTACAAATATCAAGTAACTTACGAGCAGGAATGGTGATTTTCCCATCCTCTGCTTGATTATCTATACTGGCATAAGCAACCATCTCTAGTTCTAAATCAGTGGCTGTTAATGTAAGTGACTGCCCACTTACATTAAAGAGTATATTACCTAAAATAGGTAATGTACTTTTTCGCTCTACAGCACCAGAAACCAATAACAAAGGTTTCAGCAGTAGTTCTCTACTCAATGAAAATTTCATTTCTGACTCACTTGTAACTTACTTATTATTATGATGACAATGTTCTGGTTAAATTTGAATAATCTTCTTTAATATCGTGAGACTCTTCACGTAACGATTTTACCTTACGACAGGCATGTAATACAGTCGTGTGATCACGACCACCGAAGGCATCGCCAATTTCAGGTAAACTATGGTTTGTTAATTCTTTAGATAATGCCATGGCAATTTGACGCGGTCTAGCTACTGAGCGATTTCTTCGTTTAGACAGTAAATCTGCCACTTTAATCTTATAATATTCTGCAACTGTACGCTGGATATTATCAATAGTGACCAGCTTGTCTTGTAAGGCTAATAAGTCACGTAAAGCTTCTCTAACAAAATCAATCGTGATAGCTCGACCCGTAAAGTTAGCATTTGCTATTACCCTATTCAAAGCACCTTCTAATTCGCGAACATTTGAGCGCAGGCGTTTAGCAATAAAGAAGGCAACTTCGTCAGCTAAATTGATGTGACTTTCTTGTGCTTTGCGTTTTAATATTGCGACACGAGTTTCTAATTCTGGTGGTTCAATGGCGATGGTTAATCCCCAACCAAAGCGTGATTTTAAACGATCTTCAACATCCACTTCTTTTGGATAGCGATCACTGGTCAAAATGATTTGTTGATTGCCTTCAAGTAAGGCATTAAAAGTATGAAAAAACTCTTCTTGCGTACGATCTTTACCGGCAAAGAATTGAATATCATCGATAAGTAAGGCATCAACTGAACGGTAATATTGTTTAAATTTTTCCATCGCGTTGTTTTGTAACGCTCGAACCATATCTTGCACAAACCGCTCTGAATGCATGTAGGCAATTTTTGCATTGGGTTTATTAAGTAAAATACCATTACCGACTGCATGTAATAAATGTGTTTTACCTAGGCCAGTACCACCATAAATAAATAAAGGGTTGTAAGCCGCGCCTGGATTATCAGCCACTTGTGACGCCGCAGCGCGGGCCAATTGATTTGATTTACCTTCAACAAAATTATCGAAGGTGTATTTAACCCTGATATTGGTTGTTTTTGGTAAATTACTTTCTGGTGGTGGAGTATCTCGATTTGGCGTTCTAATATTGGGTTGCAATTGGTTAATACTATTTGGAATATTAGTCTTTTGTGCTGGGATACTACCAACATCAAAACGCAATAATGGTGGGTTTGCGCTGTCTTGCATACCCACAAGTTCATTAATGCGATTAACATACTTGTCTCTAACCCAGTCCAAAACGAATCGATTTGGCGCATATAACGTCATAATATTGTCTGTGATCACGCACTGTAGTGGACGTATCCACATACTAAATTGTTGTGCGGGCAATTCTTCTTGAAGAACAGACAAACATTTTTGCCAAAGTGTATGATCCAACAACCGACTCCTGATAAATACTATTCTCCCTGCGTTTAATAACCGATAAAAATGGCCGATAAAAATACAGAAAAGTAAAAAAAATTAATTTTTATAATTAGCCTATTATCTCTATAGTTATCCACAACATCAATATTGACTTTTCAATAAATGGCTTTTATTTTCAGTTATTTTTAGTAAACTCAGTTAAATTAGGCTCCCTGCCTATTTTTAATCGCAAATTAGTGCTGAAAACATTTTAATATACAATTTAATTATGACTAAATATGACGAGTTACTTGCAACGAAAAAGCCAAATTGTGATAAAACTGTGGATATATTTGTGATCCAGACGATCCATAGACGATCATTTGAAAATAGCTAGTGAATAAGCATTGACAAAGTTTCTTTCTCTATATAGAATTTCGCCTCATTTTTAGACCCAGTGTGCTCATGAAGGCTGTTTTGCCAGGGCAACAACAACAGACGGATTAGCGTAATGAAAAGAACATTTCAACCTAGTGTATTAAAACGTAAGCGCAACCATGGCTTCCGTGCTCGTATGGCTACGAAAAACGGACGTGCTGTAATTTCACGTCGTCGTGCTAAAGGCCGTAAAAGCCTTAGTGCTTAATCTTTTAACTTGAAACTTAAGTTAAAAGAACAGTGACCGCTATGGTTACTTATGAATTTAATCGGGAGTCGCGCTTGTTGACTCCCGGTCATTTTCAAGCTGTATTCGCAAAACCTCTTCGTTTTGGCTCTAGCCACATCACTATACTCGTCACTCCAAATTCTGATAATAATAACCGTCTCGGTCTAGCCATTGCTAAAAAGCGGGTGAAACTAGCTGTTCAACGAAATCGTATCAAACGACAAATTCGCGAGAGCTTCCGTTTAAATCAACATAACCTTCCCTTTGTTGATATAGTCGTTATGGTAAAATCTGGCACTGACAAGCTCGAAAATAAAGAAATTAATCAGCAATTGGAAAAAATATGGCGAAAAATAATTCAACGCCACAAAAAGTAGCTATTACACTAGTAAAAGCCTACCAGCGCTGGCTTAGCCCATTGCTTGGACCCCATTGTAGATTTAATCCAACATGCTCTTTTTACGCGATAGAAGCAATTAATCGCTTTGGTGTGATAAAAGGTTGTTGGTTAGCAGGCAAACGTATACTAAGATGCCACCCACTCAATGCGGGAGGACTTGATCCCGTGCCACCATCAAAAAAAGAGAAATAAAACATTATGGAATCCCAACGCAGTTTTCTTTTTATTGCGCTTATGGTTGTTACCTATTTGCTATTTAACCAATGGCAAACAGACAAAGCTCCAATTCTTGAGCAACCAGCAGTAACTCAACAAACAACGCCAAGTACTAGTAACGGCGAATTTGTTCCTGAGTCATCAGCTACAGCAACGTCTATCAGCAATGAAAAAAAAGTAGTTAGTGCTACACTAATTACAGTAAAAAATGATGTTTTATCACTAAAAATTGATACTAACGGCGGCGACATTGTTGAAGCTAAATTACTTAAGTTCGATACCGAACAAGGTAATGGCATACCCTTTACTATATTGCGCAACGATCGTGACCGCTATGTAGCACAAAGTGGTTTGACTGGCGCACAAGGTTTAGACCGTGTTATTCCTGGTCGACCTATTTATCAAACATCAGCCACTTCTTATCAAGCAAACGCTGGTGAGCCACTAGTAATTGATTTAAATTATCTTGATGACGCTGGTTTGTCTGTTACTAAGCGTTTTACGCTCAATTACGACAGCTATACCATTAATGTTGAATATATCATTACCAATAACGCGACAAGCCCTGCAAGCGTACAAATGTATGCACAACTAAAGCAAACCACTTTAATTGATAGCTCAAGCGGTTTAATTCCGACTTATGTCGGTGCGGCCTATTCAACAACTGAAGATATATACGAAAAATATGACTTTGATGATATCGCTGAAGCCAACCTGAGTGTTACAACTCAAGGTGGTTGGGTTGCTATGTTGCAACACTATTTTGTATCATCTTGGGTACCAGAAAAAACTTCAGATAATCAATTATATACTAGATACTCTAGTAACAAAGACGCAGTGATCGGCTTTAAAGCTCCGGCAATAACGATTGAGCCTAACAGCACAGCAACCACATCAGCGACTTTTTATGTCGGTCCAAAAGACCAAGATGTATTAGAAAGTATTGAACAAAACCTTGATCTAACAATTGATTACGGATTTTTATTCATGATCAGCCAGCCATTATTCTGGTTGCTTATCAAAATTCAATCTATTGTAACTAACTGGGGTGTAGCGATTATTATCATTACCCTTATCGTTAAAGGTGGTATGTATCCATTAACGAAAGCACAATATACCTCAATGGCTAAGATGCGGGCACTACAACCTAAAATGGCGCAGCTAAAAGAGCGATTAGGTGATGATAAACAAAAAATGTCACAAGCCATGATGGAACTTTATCGTAAAGAAAAAGTAAATCCTGCTGGTGGTTGTTTACCCTTAATTATTCAAATGCCTATTTTCCTAGCACTATACTGGGTATTTTTGGAAAGTGTTGAATTACGTCATGCACCCTTTATGTTGTGGATACAGGATCTATCAGCACAAGACCCATTTTACATTTTGCCGGTATTAATGGGTGTCAGTATGTTCATTATGCAAAAAATGCAGCCAATGACAGTACAAGATCCTATGCAACAAAAAATAATGCAGTACATGCCAGTCATGTTTACAGTATTCTTTTTCTGGTTCCCATCCGGCTTAGTACTTTACTGGTTGGTCAGTAACCTTATTTCAATTGCACAAATGAAGATAATATTCTCGGGCATCGAAAAGGCCAAAGAGAAAGAAAAAGCCAAATAAGGTTATTTTTTATCGACTAAAAAGGTAGCTTAGGCTACCTTTTTTTATAACTTAAATTTGAGATCATTAAAAATTTATTGAATATTTTGAAATAAAATAAAGTACGAGGATATATTTTTATTAATTATCTAATCTACTTTAAAGCTAGGTAAAACAGCCAAACACAAGGCGTCTTTTTGATATTTAGCTTTTCATCAAACCTTGAAGTCTCTTTGAATGAATTATAAGTGCTCAAAATGAGATTAGTTTTTCTTAAAGCTTAATTATTCCTATTTCTTCTCTCATTATTTCCTCCCTGATAAAATAACACGCCACAAACAGTAATGCTGACTGCAGGAAACAAGAAACGACAAAGATAACTAACATTAACTAGGCACTATTCACCGATACCAAGACTCATATCAGGCACTTATTAAAATCAAAGCAGAATAAATTACACAATAGCTCAGTGTACATTTGCAGCAGGTAATTAAGGCTTTATAATATGAAGCCAATTAAGGCCTAAACCGTTAACTGAGAAACTAACATGACCGACCTAGCTTTTATATCCGGCCAGAAAGAAACCATAGCAGCACAAGCTACAGCTCCAGGCAGAGGTGGTGTTGGTATCATCAGGGTTTCAGGACCTGAAGTTAAAAATGTCGCTCAAGCTATTTTAGGTAGAGTGCCTGAATTGCGTAAAGCTGAATATTTAACCTTTAAAGATCATAAAGGACAAGCACTAGACCAAGGCATAGCACTCTATTTTAAAGGCCCTAATTCCTTTACTGGTGAAGATATTTTAGAACTACAGGGCCACGGAGGTCCCGTTATTTTAGATATGTTGCTGAAAGAGATTTTAACACTACCTAAAGTGCGTATGGCCGGCCCTGGTGAGTTTAGTGAGCAGGCATTTATTAATGATAAACTTGATTTAACTCAAGCAGAAGCTATAGCAGATTTAATTAACTCAAGCTCAGAGCAAGCGGCCCGCTGTGCTTTACATTCATTACAAGGTGATTTTTCTAAACTTGTCCATCAAATGGTAAACGACACTATACATTTACGCATGTATGTGGAGGCCGCGATAGACTTTCCAGAAGAGGAAATAGATTTTCTTGCTGATAAAAAAGTACTTAACGACTTAAAAGCGATTATTACTCAGGTCACAGAAGTAAAAAATAAAGCACAGCAAGGCAGTATTATTCGTGAAGGTATGCGGGTAGTTATTGCCGGTCGACCTAACGCAGGTAAGTCAAGCTTACTTAATGCCCTCAGTGGTAAAGAAAGCGCCATAGTCACTGACATTGAAGGCACCACGCGTGATGTATTATCTGAACAAATCCACATTGATGGTATGCCACTACACATTATTGATACCGCAGGATTAAGAGAAAGTGTCGATGAAGTAGAGAAAATAGGTATTGAAAGGGCTTGGCAGGAGATCAAACAAGCAGACCGTGTCTTGCTAATGATTGACTCTGCACAGGATGAAACCGAGGATCCAAAAGCAGCTTGGCCAGAGTTTTTTGAAAAGTTACCTGTTAATATCGGCTTAACTATCATTAGAAACAAAGCTGATATTAACCAAGCAAAAACTGGATACAGTGAAATCAATGCCACACCCACGATAACCTTGTCAGCTAAAACAGGTGCAGGTGTTACAGAGCTAACTGAGCACCTAAAACACATAATGGGTTACCAAGGTAGCACCGAAGGAGGTTTTATGGCGAGACGACGTCACTTGGTCGCTCTTGAACAAGCCCACCAACATTTAACTATTGGTTTAGAGCAACTTGAATCCTATGTTGCTGGTGAAATTCTAGCTGAAGAACTACGTTTTTGTCAGCAAGAACTCAATAAGATCACCGGCGAATTTACCAATGATGATTTATTAAGTGAAATATTTTCATCCTTTTGTATTGGTAAATAACAATAGTAACGACCCCAGTAATTATATCTATATAACTGCCTATCATTAATTACCGTGTAGGATTTAGGATAGGCAGAGTATAAACCCACAGACAAGGCTATTAATTCATAGTAGCCCTTAAAAAATTGTTTCAGGCTGATGAATAAGGTTACCCTTATGGCCAAGTTAAACGCCAATAACAACCAACATAGCGAATGTTCTAAGGACATGACCGAATCTACTTGAAAAACCTCACAATGGAGCATACAAGCTTAAGCCGTAGTTAATCAGAAATTATCAACAAAATAGTAGCCATTAACAATCTTAATTTTATTACACCTAGGCGAGAGTCTTTTATAACCTAATATTTTTACATTTTAAATGCTGACTTTTAGCACCATATAACTTTATATATTCTTCTCCCTTTAGCGCTAATATTTCTAAATACTCGACAGGTAATTTATCTTGCAGCATTTTTAGTGGCCGTTTCCATGCTTGAGTTTTTTGTTCGTTGGCAACAGTAAGCCACCCATAACTTTTAGTTAAATCTTGCTTTGTACCTTGTGCATTTAAATACATAGTACCAACAATATATTGTGAAGTTTTATCGCCTCTTTTAGCAAATATTTCAAGTTTAAGTGGAGCTTCATTATAATCGTTGACTTAATATGACTTTATAGCTGTTTTTAATTCTTTGTTATAACTAATGATATCAAGTACCTTCTCTGAGGAGGAAGCATGACTGATAAATGAGATAGAGAATATAATTGTTGTAATAATTACATAACTAATAGATCCAATCATCATTATTCCAAAGCAAATTTTGTATTTGATTAAGAATAACTATTTCAATGTTTCAATGTTTCAATGTTTTTTCAATTGTAATATTGTGTCACTTACAACTTTATAGTGTATAAAAACTTTAATTTAAAACTACATAAAATACTTTAATAGGAACAGAAAATGAGCTCTTTTCAAGTCATTGTTGGCAGTATGTTAGGCGGATCAGAGTATGTCGCAGAAGCCTGTGAAGAAACATTAGCCGCACTCGGTCATCAAGTTGAACTACATTTTCAACCTAACTTTGCACAAATACCAAGCGAAAAACAAACTTGGTTAATTTGTACCTCGACACATGGCGCTGGTGACTATCCCGATAATATTCAAGCATTCGTGACAGATCTTGAAAATAGCGATCAAGATCTATCCTCAGTTAAATTTATAACGATCGGTCTGGGTGATTCAAATTATGATACCTTTTGCTACGCTGCAAAGAACATAAGTAAGCTATTATTATCAAAAGGTTGCGATGAAAAAATACCTTTGATCACAATAGATATGAGTCAAGATATAGATCCAGAAGAACGATCTCAAAGTTGGTTATACGAAAATAAAGATCATTTATAACCAACTTACCCATAAGTTATTAACAATTACACCCCCCTAAAAATATTATTGTGGATAACTCTGGGTAAAAGCTATTAATTTTCTATTATTATTCAGTGTATAGAAATACAAATAAATCGCCCTGTGGATAAGTGGCTGTTTTGATCAGAGCTTATAAGTGACTTGATCAAAGCTTGATCACAAGAATGCATAGCTATTAATATATTGTTTTATATGAAAAAAAATGACTTATCCACAGAAAAAGGCGACCTTAATAAGTAATAATAATAAGATCTTTAAAGAGATCTTTATATATTAATTAAGGATCAAGCTTAGATCTTTTCCTAAATTAGATCATTCCCCTCAAGCGAAAAAGGCGCTAAAATACCGCTCTTAAAAAATTAAATAGCAAAACTAAGGTCAGTAATTTATGTGGTATCAAGAGTCTTATGATGTAATTGTTGTTGGTGGCGGTCATGCTGGAACAGAAGCGTCACTTGCAGCAGCTCGCATGGGCTGTAAAACACTATTATTAACCCACAACATTGACACCCTTGGTCAAATGTCCTGCAACCCGGCGATAGGTGGTATTGGCAAAGGACATTTGGTTAAAGAAATTGACGCCCTCGGTGGTATCATGGCAACTGCAGCTGACCATGCTGCAATACAATTTAGAACGTTGAATGCCAGCAAAGGCCCTGCTGTACGAGCTACTCGGATACAAGCTGATAGAAATTTATATCGAAACTTTGTTCGTAATTATTTAGAAAACCAAGAAAATTTAACGATATTTCAACAACCATGTGACGATCTCATTCTAGAAAATAATAAGATCGTAGGTGTTTCTACCCAGATGGGATTGAAATTTAAAGCTAAAAGCGTTGTGTTAACAGTTGGTACTTTCCTTGCCGGCCAGATTCATATTGGTCTAAATAATTACCAAGGCGGAAGAGCCGGTGATCCCGCCAGTGTGAACCTTGCAGCTAAATTACGTGATATGCCCTTTAGAATTGATCGTTTAAAAACAGGAACACCACCGCGCTTAGACGGAAGAACCCTTGATTTTTCTGTTATGGCAGAACAACCAGGTGACGATCCTAGGCCGGTATTTTCTTACATGGGCTCAGGAGACGATCATCCAAAACAAGTTTCATGTTTTATCACCCATACTAATCAGAAAACCCATGATATTATCAAATCTGGTTTAGACCGTTCACCCATGTATACCGGTGTTATTGAAGGGGTTGGACCACGTTATTGCCCGTCAATTGAAGACAAAATACACCGTTTTGCTGATAAAGACAGTCATCAAATATTTGTCGAGCCTGAAGGCTTAAACACCCATGAAATTTATCCTAATGGTATTTCTACTAGTTTGCCATTTGATGTGCAGATGGATCTTGTTAGATCGATCAAGGGTTTTGAAAACGCCCATATAACTCGTCCAGGTTACGCTATAGAATATGATTTTTTCGATCCTCGCGATTTAAAGCAAACGCTAGAAAGTAAATTTGTTGAAAACCTTTATTTTGCCGGCCAAATTAATGGCACTACTGGTTATGAAGAAGCCGGTGCTCAAGGACTTGTTGCAGCGACCAATGCCGCGGCTAGGGTACAAGGCAAAGAAGAGCTAGTATTAACCAGAGATCAAGCTTACATGGGCGTGCTAATTGATGACTTAGCCACCTTAGGCACCAAAGAACCTTATCGTATGTTCACCTCACGCGCTGAGTATCGCTTATTGTTACGTGAAGATAACGCTGATATACGCTTAACAGAAAAAGGTCGTGCTTTAGGTTTAGTGGACGATCTACGTTGGCAACGATTTAATGAAAAAATGGAAAATGTTGAGCTTGAGCGTCAACGTTTACGTTCAACTTGGTTACAAAAGGATCATCCAGCGGTTGATCAAGTCAATACCTTGTTGAAAACGCCTTTAAGTCGTGAGAATAATTTAGAGGATCTTCTTCGACGTCCAGAAGTTCGATATAACGATCTAGTGGCTATTGAAGGCCTAGGACCTAAACTCGCAGATCAACAAGCTGCTGAGCAAATTGAAATACAAATAAAATATGCCGGTTATATTGACCGACAACTAGATGAAATAGCGAAAAAGAAGCGCCATGAAAACACGTTAATTCCAATAGACTACGATTTTAGTCAGATATCAGGTTTATCAAATGAGGTTGTTGCTAAGCTCTCAGACGCGCGACCTGAAACTATTGGTAAAGCGTCGCGTATTTCTGGTATTACTCCAGCAGCAATTTCGTTATTATTGGTTTATCTGAAAAAACATGGCTTATTACGCAAAAGTGCTTAAATAGTCAGCATAAACGAAAGATTTCACCATATGACATTATCTGACCAACTTGTTGCTCTAATCAAGGAAACCTCGCTTGAGGTTTCAACAGAGCAAATTTCTTTACTTATCCAGTACGTTGAATTACTAAATAAATGGAATAAAGCCTACAATCTGACCTCAGTGCGTGATCCTAAAGATATGATGATAAAACATATCATGGATAGCTTGATGGTGGGTCCGCACCTTAAAGGTCAATCATTTATTGATGTAGGCACTGGGCCAGGTTTACCAGGAATTCCGCTTGCTATCTTGTATCCTGAGCGTAATTTTGTATTATTAGACAGTTTAGGTAAAAGAATTACCTTCTTAAGGCAAGTTGTTTTCCAGTTAAAGCTTAATAATGTCATACCCGTCAAATCACGTGTTGAACAATATCATCCGGAGCAACCTTTTGATGGCGTATTAAGTCGAGCATTCTCATCGTTAAACGATATGGTAACTTGGTGTGAACATTTAGTCAGTGTTGAACACGGCCGATTCTTAGCACTAAAAGGTATTTATCCTAGTGATGAAATCGCGGCTTTACCAGATAATATAGCGGTTACAAATAGTTATGCTATTGCCGTTCCTCAATTAGACGGTGAACGCCATTTGATTGAATTAGTTAAATCATAATAAATTTGGGCAGAAAAGTGTTGAGGATCCTGTGGGAAAAATAATCGCGGTTGCAAATCAAAAAGGTGGTGTCGGTAAAACGACAACCTCGGTCAATCTTGCTGCTTCGCTTGCAGCAACTAAACGTAAAGTTTTACTGGTCGATCTTGATCCCCAAGGTAACGCTACTATGGGGAGCGGTATAGATAAATATGAAGTTCCAGCAACATGCTACGAATTACTTATCGAAGAGCGTCCATTTGAAGACGTGGTTTGTAGAAATACAGCGGGTATTTATGATCTTATTGCCGCAAACAGTGATGTAACTGCGGCTGAAATTAGATTAATGGAGGTTTATTCTCGAGAACATCGTTTGAAAAATGCTTTATCAAAAGTAAGTAAAGACTACGACTATATTATCATTGACTGTCCACCGTCATTGAATATGTTGACGGTTAACGCTATGACCGCTGCAGACTCAGTGTTAGTGCCGATGCAATGTGAGTATTATGCTTTAGAAGGCTTAACCGCTTTAATGGATACCATTTCACAATTAACGTCAGTCGTTAATAGTAAACTCCATATTGAAGGTATTTTACGTACCATGTACGACCCCCGTAACCGTTTAGCAAATGATGTTTCTGAGCAATTAAAGCGCCACTTCGGTGATAAAGTTTATCGTACCGTTATTCCGCGTAATGTGCGTTTAGCAGAAGCACCAAGTTTTGGTGCTCCAGTGATGTACTATGATAAATCATCTACAGGTGCAAAAGCTTATCTTGCCTTAGCGGGTGAAATATTACGTCGTGCAGAACCCAAAAAATCCTCTATACCGCAAATCATTACAGAAGAATAATAAGGAATATTATGAGTCAAACTAAACGCAGAGGTCTAGGTCGCGGTCTTGATGCCTTATTAACAAAACCATCAGCAGATTTAACTAGTAATTTAGGTGATAAAACAGATACGTCAAGCAAAAATGCTGAATTACATAATTTACCAATAGAACAATTGCATCCTGGCAAGTATCAGCCACGCAAAGATATGTCAGCAGAAGCGTTAGATGATTTGGCTAACTCCATTAAATCGCAAGGTATTATCCAACCAATTATTGTCCGACCAGTTAGTGAATACAGTTATGAAATTATAGCTGGTGAGCGTCGTTGGCGTGCAGCTCAAATAGCGGCATTAGATACCGTGCCTTGTTTAATAAAACATGTGCCCGATGAAGCGGCCGTGGCGATTGCTTTAATAGAAAATATTCAACGTGAAGACCTAAATGCGATGGAAGAAGCTATTGCATTAGAACGATTGCTGATTGAATTTGAATTGACCCATCAAGAAGTTGCCGATGCGGTTGGCAAGTCAAGAACGGCGGTAAGTAACTTATTGCGCTTAAATAACCTTAACAGTGAAGTTAAAACCTTACTTGAGCATGGCGATATCGAAATGGGACATGCTAGAGCACTATTAGCTTTAGATAATGACATTCAAACGAATACGGCACGTATTGTGGTAGCGAAAGAGTTAAACGTGCGCGAAACAGAGGCATTAATTAAAAAATTACAACAACCGGCGAAGGAAATAATCACCAAGTCAGTAGATCCTAATACAAAGGCATTAGAGCAAAACTTATCTGAAAAGTTGGGCTCACACGTTGCGATAAATCACAATAAACAAGGTAAAGGAAAATTAGTAATATCTTACAGTGATCTATCAGAACTAGATGGCATTGTCTCACGCTTTAATTCCTTTTAGCGCTACCTTAAAATAAGCTGCTAAAATCGACCAGATTTACTGACTTAGATTCCAATAATAAAAACCGTTAATTAGCCATTTTTGATCAACTGAAAAATGGCTATTCATTTGCTGTTTTTACTTTTGCTTTTATAATTCATCAGTAATGTTTTAATCTTCGATTATACCTTAGTCGTAATTTACTCATTTAGCGGAACATTTTGTAGATAATGTCACTAATGAGTAGCCTCTCTTGTTGCATTAGTGCTGTAATTCAGTATACTTGCGACGGCTTTTTAGAGATGAAATATTATCTTTAAAAAACTGTAAGCATTACGAAAAATGTCGTAGGAGTTTCTGGTGAGTTTATTTATTCACAATGAGTTAGCTAGGCCAGGAAGAGAATTTGCTTTTAAGCAAATATTAGTCGCGATAGTCATTGTTTTACTTTGCAGTTTAGCAACATATTTTATTTGGGGATTATCGTTTGCACACTCAGTATTAAGTGGTGGCGCAATCAGTATAATCCCCAATTTTGTCTTTGCTCATAAAGCGTTTAAATATGCCGGAGCAAGATCGTCAGAAAAGGTTTTAGATGCCTTTTATAGTGGCGAAAAATTGAAAATAGTATTAACGGCCGTTTTGTTTGCGCTAGCCTTTAAATTTTTAGCGATAGAGCCCATAGCTTTTTTCAGCAGTTTTTGTTTAGTAGTGGCGTTGCCATTACTCACACCATTTTTGTTTAAACTTTAATCATTGGGATCATTAATATGTCTGCAAGTGCTGAATTAACCAGCCAAGATTATATCAAACATCATTTAACTAATTTGTCGACTGGTGAAGGGTTTATGACCGTTCATTGGGATACTCTTGGTTGGTCGGTGTTTTTGGGCTTAGTATTTCTTTTTATCTTTCGTTCTGTTGCCGTTAAAGCAACTACCGGTGTTCCCGGCAAGTTACAATGTGCCGTTGAAATGATTGTTGAATTTGTTGGTGATAGTGTTAAAAGCACTTTTCACGGCCACAATCCTTTAATTGCGCCACTAGCATTGACTATTTTTGTTTGGGTTCTATTGATGAACTCAATGGATTGGGTACCTGTTGATCTACTACCTTGGATTATTAGTTTGGTATCAGGTATCGAAATGTCTAATGTGTACATGAGAGCAGTACCTACCACAGATCCGAACATGACCTTTGCTTTAGCAATAGGTGTGTTCATATTAATTATTTACTATTCAATTAAAGTTAAAGGTGTTGGCGGATTCATTAAAGAATTAACTACTCAACCTTTTGGTCATTGGTCTTTATATCCAGTAAACTTTATTCTTGAAATGGTTACCATGTTAGCTCGTCCTTTATCTTTAGCGTTACGTTTATTCGGTAACCTATATGCAGGGGAGTTAATATTTTTACTGATTGCGACAATTGGTTTATACCAATTACCAGTACACTTTTTATGGGCTGCATTCCATTTATTAATCATCCCATTACAAGCGTTTATTTTCATGATGTTAACTATCGTATATCTTAGTTTAGCTCACGAAGATCACTAATTTTCAACTTAACTTTAACTTTAACTTTAAAATAACCGGAGATAAATATGTTATATATCGCTGTTGCTCTACTAATCGGTCTTGGTGCTTTAGGTACTGCGATTGGTTTTGGTCTTCTAGGTGGCAAATTCTTAGAATCAGCTGCTCGTCAACCTGAGCTTGCACCACAACTTCAAGTGAAAATGTTCATTGTAGCGGGTCTTATCGATGCTATTGCGATGATCGGTGTTGCTATTGGCCTATACCTATTATTCGTTGTTGGTGTTCCAGCTTAATTAAAACCGCGAATTTAAATAGGAGGTACACAAATGAATATTAATATGACCTTAATCGGTGAGTTAATTGCATTTGTAGTATTCGTAATTTTTTGTATGAAGTTTGTATGGCCACCGATTACGGCAGCCATCGAAGCTCGTCAAGCAACTATTGCTGATGGACTTGCTGCTTCAGACCGTGCCGCTAAAGATCTTGAGCTTGCTCAAGAGAAAGCTACAGCACAATTAAAAGAAGCTAAAGCGCAAGCGGCAGGTATTGTAGAAGCTGCTAAAAAGCGTGAAGTTCAAATAATTGAAGAAGCTGCAGTTAAAGCACATGCTGAAAAAGATAAAATCTTAGCGGCAGGTCATGCAGAAATTGATACTGAACGTAATCAAGCAAAAGAAGAACTACGTCAACAAGTTGCTATTTTAGCAGTTGCTGGTGCAGAGAGAATTCTTGAGCGTTCAATCGATGCCGCTGTACATAGCGACATTTTAGATAAACTTGTAGCTGAACTTTAGAGGGAAATGAGCTTATGTCTGAATTGACAACCATCGCTCGTCCCTACGCTAAAGCGGCGTTTGATTTTGCTATCGAAGCGAATACAGTCGAAAACTGGTTAGAAATGCTAGTTTTCGCTGCACAAGTTGCTGACGACACTACTATAAAGAGTTATCTTTCTGGTGGTGCGTCAGTAGAACAAGCACAAGACATTTTTTTGAAAGTCTGTGATGTTCAACTCGATAGCAATGGCCAAAATTTGATTAAAGTTATGGCTGAAAATCAACGTTTATTGGTGCTACCACAAGTTGTTATTCAGTTTCGTGAATTAAAAGCGGAACATGAGAAAACAGTATCTGTGGATGTAACGTCTGCTGTTGAATTAACAGCAGAACAAGAAACTACATTATGCGCTGCGCTTGAAAAGCGTTTGGCTCGAAAAGTAAAACTTAATTGTAACATTGATGCAAACGTAGTCTCTGGCTTAGTAATAAAAGCTGGTGACATGGTAATAGATGGTTCAGTACGAGGTAAATTGAACCGCTTAGCAACAATAATGCAATCCTAACGGGGAACAGAGTATGCAACTGAATTCCACTGAAATCGCTGAACTGATCAAGAGTCGTATTGAACAGTTTGACGTAGTTAGTGAAGCTCGTAATGAAGGTACTATCGTTTCTGTAACTGACGGTATCATTCGTATTCATGGCCTTGCAGACGTAATGCAAGGTGAGATGATTGAACTTCCTGGCAGTCGCTTTGCTATCGCTTTAAACCTTGACCGTGATTCGGTCGGTGCGGTAGTTATGGGTCCTTATGCGGATCTAGCTGAAGGCGTTAAAGTAAAATGTACTGGTCGTATTTTAGAAGTACCAGTAGGACGTGGCTTATTAGGCCGCGTTGTTAATACACTTGGCGAGCCAATTGACGGTAAAGGACCTATCGAAAACGATGGTTTTTCACCAGTTGAAATGGTAGCACCAGGCGTAATCGATCGTAAGTCTGTTGATCAACCTGTACAAACAGGTATTAAATCAATCGATTCAATGATTCCAATTGGGCGTGGTCAACGTGAACTTATCATTGGTGACCGTCAAATTGGTAAATCTGCAATCGCATTAGATGCAATTATCAATCAGAAAGACACAGGTATTAAGTGTGTATACGTAGCTATTGGCCAAAAAGCCTCTACGGTTGCTAACTTAGTTCGCTCATTAGAAGAACACGGCGCGTTAGATAATACTATCGTTGTTGTAGCTGGCGCTTCTGAAGCCGCCGCACTTCAGTACTTGTCAGCATATTCTGGCTGTACTATGGGTGAATACTTCCGAGATCGTGGTGAAGATGCACTAATCGTATATGATGATTTGTCTAAGCAAGCAGTTGCTTACCGTCAAATTTCATTACTTTTACGTCGTCCGCCAGGCCGTGAAGCTTACCCAGGTGACGTTTTCTATCTTCACAGTCGTTTACTTGAACGCGCTGCTCGTGTAAATGAAGCATACGTTGAACGTTTCACAAATGGTGCTGTAAAAGGTAAAACAGGTTCTTTAACTGCTTTGCCTATCATTGAAACGCAAGCGGGTGATGTATCTGCATTCGTACCTACTAACGTAATCTCAATTACCGATGGTCAGATTTTCTTAGAATCTAACCTATTTAACTCAGGTATTCGTCCTGCTGTTAACGCTGGTATTTCTGTGTCACGTGTTGGTGGTGCTGCTCAAACTAAAATCATCAAGAAATTAGGTGGTGGTATTCGTTTAGCATTAGCACAATATGCTGAATTAGCCGCGTTTGCTCAATTTGCCTCAGATTTAGATGACGCTACACGTGCTCAATTAGAGCATGGTCAACGCGTTACTGAATTGATGAAGCAAAAGCAATACAGCCCATTGTCAATTGCTGAAACAGCTGTATCTTTATTCGCCGCAGAAAAAGGCTTTTTAAATGATATCGACATCAACAAAGTTGTTGATTTTGAAGATGCATTACGTTTATACGTAAACAATGATCACGCTGAGTTGATGGCTACTATCAATGAAAAAGGCGACTATAACAAAGATATCGAGTCTGGTTTAGCGAAAGCGATTGAAGCTTTCAAAGCTACTCAAACTTGGTAATTTAGTTAACCTTTTCGGAGAATAGTCATGGCCGGTGGTAAAGAGATAAAATCGAAGATTGGAAGTGTAAAAAATACACAGAAGATCACCAGCGCAATGGAAATGGTTGCAGCAAGCAAAATGCGTAAAGCGCAAGATAGCATGGCTGCCTCTCGTCCATACGCTGAAAATATGCGAAATGTGATCGGTCACATCGCGCTTGGTAATTTAGAATTTCGTCATCCCTATATGGTTGAACGTGAAACTAAGCGCGTAGGTTATATCGTTGTCTCAACAGACCGTGGTTTGTGTGGTGGTTTAAATATTAATTTATTTAAACAAGTACTTGCTGATGCAGGTAAACACCAAATAGCTGGCGCCGAAGTTGAATTTGCCGTAGTGGGTTCTAAAGCTACGTCATTTTTCAACAATATGGGTGCTAAAGTTGTTTCACAAATTTCTGGATTAGGTGATAGCCCATCGCTAACCGATTTAATCGGTAGTGTGAAGGTTATGCTAAATGCCTATGATAATGGTGAGATAGACAGATTGTTCATTGTATATAACAAGTTTGTTAATACCATGACGCAAAAGCCGACAATCGATCAACTTTTACCTTTGCCTAAGTCAGATGATGACGCTATTAAGCATCGCTGGGATTATATATACGAACCTGATGCTCAAGCAATACTTGAACATTTATTGGTGCGATATACAGAATCTCAAGTATATCAAGGTGTGGTTGAAAACCTCGCCTGTGAACAGGCCGCTCGTATGGTTGCAATGAAATCTGCAACTGATAATGCGGGTGACTTAATTGATGATTTACAATTGGTATACAACAAAGCTCGTCAAGCAAGTATTACTCAAGAATTGGGTGAAATTTGTGCTGGTGCAGCAGCGGTATAAGCAAAGGTTCTTTGTTTATTTTATTAGTAAATAAGAGCACAAGATTAGAGGATTAAACATGAGTACAGGTAAAGTCGTCCAAATCATTGGCGCAGTTGTGGATGTAGAATTTCCACAAGATGCTGTACCTCAGGTATATGACGCGTTAAATGTAACTGAAGGTGACCTTTCAGGCTTAGTACTAGAAGTACAACAGCAATTAGGTGGTGGTGTAGTTCGTACTATCGCCATGGGTTCATCAGATGGTTTGCGTCGTGGTCTGAACGTAGAAAACACAGGTAATAACATCCAAGTACCAGTAGGTGTATGTACATTGGGTCGCATTATGAACGTATTGGGTGAGCCTATCGATGAAGCTGGCCCAATCGGTGAAGAAGAAAAGTGGTCAATTCATCGTCAAGCGCCAGCCTATGCTGACCAGGCGTTGTCAAATGAACTACTTGAAACTGGTATCAAAGTAATAGATTTAGTTTGTCCATTCGCTAAGGGTGGTAAAGTAGGTTTATTCGGTGGTGCTGGTGTTGGTAAAACCGTTAACATGATGGAACTTATTCGTAATATTGCGATCGAGCATAGCGGCTACTCAGTATTTGCTGGTGTAGGTGAGCGTACTCGTGAAGGTAACGATTTCTATCATGAAATGAACGATTCAAATGTACTTGATAAAGTATCACTTGTTTACGGTCAAATGAACGAGCCTCCAGGAAACCGTTTACGTGTTGCCTTTACTGGTTTGACAATGGCTGAAAAATTCCGTGATGAAGGTCGTGACGTATTATTCTTTGTTGATAATATTTATCGTTACACTTTAGCTGGTACTGAAGTCTCTGCATTACTAGGCCGTATGCCATCAGCCGTTGGTTATCAACCAACACTTGCTGAAGAAATGGGCGTATTGCAAGAGCGTATTACTTCAACGAAGAAAGGTTCAATCACTTCAATCCAAGCGGTATACGTACCAGCAGATGACTTGACTGATCCCTCTCCAGCTACTACTTTTGCTCACTTAGATGCAACAGTTGTATTGAGTCGTGATATTGCTTCGCAAGGTATTTACCCTGCAATTGACCCACTAGATTCTACTTCGCGTCAATTAGACCCGTTAGTCGTCGGTGCTGAGCATTATGAAACAGCTCGTGGTGTTCAATCCACATTACAACGTTACAAAGAACTTAAAGATATCATCGCCATCTTAGGTATGGATGAGTTATCTGAAGAAGATAAATTATCGGTGAATCGCGCACGTAAGATTCAACGTTTCTTATCTCAACCGTTTTTTGTTGCTGAAGTATTCACCGGCTCTCCTGGTAAGTATGTATCACTTAAAGACACGATTAGTGGCTTTAAAGGACTACTTGCAGGCGAGTATGATGATTTACCTGAGCAGGCTTTCTACATGGTTGGTTCTATTGAAGAAGCAGCTGAAAAAGCTAAAAACATGTAATGAAGGCTGGTGATTAACATAAGTTAGTCACCTATTAGGAGGTCAAATGGCATTACTTTCTGTAAATCTGAATGTTGTTAGCGCTGAAGAAAGTTTATTTTCGGGTAGCATTGAATCATTACAGATCACAGGTAGCGAAGGTGAATTAGGCATTATGCCTGGTCACGCACCTTTGCTGACCTCACTAAAACCTGGTATGGCAAGAATCGTTAAAAAAGGTGGTGATGAAGAAATCATTTATCTTTCTGGCGGTATGCTAGAAGTTCAACCAAATAACGTTACTGTATTAGCGGATATCGCGATACGTGGCGCTGATTTAGATGAACAAGCTGCACTACAGGCTAAAGAACGCGCAGAGAAACACTTGAATGAACATGGTAATGATCTTGATTACGCAGAAGCCGCAGCTGAACTAGCTCGTGCCGTTGCGCAATTACGTGTTATCCAAGCAACAAGTAAAAAATAACCTCCGCGTTCAACATTAAGTTTTAGTGATAAAAAAAAAGCGACTTTTACCCAGGTAAATAGTCGTTTTTTATTATTTATTATTGTTGAAAAACACCTAGCCCACCTGTTCCACTTATTCCATTTAGCCGTTTAATTCACCTAATTCCACGATTTTTTTAACCCAACCTCATTTTTTGAAAACAAAAAATTCCAACCCAAATAAGTGTATAATTGTATAAAATTTAAACATTAGCTAAAACTATTAGTTGTGTATCTGACTAGACATTTTTCGAAAAATTTAATTTTTACAAACTACTACATCTACTAAAACTTATTTCGAGGAAACAAATATGAAAGAGAATAGAGCCAGAGTGGTGAATACAACAAATGAAGCTGATTTAGAATTTGAAG
Organism: Colwellia sp. MB02u-6; assembly: GCF_014077095.1. Lineage (GTDB taxonomy): Bacteria > Pseudomonadota > Gammaproteobacteria > Enterobacterales > Alteromonadaceae > Cognaticolwellia. The sequence goes on along the minus strand of NZ_JACGVG010000036.1, from coordinate 390,405 downwards.
AGGCACAGCCAGTAATGTTTGATAAAACAGCCTATGCAATGTCGGCATTCTTTTAATAGTTGAGCTGGTATAAGCTAGTTATGTTAATAAGCCAAAATCCTGTTAAAGCGTTGTGGCTTTTTATAACCTAAGCACAACTCAACTATAACTGACTTTATACTGACAATTTTACTTTTTTTAGTAAAGTATATAACTCATCTTTTAAGTGTAAACGGGCTAGTTTTTGTTGTTCTAAATACGTATCTGATGTTGGCTCAACACCAACTTCTATACGGTGAATTTCTTGATCTAACTGATGATAATCTTTAAATAAACGGGCAAAATGTACATCTTGCATTTTTAAGTGATGGATTTCTTTTTCTAACTCTGGAAATTCATGGTGTAGGTCGTGTTTCTCTATCATTAGGGTTGCTCCTATTTAGCACAATCAATACAAGTATCGATATAAGGTAATATTTTTAAACGCTCGGGATTGATAACTTCAGCGCATTGGCTGCAAAAACCATATTCATTATTGTCAAAACGGGTTAACGCTTGCTTAATTAAGCCTAGTTCAATTTTGGCTTCGTGATGAATTTCATTAAGCACTTCATTATTTTCGTTTTCGCAAGTCTGTTCAGAAAAGTCTTGAGAACGACCTTTTCTAAAGTCTGCTTCAATTGCATTAATACGTCGTTGAAGTTCAAATTTTTTCTCTAATAAACTACTTAGAATCTCTTTATCCATTAGTATTGCTCCTTAAACCTTGCTTCATTTTAAGCCTCTAGTGGCTAACTGTTTTGATCTAGCGCAATAATTTGCTCAAGTTTTTTACATTACTTAAACATTAAAACTTAGTCAGCTCATTGCGATCAAAGGCATTATTTTGTGTCCAAATAATTAGGTTTTTTGTCAGTGAGTAGCTAAACTAAATAGCCCAGTTATCATCAAGAATGAAAAGGATTCACAATAAAGTGTCGTGGAAAAACAGTCAGCAACAATATGGCCTGCTGAGTAAATTACTACACTGGCTCTCGGCATTAACGGTTTTTTCGTTATTTGCCTCAGGGTTTTGGATGGTCGAGTTAAACTACTCAAGTAAATGGTATCAACTAATCCCGCATTGGCATGAAAGTGTTGGGATACTTTTATTGATGGCAACTATATTCAGACTGTTGTGGCGTCGTATTGCCGGCTCTCCCGGTGCAATAACTAGTCATAGTGCTTTTGAGAAAAAAGCTTCAGCTTTAATGATAGTTATTTTGTATATCACGCTATTTACTGTTTTGATTTCCGGTTACTTGATCACCAGTGCTAATGATAAAGCCATTGCTGTTTTTGATTGGTTTAAGGTTATACCATGGGTGCTGGGGATAAAAAACCAGGAAGATATTGCTGGTGTGGTACATTATTACATAGCATACGGCTTAATAATCCTCGCGTTATTGCATGCATTAGCGGCCTTAAAACACCATTTTATTGACCAAGACGTCACATTAAGACGTATGACTAAAAATACAGATAAATAATTAAAGGAACTGATATGAAAAAAAAATTACTTGTTAGCGCTCTATTAACCTCGAGTTTACTAATACCAGCTTTAGCCGCTGATTATGTTATTGATACTAAAGGGGCACATGCCTCTATTAATTTTGCAGCGAGTCATCTGGGCTTTAGTGTACTTGCCGGTCGATTTAACGACTTTTCAGGTAACTTCTCTTATGACAAAGATAATGTTTCTGCAGCTAAAATTGAGGTAATTGTAGATACCTCAAGTTTTGATTCAAACCATACTAAACGTGACAAACATGTACGTTCAGATGATTTTTTAGATGTTAATAAATATGCACAAGCGACATTTATTAGCAGCAAAGTTGAAGATAAAGGTGATGGTAAACTTGCCATAATAGGAAGTTTTACCATGCACGGTATTACTCTCCCATTAACTATTGACGCCGTTAAAGTGGGTGAAGGTGATGATCCTTGGGGTGGTTATCGTGCCGGTTTTAGCGGCACCGCTACTATCGCTATGGCAGATTTTGGTTTTAAAAAAGATTATGGCAAAGTAGATCTGACTTTACATATTGAAGGTATTCGCCAGTAATAAATAAAGCTGATTGAAAAAAGGGCCATGTGCCCTTTTTTTTGCTTAAATTTTATAATTGTCTAGGTCAATTTTATAAACCCAATTGGGTTGCTAACGAAATATAATTAACGCGAGTTAACAACCGATATTTTTACACTATCGGCTGCTATTAATACCGCTATATTGGGCTTATATAATTACTAGCTAAAGGTAAACTCTTTTGGTGGTGTTAATGCCATTAAATGCTCTACAAAGTAATCCCAGCGTTTACGCATCATATACGGCTTTCTGGCAAAGCCATGACCACGGTTTGGTAACATCAGCATATCAAAATCTTTATTGGCAGCAATTAACGCTTCTACGACAACTAGAGTGTTATATGGTGGTACATTGGTATCAGTTGTGCCATGGGCAATAAGTAGCTTACCTTTTAGGTTTTCAACGATTAATTGATTTGCTTGGCTGTCGTAGTTGGTGGTGCCATCTTCATTTTTTACTAACATACCATGATACTTTTCACCCCACTCATCAGCATAGTTTCTATTGTCATGATTACCGGCTTGTGAAACAGCAACTGAATAAAAGTCTGGATAAGTCAACAAGGCGCGTGTTGAAGCAAATCCACCACCTGAATGGCCCCAAATGCCAACACGGGTGCTATCAATCCAGTGATATTTTTTGGCCAGTTGTGTAATGGCTGACACTTGGTCTGGAATGCCACTATCACCCATGTTTTGATAATAAAATTCATGGAAGCTTTTTGAACGACCAGGCGTACCTAACGCGTCAATTTCGATAACAATAAAGCCAAGTTCAGCAATTGCTTGGTTATCACCTCTAGCGGTTTTAAAATGACGACCACGAATACTGCCTACTTGTGGACCCGGGTATAAATAATTGACCACAGGATAAGACTTACTTGCGTCAAAATCGCTAGGCTTATACATTAGTCCATAGATGTCATGCTCGTTATTACGGTCTTTAACAATAAACGGCGTAGGCGCTTGCCAACCGGTATTGGTAAGCTTAGTAATGTCCATTTGTTCGATGATAAAACCAGATTTACTGTTAGTGCTGCGAATAAAGCTAGTTTCTGCTTGGTTTGGTGTTGAGACTCGGTCTAAGAAAAATTCAGCATTGTTACTTAAAGTAATACGGTGATGCTTTTGCCCAGGGCTTAATAAGGCAATATTTGAGCTATCTTTGTTAATACTATAAAGGTAGTGAAAGTATGGGTCTCCAGCTTCTTTACCCGCAGCAGAAAAAATAAGTTCCCCTGTTTTTTCATCAACATTGAGTAATTCTAAAACAGTCCAATCACCTTGGGTTATTTGATTTTTAATTTCCCCCGTTACGGCATCAACTAAATATAAATGGCCCCAATTTGAGCGTTGAGAAAACCAAATAAACTCATTACTTTGATCAAGGTATTGCCAACTAATGCCACTAACACCTGACTCAAAAAAGCTATCGGCAGTTTCAGTTAACACTGTACGCACTTTACCGCTTATAGCATCTGCTATTTTTAAGCTAGCAGTTTTGTGATCGCGCGTTGATGAGACAAAGGCAAAATGACTGCTGTCGCTCGACCAATCAACATCTAATAAACTACCATCGCTACCAGCAACATGGTCTGTTATGGTTGATCTGTGATCATCTGCAGTCATATCTAGCACCACTACATTCGCTTGCTCAATATCAATGACCACACGGTGAATTTTGAAGATGTTTTTATCACCGGGTAATGGATACTTCCAAATATCGATTTTAGGGTGGCCAACTGCGGTAGACACTATAGCCATTTCACCAACGTTTCGGCTGTCATGTTTAAAAGTGGTGATTTTTTTCGAATCGGGTGACCATTTTACTACCGGCTTGTCACTACGAACCCAACCTGCATTATTGGTGGCGTAACCAAAGTTTGCTATTCCGTCAGTGGTTAATTGTTTTTCGTTATTATCATTAAGGTTACGCAGCCATAAGTTGTGGTCTTTAATATAAACTGCCAGTTTGCCATTAGGCGAAACTAACTCACTATCTTTAATAGCAATGACACTCAATTGACACAAGTAATTTTCAATATCACATTGGTATAATTTATCATCTATAGTCAGCGAAATTACTTTTTCACTTATCAGTTCAAAGCGGTTAAAAGGCAAGGCTTCTGGTTTTATTTCTTGTTCAGTAAGGCGAGCTAAGGCGCGGGTAAGTTTTTGATGATCGAACGCCAATTTCTTTTCTTTTTTTATTGCATCCAAGATAAAAAATTGTTTGCCATGCTGGGTTTGGCTGCTATAAATCAGCTTGTAGTTTTCAGTCCAGCTTGGATATTCTACAGTGCCAACAACTAATTTTTCGGTGTACTTGCCCAATTGACGTTCAGCTTGTTGGTATTTTTCAATGTTGAGTGATTCAGCATTAACACCAAAAGCTAGGCATGCTAAAACTGTGCTTGATGACATAGATTTTATTTTTGAAACCATGAATAACCTTGACTTTATCAGTTATAAAAATAGGATTTTTTAGATGTTATCATTTCTGATAACGGTACTGTGGACATTTTCGACCAGATGATTATTGATTGCGATAGCTAACTACTAACTTACCGTTAATTAGCTGATTTTTACTTTATGTAGACTAAAGTCTAGGTTATTTTTGTCAATTTTAGACTTAGGTCTAATTTATAAACTCACGCTGACTCTTTACTGTTACTAACATAATAAATGGTTTTGATTAAAATTCGATCAAAGTGATGAAATAGAGAGTAATATGCCGAACTTGCTTAATGATAGTGGTCAACAAGCACAATTGTCTTGGTTGCAGTCGAGTAATGGTGAGTGGTTTTATTTTAGGGACAAAAATTTTATTAATGAAGATACGCTATTAGCTCGCGAGCAAAATTATATCTGGTTAGTCTCACAAGCTACGGCTGCTGATAAAGTCAGTGGTTATCGTGTTGCTAACCAAACAATAGAAGAGTTTATTGAGCAATTAGCAGATGTTAAACAGGTCGTTGTGTTTGGTGTTCCTCACGAAAAAAAAGGCAATGCGATTCATGTCTATGTTGAGTTAAATAACCCATCGACTGAATTATCAGCACTATCAAACACTATTAATGCGAAACTTGCCGGCTGTTTAGGTGACTTTGCTCAGGCTGATGTCATCAAATTTGTTGATCAATTACCTATTGCTCAAAACAAAAATGTTTCTAGAAAAATATTGAAATTTCAAAATATATCAATGAATTATGCAGCATAAAAATTATAACGGTTGCTAATTTTTATTAAAAATACGCTATCAAAAATTAAAACGATAAAAACACGACCAGAGCATATCTTTTGTTGCTCTAAGATCAATAACACATGGGGAAAATAAAAATGTTTAATAAGAAAAAGCTTTTATTAGCAACAGGTCTTTTAGCTATGGCCGGCAGCGCAACTGCTGGTTATGAAATTAAATTGTCAGATAAAGATACTATTACTTTTGGTGGTTATGTCAAATTAGACGCACGATATGTTGATGGTAACATTAACAGTATCACTAATGATTATTGGGTTGGTGCAGGTAACGTTGGCGATATTTCTCGAACTAGCTTTCGTGCAACAGAGACGCGCATTAATACTAAATATGTTCATGGTGATGTAACTGGCTTTATTGAGTTTGATCTTCATGGCGGCGGCGGTAATGAAATTGTTTCAAACTCATCAAATCCAAGATTACGTCACGCATTTATCAAATATAAAAATATTCTAGTGGGTCAAACATGGTCAACATTTGTCAATACCAGTGCTTTAGTTGATGGCGTTGATTTTGGTGGCCCGCTCAATGCCTCTGCGTTTATTAGACAAGGGCAAGTACGTTATACCCAAGGTAACTTTCAAGTTGCCTTAGAAAATCCTGAATCTGATAAAGGTGATTCAAGTCAGGATTCTATGCCTGACGTTGTTGCTAAGTATACCTTTAATGGTGACTGGGGTAATGTTTCTGTTGCCGGTTTAGCGCGTCAATTAAATACTGTTGGTGGTAATTCGGAGTCGGCTTTTGGTTACGGTATTTCAGGTAAAATCAACACGTTTGGTAAAGATGACTTGCGTTTTCAAATCCACGGTGGTGAAACTGGACGTTACGTTGGTGTAGTAGCAGCACGTGATTTAGTAGGCGAAACAGTAGAAGAATCAAAATCTTATATGGTCGCTTATCGCCATTTTTGGAGTGATGATATTCGCAGCACTGCATTTTATGGTAAAACATCGACAGAAGTTGCTGATACCGATAGAAGACATTGGGGCGTTAATCTCTTTAAAAGCTACACCAAAGAGCTTTCATTTGGTGTCGAAGTAGGCAACTTTGAATCTGTAGATCAAAATGCTGATTCAGATTACGTACAAATTTCAGCTAAATACGTGCTTTAGTTTAACATCTACGTTAGTTAACCTCCCAACCGAGGTTGTTTTTGGGGAAGCTTTTTGCTTCCCCTTTTTTTATGTTCAGGATGAAGGATATGTCATGTTTCCATGGATGTGACAGAATGACGATGTTCATACCATCTATAGCTTCACGGCATTAGTGCATCCCATTCATAGCCATCTCGGTAACTACTCTTTGCATTATTCTATGACTTACCTCCATGTAAAACTATCCACCTTAATGAATGACCCTCTTGATTTAGTGGTTTCTGCTATCGTTATGGCGCTTGCTTTTAACTGATAACAGACAGCTGATTACTGCTAACTTAACAATAAGTTATAGTTATTTTTTTAGGTTGGCAAAAGCGTCAGCAAAGGCATTACCCATAGCGGCATTATTTGAGGCTTTTGGTTGCTGCGTTTTTGCCTTATTTCTGCTCTGTTGTGGTTGTTTAGTACTTTTGTCGTTAGCTTGTGCTTTTTGAGGCTGTCCTGAAGGCTGACTTTTTATTTGTGCTATTGTTTCATCTAAACGCATAGTTAAACTGATGCGTTTGCGTTGTGGGTCAACTTCCGTCACTTTAACTTTGACCACTTCACCAGCTTTGACAATTTCATGCGGGTCACTGACAAATTTATCGGTCAGTGAAGAAATATGCACTAAACCGTCTTGATGCACACCCACATCAACAAAAGCGCCAAAATTAGCGACGTTAGAAATAACTCCTTCGAGTATCATGCCCACTTTAAGGTCGTTAATAGTATTAACACCGGCTTGAAAAGTGGCGGTCTTAAATTCTGGACGAGGATCACGACCGGGTTTCTCTAATTCGCTAATAATATCTTTAATGGTTAGCGCACCAAAAGCATCGCTAGTTAAGCTGTCAATATTAATTTTTTCTAGCGCAGATTTATTACCTATTACCTGACTGATATCAGTATCGAGTTGTTGTAAAATTTGCTCAACTAAGCGGTAAGTTTCAGGATGAACGCCTGAATAGTCTAGCGGGTTATTACCCAGGCTTATCCGTAAGAAGCCTGCGGCTTGTTCAAAAGCTTTTGGTCCTAAGCGAGCGACTTTTTTTAATTCATTTCGATTATTAAATCGGCCGTGTACATCACGAAAATTAACGACATTATTTGCCATGGTTTTGTTTAAACCTGAAACCCGTGATAACAGTGCGGCAGAAGCACTGTTTAAGTCAACACCAACGGCGTTGACACAATCTTCAATAACATTGTCTAAGGTCTGGCTGAGTTGGCTTTGGCTGACATCATGTTGATATTGACCAACACCAATGGCTTTTGGATCTATTTTCACTAGCTCTGCCAAGGGGTCTTGTAAGCGGCGTGCAATAGATACCGCACCACGAATTGACACATCTAAATCAGGAAACTCTTTGGCGGCAAATTCTGATGCTGAATAGACTGATGCGCCGGCTTCACTCACAATCACTTTGGTGAGCTTATTCGTTGCTAACTTAGTAATAACATCAGCGATAAGCTGGTCACTTTCACGTGAAGCAGTGCCGTTACCTATCGCAACTAATTCTACTTTATGTTGTTGGCATAGATTAACTAAAGTACGTACTGATTTATCCCAATGATTTTGTGGCGCATGGGGAAATATAGTTGCCGTTTGTAATAATTTACCGGTAGCATCAACAATAGCTAATTTACAGCCGGTTCTAAGACCAGGATCTAAACCTAACGTTGTTTTTGGGCCTGCTGGCGCCGCCATCATTAAGTCGTTTAAATTACGTGCAAAAACCTTAATCGCTTCAACTTCCGCTTGTTCTCGTAATTGACCTAACAATTCTGTTTCTAAACTTTGGCTTAACTTTATTTTCCACGTTGTTTGTACCACTTTGGTTAAAAACGTTGCCGCGGCTTGCCCGGTTAAGCGTAAATTGAAATGCTCGGTGATTAGCTGTTGTGCACTTGAAAAGGCGCCTTCTTGGCCGGGATCGACATCAATACTTAATGATAATAACTTTTCATTACGACCGCGTAACATAGCAAGCATACGGTGTGATGGCACCGACTTTAATAATTCAGAATGCTGAAAGTAATCACGATATTTTGCTGCGGCTTTATCTTTGCCTTTGATTAATTTACTGCAAAGGTGTGCTTGCTTAAGTAAATGATGACGTAATTTTTGAATTAAATTAGCGTCTTCGGCAAAGCGCTCCACCAGAATATAGTGCGCACCTTCAAGTACTGAATTTTCATCAATTAAACCTTGCTCTTTATTGATAAAGGCTTGTGCTTCCTGTTCAGGGTTAAGTTGCCAATTATTATAAATTTTATTGGCTAGAGGCTCTAAACCGGCAGCAATCGCAATTTGCCCTTTGGTTCTTCTTTTCGGTTTAAAAGGTAAGTAAAGATCTTCTAAACGAGTTTTATTGTCGGCATTATTGAGTTCAGCCGCTAACGCAGGGCTTAATTTACCTTGTTGTTCGATATTGGTAATAATAACTTTTCGACGATCGGCTAAATCTCGCAAATAAACTAAGCGCTGCGCTAAGTAACGCAAATGGTTGTCATCAAGCCCTTGAGTAACTTCTTTTCTATAGCGAGCAATAAAAGGAACCGTTGAACCTTCATCTAATAAGTTTATAGCCGCATTTATTTGGCTGGTTTTTACATCAATTTCTTTGGCTATTTGCTCAGCAATGGGCATCATTTATACGGGTTCCTGGTTCAATAAAAGTGTGGTGCTTACCGTGTTTTTGTTGGGAATAGTATATACCTAAACGCTAGCCAGGTGTGATATACCCGCTAAGGTTTTTTCTTGTCAGCGGGGGGGAAATCATAGGGGTTAAGTGGTTAATATGATTTTAATAGAGAAGCATTTAATTTAGCGTTACAATGCCCGCATACGTTAATGTCTAATTGATTAGTTTATGTTTACTCATCAAATTGATACATGGAATCTTATAAAATAAACGGACAAATTATGGCTCTCTCTGTTGTTATCTTAGCTGCGGGTAAAGGTACTCGCATGCGCTCTGCTTTACCAAAAGTTCTTCATCCCGTTGCTGAAAAGCCAATGGTCTCTCATGTTATTGACGCTGCACGTCAGGTTGATAGCGAAAATATTTACTTGGTTTATGGTTTTGGTGGCGATGTGCTTAAAGCCAAAGTCACGGGTGATGATTTAACCTTTGTAGAACAAAAAGAGCAATTAGGCACAGGTCATGCTGTTGATATGGCATCGCCATTTTTATCTGACGATGAAGATGTATTAGTGCTTTATGGTGATGTACCTTTGACTAAAGTGAGCACATTACAGCGTTTAATTGCTGCTAAGCCTGACAATGGCATGGCGTTATTAACCGTGCATTTAGCTAACCCAGCGGGCTATGGTCGTATTATGCGCGATAGCTCAGGCACAGTGGTTGGCATTGTTGAACAAAAAGATGCCACTGTTGAGCAACTGTTAGTGAATGAAGCTAACACCGGTATTTTATTGGCCAATGGCGGTGATTTAAAACGCTGGCTAGCCAATTTATCAAGTGATAACGCCCAAGGTGAATATTATTTAACTGACATTATAGCCGCTTGTCATCAAGAAGGTAAACTTATTGCAACGGCCCACCCTAATAGTGAAATTGAAGTAGAAGGTGCCAACAACCGTGTGCAACTGGCCGGTCTAGAACGCGCGTATCAAATAAGAAAAGCAGAAGCCTTGATGATAGCTGGCGCGAGTTTACGTGATCCTAACCGTATTGATATTCGTGGCCATGTTAGCGTGGGTCAAGAAGTGGTGATTGACGTGAACTGTATTTTTGAAGGCAATGTTGATATTGCCGATAACGCGACAATTGGCGCTAATTGTATTTTAAAAAATTGTACTATCGGCAAAGGTGCTGAGATTAAACCTAATACCATGATCGAAGGTGCCATTATTGGTGAGCTAGCCTCAGTTGGTCCGTTTGCACGTATTCGCCCCGGTACAGAATTAAAACGTGATGCTCATGTTGGTAATTTTGTCGAAATGAAAAAAACAATCCTAGGAGAAGGTGCAAAAGCCGGTCACTTAAGTTATTTAGGTGATGCTGAAATAGGCGCTAATGCTAACATTGGTGCCGGTACTATTACTTGTAACTATGACGGTGTGAATAAAGCTAAAACGATTATTGGCACAGGGGCTTTTATCGGTTCAAATGCCTCATTAGTAGCACCTGTTGTTATTGGTAAAATGGCAACAACAGGCGCTGGTTCAGTGATTGTGAAAAATGTTGATGATCATGAATTAAGTGTTGCTCGTGGTAAACAGCGCAATATTGCCAGTTGGAAACGTCCAAGTAAAAAATAGGCTTATATACTTGCTATAAGTCTATTAAAATTTATCATGAGAAAAATGCACAAGTTTAATAATGCGTGCATTTATACTCGTTAAAATAACCAATAACGACATTATTGATTTGATATTTAAAACAACTAGTTATTAAATTAATATTGTATATTGAGTCATATTCTCTACTTATAAAATAGCTCAGCCAGCGAAGAAAATTTTTATTATCAATAAATTAACAGTCAACGGATAATCAGATCAAAAATACTCATTTACGTTGAAACCAGATGAGAGTTAACCAATAGTTAACTAAATTTATGACCGATCTTTAGATAAATATTGTTTTTATTTTCAGCTTTTGTTTTAATAGCTAAGTTTTAAACCGAAACTTTTAAGAGTAAAACGAAAGCAATGTCAAAACGAAATACTCAGCAACGTCGTCACACCATTATTGCCGAGCTAAGCAACCTAGGTGAAGTAAGTGTTGATAGGCTTGCAAAAATGTTCGATACCTCAGAAGTTACTATCCGTAAGGACTTGGCTGTATTAGAAAATAGTGGTTTGCTCCTGCGCAGATATGGTGGCGCAGTGCCTTTACCTCATGAAATTATCGCGCCAAAAACAGATAAAGTTTCGAAACGAAAGATAATGATCGCAAAAACAGCGGCATCGCTGATCAGAGACCATAATCGTATTATTTTAGACAGTGGTAGCACAACATCAGCTTTAGTGCGGGAGTTAAATGTAAAACAAGGCCTAGTGGTGATGACGAATTCACTTGCTATAGCGTCTGATTTACATGCACTAGAAAATGAACCAACATTATTGATGACCGGTGGTACTTGGGACCCACATTCCGAGTCATTTCAAGGGCAAGTGGCAGAAAGTGTTTTACGTTCTTATGATTTTGATCAGCTATTTATTGGTGCCGATGGCATTGATTTATCTCGCGGTACAACAACGTTTAATGAACTGTTAGGCTTAAGCCGAGTTATGGCGGAAGTATCCCGTGAAGTTATCGTGATGTTAGATTCAGAAAAACTTAATCGCAAAATACCTAATTTAGAATTACCTTGGGGTAAGATTCACACGTTGATCACAGATGCAGATATGCCTGAAAACGTACGAAGTGAAATTATCAAACAAGGCGTTAACCTCGTTATAGCAAGTTAAAAAGGATAGAGAATATGTGTGGAATTGTTGGTGCTGTCGCACAGCGCGATGTAGCAGACATCTTAGTAGAAGGTTTAAAACGATTAGAATATCGTGGTTATGACTCTGCTGGTGTTGCAATTGTTGATAATAATAACCAACTTAATCGCGCCCGTCGTTTAGGTAAGGTGCAAGAGCTTGCTGATGCGTTACATGCTAACCCGATAGCGGGTGGCACCGGTATTGCGCATACACGTTGGGCAACACATGGTGCGCCAAGTGAAGCTAATGCACATCCGCATATTTCGTCAGAAACCATTGCGGTTGTGCACAACGGTATTATTGAAAACCATGAGATTTTACGCACGCGTTTACAAGGTTTAGGTTATAGCTTTACCTCTGAAACTGACACAGAAGTTATCGCTCACTTGGTGCATCATGAATTAAAATCGACCAATAGTTTGTTAAGTGCTGTTCAAGCGACCGTAAAACAATTAATCGGGGCTTATGGCACTGTTGTGCTTGATACTCGCGACAAAGACCGTGTGGTGGTTGCACGTTCTGGCAGCCCATTAGTGATTGGCTACGGTGTTGGTGAAAATTTTATTGCCTCAGATATGCTGGCACTATTACCAGTGACGCGTAAATTTTCCTTCTTAGAAGAAGGTGATGTTGCCGAAGTTACGCGTTTTGAAGTGAACGTTTTTGATACTAATGGCAAGCCTGTAACGCGCGAAGCGAAAGAGTCTGCTGTTAGCCATGACGTTGGCGATAAAGGTGAATATCGTCACTACATGCTAAAAGAAACCTTTGAGCAACCTACCGCCATTCGTAATACCTTGGAAGGTCGCTTACTGGGTAACGTTTTAGACATCAATACCTTTGGTGAAGGCGCTGATGATATTTTTCAAAAAATTGAACATGTGCAAATTATTGCCTGTGGTACCAGCTACCACTCAGGTATGGTGGCACGCTATTGGTTAGAAGCCTTAGCTGGCGTGTCATGTAATATTGAAATTGCCAGTGAATTTAGATATCGCCAATCGCATGTACCTAAAAATGCCTTGTTAGTGACTATTTCACAATCAGGCGAAACTGCTGATACTTTAGCAGCCTTACGTTTAGCTAAACAAATAGGTTATCGCGCGAGTTTAACGATATGTAATGTTGACGGTTCGTCATTAGTACGTGAATCTGATTTGGCCTTTATGACTAAAGCGGGTGCTGAAATAGGGGTTGCTTCAACCAAAGCCTTTACCACTCAACTGGTGGGCTTATTAATGATGACCTTAGCGATTGGTCAGCATCACGGTATGTCAAAAGACAAGCAAACCGAAATTGCTCAATCATTAATGACCTTACCGAGTAAATTAGAAGAAGTGTTAGCACTTGCGGGCTCCATTGAAGATTTAGCAGAAGATTTTGCCGATAAACATCATGCGTTATTTTTAGGGCGTGGTGATCAGTACCCTATCGCGATGGAGGGGGCATTAAAACTGAAAGAAATTTCATACATTCATGCTGAAGCCTATGCTGCCGGCGAACTTAAACATGGGCCATTGGCGTTAATTGACGCAGAAATGCCAGTGATTGTTGTCGCACCTCAAAACGATTTAATTGAAAAGTTAAAATCCAATGTTGAGGAAGTACGTGCTCGAGGTGGTTTAATGTATGTATTTGCTGATTCAAACGCTAACTTCAGCAGCGATGACACCATGAAAGTAATTAATGTTCCAGTATGTGATGACTTAATTGCCCCTATCGTTTACACCTTGCCGCTACAATTACTGTCTTACTATGTTGCCATCATCAAAGGTACTGATGTTGACCAACCGCGCAATTTAGCCAAGTCGGTGACGGTGGAATAGTTTGCTGTCATGGTTGTAAAAATTTATAGCAGTTAAATAACATTGTAAACTGAAAAGCAGATGAGAACATTTTAAAGCAGCCTTTATATCAGGCTGCTTTTTTTTGGCTGGGATTGAGCGAACCAAAAAACACATGAATAACTATCGCTAATGTATTTATTCCAAGGTAAACAATACGGTTATATTTGACGAACGATATGCAGTTAATTGAAAAAAAATTAAGTTAATATAATCAAACTTTAGCATTGTGCAGGGGGTATTTTCTGCTATTGCCAGTACCCATCGTCAGACCAGATAAGGCTCTGAAAATATTGATTCCAGCTAACTTAATGTATGGCATTAGTGGGTGTCTTGAACCATCACGACAACACTTTAATCATCCTGGGATGCGCTCATGTATTAACACTGCAGCACACTGGCATGATTGATTTTTATTTCAAAGGTAGAGACTAGCTATATTCATTATTTATTAAGATAAGCTTACTCTTGGCACAGTTTTTTTGTTGTTGATACTTTTTACATCAGTAAAATTTCACCTGATCTTTAGTGATGAATAAGGTTTAGTGAGTATATTTGAGTGCCAAATATTTTTTTGTTAACAGTTGCTAAGCGTGAATGATAAATATTTGCAACAGCTAATTAACATACTTAAGTTATTGTACTTATTTACAGCAAAGTAGCGCCAAAAAGAGGTTTTTTGCCGAATAAAATTAGTACATAAATAAAGTGAACTTTTGCGATGAGTTGTGTTATGTTTACGATTAATGGCATGGCAAACAAAAAACTATGTCTTAAGTTTAAGCGGTAAACCATTAGTAGCGAATCCAGGGAGGATAGGTTGGAAGCGCTCTTGATGGTTTTTTTGTTCCAAAAACTACTGATTTGCTTTATTTTACGAAAATGGGAAGTGTAAAAGACCAAGAGCAAAAAAACACAAAAAAATACAAAAATACAAAAATACAACTATAACTATAAAAATACATAATAAAATACTGATACTAGAGGAAGAGAACATGTCATCAACATTTAAAATAGCTACCTTAGCTTTAGCGGTAAATATCGCTTTAGGTACTGCACCATCATTCGCTGCTGAAAATGATGCAGAGAAAGTTAAAAAAGAAAACATTGAACGTATCGCTGTTGTAGGCTCTCGTGGTGCACCACGTTCAGTTGATAATTCACCGGTTCCTATTGATTTAATTGGCGCAGAAGAGCTAGAAAGATCGGGTAATACCGATATGCTTGAATTGTTAAAAGGTACTGTACCTTCGTTTAACGTACAGAGTAACCCAATATCAGATGCTGCCAGCTTAGTTAAACCCGCTAATCTTCGTGGTCTTTCATCAGACAGTACGTTAATACTTGTTAATGGTAAACGCCGTCATCGTGCTTCTGTTATTGCATTGTTGGGTGGTGGTATTAATGACGGTGCTCAAGGCCCTGATATTTCAGTTATCCCAAGTTCTGCTCTAAAACAAGTTGAAGTTTTACGTGACGGTGCTGCAGCACAATACGGCTCAGATGCTATCGCAGGTGTAATGAACTTCGTCTTAAAAAATGATGCTGATGGTGGTTCATTAAACGTACGTCATGGTTCATATTATGAAGGCGATGGCGATACGACTGAAGTCTCTGGTAATATTGGTATGGCATTGACTGAAGATGGTTTTGCTAACCTTAGTTTTCAATATAAAAATGCTGATGCTACAAGTCGAAGTGAACAACGTCCTGACGCTCAAGGTTTTATTGATGCCGGCAACACAGATGTTGAAGCGCTAACTCAAGTTTGGGGTTCTCCAGAAGTTAGTGATGACATCACTATTTTTGGTAACTTCGGTTTAGATATCGGTAACGACCGTGAAGTTTATATGTTTGGTAACTTCTCTGAACGTGATGTTCGTGGTGGTTTCTATTATCGTAATCCTCATAACCGTGGTGGTGTCTACTCTAATGACGACGGTGCTTCATTATTGATTGGCGATCTTGCGCAAACTCAAGGTGCTGATAGAACTTGTCAACCTGTAGCTGTTACTTCGGGTAATGTGTTAACTCAAGATGATTACATTGAAAATGTTGCAAATAATGATAATTGTTTTTCATTCAATGAATTAGCACCAGGCGGATTTACACCTAACTTTGGTGGTAACATCGTTGATACATCAATAACCATGGGAACACGTGGTCAGTTTGATGATACTTTGTCTTATGACGTCAGTGGTTCTGTAGGTCGTAACGAATCAAGCTACGTTATCTACAACACGTTAAATGCGTCATTAGGTCCTGAAACACCGCGTGACTTTAATCCAGGTAGCCACGTTCAACTTGAAAAATTCTTTAACATTGATTTAGTTAAAGAACTTGAAGTCGGCATGGAGATGCCACTAATTATTGCTGGTGGTTATGAATACCATCAAGAAACCTTTGAAGTGAGTGCAGGTGACGAAGCATCTTTTACCGCAGGTCCATATACAGACCAAGGTTTTAGTATCGGATCTAACGGGTTTCCTGGCTTTAAACCCTCTTCAGCGGGTTCATTTTCTCGTCAAAACTATGCGCTTTATCTTGATGTTGAAGCACAATACACTGAAAACTTCTTAATGGGCTATGCCCTACGTTTTGAAGATTACAGTACTTTTGGTAACACCACTAACTATAAAGTAACGGCACAATACAATGTGACAGACGACTTTTCGTTACGTGGCTCTGTAAGTTCAGGCTTCCGTGCTCCAACTGTTGGTCAAGCTAACTACTCAAACGTACAAACTTCTCTTGACGACGGCATACTAGTTGATTCTGCGTTATTAGCGGCGTCTAACCCTGTAGCTAAGCAGTTGGGTGCAACTGAATTATCACCTGAAGAATCAGAAAGCGTTTCATTAGGTGCGGTTTGGGAAATAGAAGGTATTCATTTCACACTTGATTATTATAACATTGAAGTAACTGATCGTGTTTCTCAGTCTGCTAAAGTTAATTTAACTCCTGCAGATAAAGTGAAATTAAAAGCAGATGGCGTGCCAAACGTAGATTCAATTCAACAAGTAAGTTTCTTTACTAATGATTTTGATACTACAACTCAAGGTGTTGATTTTGTTGCTAACTACTCTACTTCATTGTTAAATGGTGATACTACATTCGGTCTTGCTTATAACTGGAATGAAACAACAGTTGATAGATTCTCTGCTGTTACGGGTGACTTTAAAGTATCTCGTTTAGAAAATGACTTACCTAACCATCGTGCGACCTTTACTTGGTCACAAAGCTGGGATGAAGTTAGCATGTTTACACGTGTAAACTACTACGGCGAATACCAAGGTGTTCATGCTGACTCTAGCGGGTTAAGCAAAGATGCAGACGCGGCCGTTACTGTTGATCTTGAAGTTAGCTATCACATAATGGATGACTTTAAAGTAAGTGTTGGTGCTCAAAACCTACTTGATCAAGATGCAGAAGCATTAGATTTTGGTCCTGATACACCAAACAATCTTCTTGGTGGTAAGTACTATGAAACATCACCATTTGGTTTTAACGGTGGTTTCTACTACGTAAAAGCAACTTATAGCTTTTAAATTACCTATACTGAGTATGCTCTTGGGTAAAGTTGACCTGCCAATTATCTAGGTATAGCTTTATTTACAGATGAATTTTTCAGTAAGTTAATAATCCGAAATCAAGCAATTGATTTCGGATTTTTTATGTTTAACAGCAAAGAAAATGAACAATTCGTTTTAACTTCACTGTTATTGAACTTATAAATTGATTAATCAAACTTCACCATTGCAACGCTTATTTCAGACAGCAAAATAGCTAGCTACTTAGGTAAGCCTGTACTGAAAATCGTAATAAAAAGATAAAGTTCACCAGTAAATATGGTGGTGGATAATGGCAGAGTAATCAGTACTAAGTCATGGTCACTATTACTGATAGTTAATTTTTACTGAAAGTTATATTGTTTATTCTGTAAATAAGTACGTTTTATAAAAATGTGGCTATTATTAAGTCATCTTAGCAATAAGCTAAGACAAAAATATATTAACTCCCGCTAAACGTTATAGCTATTTTGTCTGTATAACTTTCACTTAGCGGTGAACTAGCGTTATTAAATCAAATGTATAATGAAAGATAATAACTTAGTTATCCGTGGATTAGCTTGTTGTTGGTATAAATGTAGTCTTAAGTTGGTGGAGGTTTTTCATTTAATAAACGGAGGAATCTATTATGCTAAACTGGGTGCTTACTTTTTTAGTTGTTGCGATTGTTGTGGCAATATTTGGTTTTAGTGGTATTTCAGGTACAGCCGTAGATATTGCAAAAACTATCTTTTTTATCTTCGTTGTGTTGTTGGTTATCTCATTAATCGCCAATGCAGTTCGTGGTAAATTACCAAAAATTTAGGGAAAAATTTATGACTTTTATAAAAAAACTATCAACTTTACTTATTATCTTTGTTGCCATGTTCGGCTTAACAGCTTGTAGCGATAAAGAGGCAGAAGAAGTGGGTAAAAAAGTAGAAGAAACAGTTAAAGATGCTAGTAAAATGACTCAAGGTGCGGGTGATAAAGTAAATGAAATGAAAGAAGATGCTAGCAAGGCCATTGATGCTGCAGGCGAAAAAGTGAATGAAATGAAAAAAGACGCGGGTAAAGCTCTGGAAAATGCAGGCGAAAAAGTAGAAGAAATGAAGAAAGGCGCTGGCAAGGCTATTGAAAACGTGGGCGAAAAAGTAGATGCAATGAAAGAAAGTGTCAGCAATAAATTTGGTGAAATGAAAAAAGATGCAGATAACACCATTAAAGATACTTGTGAAAAAACAAAAGAGGGTGTAGATGCTAAAGATGACGGTTGTTAGTCTATAGTATGTAAATTCTAAAAGGCCTATTTAGGGCTTTTTTTTTGGCTAATACTCTTTGCATTAAGTCAGAGAGCAATGATAAGTGAGTGTAAATATCCTCGCACCCGATTACTCAGGTGCGAGGATATGATTGGCAAGATTATTAGCTAAACATTATGCTAAATCGAAACGGTCAGCGTTCATCACTTTGGTCCATGCGGCAACAAAGTCGTGGACAAATTTTTCTTTATTATCGTCTTGTGCATAAACTTCACTATAAGCACGAAGGATTGAGTTCGAGCCAAAGATAAGGTCAACGCGTGTGGCTGTCCATTTGACCTTATCTGTTTTACGTTCGCGAATTTCATATAAATTATCGCCAACTGGCTGCCATTTATAGTCCATATTCGTTAAGTTAACAAAATAGTCGTTCGACAACACACCTTCACGTTCGGTAAATACACCATGCTTGCTACCACCGAAATTAGTGCCTAGCATACGCATGCCACCAATCAGTACAGTCATTTCATGAGCAGCTAAACCCATTAACTGTGTACGGTCAAGCATCAGCTCTTCAGCGCTAACACTATAGTCAGCTTTGAGCCAATTACGATAAGCGTCATGCAGAGGTTCAAGTACTTTGAATGACTCAACATCGGTCATCTCGTCAGTTGCATCACCACGTCCAGGGGCAAATGGTAGTGTAATATCAACACCAGCCGCTTTTGCTGACTGCTCAATACCGACATTACCTGCAAGGACAATAACATCAGCAATACTCACGCCACTTTCGTTTGCAATAGTTTCTAGTGTAGCAAGCACTTTAGCTAAGCGTGTAGGCTCGTTTCCTTGCCAGTTATTTTGTGGTGCAAGTCGAATGCGAGCACCGTTAGCACCACCGCGCTTGTCAGAGTCACGGAAAGTTCTAGCGCTGTCCCATGCTGTGGCAACCATTTCGCTAACAGTTAAATCACTAGCCGCTATTTTTTCCTTAACGGCATCAACATCATAACCTGTCATACCTGTGGGTACGGGATCTTGCCAAATAAGATCTTCTTGCGGTACTTCTGAGCCTATGTATCGTACTTTTGGGCCCATATCGCGATGGGTCAGTTTGAACCATGCACGGGCAAAAACGTCAGAGAAATATTCAGGGTCATTGGAAAAACGTTGTGAAATTTTAAGATAAGCCGGATCCATTTTTAATGCCATATCTGCATCAGTCATAATGGGGTCTTGGCGTATGCTAGCGTCTTCAACATCAACCGGTTTATCTGTTTCTTTAATGTTCACGGGTTGCCACTGCGTAGCACCGGCTGGACTCTTTTTTAGTTCCCAATCATGGTTAAGTAGCATAGAGAAATAACCATGATCCCACTGTGTAGGATGAGTGGTCCATGCACCTTCAATACCACTGGTTACGGTATCGCGACCAATACCACGCTTAGTTTTATTGTTCCAACCTGTGCCTTGCTCTGAAATATCGGCAGCTTCTGGTTCTCTGCCAAGTATTGAGGCATCGCCATTACCGTGACATTTCCCCACCGTATGACCTCCGGCAGTTAAGGCCACGGTTTCTTCATCATTCATCGCCATGCGTTCAAAGGTAACACGCATATCATGAGCTGTTTTTAATGGGTCAGATTTGCCGTCTACACCTTCAGGGTTAACGTAGATTAATCCCATCATTACTGCAGCCAATGGGTTTTCTAAATCGCGCTCACCAGAATAACGGCTATTTTCGCTGCCACTAGGTGCAAGCCACTCTTTTTCAGCACCCCAGTAGATGTCTTTTTCTGGATGCCAAATGTCTTCACGACCAAAGGCGAAACCAAAGGTTTTCAACCCCATAGATTCATAGGCAATAGTGCCGGCGTAAGCAATTAAATCTGCCCAGCTAAGTTGGTTACCGTATTTCTTTTTGATTGGCCAAAGTAGACGTCGTGCTTTATCTAAATTTGTGTTGTCGGGCCAAGAATTGATCGGGGTAAAACGTTGATTACCCGTAGCGGCACCACCTCGTCCATCAGCAATACGATAGGTACCGGCGGCATGCCAAGTCATACGAATCATTAAACCGCCATAATGTCCCCAATCTGCGGGCCACCAGTCTTGGCTGTCAGTCATCAGTGCGTGCATATCTTTGTTGAGCGCGGCAATGTCGAGATCTTTAACCGTATCCCGATAATTGAAATTCGTGCCCATAGGATTGGTTTTATTATCATGTTGATGAAGGATGTCGAGGTTTAGCGACTTAGGCCACCATGTCATATTTGTCATCGAACTCTCTGTAGCACCACCGTGCATCACAGGACATTTTCCACCAGATGTTGTTTTATCGTCATTCATATTTTGTTTCCTTTTGTGAAGTGATAGAGATATATCTAAGTCATAAACCAATTTGGCATTATTACTTAGAGTGATCATGTCAAACTACAAGCAAACTGTTTAAAGCGCCAATATTACAAATATTTTATTATCTATTGAAATTCAGTTAGATAGGCATACATTAATAGCCAAAAAATACAGTTGAAATATGATTTTTCTCTATTTGATATGATGGCTAAATACGCATTTTCAAGTGACGTTACTAGAAGAGCTAAGCAGCGATACTCAGTGTTATTTTAGCCTTTAGCAGCATTTTGAATGGCTTCACCCGCTTTTTCGAGATCCTTACCTGCACCATCAATGGTGGCACAAGCACCTAAGGCACTACTTAGTAATAATACCGTTAATATCGATTTAATCTTTGGGTAGTATGTTGTGGCTGTCATTTCCTGTTCCTTTTAGGGTATTAGTTATTAGCTTGTCGCGATACAGAGAATATCCTGTTAGGTGTCATTTCATGGTCATTAGAGTGTGGCGCAACTCAATGCATTTGCTTTTAATTGAGTCGCTAAAGCCCGTGTCGTTAGTAACCTTATCATTACTTATATCACAATATTTAAGTTCATAATGCTACTAAGAATATTGCCATATTTAGCACCATAGTCCAGTATTTTCATAACAAAAGGATAAAAAGCTAATCGAGATGAAAATGAATACAGTCTTTAGATTTTCTCATGAAAATAAAAAGTAAATTAAAAATAGTGGCTAGATTAACCGCCAATAATGAAAGGCTGATTAGGGGGGAATCATCTTTAAACATCAGGACAAATATTCATTCATACTCTTGCAAGATATTGATGATGTTCATATTTTCTTTATTTAAGAGAAAAGTTAATACATAATGCTTCTTTTTTAAAGGAATAAGTCATTATGAAATTAATCAGAATAAAGTCGTTTAGCTTGTTTTTAATGTTAGCGGCATTAATCTCTGGCTGTGCTACAGAAAGCCACCAAAAAGTCACTATCATCCCTGTAGAAACTAATAAAACAATTTACAACGGTCCAAAATCAACACTGGTATTAGGTGAATTTAATAATCGTTCAAACTATATGCAGGGATTGTTCTCATCAAATATAGATAAACTGGGCAATCAAGGGAAAACCATTCTTAAAACCCATTTACAACAAACCAACCGCTTTAAAGTTGTGGATAGAGAGAACTTAGCCAATTTAAAAAAAGAAGCTGAGTTATTGGGGATTAAACAAGAAATTAAAGGTGCTCGATACGTTATAAGTGGAGGCGTTACTGAATTTGGTCGTAAAGTTATTGGTGATAAGCAATTGTTTGGCATCTTGGGTTCAGGAAAGAGCCAAATAGCCTACGCTAAAGTTTCACTCAATATTATTGATGTGTTGACTTCAGAGATTATCTATTCAACGCAAGGTGCTGGTGAATTTCAATTAAACGAAAGACAAGTTATCGGTTTTGGCTCTAAGGCTGGTTATGATGCCACACTTAATGGCAAGGTTTTGGACTTCGCCATTAAAGAAAGTGTGAATAATATGACAAGAGATTTAGAAAACGGCGAGCTGAATTTCGTTTTATAATAATAAGAGAAATGTATGAAAAATAAAGTATTAACTATTTGTATGGCAGTTTTATTTATTTCTGGCTGTGTCTCAAATAATACCCAGTATTACTGGGGAGAGTATGAAAATTTAGTCTATAAAACACATCACACACCCGGTGAAGTGCCTCCAAGTGTTCAAATTGAGCAACTACAAACTGATATTGAAAAAGCTCAAGCAGCAGGTAAGCCAATTCCGCCTGGTGTCTATGCGCATCTAGGTTTAATGTACGCAGCTAATGGTAACAAAGCACTTGCTTTAGCATCATTGACGAAAGAAAAAGAACTATTCCCTGAATCTGCAAAATTTATTGATGGTTTAATCAAGCGCTCATTAACTAATAGCTAAGGATATAAAAATGAAGACAAATATTTTCAAAACTGCTCTCGTATCAATCCTTATTTTATCTGGTTGTGCTTCAGTTGAACCCTATAACTACAATGCCTTACAACAAGCTGCACCTCGTTCTATTTTAGTGCTTCCGCCTATGAATAGCTCAGTTGAAGTAAACGCGCCATACTCGTATTTATCAACAATATCTCAACCACTTGCAGAAAAAGGCTATTATGTATTCCCTGTTTCGGTGATTGATAGCTTTTTAAAAGAAAATGGCTTACCTACGCCAGCTGAAATGAATGGTATCGCCTTAGATAAAATTGATGAAATTATTGGTGCTGATGCCGTACTTTATGTTGATATTCAAGATTGGGGGCAAAAATTCCAAATATTATCATCGGTAGCTGTAGTGCAAGGTCAGATAAAACTTGTTTCTGTTAAAACAGGTGAGATATTATGGGATTCAGTTATTAGTGCGCAATACAATCCGAATAACAATAGTGGTGGCGGTTTAGTGGGGGCATTAGTAGGTGCTGTTGTGTCACAGATAGCAGGTGAAATTTCTGACAATTCACCACTAGTGGCAAGAATGGCAAATACTGCGGCATTTAATTCACCTAAGCGTGGCTTACTTAATGGGCCTTATAAAATAGAAAAAAATCAAAAGTAAACTTATAAAATTTGACTCATTAGCTGAGTAACATTTAATAAGGTGTTTATTGACTGACTTTTGCTTGATAAATAAAGGCTCCTGATTGAATTTAGGAGCCTTTTTTATTCTAGTCATTATGTAAAAGAAAATATTATTTTTAAATGTTTAACATACATTTAACATCCTGTCTTAGGCTATTTCACCAATATTTTTCAAGCGTTTTTTGTTGTTGTAACTGTGATAATAAAGCAGAGAAAACAAGATGATACCGGCAACAGAAATTAGTAGTAGAACCGTGGCAATAGGTAAGGTAAACCATAAGTTTTCGCTGTCTTGCCAATAACTTATATCATGTAATCTTTCGGTTATATCTAACCGACAAAAAAGCTGTTGTGAAAATCTCGCCCGTTGTTGCATCGATTTGAATTTCCTAGTTCGACTTTGCCCGTACTTTACTTATGCATTTGCCAGGAGATTATTTTTGCTAGCTTTACAGTTTTGGCAATGCTTATACTTGCTCAAAGCTGATACGGCAAAAGTGGCAGAAATAGTAGCAGCCATAATGGTATTGAAGTTTAGTTTTATGTGGTAAACCTGATGATTATCACATCAGATCTTTTTTTGAAAATAGCATAGTCACTTACAACGAATAATTATTCTCATTTGGTTTTTAAGTGTTGATCAAAAGGCGTTTGGAGAAAATTCTTATGCGAATTACTAATCGTAATTAAGGCAGGATAAAGCTTATATCAGCAGATTAAATGCTTGTCAGTAAGGTATGATTCAAGCTGTGATGTATAAGTTATTTTTTTATGATTATGTTGTTAGTTATGCTATTAACTAAACGTTTTAAATAATAAAGCTTGATAAGCTTTATAGTTGGGATGAAGCCACCAAGTACTAAATCTTGGTAGGTATAGCCTGTGTCTGTCGTGGTTATCCAGCGCGAGATCAATCTCATGCGTAGCCGAAATTTAGCTTTATAGCCATCAATGGCGACAAAGTAAGCTAAGGACTTTTCGGTTTCGTTTTTAATTTTTACTTGGCTAAAACCATTAGAAGATTCGCCAAAGGTGAGGGTTATTTTTGGCAAAGCCCAGATAACTGGACTAATAATAAATGCCGTAGCACAAAGGTATTTGATGATTTTCATAGATTAAAGTACTGTTTTTAAATGGTTTTAATTAATTATTTTTATGGAGAAGTTTAAGTATAATTAAAATTAACTCCAGCTAATTTTGATTATACCATTGAAAGCGTTATTAGGTGTCTCCATAACTAATAGCAACGAAGAAGTGTCAAAAACGACAACGCTTAAAATACGCAGTAAAAAGAGAACTTATTCATGGCTAACATTACTCCGATTAAAAAAGAAACTCATCAGAAAATTAAAATCGCTGCCAAGCGCGATTTATCAAATGTATCTAATCAACATATTGCACCAATTACCGCTCCTGAGTATTCTCAAGCAGCAAGCAGCTATCCTATTGTACTTGTTAAAGATCAAGGTACAGAGCGCTACCGTAGTGTGGTAATGCTAGGTTTAGAAGCGAACGAAAACTTATATTATAAAGAAGATTCTTGGCAAGCAGTTTATGTTCCACAAAGCATTTCAATGGCACCCTTTTCTTTAGGTTTAGACCCAGAAAAAGAGAAAACATTAACGGCTTGTGTTGATTTAGATAGCAAGTTTGTGGGTGAAGATAAAGACCATGAATTATTTGATGCTGAAGGCAAAGACACTGAGTTTTTTCAAGGTGTACAAGATTCACTAGGTCGTTTATACGATAATGAAGTGATGAACGAAAAATTCATTAAAGAATTGCTTGATAATGACTTATTGTTAGAACTTGAACTTAATATTAATTTTGCCTCAGGCGAAAGTAAAAAACTTGTCGGTTTATATAATATTAATGATAAAAAAGTTCAAGAGTTAAGTGACGACAAAGTTTTAGATTTCCATAAGCGTGGTTTATTCGTGCCAATTTACGCCATGTTAGGTTCAATTGGTCAAATTAATCGTCTCGCACAATTACGTAACCAGAGTGAATCTACCGCTAAAGTAAATGCTATTCGATTTACACCTGTTACTACTGAAGCTGAAACTGTAGCTGAAAAGTAATAGCACAGTAAGTTACTCTTAGAAAAGGACCGTTTGGTCCTTTTTTTTCGAGTGAAATTTAGCTTTTTAAGCCGAAATTTTTTCTCAAGGCAGATAGTGAAAAAACAGCAACAAGAAAGCCTAACCACTAAAACACTGAATTTAACGTTTGTACTAGCAGCTGACAGCAAGAAAATAAAGACAAACAAGAAGTGGAATATAACAAAACACGCGAAACCATAAAGTATCTTGGTGATGAAAATACTGAGCTAAACCTGAAACTTGAACAACAAGTTAATGCGCTTAAAGATAAATTAACCGAGTATCGCTTACGCTTTGATTATGCATAGAAGCAGTTAACAAAACTCAGTAAATAAACTGCTAATTTCGTTGGAATCCTTATATACTAATTACCAACTTTTTAGCAGTGAAAATGAGAGCTTACGTGGCGATTAACCTACCTTTTAGCAAATTAAGTCAATGGCAGCAGGTGGCATTTAGTGCTGCATTACTTGAGCGCATGTTACCTAATTATCAAATGTTTGCTGAACATGTTGAATTTGGTGACTTTAAGGTCTTGAGAAATCAACTTGATCTTATCTGGCAATGGTTAGATAAAGCTAACCGTTGCAAAATTAACTATGATGCCCAAATTGCTAAGCTTGAAGAGCAAGTACCGGATCCCGATGATTTTGATTTTTTGGGTGTTTTTCCAGCCTTAGATAGTGCCATGGCATTAATGTCGTTATTTCAAGGCATGCAAGACCTAGAAAGTGATAGCTTGAGCAATATCAGTAAATTGTCAGGAAATAGTGTCAGTTACTATGTTGAGTTGAGCTTAGCTCAGCAAATTGATGAAATAACTCCTGATGAAGAAGAGATAGTGATCTCAGCGCAACAAATTGCTGAACATCCATTAATGCAGTGGGAAATAGCCACACAAAATGAGCTATTTGAATTTTTAACTACGGCTAGCGAAAACAAAGCCAGTTGTTTGCAGGCAAAAGCTATGGTGCTAGAAGAAGGTTTATCTAATTTAGGCATAGACATTAACGCTTAATTTTTAGTGGTTAATTAAGCCCAATAATTAAACCCAATTTAAGTTGACGTTAAGCTCGTAACCTTTTTTTTTGTAAAATAGTGTGCTGTTTTTACTATAGAATTTGGCAACTTAATATGACGCCATCAGCGATTGCTGTTATGACGTTGAGGATATGTTTTTGTTTTTTGAAGGTTCAGAAAAAAAAGCTCAAATTGTGGTCAAAGACAAGAAAATTTCGCTACTTGATGATATTACCGATGACTTTTGGACCGCGTTTGTTCAATGTTGTAATGCGCAAATTTTGTCGTCAATTCGTAATGATGACTGTAAAGCTTTTTTGTTATCAGAGTCGAGCTTATTTGTTTGGCACGATAGGTTATTAATTTTGACCTGTGGCAATACCCGATTAGTACATTCGGTCGAATTTTTTATCCAGCACATCGGCATGGATAAAATTAAGCAGGTTATTTATCAACGTAAAAATGAATATTTTTCCCATGCTCAGCCCAGTAGTTTTGGTGACGACATTAAGTTGCTCGGGCAATATGTTATGGGTAAAGCCTATCGTTTTGGTGAGTTGGACAGCCATCATAACTATATTTTTCATCAGGATAACAGTTTTCAAGCCGATAAATTAGATAAAACCTATGAACTGCTTGCATATCAAATTAGCGATCGAGCTTCTGAAAAGCTGACCACAGTGGGTTTAACAGCACAGGAAATTCGTCAATTTTTACAATTAGACAAATTCTTTGCTGACTTTACCTTAGATGATTTTGTTTTTGATCCCTTTGGTTACTCTGTTAATGCGATTAAAGGGAAAGAATATCTCACTATTCATGTTACGCCTCAAGCTAACAGTAGTTACGTAAGTATTGAATCCAATATTAATTTAATAAAAATAGCGGCTGATTTTTTAGCGATACTAGCACCAAAGTCGTTTGATTTACTGAGCTTTAATGACTTTGACTTTGCTAACTTAACCGATGAGTTTATTCCAAAAAATTATGTGAGTAAATCCTTAGTAAGCGAGCATTTAAGCAATAATTATTTCGTTTGTTTTGCTAACTATATCTTACCGCAGAAAAAATTTATGCAAGCAACGGTGCTTGATTTAGCAGGAGAAAACCATGCACTGTGATTTTTGCGTAGAAGAAAAATTTCAAGACTTTTAGGTTTAAAATTTAAAGTAAAAAAAGTACTTTTTTCAGGAAAAAGTGAATCTAAAACGGTTGATGTGGTTGAAACTAAAGGCCATGGCAAAATGTTACTCAAGGATGGCTTAATTATGGTGACCGAACGTGATGAGTTTGCTCACCATAGTATGCGATGGTAGGCCATGGATATTCAGCGAGCACTTTTAAAAGTGCTCAATACGGTATTTACACAAAGTTATTTGTATTCATTTAGTAAGTTAACTTACCCTGGTGGTTTGTGAAGCTTTACTTTGCCATTAAAAATATCACCCAGTGCATGACTTTGACAAGCAACCTGTTGCAGTAAGTGGCCTAGATTTTCATTATTATAACCAAGCTTTACACAGCGCCGCGTTTGCCTTACCTAACTTTGTTAAAAAAGGTTTAGCGGGTTTAATCAATAATAGTTAACTGTTACTTCTCCTTAAACGTCATAATTTCATATCAAATTATGACGTTATCAAACTAGTGTTGCAGCCATCATTTGTTCAGTCTGTATCCTTTTGTGATGAATGCTACTATGAATGAAAGACCACAACTTCGTTAGCGTTATGACAAGGAACAACAATAAAAATAGGACGGTAAATGAAATTACCTTATGCATGGTTATGGGTTAGCGCACTACTTTGTTCTCCCTTGGGCTTTGCTAAAGTGGCAGATCAAACTGTCAGTGGCAAGATCGCTAATATTGAGTTGTCAGTCAGTAAAGCTATGGCAGCATTTCAAGTGCCCGGCATTGCTGTGGCAATTATTAAAGATAACGAAGTTGTGCTAAGTAAAGGCTTTGGTGTACTTAAGCAGGGCAGTAAAGAAAAAGTGAATGCCGATACCTTATTTGGCATTGCCTCAAATACTAAAGCCATGACCGTGGCATTGTTATCGGCTTTAGTAGACGAAGGGAAATTGACTTGGAAAACTAAAGTTATTGATATCATTCCAGCGTTTCAACTACCCGATGCCTATGTTACGCGAGAATTTACTATCATTGATTTATTGTCGCATAACAGTGGCTTAGGCTTAGGTGCTGGCGACTTAATGATCTGGCCAGAAACCACGTTAAGCAATCAAGACGTTATTAAAGGT
Source organism: Colwellia sp. MB02u-6 (assembly GCF_014077095.1). GTDB lineage: Bacteria > Pseudomonadota > Gammaproteobacteria > Enterobacterales > Alteromonadaceae > Cognaticolwellia. The sequence goes on along the minus strand of NZ_JACGVG010000036.1, from coordinate 361,419 downwards.
TTAAAATATTTACCCCAAGTGTCGAGCTTTCGCAGTGAATTTGCTTATGACAACCTAATGTATGTTATTGCGGGTGAGATCATTGCCAAGCTCACAGGTAAACCTTGGCAAGAGGTTATTCAAAGCCGTATTTTTGAGCCATTAGGCATGGATAATACCCGCGCAACTTTCTCTTTAATCCCTAAAAGTAATCAAAATGTGGCTCGCGCTCATGTGTTATTAGATGGTGAGTTGCATGTTGTTGGTGGAAATTTCTTAGAGAGATTTTCATCAGCAGGCTCGGTTGCATCCAGTGTTAATGATATGGCGTTATGGCTTAAAGCTCAGCTTAATCTTGGACAATACGGTGTTGATGGTGTTAAAGCGTTAAGGCTTTTTAGTGAACAGAAAAGTCATGAAATGTGGCAAGCACGTACGCTTTTACCGGTTTCATCACAAGCTAGCGAGCAAGATAAAACGCATTTTTATGCTTATGCGTTAGGTTGGTTTGTTAAAGATTATCATGGCGTAAAAGTCGTACAACATACCGGCGGCATATTAGGCATGGTGTCAAAAGTGGTGATGGTACCAGAAGAGAATTTAGCCATGGTTATTTTAACCAATCAACAATCAGGTTTTGCTTTTAATGCCTTATCTCAACAAATTTTGACTGAATATCTTGAACAGCCTAAAAAAGATTGGGTTGCGCATTATGCTAGATTGCAGAAAAAAAATAATGCTAACAAAAAAGCACAGTTAGCCAAAGTGGCTGCAGCCGCCGATAAAAGTTCAACGCTTTCTTTACCGTTAGCAAGTTATGCGCAAAGTTATGTTGATGATTGGTATGGTGAAATAGCTATTAGCTTAGAAAACAATCACTTAGTTATGCAGTTTGCTAATACCCCAATACTGCATGGCACCTTAGGGCATTATCAGCACAATACTTTTATTGTGCGTTGGGACGATCGCACCTTAGAAGCTGATGCTTATGTGAACTTTAATTTAAACCCTAATGGCAGTATTAGCTATGTCAGTATGAAAGCAGTGTCTTGGGCGACAGATTTTAGTTTTGATTTTCATGATCTAAAATTGTGGCCTAAATCTTCGGGTCAATAGTATGAGTGACGAATAAAAAAAGCGCCTGGTGACGATTTTTAGCACATTTCAATCAACTTAAATAAATTTAACTTGGGGTAAATAAGGCTAATGCTTAGGTTCTGGTCTTACTTTGAACTATTTTGGTAGAGTCGATACATGACTTGGCCAGCTATCTTTTCTTTTAAAAGTTGCCAATGGCTTGGCATTATTTGTAGGTTATCGTCAGCTTCCATTTCAACATAGATCAATGCCTCATCAGTTAAGCCTTTTTCGACTAATAACTCAGCGGCTTTTTGTGCTAGGCCTTTTCTAAAAGGTGGATCAATAAACACTAACGAATAAGCTTGTTGGTTACTGTGCAAAAAATTTAAGGCATTTTGCTGTATTACTCGGATATTATTGGCTTTGAGTAAGGCTTTGTTATCGTTTAATTGCTGAGCTGCTGATTTATTTAACTCGACTAAAATTGCTGAACTTGCGCCGCGAGATATGGCTTCAAAACCTAGCCCACCAGAGCCTGCAAAGCAATCTAAGCAATTAGCGTCTTGAATATAAGGCATGAGCCAATTAAAAACCGTTTCTTTGACACGATCGGTAGTTGGCCGCAAACCATCAGCCATTAATACGGGTAATTTACGACCACGGTGTTGGCCTGCAATAATACGAATATGGCCTTTTGGGGCGCTTTTTTCTGATTGTTTTTTGACTTTGTTCATAACTTAAACAGCTTTTGTTTTTTGTCGGCAGGTTAGGTGATACTATATCGACAATTTTATCCTTGTTTACCCGCGAATAGCAATTAATCTAATGAATTGTTCAAGTTAGAACATGTTTTAGATAGATGGTTTTAGTAGTAAACCTCTACATCAAATTAATATTGTAAATACATTTATGTCAAAGAAAAAAGGTATGTTTTCCTGGTTAGGTCTAGGTAAAAAACAGCAAGAAAACGCGGCCTCAGTTGTTGAGAATGTTATTGACGAGACTGAGCAAGTAGCGGCCTCTGAAGAGCATTTAACCACTGATGCGATGAGTCATGAAGAAAAACTGGCTCAAAATAATCAGCAAACACCGGCAAAAGAGCTTGCAATTGACAGTGCCGTTACTGAAGACTTACCTGCAGAGCCAGAGCCAGAGCCAGAGCCCAAAGTTGGCTTTTTTGCTCGTTTAAAGCAGGGCTTAACTAAAACACGCCAAAATTTAGGGGGTGGGCTTTTCAGTTTATTTAGCGGTAAAAAAATTGATGAAGCGTTATTTGAAGAACTCGAAACTCATTTGTTGCTAGCAGATGTAGGTGTTGAAACCACGACAAAAATTATTACAGCGTTAACAGAATCTGCATCGCGTCAGCAACTAAAAAATGCCGAAGCTTTATATGATTTATTAAAAGCTGAGCTGAAAAAAATTATTGAACCTGTTACCCAGCCCCTAGTGATTCCATCATCTAATAGCCCTTATGTTATTTTAATGGTTGGCGTTAACGGGGTGGGTAAAACTACCACTATTGGTAAATTAGCTAAGCAATTTCAGGCCGAAGGTAAGTCGGTTATGTTGGCAGCAGGAGACACCTTCCGTGCTGCGGCTGTTGAACAATTACAAGTATGGGGTGATCGAAATGATGTGCCTGTCATTGCTCAACATACGGGTGCTGATAGTGCCTCGGTTATTTTTGATGCTATCAGTTCCGCTAAAGCGCGTGGTGTTGACGTGTTAATAGCCGATACGGCTGGGCGCTTACAAAATAAAAGCCATTTGATGGAAGAGCTGAAAAAAGTGGTGCGAGTAATGAAAAAACTCGATGTTAATGCTCCCCATGAGGTGATGTTAACGCTCGATGCGGGTACCGGACAAAATGCCTTAAGCCAAACTAAGCTTTTTAACGAAGCTGTGGGTTTAACTGGATTAGTATTAACAAAACTTGATGGTACTGCAAAAGGTGGTGTTGTTTTTGCTGTGGCGGATAAGCATGCTATTCCCATTCGCTACTTAGGTGTTGGTGAAGGTATTGATGATCTAAGGCCATTTAATGGCAGTGACTTTATTGATGCCTTGTTCACACGCGAAGCATAAGAGTAATAAGACTTGATATGATCCGATTTAATAACGTTAGTAAAACCTACCCAGGAGGATTTTTAGCACTTAAGAAAGTGAGTTTCACTATTGCTCCTGGCGAAATGGCGTTTTTAACGGGTCACTCTGGCGCTGGTAAGAGTACCTTATTGAAACTCATGAGTGTGATGGAAAAGCCAACGGTGGGCAGTATTGAGATCAATGGTACTGAATTATCTACCATTAAGTATGCACAAATCCCTTACGTACGGCGTGGTATTGGTATGATTTTTCAAAGCCATAATTTGTTACCGGACCGCACTGTCTTTGATAATGTTGCGCTGCCTTTGATTATTGAAGGCTATAGCCACAAAGAAACTCGTAAGCGTGTTGAAGCGGCACTTGATAAAGTGCATTTAACCAGTAAATTAAAGTGCTTTCCAAATATGCTTTCGGGTGGCGAACAGCAACGTGTCGGCATTGCTCGAGCGATCGTTAATAAGCCACCGATATTACTAGCAGATGAGCCTACGGGTAATTTAGACCCTAAGCTTTCATTAGATATTATTCGATTATTTGAAGAGTTTAATGATATGGGCATTAGTGTATTAATTGCGACTCATGATCTAGGGTTAATTGCCCGGATGAGGTATCGCACACTGACTTTAAAGCAAGGTCATATGATCACCGATGGTATTGTTGATGGTTTACAAACGATAAGTGAACGTAATGGCAGCTAGTGACACTCGCCACAATAATAGTCAGCATTTAAACTGGACCGGACGTATTACTGCCAGAGTTTTACGGCATTTGCAGCAAGCTATAGGAAGCTTAGGTGACTTGTGGCGCACACCCTTTACTTCGGTGATGACCGTACTTGTTTTAGGTATTAGTTTAACCTTGCCTGCCACTTTACATTTGTTTGTAAAAAACACCCAAACGGTGACCGAACAGTGGAATTCTGCCTCAGAAATCACCTTGTTTTTACAGCTATCAACCTCAGACAAAGTTGCACAAAACCTAGTGCAACGTATTCAGCTTTACCCTGAAGTAGCCAATGTTATTTATATTTCTGCTGAACAGGCATTAACTGAGTTTAAAGTGAGTTCTGGTTTTGGCCAAGCATTGGAATATTTAGATGAAAACCCATTGCCGGCAACCTTATTGGTAACGCCAATTAAACGTTTTAGCCAGGCACAAGCTGCCCATGAGTTATTACTTAAATTAGAACAAGAGCGTGCTGTTGATCAAGGTAAACTAGACTTGGAATGGCTAACTCGATTACAGGCCATAGCTGCTCTGATAGAAGATGTTGTTATCGGTATCGCCATATTATTGTGTTTATCCGTAGTCTTAATTATTGGCAATACCATTCGATTGGCCATACTTAACCAAAAAGATGCGATTGCTGTGATGAAATTAGTGGGTGCGACAGATGATTTTATTCAGCGGCCATTTTTATATGCTGGCATTTGGTACGGGTTACTCGGTGGTTTTGTCGCGAGTATTTGTGTCGCTATTTTAGCTAACTATATTTCTGGCGCTTTACGCCAGTTAACTGATCTGTATCAAAGCCAATTCGTTTTATCAGGCTTATCATTTAACGAATTAGCGATACTACAACTCACGGCAATAGGCTTAGGTTTATTAGGCAGTTTCATTTCTGTACGTCAGCATATCCGAGCAATTGAGCCAACCGCAGATTAATATCCTCTGTTTGTAGTTGCTTTTTTTACTCACCACCTTGTAATTTATACTGATTTTCATCTTGGTGACAAATTTTAACAAATTATTCATGAAAAAACTGGCAGAGAGTATTGTTTCACTCTGTCTTCTAAGCTAGTGTTAGTTGATTAAAATCATGTTGATCTTTCATGCACCCTGTGCCGTATTATTTTTGTATATCACTAAAATGAGCATCTTGAGGTGGTTTGGGTGTTTATGTTATTATCATCGGCCAGATTAGATAGAGGAGTTATTAAATGAGTGAAGCAATGCAATCAATGGCGTTAACTGTGCCCAAAAGTGGCAGCATTGAGGCATACGTGCAATCGGCATATAGCATTCCAATGCTAACAGCTGAAAAGGAGCGTGAATTAGCAACTCGTTTATATTCTGAAAATGATTTAAAAGCGGCGCAAGAGTTAATTATGTCGCACCTTCGTTTTGTTATCCATGTTGCTAAAGGTTATGCTGGCTATGGTTTACCACAAGCTGACTTAATTCAGGAAGGTAACATAGGCTTAATGAAAGCGGTTAAACGCTTTAATCCAGAAGTGGGTGTGCGTCTAGTCTCATTTGCTGTACATTGGATCAAAGCTGAAATTCATGAGTTTGTGCTAAAAAATTGGCGTATCGTTAAAGTTGCCACTACCAAGGCACAAAGAAAATTATTTTTTAACCTACGCAAAAATAAAAAGCGTTTAGGTTGGTTTAGTCACGATGAAGTCCATAATGTTGCTGAAACCTTAGGTGTAACACCCAAAGATGTTTTGGAAATGGAATCTCGGATGAGTAATCAAGACCAAGCATTCGAATTATCAACTGATGATGATGATAATGCCAGCGCTAGTACTTATTCTCCAGCGCAATATTTAGAAGATAAACAATCCGATCTTGCTACTGAAGTAGAAGATTCGAATTGGGAGCAGCATGCCAATAAAAGGCTAAGTAATGCTTTAGTTGGTCTTGACGAGCGAAGCCAAGATATTATTCGTACGCGTTGGTTGCATGACGAAAAAACCACCTTACAAGAGTTAGCGAATAAATATGAAATATCAGCAGAGCGTGTTCGACAATTAGAGAAAAATGCCTTAGCAAAGTTAAAAGGTGCAATGGCAGCGTAGTGCTAAAAAAACATAATTTAAACCGGCTTTCTGCCGGTTTTTTTATGTGCAAAATAAACTGCCTGTTTTGGTTACATGGCTTTAAAGCATGATAATAGAAAACTATTTATAGCGACAACATATTATTATGATTATAAAACAACCATTTAAACCTAGATTAAGGGTTGATTTTTAACATGAAATAACAGGTTCACAATAAAAATTACAATACTCCAACGTTAGATGACAACTCTTCAACATTAAATAACAAACCTTACTGAACTTTTGTCGCAAAATTACTTTACGTGATAAAACACCATTTTATAAAAAAGCTATAATCGATGTTTGGAGAATTTAATGTATTCAGAAAAATTTTTAAGCCATGCTATTCGCGTTGCTTTACTCGCAGGTACAACTAGCTCTTTAGTTGTTGCTGGTTAGGTCAGTGCTGCAGAAGAGCAAATGGTAAGTGTTGAACGTATTCAGGTAACAGGCTCACGTATTAACCGTACTGATATTGAAACAGCCAGCCCAATAACGGTAATATCGTCAGAATTTATTGCTCAAAGTGGTTACACCTCAGTAGCAGAAATATTATCGGCACAGCCTACTGCTGCAGGCATGAGTTTAGGTGCTACTACTAACAACGGCTCAGGCGGCACGGCAACAGTAAATTTGCGTGGTATGGGTGCTCAACGCACTTTGGTACTATTAAATGGTCGCCGTATGGTGTCATCAGGCACAGGTGCTGATTCAGCCGTAGACTTGAATACCATACCTGTTGCCATGATCAAAAAGATTGAAATTCTTAAAGATGGTGCGTCTGCTGTTTATGGTTCTGATGCTATTGCCGGTGTAGTTAATATTATTACTAAAAAAGACTTCGTTGGTACTGAGTTAACTATTGAAGGCAGCCAAACTGATAAAGGTGATGCTACCAGTAAAGGTATTAATATCTTACATGGCGTAGAGCTAGCTAATGGCAATTTAGTTTTAGGTTTACAGTATTCTGACCGTGGTGAAATCATTCAATCTGACCGTGATTTTGTTGAACCGGGTGCATCGTCATTTATTCCGCAAAGTTCTTTAGCGGGTCTAGTTGCAGATGAATCAGGTGGTTTTAAATCAAGAGACACCTCATACGACTATACTGTTGATAGTTATGCACAAACACCCAATGAATTATTAAGCTTCTTTACGGCTTACAATGCTTCGCTAGATTCAGATACTGAGCTCAATGTTGATTTAATGTATACAAGCCGTAAATCTAATCAGCAATTAGCACCACAGCCAGGAACTTAGATCTAGCCACCAATAAGTTGAATTCTATACATATTGACAACATTCAAGACGTTTTTGATGAACTTAATTCAGCTATCGATGATCCCGATGATTACCATGTTATTGATGATAAAGTAAATTACCGACGTCGTATGATTGACGCTGGCCCACGCATTTACTCACAAGAAACTGATACTTATCGCGCGTCAATTGGCCTTAAAGGCTATTTAGAGAATGATGCTATGTGGGATATTTCGGCAACATACGGTCGAAATGACTCGAAAGACAGTGTTCAAAATTCGATTCATGCCGGTAATATGGCAACCAGTATCTACCACGACCAAAGCACTTGGTTCAGTGGCGAAGCATTTGATAAAAGTGTCTTAGTGTCTGAAGGCATTATATACAATGAGGAAAACGAAGGCGGCAATGAGCAATTCACTTTAGCTGCCGGTTATAGCGGCGTAACTGAAAGCGATATTGGTTATGCGCTGGGTTTTGAAACCCGTCATGAAAGTGGTTACTATACTCCTGATGAAGTGACTCAAAAAGGTGAAAGTACCGCAGCACAGCAATTTGCTACTGACGGTAACTATTCTGTGCAATCAGTTTACGGTGAAGTCTCAGTGCCAGTCACTGATGAGTTAACCTTTGAAGCTACTTCGCGTTACGACCAGTATTCTACTTTTGGTGGTGAGATAACGTGGAAACTAGGTGCCACATATCAAGTGAATGATTCTTTTATGGTGCGTTCAGTAGCCGCTAAAGGTTTTAGAGCACCGAGTGTAAGTGAATTATACGGCGGCGACAGCGGCTCTTATGACTATTTGAGTGACCCATGGGGAAATGAGCTAGATCCACAAATTAAAGTCAATTACACCAGTGATGAAGACTTACAGCCTGAAGAAAGCGAGTCATTTACTTTGGGTGCTGTGTTGGAGTTAACTGACAACCTTTCTACGACAATAGATTACTGGGCATTTGATATTACCAACGCCATTAGCCGCGTTGATGTTCAGCAAGAATTAAATGCCTGCTTTAATGGTGTTCAAGCTTCATGTACAGCGGTAAATATTACGGCGGGTGGTGATTTATCTGACCTAAGCGCTCAATTAACCAATATAGGATCGCAAAAAACTTCAGGTATTGATTGGAATGTCAGCTATAGCCACGACTTGTTTAAAGTTACTTTTGATACCACGTACTTAATTGAATTTGAACAAGATGACACAGATTACACCGGTACTATTGATGGCAATATTGGTGGTTATGCTGACTTTAAGTCTAATTTATCGATTTCTGGCTATGCCACTGAAGATTTAACCGTACTTTATAGTGCACAGTTTATTCGTGGCATGGATGGTGAATATTACGGTGAGCAATTCGCCACTGATAATATTATCTACCATAACATTTCTGCCTCATACCATATTAATGACCAATGGGCTGTTAATGGCGGCGTTAAAAACCTTTTTGATACTGAACCTGAGACAGTACTTGGCGGTAATGATATGGGCACAGTACCGAGTATCTATGATGTGGTAGGCCGAAACATGTTCATTAGTACCTCTTATAACTTTTAATTAACTCAAAGCCTAGGTTAATGACTTGGATTATCTTAAAAAAGCGATGGCAAAACCATCGTTTTTTTTAAGGTTAGCTGATGAAGTAGTATGCAATATCTTGGATTTATTTATACTGGTTAATGAATGGCAGCTTAAAAATAACGCTCACTATTAACAAAAATTTAATGTCAACGTTATAAAACTGAACGCCATGAGTTATAGAAAATTATTATGCAGCTTTAAATAGAAAAATGATGCTTGTAATGCGACTCAGCAAAGTTAGTTAAACAACTTGAAGCTGAACAAAAGGTCATACATATAAGAAATTAATTAATCAACAGCCTTATATTAATAAGTCTTAATTTGATCTGTCAGGTTATTTTTTTAGGGTGACATAAAATATGAAAGTTACATTTTCGCCAGTTGCGTACATTCGACTAGCGATAGTCGCTTGTTATTTTTTTCCTTCTTATTAGATAAAATTTAGAGAAATACCTAAAGAAGTCTCCAAGTTTATTTGACCATTTCAGCGTATTGGTGACTGAAATATGTGGGTCTATTTGATCATACTTTTTGCAAAAGATAAAAGTTCATGATCTTGCCCTAACATTTGAATTTTAAGAGTATATTTGGAATTGTAATGATAATATAATCAACGATTAAAATCCTTTGTAATACCGATACTAAATATTGTAGTTTTACCTATTTTTAAGCAGGAAATATTACTAAACATTGAAAACAATTAATCCACTTTTACAACCGGTATTAACAATGCAAAAAAGTAAAACCATACACCGCTATGACATTATTTCAAATGCCACTGTTACCTGTTGTGGGCTGTTACGTTTTGTTGCGCTGCTGTCGATATTACTGACTGGAGTGCCAGCGCAAGCGGCGACAGAGTACGAATTCCCCCTAGCGGGTCAATTGCCAGCTGGTAAATTGCCTGCCGGCTGTAGTCGTGATGATCTACCAAGCACAACTTCCTATACTTGCGGTGCGCTCACGCTTGCCGATGGAGACACCATCACAGTAGGATTGCTAACAACACCTGTCACCGTTACTTTCACTGGTGCATTCACAACGGTCGCGGGTAATTTGATTAATGCTCAAGGCACCACCTCGGACTTAAATATTGTCACTAATGGGGTGCTGACACTAGGTGCCGATACTATTTTAAATGCAAATGTGACTGGCACTGCCGCCATTAATTTGGGCGCGAGAAGTTCTATTGGCGGCAATATCACAGCCAGCACTACTACTGGCGTTGTTACCCTAGGTGCAACCAGCACTGTGGGTGGTTTTATTCACACAGATCTCGGTGCAGTTAATGTCGCCGATTCGAGTGTTGTCGGTGGCGATATTACCACCGAAGCAGGTGTTGTCACTCTTTCGCCCAGTGTTTCAGTGGGTGGTGGTATTGACACTATTGCAGGTGGCGTCACTGTTGGTGGAAGTTCTATTATCAGTGGCGATATTACCACCGAAGCAGGTGTTGTCACTCTTTCGCCCGGTGTTTCAGTGGGTGGTGGTATTGAAACTATTGCAGGTGGTGTCACTGTTGGTGGAAGTTCTATTATCGGTGGCGATATTACCACCGAAGCAGGTGTTGTCACTCTTTTGACAAATGTTTCAGTTGGCGGTGGTATTGAAACTATCGCAGGTGGCATCACTGTTGGGGATGGAAGTTCGATTGTTGGTGGCAGTATTACCACCGAAGCAGGTGTTGTCACTCTTTTGACAAATGTTTCGGTTGGCGGTGATATTGAAACTATCGCAGGTGGCATCACTGTTGGGGATCGAAGTTCGATTTGTGGCAGCGTCATCACCACCGGCGCCGGTGTTGTCACAATAACAACCAATGTACAAATAGGCGGTGATATCAGAAGCGTTCCAGGGGCCATTACTGTCGGTAGTCAAAGCACGGTTGCAGGCAATATAATCGTTACAGGCGCAGGTGTTGTGACGTCAACGAATAATCTTATTGGAGGTAATATATCCACCATAGCAGGCGCTATCACTTTAACAGACTCACGAGTGGGTGGCAGTGTGGCTGCATCGGGTGCAGGGGTAGTCACCATAACCAACAGTGTAACTAACGACACCACACTGGTCGTGCCGGTGTCAGCCAGTTGCTCGGTAGCAGCACCTGCGTTCAATCACTTTCAAATTGAGCATGATGGCCAAGGTTTGACTTGCGCTTCCGAGAACTTTACGGTCAAGGTTTGTGCGGATACAACGTGCTCTACTTTATACGCTGATGCTATTGACGTGAAGTTATCCATTAATGGGATACTTGATCAAACGGTAACTGTTGTTGGAGGCAGTACTGTTGCTAACTTTTCTTATATTAATAAAGGCACAGCAACGTTAAGTATAGATCAAACGTATGAATGTAAAAATGGCGACTCAACCAGTTGTGAACTGATATTTACCGATGCAGGCTTCAGGTTTTTATATGGCGCTGCTGAAACAACGTCTATCGGCAATCAAACAAGTGGCAATAACTTTGCAGATATAATAAAACTGCAAGCAGTAGAGAACGTGAACGGGGTTTGTACCGGCTTGTTCAGGGGTAATATCGATATTGAATTGTCACAACAAAATATTGCACCTAGCGTAACAACGGGCTTAAATTTTAAAGTCAATGGCACTTCAGGTACAAGTATTGATAAATATCCCACTTATACTCCAATCATAACACTTGATTTTGGTGCTAAGAGTAAAGCAACCATCCCAATGCCAGTGTATTTAGACGCTGGAAAAATTCGTTTGTATGCTAAATACAATGTGGGTAGTGTTAGCCTAGTTGGCGAGAGTAATGATTTTTGGGTGAGCCCTGAAAAATTAGTTGTTACTGCAACAGCTAGTGGCAGCGCTATCATTGGCAATTCGAGTAGCTCAGCTATAAAACATAAAGCGGGACAACTATTTGATTTTACCGTAACAGCCTATAACGCTCTTGGCACTTCACCAGCCAACATTACGGCTAATTATATTCCTAATGATATTCAATTATTGTTAGCGAGAACAGGTCCAACGGCAGGTGGCGTTAATGGTACGTTTAACTATGGTAATGGCATAATATCAAGTAGTCTTACGCCGAATTATCAAAGCGTTACGTTAAGTTCTTTCAATTTAGGAGTGTCTTCTACTCACAGTGCCTCTTATGCTGAAGTGGGCTTATTAACGCTCGACCTGCAAGATTTCGACTATGGCTTCTCAGGTAATATCATTACCACCGACAGTCTTAATATAGGACGTTTTACCCCTGATTATTTTGAACAAACGGTGGTAGAACAAGGAGCCCTTTTTGCCGTTTGTAATCAAAATACGACTTTTGCCTATACGGGACAAGTTATGGTGAGTGATAGTGCAAAAGGGGCAATATCTTATCTTGCTAATCCTGTTGTTGAACTAACGGCAAAAAATGTTCAAGGTGTCACAGTACAAAATTATACAGAACCGGGTTATAACAAATTTACTCCTGCGGCTAATTTTATTATACGACCTACAACAGACACTACTATTTTAGGTAAAGACACTAATTTTCTGCCTTTAACCGCCAACCTATTCGCTGGCACCTTTAGCTTTGGTTTACCACTAGAAGCAGGGATATTGCATTATGAGCTAAACGGTGGAGATAACTTTTTTTATCCACGTAATGAAAATTCAGAGGTTATTGCACAAGACAATGATATTGATTTTTTAATTGATCAAGATAACTTTGTTGATGGTGATGGTATTGGCATTACTAATCCCGAAGATATTACCAGTACAACTAGTGTTAACCTTCGCTTTGGTCGTGCTTTAATCGAAAATAGCTTTGGCCCCGAAACTGCCAATTTTCCTCAAAAATTATCGACAGAGTATTTAAATGCCAGTGGACGTTATGTGGTCAATGAACAAGACAGCTGTACACTTTATAATGCGAGCAATATCATACTTAATTCAGGTACATTAGATAAAAATTTAGCCAGTGTGAATACCGCCACAGGACAACTTGAGAAAGGTGAAACCCGAGCCATAACTTTAACGGCTCCAGGCGCAGGTCATCAGGGCACAATAAATATTGAGTATGATATTTATTCATGGCTTAAGTATGACTGGAACTGGAATGGCGTTGATACCAAATCATTTGATGCAAACCCTACTGCTACGGCCACATTTGGTTTGTTTCGTGGTAATGACAGAATTACTTATCAAGGAGAAGTCTTTGATTAGCTTGTTAGCGCAGTCTGATGTGAGTTTCCTTTTTTACGTTATTGATAATACTCAAGCCATTAATAGACTTTCTCATATCGGTAAAGCCAGTGACTAGATACATTCGTTGGGGAAGATGCATCAAAGTAGCTTCAACAATTGCGCTAACATAGTATCAAAATCTACTTGGTAACCCTTTGGCATGGTAGTTTTATCATGGATGATTATACAAAAGATGGCTAATTAATAACGAAAGGAATGATTTGTTGAGTTTGCGTTTGCGTAGTTTGGCTAGCGAGTCGTTTTCGCCAACCTTAGAAGGTTGAACCGCTTATTTTGTTTTCTCGACAAAAACCAATAATACTTAAGCCGCTACTTTTTTGCTGCTCGAAGACGTTTTGCCAGTGCTTATTTTTGTGTTGAATATCCATAATTACCTCATGTTAGTTTACTGAGATAATTATGATTAAGCTCGGTTAAGATTGGTATGTGGGGCTAATTACGCGCTTACTTACACTCTAACTGTATTGGTCAACTAATTTTGGGCACAGACTTATATTTAAACTATTATCTTTTATCTGACTCCTTTGGTGTTAGTTCCCCGTTATAGCTGAGGGGGACTAGCCGGGCTGTAATATTCAACAATGCATTTAACAACAGCACTTTTAGCCTCAATAAATGAACGACAGCCTCTGGTGAATATGACATTCCTAACCCACTAGTTTCTGTGCAAATAAATTCATCACAGCAACGTAAGCCCGACAAATTCTTCCCACTAAACGTTAATCGCCGTATTAAACTTAGTGCATTGATCTATTGCTTTTTGAGTTAGGTTTGAGTATAAAAACTATAGCTAGTTAAAATTTATAAAAAATAAAAAATAAAAAAGGAAAATTATGAATTATTTTAAACCTACACTTATATCTGCTTCTATTGGGCTTATTTTAGCAGCCACTGCTGCAGATGCCACAGAAGTTAAATTAATGTCAAATATGCTGAATCAAAATAACACATCTAGTGTTGCAGCCTTTAGCAGTTTTGATTTTGGTAAACAACAGGCACTAGCCAAAGCACCTAGCCAATCTGGAATGCGCAGTCATTTCGATAAAAACTTAGGTAAAGCGACTTTCTTATGGGCAAATAAAAACACACCTACGCCTAATCTGACAGGTATAGCTAAAGAGCAGCATGTGGCCTTTAGTGCCGCACATTATATGACGGCATTAACCGGCGTAAGTAATGTAAAAGGGGCTTTTGAAACAGCTGAAATGGTCAATTTGCATGATATCAAGAAAGGCGCAATAGTTGCAAAATATAGACAAAAAATAAACGGTATTGAAGTATTCAACCGTGAAGTGAACGTGATGCTAGACAGAGAGCTTAACTTAGTTGCATCATCAGGCTACTTCTCAAAAAACAAAGCCAACAGCCATGACCTGAGTCTGTTTGCTAACTTAGGAAATGCTGAGCAAGCCATAAAAACGGCTATCAACACTCTGACTAAAAACAGTACAGATGTCGCACTAACCGAAGTGGAAGCCGCTGGCAAATATCAAGTGTTTGACATTTCAAACCTGAGAGGTAACAAAATAATAGTCGGACAGCCGAGAGCGAAGAAGGTTATATTTGACGCCAACGATGGATTAAGAAGTGCATATTATGTTGAGATAGACCTTGCTAACAAAAATAGTACAGACAGTGAGTTATTCAGTTATGTCATAGACTCTAAGACTAACAAGGTATTGTTTAAACACACTCTTAGCGCAAACGATAACGAGTTCACTTACCGGGTATTCGCTAACCAAGACGGCTACCCAATGGAAGGCCCGCACGGTGATGTTATCCCTAAACTGACTGTTGGCCCAGATACCACGACTATCGTCGATATGCCATTGGTAACGATTTCTCAGTTTAGTAAAATCAGTACTCAAGATCCTTGGCTAACTGAAGATGCCGTAATCACTTCAGGTAATAACGTTTTTGCCTATGCCGATGTCATTCCCCCCCAAGGTTTTACCAATGGTGATTTTACCGCAGAGGTGACGGCTAGTCAGACGTTTGACTATGAATTTCGTTCAGGCGAAAGAGATAATAGTTTTGCCAACAGAAAATCAGCGATAGTTAACCTGTTTTACATGACCAACTTCATGCATGATTTCTTTTATGATTATGGTTTTGATGAAGCGGCGGGCAACGCCCAGTTATCAAACTCTGGTCGTGGGGGGGTAGAAGGCGATCCTCTAGAAGTCCAAGCACAGGATTATTCGGGATTGAATAATGCTAACATGAGTACCCCTGCAGACGGTGGTAGCCCTAGGATGCAGCAGTTTTTGTGGAACAGTAAAGACGCAACCCTTGGGGTGGATTTTGGAGGGACAGTGACCTCTGATGCAAGCATCGGACTTTTAGAGTCAACTCAACTCGCCGCTTTTGGTGCCCAACAGTATAGTGATATAATAGGCAATGTTATACGTTTGGCAGATGATACTGCGCCAATCAATGATGGTTGTGAATCTACTATAAACGGTCCTGACTTAGCTGGAAAAATAGCCATAATTGACCGTGGTGCCTGTAACTTTACCGGTAAAGTATTTAACGCACAAAATGCCGGAGCTGTAGCCGCGATCATTGTTAATAACAATGATGATGGAACTCCCGCTCCTATGGGCGGCGCAGATGCTGCTGTCACTATCCCCAGCATCGGTCTTAACTTTGCCGAAGGTAATGCCATATATGACCTAATTGATAATGGTACGGCTGTCACAGTGGAGATGTTCAGTAACTTTCCATTAAAAGACTCAAGCTTTGATAATGGCATCGTAGCCCACGAATGGGGCCATTACATTTCGAACCGTCTTATAGGTAACGCTAATGGACTCAACAATTTCCAGGGACGTAACATGGGAGAAGGTTGGGGAGACTTCCACTCTCTAATGTTCTTAGCCTTAGAGTCCGATTTAGCGATCCCTGACAACCAAGAATTTGGCCTATCATACCCAACCGGTACCTATGTAGAAAACTTCGACACCGGTATTCGTAGAGCACCTTATTCTACCGACATGGCAGTTAATCCATTAACCTTCCAATATATTGAAAGTGGTTCAACGCCTCCTGGCTTAGCTGCAACCAATGGTGGTTCACCACATGCAGCAGGGGAAATTTGGGCCGCCAGTTTGTGGGAAGTGTATGTGTCTTTAATCAATACGCATGGTTTTACCATTGCCCAAGATAAAATGGCTAATTACCTGGTTGCTGGATATAAAATGACGCCAATCTCACCGACCTTTACTGAAGCCAGAGACGCCATACTAGCCAATATATTAGCCACCGACTCTGATGATTTCACCCTAGCCCTGGCGGCTTTTGCCAAACGTGGATTAGGTTTAGGAGCCGTCTCACCGGATAGATTCAGCAGAGATAATGTAGGTGTGATTGAGTCATTTGAAACTCAACTCGCTACTTATAATGCTAGTAGCTTTAGTTTGAACCCCACATTTAGCGGCAATACTTTAGGTTACTGCTCAGATGACGGTGTATTAGATCAAGGCGAAACAGGTACAGTAAGTGTCACCATTAATAATGCCGGTAGCGAACTTCTTGCAGGCGTAACCGCTAAAATTGAAGTGGTTAGCGATCATGATGTAACCCTAGAAAATGATGGTATGGTTACGTTTGCCGATGTTAGTCCATTTGAAAGTGCCATCAGTGTCCCTATTATGATCACTCTAAATAATGCCGAAACTGCAGATACGTTGGAATTAAAGGTTAGCTTTCTAGAAGCAGTGGAAGGTGATGATATTCAAGAAGCAACAGATTTATCTCTAACAGCTCTGGTTAATCTGGCCTTTGAAAAGCTGCCGCCAGTGAGTCAAAAAAGCACTGATGATATGGAGTCTATCGCTTTACTTGATAACTGGAAAGAAAACATCTTGCGTGGTGGTGAATTCGCCGCAGGTACCAGAAGCATAGATAACAGTGACAATATAGGTTTCTTTGCTTCGTTGAATCCTGGCGTTGACTTAGGCACACAAGCCATGTTTTTAAACAACAATGACTTTGAATCAGATGCCGCTTATGAGACCGATACTTTTGAGATAGGGTATGGCGGTAACTTCGAAATGAGTTTCTGGCATTTCTATTGGTTAGAAGAAACGTGGGATGGTGGCGTAATTGAGATCAGTCTTAACGGCGGTGAATGGGTAGATGTCACCTCGGTAGGGGGAACATTTGATGTCGGTTATACTGCAACACTACAACCCAATCCTGCTCAAGCATTAGGTAGTACCAGAGGCACATTTACTGGCATCAATGGTGATCTTGCTACTTCTGCCGGTAATATGGAAAAAGTTAACTTTGGGACCGCCCTTAATGGTAACACGGCAAGGCTTCGTTTCAGGATCGCTTCGGATGGTTCTGTAGCTGACTTTGGTTGGGTAATTGACCAAGTGACTATTAGCAATATTGCTTCGCCCGTTTTCTCTAAAGTGGTAGCAGGAAACATTGCTATTTGTGACAATGTACTTCCAATCGTCAGTGTCACCGGTACCAGCAGCATAACTGAATCAGCAACTAGCTCGCTTACTGCTGTCGCCTCTGACAGAAATGGCGATGCCTTGTCATACAACTGGCAACAAACGTCTGGTCCAGCTGCCACTCTTACTGATACCGACCAAAGTGTGATGTCATTTACGCCTCCATCAATTGACAGCAACGCAAGCTTAACATTCACAGTCACAGTGAATGATGGAACTGATTCAGTTTCTGTATCACAAACGGTTAATGTGATTAATGAAGCAATACCTACAGTGCCTGTTTCACGTAAAAGTAGTGGTGGTGGCGCTATGGGCTGGTTAGGCCTATTGTTATTGCCTTTGGCTTTCTTAAGAAGACGCCAAAAATAACAGACTCGATTGTTATAGTGTGGGTTTAGATAACTACGCCTAGCATACTCAAAAAGTAAGTTTTAAAAATCCGGTAATCGTAAGGTCATCGGATTTTTTTTATCTTATTTTTGAAGCAATATAATCGAAGAGGTTTATATTAAGGTGTTTTATACTTAAATTTATATACAGTAATTTTAAAGGCAACTTATTTGGTAAGTCAGTTAATTTAGAGACAGCTGTATCGAAACTTATTGGCGATGACAAAACTAATGGCGAGCGGATGTAAATCGGACAAATTTTCCAATTAAGTCTCAGTTATTGATCTTACAATGTGATTCGTTTTTAGCAAAGGGGAAAAGCGCTTGAAGCGGTTATTAGGATTAACTAGTGGTTAATTTCCGCTTATGATCATAATTATATTAACACTATCTTTTACAGAGTTAGTCAGCAACACAAAAAAATCAGTAAACACTATTTCTGTTTAACAATATTAACGAAATTACTAAAGTTCATTACTATTATCAACTATTGATAGTTTTAAGTTACTTTCCACACACACACGGTAGGCACAGGAAGGGATTATGGATTTGATGTTTTATCTAAAATCTTTGACATTGAAAAATAGAATTTAATATTGAATGAATTGTTACAAGCGGCAATATGACGTGGTCTAATGGATTCGACTACCTAGTTAAGAGATAATAATCTTAATTGGAGATCGAAAATGACAAAACGTAAAAAATATTCAAAAGAATTCATATCTGGATTATCAAAGTCCTAACGTTTTTGAATCAGTGGGTAGAGAATTAGAAATGGTTGCTTAACTAGGTTGACTGAATTTGGTTGGCCACGTCAATACTATTGTCCTGATAAATAACTTATAATTTTTTGAAGGGTATAAGAATGGGGTGGCTAAAGGGACTTGAACCCTCGACAACCGGAATCACAATCCGGGGCTCTACCAACTGAGCTATAGCCACCACTGATATTACTGAAAGCGCCTAGTGGTAAGGCGCGAGGATTGTATTGCATTTTATAGTGACATGACAAGCAAAATATTGCCTTTCGACTTACTTTTGTTGAATTTTATGGTGCGGGTAAACAATTATCAGTTAGTATAATCGCTATTGAGTGCATTAGCGAAAGATTACACTAGCGTCTAATGATTTTAGACGCGGTAAATAAGCGGATAACTACACTTACTTATGTGGCTATTTTAAGTTTCACTGTTAACTTGCTACTATTAGGTAAGTCAGTCATTAGGATAACTATTATGTCATTAGAAAAAATTTCTGCTCAAATTTCTGATTCACAACCGGGTAATGTGAAAAAAATGCCACCAGTTGAACTATGGGATCCTCCTTTTTGTGGTGATATTGATTTAGAAATAAAGTCAGATGGTAGTTGGTTTTACAACGGCACGGTATTTAAACGTTTGTCTTTGGTTAAGCTCTTTGCCTCAGTATTAAAAAAAGAAGATAAACGCTATTTTTTAGTCACGCCTGTCGAAAAGGTTGGCATCGTGGTTGCTGATGCGCCCTTTATTTTAACGCAATGGCAATGGTTAGATGAACAGAAAACCAGTATGCAAGTGACGACCAATTTAGACGACAGCTTTATCTTAAATGCTGAACATCCACTAGAAATTACCGAAGAGGGTGGTTTATATGTCACGGTCAGACAAAATTTGCAGGCGAAGGTGCATCGTAATGTTTATTATCAATGGGTAGATTTAGCCTGTGAAAATAACGCTGGTCACGGCGCAGAATTAGTATTTTTTAGCGCCAAACATCGATTTAGTTTAGGCCAACTAGAAAGCTAACTTAAATAACCCGTGAAAAACACTGTTGGTTTAGATTTTGCTTCATATAGGCATAAAAACTGATACAAATATAACGTATTAGCAATCTCGCTTTTTGCTCGACCCGAATTTCATTAATAGTAATAATTATTAATCCGTCATTAATAAAGCTTTGCAGCAAGGGCAAGTATTTAGCAAAATATTCATCAAAATTACTAGCAAACTTCTGGCTAATTTTATTTTTATCGATATAAAGGTTACACATCAACTCGCGAATCACTTCTCCACGAATAATATCGTCTTGAGATAAGCTGACACCTTTTACCTGAGCGTGTGCTTGAGTCTGTATGGCTTTGTAGTTGTTGTAACACTTTGGTGTTTTGACTAAAGCTGTGGCCAATAGCACTAATTGACGACAGCCCTAAACCGAGTAAGTCACAACTGCCTTTGGTGGTATAACCTTGAAATTTTCGCTGTAGATCACCAGACTTTTGGGCAATTGACAGTTTATTTCCAGGCTTAGCGAAGTTGTACATACCGGTGAAGTCGTAGCCAAAATTACATAGCTTTTCAATGGCTAATTTCATCAAAGACCATTTTTCATCTGCGTTAGGTAACCATTCATCTTTGAGTTTACGCTGGGCGGCAAAGCGAGAGGGAATATTGGCGTAACTAAACAATGAAATACGGTCGACATCCGTTTCATTGGCTTTGTTTAGCGTACGAGTAAGGGTCTCTAAAGTTTGATGTCAGTAGGCCGTAGATCAAATCAATATTAATGGCTTTGAAGCCAGTTTGCTTGGCATGGGCAATAAATCTTCATGGCTAAATCGATCATGAAATTCTAATGCGGTTGGGTATGAAGTATATCGAGGGCCATTGCTGTTATATTTTTTTAAGAGTGTGCTATCAAAAAATTGAGCTGCTTGCATCAGTATTCCAGCTTATCTATTTGACGCTATTATAGATAAGCTAGCCGCGCAAACATTGCTCAAGATCAATGCTGACGGTTTCATTGTCACTTAGAGTTATTTATCACGGGTTTGATTAATTGTTATCTTAGCTTAACGGTGCAATTTTAACGGTTAGTAGTAAGCTAACCGTTTTATTATTTGAAGCTAAGTTTGATAAAGCCTAAGTTTTATAAAAGCTAAATTAAACTGAGGACTCGCTTAGCACACTATTTCGTTCATTAGCGTATTGGTGCAGTAAATCGATATCTTGGCGAATATCTTCTGCCATTTCTGCCTCAAGTTTCATGCGTTCTAAGTCAAGTCTCATACGAGACTGTTTATCAAGTTTTTTACGTGCCCCTAAAATAGGCATATGTTTTATCGCTTCATAAAACTTGAATACGGCTGGAAATTGTACATTTAAGTCTTGGCTTAACTTTAATGAATCTAGCAATACACTTAAGCGCCAGCAACCCTCTCCTATGTCGCATTGTTCTTCTTTCATCGCGCGTACGATAATAATAACACTGGAGATAATTTTTTTATCGTGCTGCTGTAGGGCTTGTTGCTGCTCTACTTTTTTCTGCTCTTGCTCAAGCTTTTGTCGTTTTAATTGGCCTAGCAGCCTAGTGGCTACGACTGCTAATACACCAATAATAACGATGGCTAATAAAGCTAGGTATACCCAAGGGTTGGATAGCATTAAATACTCCTATTAAAATTTTGATAAATCACTTTTATCGAACTTGTCCCATAAGTCATCTTCAGAGTCTGACTTTTTATTGGGTGCTACAATTTCATCTTCATCTTCATCATCAAGACCTAATGCTTGACTAATTTTTTCATGTTGCTCCATTAACGTATTGAAATAACTAACATCTTCTGCTGTTAGTTCTAGGTCATCATCTTGCTTTTCAAGTATTTCAAGCAATCTAGGATCTTGTTCAATACGGCTTAATTGCTCGGCTAATGACTCACTGGCTTCAACGACACGAATTGCTGCAATGGGTGAGTTGTCTTGCACTTTTTTAGTTGGTTTAGTTTTGATCGGCGCAGTTACTTTTTTGCCTAAATCAATAGGTGTTTTGTTACCAATGCGGGGATCCTTGTTTTTGCCAGAGTTCTGGCCATTAACCATGACAGGGCTGGCCTCTTTTTGGCGGTTACCCGGCTCTTTACCGTTTGTTTTCTTTGCTCTGCGAGGTGTGGGTGCGACTAATTTTTTGTTGTCATCTTTAACGATGCCAAGAGAACCGGTACCCGGTTTGCGTGATTTTTTAGTACGAGACATAGTAATAACTTAAAATAATAAACAATTGCTTTCATTTTACGTCATTCTACGCTAAACAGCGATAGAAAGAAAAAAAGCGACGTTAATAACGTCGCTTTTGGGAAGAAATGCAGCATAAGCCAACATCTATAGTTCCGACTCTTAAGTGGCTGTCCTAGCCTTTTGTTACAATCCATGTGAACTTTATAATTTTTAATCTTATTTTTATTGTTATTATTATTTTGTACTAAATTTTATTTTTTTCGGTCATCCTGACACTTTTTGGGGCTATCCCTGATACCCTTTTGGGCTAAATATTTCAGTACTCATCCTGAGTTTTAGTAAACAATCCATATTTTAAATAATATACTGCGTTAATTAACGCTTATTGCTTTCCGTGCAAATGCTATCCATTTTGTTGAGTGCTATCTATGTAGCCAGCCATACTGTACGTGAGTTGAGTAAAGCTTCAAGCTATTTTTTCGCTTATTTATTGCACTAAAGTCTAACCCTTAGCAAGTCTTTGTTTTTAATTGTAATTATTTGTTAAGAAGTGTAATTTATTTTTTAACATGGAATTACATGGCTTAATGTTTATCAAAGTTGGCAAATGGCAATGTTTTTCTCCCCCCTATTGACGAAATCTTGCGTTAATAGAGGCTTGTAGCGCTGTTTTTATGCCTTAGTCGTCTAGGTGATGCAACCAAGCTGCATGGGTTGGCGCTTGTTTAGTTTGTGACCATTCTTCAACCATTAATGCCGCTACCCGTTTAAGTTCTGCATATTGTTCTATGGTACCGATATTAGCGGCTAATTCTAAGCGGTGGCCGTTAGGATCAAAGAAATAAATAGACTTAAATACACCATGATTAACTGGGCCTAAAACGTCTAAGCCGTGTGCTTGTAAATCGCTTTTTGCTGAAATTAACGCGTCAACATTTTCAACTTCTAATGCTATATGTTGTACCCATTCTGGGGTATTTTCATCTCGGCCCATATCAGGAGAATTGGGGATCTCAAAAAAGGCCAACACATTGCCCATACCGGCGTCTAAAAATATATGCATGTAGGGATCGGGTGCTTTTGTTGACGGTACCTCATTTTCGGCAATGGCGACAGTAAGTGCCATATTCAAATGTTTTTCATACCAATCAACGGTTTCTTTTGCGTCTTTACATCGATAAGCCACATGGTGCAAACGTTTTACATTAATCATAATATTATTACTTAAGTGAGTAGTTAAGCGAATGAGTTATTTTTTACCATAACTCGATAATGCGCCCTAATTTTCTGGCGAGTTTAGTCGCCAAATGTTGTCAGTAATTACGTACGCTTTAGTTTACAACAGGGGTTTACAAAGCTAATTCACCCCTTTGGTAAAATATGCTGCCAACGTTTTACTAAGTTGTCATCAACCACTTTAAAGGCGATACCCACTAATGGTGAGTCAGTAACTTTCAATGTTGAGCTCAGCAGTTGGTCATCACGAAAAAAATCACAGGTTAGCTCTCTGCCTGCTGGTAAATGATCAAATAGGGCTTGTATTGATTGCTCAGTCATTTTTATTTTATCTATCGCGATCAGCGTATCGTTAACCGCGAAACCCGCCTTGGCTGCTGGTGAATTTTCCAGTACTTGTGTAATGGTTAAGCCAAACGCTTGTACTTTATATTGTGCACCTAAATAACCGTGGTAATGCATTTCAGGTGTGGTTTCGAGACTGTTTAATTTTTTGAATTTTTGTTTTTGCAGTTCAACGCCATACGTTGCCAGTTCAGCGGTTAAGTCAATACGCTCATTGCTGTATAAATAGTGCTTAAAGCTTGATGAAATATCTTCACCACATAGCAGGTTAGCAATGTTGATAAAGTCAGCTTCACTGGTACCGATATTGGTGCGACCAAAGTGAGTCCATAACTCTCGCATTAAGGTGTCTAAACTATGCTGGTTGTTTGATTTTCGGCGAATAATTAAGTCTAACCATAAAGCAATTAAAGCACCTTTGGTGTAATAACTGACAATGTTATTAACCGCATCTGGACCTTGTTGATAAAACTTGGTCCAAGCATCAAAACTTGAAGCGGTGACGCTTTGTTTTAATTCACCACTACCGCGATAAACCCGCGTGGCTGTTTTTGCTAATATAGTTAAATAGTCTTCAAAGTTAATTAAGCCGCTACGATAAAGTGAAATGTCATCGTAGTAAGATGTTATCCCTTCAAAGGCCCATAACTGTTGGGTATAACTTTCTTTTTGTAAGTTGTAAGGGACAAATTCTTTCGGTTTTATGCGACAAACATTCCAAGCATGAAAATATTCATGTGAACATAAACTTAAGAAGCTTTTATAGTCCTCATTTAGCACTGTTGCTGCTTGTTGTGGGTTGGGTAAGTCGAAGCGACTGGCTTGTAAAATAGTAGAGTTTTTGTGTTCTAAGCCACCAAAACCATTCGCTTGTAAATGAGTGATAAACCAATACTCTTGAAAAGGTGCTTCACCAAATAAGCTAATGTGATGTTGGCATAACTTGCTAATATCAGCAGCCAAACGCTGAGTATCGCCGTAGTGCTTACTGGTAAATACTAAATGGTGCACTACCCCTTCTACCGTAAATTCAGTGCTGTCAAAGTCGCCAATAGCGACTGGGCAGTCGATTAAGTGTTGGTAATTATCCGCAATATATTCACCAAATTGGTATTTTGTAGTGGCTTGCGCTCGTGGTAAACCCGTCGCCACTTGCCATTGCCTATGTTCAGCTAACGTTGAGGGATGAATGATGAGCTCACATGCCTGCTCGCTCAGCTCTTGTACTTGCAAAAATGTTGAGCTGCCATTGAAAAATCCGCGCTGGCTATCTAGGTAAGCTGTGCGTACGGATAAGTCAAATGCGAAAACTTGATAGCGCACTTGCACCTGTTCATTGCTGGCCTGCAATGACCAAGTTTGTTTATCAACTTTACTTAAGCTAATGGCTTGTTCATTGCTGTCAAACGCGCAAATTTCGGTAATGTTTTTGGCAAAATCGCGGATCATGTAACTACCGGGTAACCAGGCGGGTAAAGATAAAGTGTAGCTTTGGCCTGGGGTACTTTTAAATGACAATAAGACCTCAAATAAATGACTATTTGGGTTAAGGGGGGAAATTTGATATTGGATCATATTGGCGCACAAATGTTAACAAGATATTTGTGCTCCAATGTAGCAGAGTTAACTGAATAAAACAGCTTGAAAGTAAGCCTTAGCGACTAGCTATTGCCCTGGCGATTAACTTAAAATAACGGTTTTATCTTTATTGATGCAGATACGTTGCTCAGCATGCATTTTTACGGCATTACATAAGGCGATGGCTTCTAAGTCGTGGCCCAGATGCACCATCTGCTCAATGGTAAAAGCATGGTTAATCGGTTTTACTTCTTGAACAATGATCGGCCCTTCGTCTAGGTCTGCGGTGACATAATGTGCCGTAGCGCCAATAATTTTAACGCCACGTTTATGCGCTTGATGATAAGGCTTTGCGCCTTTAAAACTGGGCAGAAAAGAGTGATGAATATTAATCGCTTGGCCACGTAAGCTACGACAAAGCTCGTCTGATAATATTTGCATATAACGGGCAAGCACCAATAAGTTACCATTATACTGCTGATAAATAGCTAATAATGCCTGCTCTTGCTGTGCTTTATTATCTTTATTGACCGGCAAGTAATGAAAGGGAACATTATGCCATTGGGCAAGTGCCTGACAATCTTGATGGTTTGAGGTAATAGCGACAATATTGACCGGTAAGACACCCGCTTTCCATTTGGTTAATAGTGACACTAAGCAGTGATCATCTTTAGAGACGGCAATAACGACATTAGGAAAATTCTCTTTTTCTCTAAGTTGATAATGCATATTTAACGGTTTGGCTAATAAATCAATAGCTTGACTGAATGCTGAAAAACTGACGGTCAGTTCTCTATCATCAAAAGCAATGCGTGAAAAAAATGTATCGGTATAGGGATCACTGTATTGGCTAGTTTCAGTAATAAAGGCCCCGTGTTCGAATAAACTCTGGCTGACTTTTGCCAGTACGCCTGAAGTATCAGGGCACTGCCAAGTAAGAATATAGTGATGGGTGTTTTTCATGTTTTAGACGTTATGGTGTTTATATCTCAGCAGTTTGGCATTTTATTATCATGTTGTTCAATACTTTTGTGCGATATGCTCATGCTATTTCAAGCCGAGTCGTCTTCGTTATCAAGTTTGGTTTTATGTTGAATATAAAGTGCTTCAACTTTTTCTCTGGCCCAAGGGGTTTTTCTGAGAAACTTCAAGCTTGAGTTAATGCTAGGATCATCAGTAAAGCAACGAATTTTTATTTCTTTACCGAGATAATCAAAACCAAAATGATCAACTAATTGAGTAACGATAATTTTTAACGTGACTCCGTGCAATGGGTTGTAGGGTTGGTGATCCATATTGTTGGCCTTAACAGTTTAAACACTATTCTATCATGACGTAGACTAATGCCTACTGGATTAATGACACTATTGGTGACGAAAGTAAAAAATAAAAAACGACGCTAAGGCGTCGTTTTTTAATCGTTAAGCTAAATCCAACAGCTTTAGTCTTGCGTCACTATTAATTCAAGTGAGCCGCCAATGCTTCACTGCCACCAATATGTTGTCCGTCGATAAAAATTTGCGGTACGGTGTCTGCATGAGTTAGCGCTTTAAACATGGTTAAGTTAACATCTTTGCCTACTGCTAACTCTTCAAATGTTAAGCCTTTTTCATTTAACAATGCTTTTGCATTTTTGCAATGTGGGCAACCCGGCTTGCTAAAAACCACAATCGCTGATGTTTGACAGGCTGACGGATTAATATGATTTAACATGGTGTCGGCGTCAGATACTTCAAATGGGTCGCCGGGTAAATCAGGCTCAATAAACATTTTTTCAATGACGCCATTTTTAACTAACATCGCATAACGCCAGCTACGCTTACCAAAACCTACAGCGGCTTTATCAACTAACATGCCCATGCCATCAGTAAATTCGCCGTTGCCATCAGGAATAAAGCTAATGCTGTCTGCATTTTGGTGTTCTGCCCAAGCGTTCATCACGAAGGTGTCATTGACTGACATACAAATAATTTCGTCAACACCATTCTTAAACAGTTTTGGTGCTAATTCGTTATAACGTGGTAAATGTGAAGATGAACAGGTCGGTGTAAAAGCACCGGGCAGCGAAAAAACCACTACCGTTTTATCACTAAAAATTTCGTCACTAGTGCGCGTTGTCCACTCGTCATTGGCTCTTAATGTGAAAGTAACATTAGGGACTTTTTGTTGCTCTTTGTTTTCTAACATAATGGCTCCGTTTATAGTTTCTAAAATAATGTTGTCGCTGACTATGTTGCTATTATCGAATAAGTCCGACTTTAAATAAAGTGATTAATATTGCACTTCATGATTGATAAAATCGATTAATAAAATCGATGGATAAAAGTAACCACTGATATTAAGCAATTTTAGTGGCTTGCATCAATACATTTAATTAGGCGGCGGTCACTATCGGCACGGGTCAATTTGCACTGCTCAACTTAGCACATATGGCCTAAATAAATTCGATGCTATCAATAGAAATAATTTCCTGTTTTATCGGCAAAGTGGTAAATTAAGCGCAATAAAGTTGTATATACAATTTGAGGGGTTTGCATGTCAAACAGTTACACCTTAATTAAAGGCTCTGTGCCTTTACTCATTAGCATGCCACACAATGGCGAAAAAATACCCACAGATATTGCGAAGATAATGACCGCCAAAGGACGTAAAGTTGCCGATACTGACTGGTATATGGAGCGTTTATATGCATTTGCAAAAGAGCTTGGCGCTTATATATTAATTCCTAAATACAACCGTTATGTGATTGACTTAAATCGTGATCCTGATGGTGTTGATTTATACCCGGGTGCGAATAATACTGAACTTTGTCCCACCACAGCATTTGATTTATCACCTTTATATCAAACAGGCTGTGCACCGAGTACTGAACAAATAGCGGCTCGCGTTAAAGATTATTGGCAACCTTACCATCAGGCCTTGAGCTCAACCATGCAAGCAATAAAAGTTGAATTTGGTCAAGCCGTGTTGCTTGAGGCACATTCTATTCGCTCGCATGTACCAAGGTTTTTTCAGGGACAATTACCTGATTTTAATTTTGGTAATGCTGATGGAAAAAGTTGTGCTCCTGAACTCATGGTAGCTTTAGCGGATGTAGATTACACACCTTACACTATGGTCTGTAATGGTCGCTTTAAAGGTGGTTATATTACGCGGGCATTCGGTCAACCTAATAATAATTTTCATGCTATTCAATTAGAGCTTTCACAGCATACCTATATGAATGAGCAAGCCATGACTTATAACGAAAGCTTAGCGTTGCAAGTGCAACCTAAACTTGCTGCATTGGTTAATACGCTGATAAGTTTTACTGCCATTAACACTAAAACCCAAAACGCCACTGAGTAAGGGAATGTATCGATGAAACTTTTTGCTAAAAAAATCTTATTAGCTGATGGTTGGGCTAACGAACAAACGTTGACGATTGATCAAGGTGTGATTACTAATATTACCGCTGGATATATCGCAGGTGCGGAACGTGCTAATGGTGTGGTTATACCTGGTATGGTCAATTGTCACTCTCATGCTTTTCAACGTGCTTTTGCCGGTTTTAGTGAACAAGGCAGCGAAGGTCAAGACAGTTTTTGGACTTGGCGTAATATTATGTATAAATTTTTGGGGCAATTAAGCTCAGAAGATGTTCAGGTAATTGCGCGCCAGCTTTATATTGAAATGTTGAAAATGGGTTACACCCGTGTTGCTGAGTTTCATTATCTTCATCATGATATTGACGGCCAAAATCATCAAAACCTCGCCACTATGGCCCAAGCTATTTTTGCCGCGGCTCAGCAATCGGGTATTGGCTTAACATTATTGCCTGTGCTGTATAGATTCAGCGGCTTTGGCACACAAGCTGCGACTGACGGACAAAAGCGCTTTATTAATTCAGTTGAGCAGTTTAATGATTTAGTCACTGATTGTTTTGCGCTCGCCAAATCACAAGCTAATTGCAATGTCGGTATTGCGCCACATTCTTTACGCGCGGTTGATAAAAATTCGCTCTTAGCGGCAGTGGCTCATGTTAGAGCACTTGATGCGCAAGCGCCAATTCATATTCACATTGCAGAACAGCAAAAAGAAGTAGCAGACTGTCTAGTTCATTATGGTCAACGGCCGGTGCAGTGGTTACTCAATAATGCAGATTTAGACCAGCATTGGTGTTTAATTCACGCCACACATATCGATGAACAAGAACGCAAAGGTATTATTGCTAGCCAAGCAATAGCCGGAATTTGCCCAACCACAGAGGCTAACTTAGGTGATGGTATATTCCCGACCAGTGAATTTTTAATAGACAATGGCACCTTTGCTATTGGCTCAGACAGCCATATCTCGGTTAATCCAATCGAAGAATTACGCTGGCTTGAATATGCCCAACGTTTAAATAAGCAACAACGTGCCCTGTTAGCCACCAGCGAGCAAAAATCTGTTGGGCTTAATTTATGGCAAAAAGCCGCCGCCGGAGGTGCACAAAGCACCAACAGTAATACCGGCGCATTGGCTATTGGTAAACAAGCTGATTTATTGGTCCTGGATGATAGGCGATTACGTTTATTTGCCCATGACGATATTCACTTACTCGACAGTGTTATTTTTGCAAGCCAAAGTAACCCAGTTTTAGATGTGATGGTCAATGGTCATTGGGTGATCCAAGGTGCAGGACATGCTTTAGAACAAGCCAGTGCAGATAGTTTTGCGATCTTATTAGCTAAGCTTTCAGCTTAATTATTTCGCTTAAGGTTAACTAGGCGATTAGCTTGGCTCACAATCGTCTTGATCCCTTGGCTATGATAACAATATTGCTCATCTTCTGATTATTTCTACGGGTTAAAACAAGCCACTATGGTGTTATTTATTTAATTATTAGCCTAACGAGTGATTAAATAAATGCCTTATAATTGACTGTTTTTTGCATATATTTTTATGCATGTAAAGTAGCCCACTAATTAATGAAACGGATATTAGCTAGCTGTTCGACCTCCAGTTGAAAATTTGTCCAAGTCGATAAAAGCTCTACAGCAGCTCATTATAATAAATTGCTATATTTGCTGATGGCTCGACACACCCGGGCTAAATTATCGTGCTGTAGTTTTGGCGTTTGTTTTTTACTGCTACAGTATTGCTCGTTAAACTTTTTTACCTGTTCACGGCTACTGGTGATTTCTGCCACGTAAGCTATTTCTTGGCTAGTGAAGTGACTAAAGTCACGCGATAAATCTTGATATATTTTATCAGACTTTAACCGTACTCTGGTGTCAGTCACCTCTGAAAAATAACTCAGTACAACTTGCTTTTGCTTAAATATCCAGCGGTTTAGTTTTTCATTAGGATAATAATGAAAATATAACGCGGTGGCCACGATCAAGATCAATAGTCTTTTCATATCTTGCCTTACAATCATATGTGCGTACAAATAACCAGCAACTTGCTACTGTTATTTAACCAATCACCAATAGTATTATTGTTTTCTTGGGCTAAATGTCATGCTAATAACGCTAGAGTAATCAATTTGGTAGTAACAAAGCAATATTATGCTATTTTTTTGATGGGTAATGAGTGCGAATCCGTTATAATTACTCGGCATTACCGACATAAAGGATCCGCTTTGAAATCAAAAGATAAAAACATTAACGTTAGTCAGCATATTCCGATTAAAAATGTTCAAATTCATCAGCCCGCCAAAAGCGATACCTATAAACCTCGTGACCAAATCTATGTTCGCAAAGTAAAGGGTGTATTTCAAAAACTACGTAAAAAAATGAATTTCTTCTTTTTAGCGCTATTTGCTGGTTTACCTTGGTTACAATATGACGGCCACCAAGCGATTTTGTTTGATATTAGCGAACAACGTTTTACGCTATGGAGTGTCACGCTTTGGCCACAAGATCTCACACTATTGGCCTGGCTCTTAATTCTTAGTGCTTTTTTGTTGTTCTTTATTACCACCTTTTTAGGGCGAGTTTGGTGTGGTTATCTTTGCCCTCAAACGGTTTGGACCTTTATATTTATCTGGTTTGAAGAAAAAATAGAAGGCACAGCTAACCAGCGTAAAAAACTCGACAGCCAAGCAATGGACATCAATAAGTTTTGGCGTAAAGCGCTAAAACACTTTTGTTGGGGCTTAATTTCTGTTTTAACCGCGCTAACCTTTGCCGGTTATTTTGCCCCCATGCGTGAGGTTTTTGTTGATTTTTTCACTTTCAAGGCCTCGTTTGCCTTAGCCGCAACCGTCTGGTTTTTTGCTTTTTGTACTTACGGTAACGCCGGCTGGATGCGAGAAATTATGTGTTTACATATGTGCCCGTATGCCCGTTTTCAATCCGCGATGTTTGATAAAGACACCTTAACTGTTTCTTACGATGCCAAACGTGGTGAAAACCGAGGTCCACGTACTAGACAAGACGTACCAAAAGATATTGGTTTAGGTGATTGTATTGACTGTAATTTATGTGTTCAGGTTTGCCCTACCGGTATTGATATTCGTAATGGCTTACAATATGAATGTATCAATTGTGGTGCTTGTGTTGATGCCTGTGACGGTGTTATGGATCGCATGGGCTACGATAAAGGTTTAATTCGTCATGCCACTGAGCATGAGTTAGAAGGGAAAAAAGTGCACTTTGTCCGTGCTAAACTTATTGGTTATGCCATCGTATTATTTGTGATGACCAGCTTATTGGTGTTAGAAATGGTTAACAGAGTGCCAGTATCAATGGAAATTATTCGCGATAGAAATGAGTTAGCCAAAGAGAACTTTAATGGTGATATTGAGAATGTTTACACCCTAAAGATTCTCAATAAGTCACAAAAAGATAATCGTTATCGCCTGTCAGTAAAGGGTATTAACAATACTAAATGGAACGGCGACCAAGAGGTACTTGTTAAAGCGGCTAAAGTCTATACTTTACCGATCAGCCTTTCGGTCGCCCCTAAGGAATTAGAAGACTATATGACAGATATAAGTTTTGTGCTTGAATTAGTATCTGAGACGGATGAGGTTAAGCTTGAACACGAAAGCCGCTTCTTTAATAAACGCTAATGTCAGTATTTGATTTTACCTCGTTGTCACCTGATTTAATTCTAGACGGTTTAGAAAGCACAGGTTTAACGGTTGATAGTGGTTTGTTGGCATTAAATAGTTATGAGAATCGTGTTTATCAATTTCATGACATGGCTAACACTAAATATGTGACTAAGTTTTATCGGCCACAACGCTGGACAGAAGCACAAATTAGGGAAGAGCATGATTTTTCTTTTGAATTAGATGCAAGTGAGCTGCCTTTGGTGGCACCAATGAAAATTGATGGCGAGTCTTTGTTTTCATACAAAGGCTATCAGTTTGCTATATTTCCTTGTCGTGGTGGCCGAATTTTTGAGGTTGATAACTTAGACCAACTGGAGTGGATGGGCCGATTTTTAGGTCGAATTCACGCTGTTGCTGCGCAAAAAAGTTTTAGCGAACGGCCAACATTTAATAGTGAAGAAATGCTCCAGCAAGCACAGCTTATTATTGAACGCTCTAACTTTGTTCCTGCTGGCTTAAGCTTGCCTTTTTTCACTATTTTAGAACAAGTAATTACCATTGCAAGTCAGCAATATCAGCCTAAGTCGCAGATCCGTTTGCACGGTGATTGTCATGCCGGTAACATTTTGTGGACTGATGTTGGGCCACACTTTGTTGACCTTGACGATTGTCGTATGGGGCCGGCAGTGCAAGATATTTGGATGATGCTTAGTGGTGATCGCCAGCAGCAGTTATTACAACTTGATACCATATTAACGGGCTACAATGAATTTTATCGCTTTGAAACCAATCAATTGCCTTTAATTGAATCATTGCGTACTATGCGAGTAGTTAATTATATGGCATGGCTATGTAAACGTTGGCAAGACCCTGCTTTTCCTCGTAACTTTCCGTGGTTTAATACTGAAAAATATTGGGAACAACAAATTTTGATGCTTAAAGAGCAAATGTCAGCCTTACAGCAACCACCGCTAAGTTTGCTAGGTTATTAAGCACACATAGTGCTATTGATTTTGATTTATTAATAATTAGGAATTGTAATTTTATGAAGAAGTTAGTGAGCTTATTCGCTTTAATGTTATTACCCGTACTCTCATTCGCAGCAGATTATACTGAAGGTGAGCATTACACTAAAGTGAATGAAGACGTTTCTGCGAAGTCTGAAGTACGTGAATTTTTCTCTTTTTATTGCGGACATTGTTTTAAATTTGAACCCTTTATGGCGACGTTAAAAACCGCCATACCAGCAGATGCGGACTTTGAAATGAACCATGTAGACTTTTTGCGTGCTGCCTCACCTAAAGTACAACAAATGTTAAGTAAAGCAGTTGTTGTTGCCCACCAAATGGGTTTAGAGAAGAAAATTATTGGTGCACTGTTTAATTACATCCATATTCAAAAAGCGGTATTTACTTCAGAAAAAGATATCCGAAATGTTTTCGTACTAAACGGTGCTGATGGTGAAAAATTCGATAAGTTAATGAAAAGCTTTAGTGTGGTCAGCAAAGCCAATGCGATGAAGAAACAGCAAGACTACTTTGCCAATAAAGGTGCTTTAACCGCAGTACCTACTGTGATTGTTAATGGTAAATACCGTGTTGATCCGGCTGGCTTAGATAGAAATAATTTTGAACAAGATTATGTCAAGCTAGTAAATCACTTACTAACCTTAAAGTAAGTTAATCCGTGCCGAGATGGATGTAGTAACTTAGTTTTGTTTGATATAAAAAACTGACTGTTCATCCGGTAAATAAAAAAGAGGCTATGGCCTCTTTTTTATTGCTTTGCTATTTATGTCTTATGCGGTAGCCGTGAACGCTGTCATACGAGTATCAAAAGCGTTGGCAAAGCGGAGTGCTGAGGCATCGTCCATATTAAAATAAAGTGAAGGCTCAATTAACTCAGCTTCCATTAGGGCAAAGGTGTTTTGATAGCGAACAAAGTCAATACGGGCGTAGAGTAGTTCACCATGGAGCTTGCTGATAGCTTGCATTGTATGGTTTGCTGCTACCAATAACGATGGTTCAGGCATTACCGATAACAAGCCACCACCATGCTCTTCTTGAACACGAAAATCACCTTGGGCTGGGGTTTTTAATATAGTGTGACTGTACTGGCCGTTAAAATAAAACAACGAAAATTCACCTTCTTGGCAAATAGCAGCCATAAAAGGCTGCACCATTAACTCTCGCTTTGCAAACGCTTGACTTAACTCAGCGACTTGATCTTGATAAGTGTCTTTTGTTAGCCAAAATGTATTATCCGCATTGGCACTGACTCGCGGTTTTAAGACTATTTGCTCGGTAGCAAAATGGTTAAAATATCCCAACATATTGTCAGGGTCAAAAGCCTGTGGCCATAATGTCGGTACAATAGTTACTTGTTCAGCGGCTAAGCTTTTTAAGTAGTTTTTATTAATATTCCACTGCACTACATTCAAGCTGTTTTCTAACCGAGCGCTTGATTGATCAATAGCCGACAGTACCTTGAGAAAACTTTCCATGTCATCCTGGTAATCCCATGGGCTACGAATAATAACTGCGGCATAGTCGGACCAATTTACGCTGCTATTACGCCAGGAAATTACTTCGGTTTGCCAGCCTAAAGCAAGCATTGGCTGATCAATTAAACAATCATAAGCTTCAAAATTTGCCAAACTGTCCATGGATAAAATTGCACATTTTCTCATAAAATCTACTACCTCTGGTACATTGGTTAAAGGTTAAGGTGAATGAAACTAAGGTTAGTTAGTAAAAATTTCTGCTGGAAACAATTGCCCATACATAGCTATTGGCATAACAAGCCATTGTGCTGATGTTTGATTAAAGATCAATAATTGCTGCTCTGTGGCATAAAAAATTAACTGTAATGGCAGTGGTTGGCCGGCAATGTCGAGCTTAACATCTAGCGAAAATTGTCGATCAACTATCGGGGCTTGGGCCATAGTCTCACCGCTACTTTGCTGCCAAGACACCATCATTTGTGCTAATGCTTGGCCGGAAATATTGGCCGGAACTGCCCGCCAAGTTCGGCCTATCCGCTCAATAGTTACTACATTACTTATATCGATCGTTAAAATAATATTTTGCGATCCGACTAAAGCAACCTCTTGATCGCTATTGACCTCAGTATTTTCATCTGGCGAGTAAATTTTTTTATTCGTGGTGTTAATCAATAAAATAAAGCTCATTACTAGAATGATAATGACATTATTCCAGCCAGTTTTTGATAATCTGATCATCATGCCCCTCAGTACTGCCAATTGTCTTTATCATACAAAAAAATTGAGCTCATTAGAATATAGCGTTACATTAATAACAATAATATCACCCCAAAATTAAGGCTTCGTATGAAACTAAAACCGTTAAGTGCTGCAGTATTATTACTTTGTGGCTTATTCAGCGCAACCAGCACGTTTGCCAACCAAACCAGTGAACAGTTTCGACAGTTACTCAATGAGCATTGGCAAAGGGCAAATCAAGAACAAGTGTTTTTTCGAAAAGATCCTGATGCCTTTCGCATGAAGGGTAAGTTACCTGAAATGTCAGTAAATGGCCGCGAACGTCGGTCAAAATACAATAATGAATTGCTAACGCGTATTGAAGATATTGATGTTAATAAACTCTCAGGTGCTGATCAGGTCAGCTATCGTTTATTTAAATATGAACGCGAAGCGGAAGCAAAAAGTTATCAATTTCAAGATCACCTTTATCCATTAACCTATTATTCAGGCTTTCATAGTTACTTTGCCGGCGCTCCAGCCAACATGTCATTTTTAACCGAACAAGACTATAGTAATTATTTAATCAGTCTCGCGGATTATCCACGTTATAACCAAGCACATATAGTTGATCTAAAACAAGCCATTGACTTAGGTCATACCCATTACTGTGAAAGCTTTAAAGGCTACGAAAAATCAATCAGTAAGCATTTAGTCGCTGATGTAAAAAACAGTGTTTTTTATGCGCCCATGCTGAATATGCCAACAGTCATTTCATCAACAGAGCAAGCGCAATATCGCCAGCAAGTAAAAACCTTGATTAAAGAGACTGTTTTACCCGAGTACCAAGCTTTTTATGACTTTTTCACCCAAGAATATATGACCCACTGTCGGAACACTGCTGGCATTAGCAGTGTTGAGGGCGGCGAAGCATACTACCAATACTTAATTGAGTATTACACTACCACGGATTTATCGGCTGATGAAATTCATCAAATAGGTCTAGATGAAGTCAGTCGCATACGTACAGAAATGCAGCAAATTATTAAAGTTGTGGACTTTAAGGGTGAATTTAAAGATTTTATTGCGTTTTTGCGTAACGATAAGCAATTTTACACCGATAGTGCGATGGATATGCTGGAAAAAGCCAGCTATATCACCCGTAAAATGGCGGCACAATTACCGAAATGGTTTTCGGTATTACCCCGTTCAACTTTTGACATTAAATCCAGTCCAAACGGTGGAGCCTACTATGTTGCCTCTGATGGCAGTGGTACCACATCCGGCACCTACTTTTTAGAGACTAAAAATTTAAAAAGCCAACCTTTATATACCTTAGAGGCATTAACCTTTCATGAGGCAGAGCCCGGTCATCACTTTCAAAGTGCTATTGCGCAAGAAGTTGATATGGCCGAGTTTCGTAAAACTTTATACCACGCCGCCTATGGTGAAGGTTGGGGGTTATATTCTGAACGTTTAGGCAAGGAAATGGGCTTTTACCAAAACCCATACAGTGACTTTGGTCGCTTAACCTATGAAGCATGGCGTGCTTGTCGCTTAGTGGTCGATACTGGCATTCACACCAAAGGTTGGACCCGTCAGCAAGCGATCGATTATCTAGCCAAGAACACCGCTTTAAGTATGGCTGATGTTATTGGCCAGATTGACCGATATATTACTTGGCCAGCGCAAGCCTTGTCATACAAAATTGGTGAAATCAAAATTCGTCAATTGCGGGCGAAAGCGGAACAAGCATTAGGCGATAAGTTCGACGTTAGAGCTTTTCATGACCAAATGCTGAAAAATGGTAGTTTACCTATGGCGCTGCTTGAAGAGTTAACCATGGACTGGATAGCGCAGCAGTTATAACGGCTAACATATTCATATCATGCAAAAAAAGAGCAACGTGATTAATTAGTTGCTCTTTTTTATTTGCTCCTTATCCCAGCTTAAGTAACATTGCTCAACAAACTACTTTTCAAAGTTTAATGGTCATAATCATAGTTATTAAGCGCAGACAATAACAAACGCTTGCTAGCTATTGTCATTGCTTCCAATCATTCAGTTAACTTAGCTGTGGCTGTACTGAAGATCGACTTAACGCATTTTCATGTCAGCCGTATAGTAACTTAATCTAGTCGTTAACAACCGGCATATCAGATAGTAAAATAAGCATAATGTTAAGGCGTAAGTTTGCTGTGAAAATTAATGATAACTGTTCATGCTCGTTAACTGCAGTTAACTGAGTTATTTTCTATAGGCAATAAAAAACCCGGTATAAACCGGGTTTTTAAATAAGCAGTATCAATTACTTGATTTTAGCTTCTTTGTACATAACATGCTGACGGATGCGAGGATCAAACTTTTTGATCTCCATCTTTTCAGGCATAGTTTTTTTGTTTTTGTCAGTAGTGTAAAAATGGCCAGTGCCAGCACTAGAAACTAAACGAATTTTATCGCGCATTGCAATTCCTTAAACTTTTTCGCCACGGGCACGGATATCAGTTAATACTGCATCAATACCGTTTTTATCGATAATACGCATTCCTTTCGGAGTTAAGCGTAATTTAACGAAACTATTTTCACTCTCAACCCAAAAACGGTGAGTTTGAAGGTTAGGTAAAAAACGACGACGAGTCGCGTTTCTTGCGTGCGAACGGTTATTTCCAACCATTGGCTTTTTGCCTGTTACTTGGCAAACTTTAGACATATGAGTACTCCAAAATTAATTTCAGGTCGTGCTGTATTTCCCCAAGACCGTCGCCTCGGGATCCTGAAAAAGGTGGCATATTATAGTGAAAGTGAAAAATGAATGCCAGTACTAATCAACTTTAAAGTGAATAGTTTTTAAAGTTAATATAATTCAATGGTTTAAGTTGAATAATTGATATAACTCTCGTGTTTTATGAGTTATTATTATCCGAATAGAGTGTTAATGGTACATTTTTAGTGTATTTTAACAGCTAACTATTTACGTGATCTTTCTTTTTGATCTTTTTTAGCCAGTGCATGAGTTAAAATGTCAATAATAGCTGACATAGCTACTTGGGTATTAAATTGGGTATTAAGCGCAAATGCTTGTAGTTGTGCTATGGCTGTTTTACGCAAGGCTAATCTGGCAAGGCGAAAACAACACCCCCTCCTGTGCAACTTGTTGCTTGTCACGGAATGTATTCTTTGGAGCTCAACACAGCTTGGTGAAACACTCACATATTATTCAATCATTCGGCCATGTTCAGCATACGAATAACAATGACAACCCGCCACAATAATATGATCAAGAACTTTTATATCAATTAACGCCAGTGCTTGTTCTAGTCGACTGGTAATTTGATTATCGGCCATACTTGGCTCAGCAATACCCGACGGGTGATTGTGTGCAAGAATGACCGCTCCCGCTTGATATTTTAGCGCGGTCTCAACCACAATGCGTGGGTACACTGCAGCAGCATTAATAGTGCCGTGAAATAAGCGTTCAAACTTTATCACTTGATGCTGAGTATTTAAAAATAGCACAGCGAATACTTCTCGGGTTTCATGGCGCAGCTCAGATTTTAAAAAGTTTTGCGTGCTCAGTGAAGACGTTAACGCTTGCCCCATTTGCATCTGTTCCGCTAAATAGCGTGTCGACATTTCTAAACATGCCTGTAACTGGACATATTTTGCAACACCTAAACCATGATGCTGGCAAAAGTCATCTAATCCCGCTTGATATATTTGCGAAATACTACCAAAACTTTTTAATAAATTTCTTGCAAGGTCAACTACATGGCAACCTTTAACACCTGTGCGCAAGAATATTGCCAGCAGTTCGGCATCACTTAAGCTTTTCGCGCCAAAGTGTAATAACTTCTCTCGTGGTTTTTCACAGTCTGGCCAGTCTTTTAACATAAGTGCATCCTTGCAAAGTGATTTGAATAAAAGTGCGATAATGCTATCTTATTGCCCATTGTCGTTATTAAGATTAGCAGTTTATGCAGATTCTTCAGGGTAAAAAAATCCTATTGGGTATCAGTGGTGGCATTGCCGCCTACAAAACGCCAGAGCTAGTGCGTCGATTAAAAGACCAAGGTGCTGATATTCGTGTGGTGATGACAGAAGGCGCTCAAGCCTTTATCACGCCATTAACCTTACAAGCGGTTTCCGCCAATGCGGTATCAAGTAGTTTATTAGATACGCAAGCTGAGTTGGCTATGGGCCATATCGAGCTGGCAAAATGGGCTGACTTTATTTTAATTGCGCCAGCTACAGCCGATCTTATTGCTAAGATTGCCGCCGGATTGGCAAATGATTTACTCACCACACTTTGTTTAGCGACCGCAGCGCCAGTTGCTATTGCACCGGCAATGAACCAACAAATGTGGCATAACCCAGCAACACAAAAAAATATTAACACCTTAAGGTCATGGCACTACAGGTTATTTGGTCCAGGTGCTGGTGAACAAGCCTGCGGTGATGTCGGCTTAGGCCGCATGTTAGACGTGCCTGAGTTAGTTGAACTAACTTGCCAAGCAATCGTAAAAATGAAGAACCATGATACTGACTTAAATCAACCAAAACCTTTAACTGGGCAGAAATGGTTAATTACCGCTGGGCCGACACGCGAAGCTATTGACCCTGTGCGTTATATTTCCAACCACAGCTCAGGAAAAATGGGTTTTGCTATTGCCAATGCAGCGCAAAGCCTTGGCGCAGAGGTCACCATCCTCTCAGGACCTGTTAGCTTAGTAACCCCACAAGGTTGCCAAAAAATAGCGGTAACTAGTGCCGCAGAGATGTATCAACAGGCTATCGCGCTTGCGCCTGGTGCTGATGTTTTTGTTGCTTGTGCTGCTGTGGCTGATTACCGTATTGATCATATTGCTAGTGAAAAAATTAAAAAATCGCACAATACCATGCAGCTTAACCTGATTAAGAACCCTGATATTGTCGCTGATGTTGCTGCATTAGAGCACAAGCCTTTTACGATTGGTTTCGCCGCTGAAACGCAAAATGTAGAACATTATGCTCGTGATAAATTAGCCCGTAAAAATCTTGATATGATTGCCGCCAATAACGTCGCTGCTGCAGGCCAAGGTTTTAACAGTGACAACAATGCGTTAACGGTATTTACCGCTAGTGATAAAAAAGTTTTACCTTTAATGAACAAAAATGAGCTGGCTAAACAATTAGTCCAACATATTCACCAAACATGGCAAAGTTCTCGATTAAAGAACTAATGTCGGGTGGTTAATTTCAGGCTTGAACATCAGCTAAATAACGCTATACAATCACGCTAATTTTTTAGTAGTAAAACCATCGGCATAATTTATCCATCCGTTCGGTCTGACTGTTGAAAATATAATAACAATAGAGAATCAGTTTTATGTCGGCAACTCAAAAACCTAATCGTAAACAACAAATTTTAGAATGTCTTGCTCATATGCTAGAAACCAGCGCAGGGCAGCGGATCACAACGGCAAAGCTTGCAGCTGAAGTCGGTGTATCTGAAGCCGCACTTTATCGCCACTTTCCATCCAAAGCACGGATGTTTGAAGGCTTAATAGAGTTTATTGAAGAATCTATTTTTTCTCGGGTAAACCTGATACTAACTGACCATAAACAAGCCTTGATTCGCTGCCATCATATTTTGCATGTATTACTTATTTTTGCTGAGCGTAATCCCGGTATGTGCCGCATTCTTGCTGGTGATGCATTAATGGGGGAAAACGAGCGTCTACGGGCTCGTGTGAATCAATTTTTTGAAAAACTTCAGTTACAATTTAAGCAAGTTTTGCGAGAGCGTAAGCTACGTGAAGGTAAAGGTTTCACCATTTCAGATCAGGCATTAGCCAACATTTTAATGGCTTACGCCGAAGGTAAAATTAACCAATATGTTCGTTCTGACTTTACCAAGAAACCTAGTAACGACTTTAATGAGCAATGGCAATTTTTAATGGCTGATAAATAGGCCATTGCTGCGAAACAAATTATGGTGAGAAGAAATTATTTGTCATTAGTAAGTAAAAATTTAAGGAAGGCTATTGAGCACGTTAGCACAACTAGAACCAAGCAAGTTATGGCAAATTTTTGATAAAATTTGTAGTATTCCACACCCATCAAAATATGAGCAAAAAATATCGATGTGGATTCAAAGCTTTGCAACTGAACTCGGGCTAAGTGTCAAAGAAGACGCTATTGGCAACCTCATTATTAAAAAATCCGCCACGGCAGGTATGGAAAATAAAAAAGGCGTTATTTTACAGGCTCATATGGATATGGTGCCACAGAAAAATGCGGCTACTGA
The DNA here is from genome assembly GCF_014077095.1 of Colwellia sp. MB02u-6. GTDB lineage: Bacteria > Pseudomonadota > Gammaproteobacteria > Enterobacterales > Alteromonadaceae > Cognaticolwellia. The sequence goes on along the minus strand of NZ_JACGVG010000036.1, from coordinate 319,820 downwards.
TCATGATTTTCGTATCGACCCTATTAAGCCATACATTATTACCGAAGCTGATGGTGACTGGGTAACCGCTGAAGGTACGACACTAGGTGCAGATAACGGTATTGGCTTATCATCTGCGTTAGCGGTTTTGGCTAGTGACAATGTTGTACACGGCCCGCTAGAGGTTTTAGTCACCATTGATGAAGAAGCTGGCATGACTGGTGCTTTTGGTCTTAAAGCCGGTTGGTTGGACGGTGACCTGTTAATCAATACTGATTCAGAGCAAGAAGGTGAAGTTTACATGGGTTGCGCTGGTGGCATTGATGGTGCAGCCACTTTCGCTATTAATAATGAAGGTGCGCCTGCGGATGTTGAATCATTTAACTTGTCAATATCGGGTCTTAAAGGTGGGCACTCTGGTGTCGACATTCATACCGGTCGAGCCAACGCTAACCAACTATTGGTGCGTTTTTTACTCGACGCTAGCAATACCTTAGGTTTGCGTTTAACAGAATTAAATGGCGGCAGTTTACGTAATGCTATTCCGCGCGAAGCCGATGCTAGCTTTGTTATTAGCCGTACAAAAATTGAGCCATTAAAAGTCAAGCTAGCTGAGTATTTAGCAACAGTGCGCAAATCCCTAGGTGCTATCGAAACCCATATCGAGATGTTATTGATTTCGCCAGAAACCTTTGATGAATGTTGGACGCAAGCCAGCCAAAATACTATCTTACGTGCACTTAACGCCTGCCCTAATGGTGTGTTACGGATGAGCGATGACATTGAAGGCATTGTTGAAACCTCATTAAACTTAGGTGTTATGCGCAGCAAAGGTAATAAATTTGTTGCGATGACTTTGATCCGTAGCTTACATGACGACGGGCGTTTAGCAGCACAAACTATGGTGCAATCTGTATTTGAGCTCGCTGGCGCGAGTATTAAATTTTCTGGCGCTTACCCTGGTTGGAAACCTGATACCAGTTCAGGATTAATGCAAACTGTGCGTGACACTTATCAAACACTGTTTAATAAAGTCCCTGAAATTATGGTCATTCATGCCGGTCTTGAATGTGGCTTATTCAAAACCGCTTATCCACATTGGGATATGGTGTCATTTGGTCCAACGATCAAATTCCCTCATTCACCTGATGAAAAAGTACAAATAGCGACCGTTGAGCGATATTGGCAGTTATTATTAGCCGTATTAGCCAATATTCCAGAAAAGTCATAAGTGATGCTGTAGCGCCTTATTTTAATGCGCTAGAATTCGCTTTTCCTTTTTTTTGCTACTGTTATATACTCGATTTTAGCACTATTTGATTGATTTGGCTAAAATCCGACCAGATCAACGAAATTTTTGCTAGACTAAAGTCTAATGAACAACCCATTGTAAACAACCTAAAATAGGGTTGGCATCCTATAAATTTTATAAAGGAAATAACGATATGATTCAGCCAGAAAAAATTATAATAGCTGACGATCATCCATTATTTAGACAAGCATTATTAGGGACATTAAAATTAAAACTAACTCAAACACATTGGCTGGAAGCACAAACTATAGCTGAGTTAGAACAGCAACTGCGTGACAATAACGACAGTGATCTGCTATTACTAGATTTACATATTCCTGGTGCCCATGGCTTTAATACCTTAATACATGTACGTAATCATTTTCCACAAATACCGGTTGTAGTGGTATCGGCTCATGAAGATCACGAAACCATACATAAATCTATGGGTTATGGCGCTTCAGGCTTTATTCCAAAATCTACCCCCGTTGAAGATATTTATAATGCCATTCAACAAGTCTTATTGGGTAATGTTTGGACACCCGATGCTTACAGTGAGTCGTCACCGATGCAAGACAATAACAATATTGCAGAGCGTGTTGCTAGCCTGACTCAACAACAATATAGAATTTTAATGATGTTCGCCCAAGGCATGCTTAATAAACAAATTGCCTATGATTTAAATGTTTCAGAGGCGACCATCAAAGCGCATGCCACGGCAATATTTCGTAAACTTGATGTTCGTAACCGCACACAAGCGGTTATCGTTATTGCTCAACTTGATATTTCTGACGTGCAATTACAAGACTTTTAATGTGTAGTTACCTGAACTTGAATCACTCAAGTTGAAAATAAGTAAGGTTATCATGAGTTATTAGTGCCCATACTTTTCTTGCATTTTTTTCGTTAACATCGAACTCATCATCGCTCTAAGTGTGGCAGGTTTAATCAATTTACGCATAAAACCAATATCTGCTACTAGGGCTTTTTCCTCTAGGTTACTATCTGTGGTTGCAGTAATTAACACCGCAGGCACGTAGTGTCGACTCAACTTTCTTAACTCTTTAATTAACGTGATACCGTTAAAGTCAGCGTCGAGTTGATAGTCAACTAACAGTATTTCGATATCGTTTTTGTGCTCATCAAAAATTGACAGTGCTTGATGATATGAATCCGCAGCCAATACATTGCAACCCCATACTGATAATAGCTCAACCATACCACCTAAGACATCAGGGTCATTATCGATACACATTACCGTAACATTGCTTAAACCCAAATTAACCACAGGTTTTTTGGCTACTGATTCTTGTTGTGCTCGAGTGTGTTCAACTCCAACGGTAAATTTACAACCCATATTCACTTGTGAACTCAGCGTTAAAGGGTGACCCAATAATTTAGCTAAGCTTTGGGTAATGTTTAGCCCTAAGCCTAAACCTCCTGCTGATGAACTCTGCTGATTATCTAACTGGGTAAATTGCTCAAATACCATGGTTTGTTTTTCTTCAGGAATACCTGGACCATTATCTAGCACTTGTATATCAACAATATCTCCTTTCGCTCGTGCCCCTAACAATATCTTACCTGGACTGGCATAACGAAAGGCGTTACCAATTAAATTTTGCAATATTCGGCGTAATAAATTTCGATCTGAACGTAACCACATGGAGTTACAGCGTACTCGAAACTCTACTTGATGTTCCACAGCACTGGCAGAAAACTCTTTGGCAATATCATCAAATAAAGATTTCAATGAAAAAGAGCTAATATTAAGTTTTATATTACCACTTTCAATCCGGGAGATTTCTGCTAAATCTGCCACTAGATTATTGGCTACTTTTAAAGAGTGGTCAATATTGTCTACCTGTCGTTGTTGTGTTGCCGTTAAATTGCCTTGGCTAGCTAAAGCTGAGGTAAATAGCCGCGCAGCTTCTAATGGCTGCATTAAGTCATGGCTACAAGCTTTTAAATATAAGCTTTTTTTAATATGCGACTGCTCGGCTTTTTCACGGGCTAAAGCTAAAGCATCGTTGGTTTGCTCTAATTTTTGTGTTCGCTCAAGCACCCGTGTTTCCAAATCCACATTGGCTTCAATTAAACCTCTTTCGGCTTGACGATAGACGGTAATATCAGAAAATAGCATAACAAAGCCACCACCCGGTAGCGGATTACCTTCAATACGTATGACTCTACCGTCACTATCTTCTCGTTCAGAGCTATGCGGACTGCCATTGCGTAAATGCATTAGGCGTTTACTAACTTGTTCATCAACCTTACCCACACCACATAAACCTCGACGTATGTTAAAGCGAATTAAATCACTGACAGGGCTACCTTGAAAAACCAGCTCGCTGGGGTAGTTAAATAAATCTACATACTTTTTGTTCCAGGCAACAAGGTTTAACTCACTATCAACAATGGAAATCCCTTCACTGGCATTTTCGATCGCACTTTGTAATAAATCTTGGCTATATTGTTGGCGTTGGCTCGACGCTTCTTCCACTAATACCGCCACTTCGTCTAAAGCAATATCACGACCATCCAACGCCGATGATAATACTAAACGGGCAGACGATGCCCCCATAACACTCGCCAAAGTATTTTCAGTGTGTTGCAATAATTTTTGGTTATATGTCACATTGCTCATTTGTTTTTTGTCTGTTGAACACTGAAATTGTATAAAACTAGCACTGGATTTCTCTTCACCAACAAAGCGTGAAAGTAATAGCTCAAGTTCTTGATAATTGATTTGTTTATTACGTTGTAACTGTAAAACTTTTGGCGCCTTGTATTCCATAAACAAGGATACTTGCATGCGCTCTTGTACACTTTGACGACTAACATGAGAAAGTAACCACATGGCAATAATGTTAGCTGATAATGACAGCAGACTCGCCATTGAATTAGCCGGTAGAAAGCCGCCTTCAAAGGGATTTGGATAAAGGCCAAATTGTGGCAGAAAGTTGAGTGTTAACCAAGCACCAAAACCAATCACAATTCCGCCATAAACCGCAGTTAAAGTGGCTCTACGCCAATAAAAAGCGGCGACTAATGCTGGCGTTAATTGGGCAAAAGCACCAAAGGCTATTTCACCTAAAGAACTTAAGGTATCTGGCGATGTCATCAAAAACACGCCATAACCTAATAAAATAACAAATAAAATTAATATCTTACGAATAGTTAATAATCGTAAACGGAAATTATCATAATCTGTTTCATGGTGTTTATTTGTTCGGTATAACCATGGAAAAACAATTTCATTACTGAGCATAGTACTCAAAGCAATAGAAGAAATTATTACCATAGAACTGGCAGCAGATATTGCACCCAAAAAGGTTAACAAGGTCAACCAAGGTTGTTGATGATACCAAGGTAGAAATAATACGTAAGCATCAGAGGGAACACTATCACCTAATAATAACTGTCCTGCTAGCCCTAACGGCACCGCAAAAATTGCAAATATTAATAAGTAAAGTGGAAAAATTCGACGACTAAGCCAAGTATCTTTTTCATCTTTAAGTTCAACTACCATGACTTGAAATTGTCGTGGTAATGATAAAAATGCCGCCATGGTGATCACTAGCATAGCGAACATTGACATAATATTGGGAAAGTTCAGTTGCTGTTCAAGATTGAGGATAGTTGACGATCGACGCCAAATTTCCATTGGCGAATCAAAGAGTACGTAGGTAACAAAAATACCAACGGCCGCGAAGGCAAACAGCTTAACTAAAGATTCAAAGGCTATCGCGAGCATGACACCTGGATGACGTTCAGTCACATCGATATTACGCACACCAAATACTATGGTAAAGCCGGCTAAGACTAAACTAACGATTAAACCAAAATGCCAATTAGCTAAACTCCGCTCTGCTTGCAGCTGTTGAAAAGTATAAACAATGGCTTTTAATTGCAGCGCAATATAAGGCATGGTGCCCACTAACGCGACTATGGTCACTAAAATGGCTAAGTTATGTGATTTACCAAAGCGAGCGGCTAATAAATCAGCGATCGAAGTAAGATTTAATTTTAAACTAACGCTAATAATGCGTTGAATGAAAGGCCAAGCGAATATAAAGAGTAGTATAGGCCCTAAATATATCGGTAAATGTGAAATGAAATTACTCGACGCTTGTCCAGTAGTGCCTAAAAAACTCCACGACGTACAATAAACGCCTAGGGTTAATGCATAAATTATCGCCTGGCTTTTGCGTAATAATTTATGACGGTATTTATCTCCAATATAGGCAATAAAAAACAGCAAACCTATATAAGCAAAACTTAAGCCTGCTAATTGCCAATTTGGAAACATAATATTTCTCTATAACTGATATTAATCATCTGATTATATGGGTTTATTCAGAGATGTCATTAAACTTAAAATTTAATGCTACTTCAATGTTTGAGTAGAAAACTCCGCAATATATTGACCCCCTTTGATATTAGCAATAATGCGTAATTTTTGCTTATCACCCTTGTTACTAATATTATTGCGTAAAGGTGTTGGGCTCTGCCAGTAATAGGCACTATCCATCATACCTAAAGGGTAAGCGCTGACTTGGTTGTTATTATCAACTAAAAAAAATGTTGCACTATCGAGTGGAAAAGTCGAATTTAATGTTGTGGTGCCCGCTTTATCATAAATATTGACCTCAAATGTGCCTGATTTCAAAACACACTTTTCATTGATCACATCACAAAGACCAAAGGGTACCATATTAAATACTCTTTCTTGATCTGCTTTATTTTCGATATAAAAATCTGACGCAATGTAGCCACCCAAGATAAGAAACGGTGCCACTATTAATGCTGTTCTTGTATGACGATTCATGATTATCCTTATTTTCTTTAGTATTCAAATTTAAAGGTTATTTTACAACTGTGTATCTGATACCAATCTCACTAATTACCTGATCATTTTTACTGGTTAAAATAACCAACTACTGCGTTATTTATTTAATAATTAGAATAACTAGTTATTAAAATAAATGTCTTATATTTGGCCATTTTTCCTGCGTATAAAGTAGACCACCTAATTAATGAAATTGCTATGACATCAGCTGGTTATCTAGCTTAAAGCCATCCTTAACAATAAAAGCTAAAGGCTCCACAAGTGGAGCCTTTATTTAATTGGTATTTAATTGGTATTAAATACCATCACACGCTATTAGTGATCATGTGCTGCTGAAACACCGCCATGTGGTGTACGGAAGTTCTCAACCAATTGTTGGATATGAGCTGGCGCTGGACCTGTAAATCTTAATACCGTAAATGCTACAGCAAAGTTAACAAATGCGCCGACTGAACCAAAGGCATTAGGTGAAATACCAAAGAACCAGTTAGGACCCATATCACCTAAGAAAGATGTACCTGGAATAAACATAAGGCCTTTGTGTTGGAACACATAAAGCATAGTTACACCGATACCTGAACACATACCCCATACTGCTGCGGTACCACTCATTTTCTTAGAAAATATACCCATCATTAGCGCTGGGAATATTGACGATGCAGCTAAACCAAAGGCTAGTGCAACCGTTCCTGCGGCAAAGCCAGGCGGATTTAAACCCAACCAGCCAGCGACCAGAACCGCTATTGTCATAACAATTCGACCTGCTAGTAACTCATTTTTCTCAGTTAAATCGGGCGTTAATATACCTTTCATTAAATCATGGGAAATAGATGAGGATATTGCTAATAGTAAACCGGCTGCAGTAGACAAAGCGGCAGCCAAACCACCAGCGGCAACTAATGCAATTACCCAGTTTGGTAAGTTTGCGATTGCAGGGTTAGCCAATACCATAATGTCGCGGTCAACTTTAATCATTTCATTCGTTGTTTTATCAGCGTTGTATTGTATTTTACCATCGCCGTTTTTATCTTCGAATTGTAATAAACCCGTTTTTTCCCAGTCTTTAAACCACTGAGGACGCTCAGCATATTCCATATTTTGACCGGCTGCTGGTTCGATAGTGTTCATTAAGTTCAAACGAGCCATAGCGCCAACTGCTGGAGCAACTGTGTATAACAAAGCGATAAAAACTAAAGCATAACCTGCTGATTGACGTGCTGCTTTTACTGAAGGAACAGTGAAGAAGCGCATGATAACGTGAGGTAAACCTGCGGTACCAATCATCAGTGACAAGGTATATGCGAACATATTTACTGAGCTACCCATGTTATCAGTAGTGTATTCTTTAAACCCAAGATCAGTGACTACCATGTCCAGCTTATCAAGTAAGTAAACACCACTACCATCTGCCAAGGTAGAGCCTAAGCCTAGTTGTGGAATTGGATTACCTGTTAACTGTAAAGAAATAAATACTGCTGGAATGGTGTAAGCAAAAATCAATACACAATACTGAGCAATTTGCGTGTAAGTAATACCTTTCATACCACCGAGTACCGCATAAACCCAAACAACGAACATACCGATGTAAAGGCCTAAATCATAATCAACTTCTAAGAAGCGAGAGAAAGCAACACCCACACCTTTCATTTGACCGATGATGTAAGTTAATGAAGCGATGATTAAACAAGCAACCGCAACAATACGTGCAGTTTTTGAATAATAACGATCAAAAATAAACTCAGGTACAGTAAACTTACCGTGTTTACGCATGTAAGGTGCAAGCAACATGGCTAGTAATACATAACCACCCGTCCAACCCATTAGGAATACAGAACCGCCATAACCTAAGAATGAGATCATACCCGCCATTGAAATGAATGACGCAGCACTCATCCAATCGGCACCGATAGCCATACCATTTTGCATTGGCGTAATACCACCACCAGCGACATAGAAATCACTGGTTGAAGCCGCACGCGCCCACCAAGCAATACCAAAGTAAACGGCGAAAGAACCGAACACAGCAATGTAGGTATAAAGTTTTAACTCATCCATTATGATTCCTCCACGTTATATTTTTTATCAAGGTCGTTCATTTTTTTGGTATACCAAAAAACTAAACCGACAAATGTGTAAATCGAACCTTGTTGTGCAAACCAGAAACCTAGCTTATACCCACCTAGACGTATCTCATTTAATGGTTCAACAAGCAGTAAACCAAAACCAAATGAAACTACGAACCAAATAACAAGACTTATAAATATTAGGCGCAGATTCTCTGACCAATATGTTGCATTACCTTCCATCATTCTCTCCTAGCGATTATTCCTATTAAACCTGTTTAGCTTAATAGGCACAGCGTTTTATGATTTTTATACGCTTTATACCCGTTGTTTAAAGTAAGGTTGACTATTGATTCGACCAGCTAGCACAAGCAAACGTGGATAAATGAATACTTAACCTACTCTAGGCTACACACTAACAATCTTTTTTCGACTCTCCTATTAAACTTTAGTCTAGAACACGGGTGAAATAGTTGACTTAAGGGTTACAATTCATCTAAATACACTAAGGATACTTATTGGAAATATTGCCATGGACTCAGCATTAACCGAAATCAGTGAATTTATACAAGCGATTCCTCCGATGGATTTATTGCCTAGTAATATCATTGAACAAGTCGTTAAAGAGATCAGTATTTGTTATGTGCGTAGGGGGCAGTCGCTACCTCCAGAGGGTATTGTAGCCGCGAACCTCTACATATTACGCAAAGGTGCATTAAGTTATGTCACTGAAAATAATGAGTTATTGGGGAAATATAGTGAAGGTGATATTTGTACCGCTTTTTGCCTAAATAATGATGACAAGACTAAAGTTACCTCTGATGAAGATACCTTGCTTTACAGCATCAACTACCATAACTTTCACCAGCTGGTCAGTGAATATCCCGATGTGCTGGCATTTTTTCAGCAAACATCTGAGCAACGCCTCAATAAAAAAATGTTGCAAGTTAATGAAGACGCTATTTTAAATTCTTCATTACTTAATAGCTCAATCGCTCACCTTTGTCATGACCCTGTTGTTTCCGTAAGCCCTGACACCAGTATTCAACAAGCGGCTATTTTAATGACCGAACAAGGTTTTTCATGTTTGGTTATTGTACAGAATGATCAATTACTCGGCATAGTAACCGACAAAGACATTCGTCGGCGCTGTGTGGCGCAAGGCTTAGGTATTGAGCAACCGGTTAGCGCAATCATGACCGATGACATGGCGACAATTGATATTAAAAGTACCGCCTATGACGCGTTAATGATGATGACACAAAAGCATATTCATCATTTACCTGTCACGGCCTATAGCCAACTCAAAGGCATGGTCACTGTCACTGATTTAATGAATAATGAAGGGCAAAATGCCATTAACATTACCAGCATTACTCATAAAGCAAAATCGGTCGACGAACTCATCGAAATCAGTAGCATGATACCGAAACTGCAAATTCGGATGGCAAAACTAGGCACTACCGCTGACCATGTTGGTAAAAGTATTAGTGCCATTACCATGGCGTTTACTATTCGATTAATTGAAATGGCGGAAAAATTATTAGGCCCACCACCTGTGCCTTACGCTTGGTTGGCCGCAGGCTCGCAAGGAAGACAAGAGCAATTTGCTCACTCAGATCAAGACAACGCCTTGATCATTTCAAACGAGATGCAACCACAGCATGGCTATTGGTTTAAAGATCTTGCTACTTTTGTTTCTGATGGCTTAGCCGCTTGTGGTTTTATTTACTGCCCTGGCAATGTCATGGCGACAAACCCTCAGTGGTGCCAAACACAAAAAAAATGGTCACAATATTTTGCTCAGTGGATTAACACACCAGACCCAAAAGCCTTAATGCATTGCAGCACTTTTTTTGACTTAATCACGGTTTATGGCGAGAGTAGTTTACTCGAGCAAGTTCGAGTGAAAATGTTAAAAAAAACCCAAAGTAGCACACTATTTATTGCACACTTATCGCGTAATGCTTTAAATTTAAGGCCACCACTAGGTTTTTTCCGTGATTTTGTCTTAATTCAAGATGGCGAAAATAAAGCCACACTAGATTTAAAACACAACGGCATTGCCCCAATAGTTGATCTGGCCCGTATTTATGCACTATCTGAGGGGATTTCTTCGGTCAATACCATAGAGCGGTTAAAGCAAGCAGCAGGAACACCTTCATTAACCAAAGCATCGGCAGCAAACCTTATTGACGCCTATGAATTTTTAAGTATGCTGCGCATGATGCACCAAGCCAACAAATTACAAAAAGGACAACAGCCTAATAACTACTTGTCACCTAAAGATATATCTAAACTCGAGCGTGAACACTTAAAAGATGCCTTTAAAGTGATCAAAACCCTGCAAGACAGCCGTCAGTCAACCTATTAGCGATAGCCATTTATTATGTTAAACCATCATCCATTAACTCGCTGGCTATTCGGTTACGAAGCACAACGTAAACGTATGCTAAAAAAGGCGCCTGAAGGGCCATTACGTGATTTTCTCAGCGTACCCTTTCCACCGCTTAACACTCCGTTGAATTGTATTCCAATTTTAGCGGTAGATTTTGAAACCACAGGTTTAGATGCCGTGCAAGATCAGTTACTCAGTGTCGGTTGCGTAGAATTAAACCATAATCAAATAAAGTTGGGCAGCAGTTATCACCAAATTATTAACGCTAAAGGTAGCTTAAAGGCCAATAATGTTACTATTCATCAAATTACTGACGACCAAAAAGACCAAGGCCAGCCCTTAGCTGAGGTGATAGAACAATTACTTAAGCGCCTTGCCGGCAAAGTGATGTTAGTACACTTTGCCCGTATTGAACGACAGTTTTTGCGACAAGCCTGTCTTGAACTCTATGGTATGGCGCCACCATTTCCCATCATAGACACCTTAGTGGTCGCTAAAAGGAGACTCGATAAAAGAGATCTGGCCTACGACCCTTCTGAATTAAGACTATTAGCCTTACGAGAAAAGTACGACCTACCTGAGCACTATGCGCATAATGCACTCAATGACTCTATCGCAACAGCTGAATTGCTGTTAGCGCAGTTAAGCGAAAGAAGTAAGCATTTGTCACTACAGCAATTAATTTTATAAGCTGAGCATTAACCTATTTGCTAGAGAAATAGCCGCTATTATTGAGATACTTAAGGTGCTGAAAAATAACTTTGCCACACCGTGGCGCATATATCTACTGCATTTTAATAGACAGATTGTGCACGTTGAGCAAGGCTATGCGGCTAAGTTATTTTAGTCAAATGCAGAAAATAGCTTGGTCTATGGTCAAACTATGAGATAATTATGGTCGCAATCACATACCTATGGTCAATTATGAAACTTTTAGTTCGCAACCTTTCTCGTACGACAACCGAACAGGAACTCCGTATTTTATTTTCTGCTCATGGTACTGTCACTGAATGTAACTTAGTTTTAGACCAAGAAACGGCCAAATCAAAAGGTTTTGCTTTTGTTGTAATGCCTGATGAAAAAGAAGCAAAACTAGCCTTGTCTAATTTACATGAAAGCAAAATCGCAAAAAATAAAATTCGTGTGAAAATCGCGCAATAATTTTAGCCAAACAATAGAAAAAAAAGCCAGCTAGATGCTGGCTTTTTTGTCATTAAATAAAACTAAAGCTCGTTAATACTTACAGAGTGACCATGCAGCTATTATTATGATATTTTTTTATTTGTTAGCTTGTGCTGTTTGTCATAGCCTGATGACTTAACCTTTCATTTTAATAACGCTTAATACCTAAGTTGAGTTTGTAAGTGTAACGCTAGTGAATTATTTGTACCTATTATTGCTCATACTGAATATCACTAACGTACCAAATTTTTTCACCTGTTGGCGTCTTCACCACCACTTCGTCATCAACGGCTTTTTTTAAGCAAGCGCGTGAAATAGGGGAGTCGATTGAAGAAAAATCGTTGCGGCCATAGATCTCTTCTGGGCCGACAATACGAAACTTTAGCGTTTCATTATCGTCATTGTTTAAACTCACCCAAGCGCCAAAAAATACTTTACCTTCTTGCTGTGGTCCGTAATCCACAATCTTTAACTCTTCAAGTATTTTGCGAAGATAGCGCACACGGCGGTCTATCTCACGCAGGCGTTTTTTGTTGTACTGATAGTCAGCATTTTCACTGCGATCACCTAAACTTGCCGCCCACGATACTTTACGAGTTGTTTCAGGACGGTCTTCACGCCACAGTTTATTTAACTCTTGTTGTAATAAAACATAACCCGCTCGGGTGATTAATTTTGTTTTCATAACTTGTACTATCGTTTCAATAATTGGCGATGAAGAGTGGTTAGTTGCAAAAAATCAAACACTCATTTACCCGTCATAATATCGTGAAACACCTTGTTAGGCTAGTGATGCCAATTAGCCTAACTTATGAAGCCATTGAGTATAATTGCTGCTTGATAACAAGCGAGTGTATGAACAGCAAGGTATTGTTGATAAAGTCAAAAGGGCACTAAGATATTGAGTTTGCTATGGCTTTAAAATGAAAAATACCGCGAGGTTACGCGGTATTTTATCTTACTTTGGTTCTAATGGTTTGGTCTTACAGTTTCGGCTATGTTTGCTGTGGAATGATCTGAATTTCAACCCGGCGATTAAGTGCGCGGCCATTAGCCTTCATGTTATCAGCCACGGAGCGAGATTCACCATAACCTATGGTTTTTAAAAGACTAGCAACAATATCTTGCTTGGTTAGATATTGCTTAACACTGCTAGTTAGAGGAGGTTTGAGAGCGGTCTGAGTATAAAAACACCACGGCTAGCGTGATGTTTTATTTAAATAACTGATGATGTTAACGTGCAAAGTAGGCGTGTAAAATGAAGGTATAAAGTTAGCTTTATACCTTACATAGCCCTATTGAAATACCGTATCAACAGCGATCACGTCAACATTTTTACTGGCTAACTTCAGTTTATAGCTTTCGATAATTTTATCGCTGGCTAATAACTCAGCTGGTTTTTCAGCATTATATTTCAATGATGAAACTTGCTCCGACAACAAGCGTTTTTTCATGTCTTCACCGTCACCTGAAATAAAGACATAGTGAATATTATCAGTTTGTAAGTTTTCTTTAATTACTCGATTGACATCGGCTAAGGATAATTTAGCAAATTGCCCACGTACATAGTTAACAAATTCTTCGGTTTGATAAAACTCACTATCAAGGGCATAACCTAGTTGCTGATCTTGGCTCGCTACTAGTTGTGGCGCATAGTTAGTTAAATAATTACGCGTGGCTTGAAAGTCTTTTTCGCTCATACCCTTTTTAATTAGCTTATCTAATTCGTATAACGCGGCCCGGGTCGCAAAATGGGCGTCATTATTCGAACGTAATGGTCGCAGCCAGACTTGAAATATTTGACTAGAACGGCCTAAGTTTGCATCTGGCTTAGTTTGGTACATGCCACGTGGGAAATATTCGATATATGAATAATCACCGTAGTTCATACCACGTGCTTGACGTATTTGTTGATACAAGTAGCTATTTGAACTTCTGTGTTCACCAAAGTATGAACGCACTAACCATAGCGCAACCCAATCTTGGTCATTACGAATAGTATCAATTGGAAAACCGAATGAAACCGCGGTTGATTGCGCATTTTTTTCAACTATGGTTGCATGATGACCTCTTAACACCGGCGCTTTTGCAATGCTTAAACGTTTTTCATCACCCACAGGTAAGGTCGAAAAATCACTCAATAATTGGCTTTTTAAACCACTTGGCAGTGCGCCCGTTATACCCACATGCAATTTAGCCTGCGTAAGTTGTGCGCGATAAAAAGCCTGCACATCATCAAGGGTAATCGCTGCTAAATCAGATAAGTCGCCGCTATTATAATGCTCGTAAGCGTGACCTTGATAAAGTTCGCTATAAAGCACTTCTTTACCCAACTCTTCATCATTAGACGATTTAAGTCCTGATTTAATCCCGTCAATTAACTCTTTTTTCAGACGTTTAAAGTCATCTTTGCGCCAGCCTGGGTTAAGTAATTGATCACTGATTAATTGATACCAGGGTTCAGCATTGTCCTTATGCACACGGCCAGTAAACGACATCATTTCTTTATCTATCTGAGACGAAAACTGTCCAGCTAATGGATATAAACCTTGTTGTATAGCTTTATAGCTACGTGTTTTTGAGCCACCTCGGGTCAACATGCTTGCCATTAATGCCGCAACGCCTTTTTTATCGGCGGGATCAGCAGCGGCACCGGTATAAAACAAAAAGTTAACATCAATCAATGGTGAGTCATTGGTATTATCTAATAGCGCAAATTGTGCTTTACTCGCTGGCGTTTTTTTCGCTTCACGTTTTGTCACCGCAGCGTTTAAAGCAACTTCTTGCTCAAATCCCGTCACTTTATCTAATGCCGATAACGTAACCGTTGTCCGGTTATCATCAATAAAATATTTATTAGCGATACGCTTAATATCGTCAGCAGAGATATTATCGAAGCTGTTATAAAGATGATTAATCGTTTCAGGGTCGCGATCAAAGTGCATGTAGCTTGCTAGGGTTGAAGCAATTGACTCTGAAGAGTCTAAGCTATTGATGAAACTATATTTTAAGTTTGATTTTAAATTATCAAGCTTTTCTATTGAGACTAATTCAGTACGCGCTTGCGCGTAGGTTTGATTGATGGCATCACGCACAATCGCTAAATCTTTTTCTTCGTTCACTTTAATAAAAACGTGACGTAAACCGGCATCTTTTGTCGCTGGATTGTAGTTAAACATTTGGCTTGCCAATTGCTTGTCAACCACGAGTTCTTGATACAAGGCTGAGTTATTGGAAAAGTATAATTCAGAGATTAAATCTAATGCCGCACGATCTTTTTTCTTTGGTTGCCAATCAGTCCCTTTATACGACACTAATAACCAATGGCCCGGTAAACCGTCAAATTTTTCATGGATATATTTCGCTGCTAGTTGTTTTGGCTCTGGTGTAATGTCATTAACAAAATCTCCTCTTTGCCAATTACCCCAATGTTTTTCTACCATTGCCATAGTCGCTGTGGGCTCGACATCGCCAACAATGACTAACGAAACATATTCGGGCTTATAAAACTGTTTAAAGAATTTTTCGCCATAAGCAATTTGCTCAGGCATAGCTTCCACGTCTTCAAAAAAACCCATGGTAGTATGTTTATAAGTATGGCTGTCAAAGGCCTCTTTACGCACAGCAGCGAGTAATTTACGCACAGGACTGGCATTATTTTTTAAGTATTCACCTTTAACTGTTAATGCTTCGGTTTTAAATTGTGCTTCTGTGTAAGTCAGGTTTTTAAAATGATCTGCTTGAATCTCTAATACTTTATCTAAGTGATTTTTAGAGAAATCTAAATGATAGTTGGTGTAATCGTTGGTGGTGTAGGCACCATTATCAACACCAGCATTTTTAAATAAATCAGCATAAATCGCCTGTGGGAATTTTTCTGAGCCTTTGAACATCATGTGTTCGAAAAAATGTGCAAAGCCAGTTCTACCCACTTCGTCTTCATCACGAGAGCCAACTGAAACCGGAATTTGTACAGAAATCAGATCAGGATAATCGGTTTTTACAATCAGCACGCGTAAGCCATTGTCTAATTCTTTAAAAACATAATTTTGACTGAATACTTTATTGGTATTGGTGGCAACGGCGGCACTTTGTGGTGTTGAATTTTGGTTAGTTTGGGTGGCTATGCAAGCCGAAAGCGTCAAGCTGGCTACAATGGCCACTGCTAAATCTTTTATTTTCATTATCAATCCCTTTGTTGTTATGCTGATATCTTATGAAATTGATGATATTTTTTCACTATTTTCAGCTTAAATTTAGCCAATAGTCTGTAAAAAAATACATACATCACCAATGCCACCAAAAAAATTAAGCAATAATGCCGTCGCGACAAAAAGAGAACTGAGCATGATGAATAATAATTTTATAGATAAAACCGTTATCATTACTGGCGCATCTGCTGGTGTGGGTGCTGCAACGGCAAGAACTTTTGCCCACTTAGGGGCCAATTTAGTCTTAGTGGCTCGTGGACAAACCGCATTAGATAAAATTACTGAAGAGCTAGCAAGGATAACATCGGTCATCAATATTGCTATGGATATTAACGACCCCACAGCTAATGAAAGTCTGTTGATAAAAGCTGCACAGGCTTTTGGCTCGGTTGATGTTTTGATCAACAATGCTGGTTTTCATCAACGTGGTGAGGTAGAAGGAAACCACGCAAATGATCTGGCAAAAATGGTCGATGTTAACTTACGTGCGCCCATTCAATTGTCGTGCTTAATCTTGCCGTATTTACGCAAAGCGGGTGGCGGTGCAATAATTAATGTTGGTTCGCTTGCCGGTAGAACGCCGTTGCAGGGCGCGGCAACTTATGCGGCAACAAAAGCAGGCTTGCGAGCATTTACTTACTCGTTAGCCGATGAACTAAAAGGGACAGGGATTTATGTTGGTGTGGTTTCACCGGGGCCTATTGATACCGGTTTTATTATGTCAGAAATAGATCAGGTAGAAGACATAGTATTCTCACAAGCTATGAGTAGTGCCCAACAAGTTGCCGATGCTGTTGTTAGTATTGCTCGTGGTGAAGCAACTGAAATATCGTTACCCAGAGCCAGTGGTTGGTTAACAACCGTGTCTTATCTTTTTCCGACACTGCGAAGAGTATTACGACCAGCACTTTATCGCAAAGGCCGCAAAGCGAAAGAGCAATATAAGCAAGATAACACTAAGGCTTAATATAAAACTATAATTAGTCGTACTATTGAGCTACTTTGCAGTCTTATTCAATGAAGGTAGCGTTATTGAGCGAGTAAGCGGGTTAACACTGGCGTTTGACAGACATCAAGTACTGCCGGTGGTTTTTTAAAAAAGAAAGTATTGTCACGTTTAACTCGCTCGGTTAATTTAGTGGCAAACAATTTACTTTCGGTATTTTTCACCGCTAAATGAATTTGTTTCGCTGGTGAGACATCTGCCATCATTTGCATCGACACAATGGGCGTATAATCAGCACTTGCCACTTCAGTTTCACCTTCAATGGTGGCGGTGCGTGTTATTGCTTGCACATGATTCATGCCATAAATAACGCGACCAAATATGCTCATAATACGATCTAAATATCTTGGTGCTTGACCATTAGTAATATAAAAATGACTAGAGCCTGAATTGGCCTCGTTACCACGTGCCATGGCAATAATGCCGGGACAATGTGTTAACCAAGCACTACCTTCGCTAGGGTTATGAGCCAGTGCAAAACCGTCTTTAAAGCCAGTTTTTTCGGCGAATAAATCCTTGTTTTGCACTAAGGTAAACTGCCAGTCTTTATCGGTTGGCCATTCGCCTTCAAGTGCTAACAAAGGTATTGAGCTATCAAGGCTGCTGTCTTCCTCAGGGCCAGCCTGAGCAACAAACCCATCAATAACCCGATAAAACTTGGTGCCATCGTAATAACCAGCCTGGGTTAAGCGCATAAATTGTTCAACATGCCTTGGCGAAAACTGCGGCGCTAACTCAATCACGACTTCACCGTAAGGTAAGTTTAACAACACCATGTTTTTAATAGCGACTGTTCGCCATTCATCTTGATTATTAGCCGGTTGACCAGCGACGGGTATTACTATGTGTTCTTTAACCTCTTGTTTGGCATTTACTGAGGTACTTAATGCTAGGGTGCTTAATATTATGAGACTTAACAACAAAGTTAAGTGGTAAAAAATTATCAGCGGGCTTAAAAACATTTTACAAAATTTCATGAAATCCCTTTTTCATTTTTTATTTAAGGTTATCTAACCATGTGATTTATTGTTTAATATTTCACCATGAATTGTAAACCAAAACATAAAATTTACCACCAGTCTTTAGCAAAAGTAATATCAAATAAATGAATTATTGGCGCAACAGCAGGCAATTGATATCATATAGCAATAGCCAGAGGACTCATTATTTCCCCATTTAAAAGGGTTAAAATAAAAAATGACTGTGTTATAAAATTTATAAGTAGCATAACGAGTTACTAAAATTTATATTTTATATTGAGCTATTTTCCTTATGAAAAGTAACCCACTTAATTAATCAAATAGTTATAACTGACCTTAACATTGACGGAGTTTTTGTGAATAAAAGTTTTATCACCAACTTTTTAGCCTTAATCGCTATTATTATTGGCTATACTGTCAGCAACCATATTATTTTTACCCTAGGTTTATTTGCCTTGTCGGGTGCAATAACCAATTGGCTTGCTATACACATGTTGTTTGAACGTGTGCCTTTTTTGTACGGCTCAGGGGTTATTCCCGCGCGCTTTGAAGACTTTAAAATTTCCATTCGCGCTTTAATGATGGAGCAATTTTTTACTGAAGAAAATATTGACCGTTTTTTAGCCGGCAACAACAACCCAGCGACGGCAATTAATCTTGCCCCCGTTATTAATAAAGTCGACTTATCACCTGCCTTTGATAATTTAGTCATTGTTATTGAACAGTCTTCTTTTGGTGGCATGTTAGCTATGGTAGGTGGCACTGAGGCACTACAACCTATGCGAGAGCCCTTTATTGAAAAAATGCGCGCATCGGTCATTGAAATTAGCCAAAGTGAAGAATTTAATACCATTTTGCGGGAAGAGCTAGAACAACCTAGCATCATGGCCGGCATGCGCGATAAGGTAAGCGATATTATTGAAAAGCGCCTTAATGAATTAACGCCACAACTCGTCAAAGAAATTGTGCAAAAAATGATCCAAGAGCACTTAGGTTGGCTAGTGGTTTGGGGGGGCGTATTTGGTGGTATTATTGGCTTTATTGCCGCCATGGCAACTAAGTTCTAAAGCATGTGCTTTGCTCATCAGCAGTCAATAACCACATAATTGTTACTGACTGCTTCACTCTAGCCTGCTAGTTTATCACTTAGGTCGCTTGCAAACGCATTCACCAGTTTTTCAACAAGTTAATGTTGCTAATGAACTAGCTTAATTACAAAGTTAAAAAAGTCACTAAAACTTTCATTATATGAAATTTTCTCTCGTCTAGCGCTTAAATCTAAGCTGATAAATAGATAAATAAAATTTTGCAGTAAGCACAATTGATTCAAGCCCCTAACTATATTTGTTTATTAATTAATCGGCGATAACTATCCGTTATCAACAAGATTTTTTTTGGCTATTTACGGTGGAGCTTTTTAATCTTTATGCTTTAATTTTCGCCTGATAGCCGTTATGCTAGCGCTTTAATAACAGGGATTAATGCCACAACTCCAAGCTCGGAGTTCAACCGCTCAGCTCCCTCTCTTGTAAAAGGTACACCCAAAATGTTTGGTCGCTTATCAGCGTTGCCTGCCGATCCTATTTTAGGCTTGTTGGCTAAATATCGTGAAGATTCAAATCCTAAAAAAATCGATTTAGGTGTTGGCGTTTACAAAAATGAAGCCGGTCACACGGCAGTTTTAAAATGTGTAAAAGTGGCTGAAAAACATCGCCTCGATACTGAAGATACCAAGGTTTATATTGGTCCAACAGGTTCAGCACTTTTTAACGAAGAAATGGCTAAATTAATTTTTGGTCATCATAAAGTGTTGCTAGAAAATCGTGCACGCACCATTTCTACTCCGGGTGGTACAGGGGCATTACGTGTAGCGGCTGAGTTTATTAATTCATGTAAAGCGGGTGCAACTATTTGGGTCAGTAACCCAACATGGGCGAATCATACTGGTGTATTTCAAGCCGCAGGGTTAAATGTTAAAACTTATCCCTATTATGACTATGAAAACAAAACCCTTGATTTTGATGGCATGCTAGCGGCATTAAAAGAAGTTAAAGCTGATGATACGGTATTACTACATGCTTGTTGTCATAACCCAAGTGGTATGGACTTAAGCAACGAGCAATGGCAACAAATTGTTGAAGTGGCAAAAGATATTGGCTTTTTACCGCTCATTGATATGGCTTACCAAGGTTTTGGTGAAGGCTTAGACGAAGACGCTTACGGTCTAAGATTAATGGCTGATAGCGTTAAAGAAATGATCGTTTGTAGCTCATGTTCAAAAAACTTTGGTTTGTATCGTGAACGTATTGGCGCTTGTTCTATTATTGGTGAAAGCTCACACAGTGTTGATATCGCTAATTCAGTATTACTCAGTGTTGTGCGCTGTATTTATTCAATGCCGCCAGCACATGGTGCGGCATTAGTAGAAACTATTCTCCATTCAGACGAGTTACGCGCCCAATGGCACAGTGAGCTACAAGAAATGCGTGACCGCATTAACGGCAATCGCCAGCTACTAGTGGATAAACTTATTGAAAATGGCGTAACGCGCGACTTCAGCTTTATTCCACGTCAAAAAGGCATGTTTTCTTTTTTAGGCATAACCCCTGAGCAAGTACAACAACTGCAAGACGAGTACAGTATTTATATGGTGGGTTCAAGCCGTATGAGTATTGCTGGCATTGCTAATCGCAACGTTGACTACTTAGCGCAATCAATCGCGAAAGTGCTATAAGTTATCATTAAAGAACTCCATGCATTAACATAATGTGTGGAGTTATTTTCGATTTTACTTGCAACCAACGTCTAGCATAACGCCCAAAGATAACTGCATTTTTAAACATTTCTTGCCAAGTACTTTTCAAATTTATCTCATCTCCTTAACAAACAACGGCACTAAGCTAAAGTTAATTTCAGCATCAGCATATTTAAAAAATAAAAATAAAAAAGAGAATGAGTATATAATGTGTTAAGCCAGAAAAATTATGGCGTCATGAAAAACCTAACATGAGTCTAAGGCAATGAGTGCCGCAAGTTTTAGCAAAGGATATATTGATGATTAAACCCAAAGCAATAGATCATATCGTATTACGCACAGTACAATATCAGGCGCTTATTAACTTCTACTGCGAGGTCTTAGGTTGTGTTATAGAACGCACATTGCCAGACGAGATCGGTTTAACTCAACTCCGTGCCGGCTCTGCTCTTATCGATATAGTTGATGTAAATGCCACCTTAGGTAAAGCTGGCGGTCATGCGCCACAAGCCACCGGCAATAACCTTGAGCACTTCTGCCTGCAAATAGAAAAATTTGATGAAAACGAATTAAAATCTTATCTCCAAGCTAAGGGGGTCGAGGTGGGTGAGTTTGAAGAAAGATATGGGGCGCAAGGTATGGGCCGTTCACTCTATTTAAAAGATATTGCCGGTAATAACATTGAATTGTGTGCCGCTATATAAAATAAAGAGTCAAGAGACATTAAGCTTCAGGAACTAGCCACTGCTGAATCGATGTTGACCACTTTAAAAAATATAATGCTCATTAAGGTCACCAATAAGGTGATGTGGTTTTACGTAAAATAGCTCAAACCATTATAACGGTGCTATTTCTCGCTGTGGTGGAAAAGCGTTTTATTTTTACTTTCCTGTGGTCATCAAAGGTACATCCTTAAACTTGCTGGCTATTGAACATCGCGTGGTGAGCACGGTTGGCCATGTTTCGGTAAATATTGGCGCTATACAAATCATTCCTTATAAAAATACCAGCATTGAGCAAATTATACAGTAAGCTGATGAAAGCTTATATTTAGTTGAAAAAGACACTCAAAATGTTTTTAAGCTGCTCGAACTTGATCAAAGCAAGCAGTAAACACCTTTCGACATTGCCTGATTCAATCAAAAAACATTAGGTATCGCCAAGACAAATTAATGGGAAACCCGCCAGATTTTAGTTATAGTGCGCATCATTAACACTGACTACGCCAATTGAAATAGTGCGCAATTCATGACAGTAATTGGCCTTACTATTAGTAGCTGTTATTTACTCAGCTAGCAAGGATAAATTGTGACAACTAAAGGCAACCTTTTCATTCTATCTGCCCCTAGTGGCGCAGGTAAATCGAGTTTAATTTCCGCTTTACTTAAACAAACATCAGCAAGACCCATGCAAGTGTCTGTTTCGCACACAACGCGCGATCCTCGTCCCGGTGAAACCGACGGTCAACACTATCACTTTGTTAGCCAAGAGCAATTTAAGCGTGCCATTGCGGATAAACACTTTTACGAATACGCCGCCGTGTTTGGTAACTTCTATGGCACCAGTGAAATAGCGATAGATCAACAGCTTGCGCAAGGCATTGATGTTTTTCTTGATATTGACTGGCAAGGTGCACAGCAAGTTAGAATAAAGAAACCGGATGTAACCACCATCTTTATTAGCCCACCATCAAAACAAGCATTAGAAGAGCGCTTGCGTGGCCGTGGCCAAGACAGTGAAGAGGTTATTCAAGCACGTATGGCGCAAGCAAAAGCAGAATGTTCACACTATCAAGAATTTGATTACATTATTATCAATGATGATTTTCAGCAAGCCTTAACGGACCTGGCCACAGTAGTGAACAATCAGCGTTTAAAGCGTGGTCAACAAGTTTGTCAGCATCAAGGCTTATTTGCAGAATTATTAGCGTAGAGCGCTTGCTTACTTACCCTTAGATCAAGTAAACTACGCGACTATTTTATAAATTTAATTGCTGGAGTGACCAAATGGCTCGCGTAACTGTTGAAGATGCCGTAGAAAAAGTCGGTAATCGTTTTGATTTGGTGCTAATTGCATCTCGTCGTGCTCGTCAAATTGCTACGGGCGGAAAAGATCCATTGGTTGATCCTGAAAATGACAAACCAACAGTAATAGCTTTGCGTGAAATCGAAGCCGGTCTTGTCACCACTGCAGTAATGGACAAGTCTGATCGTCATGAACAAGTACAACAAGATGATGAAGAATTAGACAAGATTGCAGCCATTGTTGGTGGCAATCAATAATACTCGCTTACGTTTAACGTTAGTTGCGACATAAAAAACGCGTAAATTACCTCATAGTAATTTACGCGTTTTTTATTATCTGTTAGGTTTAAGTAAATTAATAATAAAAATTCGTGCTAGTGCGCTTAAACATTGGCATAGCGGCAAAATAATCGTATTCTAAACTTATCGCTAAAAGCTGAACCACTCTCATCATTAAGGAATTACTGAGTGTACCTTTTTGAACCACTAAAAAAACACGTATCAAGTTATCTATCCAAGGTACAAATTGACCTACTAAAGCAGGCCTATATTGTTGCGCGTGAAGCACATGATGGCCAAATGCGCTCAAGTGGTGAGCCCTATATAACGCACCCAGTGGCAGTTGCACTTAATCTCGCGAAAATGCATTTAGATCACGAAACCTTAATGGCCGCTTTGCTACATGACGTGATTGAAGATACCGCGACTACTAAAGACCAGTTAGCCGAATTATTTGGCCATACGGTGGCAGAGCTGGTTGAAGGTGTTAGTAAACTCGACAAGCTCAAATTTGATAATAAAGAAGAAATGCAAGCAGAGAACTTTCGCAAAATGGTTTTGGCCATGGTGCAAGATATTCGTGTTATTTTAATCAAACTTGCCGATCGTACCCATAACATGCGAACTTTAGGGGCATTGCGACCTGATAAACGTCGACGAATAGCCCGTGAAACATTAGATATCTATGCGCCAATCGCCAATCGCTTGGGTATTCATGACATTAAAAATGAGCTGGAGGCTTTAGGCTTTGAAGCCCTCTATCCGATGCGCTCACGAGCATTAAAGTCAGCGGTAAAACAAGCACGTGGCAACCGTAAAGAAATTATCAACAATATTCAAGCAGAGTTGACCAGCCGCCTAGCGGAAAATGGCATTAAAGCTCAAGTTATTGGCCGAGAAAAACACCTTTATTCCATCTATAAAAAAATGCAAAATAAAGAATTAATGTTCAATGAAGTCATGGACATTTATGCCTTTAGAATTATTGTTGGTGACAAAATTGATGACTGCTATCGCGCTTTAGGCGCCGCCCATAATTTGTATAAACCCATTGAATCACGCTTTAAAGATTATGTTGCCATCCCAAAAACTAACGGCTATCAATCACTGCATACGTCTTTAATTGGCCCTCATGGTATTCCTGTTGAAATTCAAATTCGTACCCACGATATGGATCAAATGGCCGATAAAGGTGTTGCCGCACACTGGTTATATAAACAAGACGGCAAAGACACCGGCACTACAGCGCAAATGAAAGCACGTCGCTGGATGCAAAGTTTATTAGAATTACAACAAAGTGCGGGTAGCTCATTTGAGTTTATCGAAAATGTAAAATCAGATCTTTTTCCAGAAGAAATTTATGTTTTTACTCCCGATGGCCGTATTATCGAATTGCCTATGGGGGCAACAGCGGTCGATTTTGCTTATGCAGTGCATACTGACGTTGGTAATTCATGCGTTGGCGTAAAAGTCGAACGTAAACCCTATCCATTAAGCCAAGCCTTAGATTCAGGCCAGACTATCGAAGTGGTGACCTCTTCTGCTGCCCGACCTAACGCGACTTGGCTTAACTTTGTCGTTACCGCAAAAGCACGCTTACAAATTCGCACTTACTTGCGCTCACAAGAAAAAACTGAGTCTCTTGCTTTAGGTCGACGCTTACTAAGTCACGCTCTTGGCACAACAAAACTCGCAGATATTGCCGCAGAAAAACTGTGCCAAGTGGTTAAAGACACCGGCAATAAAACCACTGAAGAATTATTGATCAATATAGGTCTTGGTAATGCATTAAGTATAGGTATCGCTAAACGTTTAAAAGACGAATTTACTGACGAGTCTGATATACAACCAAAGACTAAAAATAAGATGCCGATTAAAGGCACTGAAGGTATGATGGTCAGTTATGGTAAGTGCTGTAGACCTATTCCTGGTGATTCTATTCTGGCTTATTTAAGCCCTGGTAAAGGCCTAATGGTACACCAACATGGTTGTAGAAATAATAAAGGTCATGAACAAGGTAGTTTGTTCCCGGTCCGATGGGATACAGATATTGACCGCGATTTTATTGCCAAATTACGTATCGATATTCTCAATCATAAAGGTGCACTTGCCGCCTTAACCAATGTTGTTGCCCGTTGTGGCTCAAATGTTCACACACTAAATTCTGGTGAGAAAGAGTCCGGACTGTACCTGATTGATATAGAAATCACCTGTCGGAACAGGGTTCACCTTGCCAAAATTATCCGAAAAATTAAAGTCATGGGCGACGTTCAACGCGTTGTGCGTAACAAATAGGAAAGCTTAGAAAATTATGAAAACAATTATTAATACAGAAAATGCCCCCAGTGCAATCGGTACTTATAGCCAAGCGGTAAAAGTCAATAATACTGTCTATCTATCAGGTCAAATTCCTTTAGTGCCTGAAACGATGAAAATTATTTCTGAAGATTTTGCTGAGCAAACACAACAGGTATTTAAAAATATTGTCGCAGTATGCGAAGCGGCAGGCGGCAATATCAATGACATGGTAAAAGTGAATATATTTTTACAAGATTTAGCCAACTTTGCTACTGTTAACGAAATTATGAGCCAATATTTTCAACAACCTTACCCAGCAAGAGCTGCGGTACAGGTAGCGCGTTTGCCAAAAGACGTTGCCATTGAAATTGACGGTATTATGGAATTACCCAATTACAGTTAACATTAAGCCATAACACTACTTACCGGCAAGCAACACTGATAAAAGCTTGCCAATATTTTACTTAACGTTAGAACCAGTATATGACTCCGGATAGACTACAAAGAATTAACAGTATGTTAGATCAACGCCAACCTGATTTAACCGTATGTATGGAAGGTGTGCACAAAACTCATAACCTAGCTGCCGTAGTTCGCACGGCAGATGCCGTGGGTGTTAGCGATGTACATGCAGTATGGAAAAATGAAACCATGCGTATCTCTGGCGGCAGTGCGGCAGGTAGTCAAAACTGGATAGAAGTGCATAATTATAACCACACCGAAGACGCAATTACCGAGTTAAAAAAGCAAGGTATGCAGGTGCTGGTAACTAACTTGTCAGCTACAGCTGTCGACTTTCGTGAAATTGACTATACCAAGCCAACCGCTATTATTCTTGGACAAGAAAAGTTTGGCGCCTCGGCTAAAGCACTCGAAATGGCTGACCAAGACATTGTTATTCCTATGGTGGGCATGGTGCAGTCATTAAATGTTTCTGTTGCTTGTTCAGTCGTATTATATGAAGCTCAACGCCAGCGCCAAGCGGCGGGGTTATATCAACAACCCAGAATAAGCCAACAACGCCGTCAACAGATATTATTTGAAGGTGGCCATCCTATTTTTGCTACCGCTTGCCAACGTAAAGGCTTAGCCTATCCAGAGATCGATGAAGCTGGACAAATTGTGGCATCAGAGCAATGGTGGCAGCAAATGCAAATGACCCAAGCTGCTTGGCAAAATATTGATAACGAATAAATTTCAAACTTATATCAAAGGAGCCAGCGGTGCCTCGCGCAATGGAAGCATTAACTAATTTAGCCCAAATCCCCGTCACTAGCTTAAAAGGTGTCGGACCCGGTATGGCCACTAAGTTGGAAAAAATTGGTCTAGTGTCATTACAAGATTTACTTTTTCATTTACCGCTGCGTTATGAAGACCGCACACGTGTAACTGCGGTGCGTGATCTTATGCCCGGTCTCTTCACCAATATTATTGGCGAAGTTACCCAAAATGAGATAATACAAGGCAAGCGCCGAATGATGTTAGTCAGCATCAATGATGGCACTGGCAGTATTAACCTACGTTTTTTTCACTTTTCGGCTAGTCAAAAAAATAGCCTAGCTGTTGGATTCAATATCCGCTGCTATGGTGAAATTAATCGTGGCATGCGTGGCTTTGAAATGGTACACCCAGAATATAAAGCCCTAGATCAAGATCAAGCCTTAACCGCCGCTGAAGAAACCCTAACACCGGTGTATTCAACCACCGACGGTTTACGACAAATCTCTTTACGCAATCTAACCGAACAAGCATTAAATCACTTGCAGAGCGGCAAAGTAGAAGAATTATTGCCTGCTGAAATTAGTCATCAACAATACAGCTTAGCTGAAGCACTCGTCTTAATTCACCGGCCACCCCCAGAGACCTCGGTGGTATTGATGGAAGACGGCAAACACCCAGCACAGCTTAGGCTGATCAAAGAAGAATTATTAGCCCATAACCTCAGTATGTTAAAATTACGTGCCGCCAATGATCATCACCCCGCCGTTGTATTGGCTATCGACACACAACTAGAGAAAAATTTTTTAGCGTCATTGCCTTTTTCACCGACAGGCGCACAAGCAAAAGTTACGGCAGAAATACGCACTGACCTGTTAACACCTATGCCCATGATGCGTTTAGTACAAGGTGACGTTGGTTCAGGCAAAACACTTGTTGCCGCCTTAGCCGCATTAACCGCTATTGGCCAAGGTTTTCAGGTGGCCTTAATGGCGCCAACAGAAATATTGGCAGAACAACATGCGATTAATTTTGAAAAATGGTTTGGGCCACTGAGTATTTCAGTTGGCTGGTTGGTGGGTAAAACCAAAGCCAAAGCAAGACGCCATGCCTTAGAGCAGATCGAAAATGGCAATATGCAAATGGTGATTGGCACTCATGCTTTGTTTCAAGAGCAAGTGATATTTAACAAACTAGCCCTGATTATTATTGATGAACAACATAAGTTTGGTGTCCACCAGCGTTTATCTTTACGTGAAAAAGGCGCATGGCAAGGCCATTATCCACATCAGTTAATCATGACAGCTACGCCTATTCCGCGTACTTTAGCCATGACAGCTTATGCAGATTTAGACACTTCAGTCATTGACGAATTACCACCGGGACGAACCCCTATTACCACAGTAGCCTTGCCGGACAGTCGCCGAGATGATGTCGTTGAACGGATTCGTCAAGGTTGCACCAAGGATAACCGTCAAGCCTATTGGGTGTGCACGCTAATTGAAGAGTCCGAGGTATTACAATGCCAAGCCGCGGAAGATACTGCGGTGTATTTGCAAGCACAATTATCTGCCTTAAAAATTGGTTTAGTGCATGGCCGGATGAAAGCGAATGAAAAACAAGCCGTGATGGAGCGTTTTAAGCTCGGCGAACTTGATGTCTTAGTAGCAACAACCGTGATTGAGGTAGGTGTTGATGTACCTAATGCGAGCTTAATGGTGATTGAAAATCCCGAACGTCTAGGCTTAGCACAACTACATCAATTACGCGGTCGTGTTGGTCGTGGCTTAGTGGCTTCTCACTGTGTATTAATGTACAAAGCACCTTTGACTAAAACTGCAACCAAACGCTTAAAAGTACTCAGAGAAAGTAACGATGGCTTTGTTATCGCGCAAAAAGATCTTGAAATTCGTGGGCCGGGTGAATTACTTGGCACCAAACAAACCGGTTTGGCGGATCTAAAAATTGCTGACCTGCAACGTGATGCCCACTTAATACCAGCAGTACAACAAGATGCTCACCTGATATGGAAAAAATACCCAGAGCA
This sequence comes from Colwellia sp. MB02u-6, assembly GCF_014077095.1. Lineage (GTDB taxonomy): Bacteria > Pseudomonadota > Gammaproteobacteria > Enterobacterales > Alteromonadaceae > Cognaticolwellia. Next base: position 291,237 of record NZ_JACGVG010000036.1, on the reverse strand, counting down.
AGCAAACGCGCTCATTAATCGCTGGTTAGCCAACCGTGAAAAATATTCTAATGCCTAAGACTTAGCGTTGATTATTTCAGTAAATGACCCTATTTATCCATGGCCTTTGAACAGCAAAAATAGTGGTAAAATCACTTCTTGATAAGATTTTTTGAGCTCCATTTTATCTTGTAGCCATTCGATTAACTCAGTGTGCTACTTTTTTCTGCAAAAAAAGGGCTAAATTTAAGGCATAAAATTTAATCAGTCTTCATGTGACTTATAAAGTTTATAACGCCATAGTCTTTCATTTTAATCGTTAAAAATGAACAGGTAATTAATCAACTTGATATTAATGACCGCCACTGTGATCTCAAGTGTTAATTAATCTAAAAAAATGCGGTAAACTAAGCTTAATTATAGTTAACAGCGAAATCATTATGTCTTCACACGATCAAAATCATCCGATTAATAATGACACTAGTGACGAAAACACGACCCATTTTGGCTTTCAAACAGTCGAAAAAAATGAAAAAGAGTCGAAAGTTGCCAGCGTGTTTCATTCTGTTGCTCAGCAATATGACGTGATGAATGATTTAATGTCATTTGGCATTCATCGCTTATGGAAACGTTTTACTATCGATGCTAGTGGCGTACGCCCGGGTAATAAAGTACTAGATTTGGCCGGTGGTACCGGCGATTTAACAGCAAAATTCTCGAAACTTGTTGGCCGTGAAGGTAAAGTCATATTAGCCGATATCAATAGCTCAATGCTCAATGTTGGGCGTGATAAATTGCGTGACCTTGGTTTAGTACAAAATATTGAATACGTGCAAGCCAACGCGCAATATTTACCGTTTGAAGATAACACCTTCGATATTATCACTATAGCGTTTGGTTTACGCAATGTTACTGATAAAGACATGGCATTGCGCTCTATGTATCGTGTGCTCAAACCGGGTGGCCGTTTATTAGTCTTAGAGTTTTCAAAACCAGAACATGAGTTAGTCAATAAGGCCTACGATTTTTATTCTTTTAACATCTTACCTAAAATAGGTGAGTTAGTGGCAAAAGACGGTGATAGTTACCAATATTTAGCCGAGTCCATTCGCATGCACCCTGATCAAGACACCCTAAAAACCATGATGGATGCTGCTGGCTTTGAACAAACCGGTTTCAAAAATTTAACCGGTGGTGTCGTGGCACTGCATAAAGGTTATAAGTTTTAGCCTTATGCCTCAAACTATTAGTCAGCAACTCATGTTTGCTCAAACCCTAAGTGCGATACTTGAAACCGTTATCAATCAGTTTTTGGGCTATAATTTGCACGGTATTCGGGCCTTAAAGCCTTTGTCTGAGAAAACACTTACCATTAAACTTGCAGAATTACCGTTTCCTTTAAGCTTTACCGTTATTGATGAAAAAATTTATGTGAGCAGTAATGATGCACCTAACGATTGCTGTTTAATCACCAGTATCAGCAGCTTAATTGAGTTAAAAAAAGAGCAACAACTGACGGATTTAATTAAAAAAGATAAACTCGATATTCAAGGTGATTTAAAAGTAGCCCAGCGCTTTGCTGACATTGCCCAAACACTTGATATTGATTGGCAAAGTGAGTTAGCCAAGCGTATTGGTGATATTCCTGCCTACAAATTAGGCCAACTGGGTCGCAAGTTATTAAAGACCTTAAACTTTGCTGGGACAAAAATTCAAGCAGATGCCAGTGAGTGGTTAATACATCAGAAGCGCCTAATAATAACAGCCGCTGAAATGTCTTATTTTAATCATGATGTTGAAGATGTAGAACAACAAGTTAGTGCTTTAAGCCAACGACTTGATAAATTAACTAAACACATAAGCAAATTATCATAAGGGTCTGTGGTGAGCAGTAAACGTTTATACAAAATAGTAAAAACCTTTCTTCAGTTTGGGCTTGATGAGCTACTACCTGAGAAGTATCTGCCATGGTATATAAAAATATTGCGCAGCTCATTGTTTTGGCTGAAAAACAAACACCAAGATAAAACTGAGGCGCAGCGCTTTCGAATGGCGATAGAGTCATTGGGCCCGGTATTTGTTAAGTTTGGCCAAATGCTCTCAACCCGGCAAGATTTATTGCCAGACGACTTCGCCAATGAATTAACCTTATTGCAAGATAAAGTCGCTGCGTTTGCTGGTGAAGATGCCGAAAAAATTATTATCGCAGCCATTGGCGCAGAAATTTTTGCACAACAATTTAAAGATTTTGATCTAACGCCTTTAGCATCAGCCTCTATTGCCCAAGTGCACACCGCTACCTTGTTACAACAAGATGGCGAGAAAGAGGTAGTGTTAAAAGTATTACGGCCCAACCTTACAGCAACCATCATAGCTGACCTGAACGTAATGTCACTGTTTGCCAAAATTGTTGCTCGTTGGTTACCCGATGGCAAACGTTTACATCCTCTAGAAGTTGTCGCTGAATATAAAAAAACTATTTTAGAAGAATTAGATTTAAACCGTGAAGCGGCTAATGCTATGCAATTAAAGCGCAATTTTAGCCAAGGGCGAGATAGCGACAAGGTGCTTTATGTACCTGAAGTCTACAGCGAATATTGTTCAAAAAATGTCATGGTAATGGAACGTATTTATGGCATAGGTGTTGGTGAAGTTGAGACCTTACTAGCAAAAAACGTCAACATGAAATTACTCGCTGAACGTGGTGTTGAAGTATTTTTCACTCAAGTATTTCGAGACAGTTTCTTTCATGCTGACATGCACCCAGGTAACGTATTTGTTGATGCAACCAACCCAAATGACCCGACTTGGATTGCCATTGATTACGGTATCGTTGGTACCTTAAACCGCGAGGATAAACGCTATTTAGCGGAAAACTTTGTTGCTTTTTTTAACCGTGACTACCGCAAAGTGGCACAATTACATGTCGATTCAGGCTGGGTACCCAGTGACACTAGTGTTGATGAATTTGAGTTTGCCATACGGACAGTATGTGAGCCCATCTTCAACAAACCTTTGTCTGAAATTTCTTTTGGTCAGGTATTAGTCAATCTTTTTAATACCGCACGTCGCTTTAATATGGAATTACAACCTCAGCTAGTCTTACTGCAAAAAACCCTACTTTATATCGAGGGCTTAGGCCGACAACTTTACCCGGCTTTAGATCTTTGGCAAACAGCCAAGCCATTTTTAGAAAAATGGGTCAAAGAACAAATGGGCATCAAAGCGGTTATTAAAAAAGTAAAAGACAACTTACCCTTTTGGAACGAAAAACTGCCCGAGATACCTGACTTAGTCTACGATTACTTAAAAACTAATCGAGCAGCACAACGTCAGCAACTAATGACATTGAAACAAATACAGTTGCAACAACAGCAACACAGCAAGCAAATAACCAAACTGGTCGTTATAGCCACGTTGGTTATTTGCTTGACCATTAGCTTTACTTAAGAACCATTTGCGCTTGACTACAGACAGGGCCAGAGCCCAGTACTTTAGGTTAAGTCTTCAGTCTAAGTAATAAAAAACTAATTAATTCAACAGGATAAAACATGACTAACAACGAAGTTTTACATCATATTCGTTATATATTTAGCTTAAACAATGAAAAAATAGTGGCTATTTTTCAATTGGCCGCATGCCCACAAAGTGATGAAGAAATTAATCATTTTTTCCGAAAAAATGGTGAACAAGCATTTGCTCGTATCGCTGATAATATCTTAGCGAGCTTTCTTGATGGCTTAATAATAGAATGTCGAGGAGCAAAAGAAGGTGCGCAAGCGCAGTTGGATCAGTCAATAAATAACAATATTGTTTTTAACAAAGTAAAAATCGCTCTCGCGTTAAAAGCGGAAGATATTATTGCCTTGCTTGACTCTGCTGAATTAACCTTAAGTAAACATGAACTCAGTGCTTTTTTCCGTAAACCTGAGCACAAACACTTTCGTGTCTGTAACAATGATACCTTATTGAAATTTTTTAATGGCTTACACTTAAAAAATCATCAAGCTATTGTAGAAATAAAAGAGTAATAGCGAATTAATGACACTAGCTAGGCTATCTATGGTCTAGCTAGCCTTCTCTGCCAGTGCTGTTTCTACCACTACACAATTACGGCCACTATCTTTTGCTAGATATAACGCCGCATCTGCTCGACTGATCCAAGCTTCAGCCGTTTCATCCATTCGATATTTCGCGACACCAATTGAAATGGTTACTGCGATATCATCTACAAAAGTAGACTGAGCTATTAAGACACATAATTTTTCGGCGACCCGCTTTGCTTCAGCTAAATTTGCGTTTAATGGTAAAAGAATAAACTCTTCGCCGCCATAGCGATATAAATCATCCAGTGATCTACTGTGTTTTTGAATTAATGCCACCAACTCGATCAAGACTTTATCGCCACTTGCATGGCCATAATTATCATTAATTTTCTTAAAGTAATCTACATCTAATAATAATAGCGAAACGTTTGAGTAAGCTCTCTCTTGATGGATTAGGATTTTTTTAAGTTTTATATCTAAAGCCCGTCTATTACCTGACAAGGTTAAGGGATCGATACTGGCTAATAAGGTTAATTTATTATTGATTTTACTATAGTTATCAAAACTTACATAAGAGAAAATAGCGGTTAAAAGTAAGCTAAAATTGATAGTTAAAAATTCTAACGTACTGCTAGTGGGAAATAATGTGATGGCAATTAGCATAATAGCGACAAAACATATTATGCCTGCCGATCGTGCGGATAACATATAGAAAAATGCGATCATTGATGGGTATAGCCAAAATATATTTGATTGTCCACGAATCGCGATAGTAGTCACTACACTGGCCGCCAAGAAGCCGCATAGCATAAGTTGTGCGGTTTTAACTTTTCTCGAGTAATAAATAAAAACGAAGAAAACAGTCGCTAAAAATACCATTATGGCATCAATAGACGCCATGAGCATATCGCCATCAAGCCAACGCAAGTAGACAAACGGTGAGATGGTAAGAGCCGAAAATGCACTGAATATCAGTAGCATCTTCTCTGCTGCTGAACGACTTGTCATTTTATATATCCTACTTTCACCGTTATATCCCTGAAAAATTGACCTAACTATCAACCGTTACTATAAAAAATTCACGTAAATAAATTACAGCAGTAGCAGTCTATATTATTTTTTATTTTTTAACATCTCACGTAAGCCCGCTACACCCATTTTTGCTGTGGATTGCTTTTTTTCTATACTTTGTTTAGTTTGTGTTAACTCCCAGCTTAAATCATCTTGTGGTAACTCATGTAAAAACCGACTGGCTTCTGTACGAGAAACATCGCCATATTGTCGCCGTTCTCGCGCATAAGTAAATATTAACTCTCGTTTGGCCCGTGTAATGCCGACATAGGCTAAACGACGCTCTTCTTCTACATTGCCCTCATCCATACTGGTTTGATGAGGCAATAAACCTTCTTCCATGCCAATGAGAAAAACATAAGGAAATTCTAGACCTTTTGAACCATGCAAAGTCATTAGCTGAACTTGGTCAGTATCTTCTTCATCCTCATTGCGCTCCATCATGTCACGCAAGGTTAAGCGCGTAACAACTTGCGCTAAGGTCATAGGCTCTTCATCTTCTACACCTTCGAGCATTTGCGTTACCCAACTAAACAACTGGGTCACGTTTTTCATACGCATTTCAGCCGCTTTTGCGCTCGGTGAACTATCGTATAACCAATCTTCATAGTTAATTTCACGCACCATTGAGCGCAATACCACCGAGCTCTCGCCACGCTCGGCATGATCGGCTGTTTCGACCAACCAACGGGTAAATCTTTGCACACTGATCAGACCGCGACCACCCAGATGTTGCTCTAAGCCTAATTCGAAACTAGCTGCAAACATGCTAATTTGACGCATATTAGCGTAGCTACCCAGTTTTTCTAGCGTGGTTGGGCCAATCTCTCGGCGTGGAACATTCACAATCCGTAAAAAGGCATTATCATCATCTGGATTTACTAACAGCCTTAAAAACGCCATCATGTCTTTGATTTCAGCACGAGAGAAAAACGAGGTGCCACCATTAATTTTATAAGGAATACGGTTAGTCATTAGCGCTTTCTCAAGTAAGCGCGACTGATGATTACCACGATATAAAATCGCATAATCTTTATATTTACTCTTATTTAAAAAGCGGTGGCCGATTAATTCACCCACCACGCGCTCAACCTCGTGGTCTTCATTTTTAGTTTGTAGCACCCGTAACGCCACGCCGTAATTGAGCTCACTAAATAGCGCTTTGTCATAAACATGAGGGTTATTAGCAATCAGTGTATTGGCACATTTTAAAATACGGCCACTGGAACGGTAGTTTTGCTCAAGCTTAATTAGCTTAAGATTGGGGTAGTCTTTACCTAATAGCACTAAGTTTTGCGGTTTAGCGCCACGCCATGAGTATATTGATTGGTCATCATCACCCACTACGGTCAACAAGCCTTGCTCACCAGTGATCTGCTTGATTAATTCATATTGACTGGCATTAGTATCTTGATATTCGTCCACTAACATATATTGAATTTTTGTCTGCCAACGCGACCGTACTTCTGGGTAATTTCTCATTAACAGTGTTGGAATTAAGATCAAGTCATCAAAGTCTAGCGCGTTATAGGCTTTCATATGCTTTTGATATAGTGCATAAAATTCGGCAAACAGTTGTGCATCCGCATCACTCGCTTGTTTCATAGCGGCGTCTGGCAGTAACAATTCATTTTTCCAATGGGAAATCATTGTCTGTAATTTATTTAATAAATCTTTATCGCCCTCAAGTTGCTCTTGGGTAAGCTCCTTTAATAATGCCAGACTGTCTTGATCATCAAACAAGGTAAAGCCGGGCTTGTAACCTAAGGTTTTTAATTCTTTACGAACAATGTCTAAGCCCAATGAGTGGAAGGTAGAAACAGTTAAGCCACGGGTTAGTGACTTATCCATCATCTTAACCACCCGCTCTTTCATTTCACGCGCCGCTTTATTGGTAAAGGTTACCGCCGCAATATGTTTAGCTTTATAACCACAATTTTGAATTAAGTACGCAATTTTCTGACAAATAACCCCAGTTTTACCACTGCCTGCGCCCGCTAATACTAAGCATGGACCTTCAACATATTTTTTTGCTTCATTTTGACCTGGGTTTAATTTCATTGCTGGGCTTTAACTCAATTGATGAATAAGATAGTCGGCTGTCGATTTTACCTGTTTTTATAACAAGACAACATCAACTTTCTCTCTAGTTAGGTAATTTTTTAGCAGCTTTAATGCAGATATTATGATGAAAAGCGCTTACAATAACTGCATTATTTACCAAAAAAGAACTTTCTCATGATTAGTGCTAAAAAAATAGAAGAACTCGCCAAACAAGTCACTGATTCAATGCCTGACGGGTTAAAAGACTTTGCTAATGACATGGAAGATCGCACTAAAATGGTTTTGCAGCGTAAACTGTCACAACTTGACGTAGTCACTCGTGAAGAATTCGATGTGCAAACCCAAGTGTTAATTAAAACCCGCGCTAAATTGACCGATCTTGAAGCTAAAGTTACTGCATTAGAAATAAAATTGGCTGAAAAATAGTACCGTGTTTACCGCCTTAAATTAATAACAGGCCTGACAAAAAATAGTACATTTATTATAGGCGCATAGTTTGTATTTTTTTATAAGATAAACAGCGCCATAGCCATTCTAATGGCCCAAAGGCGTACTGATTTAACCACCAGCGTGAAAACCACAATTGCAGCACAACAATAGCGAAAGCAATTAGCATTTGTGGTGCCCTGGATATTTCACCAAAATAGCCGCCTGCGTAACCATAAAATATGCTACTTAAAATCACTGAGTGCATAATGTAATTAGTTAATGCCATTCTCCCCATGGGAATGAATATGGCTAAACGCTTGCGCCATTTCTGAGCAGTTAATAAAGCCATGATCAAGCCAAAGTAGCCTGCCGTCATGACAAACTGACCAATAAAAAATAATTTTTCACCTACCACTTGTAATAACATCACTTGGTTCGCCACCGGATGTTGTGCAACTAACAAGCCAGCCACTTCTAATACGGTTCCTAACCCAAGACCGAGATAGGCCATAATTTTGAAAGCGAGAGCGTGCTCTTGATAATGTTTCATTATCGAGCTAGACACTAACCAATAACCTAAAATAAATATTGGCAGTAGCATGGTAAAAGCAAAGGGTAGGGTAAAGGTCAGCATAAAGAAGGCAAAATTAAGACGAAACTCTGTCGCCTGCCAATAGTTACCTTCAGTAAAAACCTTATTTTCTTCTAGCACAGCTGCCTGCATTTCTCTTTGCTGAGCGACTATGGCTTGAGCCTTTAGTTCTCTTAATGCTTGAGGAGAAAGTTCAAGTGCGGCTTTAACGCTGTCAGTGATAGCGGTTGTCGGTTTTACTGGCGCTGAGGCTGTAGCTAGGCCTAGGTTTGAGCTTGGATCTGAAGGTAAGTTTGATGAATTAATATCTCTCTTGATATCAGGTATTGTTCTTGCTGCTATTAATGCGTTCGTTGTTGTTAGTGCTTCACTGTGTTGTTGAGCTGATGTTGCCTGGGTTAAATCTATCGCTTCAACACGTTCAGCTACTTTTATTTGTTCATGCCATTGAGCTGTCAAATCTTCAGTACTATGGCTTAACCCAAAGCCAATGCCAGTTATTACAGCAAGTAAAATAGGCACCGATAGCCACACCAGCGCTAATGTTAAAAATGATGTTGGATTATCATAGGGCTTAAATAGTGGCTTTTTAAGTAAGGTCAGCCAACCCAACAGTAACAAACCGGCAAAAGCGTAATCATGAAGAATATCACCACCCCATAAAAACACCATATGTAGAAAACCAAAGATCATTAAAATTAGCATACGGCGCGAAAACCAAGCGCCAATCGGTCGCTTAGCTGCTTTTGCTCTAATCAACATCACCGCAAATCCCATGCCGAATAATAAAGCAAATAACATATAAAACTTACCTTCAACAAAACAACGAATGAGCCAACCAACTGCATGATCTAGACCGGTTAAACGTGTGTCTTGGCTACCTAAACTGTTAATGGCACGGTTAAACCACTCAATGTTCATCAAGAGAATACCAATCAGTGCTAATCCTCTGAGAATGTCCATTGCGTCAATACGTTCGCTGATGGCAATTGGTGCTAAGCTTTTAATTGTTGGGCTTGGAGAGACAATTGACTCAGGCACATTGGCTTGAATGCTTGACATAAAACTTCCTTTTTTATTAAAATTTTTATCTTTAAATCTGTGTGAAAAATTTATAAAAAAAAAGCAGCTTTACGCTGCTTTTTGTATAAAAATAACCCCAACAAAAAATCAGGTGAGAAAGGCTTGATAAGCCTGGTTGTCCGTTTCTTCTTGCCACTCATAATCTAGCGCTTTTAAGTGCGCAAAAAAATCAGTTTCCTGTGTTTTTTGTACTTCAAATCCGGCTAACACTTGGCCAAAAGCTGCACCGTGGTTACGATAATGGAACAAGGTAATGTTGTAATGCTCACCCAAAGTATCGAGAAACTTCTCTAACGCGCCCGGATATTCAGGAAATTGAAAGCGAAAAATACGTTCTTGTGCTGACAATTCATTTTTACCGCCAATCATGTATCTCACATGCAGCTTAGCCAATTCATTTTCCGTAAAGTCAGCTAATTCATAATCTTGTTGCTGCAAGCTTTGGGTTAAATTTTTTCGGTCAGTAGCCTCACCACTTAGGCGCACACCAACAAAAATATTGGCACGTTGCGTTTGGCTTGTTAGCTCAGCGTTGTCGGCATAACGGTAATTAAATTCAGTGATCACTCGTCCAGCAAGTGCTTTACAAAAGTTTCTAAAACTCCCTTTTTCTTCTGGAATTTTGACCGCAAATACGGCTTCTTTTTGCTCACTTAATTCACAACGTTCTGAGATATATCGCAAGGTATGAAAGTTCATATTGGCGCCAGACAGAATCGCGATCAAAGACTCGTTACCTTGACTAGTGTGACAATATTTTTGTAATCCCGCTAAGGATAATGCGCCGGCGGGTTCTGCAATGACTCGCGTTTGTTCAAAAATATCTTTTATCGACGCACAAATTTCATCGGTAGTCACTGTTATGACATCGTCACAGTAATGCTTAATTAAATCAAAGGTATGCTCACCAATGCGCTTAACGGCTACACCATCAGCAAATAAGCCAACTTGGTCCAAATCAACCGGTTTTCCGGCGGCAAATGCTGCTTTTAAACAGGCAGAATCTTCGGCTTCAACACCAATTATTTTAATATGAGGTTGTAATTGTTTTAGGTAAACTGACATGCCTGCTAATAAGCCACCACCACCGACAGGAATAAACACCACATCCATGCGAGGGTGTTGTTGTAATAACTCTTTTGCCACCGTACCTTGGCCAGCAATAATGTCAACATCATCAAATGGCGGTACTACAGTTTTATTTTCGGCTTGGGCATAGGCTATCGCGGCTTGTTGCGCCTCATTAAAGTTCTTACCCACTAAGCGCACATCGGCACCAAAACGCCGTACATTATCCACCTTGATATCAGGTGTGGTAATAGGCATGACAATGGTTGCTTTAACACCTAATTTATTCGCCGCTAATGCTAAGCCTTGTGCGTGATTACCTGCAGATGCAGCAATAACCCCATCTAAGCATTGCTGCTCAGACAAGTTGACTAATTTGTTATAAGCACCACGCAATTTAAAAGAGTGTACCGGTTGTTGATCTTCTCGTTTAAGAAAAATTTCATTACCTAAACGTGCTGATAACTTAGTTAATGGCGTTAGCGGTGATTCAATCGCCACATCATAAACCGGCGCAAGTAATATCTTGCGTAAATAGTTTAAACCTTGGCCTTGTATAGCCTGGGCTTTTACTAATGCTACTTGTTCAGCATCATTCATTGTTGTCACCATTAAAATTCCCATCCAGTAATTCACGATTACGCACCGCGCCTTGGATCATGGCATCAGCACAGTGGGCGTTGATCATGTAGTCCACTGAATCGGCAATTAAATCGCGTGATGGCAAGCTATAAAGCATGCCGCTATCACCCATATCTTTCAAATGCACATGGCCGGGTACAAATTGGGTAAAAGAGTTCACAACCGCAATAATAGGTTTACCGAAATCACCATCTGTCATCCCTGTAGCGCGCCAAAGCGCAAGAGCTCCAGCCATATTTCGGCCTTGAGTAGAAGTTGCTGATCTTAATTTTGGCATGACCTTAGTTCCTGTATATATATGGCTATTAATAAGCGCGATAAATGTTAAAAATTATGTTAAAAAATCACTCGACAATGAGCTTTTAACATAACTATTATTTTTTGGAGTTGTTCAGCGTTTATCAAGCGAAAAACGCTGAACACTTAATTGATTTATATCAAGTTAATATCGGCATATCGCCACACTACGAAAGCCCGCCTAACATGGAGGGTAGGGGGTGAAATCAGCGAGTGCTAAATACAGATTGAGTTTATTTAGCTTTGAAAATTAAGCTTTATTCTACCTTGTCTAACCAACCTTCAGGCACTTTGGTACTACCATCAAAAATACCAAAAAATGCTTCTTGTAGTGCTTTAGTAATAGGGCCACGCGCACCATTACCCACAGGTAAACCATCGACTGACTTTACAGGAACCACTTCAGTTGCGGTGCCACACATGAAAAATTCATCAGCGAGGTATAAAGATTCACGAGATATTGATTCTTCACGCACTTCATAGCCTAACTGCTTGGCAAGGACAAATACGGTGTCACGGGTCAAACCTTGTAAAATAGAGGCGGTACCTGGCGGGGTATAAATAACCCCTTTGCGAATTAAAAATAAATTTTGACCTGCGCCTTCACTGACCATGTTATTAACATCTAAAGCCACACCTTCGGCATAGCCATGACGAGCGGCTTCAGTAGAAATTAGCTGTGAAGACAAATAGTTACCGCCGGCTTTTGCTGCGGTTGGCATAGTATTAGGAGCAAGTCTGTTCCAACTTGACACGCCCACTTCAACACCATTTTCAATGGCATCAGCACCTAAGTAGGCTTCCCAGCTAAAGGCGGCAATCATAACATCAGCTAAGGCGTCAATCGGTGGGCGAAGACCCATACCAATATCACCTAAAAAGGCTAAGGGTCTTAAGTAGGCTGATTTCAAATTGTTTTTTACGACGGCATCTTTGCACGCTTGAATGATTTCTGCTTTCGTGAAGGGGATGTTCATGCGATAAATTTTGGCTGAATCAAATAAACGGTCGATATGCTCTTCTAAGCGAAAAATACAAGTACCTTTGTGAGTATTATAAGCACGAATACCTTCAAAGACTGATGAGCCGTAATGTAAAGCATGGCTCATGACATGCACCGTAGCATTTTGCCACGGCATAAGTTCTCCATTAAACCAAATTAATTCTGCGTTAACTTTTGCCATTTTTATTCCTAAATTTGATACTTATTAGCTGTGGTGATCAGTTTTAAGCAAGCGATATGCGCTGCTATGATGCGTGATTGTCTATCTTGACTTCTTTGATGTCGATCAGTTTATTAATTTGATCCACCAAAAGTTCAATCGGACGTTCGCTTCTGACCAATAACTCAATGGTGCCTATGTTAGTACCCGTGTTAACTTTTGCGTTTATACCATTGATTAAAAAACCGCGATAGCGAGTCACTTGTAAAATGCGCTCAAGTACCACCTGCTTATCATCCGCTGTTATCATTAATTGATAATTATTCATTTAGGTACTCTCCATCATTTTATCGTTAGCAGTGTTCGGCGGTACCAGTGGCCAGACATTTTCTTGTGCATCAATTTTAACTTGTAACAAGTAAGGCCCGTCATGCTCAAGCATTTCTTCGATGGCAGCGCTTACTTGTGACTTTTTGGTGATCATTTTTGCTTTAATATCAAAGGCATTGGCTAGCATAATAAAGTCAGGGTTATCAGCTAAATCGGTTTCACTTAATCGACCATTGAAAAATAGGTCTTGCCATTGGCGCACCATGCCTAACTTGGCATTATCAATAAGTACAATTTTAACAGGCAATTGAAAACGCTTAATCGTTGACAACTCCTGCACATTCATCATAAAAGAGCCGTCACCGGAAACGGCAATAATACAGTCTGTTGGCCGACTCACTTGTGCGCCCACTGCTGCGGGTATACCAAAGCCCATGGTTCCCATACCGGCACTGGTTAAAAAGTTACTTGGGTCATCAAACACCATGTGCTGTGCTGCCCACATTTGATGCTGTCCAACATCGGTTGTTACACAGCTATTTTTTGGCATTTTATCACTAATTTCTTTTAACACGGCAGGCGCAAAAATTAACTCTCCTGGATGGTTATAATCCCAAGCAAAGTTGTTATTCATCTCGTGACAGACGGCTTGCCAAGGTTTGATGGCTAATGGAATAGCTAGCGCAGGTAAATTAACCTTTAAGTCGCCTAATATTGATGCATCAGCAATTCTTCGCTTATTAATTTCTGAGGTATCAATATCAAAATGAATCACTTTCGCATGTGGCGCAAATTCATTTAATTTACCCGTAACGCGATCATCAAAACGTGCCCCTACGGCAATCAACAAATCACATTCTTGTACCGCGATATTCGCCGCCTTAGTACCATGCATACCCAACATGCCAAGGTAATTTTCATCTTCAGGGTCAATGGCGCCTAAACCTTTGAGGGTGGAAACGCTCGGCAAACCTGTTGTTGTAGCAAAATCTCGTAACTCGTCGATAGCATTGGCCATGCCGACCCCACCGCCGACATAGAGAATAGGTTGCTTGGCTTGATTTAATAAGGCGATAGCACTACCCACGTTGGCGGGCGGTAATTTCACTTTGTTTTCTAAGTTGACTAATTTATCTAAACAGCGGTTAACTTCTGTGATTTGAATATCTTTAGGAATATCAACTAATACTGGCCCTTGTCTGCCTTCTAGCGCAATAGCAAAGGCTTGGTGTAGCACTTTTTCTAAATCATTAATATCGGTAACTTGAAAAGAGTGTTTAGTACAGGCAAGTGATAAACCAAAAATATCAATTTCTTGAAAGGCATCAGAGCCCATAGCAGCCGTGGCTACCTGCCCAGTAATGGCAACAATAGGAATTGAATCTGCTAAGGCATCAGCCAGGCCGGTGATCAAGTTAGTCGCGCCTGGACCTGATGTGGCAAAGCAGACACCGACTTTACCGGACGCTCTGGCGTAACCTACGGCAGAAAATGCCGCACCTTGCTCATGTCGACACAAAAAGTGCTCCACTTTACTATCGTAAAGCGCATCGTAGATTGGCATTATTGCGCCACCCGGGTAGCCAAAAACATGCTCAACGCCATGCTGCTCTAGCACGTTAAATAATAAGCCTGCGCCGGTTAATTTCTTTTCATTGGTCATGTCTTTGTTTTACTATGCACTCACATTTTATTCATGGGTTGTATATTTTCATAATACCCTGAAACTATGTTGTGATGTACAAGTATGCTCCCAAAAGTTAATAATGTTTATGCGCTACGCGCGTTTTAATAACGACAAACCCCCCGGTCCTTGCGAAGCGGGGGGTTTGTTATTTTAAGATTTTTTATTTTCTTTAGCTCAACAATTACCCCCGCGGCGATTTAAGAATCACCACGATGAGGACGTTAATAATCATTGAACTATATTGTTTCATATTAATCTGTATTTTCTTTCAGTTAATTTAACTGCTAGTAATGTCTAGCCTATTTAAATTAGTACCATAGCTCGAATAACAAGCGCAAGTGTTTTTGTTATAGCTTTTTAGTTAAAACTATCTTCTTAGTTATAACTGTCATTTTGTCTCTGCGTTATTAGTGGCTTTATTTTTCGCGAAAACGACATTATTTAGCTACACTTGCGAAAAGTAATTGTTAAAATAAAATGGATTTTTATGGCTTTAGCCTGTGTTTTCAGTCGAGCTCGTGTTGGACTTGAGTCGCCCTTAGTCACGGTAGAAGTGCATTTAGCAAATGGCTTACCAGCATTTAACATTGTTGGCTTACCTGAAACATCGGTTAGAGAAGCCAAAGACCGTGTGCGTAGCGCCATTATTAATTGCGGTTATGAATTTCCTGCTAAGCGCATTACGGTAAATTTAGCGCCAGCCGATCTGCCCAAAGAGGGCGGTCGCTTCGATCTGCCCATTGCCATAGGCATTCTTGCCGCCGCTGCTCAGCTTCCTGAAGCCGATTTAAACCAATATGAATTTGCTGGTGAATTAGCCTTGTCGGGTGAGCTTCGCGCTATTATTGGTGAAATACCTATGGCAATGGCTTGCAAAAAAAGTGGCCGAACACTGGTAATACCGACGGTAAACGCCGAACAAGCGAGTTGGGTACAACAAGTAAAAATATTAAGCCTGTCACATTTAAAGCAACTCTTTCCACATTTTCTAAAACAACAAAGCTTGCCACTTGTTCAAACAAGAATGCTAAAAACCTATATAACCAAGAGTGTGCATGATATTGCCGACGTTGTTGGTCAACCATTGGCTAAGCGAGCGCTAGAAATTGCCGCCAGTGGTCGTCATAACCTATTATTTATTGGGCCTCCTGGTACAGGGAAAACCATGCTCGCCAGTCGATTGCCTGGCATTTTACCTCCTATGACCGAGCAGGAAGCGTTATCCAGTGCCGCTATTCAATCGATTTGCCATGAAAATATTAGTCCTGAATCGTGGTTGACACGACCGTTTCGTGCGCCACATCATACAGCATCTTCAGCTGCCCTCGTTGGTGGCGGCAGTTATCCGCAGCCAGGTGAAATTTCATTAGCCCATAACGGCGTACTCTTTCTCGACGAATTACCTGAATTTGAGCGCAAAGTACTCGACGTTTTACGCGAGCCGATGGAATCTGGCGAAGTCACCATTTCACGTGTATTGGTCAAACAAACTTTCCCCGCACAGTTTCAACTCGTTGCTGCTATGAACCCAAGCCCAACCGGATTTTACAACGACAAGCGCAGTACACCAGAGCAGGTTTTACGTTACCTCAATCGCCTTTCTGGACCATTTTTAGATCGTATTGATATTCAAATTGAAGTCACTAGGTTACCACGAGGCATGTGGGCTAACGATGATGGCAAGGGTGAGTCGAGCAGCACTATTCAAAAACGGGTCAGCATTTGCCACCAAAAACAAATTTTACGCCAAGGTAAGGCAAACGCACAACTCAGTAGTGCTGAAGTTAGAAGCTTCTGCCAACTGGTCCCTGATGATAATGAATTTTTAGAATTAGCGATTGAAAAGCTCAATCTATCGACCAGAGCACATCATAAAATACTAAAAATTGCTAGAACACTGGCCGATATGGAAGCGCTCGAGCTTATCGAACGCAAACACTTAATCGAAGCCTTATCGTATCGCGCTATGGATAGAATATTACGCCATTTAACCGACGCTATTGCACTATAAGAATGGAGCTTTTAATCTTTAAGGTGCAACGATGTGCATATGGCCTCCTTGGTAATCAAGGGTAACAATGAAATGTTTAAGCACATCATAACCAAGTAAGCCTTTAATATTTTTCCCCTTCATACGACTGCCAAGCTGACGACCTTGAGAGGAAAGGTTAGCTGATTGGTTTTTACCAGGCACATTAGTGAGTACATTTTCTAATTCATAGGGGCCAATTTTGATGACTGGCAGGCGAAATACTTGATGAATACCTGAAGCATTGACGCCATTAGAGATACCATCTTTTATCTCAAATTTACTCAACCAATCAAAATGCTGGACTGTTGTTCTTTTCAACATTAGCCCTCCAGAATTACCGGTATCTAGTACTAACCAGACAGTATTCTCATTATTAAGTCGCACATTGACAATAGGTTGTCGTGAATATTTGTCAAATTGCATTTTAACATTGGCGAGTTTTTGCAGGTTAATTGCGTCATGGTTAATTAGCCGTATTTTTTTCTTGGGGTAATCAAGTTGCACAACAAACTTGCTGAAAAAACCAGCGCCCAGTAAATTAACCGGCACGTTATTATAAGTTTTTCTGGTTTTAGTGTCATAAACGCCCTGGACCTTAACTTTTCTTCCTGTGCTAAATTCAAGGCCATTTTTTTGCATAAAGGCACTATTAATACTATTAACTTGTGCTCCGGTGTCAAGTATGGCGTAACCGTCAATACCGGATACGATTACTGGAATTTTGACATGGCCATCAACTAACTTAAAATCGATCCATTCGGTGACCCCAGAGAAAGACAGAAGTGAAAAAAAACATAAAAAACTTAAGCATAAAAATCTTAGGCATAAATATCTCAACTTGAACATTGTTATTATTTCCTTATAAAATTTGTCTCACGAGATCAAAAGTAATAATACAATCACTGAGTTTACTTTTATGTGATGATTTTACTTTATCGCCTCAAAAAATGCCTGAATCAGTGGCTTTTCCTTGCTCTGGTTTAAACAGCAAATACCCAGGTCAAAGGGCTCAATTTCACCGACATCGGCTAAATATTGCACTCGGTCTTTAACCGGGCTATTTTCTACGACCACTCTTGGCACAATACCGACACCACAACCTAAAGCCACCATACTGACCAAGGCTTCATGACCCGAAACCGTGGCGTAAATATAGGCTTTACCTTGTTGTTTCTTACGAAACCAATATTCAAAACGTTTTCGTGCGGGGCCATGCTCTGGCAAAATAATTGGTATGTCAGACCAAACAAAGTCTTGCTGAATTTGCTGCTGAACTTGACACACCATCGTGGGCGCAATTACAGATAAGGGTATTTTTGCCAGATGGTGAAAAGTAAAAATGCGTGACAGCTGCTCAGGTTTAGCGGCAATGGCAAAATCAACCGCTTGCTTTTCAACCTGCTCTAATGCGTCTGCGGCGTCACCCGTTGTTAACATGATTTCAACCAACGGGTGCTGTTGTCGAAAACGTTCAAGTAATGGCGGTAAGTGACTATAAGCTGCGGTTACAGAACAATAAATATGCAACTTGCCTTGTAATTCTGCTTGTTTTTGATTCAGTGAAAGCTGTAGTAACTGCCACTGCTCAAGTTGTTGCTCAGCAAATTGTAAAAACTGCTTCCCTGCCTCACTTAACACCACAGTGCGGTTATCTCGGTGTAATAATGCACTGCCTAGTTCTAGTTCTAAGCGCTGGACTACTCGGCTTAATGTTGAAGGGCTGACGTGATGAAGTTCAGCGGTTTTACCAAAATGTAATGATCTTGCTAAATCAACAAACATCGGTAATGACTTTAATTCCACAAAAATCCTTAAAGGTAAATAGTACTGAGAAACTCTATTGCAAATGTTGCAACACTGCAATGCAAATATATCATTTTAAGCAACGATATATTTTCGCTATGATAGCGCTAAGGTCAACAAATTGACCACTTAACTAATTTTCTTGGTCAATAACCAAGTACAGGAGAGCAAAATGGCTAACTATTTCAATACATTGAGTTTACGCGAAAAACTAGCACAGTTAGGCAAATGTCGCTTCATGAATCGTGAAGAGTTTAGTGATGGTTGTAATTTCATTAAAGATTGGAATATTGTTATTGTTGGTTGTGGCGCTCAAGGCCTTAACCAAGGCCTGAATATGCGCGACTCAGGTTTAAACATCTCTTATGCCTTACGTGATGCTGCCATTGCAGAGAAACGTCAATCTTATCAGTGGGCAAGCGACAATGGTTTTACGGTAGGAACCTATCAAGAATTAATTCCACAAGCCGATTTAGTGTTAAATCTTACGCCAGATAAGCAACATACATCAGCGGTTAGTGCCGTTATGCCACTGATGAAAGAAGGTGCTTCTTTAGCTTACTCTCATGGTTTCAACATTGTTGAAGAAGGCATGCAGATTCGCTCTGATATTACTGTGGTGATGGTTGCCCCTAAATGTCCGGGTACTGAAGTGCGCGAAGAATACAAACGTGGTTTTGGTGTGCCAACACTTATCGCTGTTCATCCTGAGAACGATCCTCAAGGCAATGGTTGGGCTATTGCAAAAGCCTATGCTTCAGCAACAGGTGGCGATCGCGCCGGTGTTTTAGCCTCTTCATTCATCGCAGAAGTTAAATCAGATCTGATGGGCGAACAAACTATCCTTTGTGGCATGTTACAAACAGCCGCCATCTTGGGTCACAAGCAATTATTGTCGCAAGGTGTTGAGGCAGGTTATGCACGTAAATTATTACAATACGGCATCGAAGGGGTTACTGAAGGCTTAAAATATGGCGGCATTACTAACATGATGGACCGTCTATCTAACCCAGCTAAAATTAAAGCCTTTGATATGTCGTTAGAATTAAAAGAGATTTTACGTCCTTTATTTCAAAAGCATATGGATGACATCATCGAAGGTCGTTTTTCTGCCGGTATGATGACAGACTGGGACAACGGTGATGCTAACTTATTAAAATGGCGTGAAGAGACTGCTGAAACGTCTTTCGAAAAAGCACCAACATGTGATACTGAAATTTCTGAGCAAGAATATTACGACAAAGGTATTTTTGTGGTCGCTATGGTAAAAGCGGGTGTTGAATTAGCCTTTGATGCTATGGTTGACTCAGGTATTATCAATGCTTCTGCATACTACGAGTCGCTACATGAAACGCCGTTAATTGCCAACACTATCGCCCGCAACATGTTATACGAAATGAACGTGGTTATTTCTGATACAGCAGAGTACGGTAACTACCTATTCTCGCACGCTGCTGTACCTTTATTGGAAGGCTTTGCGAGTAAATTAACCTTAGAAGAATTGGGTGAAGGCTTAAAATCCAGCTCTAATGGTGTTGATAACGCGCGTCTAATCGAAGTTAATGAAGCTATTCGTAGCCATGGTGTAGAAGCTATTGGTAAAGAATTACGCGGCTACATGACTGATATGAAAAGCATAGTTGAAGCGAATAGTTAAGGTGTTTATTACCAGCGGTGTTGGCACATTTGGCAATACCGTTTTTTTTATCCAGCGCGAACGTGCTGTTTTAGTAAGAATAAAAGGGAAGATTAATGACACAATTCAATAACGTCAGTATTTCATCAGTGGCCAGTATTTATTTTGATGGCCAAGTGACGAGCAGAAAAGTGACTTTTGCTGATGGCTCGATTAAAACCTTAGGTATTATGATGCCCGGTGAATATACTTTTGCGACCGCAGAAAAAGAATTAATGGAAATTCAACAAGGTACGCTTAGTGTACTATTGCCAGGCAGTAACACTTGGCAAACTATTAGCGCCAATCAAGCCTTTAATGTGCCTGCCAATGCATCCTTTGATGTTAAAGTAAGTGAATTAACCGACTATTGCTGTTCGTATATTGCTGAGTAATATGCATTAGCCGTTAAAATAGCTATTAAATAAGGGTCTTTTGACCCTTATTTTTATCTCACCTAAAATATCCTATTGTTCTGAGCTTAACAGCACCATATCGTCACGGTGAATAACTACCTTACTTGGACAACAACCAAGCAGAACGGCAATTTTTTCACTTTGGCTACCTTTAATTCGCTGTAAATCTCGAGCATTATATTGGCTGATACCTTTGGCGATCTGTTGGCCATTTTTAGCATCATGTATATCAATACAGTCGCCGGCTTGAAAATCGCCGCTAACCTCAGCTAGCCCTGATGGTAACAAAGACGCTCCTTGCTTGGTTAACGCACTAACAGCGCCAGGGTCTAATAACACCTTGCCATTACTTTTTAAGGTGTGCTTCAACCAATGTTTACGGGCCCGTGTTGCCCCTTGCTGAGCGATAAAGTGCGTACCTGGGTTGTCACCACGTAAGATTTGTTCAAATACTTCGCCACGACTGCCGTTTAAGATATAAGTGTCAATACCATTTTCTACCGCTTTTTCTGCCGCTTGAATTTTTGTTTTCATGCCGCCAGTAGCCAAAGGATTGTTGGTGGCGCCAGCCATGGCATAAACTGTCTGATCGATTTTGGCGATAACAGGAATTAATTTGGCTTGTGGATTTAAGCGGGGATCTGCTTCGAAAACGCCATCAACATCACTTAAAATAAATAAACTGTCCGCTTCACTGACCAAGGCAACTAATGCCGCTAAGTTATCATTATCACCCACTTTTAGTTCTTCTGTGGCTACAGTATCATTTTCGTTAACAATAGGAATAACGCCATTGGCTAGTAATACTCTTAAAGTATTTTTTATATTAATATAACGATGGCGATCTTTTAAATCGCCATGAGTTATCAAGAGCTGACTGCATGGCACATCAAAAAAACGTTGCCAATTCGCCATCATTTTCATTTGTCCAACAGCAGCCATTGCCTGTTTAGTAGGAATTGAGGGGTTGGAAGAGCCGTGCACAATCAAATTTCTGCCCGCGGCAACACTGCCAGATGAAACCAAAATAACTTCTTTACCTGCTTGCTGGCATTGGGTAATAAAGCGAGCAATACCAAGGATATACTTACCGCTACAGCCACTGGCATCTGGAGCCACCAAAGCACTGCCAACTTTTATCACCACACGTTTAAACTTCATGATAATCCCTCTATTTTTTATTTGCTTAGCTTGCCTTGAAAAGTAGTTGTTATGCAATTCATTTATATCTATATCTGCTGTTTTCTTGTGCTTTATAGCATTAGCTCGCTTAAACCATTATTTTGCTATGTTAAAATCATAATTTACTCGGCAAAAACCCGTAGTAATAAATTTATGATGCGTTTTTAGCCAACTCGTTTGTTCTATGCTAACCCCAATGTCTATTGAAATTAGCGTCAGCCTTACTTTGCAGAACTAATGACAAATAGCATTTTTTTAGCTTTCATTACCATTTAAGCGGTACTACAAATAAAGTCAGCCTAAGTTTTTCATTGCCCATCAGACAAGTTTTTAACGATTTTTACTGAAAATAAGACTAAAACCCATTAAGATTATAAGCAGTAATTATCATCTTGAAAGTTTTGGTTTTTTATATGTTACATTTTTTACCTGGCCCAGTTATTGGCTGTATCTCTGTTATTTTTTATATTGCCAACACTATTCTTTGGCTTATACCCATACTTATATGCTCGCTACTAAAGGCACTAGTGCCGTTGAGTCAATGGCAAAAATTCTTTAGTTATTTACTGGATCAGTTGGCGAGCAATTGGGTGCTCTGCAATACCTTTATTCAAAAAGTATTCACCAAAACAAAAATAAAGGTCACGGGTTTAGAAAAGTTAAAAATGAAAGACTGGTACCTGGTGATTAGTAACCATCAGAGCTGGATTGATATCCTAGTATTACAACGAGTGTTACACGGTAAAATACCCTTCTTAAAGTTTTTTTTAAAGAAAGAGTTAATTTATGTCCCTTTGCTTGGCTTGGCTTGGTGGGCGCTCGATTTTCCTTTTATGAAACGTTATAGCCAACATTTTTTAAAAAGAAACCCTCACCTCATAGGTAAGGATATCGACACAACAAAAAAGGCTTGTGAAAAATTTAAATACAAACCGGTTAGTGTGATGAATTTTATAGAAGGTACGCGCTTTACAGCAGAAAAACATCAGCAACAGAACTCGCCTTTTCAACGACTATTAAAACCAAAAGCTGGCGGCATTGGTTTTGTCCTTCAAGCAATGAAGGGTAATCTGAGTAAAGTGGTTAACGTCACTATTTACTATCCTGATGGCACACCTAAATTTTTTGACTTTTTGTCAGGAAAAATTAAACAGGTAAATATCGCCATTGAAACTCAAGATATCGATGAGTCACTTAAGGGGGATTATGTTAATGATCGGGCTTATAAAATTAAATTTCAGCAGTGGGTTAACCAACTTTGGCTTGATAAAGACAAAAAAATTCTTCAACTTGAAGCACAAGCTAAGAAGGATATGTAATGCAGGTAATAATCACCTCATGGTTAACTGAACAAGGTGTTCATGCGCCATACATAACCTTAGGTAGCCTTGTTATTGGTTGTTTGTTAATTTTATTATTCTGTAGTATTAGTTTTTATATTGCGAAAAACTATGTGCTTGTGCTTATTCATAAATTAATTAGCACATCAAAAAATACTTGGGATGACCACTTATTTGATCATCAAGTATTTTCACGTATCTCCCTGCTGGTGCCTTTTGTCTTATTGTTATTACTTACGCCATTTTTTTTAGAGGCAGAGTCTTTGCTTGCTGTTTTTCTCATGGTATTTGCAAAAGTCGGCATTTGCTTTCAGGTTGCGCGCAGCATTAGTGCATTACTCAATGTGATCAATAGTCTTTATCAACAAAAAGCTAGCGAACGCTACTTACCATTAAATTCAACCTTGCAAGTGATTAAACTTGTGGTGTATTTAGTGGCAACAATACTGGCAACTTCGCTACTATTAGACCGTTCACCACTCTACTTACTCAGTGGTCTAGGTGCCTTAACTGCGGTGTTAATTTTAGTATTTCAAGATACGATTAAAGGTTTAGTGGCGAGTATTCAAATTTCGGCTAACAAAATGGTTGCCCCGGGCGATTGGATTGAGTTACCCAAATATGGCGCTGATGGCGATGTTATTGAGATAGGGTTAAACACAGTAAAAGTGAAGAACTTTGATAATACCGTAACAACAGTGCCTACTTATGCGTTAACTAGCGACTCATTTAAAAACTGGCGCGGTATGCTAAATTCAGGTGGTAGAAGAATTAAACGCGCTATCGTTATTGATCTTAGCAGTATTAAATTTTATAACTCAGAACAGCTTGAAACGTTAAAGTCAGTACAACTAATTGCGGGCTACCTTACTGACAAGCAAACTGAAATTTGCCAACAAGCAACGCAAGAAGTCACAGGTAATGCCAATACTGCAGCCATAATAAACACTCGACAGTTAACCAATATTGGCACCTTTAGAGCCTATATCAACGCCTATTTAAAGCAACATCAAAAGGTTCATCATGAGATGACCTGTATGGTCAGGCAACTACAAGCAACAGAGGTTGGCTTGCCGCTGGAGTTATACTTTTTCAGTAGTGACCAAGATTGGGTTAACTATGAAGCGATACAAGCCGATATATTCGACCATCTATATGCTGCCGCACCACTTTTTCATTTAAGAGTGTTTCAACACCCCAGTGGCTACGACTGGCAAAATGCCAAGGCTAACGCTGACGCATAACGCCTTCTTGCATAGTAGAGGCAACTAATAAACCTGCACGGTTAAATATTTGTCCTCTTACTAGGCCACGGCCACTGCTCGCTGACGGGCTATCAATACAGTAAAGTAGCCATTCATCTATACGAAATGGGCGATGAAACCACATGGAGTGATCTATTGTGGCCAGTTGAAAATTTGGCTGCCAGTAGCTTACTCCATGTGGAAATAAAGCCGTTGGCAAAAAAGAAAAGTCCGAAGAATAAGCTAATAAATAGGTATGGATACGAAGATCATCAGGTAAGTTACCATTAGACTTTATCCACATATGACACTTAGCGTCAGTTCTTTCTGGTTTTAGCCAGTTATACTGCTCCACGGGTCTTGTTTCGATCGGTTTTTCAGATAAAAATTTACCACGAATTTCTTCTGGAATAGACGCTTGATGGTCGAAAATAAAATCTGTATATGAATTTAACTCTTCAGGACCAGGCACCAATGGCATAACATCTTGGTGGTCAAAACCCTGCTCATGCTGTTGAAATGAAGCGGTCATGTAAAAAATAGCCTGACCATTTTGAATAGCGTTGACACGTCGAGTATTAAAGCTGCGGCCATCACGAATATTTTCTACTTGGTAAACTACAGGTTTAGTGGCATCGCCCGGTCTTAAAAAATAGGAATGGAATGAGTGCACATTATGAGTTACTGCCACAGTCTCTTGTGCTGCTGACAATGCTTGCCCCATCACTTGGCCACCAAATAAGGCTTTAAAGCCTAAATCTTGGCTTTCACCACGATAAATACCTTGCTCTATTACTTCTAGTTTTAACAACGCAGAAAGATCTTTCAATACCTGACTCATAAAAATATAACTCTAATTAATTGTGACCAATTAAGAACATTATAACCTGCTATAGCTTTAAACATAACGTACTAAATCTTTTGAAACAATATAAGTAATAAATCATCTCAGCCCATGAATAAAATGGTTAGCAAGTAGTAACAACTTAACTATTAATATTGATAAGATCTAGGCTATGTTGTTATCACTAGATACATGATATTTATAATATTATATTGTGAAATGTATCGTAACAATGTAAAAAGTAGGCTGTTGTACACACAGTTTTTGAACGAGAATTATTACTATAAAGACGTCAATATACGCCACGAAAATCAAACTTGTGGGATAAATTTTCGCTGGCACAACTTGGATATGACCTATCTTTTATTCGTCATAGTAAATCTGGCAATATCGCTATTTTGTTATGTGATGATAATGCCGCAACGATTTCTGATGATGGCGAAGTTAGGGCCTTGCCCAGTATTGTCATTAGAGCTTAGTTCAAACAGTTATCCAAATAATAGCTCCTAAGAGTAGCTTTTTTGTGGTGATTAAAAATAAATGTGTAATGATCTGCTCATACCATTTATTAAATTAACTTCCATCGCTAGAAAGTATGATTCCTACTCAGCTATTCCTTAATATCAGAACACTCACTCAATCGAGAAAGAAAAACATAGGGATCAATATCCTGAATACTAGGTGCTGCAATCGAAAAAATAACGTTGACAGAATAATTGCCTAAGTTAGCAAAAAACCGGGTTTTTATTGCCTGCTTTATGCGGGTAAATTTAATCAGTACTTGCTCTGGCGTTTGATGTGGACACAAAAACAAGTACTCCCCATCACTAATAACACCCGCATAGTCTTCGGCATCAAGATTTTCGCTAATAATGGTGGCCAGTACTTGGCTAACATCAGCTAACACTTTATGGTTAAAACGAAAATTGAGCTCTTGCCAGTTTTCAACCTTTAAATAGGCGACTGAAATATTATATTGATACTTTCTTGCCATTTTATATTGCTGTTGATACCAACGTTTAGTTTGCACCGCTTGTGTTAAATGGTTTTGGGGCAACTCTATTTCATCGTAGTGATGATTAAGGCGTTTATGATGCGCTTGAAAAAAGCAATAAATGATAAAAAGTAAGCTACAACTTAGCATGCTAGCAAGTAATATAATCCACAATTGTTGGCGATTATACTTCTCACTAAACGCTAAACTCAGTTGGCTTTGTTCCGCTAAATTCAAGGCCAATTTTTTGGCTTTATGACTGGCCGATGTAGTGATAGCCGCTAATGAATTTTTTACACTGACATTGGAATACAATGCTTGATACAGGGTGAGATAATGCTTTTGTGCCTCGATTGCCTGCTCAAATAGCTTTTGTTTGCTGTAGTAGTCTGTGAGCAATAAAAACAAAACTATTTGTTGTGGCGACAGCACGACATTTTCGGCTAAAGACTGGGCAGAGAGCAGCATAGTATCAGCTTCTGTAGGCTTATCTACAGCGTAGAGCACCCTTACTAAAGCAATTTTCGCAGATAACTTAAACCGTACTAAGTTATGCTGATTAAAAACTGCGTGGGCATTAAGCAAGCGTACTTTTGACAACGTAAACTGCTGCTGTTGATATAAGACTTGTCCTAAACCAAGTTCTGCATAGGCGACGCGAATAGGCAATTTATACTGCTTGGCAAATTGTAGCGACTGCCAAAAAGCGTTATAAGCGTCATCATATTGCTGTAATTGGTAATAGGCATTCGCGACTAAATGATAGCTGTGGGCAATACCCGCTGTTCTTGACATATCTGTACGTAATTGTAATACGTGATTAAGCAACTCTACCGCGTTGTCGTATTCTGATAAATAAAAATGCGCTTCAGCAATAATTTCTAAGAGAGTGATCTGGTCAACACTTTGCTGGTTTTGGCTCAGTAGACTTTCAACTTTAGTTAACTCTTTTACGGCCAAAGCGTAGTCATCATTTAAAGCATAAGCCACCACTGAATAAGCCAGTGCCTGCAAATGATAATTCATATTATTGGCTTGATCAGACAACCATACCGCTGTTTGTGAGGTTTCTCTTAACTGAATATATTGACCTTGAGCATAATAACCGCGGGAAATTTTCAATAATAAGTCTAAATGTAAATCGACATCAGCCTGCTCTATTGCCCTACCATCTTGGGCAAATTGCAATGCCACTGACAAGTTACCACGATTAAAGGCAACATCTGACAACAAGGAAAATGCCTTGGCAAGCCGATGACGACTGTATTTATTAGGATTGTTTACTACGGCTTGCGCAACGTCAACAACAGCTTGAGACATCAGTAACTCTTTATCTTGAAGATAATAAGCATCAAGCAATTGACGATAGTTTTTATCGCTGCTTATTGAGTTCGCTTGAGCCGTAAGCAAAAGGCAAAAATTTATTAAAATACCCAACAGCATTCGTTTCATTGAACGTTGGTTTCCTATTCTGGGGGAGAGACTGTTTATCTTTTGAGGTATAAAATTTATACCATGTAATAGTTCCAATGCAAGACTAGTTTTGTAGCAATTTTATACTCGGCCTGTCGCTTTATTTGCTTGGCTAATCACTTAATGAAATAGGCATAATATTGGCGCATATAAAAATCCACGTAGCTTGTCTGAATAATAAATAAAGTACCTTAGCTATAATCGCACTTGACGTTATAAAGCTCAAAATAAGCACAAAGCCAGTAAAAATCCAAGACAAAAAATGACGAATAAAAGTGCTGAAACCGCCACTTGTAAATACAAGCATAGCTTAGCTTAAGCTATCACCTCGTCATCATAATCTCTAGAAACTGTGTCTGCTATGTGATCCTTTGTTGCGGTTTAATTTACGCTTGATGGCTCTTCCTGCTTAGCCTTTTTGTTTGCAATATACTCCATCATTACGTTTTCTAACATTGATAATGGCATTGAGCCATTTTTCAAAACTTGATCATGAAACTCTCTCAAATCAAAGTGTTGGCCTAAGGCTTGCTCAGCCATTTTACGAAGTTTTTTAATGGTTAATTCGCCCATTTTATAAGACAAGGCTTGTCCCGGCCAAGAGATATAGCGGTCAATTTCAGTTTGAACGTTGTGCAGCGATAATGCCGTATTATTAGCTAAATAGTTCATCGCTCGCTCGCGACTCCAACCTTTCGCATGCATGCCCGTATCAACCACCAGTCGACAAGCACGCCACATTTCATAAGTTAATCGGCCAAAGTTACTATAAGGACTTTTATAAAAGCCCACTTCTAAGCCTAAATACTCAGAATAAAGCCCCCAACCTTCGCCAAACGCTGAGATATAAGTATTATTTCTAAATTTAGGTACATTTTGCATTTCTCGGGCAATGGAACCTTGTAAATGATGACCTGGCACCGCTTCATGTAAGGTTAACGCCTCTAAAACATATAAGGGTCGACGATCTAACCGATAAGTGTTGACCCAATAGTTACCGGCCTGATTATCTCGTGATGGTCCAGAGTATCGTCCCGTGGTGTATTTAGGGGCAATGTTAGCAGGCACCTCAATAACGCCGTAAGGTGTGCGCGGTAAGGTTTTAAATAATTTAGGTAATTGAGCATCCATTTTTTTCGCTATAAATGAAGCTTCTTTTAACAAGTCTTCTGGGCTTGTGGCATAAAATTGTTTATCGGTACGCAAAAAATGGACAAAATCAGCAAAGCTGCCGGTAAAGTTTAATTGCTGAATAATATTGTCCATCTCGCCTCTGATCCGCTTCACCTCGGCTAAACCTGTGTTATGTACCTCATCAACTGAAAGCGGCAAAGTAGTGTAATGCTGTAACCTATTTAGATAATAATTTTCGCCGTTAGGTAAAGAGCTAGCGGCAATATTTTCTCTTGCATTGGGTTGGTAACGTTTCACCATATAATCATAGTATTTTTGATAGCTTGGCATAACACTAGTTAAAATAATGTTGGCGGCTTGTGCTTGTAGTTCCAATTTAAGTGCTGGGGGGAAATACGCTGGCAGCGTTAAAAATGGCTGATAATAGCTGCTTAATGTCGCATCTGTTTTGATAAAAGCTTGAATCGATTCTTCAAAACCTTGTAAGACTATTTTAGGCTGGGTGATACCCGCTTCAATGCCTTTATCCATCCAGTACATTTGCTGAGAAAAATATTTTGCTAAAGCGCCTAGTCGAGTGAGGTAGTCACGATAATCTTGTTCAGTTTTAAAACTTACTTGGCTCTTTATACGGCTGATCCAAACATGAAAGCCTGACTCCGCCGTTAGCGGCATGTAATGCTCTTTGTTAGTATAACTATCCAATTGATTTTTCACGGTATAGGACAACACCGCATGATTAATGATCTCATCTTGCTGCAGATCTTGAACGGTAACCATCGTTAAACGTTGATAAATAACACGTAACGTTTGATGCTGCTGCTTAAGGGTGTCGGGTGATAAATCAGGTAATTGGCGGTTGGTTTTTCCAGCAATATCTTGATTAAATGGGCTTTGCAGATCATTAAAGAGCTGATAGTCTTTAATGATCTCTGCAAGATTATGGTTCACTAAGCCCACTTGAAGCTTTGGCGATTGACATGCCATAACAAAAAAAATTAAAAATAGGGTGATTGAAAATACTTTCATGACAAGATCTCAAAGATTAATTTACACAGGAAACTCAATAACTAAATACCATAACAAAAGATAAGTATTTATAAAGAAAATTTTTCTCTGACATGATGATTTTCTCGTTGTGCTTATACACAAGCTTTCACTGCTAGCGACAAGATCTTAAAATAGCTGTTTATGTCAGTTGATAAAGACTGAGTTACACAGATTATTGTTGCTGATTAAGCACATGTGTGTAAAAAATATTATATTAAAAAAACACGATAGATGGCTAAGATAGAACAAAGACCATATTAGGGTTTTATTACCATGAGAGTTAAGTGAACAATAAACCAGTATAATTAGCTTCATTGTTGTTTTTAATACTTTTTATTGTAGTATTCTTACTGAAATTATTACAGAGTAGCTTACCAGTTATTATTAGTGAATGCCGTAGGTCAAAGGTTTTAATAATGAAGTACCATGATTCTATAGTCACAGCCGAAAAAAATGCACGCCGCCATCAAGCAATTACAGTTATGGCATATAGCAGCGACGCCAATTAATTA
Organism: Colwellia sp. MB02u-6; assembly: GCF_014077095.1. Taxonomy (GTDB): domain Bacteria; phylum Pseudomonadota; class Gammaproteobacteria; order Enterobacterales; family Alteromonadaceae; genus Cognaticolwellia. The sequence continues at coordinate 261,087 of NZ_JACGVG010000036.1, read as the reverse complement.
CGCGGTGAGTTACGGCTACCTCAACAAACATTCAAAAGCACTTAATACTGCCATTGAAAAACAATTAGCTGTGGTTAAAAAGCTTGATAACTTCTTTTTAGAACAGATATATAGCCAATATTTTTTAGTGAAAAGTGCCTTTCGAGGAGAGTTAATTGACGATCTTGATGAAGTATTAATCGATTTACAAGCCAATAGTAAACAGTCTTTCTCTTGCACAAAACCACTAGTGACTCAATTAGATGAAAATATGGCGCGTTTAAACTCGACTGATAAAGACGAAATATTTATTGCGATTAAAAAAATCTGCCAAACAACTCAAAAGTTCAAACTAGAACAAGAAAAATTGTTGAGCAATTACTGGTATCAAAACAGTTTACTGAGGTATTGCACTCAGAATTAGCAGACGTAAAAAAAGAAATTTATTTAGACCCTTTAACTAAATTATATAATCGTAAAGCTATGGTGAAGCATTTAGAACTTTGGTTCTCTGCTGATCCAGATCAGCAGGTTGTGGCGATAGTGATTAATATCGATCACTTCTATCAGATGAATGAAAGTTTGGGGCCACTGATCAGTGACGTGTTACTGACAAAAATAGCGAATAAAATTAGCCGTTACGTCGATGAAGTTGGCTTTCCGATAAGATCGGCTGGGATGAGTTTTTGATTCTACTGCCAGGTGTTGAACGCAGCATGGCTGGCGAAATTGCTGAAAAATTCGACAAAGTATAGAAAAGTTAAGATTTATTAGTAGTAAATCAGGTACTCGTTTGCCACAAATAACTCTCAGCATGGGGGGCAGTGATTATAATGTCGCCACAAGTGCTTATAATATCATCGGCCAGACTCGTACACTGATTAAACATCATGCTAATCGCCAAACTAATTTCATTAGTATCGCCAATAGTTAACTCAGTGTTAACTTGCTAATGAGTTCGGCGAGGTTTTTCTCTGAAAATACTTTTATGCCGTTTGCTCTTAAGATAGTGGTGGTGATACCTTGCCCTGGTATCTTCTGTTGATTGAATTGGCCATTGTAAATACTGGAACTGCCACATGATGGGCTAGATTCTTTTAATAGTGCATAACGAATATTATGTTTTTGGCAGAGCAATAGCGCCTGATTAGCGCCTTGTTCAAAAGCATGGCTGACATCATGACCCATAATAGTTTTCACGATTATTTTTTCGCCAATCATTTGAATTTCTGCTGGCGCTCTTGGTGTTGTTAATCCGCCAGCTAACTCCGGACAAATAACCACCAAGCGCCGATCTTCTTTCCAACGTATTAGCGTGGTATGAGTTAATAAATTATCACCACCATCATATCTGACTTTATTGCCTAAAAAGCAGCTACTGATGAGGATTTTTTCCATTACTTTTCAACCCTATATTCTTAAATTAATATCATACTGTGATTAAATAATATCAACTGAAAGTCTACTAAGATCCTGATGACAACAGCAGCTTAATTTCCTGCAGTCCAGTGTGGTCTTGCGCTGTAATACACTCGATCCAACATGCATGACTGTACTCTTCAAAGTTTAGTAAAAACTCATAGTCACTATACTTTATTCTTAAACAATACAGGTCTGCACCTTGTAAAACCTCTAACACTTTTGCTGATACACTTAGTAAAATATGATCAATAACTGCTGTCTTATCATCCATGGTCCATTCAAGATTAAAACTAAGGTGTAATGTGCTTGGATTTATTTCCTCAACATTGATGATTTCTATATTATTTTTTATCTGCATACCATTTTCTTCTTAGTTTAAGTTCAGTTAAGTTAATCGTAATCAGTTGCTTAAAACTTGTATTAGCGCCACAAAATATTAGATAAATTTTCATCCTGATACGATCGCAAAAAAAGCCACGACAACAGTATACTTTTTACATATAATCAATTGAGGATCCTTTAAAAATTATTGACCAAAGAGAGATAATATTTATGAAAAAATTTACTTTAGCTATTGCTGCTACTGTTATGATGGCTTCACCTGCATTCGCTGGTGACGCAGCTGCCGGCAAAGCAAAAACTGCCATGTGTTCAGCTTGTCATGGTGCTGCGGGTATTTCCGCTATCCCAATGTATCCGAACCTTGCTGGCCAAAAAGAAGCTTATCTAGCTCAGCAATTGAAAAACTTTAGATCAGGCCAACGTAAAAACGCAGTAATGGGCCCAATGGCGATGGGATTATCTGACGACGATATTGCTAACATTTCAGCATACTACTCAAGTCTTAAATAACCTTAATTTTTTAGGTTAAAAAAGCGCTATTAGGCGCTTTTTTTGTTTACTTGTTCCCGCTTAGGCTTTAGTTTTTGTGCTGTTTAATCAAAGAGAGAAACGGTTCACCATAGCGTGCAAGTTTAGTGTCACCAATACCACTGACATTAAGCATCTGCCTTGAAGTTAAAGGTTTTACTCTGGCCAATTCCGCTAATGTGGCATCGTTAAAGACAATAAATGGCGCTATGTCTTCAAGACTAGCTATTTCTTTACGCAATAATCTTAGCTTAGCAAATAACGCTCTATCGTAGACTTTATCGCGTTTATTGCCTTGCCAATAGCTCGCTTTTTGTAAACGAGGAGTGGCCAACAACAGCGGCTGTTGTCCTTTTAAAACCGCACCAGACGCTTGTGTGAGACATAAGTTCGACTGAGCAGCGATATCTTGTTGTAAATAGCCTAAATGAATCAATTGCCGGACGATTGAAAACCAATAGCTGGGTGTTTTGTCGCTGCCAATACCAAAAGTTGATACTTTGTCATGACCCAAGGTAATGATTTTATCATTAAGTTCAGCCCGTAAAATTGCAACAACATGCTCAACATCACCCTTTCCTTCAATTCTATAGACACAAGAAAGCACCATTTGCGCTGCTTTTGTCGCGTCAAATTGACTCGGTGGATCCAAACAAATATCACAGTTACCGCAACTTTTTTCAGTAAACTCGGCAAAGTAGTTTAATACGACTCTACGCCGACAGGTTTGCGCATCAATAAAACCTCGCATGGCTTGAAAACGTTGTAATTCAACGTTAACGCGTTGTTCATTTTCACCTTCGGCAATACGTTTGCTAATACGTTCAACGTCTTTTTCATCATAAAGAAAAAGCGCCTCTGCGGGTAAGCCATCACGCCCAGCACGGCCTATTTCTTGATAGTATGACTCTAGTGTTTTTGGCGGCTCATAGTGAATAACAAAACGGACGTTGGATTTATTAATGCCAAGCCCAAAAGCCACTGTTGCTATTACTATCTGAATATCATCTTTGGCAAATTTATCTTGAATAATATTACGAATTTCAGACTCTAATCCGGCATGATAAGCCGCACAATTAATGCCCATTTGTGCTAAATTTTTTGCTAGTTTTTCAACTTGCCAACGGCTATTACAATAAATGATGCCACATTCGTCTTTACGCTTGTTGATATAACCCATGACTTGTTGCTCACCTTGATATTTATCTGCCAAGGTAAAACGAATATTAGGTCGGTCAAAACTATCAAGGTGAATGTAGGGTTCATGCAAAGCCAATTGTTGTAAAATATCTCGGCGTGTTGTCACATCCGCTGTTGCGGTTAACGCCATCACAGGGACATACGGAAAATTTTGCTTTAGCAGATGCAATTGTGTGTACGCGGGGCGAAAATCATGCCCCCATTGCGATATACAATGAGCTTCATCAATCGCAAATAAACTGATGTTGAGTTGCGATAAACCTTGAATAAAATAATAATTTTTCAGCCGTTCAGGAGCAACATAAAGTAGCTTTATTTCACCTTGACCTAGACGTCGAAATATATCGTTAATGGTCTCAGTGTCGAGTGATGAATTGACATAAGCTGCTGATATTCCTTGGTTAACTAGGCCGTCAACTTGATCTTTCATTAATGCAATTAAGGGTGAAACAACAATAGTGACACCCGGCATTAAGGTTGCTGGCAGCTGATAGCACATTGATTTTCCACCACCGGTGGGCATCAATACTAAGCTGTCACGTCCCTGAAGTGCATAATTAATAATGTCTTCTTGGCCAGCACGAAAGCTCTGATAACCAAAATGATGTTTAAGAGCTTCAGTTAATGTTGTAGGGGAAGTGGCTTGCAACAGACAATCTTCATTGGGTAAAATCGACTGACATTTTAACGCAGTAACAGCTTTGTGCGGAGATTTATTTTCAATATCTGCATAATTATTGTTATTCTTTTATCTGATTGGGCCAAAAGTAAAGTTTATGACACATGAAGAGACGTTTATGCAGCTTGCTCAATATTGGAACTAAGCCATGGCATTTAACAAGCTACTGAGCTTAGAAATCATCCAACTTAATAGTCAAGATTCGGTTGTTAGTCTTGTCTGGGGCGACAAATTAATTGGTAATCCAGAACAAAAAATACTGCATGGCGGCGTTACGGCTTCAGCGCTTGATCTTGCCAGCGGCCTTGTTGCTGCAGCAAATATCCTCACTCAGTTAGCTGAATTATCACCTGAAATAATTGCACAAAGCTTAAGTCGTTTGAGCACTATTGATTTACGGACTGACTTTTAAGACTTGGATGTGGCGAAAATGTATTGCGACAGCAAAAATTATTCGTAGTGGTAGTAAGGTGGCAGCCGCCCGCATGGAGATGCATAACGAGAAAGGTGACCATATTGCCTTCAGCACTGGCACTTATTGGTAGGGTAATAACAGCCCTCACTATTATTAACATGGGTTGTTTAACCCAACAATGCTATTATGGTCATTATCTCAGCAACTTTAATTCATAATTTATTCCATGCCAATATCTGAAAAAACTGCCTTACGTGGCGGGATTATTAGTGCCGTTAGTGCCTATACTATGTGGGGTATCGCCCCACTATATTTTAAATTAATAGACCATATTAACGCGGATGAAATTTTAGTACATCGCGTGGTTTGGTCGACCGTTTTATTAATCTTAGTTGTGCTACTGACCAAAAGATCGCATAACTTTATTGCCACCATTACTCAGCCCAAAATAGTCATGCGATTAACCATTTCAGCGACACTGCTTGCCGTGAATTGGTTTATGTTTATTTGGGCGGTTAACAATGGCCATTTACTTGATGCCAGCCTAGGCTATTACATTAATCCACTTTTCAGTGTCGCGTTAGGGGTTATATTTCTAGGTGAACGCTTGCGACCTTGGCAGCTATTTGCCGTTGGACTTGCCTTTATAGGTGTGATGATTCAACTCTTTATGGTTGGGTCACTACCGATGATTTCATTAGCACTGGCTGCCACCTTTGGTACTTATGGCTTATTACGTAAAACCATGCCTTTAGACTCATTTGTCGGCTTACTGATCGAGTCACTGATGATGTTACCAATAGCTTTGATTTATTGGTTAGTGTTTTTAAAAACAAGTACAACTAATATGTTAGACAACGATATGTCATTAAATATGCTCTTGGTTTGTACTGGCATTGTCACTACCGCCCCCTTGTTATGCTTTTCTGCTGCAACAAAACGTATGACCTTAACTGCTTTAGGCTTTTTTCAATATATCGGCCCAAGCATCATGTTTATTTTGGCAACGTTTTATTACCAAGAGCCATTATATTTTGCTAAATTAATTACTTTCGCCTGCATCTGGACCGCATTAGCCATCTTTAGTTTTGATTCAGTAAAAGCTAGAAGACAGGCTATAAAACCAGCCACAACATAATGAGAAAAAAATAGTGCAGAGAGTGATAGATTAGAAATTCTTATCTGCCATTGTGTTTTAAACCGGGTTAATAGCCGCTCTAGAGTTAGGCCGTTGCAACTGATGTTAAACTCGTTGCAACGGTTAGACAGTGTACTGTCTTGTGAATTTACAGTGTTTCTAAGTTCGCATAAGCAACAACAAGCCACTTACAACCCACGTCAGCAAAGTTAACTTGGATACGGCTTTGCGGACCACTACCTTCGTAGTTTAATACCACACCATCACCAAACTTTTTATGACGAACATTTTGGCCAAGTTTAAAGCCAGAATTGCCAAATGTTTCTAAGGTCAGGGCTGATGAAAATTTCCCTGTTGTGACGGGTTTCTTCACTTGATTTTGTAGACGAATAGCCTCAGTACAATCGTCAGGTAGTTCTCTCAAAAAGCGACTCGGCTTGTGATTTTTTTCTTGACCATACAATCGACGGCTTTCTGCATGGCATAAATATAACTTTTTCATCGCCCTGGTCATACCAACATAGCACAAACGTCGCTCTTCTTCTAAGCGACCATGGTCTTCAACAGACTGCTGCGAAGGAAACATACCTTCTTCTAAACCCGCAATAAAAACCAGTGGAAACTCTAAGCCTTTAGCTGAGTGCATGGTCATTAACTGTACCGCAGGCTCATGATCATCGGCTTGTGACTGACCAGATTCTAGCGCTGCATGGGTTAAAAAAGCGGTCAGTGGGCTTTGTTCTTCTTCAAGCTCAGGGTCAACCTCAAAAGTTTGACAAGCGTTAACTAGCTCATTTAAGTTTTCAATACGAGCTTCAGCACGCTCACCTTTTTCGGCTTGATACATCGCCTTTAAGCCCGAATGTTGAATAACATAGTTGGCTTGCTGGTCAAGATTTAACTTGTTTGAGTCGTCTTCTAGCTGATCAATAACATTGATAAACTGTTGAATAACCTTAGCACTTCGGCCTTTGAGTTCCTTATTTTGCACCATATGTTGGCATGCTTGCCACAAGGTACATTCTAAGTTTCTTGCGCCATCACGCACTAAACTTAAGGTTTGATTACCAATGCCACGGGTTGGGGTATTAATGACCCGTTCAAAGGCGGCATCGTCATCACGATTATTTAATAACCTTAAGTAAGCCAGCGCATCTTTAATCTCTTGACGTTCAAAAAATCGTAATCCACCATATATGCGGTAAGGTAATTGCGCTTGAATTAAGGCTTCTTCCATTAAACGTGACTGCGCATTACTGCGATATAAAATCGCAACATCATCAAGTGAACCATCATCTTTTTGCCAATCAGCAATGCGTCCGGCAATAAAACGTGCTTCATCTATTTCATTGAATGCAGTATAAATAGATATTTTTTCACCGGCATCATCTTCGGTCCATAAATCTTTACCCAGACGATTATTATTGTTGTCAATTAGCTGATTAGCGGCCTTTAAAATATTGGCAGATGAGCGATAATTCTGCTCAAGTTTAATCGTTTTTGCGCCATCAAAGTCTTGCAAAAAACGTTGGATATTTTCAATTTTTGCGCCACGCCAGCCATATATAGATTGGTCGTCGTCACCAACAATCATGACCTTGCCACTTTTCTGGCCTAACAAGTTTAACCAAGCATATTGAATTGCGTTAGTGTCTTGAAACTCATCAACTAAGACATGAGCAAAGCGCTGTTGATAATGCTGTAATAACTCTGGATTATTTAACCAAAGCTCATGGGCGCGAAGTAATAATTCAGCGAAGTCGACTAAGCCTGCACGGTCACAAGTGTCTTGATAAACCCGATAAACTTTAACAAAAAGTTCTTCAGTTACGTCATGTTGGCTATCAATATGTTGCGGGCGTAAGCCTTCATCTTTTTTACCATTGATATACCAAAGAAATTGTTTTGGAGGCCAGCGTTTTTCATCAAGCTCTAACGAGCGCACAATGCGTTTAATCATGCGTAGCTGATCGTCTGAGTCAAGCACTTGAAAACTTTGTGGCAATTTCGCTTCTTGAAAATGCATACGCAATAAACGATGCGCTAAGCCATGAAAAGTACCAACCCACATGCCTTGTACATTACCATCAACGGTTTGTTCAACACGGGCTCGCATTTCAGCCGCCGCTTTATTGGTAAAAGTCACCGCTAAAATACTATGAGGAGATGCGTGTTCAACTTTCATTAACCAAGCAATACGTTGCACTAAAACCCGGGTTTTACCGCTACCGGCACCGGCAAGCACCAGCATATTTTGTAGTGGTGCGGCAACAACATCTCGTTGTTTATCGTTCAACGATTCAAGTAATTCAGAAACATCCATAGCGAGGTAAAATCAAAAAGCGAAAATATAACCCTATCATAGCAAGTTCAGCACTATTTTGATAACGCTATCCTTATGCCAAGCTAACTAATAAAGTGATCTACTTGGCATTAATTCATCTTCAGGCTAGCTTTTTACAGTATTACTTGAAAGTTACTAGTTAAAAGTAATAAATACAATAATTTATGTCAATATTTTGGCGAGCTGCTCAATGTTGTCAAGCGCAAGAGTTGGAAGGATTTTTAGTGGTTTACCAACTTTATATGGGTTTAACCAGGCGGTTTGACAGCCAGCATTAATAGCACCAAAAACATCATTTTTACCACAATCGCCGACATGGAGTAGTTGTTTAGGGCGAAGTTGCAAAGCCGTACAGGTTTTATCAAACATATCGCGGTCAGGTTTTAATTTGTTGTCAATCGATGCATGAAAGTGTTCAGTAAAGTACTTTGCGATACCTATTTTTTGGGTATCAACATTACCGTTAGAAATCGCCACTAACGGCATCTTGCGCTGAAGAAAACTCAGAAAATCATGGGTCTGTTGCGGTAAAGTAAAGTTACTACGTTGTTCAACAAAATAAGCTAAAGCGGTAGCAGCAAAAATATTGGCCTCTGTACTTGTTAAGCCAAGCGACAGTGCGCCTAGGTAATAAATTTTTTCCCGCAATAAGCCCACGTCATGCTGTAGTTCTGGTGATTGTGCAATAACCTGCTGGCGAAAAGGCCACCAAAAGCTAAAATCAAAACGATATGAGTGGCTATCAATGCCATAACCACTCAAGCTTTTTTTTAAATAAGTGACCATCTTTTGATCGGTTGCCACCATAATCGGTTTATTGCTATATAAGGTGTCGTCTAAATCAAAGCTAATCGCATGAAAGGGGTGTAATCGGCGATAAAATCTCACAATGTTTCTACCTAATAGAGGTGCTGATGTAAAAGTTTTGCCACCAATTTTTTAAATTGGTTTAGCAATAAGGTATCCATACGCGGATCAAAATGCTCAGCATCTCGGCTACTAATGGCTAAAAAACCGATATCTTCTTGGTGGTGTGTCAGTCGTACTAAAACCACTGACCCAGTGCTTGCTTGAGCAAAAATCAATTCTTGTTCACTTTGTTGTAAGCGGCCAAAATAGTATTCATCTTTACTTAATCGGCTAGCCATTATTTCTGCACAATCATCAGTAATTAAAGCACTGTGATTGACCGAGATTGGCTTTATTAACCATACTTTAAAGGCGTCAAACGATAACAACTTAGTGGTCGCCTGATGCAAACAATCAAGTAATTCTGCTGCGGTTGTGCAATCGAGTAAACGTAAATACAGATCGCTGTATAAGGCAAATAATTGTTCATTTTGGTTTGCGATCACCATGAGTTGGGTGATTTCTTCTTCCAAATTATGAATTTTTTCGCGTTGTTGTAATAATTGACGCTCAACTAAGGAAATAGCGCCACGTTGATGATCTGGCAACCTTAAGCTGGTCACAAACTCGGCTTGACGATTAAAAAACTCAGGATGTTGTTGCAGATAGCTGACAATTAATTCATCGGTTAACTGTATTTCAGCAGCTGATTTTAGGGTCTGTTCACTCGCTTGTATCACTTTATTTTTATCTTTATTCATAGATTTATTTGCCCATCGAAGACATGCACAGCGGGACCTGTCATTTTGACCAAATTACCTGGGCCTTTCCAAAAAATCTTCAGTTGCCCCCCAGGTAAATCAACCAAGACTTGTCGATTAAGTTTCTTTTGCATTTGACCAACAACAACAGCAGCACATGCGCCACTACCACAAGCGAGTGTTTCAGCAGCGCCACGTTCATAAACCCGCAGTTTAATATATTCAGCTGACACCACTTGCATAAAGCTAATATTCGCTTGTTGAGGAAAACGTTCATGCAATGACAAAGCTCTGCCCAATAGGTCTACTGGTGCTTCTTTGACATTATCTACCGTTAAAACGCAGTGCGGGTTACCCATTGATACAACACCACAAAGCACAGTTTCGTCGTCGCTTCGCAGAATATAAGTGCCTTCTGCTTTTTGCGCGGTAAAGGGAATTTTCGCTGGTTCAAATTGTGGTACCGGCATATTGACTGACACATTGCCGTCACGCTCAATAAACAAGGTCATTTTACCTGATTGCGTTGACACCTTTATTTTATGTTTATTCGTTAAACCTTTTAAGCGGACAAATTTCGCAAAACAACGTGCGCCATTGCCACATTGCCCAACTTCACTGCCATCGGCATTAAAGATTCGATAATGAAAATCTAAATCTGGATCATAAGGAGGTTCAACAATGAGCACTTGATCAAAGCCAATACCAAAATTTCGATCGGCCAGTTGTTTAATTTGCTCATTCGATAAAAAAACATTTTGGGTGACATTATCGATGACGATAAAATCGTTACCTAAACCGTGCATTTTAGAAAAATTGATTAACATTTACATCCAATCTCACACTATAAAGGTAACAAGCTTTCACCTAGCCACAATTGGCTTAAGGTTTCGCGTTTTCTGACTAAATAACTGGCGCTGCCATCCACCATCACTTCTGCAGCACGTGGCCGACTATTGTAATTTGAACTCATGGTAAAACCATAGGCACCAGCACTGCGTATCGCTAGTAAGTCGCCCGCACTTATCGCCAGTGCTCGATCCTTACCCAGAAAATCACCGGTTTCACATATTGGGCCAACCACGTCGTATTGTGCACTGGTCACATCATCACGTTGTTCAACTGGAATAATCGCCTGCCATGCTTGATATAATGCCGGTCTGATCAAATCATTCATTGCCGCATCAACAATAGCAAAATTACGCTCTTCACTGATTTTGATATATTCTACTTCGGTCACCAAAATACCGGCATTAGCCATGATGGCTCGGCCCGGTTCATAGATAAGCGTTAGATCACGACCAGCTAACTTTTCTGCAATTGCTTTGGCATATTCTTTAGGGTGAGGCGGCTGCTCATCGTCGTAACAAACACCTAAACCACCACCGACATCGATGTGAGACAATGTAATACCTTGTTCAGCTAATGCGTCAACTAACTTTAATACCCGATCGAGTGCGTCTAAAAACGGGGCAATTTCTGTCAGTTGTGAACCAATATGGCAATCAACCCCTTGAATATTAATATGAGACAAGGTGGTGGCGTATTGATAAAACTTAGGTGCTTGCTCAATACTAATACCGAACTTATTCTCTTTTAAACCAGTTGAAATATAAGGGTGTGTGCCAGCATCAACATCAGGATTAACCCGTAATGAAATGGGCGCCATTTTGTTTAACTCTAGCGCAACAGCTTGGATACGGTCTAACTCTGCGGCAGATTCGACATTAAAACAGTAAATACCCAAATTTAGCGCGTAAGCTATTTCTTCTGAGGTTTTACCAACACCTGAAAATACGACCTTTTTTGGATCGCCACCGGCTTTAATCACTCGCATCAACTCGCCTTTTGAAACGATATCAAAGCCGGACCCTAACCGCGCCATGACATTTAAAACCGCAATATTACTATTGGCTTTAACAGCATAACAAACCAGATGTGGGCGCTCTCCAGCCGCTTGGTCAAAAGCATGCCAATGACGCTCAATAGTTGCTCGAGAGTAGATATAAAGTGGTGTTCCGTATTGCTTTGCTAACTCAGCAACCGAACAGTGTTCAGCGTATAATGAATGTTCTTTACGATTAAAAAAGTCCAATGCCGTTATTCCTATGGTTCTAAATTGCTTTTATTACTGCTTTTATCAATTTCTGGGCTTGTTTTTGGTAAGTTCTCTTGCTGTTGCTCAGGAGTTTGGTATAAAGGGCCTTTAATGCCGCAGCCTGTTATAGTGACTAAACTAAGCAAACAGAAGAAAGTAATTGCAATTTCTTTACGCATAATTGATTTATTCGATTTTTTTCCCATGATAGACGTTTTATAATGCCATGACCAACAAATACCAAGCAAAGATTAAACAATCTGAAAGCCCAGGTAAAAAGGAACAGTCAATGAATGATAGTCAGTATAACTTAGCCGCAGAAAACATCTTATTAGCGATAGAAGAAGCCATCGAAAATTGTGGTTGTGATATCGATTATGAAGGTGTTGGCGGGATGTTAACCCTCACCTTTAAAAATGCCAGTAAAATCATTATCAACAAGCAAGCACCCTTACATGAAATTTGGGTAGCAACGAAATTTAATGGCCATCATTTTCACTTTGAAAATGATCAGTGGTTTGATAAGCGTGGCGGCGGAGAGCTATGGCAGTTTATGTCTAACGCGGTCAGCAAACAAGCAGAAGAAACTATTGTCATTACTGAGCAATAAATATTGAATAAGGTAACTGAAATGACCCAACAAACCGTACGTATTGCAACCCGTAAAAGCGCGCTGGCGTTATGGCAAGCAGAATATGTTAAGGCAAAACTTGAGTATTTTCATCCGGATATCCAGGTTGAATTAGTGCCCATGACCACCAAAGGTGACATTATTCTTGATACGCCACTCGCCAAGGTTGGCGGAAAAGGCTTATTTGTTAAAGAACTTGAAGTGGCTATATTAGAAGACCGTGCTGATATTGCCGTGCATTCAATGAAAGATGTACCGGTTGATTTTCCAGAAGGCTTGGGGCTAGAGATTATTTGTCCGCGCGAAGACCCGCGCGACGCTTTTGTTTCTAACACTATCGATAGCTTGGGCGACTTACCCCAAGGTGCGATTGTCGGTACATCAAGTTTACGTCGTCAATGTCAAATTAAAGCCCTGCGACCCGACTTAACTATTCGTGACCTACGTGGTAACGTCAATACTCGGCTTAAAAAGCTTGACAATGGTGAGTATGACGCCATTATTTTAGCTGCAGCAGGGCTTATTCGTTTGAAAATGCCGGAACGTATTCGAGAATATATTGCGCCAGAAGTAATGTTACCGGCGAATGGCCAAGGTGCAGTGGGTATCGAATGTCGCATTGACGATCTCACCATTAAAGCACTGTTAGCACCACTAGGCTGTGAAGAAACGCGCCTGCGCGTAGTGGCAGAACGTGCGATGAATCGCGCGCTTGAAGGCGGTTGTCAGGTACCCATTGGCAGTTATGCTGTGCTTAAAAATCAAGAGATATATTTACGCGGGTTAGTCGGCTCGGTTGATGGCAGTGAAATATTAACCAGTGAAATTCGTGGCCACATTAACCAAGCCGCGCAATTAGGGAACCAGCTAGCTGAGCAATTATTGGCTAAAGGTGCTGGCAAAATTCTTCGTCAGGTGTATGACCAAGCATAAGCTTAAAATATTAATCACGCGCCCTGAAAAAGCTGGGCGCGATCTACAAGATTGCCTGCAAAAACAGGGTTATCAAAGTTATTGTCAGCCGTGCTTTGATTATCAAGATGGTGCCAGCCTTGAGCAATTACAAGCATTACAAAGTCAACTAACTCGGCCACTGGTCATATTTATTAGCGTCGCAGCAGTAGAGTTTGCTAATAAACTGATGCCAATATCCTTATGGTCGACAAAAGAGGTTATTGCGGTTGGTGCTGCCACTGAGCAAGCATTAAAAATCTTAGGCATAAGCGCTTTAGTCCCTGCAAAGCATGATAGCGAGGGTCTGTTGGTTTTGCAGTCATTACAAAACGTGCAAGCAAAAGACGTGCTCATTGTCCGTGGCGATGGTGGTCGAGAACTTATTGCAGAAGATTTGCGACAGCGTGGCGCCTTGGTACATTATTTTGAAAGTTATCGGCGTGTTTGGCGAAATTGCTCGCCAGAAGTCATCAAAACATGGCATCAGCAGCAGATAAATTGTATCTTAATCACGAGTAACGCTTTGCTAGAATTCATAGTAAACTTAATTGATAACTCAGACAATTATTGGCAAGAGCAATGTCTATGGATTGTGGCAAGTAATAGAATTGCGCTCAAAGCCAAAACAAAGGGTATTAGCCGAATAATAAATGCCAATGGTGCCAATACCACTGCTATTATTAATGCACTAGCCTATGAGCTGAAATTAAGTCATACCAAGTAATATAACAGCATATTAGCCTAATATATTTAATGTGCGTAGCGCCAACATGTAAGATGGGATCAGTTCATGAGCGATAAAAAACCACCCGAGCAAAGCAAAGCCGATAATAATACTGCAGCGGTTGACAACCACGATGAGCATCAAGCCGACTTATCTGCGTCTTTGAATAAACCGGCAAGGGCCGATAATCCAGAAAAATCTCCAGATAAAGCTCCAAAGATAATTAAAGCTAAAACAAAGGCCACTGCTGCACAAGGCACCAGCGAGACTCAGCCATCATTAAATAAAAACCATGATAAGAGCACAGCACCTGTGAAAAAAACCGCATCTAGCACATCTAGCACATCAAGCAAGTCGACCACTGCCGGTACGGCAACGCTGGCAGAAAAAAGCACATCCAGCCATACTCAGCAAAGTACACAGAAAATTTCAAAAACAGCAGTGGTAGCGTTAATTATTGCATTATTAGCTATTGCTGCCAGTGCGGGTCACTATTATTGGAGTGAACAACAAAAAGCTCAATATAGCTTGCAACTTAATAAGCTTGTAAAACGCCAATTAGTCGAAAATCAGCAGCAAATTTCCCAACAACTGTTAGACAATAAACAGCGTATTGCTCAGCAATTTTCACAAAGTAAACAAGCCAATACTACCGAGCTAAACACGCTGCGTAAAAACCTTGAACAAGTTGATGATTTTACAAAAAGTTACAGTGAAACGCTTGCACAATTACAGCAGCAAGTGGCAAGTTTAGGTAACAACCAACCTAGTGATTGGTTGTTACAAGAAGCGGAATACCTGATTCGAGTAGCGTCAAGAAGCTTGTGGTTAGAAAAAGAAACCAGTGCCGCTATTAGTTTACTTAATGACGCCGACTTACGCATTAAACAATTAAATGACCCCCAGTTTTTCGCCTTGCGTCAAATTATTCAGCAGGATATTGCCAAACTAGCATTGCTACCGACACTAACAACAGATAACACTATTTTAAAACTGATGACACTGGCTCAACAAACTCAGCAATTACCATTAGCAAAGACTCATGTTTCAGCAAATAATGACCAAGAAATCGATGTTGAATTAAGCGACAATGCTAGTGATTGGCGGGAAAATCTTGCTAAAACATGGCACAGTATCACGGCTAAATTTCTTACTATTAGTAAAAAATCAGCAGATTTGAAGCCATTAATGTCTCCCGAATTTACACAAAACTTACGTGAAAATTTAAACTTGAAGTTACAAACTGCCATATGGGCGGCCAGTAAAATGAATCAAGAAGTTTATCAACAAGCGCTACATGAAATTAATAATTGGCTGAAAGATTATTTTGACATGACCGATATTGGTAACCAGAGCTTCTCAAATATTATTCTAAAGTTACAAAACGAAGTTATTAGCGCTGAATACCCGAATAGATTAGATTCTCTAGCAGCAGTTAGACAGTTATTAGCTAAGAAAAAGCAGCTTGTGATACCTTCGAAAGTAAAGCCTAGTGCGGCTAAAGCATCAAAAGAAACCGTCACTGAGCCAGTTGCTGTTGATCAGCAAGAGGGCGCGTCATGATAAAAATAATTATACTTATCGTTTTCATCATCTCATTAGTCGCGGTTGCTCCAACACTCATTAGTGACCCTGGTTATATGCAAATATCTTTTGGTGGAACGGTGATAGAATCAACTGTGGTTGCTGGCGTTATCATGCTAACGCTGATTTTTATGACCTTACTGCTTAGCCTTAAATTTTTCCGTGGTGGGCTAAATTTTAGCTTTGCCGCTTGGAATAAAATTGCTTTTGCTAGTCGTCGACGTGCGCTGATAGATTTTAATAAAGGCATTGCAGCCTATGTGTTAGGTGACTATAAACAAGCAGAGCACTTATTAGCTAAATCATCAGCTAAGGCATCATCTTTTGAACAAATCGCTTACCTTGTTGCCGCAGATGCTGCGCAAAAACAAGCGTTAAAACCAAACACCGACCACTATTTATCTTTGCTAGAACAAACCACTAGCAGCTTAAAAGACGCAGGGTTAGAAGCGGTATTAATTAAAATAAAATTACTGATCGGTCAGCATAATTACCCACAAGCACGTACTGTGATTGATCAATACCATAAGCATATTGGGCATGACGCACGGCTGTTATCGTTAGAAATAGAGTTAAGCTTAATTGAACAGCGTTTTGACTATGTTATTAAGCAGTTAACTACCGCGGAAAAACAAAAGTCGATTAGTCTGAAAACTATAATGCAATGGCAACAGCAAGCATTTTACGGCGCTTTTAATAGCCAAATTAAACAACATGATCATAATGCTTTGATGGCTTATTATCAGCAACTGCCGAAGAAAGTGAAGCAATCAGAAACAGTCGTGATTGCTTATTGTCAGGTCTTAGCAGAAAACCAAGTGAATACACCTTTAGCAAAATTATTATTGCCAATAATAAAGAAAGGGGCGGCAATCAATCTGCTAAAAGCGGTCAGAACATTACCTATTACTCAAGCTGATGAGCTATTGGCAGTAGCACAAAAACACTTATACAGTGCGCCAAAAAATGCTCTTTGGTTGTCATTGGTTGCCCACCTTGCCAAGGTGTCACAGCAATGGTTGTTAGCAGAAAAGGCATTTAACAGCTTAGTTAACTTGGAAGACAAGCACTATGATAAAGTCGATTTACTGGCTTTTTCACAAGTTCTTGAGCACCAAGGTCAACTTGAAAAGGCGAATCAAGTCCTGAGAAAAGTTCACACATAATTACTCTCGGCTAACACGCACCGATCAGCAGTAGGTAAATGTATAAAGCTTAAAAGCCCTATTTAATAATGGTTACAACCTAAGGGCCTAAACCGCTATTAAATAGGACTCTTGTCCTTTATGTTTTTGTGTTCTTTGATAAGCACCCTTACCTTTTTTAGCGCTAACTATTTGCTGTTTATACAATCTTGACGTAACAATAGCCGCTAAAAAATTATCTTTAATAACCCCACGGCCTAACTCACAACCACCATGATTTCCTTGGTGTTTTTTTACTTTAGTCTTTGTCATATTAGTTTACCTTTTACTTCGTTTATTAAGTTAAATTACTACAAAATTATTGCTTCACAGCCAAAACGCGTAGAGTATATACGAATCAAAAAATTATACACAAATTTTAAATAAGATTAATTACCATTATAAAACCTATGAAAAAAAATAATAATGTAATGAAAATTAAAGCTGTCGCCCGTCATCATGGTTTATTTATCACCTTAACCGGGTTTATAGCTTTATTTATTATGGCTTGGCTATGCAGCTATTATTGGCAGCAAGCTCGCTTTCCTCTAATGTTTATGGTCCTCGCTTGCTTAGTGACGATATTTATCGGTTTACTAAAGTTAGCTGAACCCACATACAGTTTGATCCTGACAGCTGAAACCTTAACTTTTCATCATCGTCATGGTCGTTGGCAACTTAATTGGCAACAGATCCGCAACCTACATTGCGTGAGCAATACAGTCGGCATCAACCGCGAAGAATTAAATTACGTTGGCATAAAATTAAGTTCGATAGATAGCATAGCAGACAATATCTCTCTGCGTTTAGCCAACCGCATGATCCACGAACAAAAGCCCTTGATTCACTATTGTATTAAGCATCAATTGCTAACCTTTGAGCAGGGCATTTTAAATTTTGAACCTTACGTTTTAAAAGATGGTAGCATCATTAAAGGGCCATTAGCCGCTTTTTTGCATCATAGTGAAGTATTACATCATGCACTTGGCGCGCACTTATTTATTGCCGCAAGCAATTTAAATGGCCCAATGGAAGACTTTGTAGTTTTGGCAAATACTTACTTAGCCAATGCGAAAGAAGCTTATTATTAATTTTTAGCTTTGTTTAATTTGTAACAACTGAAATTGAATTATTCGAAAAAATTGGCTGTAGATCTTTCTTAGTTATTTTTCTCACTATAAATAAAACCAATTATTCATTAATCGTTCAGCCTCCCCTTTGGAGCTTAACTATGAATCCATGGATAGTGATTGGATTTCAATTTCTGTACCTATCGGGTATTGATAGCAATAATTTAAGGGTAATATTTATTGTGTTAGATTAAACCTAAGTATTCACGTCCATGTGTTCAACAAAATAGCCCTAGGCTATTTTAACCACTAAAGGTGGCCAATTATTTAATAAAATTGTTATTAAATAAATGCAAAGGCATCAGCATACATATGTTCAATTAATGCGCCTTGCTTAACAAAGTCTTCACGCACGGCAGCGACCATTTCAAAACGGCCAGCTAAGTAAATGTCATAATCGACTAAGTTGTTAACTTCTGCCATCACCACTTTATGTACCATGCCTGTGCGACCTTGCCAATCATCATTTGGCGCTTCAATTACGGGGGTAAATTTACCATTGGGTAACTTATTAATTATGGCTGCTGTTTGCTCTAGCTCATAACACGCACTTGGGTCACGTAAGCCCCAGTAAACGATAACTTCACGTTCAGAATGCTGTAATGCTAAATATTCAAACATAGATTTTATGTATGAAAATCCTGTACCACCGGCAATAAGTAATAATGGGCGTGTACTTTCTTCGCGTAATTGCGCATTACCCAGCGGCATTTCGATGGTAACTTCAGTGTTGGCTTTAATGTGCTCAATAACTTGCATTGGATAACTGTCTGAGCCAAAAGCACCAATTTGTAATTCAATTAATTGTGCACCCGGGGCACTAGCAATTGAAAAAGGGCGTTTATCATTGTCACTCATTACAAAATTTAAATATTGTCCGGCAGAAAAATCAACAGGCTGACTTGGTTTTAAAAGCGCCTTATAAACATGCTCTGTTAATGGTGTTAACGACGCTACCTGACATGTAATCACTTTCATTTATCTTGTACCTTGTTACTGCCTGCTTGTTGTTTTGCTACAGTATTATTAGTGTATGAGTTACAGCAATTAGACTAACTAAATACTGTTTTGAAATTGTCTGACTAAGAGGTTTTAGTTAGGCTACTTTCTCCAATTGATTGATGAAATCTTTCAAAAGACGATATTAGAATTTAACCAAAAATTTGTCAGTATTATAACTGTTGAAAGATAAAACCCCTAATTGATAGTAATATGATGTTAATGATTTTTTCAACTTCGATTGTCATTGCAATATTAAAGCTGCTTTATATCCATCTAAGCACATCACTTTCCTACAGGTATACATTCTTATATGTCGAGGTAAAATAAAAAAAGAAAGCAGGAGCACATTATTGAGGATTAGCGTGCGAGGGTGATTGAAAGTAAAATGGATATCACATGTTTAGACCCACTTAGCAGCAGCCATTATTGTTCAATTACTATAAGAAGGTAATTTTATTGCTGATATAATAATGCCAGCATTTGCTGGCATTATTAAACAATTTTTATCTTGGTATTACTGGCGCTTCATCGAATCAAAAAACTCATTATTAGTTTTTGTCATCGCCAGTTTATCAATCATGAATTCCATCGCGTCAATTTCACCCATTTCATGGACGATTTTACGTAATATCCACATTTTTTGTAATTCATCAGGCTTAGTTAATAACTCTTCACGACGTGTGCCACTGCGGTTAAAATGAATGGCTGGGAAAACACGTTTTTCTGCAATTTTGCGTGATAAGTGTAATTCCATATTACCTGTGCCTTTAAACTCTTCGTAGATAACTTCATCCATTTTAGAGCCAGTATCAACAAGGGCTGTTGCTATGATAGTTAAGCTACCACCTTCTTCAATATTACGCGCTGCACCAAAAAAGCGTTTTGGACGATGTAAGGCATTGGCATCAACACCACCAGTTAATATTTTACCTGATGATGGAATAACCGTATTGTACGCACGTGCTAATCGAGTAATTGAATCGAGTAAAATAACCACATCTTTTTTATGTTCAACTAAACGTTTTGCCTTTTCAATAACCATTTCTGCTACTTGAACATGACGACTCGCTGGCTCATCAAAGGTAGAAGCAATAACTTCACCTTTAACTAAGCGTTGCATTTCTGTTACTTCTTCCGGCCGTTCATCAATAAGTAATACCATTAATTCAGCATCGGGGTGATTATGGGCAATGCTTTGGGCAATATTTTGTAGTAATAAAGTTTTACCCGCTTTCGGTGGTGCAACGATCAAACCACGTTGTCCTTTACCAATTGGTGAAGCTAAATCTAACACACGTGCGGTAATATCTTCAGTCGAACCGTTACCACGTTCCATCGTCATACGATTGGTTGGATGAATAGGTGTTAGGTTTTCAAAAAGAATTTTATTACGAGAATTTTCAGGTCGATCAAAGTTAACTTCATTAACTTTTAATAGCGCAAAATAACGTTCGCCATCTTTTGGTGGGCGAATTTTACCGTTAATAGTATCACCGGTACGCATGCTAAATCGGCGTATTTGGCTTGGTGATACATATATATCATCAGGACCGGCTAAATAAGAAGAATCTGCTGATCGCAAAAATCCAAAGCCATCTTGTAGAATTTCTAAAACACCACTACCAAAAATATCTTCACCACTTTTAGCATGGGCTTTTAAAATGGCAAAAATAATGTCTTGCTTGCGATTACGAGCCAAATGCTCCAATTTCATTGATTCTGCGAGCTGAATTAGTTCGCTGATCGACTTTTCTTTAAGTTCATTAAGATTCATAGTGGTGGGTTCTTAGACTATTTAGGTTGTTATGCTGCGCCGTTTGGCGATTTAGGATGTTTGAGTATGGTTTTGAGATGTTCTTTTGTTCGAAATCTAAATTTAGCATTAAAAAGCAAAGCCGTAAAGGATCACTTAGTTGATCTTTAGCTAAAAAACAAAAAGGCCCGATTATTCGGGCCTTTTTTTATAAATTCTTATCAATAAACTCTTTTAATTGAGTTTTTGATAACGCACCAACTTTAGTGTCAGCGACAACGCCATCTTTAAATAGCAACAGCGTAGGAATACCACGAATGCCGTATTTAGGTGGAGTGTTAGAATTTTGATCAATGTTTAATTTACCGATAGTTAATTTACCAGCATATTCTTCAGCAACGTCATTTAACAACGGCGCGATCATTTTACATGGTCCACACCATTCAGCCCAAAAATCAACTAGGACTAAACCAGATGCATTGATTACATCAGTGTCAAAACTATCATCTGTTAACTGAACAATTTTATCGCTCATTTATATCTCCATTAAAGGTGGCCTATCGCCAATTGTTTAAGATTATACCTTCATCACCATCAATTACCAACATTGATATATAACAGTTATCGACGTTTTATTTCAAAATCAACTAATGCTATCAATTTATTAAGGCTTTTATGTGAATCTAATTTTTATTAATAGCGTAACCTGTTAAGCTAGCGGTATGAAAAAAACACACTTAACAGAAATAAAGTTCTCCGAACTTAAGCTCGAGCCTACCGTGGTAAACGGCCTCGAATCAATGGGCTTTGAATATTGTACTGCAATTCAAGCAAAGTCTCTTCCTATACTCATGACGGGCAAAGATATTGCCGGTCAAGCGCAAACTGGTGAAGGTAAAACTATTGCCTTTTTAGCTGCAACATTTCATCATTTATTACAGAAAAAAGATGTTAGCCACAATCAACCGCGTGCCTTAATTATGGCGCCAACACGTGAGCTTGCTATTCAAATTCATCGCGATGCCATTGAAATGGCAAAAAGTACCGGGTTACGTCTTGGTATTGTATATGGTGGTGAAGGTTACGAAAGTCAACGCCAAGAACTTGAACAAGGTGTAGATATTTTGATCGGCACTTGTGGTCGCTTACTTGATTACTTAAAACAAGGTATTTATAACCTTGGTAATATCGAAGTTGTGGTACTTGATGAAGCTGATCGTATGTTCGATTTAGGCTTTATTAAAGATATTCGTTATATGTTTGGAAAAATGCCGGCAGCGAATGAGCGTTTAAGTATGCTATTTTCTGCTACCTTATCTTTTCGGGTTAAAGAATTAGCTTTTGAACACATGAACGATCCTGACAGTGTTGAAGTAGAACCCGACCAGAAAACCAATGTTCGTATTTCTGAAGAGCTATTTTATCCTTCTAACGAAGATAAAATGTCTTTACTACAAACATTGATTGAAGAAGATTGGCCAGATAAAGCGATTATTTTTGCCAACACTAAACATGTTTGTGAAAAAATATATGCCCACCTTGAAGCGGATAATATTCGTGTTGGTATGCTTACCGGTGACGTTATTCAAAAGAAACGTCTGAAAATTTTAGAGCAATTTACTGCGGGGCAACTCGATGTTTTAGTCGCTACCGATGTAGCGGCACGTGGTTTACATATTGAAGCCGTGACTCATGTATTCAATTTCGACTTACCTGATGACTGTGAAGATTATGTACATCGTATTGGTCGTACAGGTCGAGCTGGTGCTACTGGCCATGCCATTAGCTTAGCATGTGAGCAATATGTTTTTAATTTACCGGCAATTGAAAGCTACATTGAGCATTCATTACCTGTCAGTAAATATCATCATGATGCGCTATTGACCGACTTACCAAGACCTAAACCACGCCCGCGTCGTCATAAGCCTCACAATGGTGGCCAAAATCGAAGCCGCAATCCAGGTACTAGGCCTCAAAGGAACAGCTAATTAATGACGACCACTTCAATGGGGACTTTATCACCTCTGTATGCCGTGGTCGATTTAGGCTCTAATAGCTTCCATATGTTGCTCACTAGACAACTTGCCGATAGTGTGCAGGTTGTTGATAAAGTAAAGCGTAAAGTGCGCCTTGCTGCTGGCCTGAGTGCAGAAAACATATTGTCTGAGCAAGCCATGGCAAAAGGCTTAGAATGTTTAAGTTTTTTTGCCGAGCGCCTGCAAGATATCCCCAAAGAAAATATTCGAATTGTTGCTACCGCCACCTTAAGGTTAGCGCATAATCGTGCTGATTTTATTGCCAAAGCTGAGAAGATTTTGGGTCATAAAGTCACCTTGTTAAGTGGCATTGCTGAAGCTAAGCACATCTACCTTGGTGTAGCTCATACCAGTTATAGCGCAGATAAACGCTTAGTTTTAGATATTGGCGGTGCTAGTACAGAGATTATTGTTGGCCGAGGCTTTAGGGTTAAACAAGCCCATAGCCTCAACTTGGGTTGTGTCACTTATAATCAACAATATTTTCCTGATGGTACGCTTACGGCTGAAAACTTCGCTCATGCAATATCCGCCGCTGAACAGACTATTGCCACGGTAAAAGCTGGTTTTTGTGATATCGGTTGGCAATGCGTACTAGGGGGTTCAGGTACTATGCAAGCATTAGCCGAAATGTTGATTTATCAACATAAGCCCAGTGTGCTTTCATTAGACTTTCTTTATCAGGTTCAAAAACAATTACAAACCTTTGAGCATATCAAGGATATCAATTTACCCGGTTTATCAACAGAGAGAAGTCCTGTGATTGCCAGTGGCTTAGCTATTCTCATTGCCTTATTTCAACAATTTTCTATTCAACAGTTAACACTCTCTAGTGGTGCCTTACGTGAAGGCTTATTATACGAAATGTTACCCAATAGTCACACAACCAATATTCGCCAGCGCACTATTCAGGCGTTAAGCGAACGTTTTCATATTGATCAACAACATGCCGATAGTGTTAAGCGGCAAGTTCGCACGCTGTTTACCCAATTGAAAAGCACATGGAATCTACCTGAGGGTAATGCATTAGAGTTATTATTGGCCAGTGGGGACTTGCATGAAATAGGCTTATTGCTTGAGTACAAATATCATCAACAGCACAGTGCCTATATTCTTACTCATGCAGATCTCGCGGGCTTTAGTCAATCAGATCGGCAATTACTCGTTAGTTTGGTCACTTTTTATAAAGGTGATATCAACCCAGCACTTATTGAGCAACAATCAGCGATAGACGCTGAAAGTGCGACAAAATTATTAATTATTCTGCGCTTAGCAGTAAAGTTGTGCCGTCGCCGCAAAGACGATAAATTACCAAACTACCACATAAGGCTCAATGAGAAAGCTTTGCTCTTGTCCTTACCGAAAGCTTGGCTAATGCAACACGCGCTAATTCATGATGAATTAAAGCAAGAAAATAACCATATTGCCCGCCTAGGTTATCGCTTGTACATTGACTTTGAAAATGAATTAAGCGTCTTGGCCACGCCAGACTGAAAAATCATTAAACTCGTACTGTTAGTTATTATAACTATTAGCGTCTGGGAGAAAAAATGGTGCTTGGCTTCTGAGCATAAAAAAGCCGTGCTATGAAGCACGACTATTAAATGAACGTAAATTCAGCACAGTTTTGAGTATTTCAACAGCTGTTTACATGTTTTGTGCTTCTTTTAACCAACGCGCTACTCGCTTAGCAAAATAGGTAAGAATACCGTCTGCTCCGGCTCGTTTAAATGCCAACAAACCTTCCATTACACAAGGTTTTTCTGCTAACCAGCCATTTTGAATTGCGGCCATGTGCATCGCATATTCACCACTGACTTGATATGCATAAGTCGGCACTTGAAAATTATCTTTTACTCGGCGCACAATATCTAAATATGGCATGCCTGGCTTAACCATCACCATATCTGCACCTTCATGAATATCTTGTGCAACCTCATGCAAGGCTTCATTACTATTGGCGGGATCCATTTGATAAGAAAATTTATTACCCCCTTTGATATTACCTGCAGAGCCTACAGCATCACGAAACGGACCATAATAGCTAGAGGCGAATTTGGCCGAATAAGCCAGTATTTTCGTATTAACAAAATGGTGCAGTTCTAACTCTTGACGAATAGCGCCGATACGACCATCCATCATGTCTGAAGGAGCAACAACATCAGCACCCGCTTGTGCATGAGACAAGGCTTGTTTAACTAAAATATCCTTAGTCACGTCATTCAGTACATAACCGTTATCATCGATAATGCCATCTTGCCCATGGGTAGTGAATGGGTCTAAGGCAACGTCAGTGATTACGCCTAAGCTTGGAAACTTTGCTTTCACTGCTCGCACGGTGCGTTGAGCCAAACCATCAATGTTATAAGCTTCTTCAGCCAATAGTGATTTTTTATCAGCTGGGGTTACTGGAAAAATGGCAATCGCAGGTATGCCTAGAGCTACCAGTTCCTGACATTCTTCTAATAACAGATCGATACTTTTGCGTTCGACACCCGGCATAGAGGCAATAGCTTCACACTGGTTTTCACCTTCTAAGACAAAAACAGGGTAAATCAGATCATTTACACTCAGTTGATGTTCTGACATTAAACGTCGTGAAAAGTCATCAGAGCGCATGCGACGCATACGACGGGCGGGATATTGGCCAAAGACGTTGTTCATACTTATTTCCTATAATAATTTAATTTTACTTATACCTATGCCCATTGAGTTAATGTATTTACAACTTAGCTATAAGATTTTTCAGCTAGCCCATAGGAAGCTCAGTAGTGATTAAATAAAGGCTCAAAAATATATGATAAATAACAATACTTAACATATTTTGCTTTTTATCAAATGACTGTTGAAGCACTAAGCTAACAGATTCATTATTTCAATGGGTATTATTTGTACTTGATCTCAACCAGCTTGCTTAGCTTTATAAAGGGCTTTATCTGCTTTATCAAGCTAATTTTAGGTGTCACACCTCGCTCTTGCTGATACGTTGTCACACCATAACTGACGGTTAAATGAATAACGTTTTCATGATTGAAAATATCTTACTGGCGCACACGTTGACAAATTTCTTCTGCCAAAGCTAAAGCCCACTTTTTATCTGTTTCAAGCAGGATCAAGTAAAATTCTTCACCACCATAGCGACAAGCAACATCAGTACTGAATTAGGCATTGCGAGTACTTAAATTGAAAACGCTTTCACTATTAAGGCTCGTTTGTTTGATAACTTCCTGTTCACTATAACCCATTAATTCAGCTAAAACAGTGACAATATAAGGTAAGTAGCTAGGTTCATTACGGCTACTCTTGGGTTTTGGACGAATGTTTCTTGGCGTTAAATAAGGCGCATCTGTTTCGATCATCAGTCGATCGAGTGGAATAAAAGGTACAATTTCGCGTAACTCTTGACCACGACGCTCATCGCAAAGCCAACCTGTAATGCCAATATACATGTCAGCATCTATGCACTGCTGTAACTGTTTTTGATTGCCGGTAAAGCAGTGGGAAACCATCGCCGGAATACGAGCAATATAAGGTTTTAAAATTTCAAACCAAGGCTCGAAGGCATCACGTTGATGTAAGAATAAGGGTAATTGTAGTTGCTCTGCTAACGCCACTTGCTGAGTGAAAACGTTTTTTTGATTGACGGCACTTGAGAAATTACGATTAAAGTCTAGCCCACACTCACCAATAGCTCTAACGCAGTTATTTTGCGCTAAATCAGCCAGCTGTTGTTGGAAATTTATTTCGGCATGGTCTGCGTCATGCGGATGAATACCAGCAGTACTATATAAATAGTCTGGATAATCCTGGCAAAGCTCAATCGCTTGCTTACTTGCAAAAATATTAGTGCCAGTAACCAGTAAGGCATTAATTTTTTTTGCTTTAGCGCGGGCAATAACAGCTGAAAGGTCTTTGTCAAACCGTGTGTTGGTTAAGTTAACACCAATATCAATCAAGGTATTATAAACTCGTTATTTCAAGCGTTTAACACGAATTTTTCTGTTGGAATCTGGTTGGTTTTTCTTCAAGTAAACCGCACTCATAAAGCCTTTTTTAAGTAAGACACTATCGCCGACTTCAACCCTAAGAAAGTCATTATCAGTTTGCTGCCATTGTTGACCGTTTGTAAAGGTGAAGCGCCATTTATTATAGTGATCTTTACTTAACTGCTCAACAGTTAACACAACCTGTTGGTCTTCTTCAGCTACTTTGTATGTGGTTAAATGTTCAGCACCAAAGTCTGCTACTTTTGTTGATGTAAGAACCATGGCCTTTTCGGCTTTAGCTTTGGGCGCATTTTTTTCTATTTTAGTGGTCACATTGTCGGTCGGTACAGCTTGCTCAGCTAAGTCATCAAAACAAACTAAACGCGCTAAATTTTCTTGAATTTTTAGACATTGGGCTAAACTGCCATTAAGTGTTTCTGCTTTTGTTACTAATGATAACAAGGTCAAAATGGTAAGCGTTATAATAGAATTATTTTTCATTATTGTTCTTCCTTTGATTCTGTTTCTTCCTCTGTTCGATAATAAACAGAGGCGATAATAATGCCTAACTCAAATAGCAGTAGCATGGGTAATGCCAGCATGGTTTGAGAAATAATATCTGGTGGTGTTAACAACATACCAACGACAAATGCACCAACGACAATATAGGGGCGTTTAGTGCGCAAGCTAGCAGGAGTTGTTACCCCAGTCCAACACAGTAATATAATGGCAATGGGGATTTCAAATGCTGCCCCAAAAGCAAAAAATAGTTTTAAAACAAAATCCAAGTAGCTGCTAATGTCTGTCGCAATGGTTACGCCATCGGGTGCTACCGAAGAAAAGAATGCGAAAGCAACTGGAAACACCACATAGTATGCAAAGGCAATACCGCCATAAAACAATAAGGTACTACCCAGCATTAAGGGGGCCATTAAACGTTTTTCATGCTTATACAAACCCGGCGCTATAAACGACCACAATTGATATAAAATGTATGGCATGGCAATAAATATCGATAAGACAATAGTAAGTTTAAATGGCGTAAAGAAGGGAGATGCTACATCAGTCGCGATCATTTGCGTCCCCTCTGGCATAACAGCCAAAAGTGGCTTTGCGACATATTGGTAAATATCTTGGGCAAAGTAAATCAACGAACAGAAAACAACTAACACACCTAACACGGCATGTAATAATCGTGTTCTCAGTTCTAATAAGTGATCAAATAATGTGTGATTTTGTTTAGCGGCTGAACTCATTTACTCTGCTTTTCATTTTTATTATCATTGAGCTGTTCAACTTTTTCAGACGACTCTGTTGTTTTTTCAGCTGTTTGATAAGGATTATTGACCATTGCGGCCGCTTCTTCTAGTGACTTCACTGACGCTGCAACTTCTGGTGATAAGTCTTTCATGCCAGCTTGTTCAGCTTTCTTTAAATTAGCATGCAGTTCATGAATACGCAGCTCTTCGGTGAGTTCATTTTTAACGCCCTCACTAAAATTACGCATGCTAGTTATCCAGCTACGCACAGAACGAATTGCTACGGGTAAGCGCTCGGGCCCTAGTACGACCAGACCAATAATAGCAATTAATAGCAGTTCCCAAAAACCTATATCAAACATTAGACTTGGTCTTTCTCTTTTTCAGCCACAGTGCTTTTTTTAGCTGTTTTATCACCTAAACTTTCGTTATTAGCTAGATCTTCTTGGCTAGCGTCTTCTTTTTTTGCTGTATCGTCAGTTACTGCACTTTTAAAGCCTTTCACTGCTGATCCTAAATCAGTGCCCAAATTACGTATTTTTTTTGTGCCAAACAATAACACGACAATGACCGCAATAATTAATAATTGCCAAATACTTATACCGCCCATAAAAAACTCCTATAATTTATTTGATTTCATTATAAAGTTTATAGAAAAAAAATCACCAACTGATATGATAAATAATGAGGTAAAACAAATTTTGATAAGAATGTATTGTAAAAATCAGTATTATTGGCATTTTTGCCTAGTGTTATTCTACTTTGTATTTGCAAATTCAGCACAAGCTTATGCTTCAGCAGAAGTAACAGTGCCCACTGAACAAGAAGATGGACACTGGATGCAAGGATTGCATGAAACGGTTTCTGACTCCGTTTTTCAATCAGCACAATGGTTTGATAGTTTTTTTATTGCAAATGATAGTGAACAACAAAGTCCAAAAACAACCGCAAAAATTAGTTTTGCTTGGTTGCCAAAAAGTCGCGACTGGAGTGAAATCAAGCCTCGCTTTCGATTGCGTGTAAAATTGCCGCACTTTCAAGACAGAGTTAGTGTGGTGTTATCTGACGAAATAGATGATGAACTAAACAATCTACCGCTAGAGTCAGTCAACACCAATTCGAGCACTGAAGAAGAAAAATTTTCTTTAGCACTAAACTATACAGATGATAAAAAAAATGACCGGCTCATGAATTATCGTTTGGGTATTTCAGGTGGAGATCTATTTGCTAGAGCAAAACATAAACGTCGTTTAACTATCAATCCCAAGCAAGGTTTTTTAGTTGAACCGTCAATGTATTATTACCTTAATGATGGCTTTGGCGCTAAATTATTGCTGGAGTACGATTATCAATTAAGTAGCAAATCACTTTTTCGGCTAAATTATAGTATTCGAGGCTCAGCCGCCTTTAGTGGTATTCGCTGGAAGCATGGTTTTTATAAACTAGAGCAAATAAATCACACCACGGCATCAGTGCTGAGTTTCCAAGCTGAAGGTGAACGCAACGGCGCACGAGGTTTTTTTATTGATAAGTACACCTTAAGTTATCGATACCGCTTTAATGCCTTGCGCGATTGGTTATTTTTTGAAATAGAGCCTTTTGTTGAGTTTCCCGAGCAAGAAAATTACACCACAACCCCTGGTATTGCCTTACGTATTGAAGGCTTTTTTCACAAGGGTTAGTGTTAACTTGTTCGAGCGATAAACTAGGCCTGAATGATTGCTACCGCATTACTGTTAGTATCAAGATAACTTTTAGTATTAGCATTATTGTCCACTATTTTTTCTGGCCGGCTAATATAATAGCCTTGGCCAAATTGACAACCTACGGTTTGTAGTTTCTTGAACATGGCTTCAGATTCAATGCCTTCAGCCACTAGTTGGTAGCCAAATTTTGTCCCCAGTTCATGCAAGGCTTTAATTAAAGATAAGTTTTTATCATTGTGATTTAACGTACGGATAAAACTGCGATCGAGTTTAATAAATTCAAACGGGTAGTTATGTAAAAAATTAAACGACGATAAACCAACACCATAATCATCTAAAGCTAACTTAACGCCAAGTTCTTTCAATCTGTGTAAGCCTTTAAGTGCTAGTTCGGTATGTCGAGCAAAAGCAGATTCATTAAACTCGAGAATCAGTCGTTCGGGCTCAGCCGTATTAGCACTAATTAAAGCTATTAATTTTGCTAATTGGTCCGCTTGAATTAAGTGACGGCCTGATAGGTTGACACCAATATAAGTGTGCTCATATTCTTTTGACTGTTGCCATCGTTTTAATTGCAAACAAACTTGTTCAATCACCCAGGTTTCTATATCCAAAATCATACCAGTTTCTTCTGCCATAAAAAGAAACTCACTTGGGGTTAATAAACCCTTGGTTGGATGCTGCCAACGTAAAAACACCTCAAAACCTATAGTTTTAGTTGAGGTTAAATCTGAAATTTTCTGATAATGTAACTCAAACTGTTTACTTTGAATAGCTCGCCTTAATTCTTGTTCAAGCGTCATACTA
Organism: Colwellia sp. MB02u-6; assembly: GCF_014077095.1. GTDB lineage: Bacteria > Pseudomonadota > Gammaproteobacteria > Enterobacterales > Alteromonadaceae > Cognaticolwellia. Next base: position 230,576 of record NZ_JACGVG010000036.1, on the reverse strand, counting down.
GCAATGATTTTTTCCCGCATACTGTCCTCAAAGAAAACGTATCGACCGCGCCCTAAATTTTTTGCTTCATACATTGCTGCATCAGCATCGCGTAATATTTCGCTGGCATCTTTATAGTTAGCCCGACTTTGAGCAATACCGATACTGGCATTTGAATACAAGGTATGGCCATCAAATTCAAAGGGTTGTGCAATTGATGTAATGATACGAGATGCAATTTCTTTAATATATTCAGTTGCTCGTAATGAGTCTAATAACACCACAAACTCATCACCACCTAACCGGGCTAAAATGTCATTGTCGCGCACACAGTGGTCTAAGCGGCGCGCAATTTCGATTAAGAATTGATCGCCAGCGTGATGTCCTAGAGTGTCATTGATTATTTTAAAGCGATCTAAATCAATAAATAAAACGGCAAACTTATGGTTAGGATGGCGCTTTAAATGCCGAATAGCATAGGTTAAACGTTCTGAAAACATTGTTCTATTCGGTAGTTGTGTTAATGCATCATGATGGGCATCATAATATAAACGTGCTTCTGCTTTTCGACGTTCTTCAATTTGCATACGTAAATTGAGATTGCTTACTTGGAGTTCTTGGGTGCGTTTATTGACTATTTCTTCAAGTACTTCATGGTTTTTTATTGCTTGTTGTTGGGTTTTTTGTCGTGAAATTTCAATTGCAATATGGTGACTAACAAAACGCATCAGTTCGAGATCTTTACTATGATAAGCATTTTTGTCTTGATAATGCTGGATAGCAATAACCCCAAAAATCTCACCCTGATTAGATAAAGGAGCGGCCAGCCAAGCCTGTGTTAAGGCGAAATCAGGACATAGCGAGCTAAAGTCATCTTGTGTTACTTCACCCTCTGCCGCTAAGGTGTAAATTATGTTATCGCTTAACAGAATAGGTTTACCCTTTCTTATAACCATTTCAGACAAGCCGTCGTTGAGCTTTTTTGTTGCGGGCTGTGCAAATTTCTCATTACAATAGTAAGGAAATTCTAATTGGCTTTTATTTTCAGATAATAATGCGATATAAAAATTTTTTGCGGGTAACAGCTTATTGATTTCTTGATGCAACACTTGATAAAATTCTGATATAGCTTGTGATTTTGTTGTTAGCTCAGAAATATTAAGTAGTACCTGATGTGTTTTAACTGCCAATTGCCTTTCAACAATTTCACGCTGTAACTGTTGATTGGTTTGCGTTAATTTAACGGTACGCTGTTGAATACTAGACTCTAATAACTCTCTACTTTGAACGCGATCTATAGCTGTGACTAAATGTTCAGCAATAAACTCTAAAATTTGGCAGTTTTGCTCAGAAAAATAGCGTTTTTTATCGTAACTTTGTAGAGAAATAACACCGATAACTTGTCCGTTACGTTTTAATGGCACACCAAGCCAATCTATCCAAACAGAGCCAGACAAGAAAATTTTATCCGCTTTGGCAAGTGCGATTCTTTCTTTGGCAGAACAATGCACGGGTGCTTGGCGCTGTAAAACTAAGCCGGTTAGATTTTTTCGTTCTTTAGCTAAATTTAGATCTTGATATAAAAGCTTTTCTACAGGATTATGGCAGTAAGTTAATTGTAATTCGTTAGCGGGGTTTAACAAGGCTATATTGAAACTGTCAGTAGCCAGTAAGGTCTTAATCACAGCCTCAAGACCGTGATAAAACCCATCTAGATCGGTTGTCGAATTAGATAATTCAGACAGCTGTAACAAACCTGACTGCATACTTTTAAGCTGTCGATACTTTTTAAGTAGCGATTTTAATTTAGGAAGTTGGCGTATCGCATGAGTATTTTTTTTCGCCATCAAATCCATCTACAAATTCCGTTTTATCATTGGTATTATTTTTGTACGGCTAGTCTAACAAAATAAATAGTGTTAGCGAGACCTTAGCGTCATATATTCTTTAATTATAATCACATAAGCTCAGTTTTGACTAGAAATGTCAAAATAATCACGCTTTCAAATCAATAAGACAGTGACACGGCTTGCATAAATGATAAAGACATAGTTTAACTATGCTTTTTTTATGAGTAATTATGCACCATTATGTAGTGAAAGTGCATAATTAATTGATATAAATAAATGTTTTAATAAAGAGGCTTTGAATATGATGTCATTATTTGCAGAGCAATGTCCTCTTTCTATCAGCCGTATTACCTGGGTTACAATCAAAAAAGTAACCGTGAACCTGTGTATCACTGGTAGAAAATAAGGTGCAAAAAGGCTGTTGATGAACGGGTACAAATGAATCAGTTAATGATAAGTCAAAAATTTCAAACTGAGTAAATAAATACTTTTATCGCTTTTGTAATACTGAATTTGGCAATTTACAAGTTTCAGCTCAGCAAAGAGCCGTTATTTGCGTGTTATTCCTAAGAAGGCCACAGACACCAGGAGAATCAAGAACACTTACCAACTATCTAGTTGAATCTCATGGTGTCTGTGAAGTTGAAGCGGCCTTAAATCAATTACAAAACCTTAACAACCAAAGGCTAGTCAAAAAACTCGAACCAGAGCCAGGAAAGCGATAATTCTGCTATGTAGATTTACTCTCTGATCTGATGCAGGGGACTTAGCTCAAAGGGACTTAGTTATAGGTAACTTAGCTGAACTGAGCATCATTAAAACAGAAAACATTACCTTGGCAAGTGATGATAAATTAGCTCAGTGAGTAAACGTGTTAGAGCAACAAGTGGCGGCTCTAACAGGACAAACGGTTTGTTTAACAGAGCTACTTAAAGACAATGACGATTAATTTACTCGCTGTGTGGAGCCAATTTAGGTAACACTTATACTTGATTAAATTCTTGTGATTACTCTTTTGACTATTATTGCAGATGGACTAATCCGCTATCATCACGTTCAAAACCATGGCAGATATAATCGCTTTGCGGACGTTTTTTCTTTGCGATTTGATGGAAATGTTCAAAGCCGACTGAAAAGGCAAATGGGTTGGCGTTGTAGTCGGCGTAAGCTTGATCACTGCCGTTCTTCGCTTCTCTGATGCCAGCAGCGAATGAGCTTAAAAAGTCATCTCTGTTATTGAGCAAAATGGTGCTGTGGCCATTTACATCTTCAACGAGTTCAATCGCGCCGAGAGCAATATACTTATCAACAACTAGGTTATTGAATATGCCACAGTACTGTTCAGTTTCCTCATCATAAGCCACGGGTGAGTCATCGCCTGCTTCCATTAAAGAGACAAATAACTCTCTTACTTTTTTTGAAATCATAAACTATTCCTTTTCAAGCTGTATGTGCGTCGTCAGCTTAGATTTAAGCTAACATCAATTGCCAGCCAAGTTAGCCCACGTTCAGCTTAACTACAGACTATGTGAACAGACTATGTGAACTGACTATGTTAACTGCCTAATATTTTAAGTGGTAGTGACAATGCGTCATTGCCTGTTTGGCCCACTAGCCAAATAATGGCAGATAAACCCCCAACGGTAACGACATACCATAATGCGGAGACAATTTGTGCATAGCGATTAAGGGGCAGTAACTCGCTTAAATGCCGGCGTTTATATTCAAAAAATATTTCTATGCTACCAATAGCCAGTAAAAAGCCTAACAGCGCTAAACCAAAGTAATAACTGATATAAATACCCAGCGCTGCGCCTAATGCACAAGCAACTAAACCTACTTTAGAGTTGATTGAAAAAGCGATGCTTTTCAGAACATGGCCACCGTCTAACGGCAATATGGGTAATAAGTTAAATAAATTTAGCAGGGCATTAAATACAGCCAAGCCGGCTAGTATTTCTATATCGGTTAGCCAATAACCCACTAAGCAGGCGAGAGAAAGTATTAAACCGAAAAAGGGCCCCATAATTGAAATAACAATATCTTGCCAGCGGGTATTAATTTTATCATCGCTCAGCGCTAAACCGCCGACAAAGGGGATGAGGTATATGCCTTTAGTTTTCAAACCAAAGTATTTCATTGCTCTAATATGACCATATTCATGAAAAACGAGGCAAAGAATAAGTGCGATGGCAAATTCAATAGAGAATAACCAGCTATAAGCCGCCAAACTGCCGGCAGCAAATAGCACTTTAACCACCTTGGCACTTTTCAATAGCTTCAAGCCAAGGCCAGCCATACCGACTAAACTAAATTTAATCGCTTGCTTTTCCCCTTGGACTATTTGACGTTGCTCTATATCTTTTTCATTGAGGGTATTGTCGAGTAACAGCTCGTTATTGACTAACAGTTGAAATTGCAATGCAAAAGGCTGCCATTGCAGTGAACCATTGAGTTCTACAGGCAATTCACCATGCTCATTTTGTAGGGTAAATTTATGTGTAAATGACTCACTGTCGGCATGAGCATTAATCTGTGAGACACATTGCTGATCCCAAAATACTTGCTGCCATCCGGCCATTGACCCTTCTAATCTTAGTGTTTTTCCTAGACATTCTACTTCTAATAATTGCAATTAATTAACTCAGCATATAAAACCTTGCCTGATTATCGCTATATTTGCAGCAGCATCAAGGTTTATTGACAAAACATTAAGTACAGTTAATGTTTTGGACCTTATTTATTTGGCCCTGTTATCGTTAATTTTTGCTGGCTTAGACAGCATTAACTGTGGCCATCAGGTTAATTTTCCGTTTAACGCTGACGGAATGAAGTAAGGCTACAAGACAATAGCCCAAAACTATATTGTGATCTGTAAAAGTCTTTTAGCTAAAAGACTTACTCTCTCTAAGCTATCAAGCGTGCTGTAAAATATGGCAATTTATTGGTTATTGCTCAACTCGTGTGACCGCTAAAATGCTGGTGACTAGGTAATCAATATGTTGCTCTGGAATTGATGCCAGATTAATGCGTCCGTTATTCAAGCCGTATATGGCATATTGTTCTCTGAGTATTTCCATTTGCTCTGCGGTTGCTGGCAACATAGAAAACATGCCTTCTTGAGATAAAATATAATCAAAATAATTATCGCCTGAGTGTTGACGAAAGGCAGCGCAAAGCTTTGCTCTTATGGCTTTAATTTTAATATTTATCTGTGCGAGTTCATCCGACCACAGTTTTCTCAGCTCAGGGGTTTTAACAATGGTTTTTACAATTTCAGCGCCATTAGACGGTGGTACCCAATAAGTGGTTTTACTCATAATAGCAAGTTGAGCTTGCGCTTTGTCTGCTTCTTCTTGTGTGGGACTTAAAATATAAGCCGCACCAACTCGATCACTGTATAAACCGAAGTTTTTTGAACAACTCACGCACAGTGCTAGGCGTTCAACCGTATTGGCGATAGTCAGTAAACCGGCAGCATCTTCATTTAATCCGTCAGCAAAACCTTGATATGCTGTGTCGATTAAGGGTAAAAATCCGGTAGATTTTGATAGCTGGGCAATTTGCTGCCAATGTGGCAATGTTAAGCGTAATCCTGAAGGGTTATGGCAAGAGCCGTGCAATAGCACAACATCATTTTCGCCTAATTTTTCAAGCGTATTGAACATGCCAATCTCATCAAACATCATGTTTTTTTTGTTAATAAAAGCGTATTCCGCATAAGCCAAACCCGCGGCTATAATGGTGGGAATATGGTTGGCATAGGTTGGGTCGCTTACCCAAATTTTGGCCTCAGGGTTGGCGAGCTTAATTAAATCTAATATGGCTCGTAAGCCGCCACTGCCACCGGCTGTTTGAATACCATTAACGTAGCCATTTACGGTTTGGTTTGCAAAAACCATTGCTTGTAGTAATTGCACATATTCAAGATCACCTTTTGAACCTACATAGCTTTTATTTCGTCCGGCATTGGCGAGTATTTGGTCGGCTTGCTTTACTGCTTGCATTAGCACGACCTTGTCATGGCTATCTTTATAAATGCCTACGGTTAAATCAACTTTAAAAGGCCTTTCATCTTTAGATGAACGTGCCATTAAATCTATAATTTCGTCAGTAGCAGGTAAGGGGATATTGGCAAACATGAGTTCTCTTTAATTAACTAATCAATAAGTAAGGTAATCGAATATATTCAAAGCAAGAGTATACGCTATTATGTGCGATGATTTTTAGCCAGATTATAAGGCAAAAAATATCTAAGGCCTTATTTTTGATACTGGCATCGGTTAATTTCAAGACAAAAAGCAGCCAGTAACATTATTCAAAATTTTACTAATTTAAATAAATAGCTAATAAAAAAGGCCGATACGTTAAATATCGGCCTTTAAATTCAGCTAAATCACGTGGAGGTTTATCACCACTTAGCCTTATTAAACCTGCACACTAGAAAAATAGTTTGAAGGAGATGCTACACTTTATGCTCGTTAAGCTATTCATTTTCAGCATATCCGGCCCAAATATCGGCATTGACGGTCGCCTTCTTCTTGCGTTTTTTCTTGCCGCTGCCTTCAGGTGCGGCCATCGGCTTTTCTGCGACTAAAATTGAATCATCGCTAATTTCATCGGCCTCAAAACCTTCGACTTGCTCACGTTCAAGCCAAATTTTATTCTTTTTCTCGATCACTTTAAAGTGATGATAATCTTCATAATCGATAAGCGATATCGCTAAGCCTATTTCGCCAGCACGGCCACTTCTACCGATACGATGCATGTAGTCTGATGGACTTCTAGGTAAGTTGAAATTGATCACCACAGGCAGTTTTTCAATGTCTAGGCCACGGGCAGCAATATCAGTGGCAATTAACACGGCAATCTCGCCGGCTTTAAAGCCATCAAGCACTCGACTACGTTCGCCTTGGCCTTTATCGCCATGAAACACCGCAGCAGTAATACCATGTTTAGCCAATTTTTCAGCTAAATGTTCACAGTGGTGTTTGGCATTGACGAAAATTAGCGCTTGTCGCCATTGCTGTTGCTGAATTAAATGCGCTAATACCGCTGTTTTTTCACCCTTGTTAACAGTAAAAACCCGCTGTACCAAGGTGCTAGCGTCGCTACTTTGTAATTGTATTTCAATTGGGTTGTTAAGCAGTTCTTGGGTTAATGCCTTGACTTGCTCAGGGAAGGTTGCTGAAAACAATAAGGTTTGTTTTTTCTTCGGCAATAAGGCTAGCAGCGCAGAAAGTTCTTCAGTAAAGCCGAGACTTAACATTCTATCGGCTTCATCAAGCACTAAGGTGTTGACCTTATCAAGCTTAATCGCATTACTTGAAATTAAATCGAGTAAGCGGCCGGGTGTTGCCACCAAAATGTCACTGCCGCCACGTAATGCCAGCATTTGAGTGTTAACGGAGACACCACCGAAAACCGCCACGGTTTTTATTTTGCCATTAAAATGCACGGCATAAGATTTAATGCTATTCGCTACTTGCTTGGCGAGTTCACGCGTAGGCACCAAAATGAGCCCAGTAACATAATTACCTCTACCGCTAGCAACTAATGATTTTTCAACCTGTGGTGGCAAAGTAAGTTGCTGCGCCTGTATTTTTTGTAATAGCGGTAGTGCAAAGGTAGCTGTTTTACCTGAGCCAGTATTTGCCCCGGCAATTAAGTCACGTCCGGCTAAGATACTTGGAATAGCTTGCGCTTGAATGGGCGTAGGCTGTTGATATTCCAGTTCAGTTAGTCGATCTAACAAAGGTGGAATAAGGCCAAGTTCTGTAAAATTGGCTGGCGTTGTGACAGAGGTCATTAATATAAAGGGCTCAAAGTTAGGATAATTGCTCCCTATTTTAGCGTATTTATGCCCAGCTAAGTTAGTGAAATCGATCAAATCTTGGCGTAATCTTATGCAGGCTTACGCAAAGTAAGCATAAGGCGTACTACACATTGGTATCATCAGGAGCATTGAAGGTTTTAAGTCTCAGTGGTATTATTCGTATGAAACATGAGTAATCCGCAATCAGCAGCTAACCCTGAAAGTTCTATTACTATACTTAATACTTTTATCCTGTTGAGAAGATATAATGATTTAACTTTTCAACTTACCCATCTATTTGAGTTCTTAATAATTAAAACCTTATGGCTAAAAATACGTTTACACCTGAGTTACTAGAACAACACTTTACCAAAAATGAATGGAAAAAAGGCACGAGAATTTTTCAGGCTAAAGGTATTAAAACCTGTGCTCTTGACGGTGAAACAATTCGTGGCGTAGTTTTTAGTGAGCGCTCTCGCCAAGTAGGGTATTTAACACGGTTAGTTTTTGAAGAAAAACAGGGCGATATTACCAGTTATTGTGACTGTTATATTGGTCGTGATTGTAAACATGGCGCGGCTCTAGCACAGTATTTTGTTGATGAACATTTCGATCACAATAGTATCGCTTCATCTGAAAAAATAGTGGATAAATGGCTGACCCGCTTTCAAGCTCAACCCAGTAGATACCAACCGAATAGCCAACAAAAGTCATTACTATACTTTTTAAAGCCTAATAGCTATAACGAAGATGATTATTTTACCTTAGGGATTAAATCAGCTCGACCAAAAAATAGTGGTAGTTGGAGTCATACCCTTGGCAGTGAATATTCTGCCAGTTCGTTAATTAATAGTGCCTATGCTACGAACGAAGATGTTGGGGTACTAACCGAGCTTATTCGCACAAATCAATATGGCGATAACATTAAATATTTTGATTTATTTGCGCGTATTATAAAAACTAACCGCTGTTTTTGGCAGACAAATTACGACCTGAACGATGCGATTACTTTAGGTGAACCCTTAGAAGCACAATGGCAGTGGTTGGCATTGGGTAACCATTTACATACCTTGCAGCTGGTTTTTATGCAGCCATCAAGCAGTATCCTTATTATCAAAGCACAACCGCTGTGTTATTACGATGAAGAGCAAAATTGTTTTGGGGAAATTAAGACCAATACTCGCTGTGATTTTGAGGCCGACTTACTCAATTCACCTATTTTCGAAGAAGATAAATTACCTTGGGTCATGAGCAAATTGTCAATGTCGTTAGGTGATGCAGTACAACGCTTGCCAAAACCACAAACAGAATTTTCCCAAGAGTTAACTAAGCCTGAAGTGTATTTGCACTTTTCTACCCCTGCAGAAGCTAATCCACAGTCAGGTTTTGTACGGGTTAATTTTTCTTATCAAGGTAATTTAGTTAATCCGCATAATGACAGTGTCACGGTTTCACCTGCTAACTTGACTGACGGTGACGGCGCTAGCAGGGTAAAGCTTTACCGAGATTTATCCTTTGAACAAACAGTAATTGATAAGCTGTCGACGTTAAAATTTAACGCTCAGCCTAAGCCTAAGCGTTACACTTTTACCAATGAAGACTATTTGAATAAAGACAAAGTGCCTAAGTTTTCAATGCTGATGCAAGGGCGCTATGCTTGGCATCACTTTTTGCATCAAGAATTACAAGTACTTAAAGATCTGGGCTGGCATATCAGCTTTGCAGATAATTTTTATTACAAAGCACTTTCCACCGACAGCATATTTGACGCAGAAGTGATTGAAACTGATGATCATGATTTTTTCTCTTTGGGGTTAAACTTAACCATTGATGGTAAGAAAATGCCAGCGTTTCCTATTTTGTTGGGGGCAATTGAACAACTACCTAAATCGGTATTATTTGATCGTGATAAAGTCAATGGCGACAAAGTGGCGGGCGAAAAAACACAGCTTATTGCACCCGACTCACCGATTTATGTTGATCTAGACAATGGTGACTTTGTTGCTTTGCGTTATCAAAGCGTACAGCCCATCTTAAAACAATTTATTGAACTGTTTATGCCGAACGCCTTAAACAAAGATGGCAGGATGGAGTTATCACGCTTTCAAGGACATCAAACATTATCGATGTTAGATGATCAAGGCATGATAGCAACAGGCACCAGTAAGTTAAGATCATTGGCGGATAAACTGAAAAACTTTCAACAAGTTACCACCGTACCTGTGCCCCTTGGTTTAAATGCTACGTTAAGAACTTATCAGCATCAAGGACTAAACTGGTTACAGTTTTTACGCGAGTATCAATTAAACGGGATTCTGGCGGATGATATGGGCTTAGGTAAAACCATTCAAGCCTTAGCGCACTTACTAGTTGAAAAACAGCAAGGTCGACTTAATAAGCCAGTACTTATTGTAGCGCCCACCAGTGTTATTTTTAACTGGGCTAATGAGATAGAAAAATTTACTCCACAACTTTCATATCAAGTATTACACGGTAGTAAACGTCAGCAACACTTTGATTGTTTTGACCAGAGTGAAGGCGGTGAAAATCAAGTTGATATCATCATTACCAGCTATGCGTTAATTATTAAAGATTTAGAGCATTACTGTGAACAACAATTTTATTACCTTATTCTTGATGAAGCGCATTATATAAAAAACACTAAAACTAAGTTGTATCAAGCATTTATGACGCTAAAAGCACAGCATAAATTATGCTTAACAGGGACGCCTATGGAAAATCATTTAGGCGAGTTTTGGGCGCAATTTAATTTTTTACTACCAGGTTTTTTAGGAGGACAAAGACAATTTACTAAGCTCTTTAGAACCCCGATAGAAAAGCATGGTGATCATGAGCGTAAGCAGCTGTTAAACCAGCGTATTAAACCGTTTATTTTACGCCGAACCAAAGATAAAATAGCCACAGAGTTACCACCAAAAACTGAGATAATTCAAAAGTTACGTATTGAAGGTAAGCAAGCGGAACTCTATGAATCAGTTCGCTTAGCCATGGACAGTCGCTTAAAAGATATTATTGCCGATAAAGGTTTAAAACGTAGTCAGATAGAAGTTTTAGACGCGTTATTAAAACTAAGACAGGTATGTAACCACCCTAAGCTATTATCACTCGAAGGTGCTAAAAAGGTCAATCAATCGGCTAAGCTTGATTATTTAATGGAAACGCTGCCAGAGCAAATTGATGAAGGCCGTAGAATATTAATTTTTTCACAGTTTACCAGCATGCTGGCTTTGATAGAGGCAGAGCTTATTGAAGCGGGTATTGGCTACGTTAAATTAACCGGTTCAACCACTAAAAGACAAGAGGTAGTTGATAAGTTTCAACGCGGTGAAGTGCCTGTGTTTTTAATTAGCTTGCGCGCGGGTGGTGTGGGCTTAAACTTAACCGCAGCTGATACCGTTATTCATTTTGATCCCTGGTGGAACCCCGCGGTGGAAAACCAAGCCACGGACAGAGCGTACCGCATTGGCCAAGACAAACCCGTTTTTGTCTACAAATTGATTATTGAAAATTCAATAGAAGAAAAAATTCAAAAAATACAGCAAAACAAAGCCGAGCTTGCAAAAGCCTTATTATCTGAAGAAGTCAGTGACAGCAAATTGAGTTTAACTGATGATATTTTAACCTCACTGCTTGCACCGCTAAGCTAGCTTAGCAGGTAATAGCCATTAATTTAATGGCTATTACCTGCTGCGAAAACACAGTCACCCTCTTGATGCAAATATTGGCTAAGTAAATAACTGAAGATATTGCACACCTGATGACGAATATAGCCAGAGTAACAGCGCTAAATTAATCATGACCGTGCTCCAAAAAATACGTTTAAAGGTTTTTTTTGATAATTTATGCCGAAGAATTTGTTGCGCGAGCGCTGCACCCGGCCACCCCCCTATTAAAGCAAGCATATGCAAAGTGCTTTCTTGAGTGCGCGATGCACCACGTTGTGCTTTTGATTTATCGACGGCATAACTGAGAAAAGTTAAAAAACTTAACCCTAATATACATAGATATTAATTTTTATGGTAAATAGCCTAAAGCAAAAGTGATCATGATGGCGGCTAAAAAGATGAGCGAGAGGTAAATAGAACATTGATTGATTTTTTTTGGTTGCTTTTTCTTGAGTCTTTCAGCTGAGAAGGTGGCATCACAAGTGCAGTATTGAGCGGCTTTATCTTTGGTGATTGAAAAAGTAATGATGTCACTAATTTGTGGTCTTTTAGTTTTATTAGCAAAGGCAGCTTAATGAATAAAAACCTGGCTGATAACATCGTTGGGGGCAATAAAGCCAAAAGCTTTATCAGCATGCCATTTTGTTAACTTCCCCCTTAAAGTTCATCTTCCTTGTATCCCTGCTACTTTGCATCTTCCTGGTAAGAGATATCCAATTGGCTAATGAATTGCCGAACTAGGTATTCAATTCGATATTCAATGCGATATGCATCATAACTATCTAATAAAATTAAATAAAATCCGAGATAGAAAACTAGCTTTTAATAGCTAAAATTTCAACAGAAAAGTTTATTGAACATTATTAAACTCACATGCTGGCGTCACTTTTAGGATTGTCATACCATGTTGGTCTATTATTTTTTAATACTGGCTATTTATGCGCCTTGGTTTATCTTGTTTACTTTTCATACTGGTCACTTTTCATTGTGCGGCTCAAACACCATTGAGATTTTTTAATCTCGACAACACGCCTGAATTAGGCAAAATGACCGACTTTAAAGCCAGCGCTTTGTGTGATGTGGCTGAGGCAACTCAGCGCTATTTAACAACATTTTCAGCAGACAAATTTGCCGTGCACGCAGGTAAAGTATTTGATAACAGTGTCACCCTGGTTAGAGTCGAAAAAACGCTAGCATTTATCTGCCAAACTTATCGTGAAGATGTACGGGCAAAGCGTGATAGTCGATTGCATGAGGAAGGTTTTTTAACCACAAATTTTGACTTTTATCGCTGGACGCCAGATGTAGCCACGGCCAGAAAAATTGCCTTAAAAAGCACTCATGCTAGAAAAACCAGTATGTTAAATGCTATTTCGCGTGACAAAATATTTCTCACTAAATATTATACTAAACTATTAACGGCGAGTGCGGTTAGAACTCCAGTCTATACACAAGCCCTTTATGCGCTGCCTTATGATGAATTAGGTTTGACACTCACCGAGGCTAATAACGACCTAACGCTCACTCGTCATCAATATACCCGTCAAGACATAATTGCGGGCACTCTGGCAGGAAAAAAATTAGCTAAAGCGTTAATTTGGCTCACTGAAGAAGCCTTACATGACGTGTTATTACAAGGTACGGGTGTGGTTGATGTTAATGGCATGCGGCGTTATTTTAATGTTCATCGTAATAATGGTATTGCTTATGACTATGCCATAGGTAAGCGCGAACAAGCACGCTATTGGTATTTTGCAGAAGTACCTAGCATTATGGGCTATGGCAAAACGCTTGAGAGTAAAATAGCGCTTAAAGCACAGGTTTCTTTTGCGGGCAATGTCGCAGAACTTGGCTTAGGTAAGTTATTTATGGTCAGTTATCCGCAGGCGGATAAAGAAATATCACGCTTAGGTTTACTGGCTGATCAAGGCGGCGCCTTTGATAATAACCTTTTTCAACTCGACCTATTAACCGATAGTTATTATGGTTGGCAAGATTATCATCAAGCCAACAAGCATTTACCTGATTACGCTAAAGCCTGGTTAATGTTAATCAAGCCATAATGACCTACGACGCACTATACTAGTTTTTTTAGCGCTTATAATAAGCTTACCTGAAACGGTTACCCATATCATACTAAAATCTGGGGCTTACTATAGTGCGGTGTCTCAGAAAGTTCTAGCTAAAGCGTAAGTACTCTATATCAATTAGCAATGATAAATAATACAAATGATATTGATTCCCATTCAACTATATGGTTAAATGCGGGCAATTAAAATTATTGTTTCTTTTATAGGCTTAGCTATGCGAATTTCTTCTCTTTTTCAACCGGCGTTGATCGCTTTATCTGTTGTTAGTGCTATTTCAAATACAGCCGTTGCCGATGATGATATGGAACATTTAACTATTTTTGGAAGTAGCCAAACGGTGAATGATGTACCTGGCAGTGCTCATATGATTTCTCAGGCAGAATTAGAGAAATTCGACTTTACCGATATTATGCGTACCTTAACTACGGTGCCGGGTGTTTATGTTCTAGAAGAAGATGGTTATGGTTTACGTCCAAATATTGGTATGCGTGGTACTGGCCAAAACCGTAGTGAAAAAGTCACTATCATGGAAGATGGTGTTTTAGCCGCTCCTGCGCCGTATTCAGCACCTGCAGCGTACTATTTTCCAACGGCAGGTCGTATGCAACAAATTGAAGTGCTAAAAGGTACGTCAAGCGCTATGTATGGTCCGCGTACTACAGGTGGTGTAATTAATATGCTATCTCGCACTATCCCTAAAGAAGCGCTAGCAGGACAGGTTAATTTAAGTGCCGGTGAAGACGGTTTTGCTAAAGCCCATGCCTATATAGGTGGCGCAGGTAAAAATGTTTCGTCAGTGGTTGAAATATTTCGTTATCAAGCGGATGGCTTCAAAGAAGTCAATCATACGGGCGATGATACCGGCTTTTTAAAAAATGACATCATGGCAAAAATGATGATCAACAGTGATACTGATGTGAAGTACTATCAAGAATTAGAATTTAAATTAAAATATTCAGATGAAAATTCAGATGAAACCTATATGGGTTTAACGGACGCTGATTTTAAAACTAATCCTTATTCTCGTTATTCTGCATCGCAACTTGATAATATGGCTACTGAGCATAAACAGTGGCAAATTAACCACCATATTAAGTTGTCTGATCGCTTAACCTTAGGTACCTCAGCTTATTATAATGAGTTTAGCCGTAACTGGTATAAAACCAGCAAAGTCAACGGTAAAAGCTTAAGTGACGGTGCTATTGACGATGCTGCTGCCTTTGATAATGGTACCTTTGGCAGTGATAAAATTAGTGTTGATGTCAAAGCCAACAGCCGTGCCTATCAATCAAAAGGCATTCAAACCGTGTTAAATGCTGACTTTGGCGCGCACCAAGTCAAATTTGGTGCTCGCTACCACGAAGATGAAATGGATCGCTTTCAATGGGTTGATAACTACACACTGGACACTAGTTATGAAATGAGCTTAATTAATGCCGGTATCCAGGGTACAGATTCTAATCGTATTGATTCCGCAGAGGCAATAGCCTTATTTGTCCATGATGAATATAGCGTGGGTGACTTCATTATTAATGCTGGCTTACGTTATGAAGATATGACCATCTCACGTAAAGACTGGGCGAAAGGGGTTATCGATAGAAATGTACCTTTAACTAAAGATGTTAGCAACGATACTCAGGTGTTGTTGCCTTCGTTAGCCGTAACTTACCGTGTTAATAATGATTTAATTATTATTGGTGGTATACAAAAAGGCTTTGCGCCACCAGCCCCTGGCAATGATAAAACAGAAAATGAAAAAAGCATTAACTATGAATTAGGCTTTCGTTACAACCAGCAAGCATTCAGTGGCGAAGCCTTGTTCTTTTATTCTGATTACGAAAATATGCATGGTAACTGTACCGCGAGCCAAGGTTGTGATGAAGAAAATATTGGCAATCAATATAATGCTGGTGCAGTAAAAGTTTCAGGTTTAGAAGTTAAAACTGGTTATCAATTTGCTGCAGGTACATTGAGCATTCCGATTGATTTAACTTATACCTTTACGACAACAGAGTTTCGAAACGCTTTTCAATCAGGTTTAGATACTTGGGGCAATGTCCTAACGGGTGACGAATTACCTTACGTACCTGAAAATCAGCTGCAATTTACTGTTGGCTTGGTTGGTGAACAATGGCGTAGTGATATTTTAGTACGTTATGTTGATGAAATGCGCACTACTGCAGGTCAGGGGGCAATTGCTGCCGATCAGTCCATTGACAGCCACACTGTTGTTGATATGGTGGCTCATTATAATCTTGCTGATAACCAAGAGATCACCTTAAATATTGATAATTTACTTGATAAACAATATATCGCGACACGTACACATGGCTCGATTATGGCAGGTAAACCACGCAGTTTAACCTTAGGTTATAAGTACAGCTTTTAAGTTACTGCGACCCTAGTTTTAAAAGCGAGCTACTGAGCTCGCTTTTTGCTTTGTTAAAGCAGTTAATATTGCTTAAAAGCTATTGAATAGATTAATTTTTTCTGTGGTTATATTGCTAAGATTTAGTTTGCATTAGGCTAGGCTATTAAGAAAATAAAACAAATAGTGGCTTATGATCTGTTGAGCTATAGCAAACGGATTCCTCTTCGTTAAGTGGTTAATAATAAATTCAACTAATCTAGGCTAGTTAATAGCGCTTTAATTTCTTGTTCATATGCTGATTTTTTTTCTTCACTAAAGCCTACGTGTGCGCTGACTATTTGACCTTGTCGGTTAATAATGAAACTGCTGGGCATACCCTTTAATTGATACTTTTTTGCAATACTGCCTTTAGGGTCATAAATAACTGGGAAATTAGCCGGTATTTGCGCTAAAAACTTATCAGCTAATACTTGGCTGTGATCTAGATTAATGCTGAGAATGATTAAGCCTTGTGTTTGATACTGTGCGGCTAAGTTATTCATCCACGGGAATGATTTTCGACAAGGAATGCACCATGAGGCCCAAAAATCAACGTAAACAACCTTGCCTTTCGCGTTATTAAGCTGCTGATCTAATAACTCAGTAGTACTTAGGTCAGTACTTAGGTTAGTATTTGAATTAGCACTGATATTAACATCACCAAATGCCCATAGTGGGCTAGAAAACGTTAGTAATGTAATGAAAAAAAAGCATGTTTTAAAATTTGGTCTCACGGTATAGTTCACCTAATTAGCATTTATTTTAGCTAGTTAACCACGTTAAGCCAGATTAGAAAAGTTTCGCTATTATTTAATGGGCTGCGAAATGGCGACATTGATACGTTTTCAATAGTCGAGTGAAGTCGATAAGTTATGGAATACCTTATGAAAATCAAACTGTTAAATCATAAAATTAAAGCTTTCTTATTTATTAGCTTGCTGGTGAGTACACCGCTGCAAGCAGCGCAGAGCCAAACACTTGAGATGAATCAATGGTTAAAGGCACGTTTTGGCGCGCAACATCAGGCACTTATTCCTATTGTTGCGGTGGCAGATATGCTTTATAGCTGCCAGCAGCAAAAGAAAAAAGCTGAAAGTTTAACGATTAAAGCCTTAATTACCCAATTAGATAAAAATACTTTAGCTGAACAACTTATCATTTGTTTAGCGGGCGAGTCACCTAAGTCAGATACAGCATTAAATTATGGTTTGAAGGCCTGTTTTTATGAGCAATTTAGTCACTTACCTTTAGCAGAAAAGCAGCAGAAAATGGCGGTAGTCACTGAAACTATCGCTACGCTTTCAAGGAGAGAGCGACAAAAAAGCTTTACTCAATGTGTGACTGATCAAGCGATTCACTATTTGCGCTAGTGAGGGGGCGAATAGGCTTATCGCGGTGGTTTTTTACCATCAACAAATGAGCTGGGTAGTATTTCGACTCCGACCCAGCGGCCAATTTTTATCATCAGAGGTATAGTAATAGGGGCAAAGGGTAGAATAGCGACAACACCAACGCCAAGGCCTTTTAAAATATCAATAAATTGTTGGTTGGCAATGCGCATTTCTTCAGCACTTGCATCACGCTTGCTGTAGCGCTTATAAGTGCTTAGCATTGCTCTTGTTTCTACTTTCTCTTGAGCTAAAGCTATTTTGATTTTAACCATATTGCGCTTAAGCTGGACGATATTACGCCTTTTACTAATGCGTAAAACACGAAGCGGTACTTTGTGAAAATGGAGCCAAATTTTCATTTGCGTATTCTCCCACAATAACTAGCTAAAGTAAGTAATTCAATTAATGATATCTGGGCCTTAAGTATGTCACTCAGTAACAGGGCAATTCACTCACTCATTAAGTCACTACTCGCTTTGCCTCAATAGGAAGTATTATGGTCAATTGTTTATTTAAATAGTAAATTTACATTATTAACACTTAAAATAAACTATATTGCAACATGTGTTGTGACAGAGGCTACAAAGTTGTGACAGAACAGGTTTTTATATTTCAACTAAGATGATTTATAGCTAACCTTTATTAAAACAAAAAATGGAATCAGTATAATGGGATATGAAACACCGAAAATTTTGGTAGTTGATGATGATATGCGTTTACGTGCCTTACTAGAACGGTATTTAGTTGAACAGGGGTTTGTCGTTCGCAGTGTGGCAAACTCAGAGCAAATGAATAGATTGCTCGAGCGTGAAAATTTTCATCTGTTAGTACTCGACTTAATGCTGCCAGGCGAAGATGGCTTATCTATTTGTCGCCGCTTACGCCAAAACTGTAATGATATCCCTATTGTTATGCTAACAGCCAAAGGTGATGAAATAGACCGTATTATTGGCTTGGAGATCGGCGCTGATGATTATATGCCAAAACCTTTTAATCCACGTGAATTATCAGCCCGCATTAAAGCGGTGTTACGCCGCCGAGTTCAAGAAGTTCCCGGTGCACCTTCACAAGAAGAAAATGTTATTGCCTTTGGTGACTATAAACTTAACCTCGCTACTCGCGAAATGCTTAAAGGTGATATTGATATGCCATTAACCAGTGGAGAATTTGCAGTATTAAAGGCGTTGATCACCCATCCTAGAGAGCCATTGTCACGTGATAAGTTAATGAACTTAGCCCGTGGTAGAGACTATTCTGCTTTAGAGCGAAGCATTGATGTGCAAGTATCCCGCTTGCGTCGTATGTTAGAAGAAGACCCAGCAAAACCGCGTTATATTCAAACCGTCTGGGGTATAGGATATGTATTTGTTCCCGAAGGAAGATCTGTGGTATAAATTCGTTATAATATACTGAAAACAACACTAACCTAGTAGAAGTCTATGAAAATATTGCTGCGCAGTGCCTTTGGTCAAACGGTACTCTTAATTGGTGTGTTGCTGTTCATAAATCAAGTCGTGTCATTTATATCGATGTCGATATATATTATTCAACCCAATACACAACTGGTTAATCAGCTGCTGGCAAAGCAGGTGCGTGTTGTATTTATCGATATTGCTGATGAAGCAATAAGTCCCGCTATGGGGGAGGCGTTTCAGCGAGAAACTGGTATTGGTGTTTATCGTGAAGCTGCTGCGATGAAATTAGGTCTACAAGAGGCAGTATATTACGCCTTTCGTTCTAATGAAATGTCTAGCCTATTAGGCGGTCGAGCCGAAGTAAGAATTTCTCAAGGTGATGAATATCTATTTTGGATTCGTCCACCCCAAGCCCCTGAATACTGGGTTAAAATTCCAATTAATGGTTTAAGAGAAGAAAACTTTTCACCACTTACTTTTGTGTTAATGATGTTAGGTATTTTGAGTGTGATGGGTGGGTGGTTATTTGTGCGGCAACTTAATCGTCCGTTAGCTGCATTAGAACATGCGGCTCATGATGTCGGTCGCGGCGACTTTCCTAAGCCATTAACTGAAATAGGTACCACTGAAATTGTTGCGGTAACTCGAGCTTTTAATCATATGTCTAAGGGTATTAAGCAACTAGAAGATGACCGAAACTTATTGATGGCAGGTATATCTCATGATTTACGCACACCTTTAACTCGCATTCGTTTAGCCACTGAAATGATTGCTGAAGATGAATTTCTAAAAGCTGGTATTGAAGGTGATATTCAAGATATGAACACCATCATAGATCAGTTCATTGATTATATTCGCCATGATAGTAAAGACAAAGTTGAGTTGAGTGATATTAATCTCTTGATTAACGAAGTGGTGGAGTCTGAAAGTATTCTAGAGCGAGAAATTATTATTAATGCTGAGGCGCTACCTAAAGTTCCACTGCGTTATGTTGCTATGAAGCGGGTATTGGCAAACTTAATTCAAAATGCTCTACGCTACTCTGAGGGCAAGACTATAGTAACTAGCTCATTCGATAAAGCTACACAGGAGGTTTGTTTTTGTGTTTCTGATGAAGGGCCAGGTATTGCTGAAGTGGATGTCGAGCGCTTATTTCAGCCCTTTACGCAAGGTGATGAAGCAAGAGGAACAGGCGGCAGTGGCCTAGGTTTAGCTATTATTAAACGTATTGTCGATACCCATGGTGGCCGAGTGGAATTGTCTAATCGAGTAACAGGGGGTTTAACCGCGAAAGTTTGCTTACCTATTAGCCACGGCTGATCACATGTTGTAATGCTTAATGGTATTGATTGCATTAGCACAACAGCAGGAATTAAAAAGCCGTCGTAGTTACGACGGCTTTTTAATTTATTTTTAGCTTAGCGCAGTATTGATTTAATTATACTTTAGGACCGGCTGCTACTAACGATTTACCGTTGTCAGTATCAGTAAACTTATCAAAATTGTTCACAAAGCGAGTCGCTAAACTTATCGCTTTATCTTGCCATTGTGCTGGCTCAGCATAAGTATTACGTGGGTCTAAAATACTATCATCAACCCCGTCAATGCTGGTTGGAATATCTAAATTAAATAAGGGTAAAACGTGTGTTTCTGCATTATCAATTGAGCCATCAAGAATTGCATCTATAATAGCGCGAGTATCTTTAATTGAAATACGTTTGCCCGTGCCATTCCAACCTGTGTTGACCAAATAGGCTTCAGCACCAACCGCTTGCATACGATTACGTAGTACTTCAGCGTATTGTGTTGGGTGTAGACTTAAAAATGCGGCGCCAAAACAACTTGAAAACGTTGGTGTTGGCTCTGTTATACCACGTTCAGTACCAGCAAGTTTTGCTGTGAAACCCGACAAGAAGTAATATTCTGTTTGCGCAGGGGTTAATTTAGCCACTGGAGGTAAAACACCAAAAGCATCAGCAGTTAAGAAAATAACTTTTTTCGCGTGACCCGCCCGAGAGACAGGTTTGACGATATTATCAATATGATGAATTGGGTAAGAAACACGGGTGTTTTCAGTTTTTGAATTATCGTCAAAATCAATCGTACCTTTTCCGTCAACCGTAACGTTTTCTAGCAAAGCGTCACGACGAATAGCATTATAAATGTCAGGTTCATTGTCTTTGCTTAAGTTGATGGTTTTTGCATAGCAACCACCTTCAAAATTAAAGACACCATTTTCATCCCAGCCATGTTCGTCATCACCAATCAGTTGGCGTTTAGGATCAGTTGATAATGTGGTTTTACCGGTACCAGAAAGGCCGAAGAAAATAGCCGTGTCACCATCTTCACCAACGTTAGCACTACAATGCATTGAAGCTATGCCTTTTAGCGGTAAAAAGTAGTTCATCATTGAGAACATACCTTTTTTCATTTCACCGCCGTACCAAGTACCACCAATAAGTTGAACTTTTTCAGTTAAGTTAAAGGCAACAAAATTTTCTGAATTTAAGCCTTGTGCTTGCCAATTTGGATTGGTGGTTTTTGCGCCATTCATAACAATGAAGTCAGGTTCGTAATATTCTAACTCTGCATCAGTGGGACGAATGAACATGTTTTTAACAAAATGTGCTTGCCAAGCCACCTCAGTAATAAAACGAACTTTTAAACGGGTGTCATCATCTGCACCACAAAAGGTATCAACAACAAATAAACGTTTGCCGGATAACTGTTCGGTGACTAGACTTTTGAGGCTAGTCCAAGTCTCTTGAGACATTGGTTTGTTGTCATTTTTACCTTGATCTGACCACCAAACGGTATCACGGGTTGTATCATCACGAACAATATATTTATCTTTAGGTGAGCGACCCGTAAAAATACCGGTATCAACTGAAACAGCGCCGAGTTCGGTAACCACACCTTTATCAAAACCACTGAGATCGGACCTTGTTTCCTCAGCAAAGAGTAACTCATAAGATGGATTGTAAACTATCTCAGCAACATTACTGATGCCGTATGAAGATAAATCGATTGAGTTTTCTAAAGCTGCCATTGCGAATTCGCTCCTAAAGGTATGACGATTTTAAATAATTAGTTTCGGTGTTCCGAGTTTGGAGACCAATTTTAGGCGATCAATGAACAAAACGAAAGTTTTTTTTCTTTCGTTGTGAAAGTTTTCATAGTAACTTTCATTGTTTTTTAAGCAAAGATGTTTATGATGAAAAAAAATCAATTAAAAAGTGATGGATGAATACCGTATAATTTTCATTTGTACTCAATAAAAACAATTAGTTATGAATATAGTTTTGTTGACTGATTGGTCAGGAATATATCACTTAAGGGGGGGTGTAAAAGTAATATAAAATTTAAAAATGTTTTAAATTTGTTCTAAAAAAGGGCTGAAAAAACAAAATTTTTATCCACATACTTTCCTAACGAAACTTTTAATGGGGATTATTGATATTTTTGTAAGAAAACATAGTGCTGTAATAGACAGTTCAAAAGCTCAACATAAGTTACGTTTAATCAAATATTCCTTCTTCACTGACTTTATCCGAACCACCATCGAGGATCTGACTGCTAATGTCTTTGCTAATATATTCAGTCGGTGCTGTGCCTAATTCAAAATACTCAAAGCGACTTGATTTGTCTGTTTTGGTGGTTAACTTTCCTGACACTTTGTCTATTCGCACTGACATTAGCGCTTCGGGTTGTTCAAAATGCTCAATAGGAAGTTCTGCAAGTGCCACTTTCATAAAGTCGATCCAAACGGGTTGAGCTGACTTAGCACCGAACTCTTTACCTGTCGTTTGCTCTTTACCTAAGTTGCTATTGTAGGTTGTTTGGCCAAGCTTACTACTGGGGTTGTCAAAACCTATCCAGGATGTTGTGACTAATCTGCGACTGTAGCCAGAGAACCAAGCATCTTTTGCTTGATTGGTAGTACCTGTTTTGCCCACAATATCTCTACGTTTCAGTACCCGTGCACGAAAGCCGGTGCCTTGCCAAAAAGGTTTTACATTCCAGTCAGCACCCCAAATTGCCGAGTGAAGTGCTTCGGTCATTAAAAAGGCATTTTGAGCACTAATGACACGCTTGGCTTTATTGATATTTTTCGCGGCTATTTTATGACCTTCAGCAACAGTCAATGGCTCATCTTCAATGATGTTAGTGATGTCAGCGTCGTTGTCAAAAATCTCAATTTCTGCGGCTATAGTCTCTTCGCAACGATCACAGGCAATAGCTGGGTTGGCTTGAAATAATACCTTACCAAAGGAGTCTTCAATGCGTTCAATTAAGTAGGGTTGAATTAAAAATCCGCCATTGGCAAATGTGGCAAAGCCGGTAGCCACTTCCAAGGGTGTCAAAGACGCTGACCCAAGTGCTAAAGACTCGTTACGCGGTAAATCGTCAGGATCAAAACCAAAAGAGGCTAAATAGGGAATAATTTTATTTAAGCCAACATCTCGAAGCAAGCGCACAGCGATAACGTTTTTAGATTGTGCTAATGCTAAACGAAGTCGAATTTCGCCGTTATAAACCGGTGGTGAGTTTTTAGGGCGCCAGACTACGCCTGAGCTCCTATCCCACTGGTTAATGGGTGCGTCATTAACTATCGATGCCAAAGTATAGCCGCTGTCTAATGCTGCTGAGTATATAAAAGGCTTAATGTTAGAGCCCACTTGTCTTTTTGCCTGGGTAACACGGTTGAATTGGCTATGCTCAAAACTAAAACCACCCACGGCCGCTTTTATCGCACCATTATCCGTTGCTAGCGAGATAAGTGCTGAACTGACATCGGGTAATTGGCTTAAGCGGTAGCCAGATTCTGTTGCCGAAACCATAATAATATCACCTAGTGTCAATATATCACTGGCTGTGGTTGGTGGCGGTGCTTGCTTATCATCATTGATATAAGCTCGCGCCCACGATAGACCATGCCAATCAATGTCTACCTCAGAGCCATCTCGTAATTTCACTTGTGCAGCACGATCAAATGTTGTCGTAACAACCGCGGGTACCAGTGAGTGATAGCTCGACATCGAGGCAAGTGCTTGTATAACTTCTGCATCACTTATTGGCGCACTTGTAATTTTTTTTGAGTCATCTGTGCTAATAGCTTGAGCTTTGCTATCAAGGGGGCGTAAGGTGCTAATAGGGCCGCGATAACCATGGCGTTGGTCATAAGCTAAAATATTGTTAACCACCGCTTGTTGGGCGGCATGTTGCAAAGTTGAGGTGACGGTAGTAAATACTTTATAACCACCGGTGTAAGCGGTTTCTTTACCAAAACGGTCGATCATTTCTTGATGGGCCATCTCGGCAATATAAGGCGCGCTTAATTCAATTTCTGCACCATGTTTAATGGCGGTAATGGGTGCCTTATTGGCGTCTGACATTTCTTCAGCACTAATATAGCCAGTACTATACATGCGTTGTAATACTACGGTTCGGCGCTGCATTGCTCGATCAGGTCGGCTAATAGGGTTCATGGTTGAGGGCGCTTTTGGTAAACCGGCTAATACTGCAATCTGCGCTAAAGTCAGTTCTTTAGTTTCTTTACCATAATAGACCTGTGCGGCGGCACCAAAGCCGAAAGAGCGATGGCCTAAGGAAATCTTATTCATGTAGAGTGTAAGAATTTCATCTTTTGTTAACAGGCTTTCAATATGGAAAGAAATAAATATTTCGCGAATTTTTCGGACATAGGTTTGTTCACGGCTGAGAAAAAAGTTTCGTGCAACCTGCATAGTGATGGTACTTGCACCACCTTTATTTTGTCCGGTGAGTTGACCTAGGATAGCTCGAGCCATACCGATAGGATCAACGCCAAAATGAAGATAAAAGCGGTCGTCTTCGGTAGCTAAAATTGCATTGATTAACTGTTGTGGCATTTCTTCTAAGGTAAGGGGAATACGTTTCTTTTCACCAAACTGGGAAATAAGTTTGCCGTCAGCGCTAAAAATTTGCATTGGCGTTTGCCATTGCAAATCTTTCAGTGACGCAACACTGGGTAAATTTGAACGCATCGACAAGTAAATTCCGGCTAGTGCCAGCATGCCAATAAAGACCAATATAGCACCGGTTTTTAACAGATTTCTTATAGAAAACACAAAAAAAAGCTCGATAAAATTTATAAAATGAGAAATATAGTACTAGTATATCCTGTAAAGACATGTGATAAATGAGTTTATGCTAATTTTTTATCTAATATTATAAAAATTAAATGTTCTAGAAGGATTCTATGCTAAGTCGTTTATGGAAAAAAAAGCCCGCTTTAATGGTTGGAATTGACATTGGTTCTCACTCTGTCAAAGCTGTTTTACTGAACCAAAATGATAACGGATATGTTTTAGAAACGGTCGCTATTGAGCCGATGCCAAGAGGGGCAATTGTTGATAGAGAAATTCAAGACATTGATGCTGTTGGAAAAGTGATAGCAAAAATACGAAAAAAAATTTCGTCGTCTGTACGACAAGCCGCATCTGCAGTATCTGGACAAACGGTTATCACAAAAATAATTTACATGGATGTAGCCTTAACTGAGCAAGAATTGGCTAGCCAAATAGAAATTGAAGCTGATAGTTTAATTCCTTACCCCCTTGATGAAGTCAGCCTAGACTTTGAATCGCTCGATATTAATGAATCAGATCCAAGTAAAATGAATGTTTTACTTAGCGCAGCGCGAACAGAGTCTGTTGAAGCAAGAGTTGCCGCATTAGAAGCCGGTGGCTTTGAAACTAAAGTTATTGATGTTGAGTCTTACGCTATCAGTCGCGCCTATGATTTAATTTTAAGGCAATTACCTGACGATGCAGCTGATAAAATTATTGCTACCGTAGATTTGGGCGCGACAATGACCCTGTTTTCGGTCACTGAATCAGGTACTCATATTTACAGTCGTGATCAACTGTTTGGCGGTGAACAATATACTCGTTCGATTGTTTCCTATTATAATAAGTCCTTTGAAGAAGCAGAGTTAGCGAAATTAAGTGATGATCTGCCACCCAACTACACCTTTGAAGTTTTAGCGCCTTTTCACACCATATTAGTGCAGCAAATTCGCCGTGCAATTCAAATGTTTCTTACCACCAGTGGTAAAGAAAAAATTGATTACCTGGTTATCTCAGGTGGTAGTGCTTTAATGGAAGGCGTTAAGCAACTATTGTCAGAAGAATTGGGTATTCATACCGTCATAGCTGACCCATTTGCCGGTATGGAAATTTCGAGCACTATTAATCGAGAAGTGTTAGTTAAAACAGGACCGCGCTATATGGTGGCAGCTGGATTAGCATTAAGGAGTTTTTCCCCGTGGCATATATAAACCTACTACCATGGCGTGAAGAAACTGAAAAAGCTCGGCAACGAGAATATTTTACGATGTTAACCCTAGTTTCCGCAGTGGCATTGCTCATCGTATTTTCAGTGAATCAGTTTTATCAAATGCATATTGATGGGCAAAATGCTCGTAATCAATTTTTACAAAATGAAATTCAACTACTGGATTTACGCATTGCAAAAATAAAGTCGCTTAATGAAAAGAAAAAAGAGCTTAAAAAACGCACCAGTGTTGTTGAACAACTGCAACGTAGTCGCAATGTTGTGACCCAAGTGTTAGACGAAATAGCAAAAGTAGTCCCCAATGGCATTTATCTTACAGGTTTAGAAAAACAGGATAATAGCTTAAATATTATCGGTAAAAGTGAGTCTAATAATCATCTAGCCAACATGATCAGGGAAATTGAGCGTTCTGATTTATTTGAAGACGCGATACTTGAATCTATCACTTCCAACGATGCAAAAAGTAAATTATTAAGTGATTTTAAAATGCGCGTTCGAATTAAAGGTTTGATTAATTCGAACGAATCGAGCCAGCAAGGAGCACCATAATGAATTTTGATTCATCGGAATTTATTGAGCAATTTGAAGGCTTAGAGCTTGATAATATTGGACAATGGCCAAAAGCCGCCAAAATAGTTTTATCAATGTTTTTAGTGGTTTTAGTCTTAAGTTTGGGTTATGTGTTAATGATCAGCGATCAAATTAAACAACTTGAACGTGTGACAGCACAAGAGCTTACCCTTAAGCAAAAATACCAAGCTAAATATCATGTAGCAGCTAATTTAGAAATATTTGAAGAACAAATGATTGAAGCTGAAGCGATGTTTGCCAAACAACTAAAAAGTTTACCAGAAAGCCATGAAACCCCAGGCCTGCTAGATGACATTACCTTCGTCGGTACTACGACCGGACTGGATTTTGTTAAATTAAATTGGCAGCCGGAAATAGAACAAGAAATCTATGTCGAACTACCCATCGATATTGAAGTGTTGGGCTCTTATCATGAGTTTGGTCAATTTGTCAGTCGAATTGCTGGCTTACCGCGCATAGTTACCCTGCATAATTTTGACATTAATTTGCAAAACCAAGCTTCAGGATATCTAACCTTAAAGTTACAAGCTAAAACCTACCGTTATCGGGAGGCAGACGAATAATGAAAAAAGTCATGATATTGAGTGCTGTTTTATTGACCGGCTGTTATAGCAATACGGACGATTTGCAACAACACATTGCCGATGTGCAAGCGAGCACTACTAGTACAATAGAGCCGATGCCTAAAATGAAAGTTTTTGGTCACTTTGACTACGCTGCAAATGTACTCCGCAGTCCGTTTGACGTGCCAAAACCTGAAGCTATCCAAGAAAAAATCCAACAAATTTCAGGTTGTTTAAGTCCAGATCCACGTCGAAGAAAACAGCCTTTGGAGAAGTTTTCATTAAGTGATTTAGTGATGCGTGGCACCTTAGGTGAATTAGGTGTTACTTGGGCACTACTCGAGGCGTCTGACGACACCTTACACCGGGTTGCTGTGGGTAGTTATGTTGGCTTATATTATGGGCGAATTACCACAGTAAGCCAAGATCATGTAAAAGTATTAGAGTTAATCCCAGATGGCGCAGGTTGCTGGGTGGAGCGTGAGACTGTCGTTACCATGACACAGGCAAGTGCAGAGGGGCAAAGGAAGTAATGTTGCTATTTAATAAAATAAAAAATGATAATCTTATGACTCATTGTAAAAAAATAAAATTAATTTTGGCCGCCTATTTATGCGTGTTATCAACTTCTTCGTGGGCAAACGAACTAACAGGGATCACTTATAACACTATTCAAAGTAATGAAATTGAATTGATATTTGAACTATCAGATAAAATTGTTGCGCCGCCAACAGTAACGACGACAATGACACCAGCACAGGTGAGAATAACTTTTGATGCAGAGCAATTTACCCCTGCGATAGCGACTACGCTTATTGGACATGCTGGGGTAAAAAATATTACGGTGCGAAAACTGGCTGGTAAAGTTGTTGCTGATGTTAATTTGCAGCAATTATCTATTTTCGAGGTTAGCCAAAAAGATAATACTTTTGCCCTAACCTTAAATACCGGTCAGGTAAATAAAGTGGTAACACAGTTAATTCCGCTAGGACATGGCTTTATAAATCAGATCGACAATATTGACTTTAAACGTGGTCAGCAAAATGAAGCACAACTGTTGGTTAAGCTTATCGACAGTAAGGTCGCTGTTGATGTCAGCGATAAATTAGGCAAACTTTATATCGAATTTCATAATACTGAAATTCTTGAAGACTATATTTATAAATTAGATGTTACTGACTTTGGCACTTTGGTAAACGGGATTGAAACCTTTAAAGAGGGACGTAATGCCCGTTTAGTGGTCGATATTGAAGGACCGTTTGAATATAAGCATCAACAGTTTAATGATGTTTTTTCATTAACAATAAAGGCTACAGTGAAAGAAGACGGTTACCTAGGTAAAGAAGAAAATTTTAGTGGTAGGGCAATCTCGTTAAATTTCCAAGATATTTCGGTACGCACTGTCTTGCAAATTATTGCTGATTATAATGGCTTTAATTTAGTGACCAGTGACACTGTTGTTGGCAACATTACCTTAAGACTAGACGGTGTACCTTGGGATCAAGCGCTTGATATTATTTTAAAGGTCAAAGGCTTAGACAAGCGTATGCAAGGCAATATTCTGATGGTGGCGCCTAGTGATGAACTAGCTGCTCGAGAAGCACGTGACTTGCAGGCCCAGCAACAAGTGCAAGAACTCGCACCATTATATTCTGAATACGTGCAAGTTAACTACGCCAAAGCCGCTGAATTTGCGGCATTAATTAAAAATCAAGATAACAGCATTTTATCTACGCGCGGCAGTGTTAGTGTTGATGAAAGAACCAATACTTTATTGCTCCGTGATACGGCTAAAAGTATTGAAGATATTAAACGTATGGTCTTGGCATTAGATATCCCTGTTCGCCAAGTTATCATTGAATCTCGTATGGTGACGGTAAAAGATAATATTAATGAAGAGTTGGGTATTCGCTGGGGCGTAACAGACTCTGATGGTGAGTCTTCAGTCTCAGGCTCTTTAGCTGGTGCGGGCAGTAGCACTGTACCAAATTTAAATGACAGATTGAATGTCAACTTGCCTGTCGCAAACCCAGCGGGCAGTATCGCCTTTCAGGTTGCGCGCTTGGCCGATGGTACCATCCTTGATCTTGAATTAAGTGCGATGGAAAAAGAAAATAAAGGCGAAATAATTGCGAGTCCGCGCATTACTACGGCAAACCAAAAAGAAGCGTATATCGAGCAAGGTGTGGAAATTCCATACCAAGAAGCCGCGTCGAGTGGCGCTACATCAACACAATTTAAAAAAGCGGTATTAAGTTTAACTGTAACACCGCACATTACCCCTGATGATAGAATTATTCTGGACTTGGTGGTGACCCAAGATACGGTATCTGATCTTTCAAATGGCACGGCACCTGCTATCGACACACAAAGAATAGGTACGCAAGTTTTAGTTAATAATGGTGAAACCATCGTATTGGGTGGAATTTATCAACAACAAATTATTAGTTCAGTGTCAAAAGTACCTGTTTTGGGTGATATTCCCTATTTTGGTTGGATGTTTAGGAATAGCAGTAACTTTAATGAGAAAAAAGAACTGTTAATATTCGTTACACCACGGATAGTTACCGAAAGATTTTAAGTTAATTTGCATGTAAGTTGGTGTTTTCATCTTACATGCTTGCAATTTGTACCCAACAATTGCGATAATTGCGCCCTTGAAATTTTCGAGAGAGGTTCTCTCTTACCTGTTCACGTAATAAATAAACGAGTATTAATTAATCTAATGGCAGAAAAACGTAATATTTTCCTTGTAGGCCCAATGGGCGCAGGCAAAAGCACCATTGGTAGAGAATTAGCGGATAAGCTACATCTAGAGTTTTTTGATTCAGATCAAGAGATCGAACGTCGTACTGGTGCAGATATCGCGTGGGTTTTTGATCTTGAAGGCGAAGAAGGTTTTCGACTAAGAGAAGAGTCAGTTATTGAAGACTTAAGTGAAAAACAAGGAATTGTTTTGGCTACGGGTGGTGGATCTGTGATCAGCGCTCAAGTACGTAATCACTTATCAGCACGCGGCATTGTAGTTTATCTTGAAACAACGATAGACAAGCAAGTCGCTCGCACTCAAAGAGACCGACGTCGTCCGCTACTACAAACTGATGAAGAACCTAGAACAGTACTTGAAAACTTAGCGATAGAACGTAATCCGTTATATGAAGAAATTGCCGATGTTATCGTGCAGACGGATGACCAAAGTGCCAAAGTTGTTGCAAGTAAAATAGTCGAACGCTTGGACTTTTAAACGACATAATTATGACCACACTTCAGGTTAAACTCGGTAAGCGCAGTTATCCAATCTATATAGACAGCGGACTATTAGCAAATAGTGAACTGCTGTCTAGTCACATCCGCAGTAAGCGTGTTTGCATTGTCAGTAATAATATCGTTGCACCCCTCTATATTGAGCAAATGAAACATAGCCTCAGGGATTTTGACCTTGATGAAGTGATATTACCTGATGGTGAAGCTCAGAAAAGCTTAGCGAATTTTGAACGGATAATGTCACATCTGCTAGCGGGTAATCACGGCAGAGACACGACCTTAATCGCGCTAGGTGGTGGAGTTATCGGTGATATCACAGGTTTTGCCGCCGCATGTTATCAGCGGGGTATTGATTTTATTCAAATCCCTACCACGGTGTTGTCTCAAGTTGACTCTTCAGTTGGTGGAAAAACTGCCGTTAATCACCCTCTAGGTAAAAATATGATAGGTGCGTTCTATCAACCTAAAGCGGTATTTATTGATCTGGCAAGCCTAACAACTTTACCGATTAGAGAATTTAATGCCGGTATGGCTGAAGTTATTAAGTACGGTATATTAGGTGATAGTGATTTTTTTACTTGGCTTGAACAGCATACTGATGCAATAAAGGCCGGTGAAAATAGGATTTTAATGCAGATGATCGAGCGTTGCTGTCAATGCAAAGCGAATATTGTTGCTGAAGATGAAACAGAAACCGGTGTGCGTGCTTTATTAAACTTAGGACATACCTTTGGACACGCCATTGAAGCTGACCAAGGTTATGGTAATTGGTTGCATGGTGAAGCTGTTGCTACTGGCATGGTACTTGCTGCTAAGTTATCAGTAACAATGAATTTGCTTGAAGTGTCAGATCTTCGTCGTATTGAAACTTTGCTGTCTGCTTTTGATTTACCGTTAATTGCGCCAGAAAATATGGGTTTTGATGAATTTATTTGTCATATGCGTCGTGATAAAAAGAACTTAGCTGGAAAGCTACGTTTTATTCTTCCAACGGCTATTGGCCAATCTGAAATTAATGACGATGTTAGTGAGGAACACCTTCAACAAATTCTGTAATTTTATTCAGAATAGGTGAAGCATGTCAGCGTTAATGAAAAATATTGGCCTATCTAATGATAACACCGGTGTCACTAAAATTAGTGCCTATGCCCGCATAGACTATATTCTACGTTTTTCAAAACAAGCTATTTTAGTTATCGACGAAAGCGTCGAACAAAGCGCGCCTAGTGCTAGCCAGTTTTTAGCCAGTTTACCCGAGCAGCATAATGCTGCCTATATCTCACTTGCTGCACAGTTTAATAATATTCAAATTCGTTGTCGTATAATCGAGCAGTTATATACAGGTGAGTTATTTGATCCAGAAATATCATTAGCAGTTAGTGTGATTAATTTAGCCAAAAAATCACAGCAGGGCATTAGTATTGTGCTCGACAGTGCTCAGCATTTATCATTACAGATATTTCATGAGCTATCACAACTGGCCGCTATCGCTAAAAAAGCCAATTTGGTGGTTAACATTGTAATGTTTGGCTCGGTACAAGCGGGTAAAACTGTGGCGAATAATAAAAGTTTATTTGACAATAAACTGACATTATTATCGGCACAATCGGGCCAACTTCTGTTAACCACATCAGCAATATTTAAAAATACTCAGCCAAAATGGCATTTCATTAAGCAAAATAAAGGGTTAATTAGTACATTATTTTTTTTATTAGGCCTTGCCGTCTTGGTTATTAATTTATTGCAATTAGATAGCTTTAATTTTGCAAAATTAATTATTGCTAATAAACAAGCAGAAATATCACTAAGCGAAGTATTAGCGAAACCACAAACCATGGTGTTAGCGATTAATCGTGAGGATAATGCTGAGGTTGCTGGGCCAGCAACTCAAACTAAAATCGAAAGCACTAAACTTGCTGCTAGACCTAAAGAAATTTACTCGTCGTTAATGAATCCATCGTCAGTATTGCCAAAAAAAGAGCTAAGGTTAGCGGCATCACCTGTTGAGGTTATGTCAGCGATTACAGCAGAAAGTATGAATAGTGCAACAACCCATGCTGTAGTACTTAAACCGGTAGCGAGTCGGCGCAAATTACCAGTGGTAATTGCGCAGAACAAGCTAGTTAATCAAGTCAGCGTTAACAATGCCTATTACAGTAATCACGTTGGCTATGTTATTCAATTAGCTGCCTATAGCGGTTTAAAATTACCAAAATCATTACTTGAGGATTTAACAAGGATTGACTATCAAGTTTATCAGCGTTTATTAAATAATAAACCGTCAGTGGTTATCACCAGCGCTGCCTATACAGAAAAATCAACAGCACAATCTGCCTTAGCAAGTCTACCAAAATCGTTATTAGCACGGCAACCCTGGATAAAGCCAGTTACGGTTATTAATAACGAAATCAATGCATTTCTACTCTCCCAATAAAGGTGAATTCAGGATACAATCCACGCTTACTTTTCAGATGCTAAGTATCTGTTGCTAAATTTTTGGATTTGTAGGTGCTATGAAGAAAAAACATCGAGCTTTTTTAAAATGGGCGGGTGGTAAATACGCGCTTACCGATGTCATAAATTCTATGTTACCAAAAGGAAATCGTCTGATTGAACCTTTTGTTGGCGCCGGCTCAGTGTTTCTAAATAGTGATTATGATGAATATTTACTCAATGATATTAATCAAGATCTCATCAACCTATATCGTATTGTGCAGCGAACACCTGATAAATTTATCGCCGATGCTCGTCGATTTTTTTCACCTGAAAATAATCAGGCAGAAAGTTACTATCAACTGCGAAAAGACTTTAACGCCAGCTCAGATCCTTATTTTAGATCGCTAGTGTTTCTCTACATGAATCGACATGGCTATAATGGCTTATGTCGATACAATAAATCTGGTGGTTATAATGTACCTTTTGGGCAATATAAACGCCCTTACTTTCCCGAAGCTGAGTTGCACTATTTTGCTGAAAAAGCGGCAAAAGCGGTCTTTATTTGTGACGGTTATCGACAAACCTTCGCTCATGCGAAATCAGGTGATGTTATTTATTGCGATCCTCCTTACGTGCCGTTAAGTAAAACAGCGAGCTTTACCAGTTATTCAGGCAACGGTTTTGGGCTAGATGAACAAGCTGATTTAGCCAATGCGGTAGAAGAAGTCACCAAAAATCGTAAAATATCAGTATTGATCAGTAATCACGATACTATCTGGACACGAAAAATATATCAGCATGCGAAAAAACATCACTCAATAGAAGTGTCACGAACGATTAGTCAAAAAGGTAATACACGTAATAAAGTGTTTGAGTTACTTGCGCTTTATTAAATAATGTCAACACAACTATCAATAACTTATACCATTTTGATAAAAGTGGATAACCCATAGTCAGCAAGTGATGAGATAATACCATTTTGTTGTAATATTGAATTAGCACCATTGAGTTTTGTGGGACTTATGGCGTTACTTAAGGCTTAAGTTGAATCTAATGGTGTTGTACTAAAAATATTAGCTAGGTAAAACGAAACTTACAATGGTAACTAAGGCCGCTATAAATAGCACCACAGCAATTAAACCCGCAATAATGAAATGACTAAACTTTCCCTGAGTAAAATCGCGTTCTCTATTTTTATCACTTTGCACACCAAAAAATGCTGCGCCAACACTTTTGAGGGTTTCTTTGAAGTTACTTGAGGCCATCATTAA
This sequence comes from Colwellia sp. MB02u-6, assembly GCF_014077095.1. GTDB lineage: Bacteria > Pseudomonadota > Gammaproteobacteria > Enterobacterales > Alteromonadaceae > Cognaticolwellia. Next base: position 196,477 of record NZ_JACGVG010000036.1, on the reverse strand, counting down.
CCTTAATTGCCAATGCGGCAAATTTGTATATTAGTGTAAAGTTTAGTTAGTATGTTCTAATGCACAGTGTCGATCAAGTGCTGCTAATATAAGCGTATTTTATCAGGCTCCATCTCAGCTCGTACTTTAGTATTGACATTTTAATTAATTTGTTCAATGTTAAGCATAATTATCGATTGTTGACTAACCTGATTCAGCGATCAAGCATGGGTTGAAACAAGTCTGGGTTGAACAGTTTTATTTTTTTAGCCTGTCATTAATCGCATGCATATATTGACTATGTAGTGAGCACAATAGCGATATAACCTCAGTATAAAAGTCATAAAATATAGCTTGTTACTTATACACTTTTTTACTCTAAGCTAGCTAATTAAGCGCTAGGACTCCGGTACTATCATTTTAATGGCTACTACTTATATGAATGGAACTCATGTTGAAAAATTTCTCAGGCGATACTAAGTTTACTACTAAGGTCAAAATTTTATTAACTAAAATTTATGGCACTAGTCCTTTAAAAGATTCTGTCTTGGAAAGGGCCATAGCATTTTACGATCTAGAGTTTCTATCACAAGGCAAAATTAAGAGCCTTAACAATGAAATGGCTAAGTTATTACAAATTGATAGTGATAAGAGTAACAAGAGACTTTTAAAGCTGGAACGTGAGCACCAAGAAAGCTTAAAAGTGTTAAGCGCAGAGCGTAATGTACGTGCCCAACATTTGCAGGGTATTTGTCGAGATATCCTCGAACTTTGTGAAGGTGAAAGTTTGGCTGTAACTAAGCGAAAATCAGCAGAGCTATTAGGCACTATACAATTATTATTGCCAACCGAAGGCAGTAAAGTGGCAGTTGAAAATGAGCGTAGTAAACCTTTGTATAAAGCTGTATTGGCTTTAAGATTACTAGATCAAATTTGTTTAAAAAAACTTTCATCCAAAGACCCTTTAGCGCAAGAATTAGTGGCACTAGTAGCTTTTGATTTTAATGAGTTACTCAGTGGCAGTGCAGAGGCCTTGCGTCAATTTACAGATCTTGTGAAAATACCTGTGTTAATGGCCGCTATATTACAAGATATTGGCCATTATCATCCTAATGCACAGAAGATTATACAAGGTATTGATGGCAAGCTAGACTGTTTTCGTATCTTAGAGCTTGAAGAGCGGAAAGCCTTATTGGAGATTAATTATCGTGAAACGATAAAATATCTTCTCCATGGTATTGGTATGGTAAATTATTTAGGAGACTCTGTAGCTGAAAGAGAGGCCTTTGATAGTACACAAACTAATATCTTGCGCTTTGTTAAGCAGCTGATAATGAGTAGTTTCCAGCCGAAGTTAGGTGTGGGCAACATATTAAAAATACCCCAAATATATACCGGTATTGTCTTATCAACCAAAAACAACTACAACTACAAATTATTACCGAGAGTGTACCAAGCCTTATATAAGAACGCTGTTCGAGGTCGTTGCAGTCGCCAGGTTGTTGATGCCTTATATCAAATTACTGGTGATTTTCCACAAGGGTTTGGGGTGATTTACATCCCGAATGATGTTGACCAGGACGTGCGCTATGAATATGCGATAGTCACTCAGCTCTACCCTGAAAAATCGAATGAACCTAAATGCCGTATAGCATCAAGACAATTGACCTTCATTGGCCACGGTCATGACTTGGTAGTAAAAAAAAGCAATAATTTATACTTTGTAGAAACAGCACAAAAGTGCTCGAATATAAGCAAAGCAAGATTGGATGAAATTCTACCTTTGTTGTCATCAAACTACCTTGAACGTAAGGAACTCGATTTATTACCGCGTTGTTGGCAACCAGGAGAATACTTTTTCAACATAGGTAACCAAAAGCTCTGGAGTCGGGCCCGTTAAGCATAATAGGGTCTACATTAGTGGGTAAGCTTAATTTTATTTGGCCAACTGATTTCTTTTTGGCGTACTAAAAACATTAAAACTTAAAAACAATAATGATGAATGAGTTTAGTTAGTACTAGCTCAGTTTTTGTAATTTCACTATGGGCTAAATACTCATTAGGTTGATGTGCCTGATCAATCGAGCCGGGGCCCATAACAATAGTTTGGCAACCCAATTGTTGAATAAATGGCGCTTCTGTTGCGTAATTTACCGCACAACAACGATGACCAGAAAGTTTTTCAGCTGTAAGTACTAATTCACTTTCAGGGGTTTGCTGAAAACTCGGTGAACTAGGATCAAGCTCATCTATGCTGAGTCGGCCAGGATACTTTTCCGCAATGGGTTGTAAGGCCTTTGCTAACCAAGCCACTAGCTCTTCATCTTTCATACCGGGTAAAGAGCGCATATCAATATCAAGCTCACAATGCCCACAAATCCGATTCGCATTGTCTCCACCTCTAATAGCCCCTAAATTCATCGTAGGTGTTTGAACATCAAAAGCTTCATTTTGATAGCTTAGGCTGAGCTTTTCTCTGAGTTTGAATAATTCACTCATCACTTGATGCATTATTTCAATGGCATTAACGCCGCTTGCAGGCTTACTTGAATGTCCAGCCTGACCTTTAATGCTAATCTTATGAGACATATGGCCTTTGTGCATTACCACAGGCACTAAATTTGTTGGCTCACCTATAATGGCAACGTCAGGCTTTATTATTCCACTGTTAGCAAAAAATCGCGCGCCAGCCATAGTGGTTTCTTCGTCGGCAGTGGCTAAAACGTATAATGGCTTGTTTAATGTTTTAAGGTCAATATGTTGGCAAACTTGCAAAATAAAGGCAAAAAAACCTTTCATGTCGCAGCTACCAAGGCCAAAAAGTTTATTATCGTTATCGGTGATTTTTAACGGATCGGATAACCAGCTATTTTCATCAAAAGGTACAGTATCGCTGTGGCCTGCAAGTAATAAACCCCCTGTACCTGTGCCTAATTTAGCCAGCATATTAAACTTACCCTTAGCGTTAGGAACTGCTTGAATAGTGACAGTAAAGCCTAAGGTTTCAAACCAAGCTGACAGTAAATTTATTACCCCTTCATTACTTTGATCCCAGCTCGCCTGCGAAGAACTAATACTAGGTTGTGCTATTAATTGGCTAATGGCCTGGGTAAAGTTGGGGAGTTTTTTATTGAGCTTTTTCATGATATTTAAGCACCTAAAATTATTTGCTGGGTAATTATGCCAATTTGTTGCATAACTATTTATATGGTGGTATTTTAGCAACTTAATGTAAAGAGCCTAATTTAACCACACTATGAAAATGTTTATAATGTATTCAACTAAGCCACGGCACTAGTGTCAAATATTAATTTTGGTCAGTCTTGATTCTCTAGATAATGATATGTTTTTGGTCATAAAGCGAGAGAATAATTGCTTAAAGTTGAATAGAATTGCAAAATTTACACGTAAATAGTACCGTGAGTTTTAGTTTCTAATGGTAAAAAAATGGTAAGTAAATGAACGTCGTAGTTATTGGTGCAAGTGGATATGTAGGGGCTGAATTAATTGGCTTGTTAACACAGCATAATAAAATATCAATTCAACATTTATTGGTGTCTGAAAATGGTACCTCTAGTGGTCAAAATTTTTCACAATTACATGCTCGTTGGCAAGGTATATGTGATTTGCCGCTAGAGCCTTTTTCTCCACAATGGTTTGAGCAACATATTAGTGCTTCTAAACACAAGGTTGATGCGGTATTTTTTGCCACACCCCATGAGTTTAGTGCGCAATGGGCCCAAGCCTTTATTGATCAAGATGTTAAAGTGTTCGATTTATCGGGTGGTTTTCGTTTAAAAGACGCTAAGCAATATCCCGTGCATTATGGTTTTGAACATCAAGCGTTAAACGCACTACAACAGGCTCAATATGGTTTAGCCGAATGGCAAGCCGCCGAGATTGCTACCAGCAATTTAATTGCTGTGCCAGGGTGTTACCCAACCGCTAGTTTATTAGCGTTAAAGCCCATCACCAGCAATGATCTTCATCAAGAGAATTCATTAATTGTGGTTAATGGTATTAGTGGCGTCACGGGGGCCGGTCGCAAAGCGTCATTAGCGACCAGTTTTTGTGAAGTGAGCTTAACCCCGTACAATATTTTGCAGCACAGGCATCAGCCAGAAATTAGTCAAGAAGCTAACGTTGAGGTGATTTTTAATCCACATTTAGCCCCTTACAAACGTGGATTATTAGTGACAGTGACCTTACAGTTAAAAGCTGGGGTTACTAGTCAACAAGTTGACAGTGCCTTTACAAAAGCCTACCAAGACACGCCATTGGTGAGAATAGTAAACACCTGGCCTAAAATAGACCATGTGGCCTATAGCCCATTTGCTGATGTTCATTGGTTAGTTGATGAAGAAAAACAGGTGGTGGTGGTGAGCTGCGCTATTGACAATTTGTTAAAAGGGGCGGCGTCACAAGCCATACAATGTGCCAATATTAGCTTGGGCTTAGCGAGTGAATATAGCCTATTAACTGCAGGGAATTACTGATGAAGAAGCCTGTTGTGATCAAAATTGGCGGCGCTATTTTAGATGGTTATAATCAAGGCAATATCTCAGCCTTAGCTTCATTGTTAACTGTGATTGCCAGTTTAAAAGATCAACCTGTAGTTATTGTTCACGGTGGTGGCTGTGTGGTGGATGAAATGCTTGCTCAAGCAGGTTTTGTTACTGAAAAAAAACATGGTTTACGAGTGACACCCAAAGAGCAAATGCCGATTATTAGTGGTGCGCTAGCTGGCAATGTTAATAAAGCTATTGTGGCCAGTGCGGCGAGTTTAAAACTACCCGCTGTTGGTTTGTCACTTACCGACGGTCAGATGGTGCGGTGCCAATTAAGCCCTCTAGCATTAGGCCAAGTGGGTGTACCTAAACCTTATAGTAGCGCGTTATTAGATACGCTATTAAAAGCAAAATTTTTACCTATTGTTTCATCCATTGGTGCTTTAGAGAATGGTGAGTTAGTCAATGTTAATGCTGATGATGCCGCGGTAGTGATATGTCAGTTGCTTAATGCTGAATTATTGCTGTTGACCGATGTTAACGGTGTTAAAGGGGCAACGGGCGAGTATTTAAGTTCACTCAATGCTCAGCAAGCAGAACAACTTATTACCAGTGGCGTTATTGCCGGAGGCATGACTGCTAAAGTAAACGCAGCATTGCGAGCCGCGAATCAGTTACGACGAAGTATCGCGGTTGCTAGTTGGCAATCACCTGAGCAAATTGTCGATTTGCTCAACGGCGTCAGTATTGGCACCCGTATACAGCCTAATGGTTGTTAGTTTCATATAAGCCATTTTAATTGTCATAAGACAAGTTGTTAACCGGTTTCGCACAGGATTAAAGATTGATGAATTTACAGCACTTCTTAGCTGATGATCAGTTAAATAAAGCACAAATACTCGACTTAATTACCTTGGCACGTGATATAAAACAGCAACCTGAAAATTACTCTCAGGCCTTGGACGGTAAGTCAGTTGCCATGATTTTTGAAAAACCCTCGCTAAGAACCCATGTTAGTTTTGATATTGGCATTAATAAATTAGGGGGTCATGCCCTGTATTTAGGCCAACAAAACGGTAAATTAGGTGAACGTGAGCGAGTTAGCGACTATGCTAAGAACCTTTCTTGCTATGCCGATGCTATTGTTGCACGAGTTTTTAGCAACAACTCAATAGAGCAACTGGCCCAGCATGGCAGTGTACCTGTGATTAATGCACTGTGTGACCTGTATCATCCATGCCAAGCATTAGCTGACTTTGTTACTTTAGCAGAAAATTTTTCTGATCTGAGTAAAATCAAACTGGCTTACATTGGTGATGCAAACAATGTGTCTAATTCATTAATGCTAATGGCAGCAATCGTAGGGGTTGATTTTACGTTAGTTTGCCCAGTAGGGCATGGCCCTGATGGACAAATGTATAATAAAGCCATGAGCTTTAGTGCAGCATCAGGGACTAAATTATCTTTAACCCATGATATAGCTGAATTAGGTCAACAAGATGCTATTTACACTGACACCTGGATATCTATGGGTGATAATACCAATGTTGCTGATGTTTTAGCGACCTTTAAACCGTATCAAGTGAACCATCAAGTGATGGCAAAGGCAGGGGCAAGTATTGTTATGCATTGCCAACCCGCGCATCTTGAAGAAGAAATTACCACTGAGCTGTTTGATAGCGAAATGTCAGTGGCTTTCCAGTCGGCTGAAAATCGCATGTGGGCACAAAACGCGGTGTTAGTGACTTTATTAGCAGATTGATCTCTGTTCTACTAAGCAGATGAAGTAAATTAAATTTAAAAACATTTCAAGCTAGCCAATGACTCGTTGTTGGCTAGCTTGATGATAAAATATTATTAAGGAATAAATCATGGCTTTAGCAGCAAAAAAAGATATTAAAAAAGTAGTGTTGGCCTATTCAGGTGGTTTAGATACCTCAGCTATTATCCCGTGGTTAAAAGAGAATTATCAAGGTTGTGAAGTGGTGGCATTTTGTGCTGATGTAGGCCAGGGTGAAGAAGAGCTTGTCGGCATTAAAGAAAAGGCTATCGCATCAGGTGCTTCAGAATGCTATGTGGTTGACTTAAAAGAAGAATATGTTAAAGACTATATTTACCCCATTATTAAAACTGGTGCGGTTTATGAAGGCCAGTATTTATTAGGTACCTCAATGGCGCGTCCAGTAATCGCCAAAGCACATATTGAAATTGCCTTAAAAGTGGGTGCTGATGCGGTTTGTCATGGTTGCACGGGTAAAGGTAACGACCAAGTGCGCTTCGAAGCTTGTTTTGCTGCTTTAGCACCACAGCTAACCGTCATTGCCCCTTGGCGTGAGTGGGATATGGTTTCACGTGAAGACTTATTAGATTATTTAGCTGAGCGTAATATCCCTTGTTCGGCTTCATTAACTAAAATTTATAGTCGTGACGCTAATGCTTGGCATATATCGCATGAAGGTGGCGAGTTAGAAGACCCTTGGTGTGAGCCTTCAAAAGAAGTGTGGACCATGACAGTTGACCCTATGGACGCACCGAACGAAGCCGGCAAGGTAATGCTCAGCTTTGATAAAGGTGAGTTAGTTGCCGTCGATGGCGAGCCAATGTCGGCTTATCAGTCATTAATGTATTTAAACGAAAAAGCCGCTGCACATGGTGTTGGCCGTATCGACATTGTCGAAAACCGTTTAGTTGGTATGAAGTCTCGTGGTTGTTATGAAACACCCGGCGGTACCGTTTTAATGGCAGCTTATAAAGGGCTGGAATCATTAATACTAGACAAAGAGTCGTTAAAGTATCGTGAATCTGTTGGTCATGAGTTCTCACACGTCATTTATGACGGTCGTTGGTTTACACCACTTGCAAAAGCACAACTTGCCTCTGCCGCTTCTTTTGCTGAAAAAGTTACTGGTGATGTCGTCGTCAAGCTTTATAAAGGTATGGCACAAGTGACTCAGCGTCGTTCACCAAACAGCTTATATTCAGAAGCGTTTGCCACTTTTGGCGCTGATGATGTTTATGACCAAAAACATGCGGAAGGTTTTATTCGTTTGTTTAGCTTATCCAGTAGAATTACCGCACTTAAACAAGCAGACTCAGTAATTACTGCAAAAAAATAAAGGTAGAGGAATTTAGAAATGGCATTATGGGGTGGACGGTTTAAAGAGCAAGCCAGTGTGCAGTTTAAAAAGTTTAATGACTCTTTACCTGTTGATTATCGTTTGGCAGTGCAAGACATTGTTGGTTCTATTGCCTGGGCTGAAGCATTAACTACGGTTAATGTCTTAAGCCAAGCTGAGTTTGAAGAATTAAAAGCGGCATTATTAGCATTAAAAGCTTCAGTTGAAGAAAATCCAAAACAAATTTTAGCGTCTGACGCGGAAGATATTCACAGTTGGGTGGAAATTAACCTCATAGAAAAAACTGGTGATTTAGGCAAAAAGTTACATACGGGTCGAAGTCGAAATGACCAAGTAGCCACTGATTTAAAACTGTGGTGTAAAGAAACTGGCAATGATCTACTTTATGCCTTAGTGAATTTACAGCAGGCAGTATTAGACCTGGCTGAACGTGAGCGTAATACAGTATTGCCAGGCTACACCCATTTGCAACGCGCACAACCGATCACCTTTGGCCATTGGTGTTTGGCTTATGTTGAAATGTTTAACCGTGATATTGGTCGCCTAAAAGACGCCTTGTATCGCGCTGACACTTCACCTCTAGGCTCTGGGGCCTTAGCTGGTACCGCTTATCCGATTGATCGTGAAAAACTGGCCCATAATCTTGGCTTTCGTAGTGCCACACTGAATAGCTTAGATGCAGTTTCAGACCGTGATCATGTGATTGAATTATTATCAACCGCCAGTATTAGTATGATGCATTTATCTCGTTTTGCAGAAGACTTGGTTTTTTACAATTCAGGTGAAGCCGGCTTTGTTGAAATGAGCGATTTAGTTAGCTCAGGTTCGTCATTAATGCCACAAAAGAAAAACCCAGACGCTTGTGAATTACTGCGCGGCAAAGCTGGGCGAGTGATGGGTTCACTCACGGGTATGATGATGACCATGAAAGCTTTACCACTGGCTTACAATAAAGACATGCAAGAAGATAAAGAGGGCTTATTTGATGCGCTTGATACTTGGCAAGAATGCATGCAGATGGCCGTATTAATTGCTGAAGGTTTAACAGTCAATCGTGCGCGTACTTTAGCGGCGGCTCAGCAAGGTTATGCCAATTCAACCGAGCTTGCTGACTACCTTGTTAGCAAAGATATTCCCTTTCGAGAAGCGCATCACATTGTTGGTGAAGTTGTATTGGCCGCTATTGATGCTGGACACGCGTTAGAAGATTTTTCAATTGCACAACTGCAAAAATTTAGCGACAGGATCGAACAAGATGTCTACCAACATTTATCGATTGAATCTTGTTTAGATAAGCGCGACGCTATCGGCGGCACTTCTCGTCAGCAAGTCGACAAAGCCTTAGCAGAAGTTCAGTCAGGCAATATTTTAGCGGATAACCAAGATACCTTAAATACCCAAGTCTTAGGTGCGCCAAGTAAAACGCAAATCAACTTAACCTTAAAACAAGTAAAACAACGTTTAAATGCCCAGCGTGCAGCAGCTATGGCGGTGCGCAGAGCAAGAATGTCGGATATTGACAGTATCTCAGCCTTGGTTAATTACTGGGCCGAGCGTGGTGAAATACTGCCTCGCAGTCGCGACAATATTATTCATGCGGTACAAAATTTTGTTGTTGTTGAAGTTGACGGCGCGGTAGTCGGCTGTGCATCACTGTATATCTACCAAACAGGTCTTGCTGAGATTCGTAGCTTAGTGATTGATAAAACTGCCCAAGGTCAAGGTCAAGGGCAAGCACTGGTACAATATTTATTAGAATTTGCTCATCAAATACAACTACAAAAAATTATTGTGCTGACTTATATTCCAAGCTATTTCGAACAGTTAGGGTTTAATTTAATTGATAAACATTCTTTAGCAGACAACATCATAGAAGACAGTGAGCAAAGCCCACATAAAAACCCTGAAGATGAAGTTGCCATGGAATATATTGTTAATCGTTGTGCTGAAAAAGTTTAGCTACTTTAATGTTTATACCCGTTCTCGACTTGCACAAATTTATACCTTCAAGTTGAGCGGGTATATATAAATTATTCATAAGTTATATATACGTATTAAGATAAGTGATAGATATTAGTGATCAGATGCCATGAATAGTAATGAAGATAATGTAAAGTGGTTTAGAAATGCAGCGCCCTATATAAATGCCCACCGTGGTAAAACCTTTGTCTTGATGTTTGGTGGTGAGGCGATACAACACCCAAACTTTGCCAATATCATTCATGATATAGCTTTGTTAAGAAGTTTGGGCGTTAAGTTGGTTTTGGTGCATGGTGCGCGCGTGCAAATCGAAGAACGACTCATTGCTCGTGACCTAGTGCAACAAATTGAAGGTAATATACGTGTTACTGACGCCGAGACCTTGACAGCGGTAAAAGACGCCACCGGTTCGTTGCGTATTCATATTGAAGCCTTGTTAACCATGGGCTTAGTTAACTCACCTATGCATGGTGCGCAAATTCGGGTCAGTACCGGTAATTTTGTTATTGCTAAGCCTATTGGTGTGCGTGACGGAATTGACTTTAAGTATACTGGCTTGGTGCGTCGAATTGACGCTGAAGGTATTAATACCCAATTAAATTTTGGCTCAATAGTTTTGTTATCGCCGGTGGGTTATTCATCAACGGGTGAAGTGTTTAATTTAGCGTTAGAAGATGTGGCCTCAAAAACCGCGATAGCGTTAAAAGCTGACAAACTTATCACGTTAACTGAACAATCAGGGTTACTCGATAAGCAGGGGGCCTTAATTCGAAGTTGTGGGGTAGCGACCGTTAGTAGTTTACTTGCAGAGCAAGAAGATCATGTTCAGCAATTACTGTTACAAGCAATTATACAATGTGGCAAACAAGGGGTAGAGCGTTGTCATAGTGTCAGTTACACCAGTGATAGCGCGTTATTACAAGAGCTATTTACCCGTGACGGTGCAGGCACCTTGATTGCCAAAGACTATCAAGAGCAATTGTCAGCTGCCAGTATTGATGATGTTGGTGGCATAGTAGAATTAATCGCGCCACTAGAAGAAGAGGGTGTGCTGGTTAAACGCTCCCGCGAGTTGCTTGAAATTGAAATTGACCGCTTTACGGTGATTAAAAAGGAAGATGTTATCATCGCTTGTGCGGCTCTTTATCCTTACCCAGAAGCAAGAACAGGTGAAATAGCCTGCTTAGTTATTCACCCAGATTATCGTGGTGGCAATCGAGGTATTCGTCTTATTCAAGCACTAGAGCAGGCGGCGAAAAGACAAAACCTGGCATCAATTTTCGTACTCACTACGGTCAGCGCACACTGGTTTATTGAGCAAGGTTATAGCGAACAGGCGATTGATAAGTTACCGGAAGGTAAGCAACAGCTATATAATATTCAACGGAAATCTAAAGCCTTTACTAAAGCCATATAATACTTCAGGGGTGTTTTTATCAAGCAATAGCTGATTTAACGCGGTAAAACACCCAATTAATTACTAACACTTCGTCACCAGCACTGCAATGCCGACAACAAATTCTCAGCCGTTTATCGAGCACTTATCCCAATTTCAGTTTATAGCAACCGATTGAATAAATTAGCCCTATCAGTATAACTATGGTTAGCACTGTTTATGCGAAGGCTATTTTTGCGTACAATAAGGCAAATTTATTATAGTCACTGTTATGAAAACACGCGCTAACTTCCCTTTACAAGCATTAAATAGCTTAAATGTACCAGCCGTTACCGCTGAGATACTGTTCCCGTCTACTGTTAAAGAACTGTTTGAAATAAACACGGATAAAGCGCTCAGGTCTTATATTCTGGGAGAGGGCACAAACACCTTATTCTGCCAAGCGAAAGCACCAATCATTATCAAACCCAGCTTAATGGGCATTGATGTCACTGAACACGATGAATATTTTCAGGTAAGTGCCGCTTGTGGTGAAAATTGGCATAACTTGGTTTTGTTTTGCATTAATCGCGCTATATACGGTTTAGAAAATTTGGCCCTTATCCCCGGCAGTGTCGGTGCCGCGCCGGTACAAAATATTGGTGCTTACGGTGTTGAAGTGAGCGACTTTATTGAACGTGTTACTTGGTTTGATTTTGCTCAGAAAAAGTTGATAGATTATAGTAACGCCGCGTGTCAATTTGGCTATCGTAACAGTATTTTTAAACAGGCATTAAACGGCAAAGGTATTATTACCCAGGTGCATTTTTCATTGCCAAAAGCTTGGCAGCCAGTCGACAGTTATCAGGGCTTAAACACTATTATCGCCCCCGTGACTCCACAGGCTATTATGGCAAAAGTTATCCAGTTACGTCAGGCAAAATTACCTGAGCCTAAACGACTACCTAATGCGGGCAGCTTTTTTAAAAATCCACTGGTCAGTGAAGATTTTTTTCATGCTTTACAGCAGCAGTATCCAAAGATGCCTTATTATCGACAACAAAGTGGTGAAATAAAGTTAGCCGCAGGTTGGCTGATTGAGCAAGCAGGTCTTAAAGGTTTTCGTGATGGGGGTGTGGGTGTGCATGAAAACCAAGCTTTAGTGGTTATTAACTATGACAGTAAGCAGGGTGAGCATATTGTCGCTTTATCAGTCTATATTCAGGAAAAAATCATGGCCAAATTTAATCTTCAATTGATACCAGAAGTTAGATTTATCGGCGCTGATGGTGAGCTAAGTCATATCAATACAGGGTGCCAACAATGAAAGCAATTCGTGAGCAGTTGATTAAAAAATTGGTTAAAGGTGAGTTTTTGTCGGGGCAAGCTATAGGCGAAGAGCTCGGCGTCAGTCGCGCGGCTATTTCAAAGCATATTAGTGCATTACAAGAAATGGGCTTTGATATTTTTAGTGTCACCGGCAAAGGCTATCGATTAGCTGAACCCATTGAACTGCTCAACGAAAGTCTCATCGTTGCAAAATTGGCTGAGCAAAATACTAGTGCCAAGGTAGAAGTTCATAACTTAATCGACTCAACGAATAGTTATTTGATGCGCCGTTTGCCAAACCAAAATGTTATCGGGCAAGTGTGTATTGCTGAATATCAAAGTGCTGGTCGAGGACGAAGGGGGCGACAATGGATTTCACCTTTTGGCTCACACATTTACTTGTCAATGTATTGGTATTTAGAGCAAGGTATGTCAGCAGCCATGGGGTTAAGTGTTGTGGCGGCATTGGCGGTGAGTGATGCAATAAAAGCACTTTATCAAGTGGATGTTGAATTGAAGTGGCCAAATGATATTTATTTCAATGGCGTTAAACTTGCCGGCATTTTAATTGATCTCGAAGGTCAAGCGATGGAGCCATGTCATTGTGTTATTGGTATTGGCCTCAATATTAAAATGCCCGTCAAGAGTGCTGTATTAGTTGATCAACCATGGATTGATTTGTCGAGTGCTATAGGTGTTGATATTGATCGAAACATGTTAGCGGCCAACATCATTGCAGCCTTACATAGGCGTTTAAAAGTTCACAGCGAAACGGGCATCAATACTATGGTGACTCAGTGGCATGCACAAGATTTCTACATTAACAAACCTGTTGCTTTAATTACTGGTGAGAAAGTTACCCGAGGTATTTGTCGGGGTATTAACGGCCAAGGGGCATTGATGTTGGAGGTAAATGGCCAAGTAAGTCCGGTGTATGGTGGTGAAGTTAGTCTAAGGGCTGGGTTATGAGGCTGTTAATTGATGTTGGTAATACCCAAGTAAAATATGTTTTTCAAGCATCTGGTGTTTCTGCACCACTTTCTGACATTGTTTATCTTAACTATCACACTTTTCAAGCACAGTTATCGCAAGGTAAATTTTCACAGGTGAGCGAAGTTATTCTTGCTAACGTGCATGGTAACCTAGTGCATGATGCGATCGACAAGTGGGTAACAGACTATAATATCGCTTTTGTACAAGTACAGAGTTCAGCAAGCGCGTTTGGAATATCCTCGTCGTATCAGCAGCCAGAAAGCCTAGGCGTTGATCGTTGGCTGGCTATGATAGGGGCGAAACAGCTTTATCCACAAAAAAACTTACTTATTATCGATGCCGGCACTGCAACAACTGTTGATCTGTTAGCGGCGAATGGTCAGCATTTTGGTGGTTGGATCATGCCGGGTGTACAAACCTTATTTGATAGTTTATTAATCCGCACCACTAAAATTATCGCCACACCTAAAGTTACTGCAAGTATATCCTTTGGTCAGGACAGCTCAAATTGCTTGAACCATGGTAGTTGGGCGATGACCATAGGGGCGATTAAAGAAGCTATTATTCAAGCAAATAATTTGTTGACACTCGACAAGGTACTGATAACGGGTGGCAATGGAGAACAGATTGCAAAGCTAATGGCTGAGTACTGTCAACTTGAACCTAAGTTAGTTTTTCTTGGTTTAAGTTGTTTTCAAGCGCGCTAAGGTCAGTGTTTATAGTTGAAAATTTGTGATTGTGGGTAAAAAACCATCAAACGCATAAAAACATGCTTATTATTTGCATTTTGCTGTTGCAAGCACGAAAACATTACTCTAGAATTCGCACCACTTAATGTAGTGCCGACTTAGCTCAGTTGGTAGAGCAACTGACTTGTAATCAGTAGGTCGCCAGTTCGACTCCGGCAGTCGGCACCATTAATACATTACTTGTAATGTGATATTAAAATTTGGAGGGGTTCCCGAGTGGCCAAAGGGATCAGACTGTAAATCTGACGGCTCAGCCTTCGGTGGTTCGAATCCACCTCCCTCCACCATTTTAACAGAGATAATCTGATAGAATTTAGCGGGTGTCGTATACTGGCTATTACCTCAGCCTTCCAAGCTGATGAAGCGGGTTCGATTCCCGCCACCCGCTCCAGTCTTTATAGAGAAATGCTGATATGGCTCAGTTGGTAGAGCGCACCCTTGGTAAGGGTGAGGTCGGCAGTTCGAATCTGCCTATCAGCACCACTTCTTTAGGCCTTCTATAGATTAATCAATGTTGACTAAGAAATTAATAGATTTAATCTACCCAGAGGTACTTTAAGATGGCTAAAGCAAAATTTGAACGTTTAAAACCGCATGTTAACGTTGGTACTATCGGTCACGTCGATCACGGTAAAACAACTTTAACAGCCGCTATCTCTGCGGTATTAACTAAAGTTCACGGCGGTGAAGTTAAAGACTTCGCACAAATCGATAACGCTCCTGAAGAACGTGAACGTGGTATTACGATTAATACTTCTCACATTGAGTATGATACAGCTGCACGTCACTACGCGCACGTAGATTGTCCTGGTCACGCCGATTACATCAAAAACATGATCACTGGTGCTGCACAAATGGATGGCGCTATCTTAGTAGTTGCTGCTACAGATGGTCCTATGCCACAAACACGTGAGCACATCTTGTTATCACGTCAAGTTGGTGTACCTTTCATCATAGTATTCATGAACAAATGTGATGTTGTTGATGATGATGAATTATTAGAATTAGTAGAAATGGAAGTTCGTGAACTTCTTTCTGAATATGACTTCCCAGGTGATGATTTACCGGTAATTCAAGGTTCAGCACTTGGCGCTCTTCAAGGCGACGAGAAATGGGAAGCGAAAGTAATCGAACTTGCTGATGCATTAGATAACTACATTCCAGAGCCAGAGCGTGCAATTGATGGAGCATTCATCATGCCTATCGAAGATGTATTCTCAATCTCAGGTCGTGGTACGGTTGTAACAGGTCGTGTTGAACGCGGTATTGTTAAAATCGGCGACGCAGTTGAAGTTGTTGGTATTCGTGACACACAAACATCTACTTGTACTGGTGTTGAAATGTTCCGCAAGTTACTTGACGAAGGTCGTGCTGGCGAGAACTGTGGTGTTCTTCTTCGTGGTCTTAAGCGTGAAGACGTTGAACGTGGTCAAGTACTATGTAAGCCTGGTTCAATCTTACCTCATACTAAGTTTGAGTCAGAAGTTTATGTACTAAGCAAAGATGAAGGTGGTCGTCATACGCCATTCTTTAAAGGCTACCGTCCACAGTTTTACTTCCGTACAACGGATATTACTGGTGCAGTAGAGCTTCCTGAAGGTGTTGAAATGGTAATGCCAGGCGACAACTTGAAGTTTGTTGTAGAGCTTATCAACCCAGTTGCGATGGACGAAGGTTTACGCTTCGCTATCCGTGAAGGTGGTCGTACAGTTGGTGCTGGTGTTGTATCTAAAATTATCGCTTAATTTTAGAAGACATTAACACAATAAAAAAAGACGCTTAGGCGTCTTTTTTTTTGCAGCTGAGCTATAGTAAAGTGGAAATAGGTCAGTAGTTGCTGGTGTGGTATCGCTCTTATCTTAACGAATTATTGCTTAATTTTAGAAAACATTAACACAATAAAAAAAGACGCTTAGGCGTCTTTTTTGCACATTGTTGAGTGCCAATACTATTTATAAAAGCTAATAAGCAGGGTGAAAAAGCAAGGCTGATGCAGCATCTAGTTAAAACTCGAAAATAGTCCTTGAGTAAAATATTTTGATTAGTATAATAGCGCCTCACTTCTAGAGTCTCTCTTAATTCCCAAACAACTAAGAATCACTCGGTAAGTGTAAGTACAGATTGAAGGGGTATAGTTCCAATTGGTAGAACAGCGGTCTCCAAAACCGACGGTTGGGAGTTCGAATCTCTCTACCCCTGCCATTTTTGAGTAAAGTGCTTATTAATAAAATAATAGGGGCTTTAGATTTTAACTTCGATTGTATCGGGGTGCTTTGTCTTAGATTAGACATGTAATTACGGGTAGTAGATATGAATGCAAATACTGAAGCTGAACCAAGTGGTTCATTTGATTTTTTAAAGTGGGGCGTAATTGTTTTACTTTTAGCTGGTGCTGTTGTTGGTAATTACATTTTTGCTGAACAATCAATTCTCGTGCGCGCTATAGCGGTAGTTGCTGCTATTGTTATTGCAGGGCTTATTGCTATGCAAACAGTTAAAGGCAGTACAGCTGTAGCATTTGCTAAAGAGTCTCGTACTGAAGTACGCAAAGTGGTTTGGCCAACACGTCAAGAAGCCGTGCAAACAACGGGTATAGTATTAGTAGCAACATTAATTATGTCTTTATTGCTTTGGGGTCTAGATTCAGTTCTGTTCTGGGTAGTTGGATTAATTACTGGATTAAAAGTAGGTTAAGGTACCGTCATGACTGAAGAAATTACAATTACAGATACGCCTGAAAAAAATAACAATCCTAAATTACGTTGGTATGTAGTTCAAGCTTTCTCTGGCTATGAAGGCCGTGTGCAAAAAACATTGCTTGAGCATATTGGTATTCATGGTTTAGAAGAAAAGTTTGGCGATATACTTGTGCCAACTGAAGAAGTTATTGAGATGCGCGCCGGGCAAAAGCGTAAAAGTTCACGTAAATTTTTTCCAGGCTATGTCTTAGTTCATATGGAATTAGACGATGAATCATGGCATTTAGTTAAAAGTGTGCCGCGTGTGTTAGGTTTTATTGGTGGCACTAAAGAAAGACCAGCACCTATTTCACAAAAAGAGGCTGATCGAATTTTACAACGCCTTGAGGACACTGACAAACCTAAACCTAAAACATTGTTTGAACCAGGTGAAGTGGTACGCGTTATTGACGGTCCATTTGCTGACTTTAATGGTGTTGTTGAAGAACTTGATTACGAGAAAAATCGCATTAAAGTATCTGTGCTTATTTTTGGTCGTTCAACACCTGTTGATTTGGAATTTGGGCAAGTCGAAAAAGGCTAGCAATAAATATTCCCTAAAAAGCCAGAGTCTCACTCTGGCTTTTTTATATCCTCTGATCTATTGCTTCTCCTGCAGTCCTCTTTTTTTCTTCCTGTGAATTATTTTACTATGTTGTTACAGGGAGGAAATAATGGAAATGAATGAGTAGATCCCGCCATTCCCTTACTGATAGCGCTCCGTGGTCTTTTTTTATACAAATAAAGCATCTTGGCTTGCACTACCACCTTGTAATAATATATAATCTGCTGCCGATTTTATCTGATGAAGAAAAAATCGATTTTTTGTTAACGGGGAGCTGTTTTTAATCATCAGCGTTTGAACCCATACTAAAGGTATTAAAACCATGGCTAAAAAAGTCACAGCTTTAATTAAGCTACAAGTTGCTGCTGGTGCAGCAAATCCGTCACCGCCAGTTGGTCCTGCACTAGGTCAACACGGTGTCAACATCATGGAATTTTGTAAAGCGTTTAACGCAAAAACTGATTCTTTGGAAAAAGGCGCTCCAGTACCAGTAGTTATTACTGTTTATGCTGACCGTTCTTTTACATTTGAAACAAAAACTCCACCCGCTGCTTATTTACTTCTAAAAGCTGCTGGTGTTAAGAGTGGTTCAGGTCGTCCTAACACTGATAAAGTTGGTACTGTTACTACAGCACAACTTGAAGAAATTGTTAAGATGAAAGAAGCCGATCTTACTGCTGGTTCTTTGGAAGCTGCAGTGCGTACCATTGCGGGCTCTGCTCGTTCAATGGGTTTAGTGGTAGAGGATTAATTATGACTAAATTATCAAAACGCACTCGTCTTATCCGTGAAAAAGTAGACGTATTAAAAGAATATGACATCGCTGAAGCACTTTCTTTATTAAAAGAATTAGCTACTGCTAAATTTCGTGAAAGCGTAGATGTTGCCGTAAACCTTGGCATCGATGCTCGTAAATCAGATCAAAACGTACGTGGCGCGACTGTACTACCAAATGGTACAGGCCGTGACGTTCGTGTTGCTGTATTTACTCAAGGCGCTAACGCTGATAAAGCGAGAGAAGCCGGTGCTGACATCGTAGGTATGGAAGATTTAGCAGAGCAAGTTAAAGCCGGTGTAATGGACTTTGACGTTGTAATTGCTTCACCAGATGCTATGCGTGTTGTTGGTCAACTAGGTCAGATTTTAGGTCCACGTGGCCTGATGCCTAACCCGAAAGTTGGCACAGTTACACCTGATGTTGTTACTGCAATAAAGAACGCAAAAGCGGGTCAAGTCCGCTACCGCAATGACAAAAACGGTATCATCCATACTACCATTGGTAAGGCTGATTTCGACGATGCTAAATTGCAGGAAAACCTTGAGTCATTACTGGAAGCGCTTAAAAAAGCAAAACCAGCTAATGCTAAAGGCCAGTACATTAAGAAAATTTCTGTTTCAACTACTATGGGTGCCGGCGTTGCCGTCAACCAAGCTAGCTTGACACTATAGTTTTCAATAAAGTGTCGATAATCGATGCTTTACAGGGGTTAAATTGTAGACTATAATTTCGCCCCTTAAATTTTGGTAGGTGTTGTCTGCTTAAATTAGCGTAAATGAGCGTTGATTAACTTTAGACAACCCCGTCAAAGACCGTAGGAGCCGAGACGATTCTTCGTTGAAAGCTTAATTTTTCCTACGTAGATGGTGATTACCCAGTATTTCCTAATTCTGGTCCTCGCCGTAACGGCCTAAGCGAATCTTAGTTTGCTTAGGGATAGTAAATACCGGTTTCTTATTGCCGGTGAACCAGGAGTAAAGCCAATGGCTATCAATCTTGATAACAAAAAAGCAATAGTTGCTGAAGTTCAAGAAGCTGCTAATGGCGCTCAATCAGCTGTAATCGCGGATTCTCGCGGTGTTTCAGTTGAAGCAATAACGACTTTACGTAAAGAAGCTCGTGTAAACGGTGTATGGATGAAAGTTATCCGTAACACGTTAGCACGTCGTGCTTTACAAGGTACTGACTTTGAATGTGTTGCTGACACATTGGTTGGTCCATCGTTAATTGCATTCTCAAACGAGCATCCAGGTGCAGCAGCGCGTTTATTTACAGACTTTGCGAAGAAAAATCCATCGTTTGAATTAAAAGCCGCCGCATTTGAAGGCAATGCAGTAGACGTAAATATGTTAGCTAAGCTACCAACTTACGACGAAGCAATTGCCCGTTTAATGAGCGCAATGAAAGAAGCATCTGCAGGCAAATTGGTCCGCACGATTGCTGCAGTACGCGATCAGAAAGAACAAGAAGCTGCTTAATAATTGTTTACCTCTTAAATTTAAGAGCACAATTTGCACTTTTTGTATTTATAGTTATTTATAACAGCCAACAGGTTGTTAATTGAACAGGAAATTTAAAATGTCTATTTCTAAAGACGATATCCTAAACGCAGTTGCTGAAATGTCAGTAATGGACGTTGTTGCACTTATTGAAGCAATGGAAGAAAAATTTGGCGTATCTGCATCAGCTGCTGTTGCCGCTGCTGGACCTGCTGAAGCTGTTGAAGAACAAACTGAATTTGATGTAGTTATGACTAGCTTCGGCGAGAAGAAAGTTGCTGTAATCAAAGCAGTTCGTGGCGCTACAGGTCTTGGCTTAAAAGAAGCTAAAGACTTAGTTGAATCAGCTCCAAAAGCAATTAAAGAAGGCGTTGATAAAGCTGAAGCTGAAGCGCTTAAGAAAACTCTTGAAGAAGCAGGTGCTTCTGTTGAGATCAAATAGTCTGTTTTTAAACAGATTATTTGCCTGAAAAGGCAATGGCTGGTGATTTAAACGTCACCGGCCTTTTTGCGCTAAAGAAAGTGGTTTTTTTTTGAACCAAAATAGCGCATTATTTGATGCTCGATAAAAAAAGTATCACTGCTATATCCTGTCTTTTTTAAGACAGATTCGGCCATAACCAGCAAGCTGAGGAACCCCATGGTTTACTCTTACTCTGAAAAGAAACGTATTCGTAAGGACTTTGGTAAAAGTGTTCAAGTAATGGATTATCCATTCTTGTTATCAATCCAACTCGAATCTTTCCGTAAGTTTATTGATATTGATCCAACAGGTGAAACAGGCCTAGAGGCTGCATTTCATTCTATTTTTCCAATTAAAGCTTATTCTGGTAGCTCAGAATTACAATTTGTAAGCTATCGTTTGGGCGAGCCGTTATTTGATGTTAAAGAATGTCAAATCCGCGGTATCACCTACTCTGCGCCATTACGCGTTAAATTACGTTTAGTCGTTTATGATAAAGAAGCGGCGGCAGGCACAGTAAAAGATATCAAAGAACAAGAAGTATACATGGGTGAAATACCATTAATGACTGACAACGGTACGTTTGTCATCAATGGTACAGAGCGTGTTATTGTTTCACAATTACACCGTTCTCCAGGTGTGTTTTTCGATCACGATAAAGGAAAAACGCATTCATCAGGTAAAGTGTTATATAACGCTCGTGTTATACCTTACCGTGGTTCATGGTTAGATTTCGAATTTGATCCAAAAGATAACTTATTTGTTCGTATTGACCGTCGTCGTAAATTACCTGCGTCGATAATTTTGCGTGCTTTAGAGTACTCAACGGAAGAAATTTTAGATATCTTCTACGATACAACAGAATTTTCTATTAAAGGCGATAAGTTAGTAATGGATTTAATTCCAGAACGCTTACGTGGTGAAACGGCTACTTTCGACATAAAATTACCTAAAGGTGATATTTTAGTTGAGCAAGGCCGACGTATCACTGCTCGTCATATTAAATCTCTAGAAAAAGCTAAGCTTGAAAAATTAGAAGTACCTGCTGAATACATCGTTGGCAAAGTGCTGTCTAAAGCTTACATTGACAAATCTACGGGTGAAGTCATTGCTGAAGCGAATGCTGAAATCACGCTAGAAATGCTAGCTGAGTTAAGCCAAGCTGGCCATAAAGTACTTTCTACTTTATATATGAACGAATTTGATGTTGGTTCATATATGTCAGACACACTACGTGTCGACAATTCTACTAACCGCTTAGAAGCGTTAGTGGAAATTTATCGTATGATGCGTCCAGGCGAGCCGCCAACAAAAGACGCAGCTGATACGCTATTTAATAACCTATTTTTTGCATTAGAGCGTTATGATCTGTCAACAGTAGGTCGTATGAAGTTCAACCGTCGTGTTGGCAATGCTGATGATATTGGTACCGGTGTGCTATCTAAAGAAGATATCATTTCAGTGATGAAAACCTTAATCGGCATACGTGACGGTAAAGGTGAAGTTGATGATATTGATCACTTAGGTAACCGTCGTATTCGCTCTGTAGGTGAAATGGCAGAAAACCAATTCCGTGTTGGTTTAGTACGTGTTGAACGTGCTGTTCGTGAACGTTTAAGTCTTGGCGACTTAGATGCGATCATGCCACAAGATCTAATTAACGCTAAGCCGATTTCTGCTGCCGTTAAAGAATTTTTTGGTTCATCACAATTGTCACAATTTATGGATCAAAACAACCCGTTATCAGAAGTGACGCATAAGCGTCGTATTTCTGCTTTAGGGCCAGGTGGTTTGACACGTGAACGTGCTGGTTTTGAAGTCCGTGATGTACATCCAACTCACTACGGTCGTGTTTGTCCAATTGAAACACCGGAAGGTCCAAACATTGGTTTGATCAACTCGTTATCGTGTTATGCACGTACTAACGATTTTGGCTTCTTGGAAACACCTTACCGTAAAATTGTTGATGGTTTAATTACTGACGACATAGATTACCTTTCTGCTATTGAAGAAGGTAACTTCGTTATTGCACAAACCACTGCTGAAGTTGATGCAGAGGGTAAACTAGTTGCAGGCTTAGTGGCTTGTCGCCATAAAAACGAATTTACTTTGATGTCTGCTGAACAAGTTCAGTATATGGATGTTTCTCCACAGCAAATCGTTTCTGTTGCGGCGTCACTTATTCCATTCCTAGAGCACGATGATGCGAACAGAGCCTTGATGGGTTCGAACATGCAACGTCAAGCAGTACCGACATTAAGAGTGGATAAACCACTTGTGGGTACCGGCATGGAGAAAATTGTTGCTGTTGACTCTGGTGTAACTGTTGTTGCTAAACGTGGTGGTGTTGTTGCTTACGTTGACGCTTCACGTATTGTTGTTAAAGTTAATGAAAATGAAATGCACGCTGGTGAAGCGGGTATTGATATTTATAACCTAACTAAATACACCCGTTCAAACCAAAACACTTGTATCAACCAACGTCCAACTTGTCGTATGGCTGAGCCTGTAGTGCGTGGTGATGTGCTAGCTGATGGTCCTTCAACGGACATGGGCGAATTAGCCCTTGGTCAGAACATGCGTATCGCTTTCATGCCTTGGAACGGTTACAACTTCGAAGATTCCATGTTGTTATCTGAGCGTGTAGCTACTGAAGATCGTTTTACTACGATTCATATTCAAGAGCTAACTTGTATTGCTCGTGACACTAAGCTGGGCAGCGAAGAAATAACGGCTGATATTCCAAATGTTGGCGAGTCTGCATTATCTAAACTAGATGAAGCGGGTGTTGTTTATATTGGTGCTGAAGTTAATGGTGGCGACATCTTAGTGGGTAAAGTTACTCCTAAAGGTGAAACACAGTTAACGCCAGAAGAAAAACTATTACGTGCCATCTTTGGTGAAAAAGCAGCTGACGTTAAAGACAGCTCTTTACGTGTACCTAACTCAGTGTCTGGTACCATCATCGATGTACAAATCTTCACCCGTGACGGTGTAGATAAAGATGCTCGTGCTGTTGAAATCGAAGAAATGCAACTTAAACAAGTTAAGAAAGACTTGGGTGATGAGTTTAGTATTTTAGAAGATGGTATTTATGCACGTGCGAAAAAATTATTGCTAGGCTCAGGTTTAAATGAATCTGATCTTAACAGCATGTCTCGTGATAAGTGGTTAGTTCAAAACTTAGCTGATGAAGGTCAACAGTCAGAGCTTGAACAAATTGCTGAACAGTACGACAACATTAAAGCAGACTTTGATAAAAAGTATGAAGTTAAGCGTCGTAAAATCACTCAAGGTGCTGATTTAGCGCCAGGCGTGTTGAAAATTATTAAAGTGTATTTAGCGGTTAAGCGTCGTATCCAGCCAGGTGATAAAATGGCCGGTCGTCATGGTAACAAAGGTGTTATTTCAAACGTAGTACCTGTTGAAGACATGCCTTACGACCAATACGGTGTTCCTGTTGATGTGGTACTTAACCCATTGGGTGTTCCATCACGAATGAACATTGGTCAGATCCTAGAAACACATTTAGGTATGGCAGCACGTGGTATTGGTGAAAAAATTAACCGTATGTTGGAAGCTCAATTAGAAATTCATAAATTACGTGAATTCTTAAAAGAAGTGTACAACCTAGGTGAATCTCGCCAAGAAGTTGATATTGATTCATTTTCCGATGATGAAATTATGCGCTTAGCGGGCAACTTACGAGCAGGTCTTCCGATTGCGACACCAGTATTTGATGGTGCCAGCGAGAAAGAAATTAAAGACTTATTTAAACTTGCTGATATGCCTGAAAGTGGTCAATTTACGCTGACGGACGGCCGTACCGGTCGTAACTTTGAGCGTCCTGTGACGGTTGGTTACATGTATATGTTAAAACTAAACCATTTAGTTGATGACAAAATGCATGCGCGTTCTACGGGTTCATACTCGCTAGTAACGCAACAGCCTCTAGGTGGTAAAGCACAGTTTGGTGGTCAGCGTTTCGGTGAAATGGAAGTATGGGCACTTGAAGCATACGGTGCTGCTTACACCTTGCAAGAAATGTTAACGGTTAAATCTGATGATGTTAACGGTCGTACTAAGATGTATAAAAACTTAGTTGACGGTGATCATCGCATGGAGCCGGGTATCCCTGAATCATTCAACGTATTGTTGAAAGAAATTCGTTCGTTGGGTATCAACATCGAATTAGATCAGGACTAAGCTACCTCAAGCTACATTGCTGACTTTTAGCACAAGCTGAAGTCAGTACAGGGAGAGAACAGATAACTGTTCTCTCCGGTATTTAACTCCGACAGGAGAGAGTGTGTGAAAGATTTACTTAAGTTTCTTAAGCAACAAAATCAAACAGAAGAGTTCGATGGTATTCGCATCGGACTAGCTTCACCTGACATGATTCGTTCATGGTCATTTGGTGAAGTAAAGAAACCTGAGACGATTAACTATCGTACTTTTAAGCCGGAACGTGATGGTTTGTTCTGTGCGCGTATTTTTGGCCCAGTTAAAGACTACGAATGTCTTTGTGGCAAATACAAACGCCTTAAGCACCGTGGTGTAATTTGTGAAAAATGTGGCGTTGAAGTTACATTAACTAAAGTTCGTCGTGACCGCATGGGTCATATCGAACTAGCAAGTCCAGTTGCCCATATTTGGTTCTTAAAGTCATTACCATCTCGTATCGGTCTATTATTAGACATGACGTTACGTGATATTGAGCGTGTGCTTTATTTTGAATCTTACGTTGTTACCGAACCTGGTATGACAACATTAGAGAAAAGCCAAATTCTAACCGAAGAAGAATATCTTGATGCTTTAGAAGAGCACGGTGACGAATTTGACGCCCTAATGGGTGCTGAAGCGGTACTTGCGTTATTACAACAGATTGATCTTGACGGTGAAGTAGCGCAAATGCGTGAAGAGTTACCTGAAATTGGTTCTGAAACAAAACGTAAGAAAATCACTAAACGTTTGAAATTGATGGAAGCATTCGCAGCATCAGGCAATAAGCCTGAGTGGATGATCATGAACGTTTTACCAATCTTACCACCAGATTTACGTCCGTTGGTACCATTGGATGGTGGCCGTTTTGCAACGTCTGATTTAAACGACTTATACCGTCGTGTAATCAACCGTAACAACCGTTTAAAACGTCTTCTAGACTTAGTTGCACCAGATATCATCGTACGTAACGAAAAGCGTATGCTGCAAGAATCTGTTGATGCCTTACTAGACAACGGTCGTCGTGGTCGTGCCATTACCGGTTCTAACAAACGTCCTCTTAAATCTCTTGCCGATATGATCAAAGGTAAGCAAGGTCGTTTCCGTCAGAATTTATTGGGTAAACGTGTTGATTATTCTGGTCGTTCTGTAATCACTGTTGGTCCAACATTACGTTTACATCAATGTGGTTTACCTAAGAAAATGGCACTTGAACTATTCAAGCCATTTATTTACGGTAAGTTAGAAGCACGTGGCTTAGCAACTACAATTAAAGCAGCTAAGAAATTAGTTGAACGTGAAGGCGCTGAAGTTTGGGATGTACTTGACGAAGTAATTCGTGAACATCCGGTTATGCTTAACCGTGCACCTACACTTCATAGATTGGGTATCCAAGCGTTTGAACCTGTACTAATTGAAGGTAAAGCGATTCATTTGCACCCGTTGGTTTGTGCGGCCTATAACGCCGATTTCGATGGTGACCAAATGGCGGTACACGTACCGTTGACAATCGAAGCACAAATGGAAGCACGTACGTTGATGATGTCAACGAATAACGTTCTTTCACCTGCTAACGGTGATCCAATCATCGTACCATCACAGGATGTTGTATTAGGTTTATATTATCTAACGCGCGATCGTGTTAATGGTTTAGGTGAAGGTATGACTTTTACTGACATCAAAGAAGTTGAAAAAGCTTACCGTACAGGCTTTGCTGAACTTCATGCCCGTGTGAAAGTTCGTATTACTGAACATGTTCGTAACAGCGATGGTGTGTATGAACCACTAACTAAGCTGCGTGATACTACTGTCGGTCGTGCAATCTTATGGCAAGTATGTCCAGACGGCATGCCTTATGATCTTATTGATCAGCCACTAGGTAAAAAGCCAATTTCAAAACTGATTAACCATGCGTACCGTAACTTAGGTCTTAAAGATACTGTTATCTTTGCTGACCAGATTATGTACACAGGTTTCCACTACGCGATGATCGCGGGTGCTTCAGTTGGTATCGACGATATGGTTATTCCAGCGGCGAAATACACCATCATTGAAGAGTCAGAAGAAGAAGTTAAAGAAATTCAAACTCAGTTCGAGCAAGGTCTTGTAACTCAGGGTGAAAAGTACAACAAAGTTATTGATATTTGGTCATCTGCCAACGAGAAAATCTCGAAAGCTATGATGGACAACTTATCAAAAGAAACTGTGATTAACCGTGACGGTGAGCCAGAAGAGCAAGACTCTTTCAACTCAATCTACATGATGGCCGATTCAGGTGCTCGTGGTAGTGCTGCTCAGATTCGTCAGCTTGCAGGTATGCGTGGTTTGATGGCAAAACCAGATGGTTCAATCATCGAAACGCCAATCACCGCTAACTTCCGTGAAGGTTTGAACGTATTACAATACTTCATCTCTACTCATGGTGCGCGTAAAGGTTTGGCTGATACGGCATTGAAAACAGCTAACTCGGGTTACTTGACTCGTCGTTTAGTTGATGTTGCACAAGATTTGGTTGTTACCGAACATGACTGTGGCACATTAGACGGGCTACAAATGACACCATTGATTGAAGGTGGCGATGTTGTTGAACCGTTACGTGAACGTGTGCTGGGTCGTGTTGTCGCTGAAGATGTGGTTAGACCGGGTACCAATGAAGTTTTATTACCGCGTAATACGCTAATTGACGAAGCTTTATGTGATTTCATTGAAGAAAATTCAATTGATCAAATGAAAGTACGTTCAATCATTACCTGTAAAACCGATTTCGGTATTTGTGCTCATTGTTACGGCCGTGATTTGGCTCGTGGACATATGATCAACCAAGGTGAAGCGATTGGCGTTGTGGCAGCACAATCTATCGGTGAACCAGGTACTCAGTTAACTATGCGTACGTTCCATATTGGTGGTGCGGCATCTCGTGCATCAGCAGAGAACAACGTACAGGTTAAGAATACAGGTACGCTGAAATTACAAAATGCTAAATTTGTAACTAACTCTGAAGATCACTTAGTGATTACCTCTCGTTCATCTGAGCTAACGGTAATTGATGAGCTTGGTCGCGAGAAAGAGCGTTATAAAGTACCTTACGGTACCATTCTTAATAAGAAAGATGGCGAAGTACTAAACTCAGGCGATATCATTGCTAACTGGGACCCGCATACGCATCCTATTATCACAGAAGTAGCTGGTAAGGTGCAATTCGTTGAGCTTATTGATGGCGTAACTATGGTTCGCCAAACGGATGATCTTACGGGTTTATCAAGTATCGTAGTCACGGACGTTGGTCAACGTAATACTGCGGGTAAAGAAATGCGCCCAGCAGTTAAATTGGTTGATGCTAAAGGCAACGATGTGATGATCGCTGGCACTGAAATTCCAGCACAATACTTCTTACCAGGTAATGCAATTGTTAACCTAGAAGATGGTGTAGAAGTTGGTATCGGTGATGCGTTAGCGCGTATTCCTCAAGCGTCGTCGAAAACGCGTGATATTACCGGTGGTTTGCCACGTGTAGCTGATTTATTTGAAGCGCGTAAGCCAAAACTTCCAGCAATATTAGCTGAGAAGACAGGTATCATCGCCTTCGGTAAAGAAACTAAAGGTAAAGTGCGTTTATTAATCACACAACCAAGTGGTGAAATATACGAAGAGATGATCCCTAAAATGCGTCAATTAAACGTGTTTGAAGGTGAATCTGTACTTAAAGGTGAAGTTATTGCCGATGGTCCAGAGTCTCCACATGATATCTTACGTTTACGTGGTGTAGCACCAGTAGCTAACTATATTGTTAACGAAGTACAAGAAGTGTACCGTTTGCAAGGTGTTAAGATTAACGATAAGCATATTGAAGTTATCGTGCGTCAAATGATCCGCAAGTGTGAGATCTTAGATGCCGGTGATAGTACCTTCCTTAAGGGCGAAGTCCTGGAAGTTGCCCGTGTCAATATCTCTAATCGTGAATTAGAAGCTGCAGGTAAACAACCAGCTGAATACGAAATGCAAATGATGGGTATTACTAAAGCATCATTAGCCACTGAGTCATTTATCTCGGCAGCCTCTTTCCAAGAAACGACGCGTGTACTGACTGAAGCAGCGGTAGCTGGTAAGAAAGATAAACTTCGTGGCTTAAAAGAGAATGTTATTGTTGGTCGCTTAATCCCAGCAGGTACTGGTTATTCTTATCATCAAGAACGTGCGCGTGCTAAAAACGCTGTTCCTGTAGAAGAAGTAACAGTATCAGCTGACGACGCAGCGCAAGCATTAACGGATGCTTTGAATGCAGATTTGTCATCTTAATCAATCGTATTGAAAAATTGGTTAAAGCAGATGATTAACCTGTCTATTGCGAGTAAAGCTTGACAGGTTAAAGCTTGACCTATAGAATTCCGCGACCCTGTATTCCCTACTTTTAAGTATTGAATATGAGGTCGCGGATTTTCACGTTTATAAGGGTGTAAATTTCCCCATTGATTGGAATTTACACAAATTTAACTAATCGGGAGCTATTTAATGGCAACTATTAACCAATTAGTACGTAAACCACGTGTAAGACAAGTAACTAAAAGTAACGTACCAGCGTTACAAGCTTGTCCACAACGTCGTGGCGTATGTACTCGTGTGTATACAACTACACCAAAAAAACCTAACTCAGCATTACGTAAAGTAGCTCGTGTTCGTTTAACTAACGGCTTCGAAGTAACTTCATACATCGGTGGTGAAGGTCATAACTTACAAGAGCATAGTGTTATCTTGATTCGTGGTGGCCGTGTTAAAGATTTACCAGGTGTGCGTTACCACACCGTTCGTGGTGCACTTGATTGTTCAGGTGTAAGCGACAGAAGACAAGGCCGTTCTAAATACGGTGCTAAACGACCTAAATCTTAAGCTATTTTATTTCTTTAATTAGAGATAGAAAGCGTTAAGTAAGGCCAAATAAAATATTAAATTTTGGGTTATACCTGAAAAAAACGGAGAATTAAGATGCCAAGAAGACGCGTCGTAGGGCAACGTAAGATATTGCCAGATCCTAAGTTCCATAACGAACTTTTAGCAAAATTCATCAACATTCTTATGGTTGATGGTAAAAAATCTACTGCAGAAAAAATTGTTTACGGTGCATTAGACATTTTAACTGAGAAAAGCACTGAGAAGACTCATCTTGAGTTATTCGAAACAGCGTTAGATAACATCCGCCCACAAGTGGAAGTAAAGTCTCGTCGTGTTGGTGGTTCTACTTATCAAGTTCCAGTTGAAGTTCGTCCTGTGCGTCGTAATGCACTAGCCATGCGTTGGTTAGTTGAAGCATCTCGTAAACGTGGTGAAAAATCAATGGCTCAGCGCCTAGCTAACGAAATGTTAGATGCGTCTGACAGCAAAGGTTCAGCGGTTAAGAAACGTGAAGACGTTCACCGTATGGCCGAAGCTAACAAAGCATTCGCTCACTACCGTTGGTAGGTACTATGAATTAGCAATATTTGCTGATTTTATAGTAACAAGCGTAATGCCGTGGTTATCACCGAATATCAACATTGATATAAAGTGATAACCACAACTGTTTTATAATCTGAGATAAAGTCTCAGAAAGAGGAATAAATTGTGGCACGTATAACCCCTATCGAGCGTTACCGGAACATTGGTATTTGTGCTCATGTCGATGCCGGTAAAACGACAACAACAGAAAGGGTACTTTTCTACACTGGTCGTTCACATAAGATCGGCGAAGTTCATAATGGCGCAGCCACTATGGACTGGATGGAGCAAGAGCAAGAGCGTGGTATAACCATCACTTCTGCGGCAACAACTTGTTTCTGGAAAGGCATGCAAGCCCAGTTTGAAGACCATCGCATTAATATCATCGACACCCCTGGTCACGTAGACTTTACGATTGAAGTAGAACGTTCATTACGTGTATTAGACGGTGCGGTATTAGTATTATGTGCTTCTTCAGGAGTTCAACCACAAACAGAAACTGTTTGGCGTCAAATGGAGAAATACTCTGTTCCACGGCTAGTTTTTGTTAATAAGATGGACCGCACAGGTGCAGACTTCTTATTAGTAGTTGAGCAACTTAATTCTCGCTTAAAAGCTAATGCAGTGCCCATTCATTTAGCAATTGGCGCTGAAGATGACTTTACTGGTGTTGTCGACTTAATCAAGATGAAAGCCATTAACTGGAACGAAAGTGACCAGGGTATGACCTTTACTTATGAAGATATCCCAGCAGAGATGCTAGAGCAAGCCGAACATTGGCATGAACATCTGGTCTCTGAAGCTGCAGAAGCCTCTGAAGAATTAATGGATAAATACCTTGAAGAAGGTGACTTATCCGAAGCAGAAATAAAATCTGCGCTGCGTACGCGTACGCTAAACAATGAAATTGTCCTTTGTGCTTGTGGCTCAGCTTTCAAGAACAAAGGCGTTCAAGCAGTACTTGATGCTGTTGTAGAATTTTTACCTTCGCCAACTGATGTTGAAGCGATAAAAGGTATTAATAACGACAAAAACGAAACTGAAGGTTGTCGTGAGGCTGATGATAAAGCGCCATTTGCTGCTTTAGCATTTAAAATCGCCACTGACCCATTTGTCGGTACGTTAACGTTCTTTCGCGTTTATTCAGGTGTAGTAAAAACTGGCGACAGTATATACAACCCTGTGAAAGGTAAAAAAGAGCGTTTAGGTCGTATTGTGCAAATGCATGCAAATGACCGTCAGGAAATTAAAGAAGTAAGAGCAGGCGATATAGCTGCGGCTATTGGTCTTAAAGATGTCACTACAGGTGATACTTTATGTGATGTGAATCACGTGATCACGCTCGAACGTATGGAGTTTCCTGAACCAGTAATTTCTGTAGCAGTTGAGCCAAAAACTGTCGCTTCCCAAGAAAAAATGGGCATTGCGTTAGGTAAGTTGGCCGCAGAAGATCCGTCATTTAGAGTAGTCTCTGATGAGGAAACGGGTCAAACCATCATTTCAGGTATGGGGGAATTACACCTCGATATCCTAGTTGAACGCATGAAACGTGAATTTGGCGTTGAATGTAATGTCGGTAATCCACAAGTGGCTTATCGCGAAACCATTCGTTCGACGGTTGAAGTGGAAGGTAAATTTGTTCGTCAATCAGGTGGTCGTGGTCAATTTGGTCATGTTTGGTTGAAAATGGAGCCCTTACCCAAAGGTGAAGGCTTCGAGTTTGTTAATGAAATTGTCGGTGGTAGTGTTCCAAAAGAATTTATCCCCTCAGTTGAACAGGGTTGTAGAGAGCAGATGGACAGTGGTGTGTTAGCGGGCTACCCGTTATTAGACATCAAAGTCACGCTTTACGATGGCTCTTTTCATGACGTTGACTCAAACGAAATGGCGTTTAAAGTCGCTGCATCAATTGGTTTTAGACAAGGGGCGCTAAAAGCGTCACCGGTAATTCTTGAGCCAATGATGAAAGTTGAAGTTATTACGCCAGACGCAAACATGGGTGATGTTGTTGGTGACTTAAACCGTCGCCGTGGCATGATCGATGGCATGGACGAAGGTCCAGCTGGTTCGAAGATAGTAAATGCATTTGTGCCGCTATCTGAAATGTTTGGTTACGCTACTGCATTGCGTAGTGCAACTCAAGGTCGCGCATCATACTCAATGGAGTTTCACGAATATAGTGAAGCACCAAAGGCTGTTGCCGACAAAATAATTGAATCTTAGTAAGGCTTTTTGAAAGTCTGGCTCGGTCTTTTGGCCGGGCTTTTAATAAACTTTAAGGTAATTGAAAAATGGCTAAAGCAAAATTTGAACGTTTAAAACCGCATGTTAACGTTGGTACTATTGGTCACGTCGATCACGGTAAAACAACTTTAACAGCTGCTATCTCTGCAGTATTAACTAAAGTCCACGGTGGTGAAGTTAAAGATTTCGCACAAATCGATAACGCTCCTGAAGAACGTGAACGTGGTATTACGATTAATACTTCTCACATTGAGTATGATACAGCTGCACGTCACTACGCGCACGTAGATTGTCCTGGTCACGCCGATTACATCAAAAACATGATCACTGGTGCTGCACAAATGGATGGCGCTATCTTAGTAGTTGCTGCTACAGATGGTCCTATGCCACAAACACGTGAGCACATCTTGTTATCACGTCAAGTTGGTGTACCTTTCATCATAGTATTCATGAACAAATGTGATGTTGTTGATGATGATGAATTATTAGAATTAGTAGAAATGGAAGTTCGTGAACTTCTTTCTGAATATGACTTCCCAGGTGATGATTTACCGGTAATTCAAGGTTCAGCACTTGGCGCTCTTCAAGGCGACGAGAAATGGGAAGCGAAAGTAATCGAACTTGCTGATGCATTAGATAACTACATTCCAGAGCCAGAGCGTGCAATTGATGGAGCATTCATCATGCCTATCGAAGATGTATTCTCAATCTCAGGTCGTGGTACGGTTGTAACAGGTCGTGTTGAACGCGGTATTGTTAAAATCGGCGACGCAGTTGAAGTTGTTGGTATTCGTGACACACAAACATCTACTTGTACTGGTGTTGAAATGTTCCGCAAGTTACTTGACGAAGGTCGTGCTGGCGAGAACTGTGGTGTTCTTCTTCGTGGTCTTAAGCGTGAAGACGTTGAACGTGGTCAAGTACTATGTAAGCCTGGTTCAATCTTACCTCATACTAAGTTTGAGTCAGAAGTTTATGTACTAAGCAAAGATGAAGGTGGTCGTCATACGCCATTCTTTAAAGGCTACCGTCCACAGTTTTACTTCCGTACAACGGATATTACTGGTGCAGTAGAGCTTCCTGAAGGTGTTGAAATGGTAATGCCAGGCGACAACTTGAAGTTTGTTGTAGAGCTTATCAACCCAGTTGCGATGGACGAAGGTTTACGCTTCGCTATCCGTGAAGGTGGTCGTACAGTTGGTGCTGGTGTTGTATCTAAAATTATCGCTTAATTTTAGAAGACATTAACACAATAAAAAAAGACGCTTAGGCGTCTTTTTTTTTGCAGCTGAGCTATAGTAAAGTGGAAATAGGTCAGTAGTTGCTGGTGTGGTATCACTCTTATCTTAACGAATTATTGCTTGATTTTAAAACACATTAGCAGGATAAAAAAAGACGCTTAGGCGTCTTTTTTTGTAGCTGAGTTATAGTATTTACCTATCATTTTTACTATCATCATCAATCAAAAGTGGTTATGAGGACAATACTTAAAACAGCTGGCTTTATCAGAAAGTGAGCCTGTAAGTAGTATGTTAATCGTGGCATGAATTCAGACCACGACAGTTTTGAGTCTATAAAATATTTTCACCTAGGCTAAACGTTAAATTGGTTTACGACTTTTGATAATGCATTAGCTTGATCAGATAAATTAGTCAGACTATTTTTCATTGTTGTGGAGACATCAACAGTATCGTCAGTTAACACTCTGACGTTCTCAATGTTTTTGGATACTTCTTCAGCGACATTGGCTTGTTGCTCGACTGCATGAGCTACTTCAAATGTTTGACTCTGAAACTGACCAATAACCTCGGCAATATCAGCTAATACTTGCTGTACTTGCTGTGTTAGCTGGACACTATTTTCTGCCTGTAGGCAGCTAGACTCCATCACTCCTACTGCATTTAACGCGGTTGCTTGTAGCTCTTCAATTATACGTTGGATATTTGCGGTAGATTCTTGTGTACGTGAAGCAAGGGTG
Source organism: Colwellia sp. MB02u-6 (assembly GCF_014077095.1). Classification (GTDB taxonomy): domain Bacteria; phylum Pseudomonadota; class Gammaproteobacteria; order Enterobacterales; family Alteromonadaceae; genus Cognaticolwellia. The sequence continues at coordinate 162,472 of NZ_JACGVG010000036.1, read as the reverse complement.
CGAACCTCGTCAGCAACAACAGCAAAGCCTCGGCCCTGTTCACCGGCTCTAGCCGCTTCAATGGCTGCGTTTAACGCCAATAAATTTGTTTGTTCAGCGATACTGCGTATTACGGTGACAACATCACCAATGGTTTGTGTGCCTGTTTTTAGCTGTTGCACAACTTGTGATGCGTCATCAACATTATTTGAAAGTTGTTGAATGCCAATGGTAGCTTGGTTAACAACGTCAGAGCCTAACGCTACTTTTTCTTCAGCTCTCGTCACCAATTGTTTTGAATAACTGGTATTGTTAGATATGTCGATGCTTGTTTGAGCTAATTCGGTGGCTGCGGTGGCGACAAGATCTATTTCTCGTTTTTGCGCTTCAATTATATGAACTGTTTTATTGCCGATTTTCTCTGCGGCGTCACTTGAAGCTGACACTTCTTTAGTAATAATGATAGTTTGGCTGACCAGATGTTGAATTGAATCAACAAAGAGATTGAACTCATCAACCAACTTGCCAATTTCATCATTTTTTAATGGCGCTATTCTTTGGGTTAAATCGCCATCGCCATCGGCAATGTCTTTCATCGCATTTCTAAGGCTTGCTATGCGATTAACGAAAGGTAATACGCTTAGCCACACCACAATAGCAATCATAATAATAATCGCGATAACAATAGCCACAGAAGACCTAAAAGCTGCTTCGACTGGCTGTGATATTAGTTGCTCAGGGACCAGAAAGCCAAGTTTCCAATTCATTAGCGGATATTCACTTTTCACTTGATTAAAAATGACTTGATAGTCTATGCCACGAAGAGATACCTGGGTAATGCCACTATCGTTCTGCGCAAGGGTCGTTTGCAATTGTGAAAAGCCGGATGTGTCTGAGAATTGACTATCTACACTGGCGATAGAGTCTCCTGGTTTGAAGTTATCATCAAAACCAGGGAAGAAGACTAATTTTCCTGTGTCTGTTATTAAGAAGGCTTCTCCTTCGTTTTTATATTTAATAGGGGCGAGTAAATCATGTCCTATGGTGGTAATTAAAATGTCCATACCGCCAATACCTAATAATTGTCCATCGGGTAAATAGTAGGGCGAAGTAATGGTGGCTGAAATTGAACCATCGTTATTGTCCACTGCGGGTTCAGTAACATACATTGTGGCTGCGCTAAGATTGCTTGACCACCATGGCCGTTGATTGGTGAAATATTTCTCATCATCATAACGACCATTTAAGTCGAAATATTCATGGGTATTTTCGCTACCAAAAAATACACTTTTTATTGCAGGGTCTCTTTCTGAGAAGAATTTAAAATACCGAGTTACATCTTGGTATTGCTTATTATCACTGATATTGGAAAGTCGCTTATCGTAGTTATTAAACCAATCAATAACCAAGGGGTTAGAAAATACACTATGATTTATTTGGCCTTTTGCGACAAAAAATTCTTTCACTTTGGTTGATTGCAACGTAACAATACTCTCTATATCAGAGATAAGTTGCTCTCTGGTATTATCACTAACATTGGATAAAATAAAGAATGAGGTAATAACCAGTAGTATAGCAACTGCACTTGATATGGTAATCACCAATTGGCGCATTATCGATCGACTAAAAAAATTGAACATACTATTTTATACCTATTTGATGAATCTTATTATTCAAAGGATAGACTGTACTAATATCTGTAATAACGTTAGTAATAACAAATGGATGAAAAATTCATATAACATCGTATTTAAAGAAAATAGTATCATGTGCTTTATCAGATGGCTAGATTTTGCACGCGCTTGCTGATGATACTTTAGGCAATAAAAAAGGATGCCGAAGCATCCTTTTATAAAAAGACTAAAAGTAAAAGAATTACTTTTTAGCTTTAGCTTTAGCGTCTTTCATTTCTTTTACTTCAGCAATAACGGCTTCTGCTACATTGTTTGGACATGGAGAGTAGTGAGAGAATTCCATAGAGAATTGACCACGACCTGATGTCATTGTACGTAAAGTTCCGATGTAACCAAACATTTCTGAAAGTGGTACATCAGCTTTAATACGAACACCAGAAACACCAGCGTCTTGACCTGCGATCATGCCACGACGACGGTTCAAATCACCAATAACATCACCAACGTGATCATCTGGTGTAAACACATCAACTTTCATGATAGGTTCGATTAACTGGGCACCAGCTTTTGGAATTGATTGGCGGAAAGCACCACGAGCAGCGAGTTCAAATGCAACGGCAGATGAATCGACAGCATGGAAGCCACCATCGTATAATTCAATTTCAACGTCAAGTACAGGGAAACCAGCAAGAACACCAGTATCCATCATGCCTTTGAAGCCTTTTTCAATAGCAGGGAAGAATTCTTTTGGTACATTACCACCAACAACTTTTGATGAGAATGTAAAACCAGAATTTGGTTCACCTGGACGGATGATATAATCAATTTTACCAAATTGACCAGAACCGCCCGATTGTTTCTTATGTGTATAGCTATCATCAATTTCTTGAGTAATAGTTTCACGGTAAGCAACTTGTGGTTTACCAACAGCTAATTCAACGCCATAGGTACGTTTTAAAATATCTACTTTGATATCTAGGTGAAGTTCACCCATACCAGATAAGATTGTTTCACCTGAATCTATGTCAGTTTCAACTTGGAATGTTGGATCTTCAGCAACCATTTTACCGATAGCAATACCCATTTTCTCAGTTGAACCTTTATCTTTCGGTGTCACAGAAATTGAAATTACTGGCTTAGGGAATACCATAGCTTCTAGGATGATTGGGTGTTTGGGATCACATAATGTGTGACCTGTCTGAACGTTACTTTTCATACCAACAATCGCGATGATATCACCGGCTTGTGCTGAAGTAAGTTCGTTACGGTCATCGGCTTGCATTTCACACATACGGCCAACACGTTCAGTTTTTCCTGTTGCAGCATTAAGAATGCTATCGCCTTTCTTCAACGTACCTGAATAGATACGTACGAAAGTTAATGTACCAAAACGGTCATCAGTGATTTTGAATGCTAACGCTTTGAATGTTTCATCTGCAGAAACGATTGCGTATTTACCATTAGGCTCACCTTCTTCATCAGTAAGTGGTTGTGGATCAACATCCACTGGTGACGGTAAATAATCAACTACGGCATCAAGAATGTTTTGAACACCCTTGTTTTTAAAAGCAGAACCACAGTAAGTAGGGAAGAAGTCCATAGTACGTGTGCCTTTACGGATACAACGTTTGATATCTTCCATAGATGGCTCTGTGCCTTCTTCTAGATATGCTTCGAAAAGGTCATCATCTTGCTCAAGAGCAGTTTCAAGAAGCATTTCGCGGTATTCTTCTACTTTATCAACCATGTCTGCAGGTACATCGGTGATTTCAAAGTTTTCTGGTAGACCCGTTGAATCCCATATCCATGCTTTTCGGGTAAGCAGGTCAACAACACCAACAAACTCATCTTCTTCACCAATTGGCAACACCATGATAAGTGGGGTAGCACCAAGTACTGTTTCAGTTTGTTTAACAACGCGATAAAAATCAGCACCTAGACGATCTAATTTGTTTACAAAGATAATACGGGCAACTTTTGAGTCATTCGCATAACGCCAGTTAGTTTCTGATTGTGGCTCAACACCACCAGAGCCACAAAATACACCAATACCGCCATCAAGTACTTTAAGTGAACGGTAAACTTCAACGGTGAAATCAACGTGACCAGGAGTATCGATTACGTTAAAACGGTGATCGTCCCAAAAACAGCTTACCGCAGCAGACTGGATGGTAATACCGCGCTCAGCTTCTTGTTCCATGAAGTCAGTAGTAGATTCACCATCATGTACTTCACCTGTTTTATGGATCTGACCGGTAAGTTTAAGGATACGTTCAGTTGTTGTGGTTTTACCAGCATCAACGTGAGCGAAGATACCAATGTTTCTGTATTTAGATAAATCTGCCATTACTTTACTCTATTTAAGTCGCTACTAAAAAAGCGGAATTGTTGAAAATTTGCGCGCGAGTATACCATTACTCAAGAAGAATCGACATAAAAAATCATTTAAGTTTACTAATTTTTGCTCAGTGCAGTTAAAAAGATCAATTGTGGTGCATATTTAGTGGTATTGAGATAATAAATAAAAAAATAACAAACCAATAGCTCTGCTTATATAAGCTATTAAATATAGCGAGTGAAAACTGCAATGAAAGGCTATGAAATATAGCGACTGAAAACTGTAATGAAATTTGAATCAAGGTAAAATAGCTTTAAATATTGCTTTGACAGTATGTCGACAGTGTTTTGATATTGGCTATACCACCTGAGCTATTATTTTTAGCCTAGATTAAATACATCTAGTATTAGTCTCTATTGAGCTAATACCATAATACCATAATAGTGTAATCTTGAAGGTTAGTGTCATTTTTAGTCATCGGGTTCAGTACTGCTTAAATGGCAACAGTGGTGAGAAGCTTTATGACAAGGTAATAAATCATCGATGAGTGAAGAAAATCATCGCTCTTGTCTATCCAAGCTATTTATGGACGGCTTTGCCTATTGTTCACAATGTTATAGCGTGTTTGTCCTCCACCAAGATTTATACGCTCTTACAGACTAAATTCACTAGGCTGTTGGGAAGCTGATTAGCTTGATAACATATCTATATCAGCATGCGACTAAGTACGATGGCAGGAGACGATTTTGCTAGCGTCGATCTTAACTTCGCACAGGCAAGTTATTAAAGGCTTATTGGTTACATTATTGATTGCAACAATAGCACAATTATTTCTGATTCTGACAACCTACTTTACGCTACACGCATCATCGATGATCTAGCCTTCAATCCATATGTAGTTGAGCCTTCTTAGACTGGCAAGTCTATATTTAGAAACGAGAAAGTTATAGGTGTTAAAGTTGTTAAATAAATAGTTGAAATTATCATCGCTCTCTGTATAATACGCCTCCACGTCGAGCTCGTCTCAACGTGTTTATTAGTTAACGTATTAGTTTTAATTATTAATAGTTAACACACAGCAATTCCGATATGGAGTTGAATGTTATAGCGATACTCCCCCCTTTTATATAAAAAGGTGATGGGCAGTATTTTGTTGTTCTTTAAAATGGGGATTTGTCTTAATGTCAAATCAAAGAATTCGCATTCGTTTGAAAGCGTTCGATCATCGTTTGATTGATCAATCAACAGCTGAAATCGTTGATACTGCTAAACGTACTGGCGCACAGGTTCGTGGTCCAATTCCACTTCCTACACGCAAAGAACGTTTCACTATCTTGACTTCACCACACGTTAACAAAGATGCACGTGATCAGTACGAAATTCGTACTCACAAACGCATGATTGATATCGTAGAACCAACTGAGAAGACTGTAGATGCATTAATGCGTTTAGATCTTGCAGCTGGTGTTGACGTTCAAATCAGCTTGGGTTAATAGGAGTTTTAACATGACTATAGGTCTAGTTGGACGTAAAGTGGGCATGACTCGCATCTTCTCTGAAGATGGCGTATCTACTCCTGTAACCGTCCTAGAAGTTGAAGCGAACCGTGTTGCTCAGGTTAAAACTGTTGACAACGATGGTTATTCGGCGCTTCAAGTTACTACGGGAAGCAAAAAAGCTAACCGTGTTAACAAGCCAACAGCTGGTCATTTTGCGAAAGCTGGTATCGAAGCAGGCCGTGGCCTGTGGGAATTCCGCTTAAATGCAGATGAAGGCGAAGGTCTTGTAGCTGGCAGTGAAATCACTGTGCAGTTATTTAACGACACGAAATTAGTAGATGTTACTGGCACCTCAAAAGGTAAAGGTTTCCAAGGTGGTATTAAGCGTTGGAATTTTTCAATGCAAGATGCAACTCATGGTAACTCACTATCTCACCGTTCAAACGGTTCGATAGGTATGTGTCAAACACCAGGTCGTGTTTTCAAAGGCAAAAAAATGTCTGGTCACATGGGTGCTGCAAAAGTTACAACGCAAAACCTTGAATTGGTTCGTGTTGATGTAGAACGTAACTTGCTCCTTATTAAAGGTGCGGTTCCGGGTGCAATCAACGGTAGCGTAATCATCAAACCAGCTGTTAAAGCCTAGTCCAGGAGATTTGTGATGGAATTAGCATTAAAAGACGCTTCAGGCGCTCTTGAAGTTTCTGAAACAACTTTTGGACTTGAGTTTAATGAAGCTCTTGTACACCAAGTAGTAGTTGCTTATGCAGCTGGTGCTCGTGCAGGTACTCGTGCTCAAAAAACTCGTTCAGAAGTTAGTGGTGGCGGCGCAAAACCATGGCGTCAAAAAGGTACTGGCCGTGCACGTGCTGGTACTAGTCGTGGTCCAATCTGGCGTACAGGTGGCGTAACATTCGCTGCTAAGCCACAGGATCACAGCCAAAAAGTAAACCGTAAAATGTACCGTGGTGCGATTAAAAGCATCCTTTCTGAGCTAGTTCGTCAAGAACGCTTGATCGTGGTAGAAAATTTTACAGTTGAAACACCAAAAACTAAAGAGTTAGTAGCTAAACTTAACGCATTGGAGCTAAAAGACGTATTAATCGTTACTCCAGATGTTGATGAGAACTTGTTCTTATCAGCGCGCAACTTGTATAAAGTTGACGTGCGTGACGTAGACGGTATTGACCCAGTTAGCTTGGTAGGTTTCGAAAAAGTTTTGATGACTGCATCAGCAGTTAAGCAACTTGAGGAGATGTTAGGATGATAAACGAAGAACGTTTACTGAAAGTGCTTTTAGCACCGAACATTTCTGAGAAAAGCACTATGGCTGCTGAAGTTAACAACACAGTTGTTTTCAAAGTTGCCACTACTGCTACTAAAGCTGAAATCAAAGCTGCTGTTGAGAAACTTTTTGAAGTTTCAGTTGATGGTGTTCGTACATTAAATGTCAAAGGTAAAGTGAAACGTACTGGTGCTCGTTTTGGTCGCAGAAGCGATTGGAAAAAAGCATACGTTACACTTGCTGAAGGCAGTGAAATCAACTTCGTTGGCGCGGAATCATAGGAGTTTACGAAAATGGCTATAGTTAAATGTAAACCTACTTCTCCGGGTCGTCGCCACGTTGTTAAAGTGGTAAACACGGAGTTGCATAAAGGTAAGCCTTACGCACCATTATTAGACACTAAGTCTAAATCTGGTGGTCGTAATAATAATGGTCGCATTACTGTTCGTCACATTGGTGGTGGACACAAGCAACATTATCGTATGGTTGACTTTAAACGTAATAAAGATGGTATCCCTGCTAAAGTAGAACGTTTGGAATATGATCCAAACCGTAGTGCAAATATTGCACTAGTACTTTACGCTGATGGTGAACGTCGTTACATCCTAGCCCCTAAAGGCTTAAGCGCTGGAGATTCAATCCAGTCTGGTGTCGATGCTCCTATTAAGCCAGGTAACACTTTACCACTTCGCAACACACCATTAGGTAGTGTTGTTCACGCAATCGAACTTAAACCAGGTAAAGGTGCTCAAATCGCACGTGCTGCTGGCACTTACGCGCAGTTAGTTGCGAAAGACGGTGCTTATGTCACTTTACGTCTTCGTTCTGGTGAAATGCGTAAAATAGAGTCAGATTGTCGTGCTACTTTAGGTGAAATCGGCAACGCTGAACACATGCTTCGCTCTTTGGGTAAAGCTGGTGCCTCACGCTGGCGTGGTGTTCGACCAACTGTTCGTGGTGTTGCCATGAACCCAGTTGATCACCCACACGGTGGTGGTGAAGGTAAAACATCAGGCGGTCGTCACCCGGTATCACCTTGGGGTGTACCAACTAAAGGTTACAAGACTCGTTCTAACAAGCGTACCGATAAATTTATCGTACGTCGTCGTGCTAAATAATAGTACTTTTAATTAAAGAGGAATCACCATGCCACGTTCTCTCAAGAAAGGTCCATTTATAGACCTACACTTGTTGACGAAGGTAGAGACAGCGGTGGAAAGCGGGATTAAAAAGCCAATTAAGACTTGGTCTCGTCGTTCAATGATCATCCCTACGATGATCGGATTGACCATTGCCGTCCATAATGGCCGTCAACACGTACCTGTATTTGTAACTGATGAAATGATCGGTCACAAATTAGGTGAATTTGCACCAACTCGTACTTACCGTGGCCATGTCGCGGATAAGAAAGCGAAGAGATAGGGGAAATTAGATGGAAGCTATTGCTACACATAAATTTGCCCGTGGCTCTGCACAAAAAGCACGCTTAGTTGTGGATCAGATCCGCGGCTTGCACGTTGAAAAAGCACTCGAGATCTTAACATTCAGCAATAAATCTGCTGCTGTTTTGGTTAAAAAAGTACTTGATTCAGCTATTGCTAACGCAGAGCACAACGAAGGTGCAGACATTGACGAGCTTATCGTAAAAACTATTATGGTTGACGATGGTCCAACAATGAAACGTATTAAGCCTCGTGCGAAAGGTCGCGCGGATCGAATCCTTAAGCGTACAAGTCACATTACTGTGATTGTATCTGATAGCTAGGAGATATTAGAATGGGTCAAAAAGTCCATCCAAATGGTATTCGCTTAGGTATCACGAAACCTTTCGCGTCTACTTGGTTTGCAAGTACTAAAGATTTCGCAGCTAATTTACACGGTGACCATTTGGTTCGTGAATATTTAACTGAAAAGCTTAAGCGTGCTTCATTATCAAAAATTGTAATTGAACGTCCAGCTAAATCTATCCGCGTTACAATCCACACGGCTCGTCCGGGTGTTGTAATCGGTAAGAAAGGCGAAGATGTTGAGAAACTACGTTTAGCGGTTTCTAAAATTGCTGGTGTTCCTGCTCAAATCAACATTGCTGAAGTGCGTAAGCCAGAAATGGATTCGCAGCTTGTTGCTGATAGCATCGCTAGTCAATTAGAACGTCGTGTAATGTTCCGTCGTGCGATGAAACGTGCTGTACAAAATGCTATGCGTTTAGGCGCAAAAGGCATCAAAGTACAAGTAAGTGGTCGTTTAGGCGGTGCAGATATTGCACGTGCTGAATGGTATCGTGAAGGTCGTGTTCCATTACACACTTTACGTGCTGATATTGATTACTCAATTGCGCGTGCTGATACCACTTACGGTGTTATCGGTATCAAAGTATGGATCTTTAAAGGCGAAGTAATTGGCAACATGCCATTACAAGTAGAGCAACCAGCTGCTAAGCCTAAAAGAAAACCTAACCGCAAGACCAGTAAGTAGGGGAATAAGTAATGTTACAACCAAAACGTACTAAGTTCCGCAAGCAATTTAAAATGCGTAACCGCGGTCTTGCACATGTAGGTAGTTCAGTAAGCTTCGGTACTTTCGGGTTAAAATCAATGGAACGTGGTCGTATGACTGCGCGTCAAATTGAAGCGGCTCGTCGAGCAATGACTCGTCACGTGAAGCGTCAAGGTAAAATCTGGATCCGTGTATTCCCTGATAAGCCAATTACTAAAAAACCTCTTGAAGTTCGTATGGGTAAAGGTAAAGGTTCAGTGGAATATTGGGTATGCCAAATTCTACCTGGTCGTGTTCTTTATGAAATGGAAGGTGTTTCGGAAGAGATTGCTCGCGAAGCATTTGCTTTAGCGGCAGCTAAACTTCCGTTCAAAACAACTTTCGTAACTAGAACGGTGATGTAATGAAAGCTAGTGAATTGAAAGAAAAAAGCATTGAAGAGCTAAACGCTGAATTGCTTGAGTTGTTACGCGAACAGTTTAACTATCGCATGCAAGCAAGCACAGGTCAGTTAACGCAAACTCATTTGCAAAGAAATGTACGCCGTAGCATCGCGCGTGTTAAGACTATCATAACTGAGAAGGCAGGTAAGTAATGAGCGAAGCAAAAATTCGTACACTACAAGGTCGTGTCGTCAGTGACAAAATGGATAAGTCTATCACTGTCCTGATCGAACGACGTGTTAAGCACCCTATGTACGGTAAGTACATGACGCGTTCAACTAAGTTGAAAGCGCATGATGAAACTAACCAATGTGCAGCTGGTGATTTAGTATCTATTCGTGAATGTGCACCAATTTCTAAGACTAAGTCTTGGACTTTGGTAAGCGTATTAGAGAAAGCTTAATCGCTTGATCTAATTCACAATAAGAACTTTTAAAAGGCTCTGCTTCGGCAGGGCCTTTTTTTTGAAATAAATTATAGATAGATTTTTAAACGTCATTTTTTGAAAGTGATATTGATACCGGATAATTAAGTGTTTTATAGCCCAGGTATAGCGCATTTTTTCGTGACTGTGGCAGCAATCATCCCACAGACCCCTCCTAGCATAGTGGTTACTTTTTAGCTAAATAAAGTATCACTTTTAAATCACCGGTGTTATAATCTCGCGCCCGCTCGTTGTGAGTGGGATTTAGAAGGCAGTGACGGGTCAAATTTCTGGCCTTGAATTTAATCTTTTATAAAGATAATTTAGCGGAGACATATTAAATGATCCAAATGCAATCACAATTGAACGTAGCTGATAACAGCGGCGCTCGACGTGTACAATGTATAAAGGTTCTTGGTGGTTCGCACCGTCGCTACGCACGCATTGGTGACATCATTAAAATTGCAGTGAAGGAATCAACTCCTCGCGGCAAAGTTAAAAAAGGTGATGTCCTAACTGCAGTAGTGGTGCGCACTAAGAAAGGTGTTCGTCGTTCAGATGGTTCTACCATCCGTTTTGATGAAAATGCGGCTGTAATGTTAAATGCTAACTTACAACCAATTGGTACTCGTATTTTCGGTCCTGTGACTCGTGAACTTCGTAATGAAAAATTCATGAAAATTGTTTCACTTGCACCAGAAGTACTATAAGGAGTCACGATAATGGCATCTAAGATTCGTCGTGATGATGAAGTAATCGTACTTGCAGGTAAAGACAAGGGCAAAACTGGTAAAGTGACCAAAGTTCTTGTTGAAGACGGCAAAGTATTTGTTGAAGGTATTAATTTAATCAAGAAGCACACTAAGCCTGTACCTCAGTTACAGCAGCCTGGTGGGATTGTTGAAAAAGAAGCACCTTTAAATGTATCCAACGTTGCGATTGTTAACCCAGCTACTGGCAAAGCAGATCGTGTTGGTTTTAGAGATGAAGACGGCAAAAAAGCGCGCTTTTTCAAATCTAATAACGAATTAATTTAATTGGAGTAAACGATGGCGAAACTGCATGATTTATATAAAGATACAGTTGTAGCTGAATTGCAAAAGCAATTTGGTTATAAAAGTGTCATGCAAGTCCCTCGGATTGAAAAGATCACCCTTAACATGGGCGTTGGCGAAGCTATTTCTGATAAAAAAGTTTTAGAACACGCCACAAATGATCTTACTGCAATCTCAGGTCAAAAGCCGGTCACGACAGTAGCACGCAAATCAGTTGCGGGCTTCAAAATTCGTGAAGGCTATCCTATAGGCACAAAAGTAACTCTACGTGGCGAACGTATGTGGGAATTTTTAGAGCGTTTAATCTCTATTTCTATTCCTCGTATCCGCGATTTCCGTGGCTTAAATCCTAAGTCATTCGATGGTCGTGGTAACTACAGCATGGGCGTACGTGAGCAAATCATTTTCCCTGAAATCGAGTACGATAGAATCGATAAAATTCGCGGAATGGATATCACTATCACTACAAGTGCGAAGGACAATGAAGAGGGTCATGCATTATTGGCTGCCTTCAACTTCCCATTTAAGAAGAAGGTGTAGAGTTATGGCAAAAACGTCAATGAAAGCTCGTGAAGCTAAAAGAACCAAGTTAGTTGCTCAATATGCTGAAAAGCGTAGTGCACTAAAAGCTATCATCTCTGGTGCTGATTCTTCTGATGAAGAACGCTGGGATGCTGTATTGAAACTTCAAAGTTTACCTCGTGATTCGAGTAGTAGTCGTCAACGTAACCGTTGTAACATTACTGGCCGTCCACATGGTTTCTTACGTAAATTTGGTTTAAGCCGTATTAAATTACGCGAAACTATGATGCGCGGTGAAGTTCCAGGTCTTAAGAAAGCTAGTTGGTAATTCACGGGAGTAAATGGTTATGATGACTGATCCTATCGCGGACATGTTTACACGCATCCGCAACGGTCAATCTGCAGCAAAAACTGCAGTAAAAATGCCATCTTCTAAGGTAAAAGTTGCACTTGCCAACTTACTTAAAGAAGAAGGTTACATTTCAGAATTTACAGTTTCAAGCGATGCAAAGCCTGAATTAACTGTTGAATTGAAATATTTTGAAGGTAAAGAAGTAATTGAAGTGATCAAACGTGTTTCACGTCCAGGTCTTCGCGTATACAAAGGTGCTCAAGAGCTTCCTAAAGTATTAGCAGGCATGGGTATCGCAATTATTTCTACTTCTAAAGGTCTAATGACTGATCGCGCCGCTCGCAATGCGGGTCTTGGCGGTGAAGTTCTTGGTTTCGTAGAGTAAAGGAGCAGAATTATGTCTCGTGTTGCAAAAGCACATGTCGCAATCCCTGCTGGCGTTACTATTACGTTATCAGGTCAAGACATCAAAGTTAAAGGTCCAATTGGCGAATTATCGCATACGATCCATAGCGCTGTTGTTGTTTCTCAAGAAGAGAGCAATATCATCACTAATATCGTCGCCGATACTAAAGGCGCTTGGGCCCAAGCCGGTACTGTACGCTCTTTAATCAATAATATGGTTGAAGGTGTTAGTAAAGGTTTTGAAAGGAAGTTATTGTTAAACGGTGTTGGTTACCGTGCTAAAGCTGCAGGTAAGATTTTAAACTTATCTTTAGGTTTTTCGCATCCGGTTGAGCACGCAATCCCTGAAGGGATTACCGTTGAAACTCCTACCCAAACTGAAATCATACTGAAAGGTGCTGATAAACAGTTGGTCGGTCAAACTGCAGCGAACATTCGCGCATACCGTAAACCTGAGCCTTATAAAGGTAAAGGAATTCGTTATAGTGATGAGAATGTCCGTCGTAAAGAAGCTAAGAAGAAGTAGGGTAATACTATGGATAAGAAAACATCTCGTTTGCGCAGAGCTAAACGCTCTCGTGCAAAAATTAGCGAGTTGGGTGCGAATCGTTTAGTTGTATTCCGTACTCCTCGTCATATTTACGCGCAATTGATTGCACCAACAGGTTCTGAAGTAATCGCATCAGCGTCTACTTTAGATAAAGAAGTTAGTGCTCAGTTAGAAAAAACAGGCAACGTTGAAGCAGCTACGGCTGTAGGTAAGGCTCTTGCAGAACGTGCAGTAGCTAAAGGCATCACAAGTGTTGCTTTTGACCGTTCAGGTTTCCGTTACCATGGTCGCGTGAAAGCGTTAGCAGATGCAGCTCGCGAAGCTGGTCTTCAGTTTTAGGGGTTGATAATGGCTAATCATAATCAAGAAAACTCACAACAAAGTGATATGGCTGAAAAGCTAATCGCAGTTAACCGCGTTTCAAAAGTGGTTAAAGGTGGTCGTATTTTCAGTTTCACAGCATTAACCGTAGTTGGTGATGGTGCTGGTCGCGTTGGTTTTGGTTACGGTAAAGCACGTGAAGTGCCTGCTGCAATCCAAAAAGCAATGGAAAAAGCGCGTCGTAACTTAGTAACCGTAGATTTGAAGGGTACTACTCTTCAGCATGTCATTATTGGCAAGCATTCTGGTTCTAAAGTTTACATGCAACCAGCCTCTGAAGGTACAGGTATTATCGCCGGTGGCGCTATGCGTGCAGTACTTGAAGTTGCAGGCGTACAGAACGTATTGTCAAAAGCATACGGTTCTACTAACCCAATCAACGTAGTTCGCGCTACTGTATCTGCTCTTGCGAATATGCATTCGCCTGAAGCTGTTGCAGCAAAGCGTGGCAAAAGCGTTTCAGATATCTTGGGGTAATTGAGCATGGCTAAAACAGTTAAAATAACTCAGTTAAAAAGTTCTATCGGTCGTTTACCGAAGCATAGAGCTACATTAAAGGGTCTTGGTTTACGTCGTATCCGTCATACAGTAGAGTTAGAAGATACTCCCTCTGTACGTGGTATGATTAATCAAGTATCTTATATGATTAAGGTGGAGGATTAATAATGCATTTAAATACTTTATCTCCTGCACCAGGTGCTAAGAAAGCCAAGAAACGCTGTGGGCGTGGTATTGGTTCTGGCATAGGGAAAACAGGCGGTCGTGGTCACAAAGGTCAGAAATCTCGTTCTGGCGGTAGTGTACGTCCTGGTTTCGAAGGTGGTCAAATGCCATTGAAACAACGTTTACCTAAGTTTGGTTTTACGTCACGTAAATCTTTAGTTCGCGCTGAAGTACGTTTACATGAACTAAATAACATCACAGGTGATGTTGTCGATATCTTTGCCCTTAAAGATGCTAACTTAATCACACGTAACATTGTTGCAGTGAAAATCATGCTTTCTGGTGATATCACTCGTCCAATTACTATACGTGGTTTAGGTGTTACTAAAGGCGCACGTGCAGCTATTGAAGCGGCAGGCGGAAAAATCGAGGAATAGTACAGGTTATGGCTACACCAGGAATTGATAATAAAGCAAAGGGCGGCTTGTCCGAGCTTAAACAAAGATTATGGTTTGTATTCGGTGCACTTATTGTGCTTCGTTTGGGAACATTTGTGCCAATCCCTGGTATTGACGCCGCTGTATTAGCTCAGTTGTTTGATCAACAAAAGGGCACCATTGTAGAGATGTTTAACATGTTCTCTGGTGGTGCACTTGAGCGAGCCTCTGTATTGGCACTGGGTATTATGCCGTACATCTCAGCTTCAATCATAATGCAATTGCTTACGGTCATGCACCCGGCGATGGCAGAATTGAAAAAAGAAGGTGAAGCTGGACGACGTAAAATCAGTCAATACACCCGCTACGGCACTTTAGTTCTAGCGACTGTACAATCAATTGCAATAGCAAGAAGTTTACCGGGAATGATGCCAGGTCTAGTAATGGACGCAGGTTTCGGATTCTACTTTGCTGCGGTAGTAAGTTTGGTTACTGGTACCATGTTTCTAATGTGGTTAGGTGAACAAATTACTGAACGCGGTATTGGTAACGGTATTTCTGTCTTGATATTTGCAGGTATAGTTGCTGGTATGCCGTCAGCTGTTGCTCAAACAGCAGAGGCGGCGCGTCAAGGTGAATTGCACTTATTAGTATTATTGTTAATTGGCGTAATTATATTTGCTACTACTTTCTTTGTAGTATTTGTGGAACGTGGTCAACGACGTATTGTTGTTAACTATGCTAAACGTCAGCAAGGCCGTAAGGTTTTCGCTGCCCAAAGCACGCATTTACCGCTCAAAGTCAATATGGCGGGTGTTATTCCACCAATTTTCGCTTCAAGTATTATCTTGTTTCCAGGCACGCTTGCGAGCTGGTTTGGTCAAGGTGAAGGTATGGTTGCTGATTTCCTACAAGAAGTATCAATTGCTATTTCTCCAGGACAGCCGCTATATGTCATGTTACTTGCCGCTGCGATAATATTTTTCTGTTTCTTTTACACGGCGCTTGTTTTTAATCCGCGTGAAACGGCAGATAACCTGAAAAAATCCGGTGCGTTTATTCCTGGGATCCGTCCTGGTGAGCAAACGTCAAAATACATCGATAAAGTTATGACTCGCTTAACCTTAGCTGGTGCGATGTATATTACCTTTATCTGTTTGGTACCTCAGTTTATTATCATGGCATGGGACGTCAATTTTTACTTTGGCGGCACATCACTACTTATTATTGTAGTTGTGATAATGGATTTTATGGCACAAGTACAAACCCATTTGATGTCACATCAATATGACAATGTACTTAAGAAAGCAAACCTTAAGGGCTACGGTCGTTAGACTGAGTCGTTAGGTAACGGAGTATATAGAATGAAAGTACGTGCATCCGTAAAAAAGATTTGTCGTAACTGTAAAATTGTTAAACGTGCTGGTGTTATTCGCGTAATCTGCGAAGAGCCAAAGCATAAACAACGTCAAGGCTAAATCTTTAAGCAGTAGCATTATGCAGATAAGTCTGTATAATGCCGCTTCGATTTACAAAGAAATGCGGCTGGTTGAGTATCCTAACGGGCTTTTCAACTGGTAAATTTTAATTTAAAAATAGGAGATGTGTTTAGTGGCCCGTATCGCTGGCATTAACATCCCTGATCGTAAGCATGCAGTAATCGCCATTACTGCGATCTTCGGTATCGGAGCAACACGTGCGAAAGCAATTTGTGTTGCAACTGGTATTGCAGAGTCAACTAAGATCAGTGAATTGGACGAAGCTCAAATTGATTTGCTTCGTACAGAAGTGGATAAATACACCGTAGAAGGTGATTTACGCCGTGAAGTTTCAATGAACATTAAACGTCTTATGGATTTAGGTTGTTACCGTGGTATTCGCCATCGTCGCAGTCTTCCTCTACGTGGTCAACGCACTAAAACTAATGCGCGCACCCGTAAAGGTCCTCGTAAGCCAATTAAGAAGTAAGAGGAACTAGATAATGGCTAAAACACCTGTACGTACGCGTAAACGCGTTAAAAAACAAGTTGCTGACGGCATGGCTCATATCCATGCATCTTTCAACAACACAATCGTAACTCTTACAGATCGTCAAGGTAACGCCTTATCATGGGCGACTGCTGGTGGTTCAGGTTTTCGTGGTTCACGTAAATCTACTCCATTTGCTGCGCAAGTAGCTGCAGATCGTGCTGGTAAAGCTGCACAAGAGTTTGGCTTGAAGAATATTGAAGTGTTCGTTAAAGGTCCGGGTCCAGGTCGTGAATCTGCTATCCGTGCTTTAAATGCTGCTGGTTTTAAAATCACCAACATTACAGACGTAACGCCGATTCCTCATAATGGTTGTCGTCCTCCTAAGAAACGTCGCGTTTAATCGTACTTTTTTAGGATTGTTGGAGAAAGAAAATGGCTAGATATTTAGGTCCTAAGTTAAAGCTTAGTCGCCGCGAAGGTACAGATTTGTTCCTTAAAAGCGGTGTTAGAGCAATTGACACTAAATGTAAAATCGAAACAATACCAGGTCAACATGGCGCCCGTCGCGGTCGTTTATCTGATTACGGTATTCAGCTTCGTGAAAAACAAAAAGTTCGTCGTATTTATGGCGTACTAGAAAAACAATTCCGCAACTACTATAAAGAAGCGGCTCGTCTAAAAGGCAATACAGGTGAAAACTTGTTGCAACTTTTAGAGAAACGTCTTGATAACGTAGTATACCGTATGGGCTATGCAAGCACTCGTGCTGAAGCTCGTCAACTCGTTAGCCATAAAGCTATCGTAGTTAACGGTGTTGTTGTTAATATTCCATCTTTCACTGTTAAAGCTGAAGATGCAGTTTCTGTACGTGAAAAGTCTAAAACTCAAGCGCGTATCATCGCTGCTTTAGAATTAGCTGAACAACGTGAGAAGCCAGTTTGGATTGAAGTAGATAACAAGAAACTTGAAGGCGTTTTTAAACGTGTTCCTGATCGTTCTGACTTGTCTGCCGAAATTAATGAACAGTTGATTGTTGAACTTTACTCTAAGTAAAGTTGCACTTTAAGAGAGGACATAATGCAGGGTTCTGTAACCGAATTCCTTAGACCACGATTGGTTGGTATCGAAACTATTAGCCCTACTCGTGCTAAAGTAACTTTAGAACCATTAGAACGTGGTTTTGGTCACACTTTAGGTAATGCGTTACGCCGCATTCTTTTATCTTCAATGCCAGGTTGTGCTGTAACTGAAGTTGAAATTGACGGTGTACTTCATGAGTACAGTAGTAAAGAGGGTGTGCAAGAAGACATCATCGAAATACTGTTAAACCTTAAAGGATTAGCTATAAGTTTAGAAGGTAAAAATGAAGCTGTTCTTACCTTAACTAAATCTGGTGAAGGCCCTGTAACGGCAGCCGATATCCAACATGATGGTGATGTAGAAATTGCAAATCCAACTCATGTAATCTGTCATTTGACAGGTGATGGCTCTATCAGTATGCGTATAAAGGTTGAGATGGGACGTGGTTACGTTCCTGCTTCAACTCGACGTGATGCCGAGGAAGAAGATCGTGCAATTGGACGTTTGTTAGTTGATGCTTCATTCAGTCCTGTTGTAAGAATTGCCTATGACGTTGATTCTGCACGTGTTGAACAACGTACAGATTTGGACAAACTAGTCTTAGACATGGAAACTAACGGTACGTTAGATCCTGAAGAAGCAATTCGTCGCGCTTCAACTATTCTAGCTGAACAGCTAGATGCGTTTGTAGAGCTTCGTGATGTGACTGAAGTAGAGCCAAAAGAGGAAAAACCACTGTTTGATCCTATTTTGCTTCGTCCTGTTGATGACCTTGAACTTACTGTTCGTTCAGCAAACTGCTTAAAAGCAGAAGCAATTCAATATATTGGCGATTTAGTACAGCGTGCTGAGGTTGAACTTCTTAAAACACCTAATTTAGGTAAGAAGTCTTTAACCGAAATCAAAGACGTTTTGGCGTCTCGTGGCTTGTCTCTAGGCATGCGCCTAGAAAACTGGCCACCAGAAAGCATAGCTGATAACGACTAAGTCGATCATCGTTTTTTAATAGTTGAGATAAGGATTAACTTATGCGCCATCGTAAAAGCGGTCGCCAGTTAAACCGTAATAGCAGTCATCGCCAGGCGATGTTCCGCAATATGGCAAGTTCATTAGTGAAGCACGGTTTGATCAAAACTACTGTTGCTAAAGCTAAAGAACTACGTCGCGTTGTTGAGCCACTAATTACATTGGCCAAAACCGACAGTGTTGCAAATCGCCGTTTAGCGTTTGCTCGTACACAAGATAAAGAAGTAGTAGGTATTTTATTCAACGAACTTGGTGCTCGTTACCAAGAACGTCCAGGTGGTTACACTCGCATTTTAAAATGTGGTTTCCGTACTGGTGATAAAGCCCCTATGGCTTATGTTGAACTTGTTGACCGCCCAGCAGTAGAAGAAGCCGCTGAAGTAGTTGAAGAAGTTAGCGCAGAAGCATAATTTAGTACTTGTACTAAATTTATTCTGACGATATTAAAAGCGGAGCTTAGGCTCCGCTTTTTTGTGCGCTAAAATCACCTACCCTAAGGTAAGAACATGAGCTAAAGCTTGACCCGCCTAGTAATACCTCGTATAACAATTATCCATTAATAATAAGGTCATCCATTATGTCGTCACGAAATCCTATCATCGCTGTTACCGGCTCTTCGGGTGCAGGCACTTCTACGACAACAGAATCGTTTGAGCATATTTTTCGTTCATTGGGCATTACATCAGCAAACGTTGAGGGAGATAGTTTCCATCGCTATTCGCGCCAAGAAATGGATTTAGAAAAGCGCAAAGCGAAAGAACAGCAACTTAAATTAAGTTACTTTGGCGCTGCGGCCAATGATTTTCACGCCTTAGAAAAATTATTTAAAGATTACTCAGAAACAGGTAAAGGAAAAATGCGCCGTTACCTGCATACATTCGATGAAGCGGTGCCTTATAACCAAATGCCAGGTACTTTTACCCCGTGGGAAGCTCTGGGCGAGGGCACGGATCTACTTTACTACGAGGGGTTGCATGGTGGGGTTGTTACCGAAAATAATGACGTAGCAAAGCATGTTGATCTACTCATAGGTATGGTGCCGATTGTAAATTTAGAATGGATACAGAAGATTATACGTGACACCGACAAGCGCGGTCATAGTCGTGAGGCTGTAACCCAAAGTATTGTGAGAAGTATGGAAGATTACATTTCATTTATCACACCTCAGTTTTCGCGTACCCATATTAATTTTCAAAGAGTCCCGACTGTTGATACCTCAAATCCTTTTAGTGCTAAAGCGATTCCAACGTTAGATGAGAGTTTTGTGGTGATTCGTTGCCGTGAGTCAAGTCAACTCGATTTTCCGTATTACCTCAGCATGATCGATGGATCATTTATGTCTCGCATGAACACCCTAGTTGTGCCTGGTGGAAAAATGGGCTTAGCAATGGAATTATTATTAACCCCGTTGATTAAAGACTTAATGCTTAGAAAGAGTGAAGCAAACAAACAACTTGATTGGATGAGTGACTTGTGATCCTAGGCCAATATTTTTTAAGCCGGTAACAAATTATTTGATTTGACCTTTACTACTCCTGCCGTTTTTCTTTTCTCTCTGTGAATTATTTTTATAGGAAGGAAACAATGAGTAGCGACTGAAAGAATTTAAGGCCCAGTTGACTTACTTCAGCATTCAATGTCAAAAGCTTAAAGCGTCGCCAAGGTAAAAAGAAGGTTACCCTAGCAGCTATAATGGTAGCAAATGGGCTATAGACCCATAATCTCGAAGTCGTGAGTAATATTAACCGACTTATTTAGCATCAATGCTACCGAACAATATTTATCAGCAGATAAACTGATCGCACGCTCAACATGCTTAGTACTAACATTGTTGCCTTGAATAACGAAATGTAAGTGGATATCAGAAAATAATTTTGGCACAGTATCAACGCGTTGAGCTGATATTTCCACTTTACAGCTAGTAATAGCTTGTCGTGCTTTTTCCAATATACTCACCACATCAACTGAAGAACAAGCGCCTAGAGATATCAATACACTTTCTAATGGGCTTGGCGCCAGAGCACCTGCGTTCGCATCTAATACAATCGTGTGGCCACTTTCAGACGTGCCGATAAACATTTCTTCGCCGATCCATTTTACTTGTGCTTTCATTTATATTTTCCTGAGTGTTAAATTCAGCTGAATGTTAACCAGTTATAATAACATTAGCTACTAACTCTAATAACATTTGTTGCTGAAATCATATTAATGGCGGCTAGGTAAATCTAAATTTATTGATATTGTTATCAATAAAATTTTTGTCGATCACAGGTCAAATCAGGCGAAAGTTGAATCGCCTGTTAATTGTCAATAAAATGATGGAATAATGTTTAGTTTCACTGTAAATTTATCGCCACAAACTTGTGGTTTTTTTATTTCTAAATTAAAGGTGAAAAAGTTGTTCTTTAATAAATATTTTCGTTTACACACCCTAGCTATCGCTATAGGTACATCATTTTCTTGCTCACCATCTTTTGCGGCTGCTACAGCCTCTGTTGATGAAAATTTAGAAACCATTTCAATACTTGGCTCTCGTGTTTCAAGTAGAACAGCAACTGAGTCAAGTTCCCCTATTGATATTATTTCCAGTGAGTCATTAACCAAAGGTGGTTTTAGTGAATTAGGTCAAAGTCTTCAGGCTATGGCTCCGTCATTTAATTTTAGTAGAACGCAAGTATCAGACGGTTCTGACTTATTTAGACCGGCAACGCTTCGAGGTCTACAGCCTGATCAGACCTTAGTGCTAGTTAACGGCAAGCGACGTCACAATCAAGCCATTTTCGGGTTAAATGGTACCGTTGGTGCGGGTGCCGCCGGTACTGATATGAATGCAATCCCCATGACCGCGCTAAAAAATGTGCAAATACTTCGCGATGGCGCCGCTGCTCAATACGGTTCCGATGCTATCGCGGGTGTAATAAACCTTGAGCTTAAAGACAGCACAAATGTGACATCGGGCTTTATTCAAACGGGTGCTACAGGAGAGGAAGACGGTGATGTTTTAGCTGCAGGCTTAAATACGGGTTTTGATTTAGGTAAAGCGGGCGGTTTTATTAATTTAACCGCTGAATATAGAGATTACGACGGCACTAATCGCGCTCAAAAAGATACCGGCGGCAGTTCAACAACGCCAGCCGGTACCTTATCTAAAAAGGTTCGATGGGGCCAAGGTAATGCTGAATCAAGCTTCAAGTCATTTTTCTATAATGCGATGCTACCATTAGAGAATATGGAGCTTTATGCTTTTGGTGGATACTCAAATAGAACCGCTTTAGGTAATGGTTTTTACCGTAGCTTTAATGAAGCTGAAAAAAATGTACCACAAATTTATCCAGATGGATTTTTACCTCGCATTGATAATGAAGCACAAGATATATCAACAGCATTTGGCCTAAGGGGCGAGTTAAATGATGATTGGAGTTTTGATGTTTCCACCACCTATGGCGAAAATGAATATGACTTTTATTCTAACAATACCATCAACGCTTCTTATGCTGCAGAATATCTAGCACTGAACCCTACAGCAAGCGATCAAGACATTGCTAATAACGCCGGACCAACATCAGGTTACTCTGGTGGCTTTAGGTATGATCAATTAACTTTCAACGCCGATATTTCAGGCCTTATCGAAATGAATAGTGGCGAAACACTGTTTGTTGCTTTTGGTGCTGAATATCGCCAAGAAAATTATGAAATTGTTGCTGGTGAAGTCGCTTCATACGCTTGTGGTGCAAATAATAGTTCAAGCTCTTCTGTGTCTGTGATCGATAGTAATGTTTTCGCGGGTTGTGGTTTTCAAGCGTATCCAGGCTTAAGACCAGATGCAGCAAATGATGCAGACCGTCACAGTTATGCCTTATATCTTGATCTTGAACAGCAAATTACAGAGCAATGGAACCTAGGTGCAGCATTACGTTACGAAGATTTCTCTGAAGCCGGTAGCAAGCTCATTGGTAAGTTATCAACGCGTTATGAACTTACCGAAAGTTTAGCCGTCAGAGGAGCATTATCAACAGGTTTTAGAGCACCGTCTCTTCAGCAAAGTGCATATACTGCCTACACCACTAACTTAGGTGCAGGCGGCGTGTTATTGTCATCATTTACCGCAACAGCGGGTTCAGCATTTCCTTCAGCATTAGGTGTAGATAGTTTACAGCTTGAAACATCTAAAAATATAAGCCTAGGGCTGGTTTATGATGTTAACAGTGCTCTATCGGTCTCTTTAGATGCCTATCGAGTCAAGATTGATGATCGCATTACCTTAGGTAGTTTGTTAAATGCTAATGACGTGTCATTTAATACTGAGGCATTGACGGCGCTCAACGCTACAGGGGCAGTACAAGGTAATTACTTCTCAAATGCAGTGAACTCTACTACCCAAGGGCTCGATCTTGTTATTACTTATCAGACAGAGCTATTAGCAGGTAATTTAGACGTAACGCTCGCGGGTAATTTAAATGAGACTAAAATTGATAGTGTAAACTCGCCAGAAGGTATTCCAGAAAATGTCGCGTTAGACGATTTACAACGTAGCTTCTTAACGGATGGACAACCGAAACAACGTGCGACTTTGACCTTTGACTATAGTAACCAAGCATGGAGTGGCGTTATTAGAGCCAATTACTATGGTGAGACTGACATTATGTATTTTGGTAATGATCATATCGGACTACCCGGATTTTTATCACCAACAGGCAGTTTTAAACCGACCAGTGTTGTAGAGTCAGCGTTATTAATTGACGTTAATCTAGCGTATCAGCTTAGCGATACTTTACAATTATCTGCCGGTATAAATAACGTATTTGATAAGACACCCGATGAGCTTGGTGAAGATGAAGTCTTAAACTTTATTACTAATGGAGCCTTTAAATACCCAGTCAGAGCGCTACCTTATGGCTTCGATGGCATGAGCTATTATGCACGAGTAAACTTTAGTTTCTAGTGTCTAGTTTAGAAAATTAAATTAAATTTTATTATTAGAGCACTACACAGTAGTGCTCTTTTTATTTAATAACAGTCGTAATCTGAGGTTTGAATAAGCGTTTGGTAAATAACTGAAATTAATCTAGGCATCTATTGAAAAAGTGGCCCACCCGACAGGAATTGAACCTGTGACCACACGCTTCGGAGGCGTGTACTCTATCCAGCTGAGCTACGGGTGGTTTTTGACTTGTGTTACATAGATATAACAAACAATAAGTTATCATTCAATAAGAATAAAATCATCTAATTGATTGTTAACGCTTTATTAATCAACATCCTTTTTAGAGACAGTGCTGTATCTAGCTAAAGCATCGGAGTATATTGAAAAGATTTAAGCGCGGCAAATACTATAGATTATCGTCGTTTATGTCTAGAAGATTGCGAAATTTATTATGTAAAAGCTTCACTTTTGAGTCATTTATGTAAATTAGCTTTAAATGCACTATTAATCTAGCTGCATAACAAGGTGTTTCTGCGGTTTGCACTTTGCGACGAATAGGCTATTACATTAACATGAGTTTAATATATTGTTAATATAATGGGGGAAAAGATGTACTTTCGTCATGAAGATGCCTAAAGTAAAGGCCATAATATCTTTTATCTCAAGACCCTATAAGTAAACACTTGGCTATGAAACGATTCTTAATTGTATTTACCTTATCACTTATCTTAATAGCGAAACCGCTATTGGCTCAGTCATATGATACAGAAGTGATCAGCGCTGAACTTTACCGAGGTACCATTGAACGTACTGGAAAGCTTGATTACAAGAGAACATTGAGCCTGTCATTTAAAACTAGTGGCTACTTAACGTTACTCAGTATTGACGAGGGCGAGCAATTTAAGAAAGGGGAATTGTTAGCGTCGCTTGATATTACTGAGTTAACAGAACAGAAAAGTTCCAATTATGCACAAATGACACAAGCAAAGCGTGAAGTGAAACGCATTAGTGGTTTAATGGATAATCAACTGGCTTCTGAGCGCGATATGGACGCTGCTATCACTCGAGTAGAAACCACTCAAGCGTCTTATCAAGTAGCTTATTATAATTTAGTTAAAGCCAAAATATATGCACCGTTTTCAGGCGTTGTGTTAGCCCGCGATACAGAGCTTGGTGAGTTCCAAAGTCCGGGCCATCAAGTACTGAAAATTGCCAAGTTAGACTGGGTGATAAAAGTGGCACTAACAGGCCAAGAAATTAGCCAAGTTCGATTAGGTCAAAAAGCTAGCGTCGCTTTAAGTCAAGCCGGTATGGTTGAAGGCGTTATTAGTAAAATTCCTGCCATGGCTAATGAAAGCAGCCAGTTATTTATTATTGAGGTTTTGTTACCGAAAATAAAAATAACCTCAGGTATGATCGCAGGACAACTTGCCAGAATTAGCATCGATTTTGAAAGTGACAAGTTTGTTTATCAGCTGCCAATAGCAGCACTTGTTGCTGTTGATGACGAAGATAAAGCCATTGTTATTGTGCAGTCCTCAGATAATTCAGTTTTTAAAGAGCATAGTTTTCAAGTCTTTCAGGTAGACAATGATTATGTCTACTTAAAAGCAGTGCGTAATGACCAAGCTTTAAAAATAGTCACTAAAGGTTGGCAAAATATTGTCGTGGCTGGACATTAGTTATTATGCAGCTTCCTCGTATTGCCATAAAAAATGCTCAGTTTACCTTCACTATTATTGTGCTGATGGTACTTGTCGGCATTGTTTCATATTTTCATATGCCTCGTTCTGAAGACCCTCAATTTGATATTCCAATTATCTTGCTGGAAATTATCTATCCAGGTGCGTCACCTACTGATATTGAAACCTTAGTGGTTGATCCGCTTGAAGAAGAATTTTCTGATATTGAAGGCATTAAAAAAATTGAGTCACAAATTAAAAATGGCGGTGCCCGCATCTACATAACCTTTTTATATGGTAGCGATCCCAATACCGCTTATAACGAAATTAAACAAGCGGTATCAACGGTCAAGCCAAGCTTACCTGAAGGTGTACAAGATGTCTTAGTGTTAAAAGCAACACCCACTAGTGTGGCTATTATTCAGTTGGCTCTTTGGAGTGAAATCACTGACTATAAAAGTATGGAATTTCACGCAAAACAGCTTGAAAAACGTTTGGAAGCTATTGAAGCAGTAAAAAAAGCCGATATATGGGGCTATCCAACACAGGTTGTGGCCGTAGATTTAAACCTTGCGATGTTAAAACACTACGGCATTAGTATGCTCACCATTAATAGTTTGCTACAAAAACGGGCTATTAACATTACACCAGGTTTTGTTGACGCTAATACACGGCGATTTAATGTTAAAACCAGTGGTAACTTTCAACATATTGACGAGCTTAACAACACAGTGGTATTTTCGAATGACACAAGCGTTATTCGTTTAAAAGATGTCGCCAGTGTTGGTTTTTCTAGTAGAGAACCTAGCTATTTGGCTTACTACGATAGCAAGCCGGTGATATTTTTGACGGTAGAGCAAAGATCAAATACCAATATATTTGCGCTCACTGAAGCCATTGATGAAGAAATATTGGCGTTTAAACAAACGCTGCCTGACACCATTAAAACAGCCATGCTGTTTAAGCAATCTGACGGTGTAGAAAATCGCGTTAACGGCTTTTTTGATAACTTATGGCAAGGTTTAGTGCTTGTTGGGCTAATGTCATTAATATTTTTAGGGTTACGCGAAGCTATTGTGGTCCTTATTGCCATCCCATTGTCTTTCTTAATTGCTATTGGTTGGCTCGATTTTGCAGGTTTTGGCCTGCAACAAATGTCTATCGTAGGGTTAATTATTGCCTTAGGTTTGTTAGTTGATAATGCCATTGTCGTCACAGAGAGTATTCACCAGGAAAAGAAAAATGCAGCAACGTTGGCGCAAGCCTCGGCAATAGGCACCAGTAAAGTTGGTTGGGCCATTACGAGTGGCACAGTCACTACCATGTTGGCTTTTTTACCCATGCTTATGCTGGCGAGCGACACAGGTGATTTTGTGCGTTCGATGCCAGTGACTGTGGTATTGGTACTGTTGGCATCTTTGCTGATTGCCTTAACACTTACCCCCTTACTGGCCAGTAAGTTTTTTAGTCAAAAACCCAGTAAAGTTAAAGCGCTACAACATTATGTCAACATATTTGCTGAGCGCTATTATGTTGGGTGGCTAGGTCGTTTAATGAATATAAAACTTATCATGTTAGTGCTCGCCTTCGTCGCCTTACTTGCTATGGCATCTCTCTTTGGGCAAGTAGGGGTGAGCTTATTTCCTAAAGCTGAGAAAGCAATGTTGTTAATTGATGTTGAAACACCGGCTAACTCATCATTAGATTATACCAATGATGTTATGCACTCGATGACAGCGTTTATGAAAACTCAACCCTATGTTGATAAAGTTGCCCTTAATGTTGGTAGCTCTAATCCCCGTATTTATTACAACGAAATTCCTAAACGTGGTGTAGCAAGTTATGGTCAAGTGCTATTGGTATTGAAGTCATATGATGAGACAGCAGTAAATACTTTGGTCAAGGTGTTACGAGCAGAATTTTCACAATGGCATCAAGCAAAAATTACTGTGAAGGAATTTACTCAAGGCCCGGTGACTGATCAGCCGATTACCATTAGATTGATCAGCGAATCCTTATCTGATCTTGAAGAGGTTGCTAGTGATTTACAAAGCCAAATGGCTGCAATTGAAGGAGTAATTAATCTAGATAATCCTATTGGTATTGCCAATACTGAATTAGTCTTAGCGATAGATTATGATAAAGCAGCACTGTCAGGCATAGACATAAACCAGTTGGATAATAGTATTCAAACCGCGCTTTCGGGCACATTTATTGGACAATTTAATGATGTTAATGGTGAGAACTATCCTATTTTAGTGCGTCGGCCTAAAAGTGCTTTAACCGTACTTTCTGATATAACAATTGTTAATCAACAAGGTGAGAGTATTCCTTTAGGGCAGTTTGTTGAGATAAAATTGCATAAAGGCCGGACAGATTTTTTTCATTATCAAAAGTTACGTATGGCACGTGTATCGGCTGATGCAGCCCAAGGTTATTCTGTGCAAGCAATCACCAGTGAAGTGGTTAACTACCTAGATAAGTATACATTGCCAGTAGGTATGTATTACCGCTTAGGGGGAGAAGAAGAGTCTCGACAAGAGTCTTTTTCGGGCCTGTCACAAATTATGTTAATAACAGCTATCGGTATTTTTGCTATTCTAGTTTTGCAATTTAAATCATTTTCACAGCCACTGATCATTTTTACTTCAATACCTTTTGCTATGGCAGGCGCAGTATTTGGCTTGTATTTAACTAACCTGTCATTTTCTATGATGGCTTTTATTGGCTTGATAAGCCTCTTTGGTATTGTGGTTAATAATGCCATTATTTTAATCGACACAACCAACCGAAATTTATCAACAGGTTTAGATAAAAAACAAGCTATTTTATCTGCCAGTGCCACGCGTTTTACGCCAATATTATTAACAACAATTACAACTATTGGCGGTTTATTACCCTTAACACTTTTTGGTGGCAGTTTGTGGCAACCCTTGGGTGTCGTTATTATTTCTGGCTTATGTGTTTCGGCTATTGCGAGTTTTATCATTGTGCCGATACTCACCGAGTTATTTACAAAAACAGACTTTTCAAGAAAGATTAAAGCATAATTTATGGATTTTATTGGTTTATTAGGCTTCTCTTCAGCCGTCGTGGTCTATGCATTACTTGCACTGCTCATTATTGCTGCCCGTAACCAGAGCTTAGTTGCACAAGCGGTATTATTTTGTACCTTAGTCACGTTAAGCAGTAATGTCGTGGCTACCCTACAAATTAAATTAGGTTATAACCTGCAATGGGCTATGTTAGCAGATGGCATTAAAATAGCCTGTTGGTCGTTATTAATTATTTTATTTAATACTGAAAATCGTGATTTTAAAGCACTATTGGGCAATTACACCATTCGCCAATACC
This sequence comes from Colwellia sp. MB02u-6, assembly GCF_014077095.1. Taxonomy (GTDB): domain Bacteria; phylum Pseudomonadota; class Gammaproteobacteria; order Enterobacterales; family Alteromonadaceae; genus Cognaticolwellia. The sequence goes on along the minus strand of NZ_JACGVG010000036.1, from coordinate 133,972 downwards.
TTGGTGTTTGGTTACTGTTGATGTTGGGTTGTTGGTTGGCAAGCTACTGGTTAGATTATGCCTACAAATATATATTTTTGCTGTTTATCGTGCTTAATTTGTGGATGTTAGTGTTGCTTGAACAGCTTTATCGCAATGCTAGCCGGCAAGTGCGTTGGGCTATTTGGCCGTTGGTAGTCGCTCTTGCCGGTGTCGCTATATTTGACTTTGTGCTATATGCACAAGCCGCTATGGTTGATAGCATTGCTTTTAACTTTTGGTTTAGCCGAGGTTTTTTAGCGCTATTTGTGGCACCACTTTTATTGATCAGCATTCGCCGTATTAATAATGGTGAAGTACGTATTTTTGTCTCTCGTCACGTTGTTTTCTATAGTTCCATGTTGATGATAGCAGGTGCTTACTTACTGCTAATGTCATTTACTGGTTATGTTATAAATTACCTAGGTGGAGAATGGGGTGATTTAGTTAGTATTGGTTTTTTAATGCTCAGTGGTATTGTCCTTGTTGCTTTGTTGATTACAGAGTCTTTGCGCCGTCGCGTTAAAGTTTTTATCGCCAAAAACTTTTTTGCCAATAAATATGAATATCGCGACGAGTGGTTAAACCTGATTGAAAAAATAGAAACGGCTAGCGGCGAAAGCCATTATCAAATGGCAACACAAATTATGATGTCTAAAGTAGAGGCTTCACGTGGGGCGATCATTAAAAAGTTTACCAACCAACAATATCAAATTCAATACAGCCATGGGCTTGAAATCAATGAAGAGATAGAAAAACAGCTTTTGGAAGTTGGGCTATTCTGCCACCAAAAAGGTTGGATAGTTGACGTCAATGAATACGAAAACTCTCCTTTTCTTTATCCTGAATTAACCTTAGATGTCGGGCTATGTCGGTCTAACCACATCCAAATTATAGTGCCAATATTTATTGGCAAAGCATTTTATGGCTTATTTTTACTTGCGGATGAAAATGAACTCAAAGGACTAAATTGGGAAGACAGAGATTTATTATTTGCCATATCTAAACAACTTGGCAATTTTATTTCACTCTATGAAGCCACTGATAAACTCAGTGAATCAAAGCAATTTGATGCCTTTAATCGTATGTCAGCATTTTTGGTACATGATCTGAAAAATGTTCAGGCGCAATTAGCCTTAATTACTTCAAATGCCGAAAAGCATCGCAATAATCCTGAATTTATTGATGACGTTTTTGAAACGGTCGAATCAGCAACACAAAGGCTAGAAAAGGTATTGTCTCAACTGCGAAAAAAACAGATTGAACAGTCTTCTCATAGCCAGACTGATTTAGCTACAATCGTTAAAAAGGTTGTTTCGCAATGTAGTCAAAGCTTACCAGGGATTGAATTTGAGCAACATGGTAATTGTGTGACTTATATAGATAGTGAATCTTTTCAGTCTGTCATGCATCATTTGATACAAAATGCACAAGAGGCAACAACAAAGGATGGTTGGATAAAAGTTTCTCTTATTGAAAAAAAACGCACTATTAGAATTACCATTGCAGATAATGGCTGTGGCATGAGTGAAGAATTTATTAAAAGTCGATTATTTCGGCCTTTTGACTCAACCAAAGGTAATGCTGGTATGGGCATTGGGGTATTTGAAGCAAAGCAGTTTTTTGAGAATATGGCGGGTATTATCAAAGTAGCAAGTACGCCTAAACAAGGAACAGTGTTTACTATTGATCTGCCATTAAAATTAGCGGGCGCAATAAGCAGTCAAGATTTACTATAAGGATCTAACCAGCATGGAAAAGTTGTTAATCGTAGACGATGATAAAGGAATCCAAAAGCAATTAAAATGGAGTTTATCTGATTACGATGTTGTACTCGCAGGCGATCGTGAAAGTGCGATTGCTGCAGTTCGCCGTCATGAACCTAAAGTTATCACCTTAGATTTGGGCTTACCACCCGATCCAGCTAACGTGTCAGAAGGTCTCGCTGCATTGCAAGAAATTTTGACTATTGCACCACATAGTAAAGTTATTGTTATCACCGGCAATGATGATCGAACCCATGCGTTAGCAGCGATTTCTGCTGGGGCGTATGATTTTTATCAAAAGCCGATTGAAACTGACGTGATTAATGTCATTGTTTCTCGTGCATTTAGTTTGGCAGCTATTGAACAAGAAAACCGCAAAATGCGTGCGGTTGCCGGCAGTGACATGGGTATTATTGGCAACAGTGAGAGTATTGAACGTTTGCGCATGATGGTAAAACGTATTGCTCCAACAAGCATAACGGCTTTACTGTTAGGCGAAAGTGGCACCGGTAAAGAGGTAGCGGCTAATGCTGTACACTTAGCGAGTGAACGTAAAAAAAAGCCTTTTATTGCGATAAATTGTGCCTCTATTCCAGAGGCCTTATTGGAAAGTGAATTATTTGGTTTTGAAAAAGGCGCTTTTACTGGCGCGCATCGTACCACCAAAGGAAAAATTGAATGTGCAGAAGGCGGGACATTATTTCTCGATGAAATTGGTGATATGCCCTATAGTTTACAAGCCAAATTGTTACGTTTTTTGCAGGAAAAAAATATAGAGCGTCTTGGTGGCCGACAAGAAATTTCAGTTGATGTCAGAGTTGTTTGCGCGACCAATCAAAATCTTGAACAGATGGTTGCTAATAAGACCTTTCGAGAAGATTTGTTTTATCGTGTTAGTGAAATTACTTTAAATATTCCGCCGTTACGTGATCGAGATGAAGACGTCATCATCCTTGCACAGTACTTTCTTCAACATTATGCTATTGAATATAAGCGTAACGTTAAAGGCTTCTCTGAAGATGCATTAAGCGCGATTAAAGCGCACAAGTGGCCAGGTAATATACGTGAGTTACAAAACAAGGTGAAAAGTTCGGTTATTATGACGACTGGCACACAGGTAACCGCAATAGACTTAGGTTTCTTTGATCATCAAAATAAAAGTTTTGAACTCTCACTTAATTTACGTGTAGTACGTGAGCAAGCCGAATCAATCGCCATTCAAAAAGCCTATACACTGTCTGACGGCAACATGTCTAAAGCAGCTGATTTGCTTGGTATAACTCGGCCAACACTTTATTCATTAATAGAAAAGTATGGATTAAAAGTTAATGGTTAAATTTTATTTAACTTGATGGACTAAAATTCAACTTACATCGACTCTAGGGGTGATAATCTAGCCTTGGGTAATTTTTTTGTAGGTCGGACTTCAGTTCGTCAATCGTTAAGCGGGCGATTAACTGAATGGGCCAAAAAACACTCGTAGTGGAAACTACTTCATTGATTGGCATTTAGCTCAACCTACACTTAATCTGCGCAGGCAAAGCTATAACCATAAGGTGTGTTACTTTTGAGTGCTCTCTTCTGTATTGGTGTAAATACGGCTTTTATGTTTGAGTATTTTATCAATGTAACGAGCCATTTTTATTTTTTGTTTTATATTACCTTCCAGTATTTCTTCTACTTCTCTTAATATCTCTTTAATGCTTTCCACTTTTTCTGAAGAATTTACCACAACTTGACTTGGCTCATTACTGGCTAATTCTGCGGTATTTAGTGAGCCGGTGAGTTCAACTTCCATTTCTTGTGCAACTTCATTAATCGCATCAGTGTTTATACTTTTAAGTTCCTCCAAAAAACCAAATAAAAGTAAGCGGTCGACAAAAATATTTATCTTTCGTGGCACACCGAGGGTTTTCTCATGAATGAGGTCAAATGCCGCATCGGAAAACAAATCATCTTTAATACAACCGGCCTGGTGCAAGCGATGATTGATGTATTCTTTCACCTCTGCTTTTGATAAAGGTTTCAAATGTGCAGAAGCAATAATACGTTGGCGAAACTGCTCCATATTAGGCGCTTGTATAATACCTTTTAGTTCTTCTTGGCCAAGTAAAAAACTCTGTATTAAAGGTTTATTATCCAGCTGGAAGTTAGACAGCATACGTAACTCTTCAACAGTTTCACTGGGTAAGTTTTGCGCTTCATCAACAATTAATAAGGCTCTTTTTCCTTGTTGATGTAATCGAATTAGAAATTTTTCAATGCCTTGCAGTAAATCTGCTTTACTATTACCAATAACGGAGATGTCAAATTCTGAAGCGACTAACTCAAGTAACTCCTGAGGATTTAGTTTCGTGGTAACAAGCTGAGCTGCTACAATACTTTTATCGCCTAAGTTATTTAATAAATTGCGCGCGATAGTCGTTTTACCTGTACCTATGGGCCCAGTGACCACGATAAATCCTTCACCTTGGTCTAAACCATACTGTAGATAAGACAACGCTCTTTGATGATGACTAGACGCAAAAAAGAATCTTGGATCAGGACTTAATTGGAAAGGTCTTTCTTTAAAACCATAGTAAATTTCATACATACTGCTAAAAGCCTTTGGTAATTTTGGCGCTAATGCGGCCTTCTTCATAATTGAGAAGTGCATTGCCAGAGCTTCTGTTTAGGTAGCTCACAGCGACATTAAAAGACAATGCACTATTTAGGGATGTATCGTAGTCTAGTTGGTAACGTCGATACCTATCAGTACGCTCTAGCTCGGTATCAAGTTGCAAGCTAGTTTCAGTATAAGATAAAGTAAAACCAGCACTAGAACGGCCACTGACTCTTCGTTTTATGCTTAAACTTGCTGAGCTCAATTCGTCTTCAATACGGGTGTCGAGATTTTCTCGATTTTGCTGATTAGTATTAATACTAATTGTGGTGCGAGGTAGCGCAAGTGTAGAGGTCCAACTAAAGGTTTTATTAAGTGAATAAACGTTATCTTCTGCTAAGGTAAAATCTTGAATCAAAACTATTTGAGAGCCCTGATTGCTTGAGTCATTTGGGGTATTAAGAAAAATGGTAGTATCATCTTTAAGAATACATTCTTCGATCTGCAAGATATTATTAGGACAAAAATAAAGTCCAATAGTGTTTGGTACAAAATTATTACGGGTAAACGTCTGAATATTTTCGACATAACTAATAGTGTTGGTTAAACGCCTATTACTATGTGTTAAATCAAGGCCATAACTCGTACCATAAAAGCGTTCAGAAATGTTTGCTGAAAGCTTGGTGCGAGGAGAAGGTTGCCATTGAACAGCGGCATTTACATATGCTTTCTGTTCATCGTCATTCAGATCTAACTTATCGCCAATCGGTTTGTTATATGAGGCATCTAAACGCAGTCTTGGTGAAATTAACCAGCGAACCCCTAAGCCATAAGAATTTGACTCTAATGATCGATTCGTAGTATTTATATCACCACTATTATCTTCGCTATAGTAACGTACAAAGGGATTGACATTATAGTCAGTAATTAAGCCAATAATAGCTTCACTTTGGCTTTGCTGACCATTCTTGCCATTATTTTTTTGCTCTTGATAATTATGCTGTAATTCCCAAAACGCATGTCGAGTACCAGTACCATTAGTACTGTTGAGTTGGGTAATTACGCTTTCTCGATTGCCGATATTATCTGCTGAATTGCTTTTTTTATAGCCAATAGACGAATTAACAACATAAGTACTATTGTTAATATTGTATTCAATACCACCATTATAGGTTTCAACTTGAGTTGTATCGGCGGAAACAATATCAGCTAAGGCGTTTCTACTGCCATTACGGGATTGGTTTGAAATATTCACAGCACCAAAAAGTACAATGCCGTTAGGCCAAAGCTGAAGCCGTAAATCACTCGCTATCGTGTGGTAATCATTATCAAGTTTATGATTATGGCTATACAGTGCATAATTACTTTGCGACGACAAAGTAAATTTTGCTTGTTGTGCGGTATAACTGGTTTTTATATTAACCCCAGCTTGGCTTACTAAGCTAGATTGTTGATTATTAAGAACTAAACCAACATTGTCAGTATAGGTTTCATCAAGATTAATGCTCGGGTCAAATTGCCAATCACCTGCAAAAGCAAAGTTAGAGTAAATCAATGCGAAAAAAACACTAGTGAGTTTAGTTTTTTGTGCCATACCCATAGCCGTAGCCGTAGTAGCCATACAAATCCTTATGAGATCTTATTGCTTTATTAAGTACCAGCCCCAAAGCTAAATTTTCGTTGAGGTGTTCAGTTGCCGCCTGTATATCAACAATTGAGGTTTTTGATTCCTCAACAACAATGACTGCTTGTCCCATTAAATTTGCTAATACCAGTGTTTCTGTGACGCCAATCAATGGCGGGCAATCAAAAATAACGATACGATCGGGATAACGATTAGCCAACTCATTAGCCAATGTAGCCATTTTCTCACTGGCTAATAATTCGTTAGACAAATGGTGTAGTTTCCCAGCCGGTATTAATTTCAATTTATTAATATCGGTATTGTAAATTATATCGCTTACGTGTTCTGTTTTACCCAGTAAATAATCAATCATACCAAGCTGCTCTTCAATACCTAATTCACGCATAACACTTGGCCGAAGAACATCTGCATCGACAAGCAATACCGTTTTATCTTGTTCAAGCGCTATACTTAACGCTAAGTTAATTGCAACAAAGGTTTTACCTTCGTTGGGTTTAGCACTACTGACCATAATTAAATTACTATGGTGTAGTGTTTTTGCCGCTTTACCAAAAGCATTGTTCAGCAGTATTCGCTTGATTTTACGGAATTCGTCTTTGATACTTTTCCGAGTACCGTTATCAATGAGATAACCGCGCTCTGCTAAACCTATTTTATCAAGGGGCAATTCGTGCTTTGGACTTGCGTAAATAGGCTCCTTAATACTCTCTTTTTCTAGCGAATATTGAGCCTCCTTAACGGAGGTTTCCAAATTTTTCTGCTGTTGTTTGGCTCGCGCTTTTTCAATAATACTCATAAATTATAAAATCCCTCTAATCGGCGCTAATATAACATTGGGTGCAATGGCATAAAGCATAAAAAATGCCAGCATGATGAAGAGCACACTATTAGAAATAATAAAAATCAGGGTTTTTCGTTTATACCAACGTTGCAAGCCAAGATTTTCTGTGGCTGACACCACACCAAAGACAGGAATACCCGTAATTTTTGCTACCTGACTACTAGAGGTAACCACGGGATTAACTTGACTAAATAACAGAGATAAGCCAACACCAACACCAAAAGCAAAAATAGTCGAACCCACTAAAAATAGCACGCGTTTGGGTCCAACGGGTGCAGTTGGGGCTCGAGGTGGGTCAATAACTTTAAATTGTATTGGGTTTGTTGTTTCATTGGCTTGTTGAGCTAACAGTGCTGTTTCTTTGCGGTTGAGTAATTGTTCATATTTCTCTTTTGTAATGTTATAGCCACGATTCAATGAGGTTAACTCTGCTTCAATTTCTGGCAAAATGTGAATTTTGCTTTCAAGCTCTTTAACTTGCCGGCGATAATCATTTGCTCGAACGGTAGTTGATGCTACTTGATTTTCTAACTGATTCACCTGTATTTGCAATTGTTGTATAACGGGGTTTTGGCTGCTTAAAAGCTTACTGCCATCGTCATTTTTAGTGCTACTTAAATATTCATCAATTTCTTCACTGCGTTGATTATTTAAGTGAGCAAGTCTGCGTTTAACTTCTTTAACATCAGGGTGCATTTCTGTATAACGTAATTGCAGTGAATCTAAATTTGCTTCTAATTCAGCAATACGACCGTCATAAGTGGTTTGAATACTATAGGAATTCTTAATATTATTTTGAGCATTACCACCACTGGACGGAGAAGAGCTTAATTGCGCTTTCGCAGACTTTAATTGAGTCTCTAATTCACGTAAACTTAAATCAATTACTTTTAGTTGCTCTTTTACAAGATTTAACTTTTGATAATAGCCGCCATATTGACCGGGTAAAACGCCACTATATTTTTGTTTGAAATCGGTCAACCTAGACTCAGAGGCTAATAAGCGATTTTCATAGTCTTTGATCTGGGTATCTAAGAATTTTTGTGCTGAGTTGGAATCGTTTCGATTTTCACCTAACGTATTCTCAATAAAAACAGTTAATGCAGAATTAACAACATTTTTTGCCATTTCAGGATCTTTATCTAGATAAGAAATGGTAAAAATATTGTCTGCACGACCACCCGTTTTTCTAATCGTAATATTAGATTTTAAGCGATCAATTAATGACTCATAAGCTGCAGGCGTGGTGGCTTGCACATCTAAATCTGTCATACGCGTTATGCGCTCTAGATTTGGGCGACTTAACAGCGTTTTAATCATTAAACGGATTTGTGTTTGGGGATTTGTTTCAACCGTTAAACCTTTTAACAACGGACCCAGGATAGATTGAGTATCTGCGTATATACGGGCATCAGACTCATACACATTATCAAGTTGAGCAATATAAACCCACGCTAACGGGCATATTAACCAAGTTGATATAATAATAAAGCGACGCTTAAGCCAAATCCCTTTAAGGTAATCTATAATTTGTTCTATAATTTCTTGCATTCCTGACCTCTAAAACAGGTAAATAAAGCTATTACGTTTAAAACCATGTTTCAGGTATTACGATAATATCGCCAGGTAATACATCAACATTTGCTGATATTTCCCCATTTTTAATTAGGTCTTCAATAAATATGTCATATTGTTTTTGTAGACCATTTTCTATACGCACTAATATTGCCCCGTTACCATTGGCAAACTCAGTTAACCCACCAACGCGGATCATAACGTCTAATAAGGTCATCTGCTGAATATAACTAACCGACTGGGGCTGGGCTGCTTCACCAATAATGCGAATTTGTTCACTGAAGGGGCCAACAAAATTATTGACCGTTACGGTCACAACAGGTTCTCGCAAATAGGTAGCAAGTATTTCTTCAATTGAACGGGCAAGTTCTGTGGGTGTTTTGCCTGATACGGGAATATCTTCAACTAGCGAAGTGGTGATCATACCATCAGGACGGACGATAAACGTGCCCGAAACTTCAGGATTTCGCCAAACAAAAATATTGACCACATCGCCGGCACCAATTAAATATTTGTACGAATCTACATCTACAGTGTTTGACGGGTGAAGCTGGGCAGGAGGTAATGTAGGTGAACTACATCCGGTTACAATATAGCCTAGTGCAAGAAATATAAGTGCTTTTAATGTATTAGTCATGCATTTTTCCATGGTATTAACCTTCTTATTTACAACTGTTTTTTATATAAGCGATTAGATTGTATTTGATTTTCACATATGATGCACATTATTTAATATATTGTAAAGATATTGTAAATAAAGTACTTTAAATATACTAATGTTTACCTACATCAATATTTACATTTAGTAATGAATCAACTCTAATAAAATAAAAGCATTACATGCTGGTTTATTTTTATTCACTAAAAGGAACTTTCCAAGCTTATGTCGAATCTTAAATTTCGCAATTTACCTGTGGGTAGCAAGTCTTTAGTCCTAATCGAATTTTTCTGTTTTGCGGGCGCACTTTTACTGAGCTTATACCTAAATAGTTTATTTCATTTTGTTGCTTACGATCCACAAAGTGTCGCGTTAAACGTGTTGTTTATCCACGCAGTTGTTTTTGCCTTGATGGTTCAGCTTTCATGTTTGGCAATGGGACTTTATAACTCAAAATTAAGGGAGAACTTACGAGGCGTAATGAGAAGATCACTAGTGTCGGTCGCTATCGGTTTCTTTATTGTTTCTTTGCTTAATCTTATTTACGGTGATGGTGCATTAGCTATTGAGTTATTAGCTACGGCGTCATTGATAAGTTTCTTCATAGTGAGTGCCGTGAGGTATTTAACACTACGAATAGACTTTTTTGGTTTCAATAAACGCAATATCCTAGTATTAGGAGTAGGTGAACGTGCCTCGATTATAGAAAGGCGAATGCGTCGAGATGTTGACCGACAAAACTTTTTTATGCATGGCTTTGTGGTCCTTAATGGCGATGCTGACCATGGCATCATCAATGAAAATATCATTAAGTTAGATACCTCATTAGTTAATTACGCGTTAGAGCATCAAATTGATGAAATTGTTGTGGCCAACGACGAGCGCCGAGAAAATCTACCTGTGGATGAACTTTTTGCCTGTAAAATTAGGGGCGTTGAAATAACAGAAATCCTTGACTTTATAGAGCGTGAAACGGGTCAAATTGCTGTTAATTTAATTTATCCAAGTTGGGTTATATATTCTAATGGCTTTGCATCATCTAATCATTTACGAAACACTTTAGACTGGATTTTTAATGCGGGTATGGGCTTGATTTTACTGATGGTCACTTGGCCTATTATGCTCATTACTACCCTATTAATTAAGTTAGATGAAGGGTTAAAAGCGCCTGTTTTTTATTCCCAAGAGCGTGTTGGCGTAGATGGCGAAGCTTTTAATATTATTAAATTTAGAAGTATGCGACTTGATGCAGAAAAAAATGGTGCTCAAATGGCCTCAGAAAATGACAATAGAACCACAAAAATTGGCAAGTTTATTCGAAAATATCGCATTGATGAACTACCACAAATATATAACGTAATGTTGGGTGAAATGGGTTTTGTTGGCCCTCGTCCCGAGCGGCCAGAGTTTGTTCAGCAGTTGATTAAGAATATTCCATACTATAATGAACGCCATAATGTTAAACCGGGCTTAACAGGCTGGGCGCAACTTAAGTACCCATACGGCGCTACAGAAAATGACTCTTTAGAAAAACTAAAATACGATTTGTATTACATCAAACATCGCAGCTTTATGTTGGATTTACTGATTTTAATCAGAACAGTTGAAATCATTTTATTTGGCAAAGGCCGCTAAACTTTCCACCCTAATATCTTTAAATTCAAGTGCCTATGTACTTGAATTTGAGAGGTAGCTTCAGGAATACCCCCCCCCCCCACATTTATGCAGGTTTACACCGTAATATTAATCACTTAAAACCGCTATTTATTAACTGAAAGCTGACAGCCAACAGCTTAAAACTTCAAGCTGTTGTTATCATTTAAAGGGTAGGTGCGTTAAGACACAACTCCATAAATCTTCTTTCAGTAAAGGGCTCAGAAATTGAGAATCGTCCTAATTGAAATTTGTTAGGCTTTAATTGTTGATTGATAAAGTATCGAAAAGTGAAAGCAAGTTGATATCCTTGTCGATCTATTTCATCAAACATGTCTTTGTTATAGGTTGAGGCATTGCCCACGGGGTAAGAAATAGACAATATTTTTTGAGTTAATTTCGCTTCTAATAACATTTTTGCATGCGATAATTCATGTGATAGTTCTTTGGCACTTAAGCCTGAAAAAATACGATGCGAATGTGAATGAGCACCGATTGCCATGCCAGCAGACTCCATTTCAGCTATATGCGCCCAAGTCATAAATTCACTGTCATAATGCTCTAATACCAAGCCAGTAATCTGGCGTAATTCTACTAATTGCTTCTCTATCGGCACCGATACCGATTTGAATTGGCTTAATACGGCTCTAATATTATTATTTAATGTTGTGTTCGATAATACAATCGGTTTATGCCACGAAGGCAGACTCAGTTCATCTAAATTACACTGCCTAACATGCCAGGCAATTTCATCCCACCAGGGAACAACTTTTGATTCAATTAGCCCGGTAGCAACAAAGAAGGTTGCGGGAACATTCATGGCCCTTAAAACAGGAAAAGCTAATTCGTAGTTATCTAAATAACCATCATCAAAGGTAATGTAAGCGAGCTTTTTATCCACTACCTGGCCACTATTGACTATGGCTATAAAGCAAGCTTGATTGATGACTTCAAAATTATTTTTAATAAAAGACAGGTGTTTTTTTAAGTCTTCTACGCTACAAGAAAATATATTAGGGTCATACTTGCCTTTATTAGCGTCACCTATACGGTGAAAGTTAAAGCAATAAATGCCATTTTTTCGATAACGCCATAATAGTTTTGTTATACCTAAATGACGGAAAATTCGCGTTCTAATTTTATTAATCAGCATGCGCTATTTCGCAAAAAAATTAGGTTTGGGTAAGATATAATCACGGTATTGATGAGGACTTCCTGCCTCATTTGCTTCGGCTGCTTTAATCATATTGTACATTTCCCTGCTATTAACGTAATGCAATTGATGACGCTCACCATCGTTGTATTTAGCTTCTAAATAAGAAAACATATCATCAACAGGTTTTCCTAATATAATGTCCATATCTCTTTCTTGTGTACCATGGGTGTGCACTTTAATGAATACCCAATCAGGCTTACCCTTAACATGCACATTAGCTTCTACCCATAAATCAACACGCTTATCAGTCGGCTCCATGCCTTTTCTAATGTCAGCGTTTTCGATTTGAGGAAAAATGCCTTTTTTTAATTTTTTCCAGTTCAACATCAATGGGCCGTTCACTATCATAAGGTCACCCCATGGGCTTCCTCCAACACTCACGTCAACACCCGTGTTATGCGATTTTGGTTTAAGCGCATCATCTTTGGCGTAATAGATACTATTAATGGTTTTAGGTTGTGTACTATGAGGGGCCGACGGATAGGTAAAGTCTGCGTAACAACCGGTTTCTTTTAAAACAATTAATTCGTCGTTTACACCACAAAGCTTACCGTCATGACCTGAATTATCGAGTGTCCAATTACCATGAATAAAGCCATACATTAATTGCCCTGTTTCTGGGTGATGAGACAAAGCACCATGGTCATTATGTAAAATATGACAAAATTGGCTAATTGACGCTCTTAGGTTATCAGAGGTGTCGTTGTCATGATGCAAGTGTACTTCTATCTCACCAAAACCAGCGCGACATAATTTGGCAATTTTATCTAAATGTTCAACGCGATACTCTTCCTCGGGGTAGAAAAAAGTGTGTTGAGGGTGTACGCCGTTGGCATCAAGGTGTTTACTTGCCATGGCGGGATATTCTTCACACCAACGGTCAACACGGCTGCGTTCAATATCAATGCTATTTGGCTTACCCCACTGAGGTTCATAGTGATCAACAAAAGAGAAAATAATATGTTGGGTATTTGCCGCGTTGTGGGCTGGTTTTTTCATGCGTTGTTTAATGTATTGTGGCAGCCACTCCTGCATATTTTTCTTCTTTAAAATAAGAAAAAATAGATATAAAGCTATTATAAATAAAAATAAAATGATCACTAGCGAGTTGTCCTTTGCCAAGTTCCCTGCACATTGGAACTAAAATATTTAATAAATCCACGCATCAATGCCAGATTCATCGCGACAAAAAAGGCTAAAAGTGCGATTAACGTTGTTGTTTTCTTGTTATCAGCCTGTTGTTTAATGCCATAGAAGGCAGTGAAATAAAATATTAATTGCGCCGCCAGTATCGCTTGATAAAAACCACTATCAAGTAACAGCACATTGCTAATCAAAACGATCAACATCAAGTGGGGTACAAACCATCGGCAGACTTTATGGCTAATATAAGCGACAAAACGCCAACCTAATAACGGGTTTAAAGCCCAAGACATCTTAAAAAAAGCTTGGTAATTGCCTAAGCCAATGCGCACTCTTCTGCCTTTTTCTTCGGCAAGGTTTGGGGCTATCTCTTCAACGGCTATGGCTTCAGGGTCGTAAACTAAACGAAAACCTTGCTTTGCCACATTCATCGCAATGTGAAAGTCATCAACAATGGTGTTTGCAGGCAATGGCATAAAAAGTGACTTTCTTATAGCATAAATAGCCCCATTTGCCCCTTGCAGCGCATTCAGCCTAGATTCATGAAATTTTAGTACTTGTTCGTAACGCCAATATACGTTGTCTTTATTGTCACCCGTATCGCCATCTACTAGATGCAGCTCACCGCAAACCGCGCCAACTTTATCATTGTTAAAATGCCGAGCTAATTGCGTTATGGTATCAGATTGAAAATGGGTATTAGCATCAGAAAATATGATGATATCGTCAATGGTTTTTTCAACTAAGTCATTTAAAACACTCATTTTTCCTCTGTTAGTGTTAAAAATATGCACGTGTAAATTTTCGATATTAAAGGCTGAGAGTATATCTGCAGTTTGATCGTTACTGCCATCTGAGCCAATTAATAACGTAAGTTTTTCTTTTGGGTAATCTAAGCTCAATAGATTTTCTATTCTGGCTTTGATACAAGACTCTTCGTTATATGCAGCAATAATGACAGTAACAGCAGGGTAATCCTTAATATTTAAGGTCCGGCGTTGATGTCTGCGCCATAAATACTTAGTGTCACTGAAAGCTTGTTTAATACCACTAAAAGTAAATAAAACTAACGGGTAAATAAAATAACTGTAGATAATTATTGTGAGGCTAACCCAAAATAAGCTTTCCATTAGCTCGCTGCCCCGTCATTTTTTTTCACATACGCTTCGGCCGGTATACCAAGCATAGTTGTGCCTTTATCAGCATTTTTAGTCAGTACGGCATTAGCACCAATTTTCACATCATCAGCGACGGTTAGCCCACCAATAATTTTTGCACCAGCACCAACAAATATATTGTTAGCTAAAATAGGTGACTGACCTTTTTCATCGCCAATAACCACGCCACTTTCTAGCGTAATATTATAGCCGCCAACCACCTTAGAATTAATAACGATACCCATAGGGTGCATAATGACAAAACCTGGGGCAAAGTCAGCACCACTACCGATAACACAAGCATTTAAAAATTTATTAGTCCATTGAAAAAAGTAAGCCAATAAGCCAAGTTGGTGGTTAGCACACCAGCGCATACATCGATACAGCACATTAGCGCTTGTGCCGTCAGCCATGAAAATTCTGAGCATACTGACATCAGCACCATCTTGGGCAAAAATTTGTTTTTTTCTTCTTAAGTCAGCTTTTAAATTATCCATTTAAATTAACATCTCGACTTATATCTAGATTAACGAGCGATAATAACTGCGCCGCGTTATGCTGCCATTGGCGCTCGCTTTCAATATAAGCACGGGCATTGATACCGACAGCTTTATGCGCTTTTCTATCATTAACAATGGCAAAAACTTTGTCAATACAGGCTTGTTCATCGCCTGCGGGGAACAACCAACTTGTAACGTTATCTCGAACAACCTCAGCAATAGGACTAAAATCAGGAGCGATCATGCCTTTGCCCATCGCCATAAATTCAAATAATTTCATCGGTGAACCATAATCATTTGAATCAGGTAATATCCCTAAATCCATGGCAGATAGATAGGATGAAACTTGGTGATGTGGCACTTTACCCGGTAAAATAACTTGCGATTCAACACCGGCTTCAATCACCTTGTTTTTAATACCCTCAAAAGCGACACCATCGCCTACTAGCAATAATACTAGTTCAGGTGTTTGTTTTAATCGATGGCACACTAAATCTACAAACCAGTCAATACCATGCCAATGCACGAATGCACCGACATAACCCAGCACTATTTTGTCTTCAATACCGAGTTTACTTCTTAAAGCGCAACCTGAACTTTCGTCAATAACAAACTTATCTAAGTCGGCCGCATTGGGTGAAACAACAGAGTTTGCAATCTCACCGTAGGCTTGCTCAGCGACTTGCTTAAATCGCGTTGAAATAAACACTAAGCCGGTGGCATTTTTAAAAGTCCAAGCCTCTATTTTTGCAGCAAGCTTTTTAAAGCTTAATGCACGCACCCTTTGAACTTGGCAAGAGTCGTTAATTTCTAGCACTATAGGTAAGTTATGACGTTTTGCCCACCAAACACTGGAAAACATAAATAAAGAATAACGTTCATAAATAAGGGTAATATCTTTTTCTTTAACCGCTTTACGTAAACGTATTAAGGCAATTAAATTAAAAGCCAGTTCAAAAAGTTCAAAGACAAATTCTGGCACATGTTTAGTCAGATCAGACAATATGGAAAAACTACTTTTTTTAGTCGCTGCTTGCGCCACTTTTTCAACCGTAGCCTTTGCCTCCTCCATTTCAGGCTCTGCACCGGGCAAAGACAAAATATAAACATGATGATTTAATTGCCTCAAGCCTTTAACAACACCTCGAATATGCACACCTTCAGCACCTCTGCCACGGGTTCTATGATGAAATAAAATATTCACTCGTATTTGTGCTCCAGTGCGCTAAAACAGTAACCTTGCTCAAGCCATTGCGGAATTAGTATGTCAAGTGCATCGATACAAAGTATGTTGTCGTCATGAAACAGAATAATATCGCCAGACTTAACTGGCTGTTTTAGCAAGCGTTCGGCAATTTTATTAGCAGGCTCTTTTAAAAAGTCTTGAGAGTCGCGACTCCAATGTACTGCGGTAATTTTTTTCAGCAGCAGTGTCAATATTAAGCGTTTATCCCAACGCCCCTGAGGCGCTCTAAATAAGGTACAAGGTTTACCCGTAACCTGTTTAATAATGAGATTAGTTTTATCAATTTCTATTATTTTTTTAGTATGTGAAATTTTATCAAACGCTGGATGACTATAAGAGTGATTGGCGATGGTGTGAGCGCGCTTGTGGATTTCGTGCAGTAAATCAGGGTTTTTTTCTGCTCGACTACCAATAATAAAAAAGGTGACCTTAATTTGATATTTATCAAGTAAATCCAACAAACGCTCGATTATGCCAGGAACAGGGCCATCGTCAAAGGTTAAGTAGAGTGTTTTTTCTTGTTGAGTTTTGCTCAATAAAAATAAACGGTCGGGCATTATGATTGACCTGAGGAGATATTTTAATTTACTGAGCATTAAATCATAGTTCCATTATTTGATTTAATCACAGTGTAACAGTAACGATTAATAATCATACCCTTAATGTTAATAATTAAGCTATTAAATGTTAATTTTCATTAACATTTGCAGTAATTGCTGGCGATTTTTTTGCCAAGAAAACTGTAAGCTATGCCGCTGTATTTTTTCTTTATCCCATTTTTTTGATAAAACATAAGCCAAGCCATTGGCCACGGCCAAGTCACTTTTGGCTGCAATTATTTTGCCACAAATTTTTTCGTCAACCACTTCAGGAATACCACCAACATTACTGACCAATACCGTTGTGCCACAAGCCATTGCTTCAAGTACTACATTCGGCACACCTTCGTTATAACTCGGTAAAGCTAATACACGAGCTTGGCTGATAAGCTCAGGCAATTGGTCATGATCAACACTGCCCAATAAAATAACCTTGTCACTGATGGTTAAATGTTTTGCTTGGCTAGAAATTTCACTGCGTAAATTACCAGGCCCAGCATATAACAATTTAAGGGTAGGGTGTTTTTCACTTATTGCAGCAAAGCCTTTGAGTAGTTCAATGACACCTTTCTCTTTTTTTAAATTGCCGACATATAAAATATAATCATCAGTTTTTTCTTTTGATATGGCATGTTGAACTTGAAACTTTTGGTGATCAACACCGTTGTAAATAACATGAATCTTTTCTTTATTAACACCCATAGCTATCATTTCATTAGCGAGAGCCTGAGAGACTGACAAAATACCTAAAGCTTTTTTACTGGCATTAACTATTTGTTTGGCGCGAGCCGGTACTTTGCCATGCAAATTAATATCACTGCCATGCACTTTAAAATAGAAGTCACAATTAAATAGCTTGCTGATCCAACTAGCCGCTACTGCATCGGGAAAGGCCCAGCTGGCGAATATTTTTTTCGGCTTTTTGTGCATTAACCAGTAACCAGAATGCAGCATTATAGAGGCAAACATCATAGCGCTATAAAATCGTCGACCAAACTTTGGCAGGTAAAAGTAAGGCACGTATCGCAAGTTCTCTGTTTGTTTAAGCGCTTTTCTATGTGAAATCCAATCAGCAAAGGCAATGGGCACTAAAACACTTTTAGTAAAGTCATCATCGAGTTGAGCAAACTGCTGACGGTTGAATGTTGCTCTGTTAGGCTCCCAAGGTAAAGGGTATAAATTAGATATGATAACAAGTGATTGTTTGCTTTTATCAGAGTTCACAGATAGTTACTCTGTGTTTGCCGCTAACGGTTAGCGGTATATCATCTACTAGATCAAACATCAGCTGTAACTCGTTTTCAGCGTATTTATTTATCTCTTTGGCAATGTCATTTTTGTTTTGTTCAGTAAAGTGCTTATTGATAATCAACAGTATCTGCAAACTAGATATTTCACTTTGTTTAACTTGAAATTTATCTATGCCAATAAATTCTTTAAACAAGTGTGGGAAAAGCTCGCCGGGAATTGATTTGCCAGAAGCAGTTTTAATCATATCGAGTTTACGGCCATCAATACTGCTCATAATGGGTAACGGGTTTTCGCACCCGCAAGCTTGGTCTATTAAAGTGGCTCGATCACCATTCAGATATCGAATTAACGGCATACCGTAATTATATAAGTCGGTAACAACCAAATCGCCTGACTCGCCAGTTATTGACCGCCCTAAATCGTTAACGGTTTCCACCACTAGGTGATCACTATTGATATGAAGATTTTTGTGTTCTTGGCATTCTGCTGACATTAACATAAATTCACGGCAACCAAAGGTATTATAAACCTCACAGTTAAAAGCTTTTTCGATGATTTCTCTTTGAAATTCGTGCAATGGCTCGGCACCAGTCAGAATGGTTTTCGGGGAGAATACCGATATTTTGTGTTCGATAATAAATCGAGCTAATTCATATAAAGGGTTCACATAAGAAACCATTGCTGTGGGTCGATAACTATTTATCTCCTCTACATAGGTATGCATATTGTTGGTGTTCATGGCGAACGAATTAAGCATTTTTCTATTGTAAAACCTATGGTACAAATTATTTTTTATACTTTTAAATAATGTGGGTTGACCAATATCAGCCCCCCAAATGTATAACGTTTTTTGGCCTAAGCCTGCGCCTAACCAACCATAACCGCGCCACATAATAGCTTCTCGGCGCGTATTGCTTCCTATATCAAGTTCGAAACGAAACGGTTGCCCTGTAGAGCCACCGGTCGCTTTTTTGATATTGTTTTTTGCGTTATTGGCGACAATGTCACGGTAATGCTCGGTAATATCATCTTTAGTCACTAAGGGGAGTTTGGCAAAATCTGACATAGTATTAATGTCATCAATAGAGTGAATGCCAACTTTAGCCCAAAATTTGGGATAAAAGCTGGTATGGTTAAATGCATGCTCAAGCAGTTTTCGCAGCTGCTGCCACTGATGTTGTTTTAACTCTTCAGGCGTCCAGGTTAAATGTTGTTCATAATGGGTGATATGTTCAACAAGATTTTTACCTTTAACAAGTTCATACATCGGCATTAATACATGACGAAAAGTTGCGGTATACATCAGTAAAAATCGTCCTTTTATTTTTAGTCGTTCAATCATTTGAATTTAACAAATTAATTACATAAAAGTAACGTTTTTATAGTAATATTCCTAGATAATAAAAAATTGACGGCTTTGTTGATAAAAATACAGCAGTTGTTATGACTTAAATAAAGGCATTTGTAGCGTTAACTATTTTAACTAAATATTTATGTACTTACATTTAGGGCGGCATTTATGCTGTTAACCTGGCAAGCTAAAGTTTGACTACATGGTTACCTGTGTGAATTACACAGAGAAGTAAATAAAAGGACGTTTTTGTGTCGCAAGTATTAGTTTCTGTTGTTGTACCTGTATATAACGGTGCAGAATATCTAGAAAAAACTGTTGAGTCGATATCAGCTCAAGACTATGAAAATATTGAACTTATTTTAGTTGATGATGGTTCTGTAGATAATTCAAGCGCTATTATTCGTCAACTTGTAGCGCAAGACTCTCGTATCAAGCCTTTTTTTAATAGTAATGGCGGTGTTGCTCACGCTAGAAACTTTGGTATCGCGCAAGCAAAAGGTGATTTTATCGCCTTTTGTGATCAAGATGATTTATGGCTACCAAGCAAGCTCAGTCAACAAATGCCATTGTTTAGTAATAACAAAGTTGGTCTAGTTTACTGTGGCGCCATTACTGATTATATTTTATATAAAAGACAGTCAAAATCGGGTTTTAAAAATAAGCACAAAGGCAAGGTGTTCGAGCAATTAGTTCAATTGAATATGCTCACTTGCTGTACCGCTGTAGTTCGGAAAAGCGACTTACAGCAAGTCAATGGTTTTGACGATGACAGAGCTTTAATGGGGGTAGACGACTGGCACCTTTGGCTTAAATTAGCCATGGTTTGTGAGTTTGATTTTGTTGCAGAACACCTTGCTGTTCACGTATTTCATGGCGACAATTACTCATTAAACGATGAAAAAATGCATGAAGCTGAAATGGTATGTTTAAAAAAAATTGAAACAATAGCGGCTATTTATCAAAAAACTGCAGACTGGTCGTTAATCAAACAACAGCTACACCTTAGGTATACTAAATCTTATATTTATTCGGGCTTGTATAATTTAGCCGGTAATACTTTTATTCGTGCGCACCGAACTAAAAAAAATATTCCGTGCTTTTTAAAAGGCTGGCTCATAAAATTAGTGCCAAACTTTGTTTGGCATATACTGCAAAAAACCAAACGTAAAATAGCCGCTAAATAATCACACTGTATTCAGGTTTACTGTTGGTTTTTTTCACTATAAACAGTTTTTCGAAGCAAGTTGGATGAAGTAATAAAAAAGAATAAAAGGATTTTTTTGATGAATAAAATACAACTTGCTAGTGCATTAGTTATTAATTTGTTTTTTTATATGCTTGGTAAAATTATCCCAAAGCGTAAAAGTTTATGGGTGTTTAGCGCATGGTTTGGTCAAAAATATAGTGACAACCCTAAAGCTTTCTTTGAATTCGTAAATAAGTATCATGGTGATAAGACTAAAGCCGTATGGATCACTAAAAAGCCTAATATATTGATAGAGCTTCAGCAAAAAGGTTACTGCGCTTATCATGAGAGAAGTTATAAAGGAATTTGGCATCAATTACGAGCGAGTAAGGCTTTTATTTGTCAGTCGCTGCACGATGATCTATTTTCTCCTTCTATAGGGCAGAGAACAGAGGTTGTTCAACTCTGGCATGGTATTCCCTTAAAAAAAATAATGTTTGACGTCTTTGGTGAACGTGAAAATCCAAAAAACTCAATGGGGCGGTTTATTGATTGGTTGTCACCTTATAATAAACACCGAAATGATATTGTTGTCGCCACCAGTGAACTTACGCAAAATGTATTAGCAAAAGCATTTAGAGTTCCTCTAAACAAGGTATTAACTTGTGGCTTTCCTCGTAATGATGTTTTTTTTGAAAATATTGAAAATATTGAAAACGAACAATTTAAATGTATTTACATGCCAACATTTCGAGGTGGAATGGCGTCTGAATGTGATCTGTTTGAAAAGTACGGATTTGACATTGAGCAAATGGAAACTGAACTTACAAAGCATAATATTCAGTTAACGTTACGCATGCACCCAGTAAATAAACCGCCTTATCAAATAGTAAAACAAATAAAAAATTCAAAAAATATTCAGTTAGATGCAGGAAACGACATATACCAAACAATCAACCAATATGATTGCTTAATCACAGATTATTCAAGTATTTATTTTGACTTTCTATTGTCAAATAAGCCTATTGTGTTTGCACCGTTCGACTTAGACCTTTATAAAAAACGTGAACGAGCACTTTATTTTGAATTTGAGGAGGTGACATTAAAGCCCTATTGCTATAGTTGGAATGACATACTAGATCGATTGATTATGCTAAAAAATGATAGTAAATCAATAGAGTATAAAAAGCAGTACGATCACTTAAAAGCTAAGTTTCATGATAAAACTCAACATGATTCTTCGCCATTCTCAAATCAACTTTATAATGAACTGACCAAATAACAAATAACAAATAAGGATATAAGTTTATGAAAAAGGTACTTACCTTTGGCACATTTGATTTATTTCATATTGGTCATTTACAGATATTAAAACGGGCAAAAGCCCTAGGTGCTTATTTAATTGTTGGTGTATCAACCGATGCGTTAAATTTCTCTAAAAAGCAGCGAAATCCAATATGCAATGAACAACATCGCATGGAAATAATTAAAGAATTAAAATGTGTTAATGAAGTTTTCTTCGAAAACTCACTGGAGTTAAAGCGTCAATATATCATCGACACTAAGGCTGATATATTAGTGATGGGCGATGATTGGCAAGGGCGTTTTGATGAGTTTAACGCTATATGCGAAGTTATTTATTTACCGAGAACACCTTCAATATCAACCACTGAAATTATTGAAATAGTAAGAGAAATAAATTAAAACCAGCAGATCAAATGAAAACTTCTATTTGGTTTTATTAAGCACAACTACTAACTTTTAAAATACAGCTTAAACTCTGTTATTAAGTAGCGATCTGGTGGTTCATCTTTGTCATTTTAATGTCACACATTTGAAATACTATTTAATCTCTATAGATTAAATGAGTTAGCCATTTATTAAACCTATTGACTCTTAATCTTAGTCTCTTATACACAACACAAATGAGTAATAACTAGTGTCTTTCGATCGGAGCGTAGATGTGATATCTCCCGTATATCAAGCCCAAAATACAGAATTAGATGCCAATATTCAAAACGAAATTTTACAAACGAAAAAATGGCAAGTACTGATAGGAACATTTTTATTTGTTCTTATAGTATCGTTGATTTTGGTATGGACGAGAGAAAATATTTTTGAAAGCCAAGCGACTATCCAGCTTTCTAAAACGCAAATACCCGTTGAGCAGTCTTCTGCTACTTTGATGACAGATAGCTTGCAAAGTCAGCAGCGCCTAACAAGCCACAGCATATTAACAGCAGTTAATCACAGTATACTCGTTAATTACGGTATACAAAGCAATGTGCAGTTACTGAGTGAAATGCTAAGTGCAGAGCTTCAAAATGGTCAAATTATTAACCTTAAGGCAACAGGTAGTAACCGTGAACAATTGCAGCCCATCTTGTCTACTTGGGTAGAAGAATACCTTCATACTTTTAGTGCAGAAAACAATAGTAATAATGTTGACAGTATATTAAGCATAAGTAACATGCTTAATGCTTTAGAGGAAAAAATATCGCAGCAAAAAGCAGTGTTAATTGCCTATAGCCAAAATAATAACATTGTCTCTCTTGAGCGTGATGAAAATAGAATTTTAAATAAAGTAAATTCGCTGGGGAAATTGCTACATACTGCCGAACAAGACTACCTTAACCAGCAAGAAATAGTAAACCGCATTAACTATGCTGAAAAAGAAAATAGGTTAATTATTCATCCTGAAGATGAAGCTACTCTTGCAATGATAAGACAAAATATAGCTAAAATTGAAAATCAATTGAGTGACTTTTCTGAGAAATATACGCGAAAATATATGGAGAAAGATCCTAGAATAATTTCGATGCAAAAAACATTATTAAATCTGCAAAACCAATTAGAAGAACAGAGTCTATTAAGCCAGACTATGTACGTAAAAGAAGCGAATAACAACTTGCTGGTAGCAAAAAACAAGGTAAGCCTATTAACCGAGCAACTTGATACTCTCAGTGTAAAAGCGCAAGTTTTTAATCGTAGTTTAAAAGAATATACTCGTTTGAACGATTCATTAAATCAGTTGGTAACGCAAGCGCAAAGCCTAAAAGATAGCCTGCTTTTACAGGAAATGCAGCAAGTAGCTAAGTCTCAATTTAAGGTGCTAGAATATCCGTTTGTGCCTAATTACCCGATTGCACCGAATAACCAAAGAGACTCTTTGATTAGCCTGCTAGTAGCGGTTGTTATTTCACTATTAGCATTATTCTTGTTTAGTTATATTGTACGACAAAAACAGGCATCAACAGTTTTTTCAAACTATACCGTAGTGCCCAATGACATGAGCGATAAGCGACAACTGCTTCATCAACAAGAAGCTCAAATTTCCGAAAATCAAGCACTGCTTGAACAAAAATCTGCTATGGAAATTTTTCGACTTTTAAGTGCTGGTGAATGTCATAAACTGGTGAGTTTTGCTAGTAAACAAGGAAAATTTGTTATTTTACTAGTATTAAGTGGCGTGAATATTAAAGAGTTATTAGCAATTAAGTTACAGGATGTTGATTTAGAAAAAAACACCCTTGAAGTTAACGGAGCGTTCGCCAGAAATATAGTGTTATCACCTGAAGTCAGTCTGCTAACTGCAGACGTTATGCAGTATAAAAACACGCAAGACAATATTTTTGATGAAGATTATTCACTTGAAGAACTATCTCACTTAATCACTAATAGCGCTCATGACGCAGCGTTAGCAAAACCAGAAGGCATTAGCCTAGAAAGCTTGCGACATACCTATCTTACTTTTCTGTCTGAGCAAGGAATAAAATTAAATGATTTGGAAAAAATAGCAGGATATATTAACCCCGCACAGTTGTCGCTTTACCGTAAAAATAGTATTAACACACAGTTGGAAAATACAGAAGTTAGAACAATATACCCAACACATTAAATTAAGTGTCTTTTGATGTGGGAATGGTTTTATTCATAACTCATATAAAACAAACTAATAATATGAAAGTGACGACTCGGCTTTACACATTTAAAAGAATCTATCCATAAGAGCTAAAATCAGTTGTGCAATTTTTAAGGCATAACCATCGCTAGCGGAGATGGCAGACTGTACAAACAGCATATTTATATAAAATACCACTTTAACTTCATAGAAGGCTTCTCTATAAAGTTCCATGATATTACCGATAAAACTATAACTATAGCTCCTGATAGAATAGACATTTCAGTAGGGCTAATACCAATTATTGTAATGGCTAACGTTTGTTGTATTGGCCAAGCGTAGATATAAGTACCGTAAGAAAAGTCACCTACATTGTTGTATTTTAATATTTTACCCTTTGGAAGGTAAGCCGCACAAAGTACTAAATAGGGCATACTGAAAATGTAAGCTATAAAGAAAGTTGTTTTACTCATATAAAGCGCAAAGAGAAGCAACGATAAAACTGTTATTACCCACATAGCGTTTAAATGTATATACTTTCTAAGAACATATAACCCCCCGCCAATAAAAAATGCAGATGAAAATCTAAAAAACTTATAATAAAACCAATGAAAATTTTCGCTAAAGTGAAAATAAAAATACAGTGCAGTACTGCTTAAGGCGATAAATACTATAATTGCCTGAACAATTATCTGAACATGAGGGAAAGTGATTTTTGCCTTCTTTAATACATAGCTTAAAACACCTAAGCCTATAAGTACCACGTACATTCGTAGTTCCCATGGCAAAGTCCATAACGAGCCATTAACACTTCTATCGAACGGTGCAGTATAAAATACCCCAGGTAATTCTTGATAGTCGGTTAAAATAATTGTGGCGTTGTATATAATAAAATTTAACAGTTCAGAATCTTGCATGTAATTCTGCAATGAAAAACTAGACAAATAAGCGCCTAAAATTACGCAAAATAGTACAGAAACTAACAGCGCAGGAAATATTCTCAATACTCTTGATATGATGAAAAATTTCAAGTCGGTACGAACTAACAAGCTTCTTGTAACTAGTAAACCGCTTGTAATAAAAAAAATATCTACAGCTATAGACCCTAGGCTAATACCTAACAAGTTTTGAATCGGCTCTAACTGTCTATTCCCTAAAGCAAGCGCATAGCTGTGACTTATAATAACTGCGAGTGCAGCTAACATTCTAATTAAATTGAAATTATTATTTTTACTATCAATAACGTTGCTCAATGCTATTTTATTTTGGTAGCTCACATTACAATCCTAGCTTTAAGGAAATATAAACAGCAACTATAATTGACCAGCAATAAAGCATAGATCGAACAGCAAGGCGTGTAGAAAAGTGTATTGCATATTCTGGATTGAGCTTTACGAGTCTAATGTGAGACGCTATTGCCATACCTAAAAAGATGAATAGCAATAGCGTGAACATTCTACTGATAAAAAAGCCCGTTATCATAAAGCCGACCAAAGAAAAGAACAGGGTTTTGTTTAGAAATAACTCTGCTTCTTCTTCAGGCGGAAGAGTTGTTTCAGCGTCGTCTAGCTTTTTCTTGCTAATTCTATCCTGAACAAATAGATATCCCGTTAACGCGGTAAAAATCAATGCCCCGCCCCATAAAGAATATCCAGGCACCCCTAATTCAGCAGCAACATGAATATATGAATTGTGTGCCACTAAGCCATGTTCTTCAAGAAACTGCCCCATGCCGATACCAAAAATAGGATTATTTAATAGCATGAGAACCCCAGCATACCAAGCCTCTAAGCGGCCATCGGCAGACTCGTCCATATTACTTTGTAGAGATGTTATTACTGTAGCCGCAATAGGGGCGAGAACTACAATGGTAATAAATAGTTTTGGTCCTGCATTCATTACGATAAAATATACCGCAATTAAAGCGCCCGCGCCGAGCATAGTGCCACGAGAACCAGTTAAATAAATACCGTAAAATAGCGCCACCAATACGCTAAGCATGATTACTTTACTGACCGCTTGGCTTTTTTTATAAAAATAAATAGCAAAAGGAATGTTCATCACTAAAAACATACCTAGATCATTTGGATCATTAAAAAACCCTAAATAAGTAATGCGCCGCTCACCAAGATTAATGTAACCAACAGAGTATGTGCCTAATGCCCAACCTGCGCCTTGATATGCTGTTTGTTGTATATGGCCGTTATGCACCATAAGTAATGCAGCAAAAAGACAAACAACCATAAGTATGTGTTGGCGCTTAATACTGGTTATACAGTTTGAATATAAGAAGAGAGGAAACAGCGCACTGATCATTATGCGCTTAGATTGGTCGACACCTATCATGCCTGAACCGTTCAAGAACCCTGAGACTATAATTAACGGCACTAAGCCTAATATCATCCAATGCTGTGGATACATTTTTATTGGCCTATGCATGGCAACAGTGGCGCCAAAGGCAATAATGATAAAAATTTGAATGGTTATCCACTGAAGACTTATTTGAAACATTTCATGAGGACGAATAAGCACTGAGGCGGTATATAAAAATAAAAAGAAGAAACCTAACGGCGAGTCTTCGGTTTTATTTTTCGGGAAATAACGAGCCATACTTTTATAATTCCTTTATAAATTTTTTCTTAACACCCGGGACAATACGTGCAATAACATAATGCAACAGAGTCTTTTTAATGTCCTTATTAAGTAACAATACCCAACAAATAAGTATAATAAAAGGGAAGGCTAACGTAGCAGATAATAAAAATTCTAACCAAGTGTTAATCGCTAAATAATCCAATAAGTAACTGCCGGTCATGCCTAAAATAATGGTTATCAATAAAGACTTTGATAAACACCAATAAAGCTCGCGCATATTATAATTATTGTATTGCTTAAAAAGAAATACTTTGGCAAAGACATTAAAAATAGCACTGTTGACTACACCGCCTGCGGCCAAACCGATAAGGCCAAATTTCAAACCTAAAATAATGCTTAAAGTAATATTAAATACCACAGATGTAATAGTGATCACCGAGATATATTTATGGTTTGCCTGGGCAAATAAAACCGTATTGGCCGAATTGCTAAAAGCAGCAAACAAAGATGAAATCACGCCTAAATACAATAAATTAACCGCGTATTCAAATTCATAGCCTACCCATAAAAGGATAAACACCTTACCAAAAATAAATAGCGATAAAAATAACACCGTGGAAGCGAATAAGTTAATACGGGTGGTTTGATTAAATAGCTGCTCCATATTTTCATTGCGAGCCGCTTTTTTGTTAAATAAAGGTGAAAATACCCCGGTAATCGAACTAACGAATGCTGAGGTATGCATAATTAAATTACTGGCGATACTCGCCAAGGCCAAAGAAGGTAGGTCGAATAACTGAGTAATAATTAAAGGACGTGATTTTGTGCCAATAGTATTGGCAATACCGTTAATGACTAAGTGTTTTGAGTAAGCAAATAAATCAATAAGTTCTTTTTTGCTGGCGAGCTTAAAGCTAAACCTAAGCTCAGGAAATAATCGTTTAGCATAATGAATTTTCAGGATATTGGTTAATACATCACTAGCCAGTGTCGCGACAACAGCGCCCCAAATATTCAAGTCGGATAAGAGTAAAAACACCATAATGGCTTTTACAATAGCGTTTAGTGAAGACAGATTTGCATCAATATCAAAACGCAGCATACCAGAAAAAAAACCATGAAAAGGGTTCATCATAAACCCCCACAGTATCTTCACCGATAATATTAATAAAATATCAACTAAAGTAATTTGGTCTAAACCCTCAACACCAAAAATAGCGGGTACTGTAGTTAAGCCAACTAAAGTTAAAACAGAAAAACCACCTAAAACGGTAAAAAGCACTAGGCCGGTTGAAAAAATAACATTAACGCGCTTTTTGTCGTTTAGCTCTAAGGCTTGTACTATTTGGCGTTGTATCGCTTGCGGAAAACCTAAATCAACAACATTAAACCAACCTAATATAGATAAAATTAATAGCCATAAACCATAATGTGTACTGCCTAATTCATTAAGAAAAAACGGCGTAAGCAAAAAAGACGTTAATACGACGATGCCACGTTCAAGAAACCGAAAAAGAGAGCTGGTGAGTAATTGTTTTTTCATTGAATGGTATATTTAGCTTTTGTCAGGTAGTTATAAGGAAAAATAAAGTTATGCATTAGCTGACTTTAATTATTTTTATAGTGATAAAGTATTTATAACATTAATTTGTTAATAGGTCGTTAATTAAATGGGTGGGTGAGCTTATTAACAATCTTACTAACAAATAGCTTTATGGGGTTTTTAACAAGCGTTATCGATGTCATGGCTCGAGTATCAGCATTAAATTTTGCTTTATAGCTATTGTTTACACCCCCCATCATAAAGTCGTAATATTTTTTAGGGCAATGGGTTATCGACCAATAATGCAGGAATAACCCCGGTGACAGTTTGGCAAAATTTTTCTCGTCCCAACCACTTTGATAAAAAAAATATGTATCTTCGGTAACTAAATAATAATGAATAGCGATAGGCTGTTCACCAATAAAAACCGCGCTCATTGCTACTGTATTGCTGTTTTTTTCACGCAGCGTTTTATGAAATTGATTAAACTCAGCCGCAACAAACGCGCCAGCTTTACCTTTGTTTTGCCATCGACTTTGATGATAGCTTTTTAATAACGCCCATGCACTGTTGTATTCATCAAGGTTAAGCCAACGCACAGTGGCATTAAGTTTAGTTAATTGGTTTTTACATCGGTTAATACGTGATCGGTTATTTTTACTTAACTGTGCGAGTTGCCAATGCGTATTGTTAACCCTATATTGCGCGTAATGCTGTCGGGTTAATACACCTTTAATATGCGGTAGTATATTAGCGATATGTGAATTTTCGAAAATAGCTTTAACAATAAATTGATCAAAATTGAGTTTATTTATTTCGTTGATAAGCAATGGATAAACTGTTTTTTCATATGCTGGTTTTATATATATATCTAAATACTCAAGTGCGACTTCGGCATACTCTGCTTCACCTTGACCGATTAAATGTAGTGTTTTGACCAACGGAAAAAGACTACTTTTTTTTATGAAAAATGGCACTAAACTAACTAATTTATCGTCATGGTAATAAGCCAAAGAATGTAACCGCCACTGCTTTTGCCAATAATAATTATACCAAGTGATTAGCCAGACAGTGGAATCTAGTAAAGATTGTTTTTTATTCGCTTTTTCAAATTCACAGAATAAAATTTTCAACTGATCATACGAGGTGATCAGCGATAAACGTATATCACTCTGTTTAGTAATCAATTTCATATACAATATGTTTCTTTATTATTGAGCTTCTATAGGAAAAATTATACCTAGCTAGATAGTTGTTTTTGATATTTAGCTTATCAGTTAATAAATAAAACCAATAGCTAAAAGCCTTTACTATCGTTTTTTTCATTGGCTTTATTTTGATTCAAGGCAGTTTTTCGTGTGAAAATGCTAGTAGATTTAGTTCTAAAATAATATTTTTCATTAAATTTCAATGTGTTACTCTCAATGTGATGCCAAGATAAATATGACATAATAAGTGTGGTTATCTAAGGTTTTGAGTTTTCGTAAGCTTCATTTAGGTATGTAAGTTTTGTAAATTTAAAATGATTTCGTTACTTTCTACTAAGAGCTTGTTGTTAAATTCTATATTAATATTTTTTTCATTCAATAAATCAGGATTATATATTTTAGAAAAAGGGATGTTATTAAGGTTAAACTGCCACTGATTCAAAGAACTAAGTACGCTGCTACTATTTACATTTTCAATATCATTTATGATGAAGTTATTGGAAGGGACTTTATCTAGATGGTTAAGGATCTTTTTATTATAAATATTCCAAGCTTTTAAATATATATTGGCTTTATTATTTATTTTGTGAATTAATTTATCTTTATTGAGATAAAATTTATAGCGTTGATATTGACCACTAGATGTATGCTTTTTAATTAATATTTTTATATCCCGTCGAATTAATGAATCAACTACCTTTGTATAATGTCTATAGATTACGTAGTATTTTGCTTGAGGTATTAATTGGTTGTAATACTCTAAAAATAAACACGTTCGAGGTTCTTTAAATCCCCAGATATGATTCATTTCATTTTTGAATTTTATAAGGAAATTCAATTTCAAAATTTCATATTCTGTTAATTCTAATGGTTTTATTTTTTCAATTCCCCCGTAAGGGATTTTTCGTTGTACAAAAGATTCTTCATGAATATCATGAAAGTCAAGATCTTCGAAATGACCGTCTTTATTGCCAGTTCCAGAGCCGGCTAATCTTTCCCCGATGTGAAGGCCGCATTCTTGTAACCATCTAGCTGTCAGTGATGTACCTGAACGGTGCATCCCAAGAATTATTAAAGTTTTATTTGACATTAATGGCCTGTTATAAGTATGTTAATAATTAGTGTATAAGTAATTCTATACAAGTTATCATCACAATGAAATAGTTTAAAATAGTAAAATAAAACTTTCTTTATTTTGTTAAGTTTTTATAAAAAAGGGTTAGGATATTTTTTTACTAAAAATCGGAATGCCCTTGAGTTTATTTGTTAGGAATCTAAATTGCTAAGTATAAAATTAAAAAATATTTATTGGCGTTGGTTATATTTTAAAGCAAATTATCAACAGACAAGCGCCAAAAATGTAGCCGGAATTATTAAGCGAACAGGTGTGAGCATAGCTAAAGTAACAGCAAAGGACCTAAGTTTTATTTATAAAAAAATGAAACCGTGGCGGAGCTCTGCTACTTATGAAGGGAAAAAAGTTATCTCGAATATTTTTAAAAATTCGAAAAATTTGGCAACCGTTGATGATGATTGTCTAGGAGTCATTGTTGAAACAAGGTCTCATCCTGCTTTAGAATTCGTTGTTTGTGACTTTATTAAACAAACAGGAAATAAGGTGCAGTTATTTCATGGGATAGAGAATATTGATTTTATTCTAAATTCTAATATAGGCAGATTAGTTACTCAAAATAAAGTAATTTTAGTTATGTTAGAAATAGAGGCGTTAAATGCGAATTATTATAATTCTCTATTTTTAACCGAAAAGTTCTGGGAGTTGATCGTAGGCAGAAAAAAAATATTAGTATTCCAAACGGATAGTGTAATTTGCCACAATTCGAAATACAGTCTACAAGAATTTTTGCAGTTTGATTATATTGGTGCTTGGTGGCACGACCGTTTACTACCCAATGGTTTAATATTAGATGGCGGTGTTGGCGGTTTTAGTATTAGAGATTACGATCTCTCAATTGAAAGTGTGCGTAGATTTTCAAATCATAATTGGCAAGGTGGTGAAGATGATTTTTTTGCGTTTCATATAGAATTACTTGGAGGGAAAGTAGGTAAAAAATCCGATTGTATAAAATTTTGTACTCAAAATGAGTTTCTTAGTGAGAGTTATAGTGCACATCAAGTCAATAATTTAAATCCTGAAGCTTTAGAACAGTTTTTACGTTATTGCCCTGATGCCGAAAAAATACTTTAAACAGTACTATTTATTAATGTGTTAATTTTAGGAACAGGATAAACAATGGATCTTTCTATTATTTTTGCAACCTACCATAGTGAAGAAATCTTGCAGAAATCTCTGGAGTGTTATTGTTTAATTGAGTCTAACTATCAATGGGAATTAATCATTGTTGATAATGCTTATCGTGAAGAAACGAGAAAAGTAATTGACTTATTTAAAGATAAACTTCCAATTCACTTTATTGAAAAGTCTGAATCAGGCAAGAATAACGCTCTTAATAAAGCGATACCTCATGCAAAAAGCGACCTAATTTGGTTTACCGATAACGATATTTTACCAAATAAAAATTTAGTCGATCAATATGTAAATCATGCAAGAAGTAAGCTCGATATAAATATTTTTGGCGGTAAAATTTTACCAGACAGAGTACTTCCAAAATGGATTGAGGTGTCATCACCAAGTATTAAAACAGCTTTAGGTATATTGGATTTAGGTGACGAGAATAGAGTGATTGATGCCGATGCCTTGTGGGGAGGAAATATGCTTATTCGTAAAGGTATATTCGATCAAGGTGTCCGTTTTGCTTCAAAAGAGATAACTGTAGTAAATAACCATATTACAGGAAGTGAAACTGAGTTATTGATTCGTCTTAAAAATGCAGGAAATACCACAATGTACTTGAAAGATTCTGAGGTACGTCACCAGATCAGAGATGAGCAGTTAACATTGGGCTGGCTAATTAAAAGAGCTTATAACGCTGGCGGTGGTTATGTGTATAATAATCCGGTTGGTCAAATGCCTAATTTTTTTGGAATGCCCAGATACTTATTTAAAGTATTATTGACTGACATATTGAAGGTCTTGGTTAAGGCGTTTTCCTTTAAGAAGAGTGAAATTTGTTTATCGTTAATGAAAGTATCTAATACATATGGAAAGCTAGTACAGTTTAGCCGAGATAGAAACATGGTAAATAGTAGTTCGACAAACGCTTCTTAGTGTTTTGAGTTTACTTCTTATTAGCTGCTATTTAGCGCTCATCTTATATTGTGGTGAGCACTAAATAGAAATTAAAATAGGCTATCTGCTACGTGGGGTATGGGACAAGCCTAAGACTTTTTTATCTCTTAAGTGTCTGTTTTTATTTGCAAATAATTATGCTACAAATTATAACAGGTAGGTTTAGATTACCGATAGTTTGTTATCGTATTATTCTTTAACACTAAAGATAAGCTTAATAATATGACCTGTAAGATAATAAAGCTTTCGCTCAATGCCAGTGGATTTACCACCTGCAGTCATGAATGTTTTATATAAATATTTAGAAGTCATTCCCTTGTGTTGCCTAAACGTGTGCCAGTGCTTTTTTAATAGTTGGCAATGGCCAATTAGTATCGAGCGGCCATTAGATGAAATGTTGCCATGGTCCATTCGCCGGACTTTTGTTAGCGCTTGGTCAATGAAACCTATTCTAAAGCCTTGTTGAACTAGGCGTATGCTGAAATCATGATCTTCAGAGCAGCGTATGTCTTGATCGAAAAAATCAACTGCCTCTAGTGATGCTTTAGTAATAAGTAATGAGGGTGGAGTAACTTGCATCGATTCTAATAAATCAATAATTGTTAAGTCAAAGGGTTTATTAACAAATGTTGAAATATCACCTTTATCATTAAATGTAGTGACGCCTGTATGGCAAGCTGAAAAATGTGGGTACTCTTCTAAAAAAGTTAGTTGTGTTTCAAGTTTATTTGGTAGCCAAATATCATCAGCGTCTAAAAATGCAATTAAATCACTGGTGGCCGCTTTTGCCCCCTCATTTCTAGCCGTTGATACACCTTTGTTTTCGGTGAAATCGATGATTTTTATATCAGTATATTGAGATAAAAATTCTAGTGCTTTAGCGCCACAACCGTCATTTACTACTATAATTTCTTGAGGTTGAATTGTTTGTTGCTTTATTGATTGGTATGTTTCGTCAAAAAACGCTTCAGCATGATAAAAAGGAATTACGACACTAATAGAGGGGAGCATTAAACATTCCATTGTTTGTTTCAGTTAATTAGCTACTAAATGTACTTTTATTCTAATTTCCATACAAGCTTTTAGACCTATTTCTTTTAATGATAAGGAAGATGTAGTAATTTATAAACAATAAAAGGTGATGTTTATTATTACAGACAATTTGTTTTGGTAAGTAGCTTTTATAAGGGAATATAATGCAAATAAGGGAATATAATGCAAAAAAATGAAAAGTCGCTGAATATTTTGCAGTTAACATTGTCATTTGAGAATGGCGGACGCAAAGAAGCTATTAGAAACCTCGCCGCAGGTATGCAAGGAGCTGGACACAAGGTTTTTTTAGGTTGTGTTTCTCATTTAGGTGCAGATGAGATAGATTTAACCGTATTTGAAGACACCATTGTATTTGATCGGCAAAAACTGTTCGACTTTGCAGCGGCAAAAAAGTTAGCGCTATTTTGTGCTTCGCATAACATAGATTTAATACATACACATGATGCTGGCAGTTTGTTTTTTTCATCGCTCGCTAAATTTTCTTTCAATAAAACACCACCTCAAATCATGACTTTTCATCGTTCATTAAACTTTGAAACAGCAAGCTTTAAAAACAAATTACGTAATATGTTTTCGCTCATAGTGAGCGAAGGTGTCATTACTGTGTCAAATGCTCGCGGTCGAGATTTTATTGCCAGCAATTTAATTAAACCTAAACGATTACAGTTAATTAATCTTTCTGCAGATATAAACAGATTTTCATTTGATCTTGATGCTAGAAATCGTATTAGGGATGGCTTTGCCATTAAACCAACCGACATTGTTTGTGGTGCCATGGGGCATTTTGGCCTAGAAAAAGGCATTGATGTAGTTATTAAAGGTTTTGCTGACTTGCAACAGCGCCTAGGTGAAGAAGGTAAGTCAGTACACCTGATGATTTTAGGCAAGGGCAATGAGCAAGACACTAGTCGGTTAGAAAAGCTGATCAGTGACTTTAAGGTTGAAGGCGTTATTTTTGCCGGTTTTCATCCTGATCCTGAATCTTACTTTTCGGCATTTGATATTTTCTTACATTCTCCAAGGGAAGAAAATGGCGCTACGGTATTATTTGAAGCAATGGCGACAGGTTTACCTATAGTTGGGTCTTTAATTGGTGGTGTGCCTGAAGCTATAGTAGAAAATGAAACCGGTTTATTGGTTGATAGCGACACGCCCAAGCAATTGGCTGATGCAGCCCATAAAATAATTGTTAATAATGAGCTTAGAGGCGCTATGGGACTGGAGGGCTTTAAACGATGTTACCTCAACTTTACTCGAGAGCATTATTTTAATCGCCATGTCGACTTTTATAGAGAAGTTTTAAAATAAAATTAACCATAAGTCATAAAGGAAATATAATGACTACTATTACCATAGTGATAACTCCAAGAGAGCGATATTACGGTGTTATTGAGTGCATTGACGCTGTTTGTGAAAATACTGATGAGCCATTTGATTTAATAATAACGGATATTGGCTACCCAAAGGCTCTTATTAAGCAAGTTGAACAGCGTATTAAAAGTATACCGAATGCTAAAATAATTGATTATGGTGGCATGGTCACACCTATGAAAGTGTTTGAGCATTTAGTGCCTATTATTAAAACCGACATGTTGGTTTGGGTTGAAACGGATACTACTGTGTTGCCTGGTTGGATGCCGCCACTGATTGAAAGTATTAATGATGGCGCTGCTTTTGTTTCCCCATTAACGCTTGAAAAAGAGGGCGTTGATCAAGGCGCCAAGATTCGAAACCATTTATATACTTGTAAAATATTAGTTGTTGAATATGAGGGTGTTGATTACTTAATTGAAGCTAAAGAATATAGAAGAGAGCTACCAGAGAATATACCGTTAGAAATTAGGCCGACAGAAACTTTTGAGTGGCATACCGTAGCTTTTAAAACTGAAGATCTACAAGAAATTGATTTTCCAGATATGGTCATGAGACAACAAATAGATATTCCTATGCAGTTAAGAGCACAGGGTAAAACTATGGTTGCCAACCCCTTTTCAAAAGTGATATTTGATAATTTATGTACTCGATTAACCATTAAAGATATGCAATATTTCTTTTTTGTTTGGTCGCATAAGCTTAATGAAAAATCGCATCGAGAGTTTGAAAAAAGATGGGGTTATAATTTTTATTCAGAGCAGTCTATTTATAATTGGGTATTTCGCCGTAAAGCTTTTTTGATTTGCCGATTCTTTTTTATTCCTATTCCCTTAGCAAATAAAATTACCGGGCTGGCTAAAAGAATTTTTTGTAAAGACTGGGATCCTTTGAAAGATCCAATCGGTGATTCAAGACAATTATCTCAAGAAATAGGTAATCCAGAGCCGAATCGTTAGTGTCCACTTAATTATATTGTTATTTCCACCTCTTTTGAGGCTAACACTTCACAAGAGGTATTTTTACACATTCATATTTATTATATGTTCATTCTAAGTTTGTTATGAAACAAAAAAAAACAAGTAAAAAAGTAGCTCACATTATTGGTAGCTTAAAAATTGGCGGAGCTGAACGCTTTATTATCGATTTGTCGATAGCGCAAAAAAAAATCAATATACAACCTACAATTATTTCATTAGGCAGCCCAACCGATGATTTGGTTGGTACTTGCCACATCAATAACATTCCGGTTGCCTCTTATTCCAGTCACTCATATATAAAGTTATGTAGAGTGTTGATGGTTTTATTAAAGTTTGATGTAATTCATGTACATTCTCCTCATGCGTTAAAATATTTAAGCTTATTTTTACCTTTGCTAAGAAAGACGGTTGTTTATACAAGACATGGTGCCGCACCATACTCTTCAGCACCCTGGTTAAGGTTTCACCAAAAAATTAAGCAATATATAGCTGCCGTTACTTTTGTTTCTCAAGAAGGTAAAGACAACTTTCATCAAGCTCATGAATGGGGAAATGTGACTAGCGTTGTGGTTGATAACGGTGTTTTGATAGAACCAGTAAATAAAGTACCTGCTAAAAATGAAATTTTAAGAATTGGTTCAGTCGGTAGGGTTATTCCTTTAAAAAACCAGATAGGATTACTTAAAGCTATCCAACGTTTACCTGCAGACCTACAAACTAATGTTGAAGTACACTTTTTTGGTGATGGCAGAAGTTTAGAAGATTTAAAAACTTTCTATAAAGAAAAAACGCCTACTCTAGCTGTTACCTTTCATGGCATGGTGAACGACCGTGAACAGATTTATTCCTCTTTAGATTTACTCGTTGTTACTTCCGAAACGGAAGGGTTGTCGATGGTAATTATTGAAGCTATGGCCAATAGTATTCCGGTTGTCGCGACTAATGTGGGTGGTAATCCAAGACTAGTCAAACATGATGAAACTGGCTGGTTGTTTGAATTTGATGATGATCAAAAATTAGCAGAACAAATACTGAATATTATGAATAATAGATCGCTTGTTGATGAAATAGGTACTAATGCTCTTGCTTATATAACAGACAATTTTTCTATTGAGTCATCAGCTAAAAAATATGCTGAGCTTTATGAAAAATAGAGAAGCTACATGTTTAAACACTTAAGCCAAGGGTATTTTATTTTCTGTTGTGGTATGTGCTTTTTGGTCACATTATTACCTTGGTGGCCGACCTACGAAATACTGACTATTCCTAAGTATGCGTTATTATTTGGTCCACGTTGGTGGTTGTTGATTGCTGTTATTGGTTTGTTTTTTTTCTGGCGTTATTTGTCAAAAGCACAATTATGGTTTTCTTCATTATTGATTTTATTATCACTAAATTTTTTAGACTTTCAATTGCCTAGCCCAGGTTCATACTTTTCAACTTCAACTTCAGATAAAATATCAGTGCTTAGTGCTAATATTGGTGGTGGCGGCTCTAAGCGAGAGCTTGATTATATTGGCTTCACTAGGAAGCCAGACATAATTTTATTGCAGGAAGCTAGAAACATAGCACTTTCAACGCTATTTATTGATTATGATTTTAAGGAGTGTATTTCTGGTTTATGTATTTTTAGTAAATACCCTTTCAAACGAGTTAAAGTACTGAGTAGAAAGTTATTTGAGGGGTGGGGGACTTTTGCCATTTTCTATCAAATTGAAACCCAGTTTGGTCAAGTTTCTTTAGCGAATGTACACTTTGAAACGCCGCGTTCAGTACTGATGGGCTTAATTTATCGTTTTTTTGATTTTACATTGGCAAACACCATAGAGAGTAACCGGCAATTTGAAGCTGAATTAGTCAGCTTGTGGTCAAAAAACAAACCCTACACCTTAATTGTGGGTGACTTTAATATGCCGGAAGATGAAAATACTTATCAGCGTAATTTTACACATTTAAATAATGCGATTGGCATCAAAGGTATTGGTTTTAACGCGACTAAGCATACGGTATGGCATGGCGTAAGAATCGATCATATTTTATATTCTGATGATTTTAAGTTAAAGGCTGTTGATGTTGTTGAGGTTATAAATGGTGATCATCAGCCCGTGTTTGCTACTTTTAGTGTAGGTAATACCTATTAAATTAATTAAGGATTCAGCTTTACCTTAACCCTGACTTTACATAAGTAATGAGAGCAAATTTTTTACAACAAGGTGCTTGATGGGTGCTTATATCTCTTTAGAACATAGCTCTAGGACATTAGTAAAGCCTTGTATGTTGATGAAAGCCTCTAGAATAATGCAAGAACATCTTGTTGAGTAATAGCTGGCGTGTGTGTTTGCAAGCAACCATACTATTAGATAGTTAGACCATTTAAATGGCTTACTTAGTTAGTATCATAGGTGAAATTAATAAAAGGATTTGTGATGTTAAAATTAGCGCTTATTGCGGTTTATATTTTTTTGATTTTTTTTTCAACTCATAGCTTAAGTGTTGAAAATACGATTACACTTGATCTTGCCACCATTAATAAAACAAGCAATGAAGAGTCGATATTTTTATTGCTACCCATGCCAAATCAACGTGTTGCTTTGAACAGTAGTTTTTTTCTAACTACAAATAACCGTCCGATCACAGCTAACTACCAGGTGCTTAATACTTGGCCAACGATGAAGAGTGAGCCATTTATTCGCCTGCTGTCGATTGACCTTAGTCGTTTGCAAGACTTTACTGAAGCACTTGGGTCTAAAAAAACGACGCCTAAAGAACTGACGCTTACTTGGTTGGATTCAGATAAAGCACTTGCTGTTCAGCAAATTAATGCTAATCAATCTAATTTAAGCCAGCTTGTTTATCCTTCAACACCATGGCTGGTGCAAAGCATATTACTACACCCGGATAAAGCAATAGACACCAGTTGGTACACCGAGCCGCAAAAAAAATACGCCCATTATTTAACCAATCAGGCCTTGTTGAGCAAAAAAGGTTATCCAGCACGCCAAGCAAGCCAATGGTTGTTTGACCGTCCGCAAGCCATTTATCAATTATTTTTAATGTCAGGTGAAAATCAATGGTTAACAAAAGCCAATAAACTTGCAGAATTTTATAGTAAAAATATTGATGAAAGTGGCCTATTTGTCCTAAAAAAAAACTTTGACCCTAAATATTTAATGCCTAAAGGTTTGTTGTATCGTTACTTACTTACTGGTGACGTTGAAGCAAAAAAAACACTTAAGCGAATGTTTGAACGTTCACTAGATTGGGATGAAAGCTATAGTTTACGGCGTGGTTTTTGGACTGAGCGTAATCAAGCGGCAGCGTTAAATGTGGCTGTTTCTTATTGGGAGCTTACTAATGATGAACTGGCGCTAGGGCGTATCAATGACATTATTGATGCCACTGTGGCAATGACGTTTAATCCTAGCAATGATTGGCCATTAATAGGTTGTCCTCAGCATAGTTTTAAATCACATGAAGGGTGGGGTGATGACACGCCAGCTTGTTCGCCTTGGATGATGGCTTTACTCGGTGATGCGTTATGGCGTTTTTATCAACTAACGGGTGATGTGCGTGCTGCGTCATTAATTGATGCCTTTGGTGATTTTATTTTAAATTATGGCATTTATTACGGCAATGCCAGAGTAAAGAATATTGTGATTCCAAAATATATTGTATCAATTAAGAATCCTGAGCAAGAAGAGTTGAATCAATGGACTGATCCCCAACATGCTTGTGATGTAGGGGCTTTATTGGGTAAGTCAGCCTATATTAAGAAAAAAAACAATCAAGATAACTTTCTTGTCAAAATGTTATTTAATGCTTTATTAGAGCAATGTGCAGAAAGTTATACTAGATTTAAAAAAGCACAGAAAAGTAAGCGTGAGAAAAATTACTGGGTGCTAAGGCCGCCGCGACGTTTTGGTTGGATGTATTCAACGACCAGTGATTTACCTTGGTTAAAGAGCTTGTTGCTCAATGATTATTGACTATGAATATGCTATTGAAGGCCGATTTAAAAATGTTGGGCAAACTATATATACCGATAGAATAGATTATCGTAATCACTGTATTTATCATTACAATCAAACACCAGAAGAATTAGTGCCAGACTGTATTAATAATAGTGAGCCGGTTTTTTTGGGTGAAATTTTTAAGCATGGCCTGGTGGCAGTGCGTATCCTGGATACTTTAAGTTTGGCGAACTCCCTATCAATTACTATGAAGATAGTGTTTTAGTTGACAATATTACCTTAGAGGCTTTGTAATTCAGCTTTACAATGGCGTTGCTGACAGGGGATAAATTTCCAATGTAGTTTTGTCTGATTAATGTTCTTGACCGCCATGGTTAATCGGGCGATCTTAAACGCTCTAAGTGATGCAAACAGTTGCTTGTTAATTTCATAGCTGGTAGCCATTACTGCAGTTTTACCGGCCTTAAATACGATATATATTTTCTGATTTTTGCGAACATCTTGCTCAATAGATTGCCAGCCACTAGGGATTAAATCATTCTCGTAATAACTTGGCTTACCGTCTAATTTTTTACCACTAAAAAAATACGTAAGCTCAATAGCCTTATCTTTCGAAACTGATGTCTTAGTAACAAAAGTATAAAAATGAATTTCTGGCTTCAGTTCAAATGCAGCATCGCTGGTTAAATTACTAGCGGTCGGAGCAGGTATCAACATTGTGCTGAAAGTGGTGGATGACAAAGCCAATATTACTAATAAAACCGCTAAAGCAGGCTTATTAGTATGGCTTTCAACTTGTGACGTATTAAATTGTTTAGTTGATTTTGGAATGCAGTCTGATTGTGTGGCAGTTAAATCAATATCAGCATTTTTATTACCCCACCAAAACAAAATGAACATAAATGGAATAAACAAATACCAGCCAAAAGTATTATGATCTTCCATCAAGCTACTTTCCATATTGGTATACTCACCAATTAATATTAACGCTGTAATTCTTATCCAGTTAGTGAGTAATGCGCCAAAAATAGCAAGGACAAAAAATCCTAACGCCTTTTTGATATTATTAATATATAGAAAGCTAAATAGTGAACTGATCGCTAATGAAACGATCATGTACCTTAAACCACTACAACCATCGGCTATTTCAAAAACACCTGCAGGAATAGTGACAAAATTACCGTCAACATAAGTTGGCACACCGGTAAAACTCATAAAGTAGGTCACTACGCTGACTGATATTGTTTGAAGTAT
Source organism: Colwellia sp. MB02u-6 (assembly GCF_014077095.1). Lineage (GTDB taxonomy): Bacteria > Pseudomonadota > Gammaproteobacteria > Enterobacterales > Alteromonadaceae > Cognaticolwellia. Next base: position 92,478 of record NZ_JACGVG010000036.1, on the reverse strand, counting down.
ATTGTTCATCATGCCCCAAACGGGCATGATGAAAATTAGAAATACGCTAGGGAAAACTATATACCCGTTCAATTTGTAAAGCATATTAATACTAGTGACTAGAACGGCTAGCAGAGAGCACCAATAACCTAAACTTATTTGGGCATTACTCATTATAAATAATGTTAAACAAGAAAAAGTAAATATTACTGTTGCAGGAATCGATAGTTTCTCTCGAAAAGTCAACTTTCCTGCTTTTTGTAATATATAAAATAGATACAGTGAAATAATGGGTATTAAGTAAGCATGAGAGTATGTGCCATCATCAAAACTATGTCGCCATAAAGTGACTAAAATAGGTATGTTTAATAATGCAATGGTGAAAAAAATGAGCAAGATACCTAACAAGGGTGTTTTAAAGAAAATGTTAACGATTTCAATGTTTTTATTCAATTTTATCATCTTACTTTATCTATAATATAACTGGGAGAATAAATGAAAAGCTTATCTGTAATTAACGCTACTGTTAATTACAATAATGAAATTTATTCAATGGAATTTATTTTGTTGCAATTAAGTTAACAATATTTTAATGGTTTGTCTTTATTTAAAGGCTTATAAGTGGTTATATTTACTAGAGACATTAAGGAATCAGTGATGAGAATAGTATTTTTCTAGGTATTAACGTTAACTTTGATGAAAGATTTAATAGCAATGCTAGGCTAAGTTATTGAAAAGAAGATACTTAAATATTAAGAATAAAACACAAGGAGTAGATGTTTTGAAATTCAATCAATTAGCAACGTATTTAGGGGTCGCGGTTTTTATATCTGCTTGCGGTGAAAACATGACTTCACAAGAGCATGTTGTCAAAGCGAAGTCTGCAATAGAAAAAAACGAACTAAGTACAAGTGAAATAGAACTAAAAAATGCTTTAAAAGTTGATGGGAAAAACGCGGAAGCACGCTTTTTATTGGGTCAGTTGTATTTATCTCAAGGTAATAGTTTAGTGGCTATTAAAGAGTTAGAGCGAGCGCATTCATTAAACTACGACGCTAATAAAGTTGTGCCTTTATTAGCAAGGGCTTATTTTTTAGCGGAAAATTATGAAGATATTTCAAGCCTATCTGAAGACAGTGAATACTTAGTTATAGATAGTAAAATTAGATACTTAGCCTTTAAAAGTATTGGCGCTGTCTTTAGCGGAAAACTTGAAGTAGCTCAAAAAATAACCCTGAGAATCATGTCACTGTCTGAGTCCCACTCCTATACCTTGTTAGCAAATGCTTACGTTAATTTTTCCAAAAATAATAATGAAGAGGCACTTTCTTTAGTATCAGCAGCTTTACTAGCAGACTCTCAAAACATTGATGCCTTGTTGTTAAAAGGTCATATTTCTTTTGCTTTAAATAAATTTGCCAGTGCGGCAGAAAATTTCAAGCAATATGAAAAATATCAGCCACAAGTGAGCGTCACTAAATTGTTTATTGCTCATGCATTATTACGCGATAATAAATATGATGAAGCTGAAAAATATGCCGATGATATACTTGTACTTAGCAGTGAACAACCTCTAGCCAATTATGTAAAAGCTGTGACTATGTTCGATAAAAAGGATTTTACACTTGCCAAGTCACATGCCGAAACTGCGCTTAATCAAAACTATAATTTGCCGGTGTTAAAATTAATTGCTGGCACGAGTGCATTCAATGTAAATAATTATGAAAGCGCTTATCATCATTTAAACGCTATTGTAAAACAAATGCCAGCCAACCATTATTCAAGGAAAATGTTGGCGATAAGCCAGCTTCAGTTGGGGTTAATTGATGATATAAATGAAACACTCATTGGCTTTAACGCTACTACTTCTGAAGAAGTACGTTTTTTATCTAGTTTGAGCTTTCAACTTGCTGAACTAGGGGCCGTTGACCAAGCTAAGATTCTAGCAAAGCAAGCTAATGAGAGTGCAGCCGAATCGAATGCAGAGCAAAGTATTCGCAGCGGTATATTAAAATTAATGACTAATGATCCTTCAGGGGTTGAAGATTTAGAATTAACACTTGAAGCAAATCCAAATTTTGAAGGCGTAGAACTTGTGATTACTTATGCTGCATTACAAACAGGTAATTACGATAAAGCGCTTAAACTTGCTAAGGCATGGCAAGAAAAACGGCCTGATATAGCCGGTAGCTATAATATGCTTGCTGCTGTTTATATTGCGCAAAAAAACAATGAGCTTGCTACCCAAGCATTACAAACAAGTTTACTTAAAGAAGCCAATAATCTATTTGCACTTACCGAGTTAGCGAAGCTTAATTACACGGAAGGTAATAAAACAGCAGCTGAAAAATTTTCTCTACGTGCGATTGAAGAATATCCAGACAATGCAAAAGCTTTACGCTATTACTATGCATTAAAACCCGATGAGCAAGCTTTAGCTAAAATTGAGCAGGCTTATCAAAAAAGTAGCGATAATATCGCATTAACTTTGTTATATATTGATGCGCTTATTAATTCAGATGATTTAACACAAGCGCTCGTTATTTCCAATGGCATGGCAAGCAATGTTAAAACACCCAAAAAGGCCTGGTTACAACGTATAGCTATTTATACAAAGCAACAGAATGAGCTGCAATTAATTACCACCATCGAGAAGTGGTTAAAGGCTAACCCTTATCATATAGAACCTATTCTCATGGTTTCTGATTATTACGTTAAGCAAAGACAAGTAGACAGAGCATTGCAGTATCTAGATAAAGCGTTGTTGGATCATCATGAAGAAAGCTTAGTATTAAAAATCGTAAAAATTCAATTGTTGTTGGACATAAATAAGCTTTATGAAGCCAAAAAACTGTATCAAGATCAACAGGTGCAGAGTGTTAAGTTTGAGTTTAAATCAGGTATAGAAGGGCGTATCGCTTTTCTAGAAAAAGATTTTGTTAAGGCCACTCAAAAGTTAACGCTTTTTTACCAAGCTTATCCATCACAAAAAAATGTCTTATTACTTGCGCTAGCGTTTAAAGGTAACAACCAAGAAGTACAAGCACAAAAGGTTTTGCAGGAATATTTGGCGAAGAATGAGCAAGACAACCGTGTACGTATGATGTTGGCTGATAGCTATTTAGCTACAGAGCCTAACAGTGCAATTTTAGCTTACAAAAAAATGCTTATTAATGAACCTAGTAATGTCATTGTTCTCAATAACCTTTCATGGCTATACTTGGAAAAAGGCGAATTAGAAAAAGCACAATTACATTCTAAAAAGTCGATTAAACTTGCCCCTGAAAATCCAAATGTTATCGATACAAGAGGAATGGTACTACTTAAAATAGGGGAAAGATTAGCCTCATGGAAAGCGTTATCAAAAGCATATAAAATAAGCAATGGGCAGGATATGAGTATCGCACTTAATTATGCAGAAGTATTAATTGCTAATAACCTTAATAAAGAGGCGATAGCACTCTTGCAACAATCAGCAGCTAGTAACAATAAGCTTAGCCTGAGAAAAGCGTCGCTGATGACACTTGCAGAAAAGCAGTAAAACTTTGTTTTTTATTGGCTTTTTATTAAATGTTCGTTAACGATTGAAGGTTGGCAGCTTATCTTGTCTATAAACATTTACTTGCTATTTTTTGTTGTCCAAAAGTAGCAAGTAAATAAAATTTCAAATTATGCCTATTATACCGCTAATAATATGCTTAACTAAATAAATGTTATTAGGCTTTGGACAGCAAGTGTTTTGCCAATATGATAACCACATATGAAGATATTACAACAAATGGAGTTCCACTAATGCCTCGTATAAGTTTAAAACTCATATTCGTATATTTAATAATAATAAATATTATGTCCTGCTCAGATCCGAAAACTGTTGAAGAGTATATGGCAGAAGCGCAAAGCTATTCCGAAAAAAGGGATTATGCCAGTGCAATAATCGTGTTGAAAAATGCGATTAATCTAGACAGTAACCATCCTCTAACTCGATATCTATTAGGGGTTTCTTATCTTAATCAAGGTAATTATGTGGGTGCTGAGAAAGAGCTTGAACGTGCATTAGCGCTTAGTCCTAATAAACAACAGTTAATGTCAAAATTAGTGCAAGTAAAATATAAACTGGGTAAATATGATTACATTTATCAAGTAGCTGAGCATTCTAGTGTATACGAAGACGATGATATGATTGTGATCCTAACGTATGCAGGTATTGCTTCTATTAATGAAGGTAAAGATATTCAAGCTAAATTTTATGTAGAAAGTGCATTAGCGATCAGTGATAGTTCAATATATGGACAAATAGGACGGGCCTACATATCTCATAGTGAGAATGATTTTCAAGAAGGACTTAATACCGTCGAAACACTTTTAGCTACGGCTCCTAATATGGCTGATGCGATTATGTTAAAAGGTTATTTATTACAAGCAACCGAAAAATTTGAATTTGCAGCTCAAACATTTTCACAATATGCAGTGCTTAGACCTAAAGATGTTCAAGTACGTTTTTTTATCGCTCAAAACTACATTTACGCACAAAATTTTGATGCCGCCGAATTAGAAGTAGACAGGCTATTAAAAGTGTCAGCTAGCCACCCTTTAGCTAATCAATTTAAAGCTGAAATAGAATTTTCCAGAGCAAACTATCAAGCCGCTCAAGAGTACGCTCTAAAGTCACTTATGCAAGGGGAAGGCTTTCACATATCTAAAATTATTGCGGGTGTTAGCAGTTATAAGTTAGGGGACTTAGAACAAGCCTATAATTACTTAAATAGCGTGAAAGCAATGTTACCTGCTCAGCATATTGTAAGACAACTAATTATTGAGATACAGCTTAAGCTGGGCTATGAAATTGATGCAGTAGCAGACTTAAGAGCCATGGTGGAGTTAAATACAGCCGATCCAGCTTTGCTTACTATGGCGAGTAATGAATTATTGACGTCAGGTAAAAAAGAAGTCGCTGAAGAACTATTGCAATATTCTATTGATTTAAATAGCCAAAATCCTAAAGAGGTCGCTAAACAAGGCCTCACACAACTTTTCCTTAATAAAACAGAAAAAGGCATAGAAAACTTAGAAAAAGCTTTGAAATTAGACCCCAATTTAGAATTTGCCGAACAAAGTCTTGTCATGGGGTATTTAAAGAATAGTCAGTTTACAGAAGCGCTGGTATTTGCTAAAAAGTGGCAGAGTATTGAATCTAAAAAGGTGCAGGGCTATTTACTCGAAAGTTTAGTATTGGAGCAACAAGGAGATTCAGTAGCGGCCGAAAAACTTTTATATAAAGTAATAGAAATTGATGAAAACAATACGGCTGCATTGTTTAGGTTGGCCGTACACTTACATAAAAATGACATGAATAGTGAGGCGTTCAACTATTATACCAAAACGATAAAACTGCAACCTCAGCATCATAGGGCAATGATCAACTTCACTCGCTTAATTGCATCTTCAATGACAACTAAGATGGACTTATCAAGTAAAGCGATTCAATTTTATCACACTGCACTGGAAGATAATCCATCAAATAATTACCTAAAATTTGGTTTGGCGTTGATACATAATCAAAACAATACTCCTGAAGAAGCCATCGAATTATTCAAAGAGATTGAACAAAGCAGAGATCCTATTTTTGGAATTGAACTTGCTTTAGGTGATAGCTACAGACAAATAAAAGACTGGCGCAATGCAGAACGAGCTTATCAAACATATAACAAAAATGAAGCTGAAGATTTACAGGTAATACATAAATTATTTTCACTGTATGAGCAAATGGGAGAACTTGATAAAGCCCTTGCGCTAGTAAAGGAGTCGATTACTTCTCATAAAGACAAACCAGGGTTAGTCTTGCTGAAAGTTTATTATCAATCTCTACTAGGTGAAGAACCAAATCCTCAAGATTTAGATGAAATTAAAGCGAATGAAAATATCGTGGCTCATTGGTTTACAGATAAAACATTCGGTCATTTGGCTTATCGGAAAAAAGATTTTAAAGCTTCCAGCAATTATTATAATGCCGCTTATAAGAAACAACCAAATGAAAATAACGCAATGTATTGGGCAAAATCAGCAAGCTTGAAAGGTGATAAAGCACAAGCAGTGGAAATATTGGAAGCGCATGTATCATCTGAACCGCTGGCGATTAAGGCGAAAATGATGTTGGCAGCCGGCTATATTATTGCACAAAAACCAGAGAAAGCGATGGCTACATATAAAGCGGTTCTCCAAATTGAAAAGAATAATAGTGTCGCGTTAAACAACTTAGCAAACTTGGAGTTACAACAAAATAATACCACGGAGGCATTACATTATGCTAAAAAGGCGTTATTAGTTAACCCCACAAGCTCTGATTTTATTGACACCTATGCACAAGCCCTAGTCGCCAATGGACAAATAAAGCAGGCAATTGAACAATACGATTTAGCGCTATCGTCAAATAGCGACCCTAAAGTTCAAATAATTATTCATAAGGCAGAGGCGTTAATTGCAGACAGTCAAAGTGAATTGGCCAAATCCTTCCTAACATCGATTAAAACTCAACAGCCTGATGAGCGTGAACAAATTAATAAACTACTAAGTGAAATTAATTAATTCATCGTTGGCTGCTGTCAGTGGTGATTTGGTATTTAGGTACACAGTAACCAATTTTGTGTAACTGCTAGGTTTAAACAAGCTCTTTCAAACGGTCTTCGAATTGAATCATAAATCGATTCAAGGCCGTTTTCCAATTTTTTATTGCCATTGTCTATTTTTTTGAGGCTTGTTCAATCGCTAAATAAATTAATTTTTTAGCCAATTCATCATGCAGAAATAATTTGCGTTTTTTAATGGCCTTACGAATAACACTGTTCAATGATTTAATTACATTAGTGGTATAAATGGCTTTGCGTATATCACTAAGGCAGTTATCGCGTGCTGACATTTTGTCAATTATTAGGTTATGAGCGCGATATACTTGGGTATTTACTGTCCCTGCGCTGTTCAAATTTCTCGAACGTCATTAAGCCTTCCTCTTCGGTGATCTAAATACTGAGTGATTATTTATGGCCATCAATTTTGACGTTTGAAGCGAGGTCAGCGGCTTTGTTGGTCAGCTGTTTATCTTGTTTTATTTTAACCACAAAACAGGCAAAATAAACGATGTGATAAACCGCGTCTAAAAGCCTTGCTTACCATTCTATAACTTGCTCAATAACAGCGTTAGTTAACCCAGAAATAAGCGTTGCTGATACATCAATACCGTACTTTTTTTTAAACGTCGAGACAATGTCACGCGTCGTCATACCCTTAGAAGGCAGGTAGAAAGTCGTGTTCTCCATCGAGGTAAAGCGGGCTTGATCTTTCTTGATAAGCAGAGGCTCAAAGCTTGCGTCTCTATTACGCGGCGCGTCTAAATCGACTGCACCATCCTCTGTACGTATAGTTTTAGATGAATAATACTGCTCATGACGTGAATAACCAAGGTGCTCGTCTAATTCAGTATTGAGTGCTGCTTGAACGGTCACTTTGGTGAACATTTTACGAAAATCAGTTAAGTCTACTTCACTCTTAATTGATTTGGCGGCTTGCTTCGTAAACGCCACAAGTGTTTTCTTATTCATCGTCTGCCTTAAACCCTAATCTTGGTAAAACCACAGGCAGTTACACAGATCTTGTTATAGGACCTAATAAGGCTGTTATTAGGTCTAATTTGGTATTTATGTTTACCGTTGTCAATATAATCGAGTGTTCAATTTGACTTGCTTTGTTAACGATTGATTTTTAGCGTCTATATGTTCTTTAGGGCAAAGAATATATTACGAATGATAATTAGCCAAAACATCTGACTATATTCATATTTTTCATTGGTAATTTGTTTCGAAATAGACCCTTATCTTTATTTTTGAAATTTTTAGTTACACTACGCATTACATATGTCTACTATTTTTACATCTTCACTTTTCTCATCACCTCGGTTTATATTAAGCTATTGTTAAATAAGTTTAATTTAATCTCGGCTTGATTTTTGCAATTATTCTGTCGGTAGTGTTTTTTGATAAGAAGTTATTGATAACCAAAAAATACAGTTGTAATAAATTAATTTAATAGGAAGTAAAGATGTTTAATTTAAGAAAAAAATTAGGTTTAGCCGCATTGCTAACTTTAAGTTTAGTTGGTTCTAGTCACGCCGATATAATATTGGATGATTTTAGCTATAGCCCTGTTGTAGATATAGAGGTTAACTTAAGTACAACATCAGCCACTACAACAAGAGAAGATATCAATGCTCTTGGTGGTGACGTAATTTACACGTTAATTTATAATGACGGGCAACTTGATTCAAGTTCGACAAGTATAGACTTTGGTGGTGATGACGCTTTAGCTTGGAATAATGATGCTACAATGCTATCCACTTTATCATTATTTTACACTGGCACTAATGGCACACCTAGTGGGCCTCTTGATTTAACGGCTAGTGGAAACCAAAATGCATTTTATTATGATATTGTATTTTCTGATATCGGTTTTGATATCAGTGTTGTTGTAGGCTCGGGCGGCTTTGACTTTGGAGCCCGCCGTAGTGTTAATGAAAGTGCATATTCATCAGTATCAGCATCAGTTGGAGGCTTAACTCGTACTACGCTTAGTTTTAGTGATTTTAATGCAGTTGCAGGCTTAGGAGCAAACTTTGCTTCTGTAGACTATGTTTATGTGTTGCTTTCGACAACCACTGCCGGTGCGGACATGATAATTACTGAGTTTGGTACGGTTCCAGAGCCTACTAGCCTCGCTATATTTGGTTTAGGGCTAATCGGTCTAGTCTTTGCTGCAAGAAAAAATTATAATTATTGATTTTCTTTCCTGTATTATCAAATTATAGAAAAAAGCCTCGTTCAACGAGGTTTTTTTGTTAAAAATATCTTCATCATTTAAAAATTATTAACCTTTCTCTCCTTTACCTCATAGCGATAATAATTCATCAAGACAGAGGCCTATTTACATTGGCTAATTGTTGTCAGCTTTTTTTACAACTTGAGTGGTGCGAAAAGCAGACTATTTACTAGGTGGTTGTGTTCAATTGATTTTTTATATTTGGCCTATTTAATGCATCTGTTTACTCGCAACGGTTGTAACTTGCATAATTTTTAATTAGGGAGAATGAAAATGTTAAATTTAAGTAAAAAAATATTAATGACACTGGTGCTAACCTTAGGGATGGCGAGTTACAGTTATGCGGACTTAGTTTTGGATGATTTTGACTACACGCCTGACCCAGATATAGATCTTGTAGTTGATGTGAATAATATTTCTGATACGACCCAACGAAATAATATTAACGCCTTTAGCGGTGATGTTGTATATGAATTAAATTATATTGACGGTGTCGCTAACACAGAGACATCTGCTGTCACCTTTACTCCTGGCAACATGGCGCTTAGTAATGATGCTACAATGAAATCTAGTTTATTGATAACATATTCAGAAATATTTGCTCCGGGATTTACTCCTGCCGATTTTAGTTCTTTCGATGGTTTTTATTATGATCTGGTAAGCTCTGACTTAGGTTTTTCAATATTAGTGACTGTTGGCTCTGGCACTGGCACACAGACAAGTACCTTCGGTGCTAATTCAGGTGTATTAGCTGTAGTAGATGGTCCTACCCGTACTAATGTACTTTTTAGTAGCTTTGTTGCTGGGATAGGCGGAGGTGCTAATTTTGCAGCAATAGATTATGTTTCACTTTTGTTAACATCAGATTTAGAAGCTGTAGACGTAGTATTTAGCGAATTTGGTGTAAAAAATGTACCTGAGCCTGCATCATTGGCTATTTTTGGCTTAGGCTTAATCGGATTAGCCTTTAGTGCGAGAAAAAAAGTTTAATCATCTATTGTGCTAGCAATAATATGAAGTATAAAAAAACCTCGTACAAGCGAGGTTTTTTTATACGATTTAATAGCACAGGAGTGTCACAGTGTTAGAAGCATTTCTCCGCAGACAAGAAAAATACGCGACTAAAAAAATATTATGCTTGTTCTTCCTAATCTATTTTATTTTTCCACTATACTTATTACCTCAAATTCTGCCGGTAGGTCAGCCGTTAGACTTATAGCTTTATTAAACACCAATGCAGGCCAATACACTTATCGCATCTTATGGCGTTGAAAATCGCCTGGCATATATTAAGGGACTCATCACTATTGATATGGTGTAGCCACTGTTTTATTCACTTTTCTTCAGCTTACGACTGACTTTTTTTATTGCGCGAAGTTATGTAAAGCATCATAAAATACAGTACGTAAGAGTACTGCCTTTTTTTATTATGTTAGTTGATATTATTGAGAACATTTGTATTATTTTAATGCTATTTGAATTTCCCACTGCAATCAAAATCCTTGCCCTAGTGTCAGGTTTGATCACGTTATTAAAATGGTTATTTATTGCCATAATTTTTGTTTTATTGTTTTATGCCGTGATTCATTTTTATCTGCATCGCTCTGATATTGAAGCGCCAGCCCACAACACGTGTTAACAAATAATTGTTAACACGTGTTGTGGGGCTTATCATCGAGTTACTGTGAGTCTTTTACATACCTAAGCTCTTCTAAGCTTAACCTTACTGATCTACTGGTAGGGAGTGATGAGCGCCCGACACGACCGGCAAATATAGCACGACTAGCATTACTTTCGCCTATTAAGCTTTTAAAACAATGGTCCATTTTGATAGCATTTTCTCTGGCCTTTTTATTTTCAGTAAATTTTACATCCGTACGTAAATACTCAGAAAAAATAACAGGGGTTTGCTCGGGTTGAAAGCCAAGTTGCAACGCTGTGGCTTGCAGCCAAAATTTTTGTACTGCCGCTCCTGCCTCTAAATAGCTTGCTAGCCCAGAGGGCTCTTTGTCTGCAATAATAACAAAGTGCGCAGAGCTTTTTATTGCAGTTGAAAAGTCCAATAAGAGCTTAGGAGCCACAGTACCGGCCAGATACTTATCAAGAAAGTGAAAGCGCGACCAGCTTTTTAATGACCAACGAGACAAGGCAATAGTTAAGGGATCTATACCTAAAGACTTTGCTGGTAGCTTATCTTTACTAAACGTTGAGTTACAGTTTTTTTCCAGGCTGGTATCTTGCTCAATAGGAGTGAATTCCACTATTTTTGAATGTACGTTAAAGCCTTCTTCCATACTTAATCGTGTGGTGGCATTACCGTACATCAACTTAGCCACTCGCCAACGTTCAGCAAAGGACTCTTTCCAAATCACTGAATAGCCTTCAGGTAGTATTGCTGCTAATTTTTGTTTTTCGGTTGTCGATAACGGCCTTGTTCCCATCCTTTTTCTCTGTACACAACGGGTTTTTATATAGGGAAAAAGAGCGTGAGTTGAAAGTGATGTTTTAGACGCTTGTATTGCTAATTTAAAAGTAGGAAATAAGTCATAGTTTTCTTGGTCAGGCTCAAAGCCGTTTTTATTACTTATTTGGCTGCAGCATATTTCAAAATTAAGAGATTGCGCAGCAATTTTTGCATTTTCTAGAAAGCAACCCAGCGCAAGTTTACTGGCGTTACCCTTTAAATCATAAACAACATCTTTTCGGGTATCATGACCATGAATGATGCAGCTATGTTCGTCTAGTACTTCAATTCTTAGCGGTTGCATATTGTCGCCACTGGGTGACCATTTGGCGTATTCAAAAATTTGTTCTATCGGTTTTAATTCAGTCTCAATCTTTATATTTATTGTTGGCCGCATGACAATTTTTTTAGCTATTTTAAACATTAATCGGGGTAATATACCGGCATTACCAAATGGTCTCCATGTTTTGGCAAACTTATTTCTATAGGCATCGAAATGCAAGCCCCACGGGGCAGCCAAAACTGGCCCTCTATTAAGTAATATTTTTAAAACATAAGTTTCGGCAATTCCGGCACATAAATTTATGGCCATAGGCGTTGAAGGCCCGCGTTTTTCAATAAAACTGACGCGACTTTCATCAACAAGGTAAGAGCGTTGCAGCATAGCAGGAGATAAACCGATGAGGAATTGAATTAGTTGGTCATTCTCAGTGTCTTTGTCGTCGAAGCGAAAGTATTGTTCGTAAGACATTTTACCCGGCATGAAACATAAAAATGCACAGCCCATTCCAAGCGGCGCTGCGGTTATAACTGGAATGCTATTCTCATAACATTTCTGAAAAACTGTTTTTCGAGCTTCTAAGGCAAAAAAATCGAGAGCATCAACGTAAATATCTACACCACTTAGAAATTCATCTACATTATGAGAAAATACACCTTCTGGAAAAACTTGTATATCGATATTTGGGTTTATATCTTTGGCAATTCCCTCCATTACATCAGATTTTTGTTGTCCTAGGGTCGACATGAATGCACCCGATTGACGATTAAAATTGTGTACTTCAAAACTGTCAAAATCTGAGATGTTAAAATTATTGACACCTAAGCGGGCAAGAGTTATTAGATGAGCTCCTCCAACACCACCCATACCGGCAATTGCAATTTTTTTATGTCTTAATTGCTGTTGTTCTTCTTCTGTGACCCAGCCAACATTTCTGGAAAATGCTTTATTATAATCAAACATCTACTTTCCTATTGGTATTTATTTAAGATAATGTTGTACTTAAATGTAGTGTAAATAATAGGGTGAAAAATATTTTTATTTGACTAACGATAAATTTTTGCAAATATCTTTAGCTATGGCTTTATATAAACATTTAAATCCAGGAGATAAATCCTCCATAAATATGGTTGCATTAATATAGTACGGTGCTCGTAAACCATGATAATCAATGGCTTCTCCAAGCTGAATATAATTGATACCAACGAACTTCATGCTACGTGCTAACCTAGGTTCCATCATGACATAAACATGTTTAACACCTGTTTCCATACCCATTGCTGCTGCTGCCATATATAGCCCAATGGCTATAAATGGAAAGCAACGTAGTTCTGTTTCTGAGTAAGTGGGTTCGTTAATCGTACCGACTGCTGAGCCCTTGAATTTATCTGTTTTACGACGTCTAAATTCTGCTTTTACGGCAAGGCGTGATATTTCAGCTATTTCATGGCGTGGAAAGTTGCTTGGATGCAGTTCCTTATTCTGTATGGAATCTAGGCAGTATTTCTCTATCGGTAATAGTTCAGTTTCGTTTGCTGATTTCACTACTCGTACACAGCTGGTATAAGTATCTGAAGGTTTGTGTTTTATCATTGCAAAAATAGATTGGGCATCAAATTCATCTTGCTCTTTGCCACCATCTTTTATTTTTTCATAGGCCAACTCTTCACAATACACATTATGGCGAATGCGGAAAACCTCGTCGCGTAACTCATCAGTATTGGCAAATTCTGGCTGCAAGAATTGGGTGAAATGCTCAGCAATATTCATCGCATCATGATTAACTTTCATTGATGCAATGCGTTTGGTGATGGCTCCAAGCACAGGCACGTTTAGCAACTTCTTGCTCCAATTCATTATTTTTAGTTCCTGACTTTTAGTCGGTTATGCATGATGATAATTATTTTATTTTTAGTATAGCTACATAATTAACTTACCACTTTATGTGATTATTATGAAATATAATTGTTATTTATTTGTTAATAAATAATTTAAGCACTTAACGGCCATGATGAGTTTTAATGGGCACAATTTTCATTGCAGTTTCATAGCCAATATCAAAGAGTGAAAACTTTTCTTCTTCACTCATGCCAAAATCAATGGCTGAGCGTAAGCCAGTATTGATAATGATGGTATTGTGCCAAAAGGCGTCATTAATATACTCACGTGATATGGTTGTCATAAAGGTTCTGATCAATAACGTCATGTAATTTACGATAGGAAATAGCCCATCGGTTTTAAGCTCGTCATATTCATGCTCACCGCGCAGACGAAAACACAATACGGGTGTGCCGTCCATAGCCCAATCTCGGTGTAAGGCATCTTCAGATAAAATACTGCCATCAACCATTAAATGTTTACCAAAGGGTTTAAAGCTGAAAACCAGTGGAATTGACATAGAAAAACGCACGGCCAAAGAAACTTTCATATTAGGTGTTCTTGCGCGGTTAAAAATAACGGGTCGGCCAGTTTTTACATCGGTGGCTACGATATGTAAGTTTCGATTTAGGTCGATAAACCTTTTACCTGCTAACTGTTGGTCAACCCATTGTTCAAAAATGTCACCAGAACTTAAACCGCCATTACGAATTAAGCACACTAATGAGAAACCTTTAAATTGATTGTAGTCGGTAGTTATCGCAATATGTTTAATTTTTGCTATCGATAATCCAGCAGCATACAAGCTTGCAATTATACTCCCCCCCGATACGCCAACAAGATGAGAAAAATCGATATGCAAATCTTTTAATGCTTGCAAAACGCCGATATGAGCGGGTGAGCGTGTTCCCCCGCCAGCTAAAATAGGCACTATATTCGCCACATATATCTCCTCGCTGTATCCTATTATTTAATTATGGGTAAAAATGGCAAAATCGCTAACAAAAAAATGTGCTAAGTTCAGGTAAAGTCTTAAATTTTTAAAAGGAGTGAAAATATGAATAAATTATTACCATTATTAAGCTTTATTGGGCTGATATTCAGTTCAATAGCCTGTGCTGATTTAGCGGGTACGGTGAGCTTACTTAAACCTTCTGTGGTCGGTATTGGTGTTTATACGCCGACAGGACAGCCAAAAAATAAACTTTATGGCACGGGATTTGTTATTGGTGATGGCACTTATATCGTGACTAATCACCATGTTATTGAGCAAGAGTTAGATGATAGGTTATTACAGAAATTAGCTGTTTTTACCGGTAAGGGCCGAGCGGCGAAAGTAAAATTAGCTAAATTGATTGCCCATGATGAGGATCATGACCTTGCTATTCTTAAAATTGAAGGGCAGGCGTTACCCGCATTATCTTTAGCAAACAATGACTTTCGACGTGAAGGCAGTGCTATCGCATTTACTGGATTCCCGATTGGCGCCGTTTTGGGGCTTTATCCTGTAACACACCGAGGTATTATTGCCGCCGTAACACCCACTATTATACCCGTTGATGATACAAGACAAATAAGCATAGCTATGCTTAAGCGCTTAAGAGATCCTTATTTAGTGTATCAATTAGATGCAACCGCTTATCCGGGCAACAGTGGTAGTGCTATGTATGATGTTAAAACAGGTGAGGTTATTGGCATTATTAATAAAGTTTTTGTTCAGCAGAGTAAAGAAACAGTGATCAGTAAGCCGAGCGGCATTACCTATGCGATACCCGTGAAGTATCTACATCAACTATTAAAAAAGCATAATATAAAGGGCTAGTGGCTATATCTTACCTGATAACTCCAGCCGCTGGTAAAGTAAAAAAGCGGGTTAATCTTCAGCATTTGTTTGCTGATTTGATATGGCCGTTTTATTGTTTAGTAGCCTTGATATCGGCACTAACTCTATGTTGTTTTTATCGAGCAAGGGTAAAAGTTGATGTAATGATCTGATTGTTTCAGGGTGTGGATGCGCGATAGCAACAACGCTACGATAACGTTTAGCATCGAGTATGAGTTGTTCAAATTGACTGAGAATATAGGCGTGTTCTAATTTATTATCGAGAAAGATATGTCGATGTAAACTCGGTACACCAAAGCTTATGGCAACTTCTTCTGCTTGGCTAGCGCCAGTGGTTAAGCTATCAATAAACATTAAATTTCGTTCACGCAGAAATTGCATGGTCCACGCCATAGGTTGATATAGCTCGGTAAGTTTACTGCCCATGTGGTTGTTGATACCCAAAGCGAAAGGAATTTCAGCAAAAGCATGAGTTAAGCTTGCTCGAATACCCGTTTCATTCATGGCACTAGTTAACGCGCCGGGGCCGAGTTTTTTGCCATTTTTCGCTTCCATGGGAATATGCAGAATAACATCATTTTTGTTTGCTTTTGCCTGCAACGCCAATATTTTTCCATAGGGCGTATGGGGAAGAATCGCGTAACTGATATTTCCGGGCAAATAGAGTGCTTGAACGTCGCTTTTTCGATAGCCAATGTCGTCAATAATGATCGCTACTTGTGCCGGTTGAGCATAAAGCAAAGCAGGCCAAAGTAAGCTAAAGGTTAGTAGGAGTCGCAGCACGGTTAGTTTTTTTTGATGAGATAATAAATCATTATTTAGGGTAACAGTTCAGATGGTCAAAATCGACTAGTTAAATGCCTAACACTGCATAAGCTTATTTGCACCAAAGTTTAGGGTTGACGGCCATGCCGGTATGTCGAATTTCAAAGTACAGGCCTGAGTTGGCTTGACCACCACTTTGACCCACCAAAGCTATGGGTTCACCTGCTTCTACACGGTCGCCAACAGCTTTAAGTAACGCTTGATTATGACCATATAAACTCATGTAACCATCGCCATGATCAACAACAGAGACCAGTCCATAACCTTTAAGCCAATCTGAAAATAAAATAGTGCCATTGTGAATGGCTTTAACTTGTTGGCCAATCGGTGCTGAAAGAAATACCCCTTTCCATTTCAAGTAGCCTTGCTTACTTGAGCCAAAACGGTGACGAATTTGCCCTTTAACTGGCCAACTCAGCTTACGTTTTAATTTACTCAAACCGACTAGATTATCTACTTTTTGTGTGGCAGCAGCTATTTTTTTCAACAAGGCAACCAATGCTGACTCTTCTCGTTCTAATTTAGCCAGCTTCTGTTGTTCGGTAAGCGCCTTTTTATTGAGCGCTTTTAAGGTTTGTTTTTGTTTGTTTTTTGATAATTCGAGCAGTTGTTTTTGTTGACTTTGGGTTTGTGTTAATTGTGTTAATTGTTCAGCTTGCTGCTGGTACTGTGCTGTTACGTTATTCAGTTGTGTAATCGTGCTTTTAAAGGCTTCAATTTCTTTAATACGGGCAGCATTGAGGTATTGATAATGAGTAATAGTACGCTGTACGTTACTGGGTTTTTGTTGGTTAAGGATTAACTTTATATAGTCGTGATGGCCGGTGGAATAAGCGGCTCTAAGTTGCTTGGCTAATATCTGCTCTTGCTGTTTTTTGGCCAGTGTTAATTGTTTTTTTTCTGCGCTAAGCTGGCTTAGTTTTTGGCGTGTTGTGGTTAGGCTAGTACTGGTATTTGCTAAGTTTCGGGCCACTTCACCTATGGCGATATCGTCTGTTTTTAATTGTTGCTCTAGATCACTAATCTCTACATTAGTACTTGATAAGGTTTTTTTTTGTTGATTAATAGCTTGTTGAATATCAGACAGTTGCTGATTGGCTTTTGCACTGCTTTGGGTACTATTTTTAACATTAGCACTTGTTTGGGCCAAAATATTAAACGAGCAAAACATCAGCACTAGGCCAATAAAAAAAGCGTAGCCAGTGCTAAACTGGCTACGTTTTAATATCGGCTTGCTGATATTCATCTTAAAAAGCATGTTTAAATTAAGTTAAGTTAAGGTTAATAATTTACACCCGGTCATTTCTTTGGGTTGAGGCATATTCATTAATGATAAAATAGTGGGAGCGATATCACTTAGCGCGCCTGTTTTGGCCATTTTTGCGTTTCGACCAATATAAATTAACGGTACAGGTTCACAAGTATGTGCGGTGTGCGCTTGTCCTGACACCTTATCCATCATTTGTTCTGCGTTGCCGTGGTCAGCAGTAATTAAACACTCGCTGCCAGTTTTCTCTAATGCGGTCACTATTCTACCAATACAAGTGTCGACGGCCTCACAGGCTTTTACTGCGGCATTAAAATCACCGGTATGACCTACCATATCACCATTTGGATAGTTGCAAACAATAAAGTCATGCTCGCCGCTTTCTATTGCGGCCACTAATTTATCGGTTAACAGGGTTGAGTTCATTTCTGGTTGTAGGTCATAGGTCGCTACTTGTGGTGATGGCACTAATATTCGTTGTTCACCGACAAAAGTATCTTCTTTACCACCGCTAAAGAAAAACGTTACGTGCGCATACTTTTCTGTTTCTGAAATGCGCAGTTGCGTTTTATCATGCTTTTCTAACCATTCTCCTAACACGTTATTAAGTTTTACCGCCGGGAATGCAGCCGGTGCATCGATATCGGCGGCATATTCGGTTAGCATAACAAAACTGCCGAGTTTGGGTTGTTTTTGGCGTGTAAAGCCTGAAAATTTTGTGTCGGTAAAACAGCGGGTAAATTGGCGCGCACGATCGGCTCTAAAATTCATAAAGATCATGGCATCGCCATCTTGCACCTTAATCACTTCACCCTGTTCGTCGGTAATTGCTGAGGCTTTAACAAATTCATCATTTTCGTCGCGCGCGTAAGCAGCATGCAAAGCATCAGTCGCCTGACTATAGTGAAAATCGGCTTGGCCTGAAACCATTAAATTATAAGCTAATTCAACGCGTTCCCAGCGTTGATCTCTGTCCATAGCATAATAGCGGCCAATTACCGAGGCAACTTGCCCGCAACCTAATTCAGCAAACTTTGCTTGTGCTTTTATTAACGAAGCTTCTGCACTGCGTGGTGGCGTATCACGGCCATCTAAAAAGGCATGTAAATAAATCTTTTTTGCGCCTTTTTCAGCCGCCATTTCTAACATCGCAAAAATATGATCTTCATGGCTATGGACGCCACCTGGAGATAATAGACCAAAAACGTGTATCGCTTTATTGTTGCTAACGGCGCTTTCTACTGCATTGACTAAAACAGGGTTGCTTTGAAATTCTTTATCTTTAATCGCTTTGGTAATGCGAGTGAAGTCTTGATAAACAATACGGCCAGCGCCTAAGTTAACATGACCTACTTCAGAGTTACCCATTTGCCCGTCAGGTAAACCAACCGCCATGCCTGAGGTCTCAATCAGCATATTTGGCTTATTCGCCATTAAGTTATCTATTACCGGGGTTTTGGCATGATAAATAGCATTAGACTCTGGGTTTTCTCTATATCCCCAACCATCTAAAATAATAAGAACTGTTGATTTTTTGTGTGGCATCACGGCTTCCTTTATACGAGTAATGAGAGATAAAAATAATTTTCAGCAGCAGTATATCAAGACACGCAGTGAATATCTTCTGTCTATGTAGAGAAAATAGTAGAGAAAATATTTCTGATCTCATCAGCTTTTATCAGTCAATTATGTCGTGAAAAGTTACAGCGATAAGAACAAAATTTGTCGATGCGTATTAAGATATTAAGTAAATCTGTTTTTCTATGAAAAGTTCAGTTTGGGTTTAGTTTATTAGCCTGTATACTATTGGCAAATTTTAGTTAATTAGAATATAAAACTTATGGACCAACTTATTACCTTCGCAATGAGTCAATCATTGCTCAGCACTATTTGGCTGTTTATTGTTTTGATGATTATTGTCATGACGGTCAGAATTCAAATGTCACCTATTAAACAATTAAGCACACAACAAATGACTTTTTTAATTAATAGAGAGTCAGGTGTTGTTGTTGATAGCCGAAGCGAGAAAGACTTTAAAGCCGGACATATTGTCGATGCCTTGCACCTTGGCAATGATAAAGTCAGTAAAAATGAATTTTCTAGTCTTGAAAAACATAAAGATAATCCCATCATTATAGTATGTAGTGCTGGCATGAGCGCAGGCAAAGTGGCTAGCCAGCTAGCAAAAGCGGGTTTTACTCGAGTAAGTTTACTTAAAGGCGGCATGAATGCTTGGTTAAGTGCAGGCTTACCTGTAACCAAGTAGTATGCAACCAAACAACGGATTATGATAATGGCAGTTGACATATATACCAAAGTAACTTGTTTTTATTGCATGAGAGCGAAAGCTTTGCTTGATGATATGAAGGTTACTTACAACGAAATAAAAATTGATGGTGATGCACCATTGCGTGAAAAAATGATCACACGCAGTCAGGGCAGCGCAACAGTGCCACAAATATTTATTAACAACGAGCATATCGGCGGTTGTGATGAATTACTTGCATTGCATGCGCAAGGAAAATTAGCTTCACTCTTATCACAATAATATCAGTGAAAAAACATAGAATAAAAATGCCTTAAAAAAGGCGTAACTATATAGGAAGTAACATAACATGGCTGACGAAATTCAAAACGGCGCAGAAGCAACAACTGAACAACAAGCACCACAATTTGCGATTCAACGCGTTTATACCAAAGATATCTCATTTGAAACTCCCAATTCACCGGCAATTTTTCAAAAAGATTGGAAGCCAGAAATCCAGTTAGATATTGATACTAAATCAACTAAACTTGCTGATGATACTTATGAAGTAACCTTGTCGTTAACCGTGACGGCTAAAGTTGAAGACCAAACTGCTTTTCTAGCTGAAGTTCAACAAGCCGGTATTTTTACCATAGGTAACCTGCCTGAAGCACAGTTAGCCCATACTATTGGTGCATTTTGTCCTACCACTTTATTCCCTTATGCGCGTGAATCAGTAGCGAACTTAGTTAGTCGTGGCTCTTTCCCACAAATTAACTTAGCCCCGGTAAACTTTGAAGCTTTATTCGCCAACTATGTACAACAACGTGCAGCACAAGCGAATGCCGAACAAGCACCAGCAAGTACAGAAACTCACTAGTTTATGAGCCCTGATTCTGCAGCAATTTCTGTTATTGGCGCTGGCTCTTATGGCACAGCGCTAGCCATATGTTTAGCCCGTAATGGTCATAAAACATTGCTTTGGGGACGTGATGCTAATCACGTTGCTGAAATGGTGAGCACGCGCGCTAATGAAAAATATTTACCCGGTAGCCAGTTTCCAAAAGCATTAGTGGTGAGTGATGATTTGGCCAACGTAGTCGCGGCCAGTAAAAATATTTTATTGGTGGTGCCGAGCCATGTATTTGGTGAAATGCTGGAGAAAATCAAACCTTATCTAAGAAAAGATGCGCGTTTAGTTTGGGCTACTAAAGGTTTAGAGCACGATTCAGGGCGCTTATTGCAAGACGTAGCACGAGAGATCTTAGGTAATGACATATCGTTAGCTGTGCTTTCTGGCCCTACTTTTGCAAAAGAAATGGCCGCAGGATTACCAACGGCGATATCTTTATCTTCAACCGATGACGCCTTTGTTGAAGATATATCTAACTTATTACACTGTGGGCGAACCTTTCGAGTTTACAGCAACAGCGATTTTATCGGTGTACAGTTAGGCGGAGCCGTTAAAAATGTTATTGCCATTGGTGCCGGTATGGCTGACGGTATTGGCTTCGGTGCAAATGCACGAACGGCTTTAATTACCCGTGGCCTAGCCGAAATGACCCGCTTAGGTTGTGCATTAAACGCTGAACCGTCGACATTTATGGGCATGGCAGGGCTAGGTGATTTAGTATTAACTTGTACTGACAACCAGTCACGTAACCGTCGTTTTGGCTTAGCGTTAGGTGCTGGCGCAGGTGTTGAGCAAGCGATTGCTGATATTGGTCAAGTGGTTGAAGGTTATCGCAACACCAAAGAAGTTTATATGTTGGCACAGCGCATGGGTGTTGAAATGCCGATTGTTGAGCAGGTTTATCAGGTACTTTATTGCGCTAAAGACGCCAAATTAGCCGCAGCAGATTTATTATCTCGTGACCGTAAATTTGAATAAGGTCAAATAAACCACATTTTGGTAATTGAATAAATAGCGGGCAGTTTAAATCATTAGCCAAGGTTGAAGTTCACACGTAACTTTTACGTTGGCTGGACTTTAGTCCATCAATTTAAATGAAATTTAACGATTTTCGCCATAAACAACATTAATTTTTTAATCTATATTTACAGATTATAAAAAATAGTACTCGCTACAGATGTTTGTTTACCTATCACATTAATCCCCCGATCAAGGTTTCACGGACTAAAATCCGACCGGCAATAAAGCTATGAACGTTGAAATCACCTTTAGGCTCTATGAAGGCTGGACTTTAGTCCACAAGTTAAATGAAATTTAACCCGCTTTAGCATAAGGGTCATCAGGTTATAACGGATTTATTTTTATACTGAGTCTGCAAAACCTAGCTGGCGCCATGCCTCATAAACAATCACAGCGGTGGCGTTTGATAAGTTCATACTACGACTATCTTTTAACATAGGTATTCTAATTTTGTCTTGGTCAGGTATTTGTTGCCTAACATCTTCAGGTAAACCACCGGTTTCTGAGCCAAATAAAAGATAATCACCGGACTGAAAACTGATGTCACCATAATAACCGGTAGATTTTGTTGTCACCGCTAATATGCGCTTAGGTTGCTCACTTTCAATGAAACTTTGATAATTCTTATGGCGCTTAAGCGCCGCAAACTCATGGTAATCTAAACCGGCTCTGCGCAATTTTTTATCTTCTAGGTCAAAGCCGAGTGGCTCAATTAGATGTAACCTAAAGCCGGTATTAGCACATAGGCGAATTATATTACCTGTGTTGGGTGGAATTTGAGGTTGAAATAAAACGACATCTAACATATCAAGTGCTTAATAAATTGTATAATTAAGTGGTATTATACCGTGCTTGATTCGGCTTTGCTTTATCAATGTTAAGCAATATTTATTCATTAGGAGGACTTAGTGCAAGCTAACCAGATAGATTCAAACCAATATGCTTACTTAGTAAAGCTAGCAGCATTTGCGGCAACAACAACGGCGTTGATTTTAGTAGTGTTGAAGCTTTATGCTTTTTTTGTTACTGACGCTAGTGCCATGTTAGCTTCTGCGACTGACTCGATTTTAGATTTATTCGCTTCCATCATGAATGTGGTGATTTTACGTTTCGCTCTGGCTCCGGCCGACAAAGAACATAAATTTGGTCACGGCAAAGCGGAAAGTTTAGCTGGACTGGTACAGGCTGCCTTTGTGTTGGGTTCAGCATTATTACTGGTGTTCAATGGTGTTGACCGCATTATTAATCCACAGGAAGTGGTGCGTACCGAAGTGGGTATTGTGGTCTCAATTATCGCTATTGTCATGACCTTGTTGTTGGTGATATTGCAAAAATATGTCATTAACCGGACAAAATCTGTCGCCATCAGTGCCGATGCTTTGCATTATCAATCTGACTTAATTCTGAATTTAGGCGTGCTTGCGGCCCTGTTTTTAAGCCAAGGTTATTGGTTGCAAGCGGATGGGGTTTTTACTGTTGCTGTGGCTATATTCCTGCTCATTGGCGCAGGTAAAATTATCTGGAACAGTGTGCATCACTTAATGGATCATGAACTTACTGAAGAAGAGCTTAATACCATTAAGAAAATTATTTTGGCGCATGAAGGCACTCATGGTTTACACGAGTTAAGAACACGACAAGCAGGGCCCGATCGTTTTATTCAATTTCACTTAGAATTAGACGGTAAGTTATCTTTGTTAGAAGCTCATAGTATTGGCGAGGCCATTGAAACAGAAATTATTCTAGCCTTAGCACCCTGTGAAGTATTTATTCATCACGACCCTTTGCCAGCGTCCAACCACGAATAGGCTAAAGACGAAAAGCCGATGATTAAGGCATAACTTCTTATGTTTTACTCATTGGCTTTTGGCTATGGGTTATTGATGTTGTGAAAACCATGTGATGGTTTTATCTATCGCGATATCTCGGTATTCGTCCACTTCAAAAAAAAGCTCATGATAGGCGCCAGAGATGATTATGGGCTTACCGCCAGGGCAAGCATTGTGATTAAAACTATTGAGTGTTGTACAAAAGTTATCTTGAGCATTATTATCAACAATCTCTTCATCTTCTGCTTGTAACATTTGTATTGGTAGCGACAATTTTTCGATATCAATAAATAAGTTATCCGAATTTATCATGGCTTGCTCTAGCCAATTAAAAGTGACTCCCCCCAGTTTTAGTTCTGGCTGGGCTTGATATAATGACTTAAAACGCTGAAAACGCTCTGCTGAATGCATTAAGCGATTTTGTTCAAATGAACTCTGATTACTATCATTTTGTCCAAAAAAATACCATGGTGTATCAGACAACCAATGGTTTATTGTTGAGCCTGTTTTTATTAATGCTTTTGCTAACCAATCTGGCGTACCGCCACTTGATATCGCTATCATGGGAGAGCTTAAACTTAATGCCTTGATCTTATGTGGGTAAAGTTGCAGATATCTTAGTGCAATAGCGCCACCCATTGAATGTGCTAGCATAAAAGAGCTTTGCTGATGTTGTGGGTATTTTTCAGGTAAGACGTGGTGGAGCAATCGTTGTAGGTCTTGCGCATAGTGATCAAAGTTTTCCACATAACCCTGTAAGTGGTTTGTTGTTAAACGCATCGAAAGCCCTTGTCCTCGATGATCAATGATAACGCTATCATAGCCTTGATTATCTAGGTCATAAGCCAACTCTTGATATTTTAGGTAACCTTCGGAACGCCCAGGTACAATAACAATATAAGGCTTTTGAGGGCGTTTAAAGTTAGTTGCATAAGCGATGCGAATATTGTCATCTGTTTTGAATGACGTTTGAGTTACTGATTGCCAAAAGCTTTCAATGGCGGCAATTTTTTCTAATGTAAGTGCTTGCTTACTCTCTAAGCTTTTTGCTTTAGTCATGGCTGAAATTCCTAAAAATAGCCAAAAGAAAACTATCGGATAAAATTTTTTATGATTCATTCGCACTATTTTTACTGATATCAAAGGGTAGTTCAATGATAATCGTAAGACTATTCTCGCTATGTAATAATGTATAAGTTAGCGCTAGGGCTATCTTTACACAAAATTTACGTTGTATTGCGTTTATTTTCGTTGCACAAATTATACTGAGGGTGAATTTATTGAGGAACAAACTGATGAAAACACAAAGCTGTATTCAACAATAAAACCCCATGTGGCGATCAGCATACTTGTGCTTGGTATTATCAGCCTTAGTACCTTTAGCACCAATGCCATGGGCCACAAAAAAATATTATGCCATCACAATGGCTATTACATGAGTCATCAACAGCATTAAGGTCGTGATCATCAGCATGCACAGCCGGAAAACGCTTACATCGCTTAGCGAAAAAGTTAGATCTAAGTCAATCCCAACGTAGCGAAATCAAGCTGATTTTTGTCAGTATGAAAGAAGATAAACAGGGGCAAAAGCGCGCGAATTTGATGAAAATAAGTTTATAGCTATCTATGCCCAACATCAGCTAAATTTTCAACAAGCAGCAATGGAAAGGGCAAAATTTCACCATGGTGTTATGCAAGTGTTAACATCAGAGCAGCAGAAAAATTTTTTAACCAGGGGGAACACCGTTAAACTTTACCCTAAAAGACTAAAGGAGAATATTTTTGACATTGTGCTCTCTACTGCGCGGCCATTTTCTTTTGCAGGGAGAAAACGCCATTTTTCCATAGCGTTACGAATGGTATTGCGAAAGTAGTTAACTTTGCTTTTAGACTCAAACTGAATGTCTTTAACTAAGCCATTTTGGTCTATATTAAACTCCACCATGATCTCTAATTCTATGCCTTTTCTTTTTGCTGAAGCAGGATATTTAAGTTCAGCTGAGTTTATTAGTCGTGCTGTTACCCGGCTAGTTTTAAAAGCCTCATGTTTGATAACACTTTTTTTTAATTGGCTTTGACCTAAGCGTGTACTACTAAATTTATTATCTGTCTGTTGTTGGTAGTTAGTACCAAATTGGCTTCGGCTTAATGCCGTTATTGGGGTATCTCTGGATATTATCGGCTCGTTTAACAGTGAATTAATTTGTTGCTTATACGGGTTTGCCTCTGCTCCAACATGTTTAGAGTCAGTGCGTTCAAATGCTAATGTTGAAATCGATTTTTTGCTTGCTATATCTGGCTGTTGGTTAACTTGTGTTTCGTGTTGTAATTCTGCATGATGTTGGGCTACATTTTTATTATTATTTGCATTTACAGCCACAAAAGGTAACTCGTTATAATAGGAGTTAGCTGAATAATCACTTAAAATGTTAAGCTTTTTGTTGGCTATTATTTCTTTGGTTTTTTGCTTTTCATTAATAGTTTTAGCTGAATTTCCTACTTTTTTTGGTGCCAGTAATGCACCGGTACTTGTGTGATTTCTAGCTAATAAATGGCTAGCAAATGTGGTGTTGGCATTTGTTTGCTGAAAGGCTTCAGGTGTCGGTGCTATTGAGTTTTTATTTTGCACTGCTACAGAGTCATACAATGAAATACTACCTGACTGTAGATCAATAATTGGCAAGGTTAGCGAGTACTTAGACAAGAGAAAAATAATGCTCAATAAAATGGTAAATGAAGCAAGCCATTTGCCGGTATCGGCAGTTTTTGTGCAGTGCTGCTGCTGGTCTAAGAGTCGAACAACCCGTTGTTTTAAATCACCACCAGAAGCCGCCATGGCCATATTTGGAATGGTGAGATGGCGATGTTGCTCACACAAAGAGGCGGTATCTGCCAAAGTATGCGCATAGGCCAATGAACTGCCACCGTGTTGTACGGCAACATCATCGCTGCAATACTCCCTTTCGTTACGCATTTGTTTTGACACCCAATTTACTGCAGGATGAAAAAACAGTAATATTTCAACAAGCGTTTGTAAAAAATTGACCAGGTAATCATGACGTCGAATATGTGCTAATTCGTGTAGTAATAGCATATCTAACTGTTGAGGTGTTAAGCCTGACAACATACTGAATGGGATCAGTACCACAGGCTTTAACCAACCTATTGCCATAGGAACATCGGTTTTGTTAGAAAGTAATAAGGCCACTTTTCTCGACAAGCCGACTTTAACAAGCAGCACATCAAAACGCTTTTGCAGTGCAATATCAACGGCAGTACAGCCCTGCAATGGCAGTTTATTAACATTGTACAGCTCTATGATTAACTTAAGCGCAAGTGTTGTAACAACAGTAAACCAAACCATAGCGACTAGAGGGAAATATTCCAACCATTCCATATACCAAGGGTTTGTGGCTGTTTTTTCTAGATAAAAATCTTGCTCCAGTAGAGGCTGGGCATGAACAAAGTTTGTTACTTGACGAAAGTGAGTATCGTAAACAAGAAAAAAAGTGATAATAGGTAAAATAAGGTTGGCTAGCATCGCCATAGAGCTTAACGCGTAGCGTAATTGAGATTTTTGATAGGATATTAGCGACAGTAGGGCTTTTAATACCACTGCAATTAAAACTCCTTGCCATAAAAAATGGATAAGAGTTATGGCTAAAGCTGCCAATGATGGACTATGTATTAAGCTTGCCTCAATCATGCCTGTTTAAGTTACCTTTTGAGTCTTAGTTAATTAAGATTGTTGTTCTAATTCATTGAGTAACTGTCTAATATCTTCAATTTCTTCTTTGCTTGTTGAATTATCTAACGCTCGCATGACTAACTTTGATGTTGAACCACCAAAGGCTTTTAACACTAAATCTTTTAATAAAGACGATTGTGTAACCATCTCGCTATTCGAGGGCGCATAAACATGGGCTCGGTTGCTTTCGTCGCGAATAACTAAGGTCTTTTCGTGCATGATTTGTAATATCTTCAGCACAGTAGTATAACCAGTTTTTTGGCTTTGGCTAACCGTGTCATGGACCTGTCGAACTGTAGCTGGTCCGATTTTCCATAGAATATTAAGCAGCGTTAGTTCCGCCTCTGTAGGCTTAATATTTGATTTATCTCGTAACATTGAGATTCCTTAAGGCAAATTTATCTAATATTATACCAAGCAAACTAATATTCTGCTTACTGAACGAGAAGTAGTCAGTTTGGTGTTGTTATACGAATACACTCGTATCTTATTATTGCTATCCTAGCTTGCGACGAATAAATGAGCAATAGTAATAGTTGAATTGCTCTATTTAATTGTCATTAGATTCAAATCATAAGTACTGAAAATGTTTATTAGCAGATAGTATTAATTATTGCTCTTACAGTATGATGTGATCGCTGTATAAAGTTTATCAATATAGCAACATAGGCGTTTACTAAAAAGCTAGCAGTGAGCTCTTAATAAACTCACCACTAGCCCTTGATGAGCAATTATTTACATTTTTTGCAATACCTATCACTGAGCTTTGAAGCGATGGGACAAAATTTATGCATCGGCAGCCAATTTCACTAAATCTGCATAATGTTCACCAAGGCGAGTCACTGTTTCTGGCCCCGCTTGCGGATTAAATTTCACCATATTTGGCGCAAAGGTGGTGACAACAGTGGAGCCGAGTTTAAATCGACCCATTTCAGCGCCTTTCTCTAGTGTTATTGCACCTGCGCCCTCTGTAGGATATTGCCAGCGAAACACATCTTTACCTGCAGGAGGTGTTATCGTGCCAGCCCAAATTGTTTCAATACTAGCGACTATGGTTGCGCCAACAAGCACCATCGCCATCGGGCCATGTGCAGTATCAAACACTGTGACTACACGTTCATTACGGGCAAATAAGTTGGGTACATTATTCGCGGTTAACGGGTTTACTGAAAACAAATCCCCGGGCACATAAATCATTTCTCGTAAGGTGCCGGTAATAGGCATGTGGATACGGTGGTAATCTTTCGGTGCCAGATAAATACATGAAAACTCACCATCTTGAAAAGGTGCTGCAGTTGCTTGATCGCCACCCAGTAACGTCTCCAAACTGTAGTTAAAACCTTTCGCTTGAATAAGTTGACCTTGTACAATTGGCCCTTGTTGACTAATGGCACCATCCACAGGATAACAAATAGTGTTTGGGTCTGCGATGATAGTGCGTGCGCCTTCTGCTAATTCACGGGTGAAAAAGTCATTAAAGGTGGTAAAATCAGTGGCGTTTTTTAACTTAGCTTCTGCCATATTAATGTCATAAGCTTTGATAAAATAACTAATGGCCTTGGTGGTAAGCCAGCCAGCCTCTGCAGCGGCAAATTTACCTACTAGTCGCGAAATTCCATGTTTTGGCATTAGGTGTTGTAGGGCGATTTTCAATTTATTAACTAGCACTATTTTTTCCTTATTGTGAGTTTAACTGTCTTAATCATTAAAGCGTGAGGTTAGGGTATTATCACCTAAACTAGCTAATATTTTTTGGAAACTGGCTAAGCGCTCTGGGAAGATTTTGCCTTCATCTTTCGCCGCAATTAACGCACAGCCGGGATCGTTTTGGTGTTTACAGTCACGAAATTTACAGGTCCCAATGTAGGGGTTAAATTCGATAAAGCCATTACTGACCTGTATGGGTGATAAATGCCACAAGCCAAATTCTCGTATGCCGGGTGAGTCAATCAGATCGCCACCTTGTTCAAAATGATATAATCGAGCAACCGTTGTGGTGTGCTGACCCAACCCTGAATTTTCTGAGACAATTTTAGTGACGACACCTAATTCAGGCATCAAGGTATTAGTCAGTGTTGACTTACCGACACCAGACTGACCGACAAATACACTGGTATGCTGGCTAAGTTGACACTTTAACTCAGTAATACCTTCACCGGTTTCATTACTCATGTAAGTCACTTGATAACCAATTTCTCGGTAAATATTCAGTTGATTTTCAATTTCATCACGATTGCTATCATCGAATAAATCAATTTTATTCAATAAAATAACTGGGGTAATGCCGGTTTGTTCAGCCGCGACTAAGTAACGATCAATAATGTCAGCGTTAAAGGCTGGTAACACTGATGAAACAATCAGTATTTGGCTAATATTGGCCGCAATAGGCTTAACACCATCGTAAACGTCAGGGCGACTCAGTACAGACTTACGCTCATGAACTGCTTCAATTACGCCTGAAATACTGTGTTGCGTTTCTTTGCCTTTGCGCCAAAGCACTTTGTCACCACAAACCAAGGAAGCAATACTGCGGCGCATATTACAACGAAAAATTTCGCCATCGCTGCCCTCCACATCTGCATGTTGGCCAAAACGACTAATAATAGTACCGGTTTCAATTGCAGCGAGTTCATCATCTTGCCATTGTACTTTTTCAGTAGATTTACGTAATTTCTTACTTTGGTTCGCTTTGATCTGTCGCGTTTGACCTTTGGTTAATTTTTTGGCTTTAGCCACAAGTTATTCTCTTTTTATGTTAACTCAGAATTTGTATTTTTAATCTCTGTTAGTAACCGATAAATAAATTTAATCGTGTTACGTTCTGCCGTATTATATACTCAAGTAGCGCTTAAATGCATGTGTAATCGTGCCTTTGCAGGCACACTCTCTGTAGTTTATCTGCTAATATATATAATTTGATCAACAGTAAATAACGTAGGAATGACAATGAACGCTAACGATAGCAATTTAATTTGGTTAGATTTAGAGATGACCGGCCTTGAACCGAGTACTGACGTTATTTTAGAAATTGCGACAATCATTACCGATAGCCAACTTAATATTTTAGCTCAAGGGCCAGTGTTTGCTATTCATCAAAGTGATGAAATATTAAATAATATGAATCCCTGGTGTATCGAGCATCATGGCCAATCAGGTTTAACCCAAAGATGTCGAGAAAGTAGCACGAGTTTAGCGCAAGCAAGTGCGGAAACCTTGGCATTTTTTAAGCCACACGTTACACAAGGTAAATCGCCTATGTGTGGTAATAGCATTGGGCAAGATAGACGCTTTATTAATAAATACATGCCGGAGTTTGAAGATTACTTTCATTATCGTAATCTTGACGTTAGCACAGTAAAAGAGTTGGCGCGTCGTTGGAAGCCAGAAGTATTAAGTAAAGTGGTTAAAACGGGAGCACATTTAGCCATGGATGATATTCTTGAATCTATTGCTGAATTGAAAGTTTATCAGGAACATTTTTTTAAGCTGTAGTAGCGGCATTTAAAACACAGTAAGCCCTATAATGAGACGCATTAGCGTCTTTTTTATGCTCAGAGTTCATTGATATATTCTGGCCTTCGCGGCATTTTTCGAGCTTAATCTTGCTCCAAAATTGCGCTCCTATTTGTCGCTTATCGTTTACAGTTATTCAAGTACCTGTGCGTTGTTGTTGTTAGCCATTCATCGCTGCGCAGTATTAATCACCTTAATGATTTTTCTTATATTACGCTAATAACTTATATTTACAGTTAGCTGATGGTTTTAAGAAATTATGATTTAAATTTTAAAGCGTAATAAGATAAAAAACTTGAAGGTCTGACCAGTTTGCTTGACAATCATTAACGCATTTTGCAAAACATTTATCTAGGATATTTATGGTTAATCGCTTTAGTCGGATCGTTAAAAAAATTAAAAAGTTACCGAAAATCAGTCATTCATTTTTGTTAACAAAATTATTTTGCTCTCAGGTTAAATACGCCAGCACGTCGAAGGTCACTCTGGTCGATATAGAGCAGCAGCAAGTTAAGTTGTCCATGGTAAATTGTAAAAGAGTACAAAATCATATTGGTGGTGTGCACGCTATTGCCGCGGCGTTATTAGCTGAATCAGCGACAGGTATCGTTTTTGGTTTGAACTTACCCGATAGCTGTCTGCCTTTATTAAAGTCGATGACGATTAACTATCAGCGCAGAATGCAGGGAGATTTAACCGCTATTGCAACCATTTCAGATCAGCAAATTGCGTTATTGAGCCAAGAAAAGGGCAATATGAACATTGCGGTTACCATCACTGATGAATCAGGCGAACAGCCAATTGAATGTAAAATGACATGGGCATGGATCAGTAAAAAACCAAAAAGTAATCAGCGCTAATCATCACAAATATTAAAAAATGAATGTAGATAAGGCAATACCAAGTAATCACTGATCTATTTCAGGGCGCTGTTGCTAAACTATGGAGCTTATTTGACCTTCACTCGTTACAGCTGATTTATCCCAGCTGATCTTATTCCCTAGTTTAACGTTGAAACTGCAGCTTGAAGTGGAACGGGTATATGTAAGTTAAGATAAAATGCTCTGCGGGCATGATTAATCTTTGCTAATTAATCTTAAAGCCATACACTATTAATGGAATAACTAATTTACGCTAAGTTGTTGCACCATAGAGCTTGGCGTAACTAAGTTATATAAGTATATAAAAATATTATGTATTTTATTTATTAGGATATTACCCAAGCATGGATTCAACACTGCCGCTATATCGTCAGCTTAGTCGCCAATTTTTTTTATTGGCTTTGAGCTTTTCCTTACTTTTTTTGCTGGGGTTTTGGTTGTACTTTCAATCAGAACAAGATTTAGCGCTAGTTAAATATCAACAATTGCCGGCCCTTGAACAGCAGCATCAACGACAATTGTTGTTAATTAAAAATAATCGCTTACTCAATGATTTGCTCGACAGTAAGTCGGCGCTAAAATTTGATGAAAGCTATCAAATGCTGAGTGAAAACTTAAAAAAAATTTCTGCGTTAAGTCAAAACAATAAGTGGTTATTAGCGCAGTTAACTCAGCGTTTAAAGACGCAGGCAGAAAATGTCACGCGCTTAACTGAAAGTACTCGACGAAACCTTCAACTTAAAGATAGTGTTATTATTCAATTGCTCTTAGTGACGGATAGTTTATCTCATTTAATCGCCGAGCAAATAAGTCAGCAAAATGACTTATATCGTCAAATCAGCCAAAACAACTTAACCCAGAAGGTAATTAGCGTACGGGCGAAGGCATTAAGTAACTTAGTAAATAGCTTAAATATTAATCGTGAGTTGCATCAAGGTATCATGGACACTTTAGTGATGTTTAACCAACTTGATTTACAGTATGATTTAGTCGAATTTAGTTATATTCAGCAAGAGATTCAACGCGATATAATTCGTTGGCTGGCAAATGCCAGTAATGTGATGAATAAAAATTTAAATGAAAAAGGCTTGGTTGAACAAATATCAGTGCTTAATACCCTGCTGTTTAGTGAGCAAAACACTTTTGCAAAGTGGCGTGGTCAATTACGCAGGGTAGATGACTTGAAAGCTGAACTAATAAAACAGAAAGCTGAGCTAATACCCTTACTTGATAATACAATTGTCGTGCAACCCATTAAACCATCGCTTATCAAACAACAGTTCTTCGCATGGTTGGTAAAAGCTAATATTGACGTGCAGCCTAAGCATTACACTTGGCTTATTACCGGTGTTTTTCTTTTACTCAGCCTGATTTTTATCAGTTTACTTTTCAGTTTACGAAGAAAAATTAAATACTTTGGTAGACAAAGTGTCGCTGTCGTTAAAGAGTTTGTGACTACAGGTAACGTGGTAGCAAAAATACCTGGGCTTGAAGTCACAGCAACGCTTAATGCTATTAAGCAACTGTCTCAACCTTTACATCGTGAAGCCGACTTCAGACAACAGCAGCAAGAATACCAAACGCAAATAGTATTTATGTCTCGTCATAGTGGGGTTGTTTTTTGGCAAATGCCTTTGCGGTCAGAAAAGCAACAACAATTGTCAGCCTTATTCGGTGTTAACGTTAACATTCAACATTGGCGTCAGTGCTTTAGTCGGGCAGATGTTCGGGCTATTTTGTCTCTTGCGCGACACGCCAAAAAACATCAGAGTGTTGAAAAAATTTCGTTAATGAGCAATCAAGAAAAAGCCCTGGCTTTAACGCTTGAATATATTGGTGGCCTGTGGTGTGGCAGTTTAGCTAATGCAGAAGAACATCAAGTGCTTAAAGATAGTAATGCACAGTTACAACAACAACTTAAACAGCAAAACCAAGCAGATAAACTCGCTATTATTACCCGTAGCGACAAAGCGTCAGAGCTAGTGAATAGCGTAATGCTACAAAGGCAGTTAGTGTCCATCACTCAGGGTGACGAACAACTTGCCTACCAGCAATTACGTCAATTAGCGCGCTGGGGTGAACAACAAAAAACCTGTGCCCAATTACGTCTAAACGACTTTGTCTTGACCTTATCTAGGGTAACACTTGCTAATGAAATGCATACAGTTTTAGCTAATGTGAGTTTGGCTGTAGCGCAAAGTAACAACTGCATTTATTTGCATATGGCAGAGAATTTAGCCTCTTCGGTGACACTTGAAAGTGAATTTTTTCAGGCCATGATAGCAACAATATGTCATAAGATACTGACGGAGCAGCGGGGTGCTGAGCTTGATATTGCTTTGCAAGTGATTGACATAAATAGCGGCCAACAAACTGTACAGATAAGCTTTTTGCTTAATAAGCCATCTGATGCACAGAGGCTATCTCAGGTGATTAACGAGTTAGTGTTCGATGATGAAATAACGGCAGACTTTACTCATACTACTGAGCATTATTTACGAGATTTGCAGTTGGTTTTTAATGTCAGTAATAAAGCTAGTCAACTGTTAGAATCGGCTGGAAAATTTTCTTTTGAGTGTTCGTTAACCATTGCTGAAGAGTTGAATAAAACTAGCGAAAACCAGCAAATAAATTTAACCAAGTGTGCACTTTTAGTTATTGCTACTGACAAAGTTAGCCGCGAAAGAATTTGTCATCAACTCGGCCACAGCAAAGCTACAGTGGAAACAATGCAAGATTTGTCACTATTTCGTCGCCAAATGAGTATAAAACACCTAATGACGTATCGCTTGGATGTGATTGTTTTATCGCCTGAAGTCTACTTTTCAGATTATGATTTGATCACCCAACACTTGGCGAGTTTACCGGCTAAAATACAACCTAAAATATTAGTTATTCAGCCAGTTAACTGTACTACATTACAACGAGCAGGGTTGTTTTCAGCCAGTAACTTACCTTGGTTTTCCGGTGAGTTAATCACCAATATTATTGCGTTGTTAAGTAATAACAACAAGATTAACTTATTAGTTGAGCCAGAGATTTTCTCACCTTATCGTTTTATACCTAGCCAAGTTGAAGTTTTACTTGGTGTGATCATGGCCAGTAAACACCAAGTTTTACTGAGAATATTGCATTGGCTTGGTTTACAGGTGACTGTGGTTTCTCAACAAGAACAGCTCGAAAACTTATGGCAGTCAGGGCGTTACTTAGTGGCTATTTATGAGTTTTCCAGTTTTAATAGTACTATTAATAATACATTAACTTCTGTTCGTGGCCTGTTTGCTTTGAGCGATAATAAGGATAAGTCAGACGATTTTTTCGATAAATTTAACTTACCAACGTCTTGGCATAGTGGCTATTTAGCTCCAATATTAGATATTCAAAAATTAATTCAGCAATTATCTCCTTGGTTAAAGTCAGCTGCAGGCACGGGTGAAAATCAAGCCATATTAGCCCCACCGCTAAGTAAGCAAGATAATAAGTACACGGCCATACCAAATTCTGTACCTGACAAGAGCAATGTGACTGGTGAGCAAGTATTGAATATGGCGGATATTGAGCAGTCGTTAGACTTCTCTTTTGGCTTTGAGCAAATAAATAAATCAACAGCAGAGGCTTTGGATTTAAACCAATACGCAGAAAATCAAGGCTCTGCTGAGTTAGCCGCTTATATGTTAGATGAATATTTGGTGGACATTAGCACCAATCTCCAAGCGTTAAGCTCGGCACTAGCGGCGCAAGACTACCGCCTCGCTTTAGCGCTGTTACAGTCGTTAACTACCTTAGCTAATGTTATTGCTGCCAGACCTTTATTGGCGCAATGTCGACAGTTAAGTCAATTGCTTAGCCCAAAAGCGTTAAATGCCTCTTTTTCAGTACTAGAAAAAGAGGCATTGCAACGTCAGTTAAATCACCTCAAACTATGTCTATTACAGTTAACTGAATTTGCAGAAGCGATATGAGTGTTCAATACTACCAGTCAAAAGACAAAGTTAAAGATATTGTTAGTCCTTGTGTAAGTCATTGTGGCCTAAATGAGGACGATGTTTGTTTAGGCTGCTTTCGCAATATTGATGAAATTATGACATGGCGCCAGCTTGATGTCGCGGCAAAAAAAGAGGTACTTAACCAGTGCCAACAACGTCAACTACAATATGGAAAGTAGCAGGCTAAGATCATAGCCAGTAAGGTAAATCATGCAAGATGTTGAAAAAAATACCTTAGCGCAACTTGATCAACTTAATGTTTTAGTTATCGACGATAACCTGCTCGTACACAGCGTTTTAAAAACAACCCTATTCGCGCTTGGTATAAAGGAAGTGCGTTGTGTACAAAATGCTTATTATGGTCTTAGGTTGTGCGATGAAATGTATTTTCATATTATTATTTGCGCCTTTAACATTCAAAGCGACAAAGACGGTTTTCACTTATTAGAAGAATTGAAATTTAAAGGCCATGTAACTAAAACTACGGTATTAATATTCCTCAGTACAGAAACCAATGAACCTTTAGTAAACTCTATCATCGAGTTGCAACCCGATGACTTTTGGACAAAACCGTTAGCGATAAAAAAAGTGAGAACCCGCTTCATCGCGATATTAAAGGTCAAGCAAGTACTTTTTAATATCAACAATGCGATAGACAAAAAAGCCTACGCCAAAGCACTTTATTTTGCTGATCGACACCTGCAAAATGAAAAGTTAGCCCATTATCATCCTAATATTAACCGCATTAAAGGTGAGTCATATCTTTCCTTGCTCGAGTTTGAAACAGCAGAAGCTTTTTATCGCCGATTATTTAAAACCTATAAATACTCGTGGGTGTATTTAGGCTATGCGAAATCTTTGTTAAAGCAAGGTCGCTTGGGTGAAATTAGCGATATGATAAACACCTTGATTGATAAGCCAGACACACGTTTTGGTGCCCACGATATGATGGCGCAGTATTTCATCGAACAAGAACAATACCAACAGGCCTATGAAGAAATTAAAAAAGCCATGGCATTGGCACCAAGAAATATTGAACGTAATAGAAAGTCGTGGGATTTAGCCCGCTTAACTCATGATTATAAAGGACAATATGTAGCGACGCGCAACATAGCACAACAAGCGAAAAACTCAATTCATGACTCCCCCGAACTTTTACTGAATGTGATCAGAGCGGGTATTGATCTTGCTTGTGCAACTCCAGATGACAGTGCCAATGAATTATTGCGGCAAACTGATCGTTATATCACACAATTTGAGCATGTCTGCAAAGATGTGAGCCTTTTTAAACAACCACTATTAGTGGTTAAAGCTAGGTTACACAATGTCCGTAATGAACAAGCTAAAGCGATAAAATTAGTTGAAAATCATATGTCGCTTATACCCAGCAAAGTAGTAGAGGATAATTTAGATCGGGTGAAAGTATTGCATGAGTTAGGTATGCGTGAAGAGGCAATAAAATTACTTGAAGCCATCAATAATCAAATTGCTGGTAATTCGTTAAATAGCCAAGTGGTTAGGCATTATATAGCGCAAGAAAGTCAACAGCGTGAAGAGATACACTTTACTGCCAAAGAACTTAACCGCATGGCGGTTGAGCACTTTCATAAGCATCGATTACTACCGGCGTTAAAGGCCATTCAACAAGCATTACAACTGAGTCCAAATAATGTCAAATTACTGTTTAGCCAATTAAAAATATTGATAAAAATTAAGCAAGAAGATCAGGACACACCTGAGCATCGGGTGTCAGTAGAGGGTATTCTCGCTGTACTTTCAACGCTAAATTTTGCGGGTAAAGGCCTGGCAACGCTTAACGAATTAACACTGAAATGGCAAAAATTAAACTAGTGGCAAACGCCATGATTTTACCAATATCACTAATACCCTGAGCATTTCATCAGGGTAAAAAATTTATTACTACGTTATTAAAATAAAAACCATGTATTTTTCTGTTTTTTTAATAAATAAAGCAGACCCGCTAATGAATGAAACGGGTATTATTTAATGCATTAGTTGCTAAGCATCGCGAGGCATACCTTTTTCAACCGAACGAATTAACCGTGCGGTTAAACGTAAATTTTGATCTTTAGTTAAAGCTTGTTGTTTAAGTTTTTGTTGTGATATTGCCCACTCAATATGTTCAGCAACCATAGGGGCTGAGCTTGCTGTTTTTTCTGTTAACGCCTCAATATTAGCTGTTGAGAAGTCGGCATTACCCAGGGCAACAGCGATATTGCGCTGCCAACACTGAAAGCCAATACGACGAATAGGTGAGCCTTCAGTTTTACTTAAAAATGTTGCTTCATCCCACGAAAACAAAGTTAATAAAGTGATATTGTCTAAGTTTTGTCGAGGTTTAAAATCATCTTCACTGCCAAGCTTGGCAAACTTGTTCCATGGGCAAATTAATTGGCAGTCATCGCAACCATACACTCTATTGCCAATTAAAGGCCTAAACTCTACGGGTATGGCGTCACGTAATTCTATCGTTAGATAGGATATACAGCGTCTTGCATCGAC
Organism: Colwellia sp. MB02u-6; assembly: GCF_014077095.1. GTDB lineage: Bacteria > Pseudomonadota > Gammaproteobacteria > Enterobacterales > Alteromonadaceae > Cognaticolwellia. The sequence continues at coordinate 54,422 of NZ_JACGVG010000036.1, read as the reverse complement.
CACATAAGGTTCAACTATGGCTTGAGTTGGGCAAATTTTGATACAAGACACACAACTACCACAGTGATTTTCTGCCTTAGTATCACTAATTAGCGGTATATCAACCAAGAGCTCGCCGATAAAAAACCAAGAGCCCGCTTGCTTGTTAATCAGTAATGAATGTTTACCCACCCACCCTAAACCTGCTTTCTCAGCCAGAGGTCTTTCAAGTATTGGCGCAGAATCAACAAAAGGGCGATAATTAAAGTTGTTACAATGGGTTTTAATGATCTCACCTAATTGCTTTAGGCGTTTACGCATTAATTTGTGATAATCGCGACCTAAGGCATATCGGCTGATATAAGCATGATCGCGGTTTTTTAAAGTGCGGGCAAATTTCGCATCAGTAGGCAAATAATCCATGCGCACGCTAATAACATTCAGGGTGCCGGCAACTAATTCCTTAGCTCTGGCACGCATTAAGCCATGGCGGGCCATATAATCCATAGTGCCGTGATAGTTATTGTCTAGCCAACGGGTTAACGCGGCCTCGTGTTCAGATAAGTCGACATTGCTAATACCTACTTGTGAAAAGCCAAGTTCTTGGCCCCAAAGCTTGATTTTTTCTGTTAAATCTTGATAGTTAAGAGCAGGTGTAGTCATGGCAGCCGAATTTTCAAACAATAAAGGTGGTACTAAAAGTGTCAAATAGTTTAACACATCATGCTTATAAGGTTAATCAACTACAACGCTTTGAGGCTGACGCAGCACAAGCTGTTGGTATCGATCTATTTCAGCTGATGGAACGAGCAGGCCGTGCGGTGTTAAGTCAAATACAGCAACATTTCCCTACCGCGATTAAGCTCCTTATTGTGTGCGGTAAAGGCAATAATGGTGGCGATGGTTATATTGTTGCCAGATTAGCCTATCAAGCCGGTCTAGCTGTCACTGTACTGGTTAATGCTGAGCGTGAATCTATTACTGGCGATGCACAACAAGCGCTAACCTTACTTACCGCGCTGCCAATAAAAATTGATTTTTGCCCACAAAGTGAGGCAATGGAAACCCTTGTAGCTGGGTTTCAAGGAGGTGTTATTGTTGACTGCTTATTTGGTATTGGTTTCAGTGGAGTACTATCTCCATCCCTTGTCGACTTGATTACTCAGATAAATAACCAGCCATGCCCACGGGTGTCGGTTGACGTGCCATCAGGACTTAATGCTGACCTAGGTATAGTATCAAGTGTTGCGGTCAAGGCCGATTTAACGGTGACATTAATAGCCTATAAGCAAGGTTTATTGACTGGGCAAGCGGCAAACTATGTCGGTAATTTAGAGCTTGAAACGCTAGGCGTAAATCGGGCGTTAGCTGCGTTAACCTCATCAGTATGTTTTCGCCAAAGTGAGAAAAACTTACCGGTTATGTTACCCAGAGCCCCTTGCAGCCATAAAGGTAATATTGGCATGTTGCTAGCGGTTGGTGGTTTTCACACCTTTACCGGCGCTATTTGTTTGGCTGCAGAGGCGGCTTTGCGAACGGGTGCTGCACTAGTCGGTGTTTGTTGTCACGAAAAGTCACGTAACACTTTACTGACCAGACAAGCAGAGCTAATGTTAGTGGCAAATTCAGCCGAAAGCTTAAACCGTTCAGCGCTACTAAAAAAAATAAAAGTCATTATACTTGGGCCTGGCTTAGGGCAAGAGCTATGGTCAAAAGCGTTATTTAAGTTGGTAATTAAGCGGCCTGAGCCAAAAGTAGTTGATGCTGATGCCTTAAGGTTACTTGGCAAAAGTTCATTAAAAAGTGCTCAATGGGTATTAACACCGCATTCCGGTGAAGCGGCGGCTTTGTTATCATGCTCGATTACTGAGGTTGAAGCGGACCGATTTTCAGCGGTAAAAAAAATAGCGCAACAATATGGCGGCGTATGTGTGTTAAAAGGCGCAGGTACACTGGTATCTGATGGCGATATTGTTTGGGTCAATAGTACGGGGAATTCAGGCATGGCCAGTGGTGGTATGGGTGATGTGCTCAGTGGTATTATTGGCGCACTAATCTTACAAAGTAAGGATTTATTTGCCGCAGCCCGCTTAGGTGTCTATATTCATGGTCGTGCAGCTGATATTATTGCCCTAAAGCACGGACGAATAGGGTTACTTGCGAGTGATCTATACCCCGAAATTCAGTGGCTAATTAATGGTAATTGCGCTGCAGATAAGATACTTTAGAAGTAATAACAATACGATGAATAATTTTGTGACAAAAAAAAACTTTATATTGGCCGATGAATTGGCAACAATCACCTTGGGTAAACAATTAGCTGATATTGTAAAAGCAGAGTTAAAACAAGGGATTATTGTTTACTTAAATGGTGATCTTGGTGCCGGTAAAACCACCTTAACACGAGGTTTTGTGCAAGGAATGGGGCATGTCGGTAATGTTAAAAGCCCAACGTATACCTTAGTTGAACCCTATGACTTAGCAGACTGGCAAGTGTATCATTTTGACTTATACCGGCTAGCTGACCCTGAAGAATTAGAGTATATGGGCATTCGAGATTACTTTAATAGCCAGTGTTGTAGCTTTATAGAATGGCCCGAAAAAGGTCAGGGCATGTTACCAGAGCCAGATATGATTATAAACTTAGCTTATCATGAAGAGCAGCGTCAAGTTTCACTCTCGGCTAAAACAGCTTTAGGTACACACTTACTGTCAATTTTAGCGCCGTAGCGCGCTTTATTGAACACAGGCAGTTCCAGCGCAGTGTAATAAGAAAAGTAACCGCTAAAAAAGGCTCTTGAAAGGCCCGTAAAAGGTAATTAATTCAATGCGTTTAGCCATTTTTTCAACAAAAATCATAGTCATACTTATGCTCTGTCTAGGCTTAGCAAGTATTGCTAACGCGGGCAACAGTATTGACAGTGTGCGGGTCTGGCCTGCGCCTGAAAATACCCGTATTGTTTTTGATCTTAGTAAACAACCTGATTTTAAATACTTTTCATTACAATCGCCTCAACGCTTAGTGATTGATTTTAAAAATAGTAAAAACTATGTCGATTTAATGTCGGTGATAAAAGCTGACCGTCGCGTGAAAAAAATTCGTACCAGTCGCTCAAAACAGCAAGGAACAACTCGCTTAGTACTTGAATTAGCGGATAACTTTCGTATCTCGATATTTCCACTGGCGCCTGCGGGGCAATATGGTGACCGGCTGGTTATTGATCTCTACGATAAACAAAGTCAGAGCATTGCACAACACGACAATAGCAAAGGTAAACGCGATATCGTGATTGCTATTGTTGCCGGTCATGGTGGTGAAGATCCAGGTTCTATAGGTGCTGCAGGAACTTATGAAAAACGTATAACCTTAAAGATAGCCCAAAAGCTCGCTAATTTAATTAACAAAAAATCAGGTCTAAAAGCGGTGATGATCCGCAGTGGTGACTATTACGTTAACCATGATCGTAAAACTGAATTAGCCAGAAAATCTAAGGCTGATCTGCTTATTTCTATTCACGCTGACGCCTTTACGTCATCACAGCCCAACGGCGCTTCAGTGTTAGTACAAGCTACGCGTCGTGCTGATTCAGAATTTAGCCACTGGATTCAAAACCGAGAAAAAAATTCTGAACTACTAGGTGGTGCAGGTGAAACTATTAGAAAAACCAAGGATAACAACTTAGCGATAGCACTGGGTGATATGAAGAAAGAATATACTATGGCAAGCAGTTATGATTTTGCTGAACATGTGGTTAAGCAGCTTAAGAAAGTCACAAGGCTACATAAGCATAAGCCAGAACGTTTAAGCTTAGCGGTATTAAAATCTTCTGATATTCCGTCAGTATTAATTGAAACTGGTTTTATTTCTAATCCACAGGAAGAAAGACGTTTAAATAATGCCAATCATCAGTATAAGTTGGCTAAGGCAATATATATTGCTGTAGATGACTATTTCTCTGGCAATCCACCTGATGGCACATTAATCGCTGCGACACGATTTCGTGAACATAAGGTCAGCCGCGGTGAATCGCTTTCTGTAGTTGCTGAGCGTTATAAAGTATCCGTTAGAAAATTAAAATCTGCCAATAATCTTAAATCTAATTTGGTTAGAATTGGCCAAACACTCAAAATACCACAGGCAGATTAACCTTCGCATGACCATTGCCATATTACCCGCTCGTCTCGCCAACCAAATTGCCGCCGGTGAAGTCGTTGAACGTCCAGCCTCTGTGGTTAAAGAACTGGTAGAAAATAGTATCGATGCTGGCGCGACAAGCATTAAAATAGACATTGAAAAAGGCGGCGCCAAGCGGATTCGCATTATCGACAACGGCAAGGGTATTGCTAAAGCAGAGTTAGCGTTAGCGCTGAGCCGACATGCCACCAGTAAAATTAAAGACCTTGATGATCTTGAAGCCATTAGTAGTTTGGGCTTTCGTGGAGAGGCATTAGCCAGTATTAGTTCTGTCGCCCGGTTAACTTTAACCTCTAAGCCTGAAGCACAAGCGTCAGCGTGGCAAGCGAATGCGGAAGGGCGTGACATGGTGGTGTCAATCAAGCCTGCTGCTCACCCAAATGGTACGACAATTGATGTGAGCGACTTATTTTTTAACACGCCAGCAAGACGAAAATTTTTACGTACAGAAAAAACAGAGTTTGCTCATATTGAAGAAGTGATTAAACGCATTGCTTTGGCAAATTTTGCTATTACTTTTGTTCTTACCCATAACCATAAAGTGGTTAAACAATTTCGCATCGCTAATTCATCGATACAGCGCAGTAAAAGGGTTGCACAAGTTTGTGGACAAAAATTTATTGATCATGCGATAGAAATTAATTGCGAACATGATGGCCTAAATTTACAGGGTTGGATTGCCCAACCAAGTTATTATCGTAACCAAAATGATCTTACTTACAGTTATGTTAATAATCGTATGATGCGCGATAAGTTAATTAATCATGCTATTCGTCAAGCTTATGCTGATTTATTGCCCAGTGATAGCTACCCTGCATTTGTCTTGTTTCTACAACTCGATTTTTGTGAAGTTGACGTCAATGTTCATCCGTCCAAACATGAAGTACGTTTTCATCAAGGGCGTTATGTGCATGATTTTATTTATTCGGTTTGTAATCGTGCCTTAACCCATGAGTTACCGCTCAAGGTTGACAATAGTACCGGCGAAATTCTAACGCCTGATAACGGGGTTCAAAGCCATCAGCAAGCTGAGATTCAAGCCTCTAGCTTTATTACCCCTTTACGGGCAAGTACTGATAGTGATCTGCAAAGTAATACTTTAGCTAGAGATCAGGCTGCAAGCCAAAAAGCCGAATATACCGGTGATAACACAGACCAGCGAATTAGCAGCAATTCTTCTCAAGCTAACGCGCGACATTATTCGACAAAAATAAATCCTCAAGCGAGTAAAGCCTACAGTGATTTAATGACACCGTTAGCGCTTAATTCACAGGTAACTGAGCCTGAACTACCAGCCATAACGACTGAGTTAGCGTCAACAGTCGCCATGCCAATATTGGTAAATACTGCATCATCAACGCAAGACGAAATGACAGATGCGACAAAAATTTTATTCTGGCAGGCACCACATTATCTTGTTATTCAACAACGCCAGGCGTTACGTTTATTATCAGTGAACAAGCTCGAACACTTGTTACGGCTGCAAGTCATCCAGCAACGTTGGCATGAAAAATTGGTGAGCCAGCCGTTATTACTGCCAATAAAAATTAAGGTCAGTGAAAAAGTAGCTAAATTTGTGCAAATAAATGAAAAACAATTTCAGCATATGGGTATGGAAATTCGCCAGTTACAGACCAGCACATTACAAATTCGACAATTTCCTGCTTTGCTAAGAAATAAAGATATAGCTTATAGTTTTGATAAGCTAATTAAACAGTTAGACGTTGAAAATCAAGAAGGTGTCTACGCTGAAATTGATTGGCAAATGGCATTGGCTAGCCTTATGCTAAGCGAAGAATGTACGCAAGCACAGGCATTACAGGTGTGGCGAAATGCTGAAAGTGATTTTAATTGTCAATTTGAACAGCAACTACGCTTGAATTCGGTCGCCATAGACCTCACATCTTCTATAAATGAGTTAGATAAAATATTACCGAAATGACTAAGCTGGCAAACCAAGAGCATATTGACGATAAACAGCCACCCGTTATTTGTTTAATGGGGCCCACAGCCTCAGGTAAAACTGCTCTAGCAATGGCATTATATGATGTACTACCCTGTGACATTATTAGTGTTGATTCAGCGTTAGTTTTTAAAGGTATGGACATTGGTACGGCGAAACCAACAGCGGATGAATTAGCTGCTTATCCACATCAATTGATCGATATTAAAGATCCCAGTGAAAGTTATTCTGCCGCTGATTTTTGTCAAGACGCGCTTAAGGCCATTGCAAAAAGTCGAGAAAATGGTCGGATTCCTTTATTGGTTGGCGGTACTATGATGTACTTTAAAAGTTTGATTGATGGTATTTCGCCATTGCCTCAAGCTGACCAAAATATTAGAGATGTAATAGCGTTAGAAGCGGCTGAAAAAGGTTGGTTTGCTATGCACGAAGAGTTACATAGTTTTGACCCTGTTTCAGCAGAGCGCATTCATCCAAATGATCCGCAGCGACTTGCAAGAGCGATAGAAGTTTATCGAAAAACAGGTAACACTTTGACACAATTGACCGAAATAAAAGGTGATAAAGTCAACGGAAATATTTTACAATTTGCGATAGCACCGAAAGAGCGTAGTGACTTGCATGCACGGATAGAGTTACGCTTTACGCAAATGATAGCACAAGGCTTTGAACAAGAAGTTACCGGCTTGAAAGAAAGGGCTGATTTGGATCTTGACTTGCCGGCTATTCGTTGTGTTGGCTACAGACAAATGTGGCAACATTTAGCGGGTGACTATGATCACGATGAGATGGTTTTCAGAGGTGTCTGTGCAACACGTCAGTTAGCAAAAAGACAGTTAACCTGGTTACGGAATTGGCAAAACTTACAGTGGTTACATATGGATGATGAAAATAACTTAAAAGTTATTTTATCGGCAGTAAGCAAACTTTAAACATTGATGTATAATTAAAACGGCTGTGTATTAACTAGCTAGTTTTATTGAATAATTTTAATAAAGTATTTTTAATAAAATATTCAAATAGAATATTTAACTTTCACCAAAAATAAAAAAGGTACCTAATAATGGCAAAGGGGCAATCTTTACAAGACCCATTTTTGAATGCGTTACGTCGTGATCGTATTCCTGTAGCAATTTACTTGGTTAATGGCATTAAACTACAAGGGCAAGTAGAGTCATTCGATCAGTTTGTAATTTTACTTAAAAATACCGTTAGTCAAATGGTGTATAAGCACGCTATATCAACGGTAGTGCCGGCTAGAGCTGTAACTAGTATGCCAGTCCCACAAATAAATCAGGACATAGAAGATTGATGCAAAAAGCTAGTATTGTATTGAGTTGCTCATTTGTTTGATAGATATCAGGCAGGTGAGCGGGCTATACTTGTTCATTTAGATTTTCCCGACGATAATACCCGTGAAGACTTACAAGAATTTGAAATGCTTGCAAGTTCTGCCGGTATAAGTGCGTTAAATACCATCACAGGTAAACGCGCTACCCCGCACCCGAAATATTTTGTTGGTACTGGTAAAGTAGAAGAAGTGGCTGATGCTGTGCGTATGTTCGATGCGAATATTGTCTTGTTTAATCATAGTTTATCGCCATCTCAAGAAAAAAATATTGAAGCCTTGTGTCAATGTCGTGTGGTTGATCGTACGACGCTAATTTTAGATATTTTTGCCCAACGAGCTCGAACTCACGAAGGTAAATTACAAGTAGAATTAGCACAGTTACGCCATATGAGTACACGATTAATTCGCGGTTGGACTCACTTAGAGCGCCAAAAAGGTGGTATTGGTTTACGTGGGCCAGGCGAAACTCAGTTGGAAACAGATAGGCGCTTATTACGTGAGCGCATGGTCAACATTCGTAAACGCTTGGGGAAAGTTGAAAAGCAAAGGCAACAGGGGCGTCGGGCGAGAACTAGAGCTGAAATCCCAACACTTTCTTTAGTGGGTTATACCAATGCCGGCAAATCAACATTATTTAATCAAATAACCCAGGCAGGTGTGTACGCGGCCGATCAATTGTTTGCCACTTTAGACCCAACTCTGCGCAAAATTGAAGTGGATGAAGTCGGCCGTGTCATTTTGGCCGATACCGTAGGATTTATACGTCATCTACCCCATGATTTAGTGGCCGCATTTAAAGCGACGTTAACTGAAACAAGAGAAGCAGAGTTGTTGCTGCACATTATTGACATTGCTGATGAACGACGTAGCGAAAATATTGAACAAGTAGAAGAAGTTTTAAAAGAGATAGAAGCGGGCGATGTTCCACAACTATTGATTTGTAATAAAATAGACCAGTTAGATGATGTTGAACCCAGAATTGATCGTGATGATCAAGGGCTACCTATTCGTGTTTGGCTGTCAGCCCAGAAAGGCATTGGCATTGAGCTCTTATTTCAAGCACTGTCAGAACGATTAGGTAAACAAATCATTAAACACTTGCTCTGTTTACCGCCTAGTGCCGGTAAACTTCGCGGTCAACTTTACCAGTTAAATTGTATTACTAATGAGCATTATGACGAGAAAGGTAATTGTTTATTAGATATAAAATTACCGGTGAGAGAATGGAATCAGTTACTAAAACAAGACGAAGCAGAAATAGAGCACTTTATTCACACTTAACAGACTGCTATATTAGCGTGGTTAATATAGCAGTTAGCGCATTAATTTTTTATAGCGGAGAATAGCATGGCTTGGAATGAACCGGGGAATAATGAGAAAGACCCCTGGAAAAACAAAGGTGGCAAAAATCAAGGCCCACCTGACTTAGATGATTTATTAAAGGATATCGGCAATAAATTTGGCGGTCTTTTCGGTGGCAACAAATCAGGAGGCGGTGCAGGGAAAAACTTTTCTAGTATCGGCATCATGGTAGTGCTTATTGTGGCGATTTTGGGCTATGCCTTCGCTGGCTTTTTTACCATTAAAGAAGCTGAAAAAGGTATCGTCTTACGCTTTGGTCAGTATGCTGGCACGGTAGAACCTGGTTTACGTTGGAAGTGGACGTTCGCTGAACGTATTATTCCAGTTGATATGCAAACCACGCGTAACCTTCCTTCTTCAGGCTTTATGCTAACAAAAGATGAGAATGTTGTTCGTGTTGAAATGCAAATTCAATATCGTGTGGTTAATGCACGTAATTATATTTTCAGCGTTACTAATGCCGATGAAAGCTTAAGTGAATCGCTTGATAGTGCTTTGCGTTATGTGGTCGGTCACTCAAAAATGGATGACATTTTGACCAGTGGTCGTGAAGCTGTGCGCCAAGCGGTATGGAAAGAGTTAGAAGAAATTATTGAACCTTATAATTTAGGTTTGATTGTTGTCGATGTTAACTTCAAGGACGCTCGTCCTCCTGAAGAAGTCAAAGACGCTTTTGATGACGCCATTGCTGCACAAGAAGATGAAGTGCGTTTCTTACGTGAAGCGGAGGCGTATGCAAGAGGCATTGAACCTCGTGCTCGTGGTCGTGTTAAGCGTTTAGAACAAGAAGCATTCGCTTATAAAGCGCAGATACTACTTGATGCAGAAGGTGACGTTGCTCGTTTCAACAAGTTATTACCTGAATATCAAGCAGCACCTGAAGTTACACGTCAGCGTATGTATTTAACGTCGATGGAAAAAGTTTATAGCAACACCAGTAAAGTAATGGTTGATGTTGACGGCGGCAATAACATGATTTATCTACCACTAGATAAAATTATGCAACAGCAGTCTAGTAGTCAACGTGCTACGCAACAATCAGCACCGGCGATAAACCAGTCGTCAAATAGTACTAATACTGCACCAGCATTATCCGGTCGTAATGATCGTTTCAATAATGGGAGAGACTAAGCCATGAAGAATTTTATATTGGCAATTATTGCCTTAATACTTGTGCTAACAGTTTCGTCTGTTTTTGTTGTGACTGAAGGCCAACGTGGCATAGTTTTCCAGTTCTCAAAAATTACGCGTGACAGTGATACCGGCGACATGAAAGTTTATGAGCCAGGTTTACACTTTAAATTTCCATTTATTAACACAGTACGTAAACTTGATGCGCGTATACAAACCTTGGACGAAGAGCCAGATCGTTTTGTAACATCTGAGAAGAAAGATTTAATGGTCGACTCATTTGTTAAATGGCGTATTGTTAACTTTTCAACCTATTATTTACGTACTACAGGTTCAATTGAGAACGCTCGTGCGTTATTGAAACAGAAAGTAAATAATGGCTTACGTACCGAGATTGGTACACGTACGATTAAAGAAATTGTTTCTGGTGATCGAGATGACATCATGGCCCAAGCATTAGAAAGTGCTACAAGTAGCCGTGAAGATTTAGGTATTGAAGTGATTGATGTTCGCATCAAAGCTATTAACTTACCTACAGAGGTCAGTAATTCAATTTACGAACGTATGCGTGCTGAACGTACCGCTGTGGCGAAAGAACATCGCTCACAAGGTCAAGAGCAAGCTGAAATCATTCGTGCCACTATTGATGCTAAAGTAACTGTTATGTTAGCAACAGCACAGAAGAATGCACAAGAAGTTCGTGGTGAAGGTGATGCCCTAGCAGCGAAAGTGTATGCAGACTCTTACACCCAAGACGCTGAGTTTTATAACTTCTTCCGTAGTTTAGAAGCTTATGAAAACAGTTTTAGTTCTAAGAGTGATATTTTAATTGTTAAACCTGACAGTGACTTCTTTAATTACCTAAAGAATGGTAAAAAAACTAATTAGTACCTAAGGTTAAATAGTGATTTAAAAGCCATGACATTGTCATGGCTTTTGTGTTTCTATCACTTAAAAAATGCACTCAAAGCGTCTTAAATTTGGTTTTGATTGTATTGGTTTAGATAAGGGATTTATATGCTGTCTACGTTACTCATGGCACTAGCTATTGCGTTAATTATTGAAGGAGTGATTCCAGCACTATTTCCGAATAAATGGCGAGCCTATGTCTTAAAATTAGCTAATGAACCGGTTAATACTATTCGTCAAATAGGTTTATTTTTGCTGTTAATCGGTATTATGCTGCTTTGGACGGTAAATTAATTCCTTTGCTAACTCTGCACTACCACTGGTTTTTTTAATAACGCATTAAAATTCAACAATTATTGCTTGGACTCAATATTGATATTTGATAGAATCCTCGCCTAATTTTCTTACCAAAATGTGAACATGGGTAAAAACGTCGTAGTTCTAGGCACCCAATGGGGTGACGAAGGTAAAGGTAAAGTCGTCGACTTACTTACTGATAAAGCCAAATATGTAGTGCGCTATCAAGGTGGCCACAATGCGGGTCATACACTAGTCATTGATGGTGAAAAAACCGTTTTACATCTTATTCCATCTGGCGTATTACGTGACAACGTAAAATGTTTAATCGGTAACGGTGTTGTTCTTTGTCCTAAAGCACTTATGACAGAAATGGCCATGTTAGAAGAACGTGGCGTACCAGTACGTGACCGTCTTTTAATCAGCGATGCATGTCCATTAATTCTTCCTTATCATAACGCATTAGATGCCGCTCGTGAAAAAGCGCGTGGTAGCAAAGCTATCGGTACTACAGGCCGTGGTATTGGTCCAGCTTATGAAGATAAAGCGGCTCGTCGTGGTTTACGTGTCGGTGATTTATTTTGTGCAGAATCATTTGCCGTGAAATTAAAAGAAATTATGGAATACCATAATTTCGTGTTAACGCAATATTACCAAGCTGAACCAGTAAGTTATGAAGAAGTACTTGCTGATGCTATGGCTGTTGCTGACATAATTAAAGGTATGGTTGCTGATATCTCTGAAATGCTAGATCAAGCGCGTAAAGCGGGCGAATCTATTATGTTTGAAGGGGCACAAGGTACATTGCTTGATATTGACCACGGAACATACCCGTATGTCACCTCATCAAATACCACAGTTGGTGGCGTTGCTACTGGTAGCGGCTTTGGTCCACTTTACTTAGATTACGTGCTAGGTATTACTAAAGCATACACAACACGTGTTGGTTCGGGTCCTTTCCCAACTGAATTAAATGACGAAGTAGGTAATCACTTAGGCACTGTAGGGCACGAATTTGGTGCAACTACTGGCCGTGAACGTCGTTGTGGTTGGTTTGACGCTGTCGCTATGCATCGTGCGGTGCAAGTTAACAGTATTAGTGGCTTTTGTTTAACTAAGCTTGACGTTTTAGACGGCTTAAAAACATTAAAAATATGTACTGGCTACAAAACAGCTGAAGGCGATATTATTACTGTGCCCCCAACAGCCGCTGAGGGTTACGAAAAAATTACCCCAGTGTATGAAGAAATGCCAGGTTGGAGTGAAACCACTGTTGGTGCCACTTCTATTGACGCTCTACCAGCCAATGCGATTGCTTACATTAAACGTATTGAAGAGATTACTGGCGTACCTATTGATATTATTTCAACTGGCCCAGATCGTATCGAGACCATGATTTTAGTTAATCCGTTTGACGAATAATTAAATTTCATTGAATCGTTTTAAAAAACCACCTTTTAGGTGGTTTTTTTATACCTCCAATTACCTAACTATTCATTCAAGATAAGCTCCCTGTAGTATCTAAAGTGCTATCCTGTTGGATGGCAATTGAAGTAAAGAGGTTAACCAGTTTAGCTTCTGCTAAGAAGTCAGGTTAGAAGAATAGCAGTGAAATTCTGTTATCTATCATGAAATGATACAAAGGTGCTGAGTTTCATAAGTAGAGCAGCGGATTTACACTTAAAGCTTATGATTAAGTTACTTATGGTTTGATTAGCGATTCTAAGCGCTATTTCTCTATGAATAGTTAACAATATATGTTGAATATTTAGCTAAGTTATATGAAATATGAATTTTAAAAGCCTATATTAAATATAGCTTGTAGCGAATTAATATATACAAAATAGCTTGAAATTAGCCAGCGCATTGCAATAACATGTAAACAACAATAATAGTATCGACTCAAGTTAACACATAAAATTAACGTAGTAGACTCACACATTAGGAATAAACATGACAGATCTTCGCCAACAAGCACTTGATTATCACCAATACCCAACGCCGGGCAAAATTAGTGTTGAATTAACGACCCCTGCTGAAACAAGCAAAGATCTCTCACTTGCTTATAGCCCCGGTGTTGCTGAGCCTGTTCGCGCTATTGCTGCAAACCCTGATGACGTTTATAAATATACTGGCAAAGGTAATACCGTTGCTGTTATTACCAACGGTACCGCTATTTTAGGTCTAGGGAACTTAGGGCCAATGGCCTCTAAACCTGTGATGGAAGGAAAAGCGTTATTGTTTAAACGTTTTGCTGGCATTAATTCGTTTGATATTGAAGTTAACCATAAAACCGTTGAAGACTTCATTAATACGGTAGCCAATATTGCTGACAGCTTTGGTGGCATTAACTTAGAAGACATCAAAGCACCTGAATGTTTTGTTATTGAAAAAGCACTCATTGAACGCTGTAAAATACCGGTATTTCATGACGATCAGCATGGTACTGCTATTGTAACGGCAGCAGGAATGATAAATGCGCTAGAAATTCAAGGTAAAGAACTTCGACACGCTAACATTGTTTGTATGGGGGCTGGTGCTGCAGCCATTGCCTGTATGGAATTGTTGATTAAATGCGGCGCACAACGTGAAAAAATTTATATGCTCGACACGAAAGGTGTTATTCACACCCGCCGTGACGATTTAAATGAATATAAAAAATTATTTGCTAACAATACTGATAAGCGCACGCTAGAAGACGCCATCGATGGTGCTGACGTATTTATTGGTGTATCTGGGCCTAACTTATTATTACCGTCACACGTAAAGCTGATGGCCGCTAAGCCAGTGATTTTTGCATGTTCAAACCCAGATCCAGAAATTAAACCTGAACTGGCGTTGGCAACACGCAATGATTTAATTATCGCTACCGGTCGTTCAGACTACCCAAACCAAGTTAACAATGTACTTTGTTTCCCCTTTATTTTCCGTGGCGCTTTAGACGTAAGGGCACGCATCATTAATGACGAAATGAAAATTGCCGCCGTACATGCCATTCGCACCTTAGCAAAAGAGCAAGTGACAGAGGAAGTATTAGCGGCTAGTGGCTGTGACGACTTAAATTTTGGTAGAAATTACATTATTCCAAAACCTATGGACTCACGTTTACGTTCGGCCGTCGCTATTGCGGTTGCACAAGCGGCGGTAGACTCAGGTGTAGCGGCACTCGCAATGCCAGAGAATTACCAAGGCTAACGGCTGCGCTTTTAAGTAATGCAGTTTTAAACTGATAATCAAATAGAAGGGAAGCTTATAGCTTCCCTTTCTTTTTGGGCTCTCTTAAATTCAACTTTTAACTTAGGTACCGCCGACATCAAACATTGCTAATAAATTGATAACAGTGAATGTGATTGGCAAAATTTGCTACCGTCGTTAAAAAATTGCCACTATCAAGGCTGTTGCCAATATAGCCACGCTATATCGTGGCTTAAGATTAACCTCGATATTTAGCGTAAATAACAGAGTTTATTTGCACCTAGTAAGTCACTTTAGGAATATTAATGGATAAAGAAATTAAAGCCTATCTCGCCGATTCTGAACTATTACTAAACTCCATAGGTGAAGGTATTTACGGTTCAGATACACAAGGGCGGGCTATTTTTATTAACCCGACTGCAGAAGCCATGACCGGCTGGTCTTACGCTGAACTATTGGGACAAAATATTCATTAGTTTCATCATCATAGTTATAGCAATGGTGAGCCTTATCCTGCTTGTGAATGTAAAATATTCAATACCGCGCTTGATGGTATTTCTCGACAGGTTAGTAGTGAGGTTTTTTGGCGTAAAGATGGCAGTAACTTCCCTGTTGAGTACACAACACGAGCGGTTTATAAAAATAACCATATTATTGGTGCTGTTGCGGTATTTCGTGATGTTAGTCAGCAACAACAAATTGAGTTGGCACTGCGCAGTGCCTTGGAAAATGTACAATCGCTTACTGAGCAACTTCAGGCTGAAAATACCGATCTACAGAACGAGTTAGCGCAAGAGTGGTCGTCTGCTGGCTTGGTGGGTAGAAGCCCAATAATCACCAAAATGTTGTCGCAGGTAGAGCTAGTGGCTAGTTATGGTGAAAAAAGACCTCTAGGTGAGGTTTTTTTAATTAAATCATGCAAAGTTCATTACGGAGAAAAAAATACGTTAAAATAGCGTTACTTGGACGATGAGTAATGAAAATGAATAGAGAACAAAGCATGACTAAAACGATCAAACAAAGCATATCAAATATTGCCCTCGTGGTTGAAGACTACGATGATGCGATTGCATTTTATAGCAAAAAATTAAACTTTCAGCTTATTGAAGATACTGACTTAGGCGGTGGAAAACGTTGGGTACAAATATCACCACCAAATTCAAATGGCACCAACATACTGCTTGCTAAAGCCAGTAACGACGAGCAAAGTCAATCAGTGGGTAATCAAGCGGGCGGACGAGTATTTTTATTTCTGCAAACCAATGACTTTTGGCGCGACTATCAACAGATGAAAAGCCAAGGTGTCGAGTTTAACGAAGAGCCGCGTGTGGAAGAATATGGCACGGTTGTCGTGTTTAAAGATTTATATGGTACTAAGTGGGATTTATTGCAGTTGCATGATGCGACTGGGTAGATTCATAGCTATCAGTTATCAGCCGTCAGTCATGAGTTAATTTAGCTGCTTAGTTAAATTCGATGATATTCAAGTTCAGTTATTAAGCTTTTTAATTTGTGGCAACGATGAGAAATTAAGTTTAAGTAAATCAAGATGATGTAAAGGTGGATGAGGCCATATGAGTGACGGGCATAATTTTACTTTATTTAAACGATGCTGACTTTGTTGGCAGCACTCTCAATGCAAACTAAAGCAATATCGTCCAAGTTTGATGTATATTCAAATAATTCTGATGAACAAAAATAATTATTTTTTGATCTTTAGCCACATACTACAGGAGTCATCCCGCTTTATATTTCAAAGCAACTCTTGCTAATCACCTATATTTTCAGCAATAAACAAGGCGCTAATCAGCGCCTTGTTTATTTGCTTGTTGTACTACTGGTTTTAATCTTCTAATTCCGCTTCGTGTTCACTAAAGTCAGTTATACCTTTTGCTGCCAAAGCCCGACGAACACTCGCGGGTAATTTTTGTGTGTTGTCTTTAGCCAAGTCACTATCATCAGGTAATGGTTGGCCAGTAAAAGCGTGTAAAAACGCTTCACATAACAGCTCACTGTTGGTGGCATGACGCAAGTTATTCACTTGGCGACGTGTACGTTCATCAGTGAGCACTTTTAACACACGTAAAGGGATAGACACGGTGATCTTTTTGACTTGTTCACTTTTCTTCCCGTGTTCGGCGTATGGGTTAATATACTCGCCATTCCACTCTGCCATGAATATTCCTCTATGCTAATTAATTGAGATAAATTTATCGTTGTTAAACCGGTCTGGTAGGCCAGTTTGTGATAAATTTATTCTTACTACTTGATTTTACTGGTTGTGGGGCGTGAGTCAATAACGAATGTGTAGAAGTTTAGAAGTCTAAAGTACTTGACCGCAAGCTTTAAAGCATTTAGATTGATAGACGTCCAAACATCTATAAAGAAAATATTTTTACCGGAGTACACATGAGCGAGAAAAAAATTGCCACTACCGCTGTTCGAGCAGGTATTAATAGCGACCAACACCATGGCGCTGTTATTCCAGCTCTTCATCTTTCAAGCACCTATGCACTGAAAGGTTTTAACAACAAGCGTCAGTTTGATTATTCACGCACTGGTAATCCAACTCGCGCTACGTTTGCCCAAGCTATTACAGATTTAGAAAAGGGTGCCGTTGGCATTGTGACAAATACCGGCATGTCAGCGGTGCATCTTATTTGCCAATTACTCAATACACAAGACACAGTGGTTATTCCGCATGATTGCTATGGTGGAAGTTTTCGATTATTTACCCATCTTGCCAAACGGGGTCAGTTTACTCTCGTGGTGGTTGATCAAAACGATCAACAAGCCTTAGCCCAAGCCTTAGCAACAAAACCTAAATTAGTGTTAGTTGAATCACCGAGTAATCCATTGTTACGCTTAGTTGATATTGCTGCTATTACCAAAAAAGCCCATCAAGTTGGCGCATTAGTGGCGGTTGATAACACCTTTATGTCGCCGGTATTGCAGCAACCCTTATTATTAGGTGCAGATATTGTTTTTCACTCCACCACTAAATACATTAATGGTCATAGCGACGTAGTAGGCGGTGTGCTAGTCACCAAAGAACAAGCTTTAGGTGAAAAACTAGCTTGGTGGGCAAACTGCATTGGTATTACGGGTTCAGCTTTCGATAGCTTTTTAGCTTTACGTGGCTTAAAAACTTTGCCAATACGGATGAAGCAGCATCAAATTAATGCCAATGCTGTGGCAAAATTTTTGCAACAGCATTCAGCTATTCAACAGGTTTATTTTCCGGGTTTAGCTAGCCATCCGCAACATGAATTAGCTAAAAAACAGCAGTATGATTTTGGCGCTATGATGAGTTTTGAGATTAAAGGCGGCGTTGAAGCCGTCAAAATACTGTTTGATAAACTTGAACTGTTCACCCTGGCACAATCACTTGGTGGTGTTGAGAGTTTAATCTGTCATCCGTCAACCATGACCCATGCTGGGATGGAAATTGAAGCACAACTTACCGCCGGTATTACCCAGTCATTAGTGCGACTTTCTGTTGGTATTGAAGATATTGACGATATACTGGCCGACCTATCTCAGGCGCTCGATGCCAGCCAAGCTTAAAGCAGTTACTTATAATCTTAAGCGTTATATATAAATAATTTAAAGGCGGTATGACAAGGCTGTCATACCTGTGGTAGTAAAATGATCGATTCAAATACAGCGGTAAAGCTTAGCTCTGCAAAAAATCACTTGGCAAAAGTTGCCTGTAATGTCCATAAATTTGGTGGCAGTAGTCTAGCAACCAGTGCTTGTGTGGAACGTGTGGTGGATATTATTCGGCAGCATTGCCAGCTCAATGACATTATTGTGGTATCTGCCAATGGCAATACCACAGATGCATTATTTAATATTTATCAACTCGCGGTTGAGCTTCAGGAAATAACTTCCCTTAACACTGAGCAAGTGAGCAAGAGTCATGACGTAAAAACCTTGCGTGAGCATTTAGGGGTAACTATTACTGCACTTGATGCGACGCAAGCTCAGTTAATTGATCAACTCTTAAATGTCAGTAGTGCTGCTAGACTAAAAAGTTTACTGAAGCAGGATGTTGCACAAATAACAGAAAATTTACTCAGTGATCCGCTGAGTGATCCCCTTAGTGATCTATTTAGTTATCAAAATGATTTATTGGCCTTTGGTGAGATTTGGTCAGCACGATTATTATCTGCGGTATTGAGTGAAAGTGTGTGTCCAAGTTATATGTTGGATGCCAGAGACTTTCTTTTACTAAAAGATGAAAAAAATTGTGCCGTTGACTATAGCGTGAGCCAAGAAAACTTTTTACCGCTTCAACAACAAGACCAACTGGTGATCGTTACTGGTTATATTGCGCGTAATCAACAGCAACAAGCTTGCACGTTAGGGCGCAATGGTAGTGATTACTCAGCAACTATAATGGCGGCACTGTTAGGCGCGGGCAATGTAACGCTTTGGACTGACGTTGATGGTATTTATAGTGCTGACCCAAGGCTTGTACCCTTAGCGAGAAAATTACACCGTTTACCTAATGCGGTTGCCAATGAACTTGGCCGTTTGGGTAACCCAGTATTACATGCCAAAACCTTAAAGCCATTAACCAACCATAATACCCATTTACATGTTGCCAGTAGTTTTGCACCAGAGGTTAGCGGCACTGAAATAGGCAAGTTTGGCCAAATAGCGAAACAAGAACTTTCAGTCACCAGTTTAAACGATTTAATATTAGCGAAATCAAGCAGCTTTTTAGCTAAGTCTGGTGAATTAGCGGTAAGTGAATTTTCACCGATTTGCTACAATATTGACGAAGGTTATATAGTCGTCACGCAGGCCCAACAAAAGGCGGTCAGCCAATGGCTAGCCAGTCATGACACCGAAGTGACCTTTAGGCCGGTAGCAATTATTGCCATTGTTGGTCATAGTGTGGCGAAACAAGGCGATATGCGCGCTAGATTTAAAAGAGCGCTTAAGCATCAACAAAGCTTACATTTTTTACATGCCTTTAATGAACACAGTTATATTGCGATTTTACCTGAGCCATGCTCGAGTGAAATACTCAATAATGTTCACGCGGATATGACCAAAGACGCGAAAAATATTGCCCTTGTTGTCGCCGGATTAGGTAATATTGGCCAACGATTTTTAACCCTGTTACCCAAGCAAATAGCGCGTGTTCCAGGTTTAGACAATGTACATTTAGTCGCCTTAGTGGGTGCCAGTAAAGCCTTAATAAATACCGATGGCATCGATGTCGCTAATGCTTTGTTACATTATCAACAACAAGCGCAGCCCTACGACAGTAAGCAACTGTTAACTTGGTTGACTAATCACCCTTATGACGAGTTGATTGTTGTTGATATTACACCCAGCGAAGACTTTAGTCAGTTGTATGAAGAATTTTTTTCCCGTGGCATTCATGTTATTGGCGCCAATAAGTGGGCGGCATCTTCAAGTACTGAAAATTATCAGCAATTGCTTAAAACAGCAGAAAAAAATAATAGCTTATGGCTGGGTAATACCACGGTTGGTGCTGGGTTGCCTATTAACTCAAGCATTAAAGAGTTGATCAATAGCGGTGATAAAATAACAGAAATTTCGGGTATATTCTCGGGCACTTTATCCTGGCTATTTCAATTTTACGATGGTACAACGCCATTTTCGGCGCTGTTGTCGAATGCCTTAACGCAAGGGTTGACTGAACCGGATCCGCGAGAAGATTTATCAGGGCGAGACGTACAGCGTAAATTATTAATTTTAGCACGTGCCGCAGGTTTTGAATTGTCCTTAGCTGATATTGACTGTCAGAATTTAGTGCCAGAGTTATTACGAGATATTAGCTTAGAGGAGTTTCTGCAACGAACATCTGAACTTGATGAGTTGTTTTTATTGCGCTTACAGCAAGCACAGGAAAAAGCCTGTGGCATTCGTTATGTTGCTCGGTTTATCAGTGATAATGGTCAAGTGAGTGCGAAAGTTAGTTTGGAAGAATTAAGCTATAACGACGCGTTTGCACAATTAACCCCATGTGATAATATTTTTCAAATTAAAAGCGAGTGGTATCAAGAAAATGCGCTGATTATTCGTGGTCCAGGTGCTGGACGTGATGTCACTGCGGGTGGTATTCATGCTGATTTAGTCATTAGTTGCCAGCAGCTAAATCATCGTCAGCAGCAAGTTAAAATCAAAGGTTTAAATTAAATTTTTTTGCTGGTAGGAAGTTATGCCAAGGGGAAATAAATAGCGTTACCAGGAAGGTTAAGTAAAGCTTTGGTGCGATATTTTATAATAAAAGTATCGCACCAAATTCACCAGGAAATTAATTAACCTGTGTTTTATTAGCCATCAAAAAAGTGTTGTTCTTGTTTTGTTAGCTGTTAATAAGCGATTACTTAGAAAGATGTACCTATGCTAAATACTAGGTTTTCGTCACTTTCAGTACCCGATAGTTCTTTTGAATTAGCCACAAGAGCAATACCCACGTCGAAACCTGAAACTGCTGTACTGTAACCCGCTTCTAGGTAATCGCCATCAAAATCGTCACCCCAAGTGCCGTAAGTGGCGTAAAATCCTTTATGTTCAACCGTTGCAGATAAGAAGTCATAGTCTTGGTTTGTAGCACCTTCAACCTCCCACTCACCGACATTATAAGAAAGTGAAAACATGCCGTAGCTTAAGCCTAAGTTTACTTCATTATAAGAAGTATCAAAATCACCCGTGTATTGGTAAGTCGTAAAGCCAAGGCTATAGCTTATACCACCGTCGAGTTCGCCACCGTAACCGCCATAAACGTCTACTTCTAAACCCTCTTGCACGTCAGCTGCCCAAGTGCCAATATAAAAGCCACTGTTTTCATAATCAACACCAGCACTAGCTGAGGCAGTGTCTGTTTGTACTACACCACGGAAAATATATTGTGATACCGCGCCAACATTGGCACTTAAGCCTTCTATGCCAGTAGCAGATGCTGACGTTGCTGTAAGTACAGAAGTTGTTAATATCATCGCAATTGATAGAGAGGTCATTGTTTTGTTCATATTTTATTCCACTAAGTTTTTATAATTACTAAGGACACTGCAAAGACAGTGCCTATTTAATTAATTTTTTATAAAGTCTTTATTTTCAGTTAGTTAGTAATTTTATTAAGGTGTTTCTTGTTTTAGCCAATTGGCCACTTTGTACAGGCTTGGTGCAAAAAAAAGACTAATGTACAAAAAAGGTGCACAGCATTGCTCACAATAACCACCAGTATTGAGCTCAATATTGCGTCATGAGCCAAAACTTTAGCGTTAATCTAGCTGTTATTATTGCTTTTAATATCGATTTTTGTGTGGGTTCTCAGTCGCAAAATCACGATAATTGAGGTAAAGTAGCAAAAATTTTTTTAAGGTTATCATTATGTCTAATTTTTTAATTGCTCCCTCAGTTTTATCGGCAGACTTTGCTCGTTTGGGTGAAGACGTTGCTAATGTACTCAGCGCTGGTGCTGATGTAATTCATTTTGATGTAATGGACAATCATTTTGTGCCAAACCTGACCTTTGGTCCAATGATATGTAAGTCATTACGAGATTACGGTATTACTGCGCCGATTGATGTGCATTTGATGGTAAAACCCGTTGATCGCCTTATTCCTGACTTTGCCAAAGCGGGCGCTGATATTATTACCTTTCATCCAGAAGCGAGCGATCATATTGATAGAACTTTGCAGTTGATTAAAGATCACGGCTGTAAAGCAGGTTTAGTGTTAAACCCAGCAACGCCACTGCATGTTTTAGATTTTGTTATGGATAAGCTCGACGTTATTTTATTAATGTCAGTTAATCCTGGTTTTGGTGGCCAATCTTTTATTCCTACCACCTTAGATAAGTTACGTTTAGTACGTGAAAAAATTGCTGCCAGTGGTTACGACATCCGCTTGCAAGTTGACGGTGGTGTTAAAGTTGACAATATTGCTGAAATAGCCAAAGCGGGGGCTGACATGTTTGTTGCGGGCTCAGCTATTTTCTCCAAGCCAGATTACAAAGTCGCGATTGATGAAATGCGTGTAGAACTTGCAAAAGTAAAATAAAAAATTATTGATTAAAACACGATTAAACTACATTGACATTAAGAAAAGTTGAAGGATAAAAAATGAGCAAACCTATTGTATTAAGTGGCTGTCAGCCATCGGGCGAGTTAACTATTGGTAATTACCTTGGCGCGTTAAAGCAATGGGTGGACATGCAAGATAGCCACGAATGTTATTATATGCTGGTTGATCAACATGCGATTACGGTGCGCCCTAAACCTGAAGATTTACGTAAAGCAACCTTAGATGGTTTAGCTTTGTATTTAGCTTGTGGTGTTGACCCAGAAAAAAGCACCATTTTTATTCAGTCGCATGTGCCGGAACACGCGCAATTGAGTTGGGTATTAAATTGCTACACCCAAATGGGTGAGTTAAACCGAATGACGCAATACAAAGATAAGTCAGCAAAGTCTGAAGCTAATATGAACTCAGGTTTATTTACTTATCCGGTATTAATGGCGGCAGATATTTTATTGTATGGCGCGAACAAAGTGCCGGTTGGTGATGACCAAAAGCAACATTTAGAATTAGCCCGCGATATAGCAACTCGATTTAATAATCTACATGGTGAAACCTTTAAAGTACCAGAGCCTTATATTCCAGAATTTGGCGCCCGGGTGATGAGTTTATTAGAGCCCACTAAAAAAATGTCAAAGTCTGATACTAACCCGGGTAATTTTATTGGTTTATTAGAAGACACCAAGAAAATTACCAAGAAAATTAAACGTGCAGTAACTGACTCGGACGAGCAAGCGAATATCTATTTTGACATAGCTGAAAAACCAGGTGTGTCAAACTTGTTATCACTTTTATCGTGCACAACCGGTAAATCAGTGGCTGAACTTGTCCCTGAATATGAAGATAAAATGTATGGTCATTTAAAAGGTGATGTAGCTGAAGCCGTGGTTGCTTTATTAGCGCCCATTCAAGCGCGTTATCATCAATTTCGTAATGACCAAGCTTATCTGGATGAAGTCATGCGCAAAGGTGCTGAAAAAGCCTCTGCGCGTGCGAGTAAATTGCTTGCGGAGGTTTATCAGGCGGTTGGTTTTATCGCTAAGCCTTAATCTCTGCACTACTCATGCTGATGCGTTATTAAACTAGTAATTAAGTCAGACATAAAAAAGCCGTCGTATTTACGACGGCTTTTTAGTTTTTATTTTTCAATGCAGTCTTAAGCCTGTTTAAGTATTTAGGGCTGAATGAACGCTACTCTTTATTATCTTCAGCCGCCTTTTTCGTTACTTTTTCAAATAATTTAGCACTGTCACTGACAAAGCTTTCAACATCACTGCTCGGTGTAAACAAGAAGGCTGGCGACATTATTGTGGTGTCAAACCGCGGTCGAGGATTAAAGTCGGGTTGTTTACTTAATTGGACGATAAAACTACCGCCAAATAACAACAATACCAAACATAAAGACACGAAACTTCTGCGTTTTAATGTCATATGAAAGCCAACGTAACAGTTGAGCCAAAACAAACAAAACGCCAATAACAAAGGAATAATGGCGAGTAGCGATAACATTGAAGCGTTGCTTGAGGTATTAAAGTGCACAATGTTTTCAAAAATATCACTGAGCCACATTAAGTTAAAGAAGATAAAGCTAATGCCCATTTGGGTCCAAAAACGGCCATCGTGTTTGGTTAAATGCGACACTAAAGCAATACCTGCTGGCCATAAGGCAAAACCTAGCGTTAAGCCAATAGTTGGCACGAGTATTTGCGTTAAGCTAACTTCGTTAACATTGTTTAAATTAATAATCCAACCGCCAATAAAGGCAAATAAGGTTATGCTTAACGCCAGTACCATAGGGTGACGTGCTAAGTTAATTAAGCCTTCAAATGGACTAATCGCGATACTTTCTGAAACCGGATGGCTGGGAAAGACAAAACGAACTTGGCTTTTTCCAATAGTGATAATGTCGCCAGAACGTACTTGGTGTTGAATAACGTTGTCTTTACTGTCTTCAAGGTAACTGCCATTAATTGAACCTTGATCATTGACTAGCCAATGTTCACCATTAAAACGCAGTTGCAGGTGATCAGCGCAAACGTGAGGGTCACTAATGATAATATCGTTATCGTAACCGCGGCCAATGGTAATGTTATTTGAGGCAAACTTGTGGCGGCTTAATAATTTATGGCCATGACTGATTTCTTCAATAATTATTTCCATGAAACCGACTCCATAAATTTAGCTAGAAAGGCTAATGAGGTTTCTTGTGCAACACCTGAAATCGTAAAATGGCTGAGCAATGCGTATTGTTCGTGATCTACCGAGATGGCAATGTAGAGCACATCGTAAAGTGCGGGGAAGTCTTTATAAGCGCGGGTACAAAACACCGCTTTATTCTTCATATTACTGCTGTTGGGCATAACAATGTCATGGTGGCATTGATATTCAGTGACATCATCTTTACCCGCTTTATTACCTGGCGCGGCTTGGTTTAACTGACGTTCAAAAATATGGTAAAACTTAGTGCTACTAATTTTATCTGATTCCATGTAGCGATATTCCATTTCTAACGAACTGGTAAAAAAGTCAGAAGAAATGTAAGTGTTCTCATCTAGGTCACAATTAGCAACAGCCGCCATAATTTGTGCGTCGGTTTTATCTGAGTTGGATTCACCCCAACAACGTACAAAAGGCACGTCAATGGTTGGAATTAAGCCTTGTCCTAACTGTTTTAGTTGCCAATCACTGTTCAGTATTGTGGTGATTAACTTTTCTTGATTTTGCATAAGTTGTGCAGCCATTTGCTGCTCAATACTTTTTGGTGGCTTATTTTTATAGGCCAGATAAAGCTCAAGTAGCTTATCGTGCGGTACTAAAAAGCCAATTTGATTACCCGAAGTAGCGACATTAATACCAACAACTTCGGTATTTTTGTTAACCACTGGGCCGCCGCTCATACCTGAGTTAACCGAGCCAGTAAAATGAATGCGGTCATTAAATGATTCCTTTTTTAAACCATTATAAGTGCCGGGCACAACTATCATGCCTAAATCATGCGGATTGCCTAATGAATACAGTTCTTCACCTTTAGTTGGGGCTTGTTGGGCAAGCTGAAAAAAGGGCATTTTAGCCGTGACTTCACGTTGTACTATGGCTAGGTCATTAATGACATCAACACTTTTTAAGGTTAATGGAGCTTGGTTACCTTGGTTGTCTAAATATTCAATGTTGTATTTATTGGGATGACGTGCAAAACCGGAAATAACATGATAATTAGTGGCAATAAGGCCACTGCTGCTAATTTGAAAACCCGAACCAATGGATGATTTTTCACCACTGGCTTTGTCAATTAAGCGAATTTGATAAAGTGATGGGGCCAGTTGTTTAAAAATTTCTTCGGCCTGCTCAGCTGCGAAACTTAATGCACTAAAGCACATAAGTAGCAGAGCAAAAATAGCTTTCATTGCATATCCTTTTGTATTGTTACTTTGGGAGCTGTTTGATATTTAGGCAAAGCAGATCTTGTCTGACTACCATTGTGCCAGTGTAATCAAATTTGTCATCTTTTATCCGATAATATGACTATTTTGCTTGATGCAATACGTTTAATGGGACAGAAAAAGCCATGATGAATAGCCAAATTAATTTGTGCTATCTGAATGCCCACTTAATACCTACAGAAGCTTATGAAACTAATAGGTGTCTATTTAAGTAATAACAGCGTTAGATTATGCGTTTATCACAGGTATTAACTTTGTGAGCTTGTTGTCTGCAGATAAGGCACATAAAATCCTATTGTTATTGTTCCAGATTAAGCACAAGTGCCGAAATATTTGTCGGTAATATACTCTCAATCACCGCAGCAGGTTATTGTGATGGATAGCCAAATTGCCGTGTTGTGTTTTAACTAACATAAGTGGCTAATAATTTAATGAAAGCGGTATCAGATCAAGCTACCGTTAAAACGTTTATTTAATATCTTGTTATCATTTAGGTGTGGGTGACTATGACCTTATACGAATTACCCCTTAATCAGCCAGCTCATATCAGTTATTTACCGGCAAACTTCGCTTTAAGTGCGCAGTTAATTGCACAGGACTTCGCATTGAAAAGTGAAATATCATTAGCCCATAAAGCGCCTTTTAACGGTCCACTTACCTTTCATTTGCATGGCACAAAAATATGCCTGTCAGCGAGCATTGCCAAGCAAATTAACATTGAGTTATTAAGCAAATGATCGAAAAAAATATTGTACTGGTCGGTTTTGCTAATTCAGGAAAAGCACACTTTTTAATGCATTGGCGGTGGCAAAACAGAAAACAGGTAACTGGACAGGTGTCACGGTTGCCGCCAAACAGCAGTAATGTCAGCTAAATCAAAAACTGACATTACTATCTGATTTATCTGGCATTAGCTCTTTAGCGCAGCGAAGTCAGCAAAGTAAAAATCTGTCGGTTACTCATGACTTTATTAAGCAAAATCCCATTGATTGTTTAATTAATGTGATTGACGCCACACAACTTAAGCGCCAGCTGTATTTAACTACACCGCTACTTGAGCTTGGTTTACCTATGATAGTGGTGCTAAATAAATCAGATCGTAAAGAAGCCGCTAATATAGATCTGCAAAAATTATCTGCTCAGTTAGGTTGCCCAGTAGTCACTTAAAATAGTGTTGGAAAACATGCTGGCAAAAAAATCACCGCCGCATTACAAAATATTCCTAGCTCAAGCGTCGTTAGGCATTTATTGACCCTGCCCGAAGCATTAGCTGCTTACTCAGGCATGCCACTTGAATTAGAGCGCCAAGCTTGCGGCAACACATCATGCAAGCCGCTTTTGCGGGTAAAATTGGCGCATTTTTTTATTTGCTTTTTATTTTACTTTATACACCATGCGCGGCAGAAATGGGGGCAATTAAAAATGAAGTGGGTACTCGTTGGGCAATTTTTGCTGCATTATGGAGTTTTACGTTAGCCTACTTATCGGCAGCAGCATGTTAACAACTTACGGTGTTTTCATCACAACCTGTTCACTTGTTCATCAGTATTGTTGTGATCATAGCAGTATTTTTTAGCATATATTACGCTTTAAAATGAGCAGGTAAAAACATTCTTACCATACCTGCGTTGGTTTCTTATCGTTAACACTCAGGTCTTTAATTATCGTTAAGTCATCAATTCGTCTGATATAGCACCTGATAACGCTATCTTTGAACAACACAGCGTTATTTATCTTGTCGAACATTACTAAACAGCTTAGGCTATATTTAATCTTAGTTGTAAAAAGCAGTATTGAAAATATGGATAACATACAAGCAAAGCGTTATTTACTGAATAAAACTGAAACTATTGAATATACTCCATTTGGTCCTGATGTGAGTGTTTTTAAAGTAAAGCATAAAATGTATGCGACATTATCGTTAGGCAAAGGTAATGAAAAAGGCACTAATGGTAAAATGGCAGGACATTATTGTATCAACTTAAAATGTGACCCTGAGGAAGCGGTCATGCTACGTGATGTTTTTGCTGCGGTTATACCAGGCTACCATATGAACAAAACGCAATGGAATACGGTCATTTTAGATGGTTCAATTCCACAAGGTGAAGTTGAACGCATGATTGATAACTCATACATGCTAGTAGTAAGCAAGATGCCCAAGCAAGACCAGCAGTCGCTTCTAATGCCTTTATAAAATTAATATTAGCACTAAAAAAGCACCAAACTGACGAATGCTGACTGCCAACCTGAACTATTAAATTGATGGCCTTAAATCTAGCCAGGACTAACGCTATTAGTCCTGGCTCCAAAACCCCAACCCAAAATAACAAACGCCATGGTATTGAACTTACAGACTCGTCTGCAATAACTGATATCCATTGAATTTGTATACCATTTGCTGAATTGTTAATGTGGCATTCACATTATTTTCTGTACTGTTGAGTGTCTCCATCGTAAGTATCAGCATTTGTGCTGTTAATGCTTAACACTAGTCTTAATGCCTTGATAAAATTGTTATTAACTTATTTAAGCCCTTGCCTTTGTTCGTTATTTTCCATGCCATAAATAAATCTTGAGGTGGACGTTCTTCAGCTAATTTGATCACAATAAGCTCGCCTGACTCAATGTGATTTTGGATCAGGTTTTTGGGTAAATAGCCAATACCGATTCCTGCAATAATAGCGGCAGTTTTGATGGCAATAGAGCTGACAAAAAAATGTTGGCTGCCTGCAATCATATTGACCGACCATGGAATTTGATGCTGTGCTGAGTCATGAACAACCACATTTCTATAGCCTGATAACTGTTCTGATTTAATTGGCTGCTTAATAAGTGATAACTCATGTGCTTTATTGACCACTAACACACTGTTTAACTCCGCTATTTTTATTGCACGGATACCTTTTTGATTAGGCACCGGTGCAGGGGCGCCAATCACCAAATCAACTCGGTCGTCAATTAACGCTTCCCAGGTGCCGTTCATAACCTGTTCTTGCACATCAATCTCAATGCTGTGATGTACAGCTAAAAAGCTTTCTATGCCATTAAAAACAGTTTTTATATCCATAATTGAATCACAAGCAAGACGAATTTTTGGCTCCCAGCCATTAGCAATGGTTTGCGTTTGCTCTGACAACGTATTGATCGCACTCAAAACTTTACGCCCCTCAGACAATAAATGCTTGCCTGCTGGCGTAAGAACAGCACGACGACCTTGACGCTGAAATAGTGTGACATTTAACTGTTCTTCAAGCTTCTGAACAATATAAGAAAGCGCTGAAGGCACTTTATTTAATTGCTCTGCTGCGCCCGCATAACTGCCACGAGTTTCAATGGCGTCTAATACAAGTAATGCTTCCAGGCTTATAGGTGGTTTCTTCATGTTGTTTAATCCAAATACTTAATTGTTCAAATTACTTGAACATAACAAACAAATACTAGGGGTTATTCAACAGCAATTCAACTTATACAATAGCTACATACTCAATTAACATCACTCAAAGGCATTTATCATGGCAATTACAAGTATCATTAATAACATCACTAAAACTGAGCAATCTTTATCACAGTTACCACTACGATTAATCGCAGGGCTTATTTTTAGCGCTCACGGTGCGCAAAAATTATTTGCTTGGTTTGGTGGTTATGGCCTAGACGGTACAGGCCAGTGGATGGAATCGATAGGGCTTACACCAGGATTTTTAATGGCATTGCTGGCCGGTAGTGCTGAATTTTTTGGTGGTTTGTTACTAATCGTTGGTTTTCTTACTAGACCGACAAGTTTTGTTTTAGCCGTTACCATGATAGTTGCCATTTTTAGTGTGCATATAACGAGTGGCTTATTTATCAGTAACAATGGCTATGAATTTGCTTTAGCGCTATTAGCTATGACTCTTGCCTTATTTATTCAAGGCGGCGGTAAATACTCAATAGATAACGCAGCTTATCGTCAGTTAAACAAAAATGCTTAACTGACGCTTACCATCTTTTATCACAGGCATTAGCGATGCTATTGGCTAAAGAAAAAAATTTAGGAGTTTATTATGGGATTAATTGTTAACGGTAAATGGGTCGACCAATGGTATGACACCAATAAAAGTAAAGGACAATTTGTTCGTCAAGATAGTCGTTTTAGAAGTCAAATTTCAGCCACAGAAAATAGTCAATTTAAACCCGAGGCAGGTCGTTATCATTTATATGTTTCATTGGCCTGTCCTTGGGCACATAGAACCCTAATATTTCGCCAATTAAAGCAACTCGAAGATGTTATTTCGGTCAGTGTTGTAGAAGCCGCTATGATGGAGAATGGTTGGGAGTTTGGTGAGGAAGGTGATCCGCTTTATCAGTTAAATTATGCCTACCAGTTATACTTAAAAGCAGATCCCAGTTACCAAGGCCGTGTTACTGTCCCTATTTTATGGGACAAAAAGACCCAAACTATTGTTAATAATGAATCAATTGAAATCATGAGAATGTTTAATTCAGCATTCAATGAATTAACGAGTAACGTCGATGATTACTACCCGCTTGCTCAAAGAGCAGCAATAGAAACCGTGAACGCCCGTATTTATGACAGCATTAATAATGGGGTTTATAAAGCAGGATTTGCCACCACACAAGTCGCTTATAATAATGCTTACCAGGCCTTGTTTGCTAGTTTGGACTGGTTAGAAGATCTTTTATCAACACAGCGTTATCTCGTGGGTGAAAACATGACTGAAGCTGATTGGCGTTTGTTTACTACCCTGATTCGTTTTGATGCGGTATATCATGGTCACTTTAAGTGTAATCGCGAAAAACTGATTGAGTTTCATCATATTAGTAATTATGTTAATGAGCTTTATCAAATGCCTGGTGTGAAAGGAACGGTTGATCTGGAATACACTAAAATCCATTACTACGCGAGTCATTTAACGATTAACCCTACTCGTATTGTCCCTTTAGGTGCGAGTCAACACTTTGATGCGCCACACGATAGAGACCGTCAATAT
Source organism: Colwellia sp. MB02u-6 (assembly GCF_014077095.1). Taxonomy (GTDB): domain Bacteria; phylum Pseudomonadota; class Gammaproteobacteria; order Enterobacterales; family Alteromonadaceae; genus Cognaticolwellia. The sequence continues at coordinate 23,542 of NZ_JACGVG010000036.1, read as the reverse complement.
TAAGAGCTAAAAAGTGTTAATCGTTTAACTAACAAATATAGCTTTATAGCGCTAAAAATGTATTACCAAAGCCATGAGTTACACGGTTTTATTCAATGAGTGCTGAGGAAAGACCATGATCAAACATTATCCCTATAAAAGTTTAGGCAAAGCTAACTTCGGCTGGCTGAAGTCTACCCATCACTTTAGTTTTGCTAATTACTATAATCCAACACGTATGGGCTTTGGAAAACTACGCGTAGTCAATGACGACTGGGTCGAAGCCGGTATGGGCTTTCCTTCGCATCCACACCGTAATATGGAAATTATTAGTTTTATTCGCTCAGGTGCTATTACTCATCAAGACAGCACAGGTAATAAAAGCATAACTAAAGCAGGTGAAGTACAAGTGATGAGTGCAGGTACGGGGATCGTGCATTCAGAATATAACCGAACGAATAAACCGTTAACTTTCTATCAAATTTGGCTTGAAAGCAATAAAGATAACGTAACACCTCGCTGGGAAAGTAAAAAATTTCCTAGCGAGTATGGCTCAGAGCTGACGTTGTTAGTTTCAGGTTATCCAGAAGATAAAAGTAAGGCATTGTTTCTTAACCAAGAAACGCGAATCTATGGTGGAAAACTAGCTAAAGGAACCGTTATTGAACATAAAATAAGCCATCAAGCTTATATTTTAGCCTCTGATGGTATGTTTAAAGTAGCAGACAGCTTAAAAACGGTAACGGTGAACAAGGGCGATGGGCTGGAAGTTACCCAGTCCAATGTTATTTTACTCAGCGCTGCTACCGACTGTGAAGTGATTATTATCGATACTATCGATTAGTTTTTCCTGCATATAAAGTAGACCCGCTAATTAATGAAACGGTTATAATCACTAAAAAGCAAGGTGTTCGCTAGATTGTAAAGCCTAACTATTGCCAGAAATAATTAAAGTATATTTTTTAGGACAGCCAAGCGCTATCAGGCTTCCAACTGTCCAGCCATACTAGCACTTCACTGGCGGGCATTGGCCTTGCAATGCCGTAACCTTGTGCTAATTTACAACCCAGTTGTAATAATTCAGTGCCATGCTCAATAGTTTCTACCCCTTCTGCGATCACCTCAAGTTGGAAGGCTTTCGCCAAACTAACAACCCCCTTAACAATGGCTAAGTCCTCGGGGTCATTGAGCATGTCGCGTATAAAACTCTGATCTATTTTGATCTGGCTAGCGGGTAGGCGCCTGAGATAAGTTAGTGAGGAATACCCAGTACCAAAATCATCTAGGGCAAACTGCACACCAAGGCTGATACAAGATTTCATGGTCGCTATAATATAGTTGATGTCATTTAATGCGCTGGTTTCTAATACCTCTAGTTCCAATAAATGCGGTGACACATCAGGGTGTGCAGCCAATAATGTGGTCAAGCGTGCAACAAAATCAATTTGTTGGAGCTGATAAGCACTGATGTTAACGCTAATGGGGACAGTAACTCCGATACTTTGCCACTGGCTTATTTGGCTCAGCGCGCTATCGATAACCCATTCACCTATCTCAAGGCTAGTAGCGTGGTTTTCTATTAGCGGTAAAAAATCTAGTGGCGGCACTAAACCACGGACAGGATCTTGCCAGCGGATCAACGCTTCTACACCTACTACTTCACCCGTAGACATATTGACTTTCGGTTGATAATACAAAACTAACTCACCTTTATCGAGTGCTGCACTGATATTGTTGATGTTTTCCTGTTCAAGGTTAACGGCGTCATCGAGGGCGCTATCAAACAATTTATAACAATTTTTACCCACTTTTTTCGCCATATACATGGCTTGGTCGGCATGACGGATAAGTATTTCTGCATCGGCATCATCTTGAGGATATTGGGTAACACCTATGCTAGCAGAGACATTTAATACCAGATCATTAACTATTACTGGCTCTGAAACCGCCAGCAGTAAACGCTCTAATATCTTGCTAATCTCTTCAGTTTTTTCTAAATCGGTTAATACCAAGACAAACTCATCACCACCTATACGGGCAAGTGTATCGCCCTCACGTAACGCCTCTTTCATGCGTAGTGAGATAATAATTAACAGTTCATCACCGACATGATGGCCATGGGCATCATTAACAGTCTTTAAATCATCTAAATCTAGAAATGCTACAGCGAGGGAGTTATGCTGGTGATTGCTTTGTAATATAGCTTGGTTCAGGCGCTCAGCAAGTAATGTGCGATTGGGCAAATCGGTTAAGTCGTCGTAATGAGCCATCTGCTGCAGTTGACTTTGATGGGTTTTGTTAAGCTTTGTAATGTCAGAATAGAGTGCAACATAATGGCTGACTTCGCTAGCCGCATTTTTCACCGCACTTAGGGTCAGGTTTTCTGGACATACTTCACCATTTTTACGACGACTCCAAATGGTACCAACCCAATAGCCTTTGGTGTTAACGGCTTGCCACATCAAAGTATAGAACTCAGCTGACTGACTGTCTGATTGAAAGAAGCGTAGGTTCTTACCAACTGCCTCTTGACGTGAGTAACCGGTGACTTCAGTGAAGGTATTGTTGACTTTGATTACGCTCGTACTCGCATCAGTGATTATAATGCTTTCACGAGTGTGAGAAAATACAATAGCGGCAAGGGCTAGCTCAGCTGCGCGTTTATCTTTCTCTTCATTGGCAAGTTTAAGCTTTTTCTCACTTTTTTTATGCTCAGTAATATTGGTACGAATTGAAGTATAACCACTAAGCTTTTCGTTTACATACAAGGGTATAATAGTGGTATTAACCCAATACTCTTGTCCATCTTTGGCAAGATTACAGATATCATCATTCCAGAAGCCGCCTTTAGAGATAATTAAATACATCTCACGCCAATAGTCTTTTGGTTGCTGCTTAGAATTAAGCAGGCTGTGATTGGCGCCAATGAGTTCCTCTTGACTATAACCACTGACCGTACAAAATTTGGTATTGGCATAGTTAATCGTGCCTTTAACATCAGTAATCGACACTAGCGAATGTTCATCCATGGCTGCTTTTTGTGCTAGGAGCGCAGCCTGAGCAGCTTTGACCGCTTGAGTTTTTTGTTCTGTTTGTGCTTTAGACCGGTGATCAAGTTCATGTAAAATTTCTGTTTGAACTAGCACTTCTGCGTTTAAGTGGTTGACTAGTTGTTTGTACCTTAGTAAGTGCGGAATGAGCATAGTAAGCAGTAATAACACTAAAATCACCACAGTGACAATTAAGGCTAATGTGGTGGGAGGGACTGCATCTATGACTTGATCTGTAGTTTGCGGAATAAAGTGCACGGCTGTCATCGCACTATAGTGCATACTCGAAGATGCCAATCCCATTACCACAGCACTCACTAAATGTTTTTTAGTTATAAATTGATATCGGTTTTGATTAATAGCACGATACTGTATCTTTAGTGCCGCCATAGCCAAGATTACCGCAATCAAGATCGACAAATAAACTAAAGTTATATCATGAACCATTACGGCTTGTAATCTCATGGCGGTCATGCCTATGTAATGCATAAGGCCAATACTTAGACCTAACAACAGCCCACCAATTAATAATCGATAATAACTAAATGTTTTTAGTGTCATCAACCACAGGACAATAGTAGAGGCAAAAGTTACTGGTAGAATAGATACCATAGTTGTGGCTACGTCATAGCTAACCGGTATTGGAAATGTCAACGATAACATGGCAATAAAATGCATTGCCCAAATACCGAGACTCATCATTAAAGCACCAAATAAATTCCATAATATTTTCTGACTTTGTTGGGAATTCGACACACTTCGTTCAACTATGCCAAAAGCAGTGAATGAGGCTAACATGGCAATTACCATGGATAGAAAGACTAATTTGAGATCATAAGTGGTTGTGAGCGCTGCAACAGTTATACCGTTATAGTCGTGATTCATTAATATTAAACCTCAGGCATGGCATGAATATTTAGCGGGATTTTTCGGTAATATACACGCTCTACATGGCATTTGATACAAAAGTGAATACTTGTACTGTGGTATATAAGTTAGCTAAAAGATAGTTAAATATTTGCTATTAAAAGAGTGTTTATTAATTTTATCGTCTGAGTTGTAGAGCTAAAGCGGGGACAGTTTGATCTTAATTTCATTTTTTTGCGTATTTAGCTCTAGTTAAATAAATACTCGTTAGCTGTAGTTTAATTAAGGGTAAAGTTAATTCACCGTTCTGATGAATGGATTATAAAAAAAATAGGAGTGATTGAACATTGTTAGCTCAGAAATTATTAGGCGTTATATTTGATTTAGATAATACTTTAGTTTCTTCATCTTTAAATTTTGAAGAAATAAGAGCATATTTAGGTTGCGCAAAAGATATCGACTTATTAGATTTTGTTGATGCTTTGCCAACAGAGCAGCAGATGCATGCCAATAGCTCGTTGGTTGAATTTGAAGTTAGTGACGCGCTTAATGCGAAAAAACTGCTCGGCACTGACCAACTTATAGCGCTATTGTCTGAATTGGATATACCTTGTGCTATTGTTACGCGAAACTGTCGTCAAGCGGCTTTGATAAAAATGCAAAATAATAATATTGCTATTACCCTGCTATTAACTAGGGCCGATCACAAGGCTAAACCTGCGCCTGATGCTTTATTGCACTTAGCACAATTATGGCAAGCACCTGCTGAAAATTTATTATATGTCGGTGACTATTTATACGATCTACAAGCCGCAAAAAATGCTAATACTATGTCGTGTCTGGTTACACATGGCGAAACGCCTGATTATGCCAACTTAGCGAATATTGTAGTGAACGAACTAACCGAGTTAAGTGAGGTTATTAGGCAAATTTTTACGGGTGAGGCTGCTGGTGTTTCTGGCTAAAGTTTATCACTCAACATTCACCAGTCAAGAATAGGAGCGCAAGCCTAATGCGAGTTAACATTTATACACTTTTATTATCTACTGTTTTTGCTGGTTATAGCCTTGCTAGCACTGATCTTCAAATACAGGCCAAGCAAGATAAGCAGCTTCATGCTATGGCTAAAAAAGAGTCTGCCCTTATGATTAATTTTACTGAGCTAAAAAGCCTTGATAGTTGGCGCATTACTAATGACGGTGTCATGGGAGGTCAATCTCAAGGTCAGATTTCATTACAAGCGGACAAAGCGATATTTTCAGGTGATATATCACTTGCTAATAACGGTGGTTTCAGCTCAGTATTTCGGCCAGTCGAGTCCTTAGTTAAAGCGCTTGAAACCGTAACAATAGATATTGAAGGTGATGGACTGACTTATCAATTAAGAATGATTGTTAACCTTGACGGTTATCGTATGGCTTATAAACAGAGTTTCGATACGGTGGCAGGCCAAAAAACACAACTAAGTTTTACACTGGCTGACTTTCAAGCATCATTTCGAGGCCGCGAGATACCCAATGCGCCGGTACTAAAATCTGAAAAAATTCGTGAAGTGGGTTTTCTAGTGACTAGTAAAGTCGGTGGCGAATTCTCTTTAGTTATTGCTAGTATGTCTTTTCAATAAACTAGCCTATGGCTTTGGCTTATAGGTTGCTTCTATTACTAGGGTGTAATTAAGTATTTATAATCTGAGCTTTACACGCTAACGCTCAGTTTACAGCGTATTCCGACTAAACTGCCAGTGTGTAACTACCATAGTTACAGAGTTTAGAAAAAACCAGTTAAATAGAACTCTAACTCAAAGATAACTAATTGCTTTATAAACAACGGCTGATTAATTATTTATCAATGACTTAATCAAGCTTTCCTGTTGATTCTAACAAAGAAAGCTTGTGAGAAACCTAATAGCAGCAGTAACGAGTGTTGATCCTATTGAGCACAATACCTAGCAGTGATGCTATTGACTAGGTATTGTCATAGCCTTTACTTAAGACTACCAATTGATAGACTCTCCCTGCCAATCGAGATAGCTTGCTGTTTGGTCTAACGCAGTGTGCTCAACAATGTCTAGCAGTTGTTTGGCGACAAACTCTGGAGTGAAAAGTTTATTAGCTGGAACATTTTTTTGAAACGGTTTTGATAATGGCGTATCAGTAGTACCTGGATGAAAAGCGATTAGCTTTATGTTTTTGGCTCTACGGGCTAACTCTATTGATGCAGTTTTAACTATCATGTTTAATGCCGCCTTCGACGCGCGATAACTATACCAACCTCCTAAACGATTCTCACTGATACTGCCTACTCGGGCACTAAATAGCACGAATTTGCAGGGTGACTTCCCGGTCAATAAAGGGGTTAATTTTTGTATCCACAACATTGGTGTGAGAGAATTTGCGGTCATAATTTCAATAAAGGCTTGTGCATTGAAGTCTTCTAAACGTTTTTCTGGACGAATATGATCATTATGCAGTATGCCGTTACAGACAAATACCCGTGTTATTGGCACATGCTTGTGCTGAGATAATTCTGCGACCGCTTGGTCGATTGATTCTGCTTGATAGTCTTTAAGACTAATTTTTGTCACATTAGCGGCTGTCAAGTCACTAGCAACAGGATTAGGCTGCGCTAAGTCCCGACTAATAAGTATTAAGCCAGTATTTTCTGAAGCTTGTATTTGCGCAGCAATGGCTTGGCCAATATCGCTATTTGCGCCGATGATCAGTGTTTGTTGGGTTATCATGACAAGTTCCTGAATTGCAGTGAGTGGTTTTAATACTAAACAGTTTGGCGAGTAGCGCTGAAATTGGGTGACGATATTTAGCTAGGCCTAAATAGACCCAATGACTGAAAGTTTTAATGACTGGCCAATTAAGTGGTGCAACCCAAAAGCCTTTGCCAACTAAAGTCCATGCTCGGTGTGTAACAGCTAGCCCCAGTAAAACTTGCCCGTTGTAATGGCCATGCAATATTTTCATTGCGCCATCAAAACTAACGCTAGGGTGGAGCGTAGCAAAATTTTCTTGGTGAATATCTACCAAACTTATTAAATCGTTTTGATCATGTTTTTTTAACTGAGCCATTTCTGTGGCACATAATGGGCAGTTACCATCATAAAATATTGTTAACATTAAATTAGCCCTAAAAGTTACTATATATGGCATTTAAGCCTCGGAAAAATCTCAATACATTAAGTTGGCATAACGAGGTGATTTTTACTCTACCTTTAACACGCTTAACATCAGATTAATGCTTAGCTCGATTACTTTTCTGCTTGACCATCGACTGAAAGTTTTTGTTGCGATTCATCAGGCTTTGCATAACTAACACGCGATAATCGTTTACTGGTGTGATAGCTGTCGAGCCCGGAAACCATGACGGTATTTAATGACTCAATATCAATGTAACCATCACTTTTAATCGCGTCTTGTTCACAGAGGATATCAGTTATTTCGCCGATAACTAATACCGTGTTATTGAGCTCTATTGGCACTATTTCTTTTAGCGTTAAAGCATATTTAAGTCGACTTTCTTGCACAAATGGCGCATTAACTCCATCAATAAAATGTGGTGTTAATCCAGTTTGTTTAAATTCACACTCGTCATTGCCGTAGCGTGCAGAGGTTTGATGAGCTGCTTGCCAAAAGCTTTCATTCACTTGGTTAATCGTAAATTGTTTAGTTTGCTGAATATTGCTTAACGTGTGTCGGTTAACACTGTCGGGGCGTGAAATAAAACCCACTAAAGCCGGTGAAGCCCCAAGATGAAATACTGAACTAAACATAGCCAAGTTATTGATATTTTGCTCGTCGCGGGTGCCAATAAGATTAGCACTTTTAAAACCAGACAAGCTGTTGATAACCTGTGCTCTATAGCGAGGTTCCATACTAACCAGTTCGTCGTGATTGATAATATATTGCATGTAAGTGCTGTCATATAAGTTAACTTGTGTATCTTTCATACGTAATTAGGTAGGTTTGCGATCACTCAACGCACTTAAAATTATCAGGTTTGAACTTATCAACTTTTGTTAGCTATCCATACGGTTTGATAAGGAGATAATATTATCTCTTGGCTTAACTCGGTAATTTTTGCCCCTGTGATTAATTCTATCCAAGCTTCTGTAACGATCAAATTAAGTTCGCTTAATGGCAAGGTGATAGCTTGGTCTGAGACGTTACTGACACAAAATATACTTTGTTTTCTGTTTTGGCTTTGTCGCCAGAAACCAAATAACTGTAAGCCTAAATGTAAAGTAAATTGGGTGGCGTTGGGATGAAATGCGGGTTGTCTAATGCGAATATTTAACAATGTTTTTAAGGTTAAAAGCACTTTTGCATGATGTAAACTACTATCAGCCAATGCGGTCTCTAGGGCCTCTTCATGCCAACGATGGCGATTGATTGAGCGGTTATTATGCGTGTTGGTCAATTTTTTATAGTCGTTTTGTGTTCCTAGCATGCTGTGAATATAAATCCCGGGTATACCTTCAAGGGCAAACATAACAGCATGTGCACAAATAAAGCGTTCAAAGTTCCATTGGTCTTTACCTGCAACCGTTCCTTGTAGAGCATCATAAAGGGCAATATTCATTTCATAAGCTTTTTGCTCGCCAGTGTTTGAGGTTCGCCATGAAATTTTACCGCCAAAGCTCTCAACAGTATGAATTAAACTATCAAGCTCAGTGTCACTTAATAATCCTTCTGCTGGACGCAGACCAATGCCGTCATGTGAGGCAATAAAGTTGAAATACAGGGTGCCGTCTTGTGAAGGTGGCATGCTCATTAGCCAGCGTTTTAAATATAAACAATTACCGGTTAGTAAAGTGTTTATGAGTAAGGGAGGCAGTGAAAAGTTATAGATACCGTGCGCTTCATTAGCGTTACCAAAGTAGGTAAGGTTTTGGGTGTTAGGAATATTGGTTTCAGTAATGATAATTGCTTGCGGGTCTGCAGATTCAATTAAGGTGCGCAATAAGCGCACAATTTCATGAGTTTGAGGGAGGTTGATACTATCGCGGCCAACAATTTTCCATATAAAGGCAATGGCATCAAACCTAAATATTTTCACCCCGCTATCAAGATATTGCCGAATAATTGCAGCAAATGCTTTTAATACTTCGGGGTTACGAAAGTCAAAATCGACTTGGTCGTGGCTAAAGGTACACCAGACAAATTTTTGCCCTTTGCCGGTGATCACTTCTTTTAGTAAGGGTGATGTTCGTGGTCGCACCACCACAGATAAATCATCATCTAACTGCGCGGTAAAGAAAAAATCATGCCCGGTTCCTTCGCCTTTGATGAAGTTATCAAACCAAACACTGCGGCTTGAGCAATGATTAATCACAAGATCTGACATCAGTTGATAAGCTTGACTTATTTCAGTGATATCTTGCCATGTTCCCAGTGACTCATTAACCGAGGAGTAGTCAATGACCGAAAAACCATCGTCAGAGCTATATGGAAAAAATGGCAATATATGTACACTGTTGATAGTGTTTTTTAGATGATTATCTAAAAATACTTTTAAAGTCTGTAACGGTGGCTGAGCTGCTTTTATGATGCTATCACCATAGGTAATTAAGACAATGTCTGCCTCTGACCAATGATTGCTAAAAGGTGTTGGCGTCAGTACTTCGCTTGGTAAGCGCATAATTTCCATCAGCGCATCGGCAATATCATCCGTTGATTGCTCAAGTGCTACCTCGTGATAAATAGTTGAAAGCTGTTGAATTAACTTGTTTTTTAACGGTTCAATTTTTGTTGGCATTGGCGACATCTTCCCTTATGTTTGATTAAATTCTGCGTTGTCTAACTCTACGGCGGTTTTTAATTGAGATAAGATATCGGGAATAGCACTCACCACACGGTTCCAAGAGGGAATAAAAGGCGTTTCCATTGGATTTTCTAAGAAAGTGTTACCTGCAGTTAAAATATTTTGCGCGAACATTTCTACTGCTTTTTCTTCATTATGAATATCAAGTTCCAGTCCATTCATCATCGCGTCATTGCGATAGGTTTCAACATAATCTAAAGCAATGCGATAGTAAGTTGCTTTTAAGGTTCTAAATTTTTCAGCGCTGAAAGTTTCACCTTGAGTGGCAAGTTTACGAATGAAAGCTTTGCTGATATCAATCGACATCTTTGATAGACCACCAGCGGTATTATCTAACGATAAGTCTTGATGCTTATGATCATAAGTGGCGGCAATATCCACTTGGCATAAGCGGTTTGGTGAATAGTTGCGATACATTTCAGATAATACACCAATTTCTAAACCCCAATCACTTGGAATACGAATGTCATTTAATACATCGCGTCGAAAGGAGAATTCACCTGCTAAGGGATACAAAAAACTGTCCATATATTCGAGGTAGTCGCAATGGCCAACCGTTTTTTTCAGCGCTTTGATCAACGGTGTGACCAACAAGCGAGAAACCCGGCCATTTATTTTTCCGTCAGCAACACGGGCATAAAACCCCTTGGCAAATTCATAGTTAAATAATGGGTTGGCCACGGGATACAGTAGTCGGTCGAGTAACTCTGTTTCATAAGTGAGAATGTCGCAGTCATGAAGGGCGATGGACTCGGCTTTACCTGAGGATAAAATATAGCCCATGCAATACCAAACATTGCGGCCTTTGCCGAGCTCTTTTGGTGCTAAACCTAAGGCCTGTAATTTTGCATCTATTGCTTGTAGTCTAGGGCCATCATTCCATAAGACCCTATGGTGTTGAGGTAGCTGAGAAAAAAATGACAACGCTTGTTGGTATTGCGCTAAATCTGCTCGGTCTAAGCCGATAACAATTTCAGATAGATACTTTACCTCTTTTATTTTATGAATAATATCGGGTAAAGCTTTACCTTCTAACTCGGAAAAAAGCGAGGGTAAAATGAGCCCTAAGGAACGCTTTTTCGAAAACGCTAGTAACTCAGTGGCCATATTTTCTGGTTTGCGCTGGGCCAAGTTATGTAATGTTGTTACCGTACCATTTTGATAGAAGTCAGCCATGATTTACCTCAGATTAAGTTGCTTGTGAACCTAGTTGTTTTGCTAAGAGTTGTTGAATCGCTTCTGCCCAGCCTTCGGGGCCATATAATTGGGTTTGGCTGGTTTTGTATTGTCGATACAGTGGCGGAAAGTCGTGCACCGGTGAGCGTATTTGCACGGCAATATCTGCGGCTTCTAACATTGGCGTGTCATTTTCACCGTCGCCTAGGGCAATGGTGTAAACCGTGTGGCGGCTAAAATATTCACGATATTGTTGGGTTAACCAAATGAGCGCTTGGCCTTTATCACAATAACCACCGACATGAATAAAGCGTCCTCCTTGGACAATACTGGCGCCTAATGCAACTAAATGTTCGATAAAGGATTCTTTGGTGCTTTTATCACCTAACCATTTTACGGGCTCACTGTAGTGTCGTTGCTTTGCCCGTTCAGCTTGCGCTAAATCTAAGCCCGTTATTTTGCATAAGGCTGCTGCTGACAGGGTTGAAAAGCCGTGAAAATATGGCTGGAATTTTTTACTGTGCTCGTTAAGCAATTTTAGCCAATGCTGCCTTGGTAAACAGAATGATTTTACCCAATAGTTACCGATGAGTTCTGTATCTGCCGGTTGGGTAATAAAGGTGTTAATAGGGATGTAAACGGCAGCACCATTTTCGATAATAAAGGGTGTATTAAGCTTGAGTTCAGCGCGAATAATGACTAATTCAGCCAGTGTTTTACTGCTATTTAAGATCACCGGAATGTTGGCTTTGCTTAACTGTTGCAGTGTTTGATTTGCCGGCGTTGACTGATAGCTATAATGGTCAAGTAGCGTGCCGTCGAGATCACTGAAAATAATGGTTTTTGTCGCACTCATAGACCTTCCATGAAGGGCGTTTTTGAAATGTTTCTTGCATAATCTAAGTAAAAAATAGCATCAGCAGACTGTGAGATGCTCAGGCATGCTTGCACACTCAATCGTTGAAAATATTGCGTGAAATTTAAGATACCAGCAGATTTCATTATTTTTGAATTCGGTAAACCCATATTTTTGTCTTGCAATTTTTGCTCCTGCTCTAAGCGCCATTGGTAAACACAGTCGAATGACGGTGCTTGCAGTGCTAACCAGAAATTCATTGTTTTATATAAAGGTTGATAGTTATTTTTAAGTTGTTGATTAACATAATGGCGCCATTCACCCTTGCTGTCATGCTTGAGTTCAAGTTCATTAACGGGGGCTTTTAATTGCTCGTCAGTTTGTGGCTTTACGCCCCAACACCAGCCTTCTAATAAAATAATGTCTGCTGGCTTTTTAACTATTGGCCAGTGTGCTTCAGGATATGGTTCGTCAGTGGCTTTATTAAACCTTGGGATAGCAAACCCTGTTTGCTGGGCTTTTAACTTTGTTAAGGTACTTGCTAACATTGTCATGTCGTGCGTGCCAGGCACACCACGAGTTGCTAATAACGGGTGAATGTCATCAGCAAGCTGCTGACGTTTTTTACCGGTGAAATAGAAGTCATCTAACGACATCACTACAATGCTTAATTGATAGGTGGTGGCTAAATATTCAGCGATAAAATCAGTCAGTGTTGATTTACCGCTGCCTTGACAGCCATTAATACCGACAAAATAAGCGCCATTATTTTCTGTAAACTGACTGAATATTCGCTCGGCGAGCGGTTGGTAGTGCTCTTGTGCTGTTAGTCTAAATTTTTCAGGCAGTTTGTGGTGTTTAATAAAAGTTGAGAGCATAATTTTTACTTTATCTAAATAGTAATATGATTATACTATCAACTCTTATGCCATTATTTTAGTCACTAAATTTAGGCTGTAATCTATTGTAAAATAATGATTATTTTATTTTTGTTAATGAATTTAAAAAATGAAAATGTGGCATAAAGGGCAGTTAATAAAAAAATTGCTTTATTTTGGTGCAATTAGCTACTGTGCTTAACAATGGCTGTGAGCGAATACATTCGTTCTGTACGGCATTAAATATAACCATGTTCACTGATCTAATTTCATCAGTTAGCATTACATCAGTGATAGTGGCTTTGTTTCAATAAGCAAGATCACTAAGCGATAAAGTTAATAATGGCGCTTTTAATATATTTACTGCGGTTGTTTTCAAGTGAGTGTCGGTTCTGACACAAATACAGGGTTTCATTTACCGATTGTGCTAATAAATGCACCTTTATTTTTTCTGGTTTACTAAAGGCTTTGGCAGCATATAAGGGTAAAACGGTAAAACCAAGTCCGCGACTAACTGGTTCAAGAATTAAGCTAATTTGATTAGAAAACCCTTGGTGCTCAAATTGGCTAATGTGTTCAAATTGAGTATAGTTTTTACCGAGCAGCGCCTGTGCATGGTGCTCACCGTCAGGATGGCCGACAAAGCCTAGTCTGGTTAGTTTTTGCCAAGTGAGGGTACTGACTGTATTTGCTGTGACTAGCACCAGTGGCTCAATCGCGACTTTTTGGCTGATAATAGTGGCCGCCTTACTCAACTCAGTGACCAAGCCAATATCGATTTTACGCTCAGTTAAGTCTTGCTCAATATTTTTATTTGGCGCAAATTTGTAGTCGATGGCTAATTGCCTATGCTGTTGTTGAATATCGAGCATATAAGGATAGAGCTTTAAGCCAATACTGCCAGGCGAGGCAATTTTTATTGTACCTATGTAAGGATCATCTTGTTGGATTGATTTTTCTAACTCTGCTGAGCTTTGCAATAAGCTTTGTCCTTGTTGATGCAATTTTATGCCGGCGTCGGTAAGCGAAAAAGACTTGCCTTCGCGCATCAGTAATAGCATGTTTAGCTGCTGCTCTAGCTTTTTTACTTGTTGACTAACCCCAGACTGCGTCATAAAAAGCCGGTCAGCAGTTTTAGTGAAATGGCCAACATCAACCAATGTGCAAAAAGTCTTTAACCAAACAAGATTTATCATAACAAAACGTACTTAATTTAATAACTAATGATAATTTTTCATAATTTATAACATTGTCTATACTTTGTCCATCACATTAAAATAAGTTATTAAAGAGGTTATTAAAATGAGCAAAGCCTATCCAAGAACATTTTCACATATTGGTATATCAGTACCGAGCGTAGCAAAAGCTGTTAAATTTTATACTGAGGTTTTAGGTTGGTATTTAATTATGGCACCGACAGAGGTTATTGAAGACGACAGTGCCATTGGCGTAATGTGCACTGATGTTTTTGGTGCTAATTGGGATAAATTCAAAATTGCCCATATGTCGACTGGCGATCGTATTGGCGTCGAGTTATTTGAATTCAAAAATCAGCAAAATCCAGAAAATAACTTTGAATATTGGAAAACAGGTATCTTTCACTTTTGCGTGCAAGATCCAAATCTTGAAGAGTTAGTTGATAAAATAGTCGCTGCCGGTGGTAAAAAACGTATGGCAGAGCCACGTTACTATTACCCAGGTGAAAAACCTTACCGTATGATTTACATGGAAGACCCCTTTGGTAATATCCTTGAAATTTACAGCCACAGTTATGAATTAACTTATGCTCAAGGCGCTTATCAATAATAAGCATTTCTAGTGGAACGGGTATGTAAGGTAAATAATGTTGAACTTTATTGCTATTTAACTCGTATTGCTATTTAACTCTTATTTTTTGTTAGCTTGTGGTCAAACTTTTGTTAATTATTTGTATATTTCTTGTTATTAATAAATATGAGCGATTAATACGAGAAATATACCAATGGAGGTTTATTATGCAAGTAAGTTTACTATCTTCTTTAGACCCTATTATTATCGCTGTTGCAGGTGCTAGCCATTATTTAGTTGGCGTTATCGATTCAAGTGATAACTTTGTCGGATTAGGATAAAGATCGGTAGAAGTTGTCAATTCTATCGTCAAAGCAAAAGCGTATTTAAAAGGCAATAATATATTTTCTGTAGCGCTTGAGATAGACGGTGCTTTTGATGAAATGTGTGCTCAATCAAAGAATAGCCGTTACCGTCAGAGGATCTTGTGCTAATGATGAAAAATAATACTGTCGCCTTAAGTAATAAACGCTAGCGTATAAGAGTATTTGATATTATGGATTCTCATATCCTTGATATGTCAATCAACAAGGAGTTTACAACCGCTTGGATAAATGAAAGTAATTTCTTTTCTGATAACGCTTTATTCGAGATATATAGAAATAAGATTGATTATCGTCATAGCTATCTGTTTAGACTGCAATTCAAACGGTAACACAGACTGACTTAGACATTTAGTGTTCATATCTTAATTATGTAGTGTTTTTTTGATGGAACAACTAATCAGAAAGCCACACATGGGTCACCACTACATCCTCTGCCGTTATTCTCAATTTATTATGTTTGATTATAAACAGACATATGTGTTGGGGGGTAGTCGATAGTCTTTGCGATTACGTTATTTTATGCTTTCACAATAAACGTTTTATTGAAACTTTTAGCTTATAATAATAGTTCTAATTTATAAATATACTACGAATACTCTTAAGTTTATTAAGTATCATCATCTAATTTAATACTGTTAATATTCAATGTTTTAGTGCATTAGGTGTTATTTAGATTGATCAGGATAATTAGTTTAATGAAATTAAGGTACTAACCAATTTATTTTATGTTATTTTATGTTATTTTTTGATTTTGATTTTGATTTTGATTAAAAGGTGTACTTTATTACTAATCTCCTTAAAAACATCAAGATAATAATTCCTTTATTAATCTGTTTTCTCACCTTTAATTTATGCGCTAATGAAGCAGATGATTTTCTGTCAACAACCATAGCCGCTGAGAAAGGCGATGTGGAGGCTCAATTTAAGCTTGGACTTATGTATAATAATGCTCAGGGTGTATTAAATGACTTTAAGCAAGCTGCTAGGTGGTATTTAAAAGCTGCTGAACAAGGTCATAGTAAGGCTCAATCTAATCTTGCTTTAATGTATAATATGGGCAGAGGTGTTGTACAAGACGATAAGCAAGCCTTTAATTGGTATATAAAAGCCGCTGAACAAGGTGATGTAGTTGCTCAAAAAAATCTTGTATTTATGTACAATGAAGTTGGAAGCGTTATACAAGACCATAAGCAAGCCTTTAACTGGCGTTTAAAGATTGCTGAACAAGGCGCTGCAGATGATCAATTTAATCTTGGGCTTATGTATCGATGGGGTGGCAAGGGTGTATTACAAAACGCCAAACAAGCCGGTAAGTGGTTTTTAAAAGCTGCTGAGCAAGGGAATGAATATGCTCAATCACATCTTGGGGTTATGTACTATGATGGTATAGGTTTAATACAAGACTACAAGGAAGCCCTTAAGTGGTATCTAAAAGCTGCTGAGCAAGGTCATACAATTGCTCAATTAACTCTTGCGGAAATGTACCATATTGGTATAGGTGCATTACAAGATGACAAGCAAGCTTTTAATTGGTTTTTAAAGGCTGCTGAGCAAGGTGCAATAAGTGCTGAGTATAAGATTGGGCATATGTATTCTAAGGGTAAAGGCGTTATACAAGACGATAAGCAAGGCGTTAAGTGGTATCTAAAAGCGGCTGAAAAAGATCATGCAGGTGCTCAATATAATCTTGGGGTTATGCATGAAAGTGGTAAAGGTGTTATACAAAACCATAAGCAAGCCGTGAAGTGGTACCTAAAGGCAGCTAAGCAAGGTGATGCAGATGCTCAATTTAATCTTGGGCTTATGTATTATAATGGTAAAGGCGTTATACAAGAGTATAAACAAGCGGCTAACTGGTATCTACAGGCTGCTAAGCAAGGTGATGTAGATGCCCAGTTTAATCTTGGGCTTATGTATTATAATGGTAAAGGCATTATACAAGAGTATAAAAAAGCGGTTAACTGGTATCTAAAAGCGGCTGAACAAGGTTATGCAGATGCTCAATTTAATCTTGGTCTTATGTATTATAATGGTATAGGTTTAATACAAGACTACAAACAAGCTGTTAAATGGTATTTAAAAGCTGAAGCACGAGGTATTACAGGTGCTCAATATAACCTTGGTGTCATGTATGAAAATGGTAAAGGCGTTATACAAGACCATAAGCAAGCTGTTAGGTGGTATCTAAAAGCGGCTGAGCAAGGTGATGTAAATGCTCAATATACTCTTGCTAATAAATACTTCAATGGTAAGGGTGTTATGCAAAGTAATAAACAGTCTTATATTTGGAATGCTATAGCAGCAGCTAATGGCCACAAAGGTGCGTTAATAAATAGAGACCTATCTGCTAAAAATTTATTACTTAGAGAACTAGAAGAGGCACAAGAAGAAGCAACAAAGCTTTATGAGAAAATTAGCAATAACCAAATAGCTGTATTAAAAACTACTGAAGGCAATTGACTCTTTAAATCTTTACGGATATAGACAGTGCTGGCGTGGATATATCATATTGAAAAAAATGATATATCTAAAAAGATTTTTCAATTTTGTACTAACTGAATAGGTTTGAGGCTTTTTTGGTTTCCAGACTCAACAAACTACCATCACCATTAACTTTGTAGTGGCCAAGATTTCCTATTAGATTGATGTTCTTATCACTCTCTAATGGGCACGATATGTCTGAAGGGAAACCTCAGTGATTTAGCTCCTCAAGTGCATGAGGTCGCTCTTACAGTATCTTCATTAAGAGGCCCTCATAAGGTTACTTATTAATGGTAGCTTTAGACTTAATAATTAATAGATTTAAGTAAAGAAACAATTCCCTTTGGTAATATTCTTGAGATTTATAGCCATAGTTATGAATTAACTTATGCTCAAGGCGCTTATCAATAATAAGCATCTCTAGTGTATAGCCTTTCCACTTTTAGCTTAGTTACCTGTTGGTAAGCCGAGAAAAGCTCAGCTTGAAGTAGAACGGCTATATAATGTCAACAATATTGAACTTTATTGCTATTTAACTCGTATGAGTGGTTAATAAACATGAGCGATTAATACGAGCATTAGACCATTGGAGGTTTATGATACAATCAAGTTCAATACCTTCTTCAGAACCCATTATTATCGCTGTTGCAGGTGCTACCCATTATTTAGTCGGGGTTATCGATTCAAGTGATAACTTTATTGGATTAGGAGAAAATTCGGTAGAAGTTGTCAATTCTATCGTCGAAGCAAAAGCGTATTTAAGAGGCAACAATATATTTTCTGCACTGCTTGAGATGGATAGTGCTTTTGATGAAATGTGTGGCCAATCAAAGAAAAGCCGTTACCGTCAGAGGATCTTGTGCTAATGATGAAAAATAATACTGTCGCCTTAAGTGATTTATTACAGGTGTTTAATTTAGTCACCACCCAAGGTAGCAAAACTGAGGGTAATTATGAGTATCAAGGTATAACCGCTTGGCATGACTTCGATGGTTATACTTGTTTTTTAGGGTATAAAGACTTGACCTTAACCATGTTGTTTCATGGTCGTTATACTTTTGATTTCGAGCAGCAAGAAACTTTAGATGTGTTCTTATCTAAGGTAAATAAATTATTGATTGCAAAAGCATGAACAGAGTAAATCCAAAAGTATTGTTGCATAGTAAGTGGACCAAGGTGAGTGTTGAAAACCGAGAAAAGCATTTTGTCATCACTGAGGTAGAATTTGATGAGCAGAAAAATGTTATTGAGTGTCTTATCACCGCTGTTATTAATCATAATGCATACTCAATAAACTGGCGAGATTTAAAACAGCCTACGCTCTGGCGCTTTGGCTGGCAGTAAGTCTTGGCAAACGGATTAGTTGACGCTTTATTTTGTGTTTTTCTGATATGATTTAATATTTTAAAACCAAAAAATATTAAATCAATCATGTGAATAACTCATTTTATAAGCGAGTTATTACAATATAAACATATGCTAATCAACAACAGTACCGTCGCCTCCACCATTTGAACTCAGTCTATTGCTAGCTTTAGTATATTTAACTATATTGACGAAGCGCTGGTATTAATATTATGAATCTATCTAGCTTGCCCCTATTGCAAATGAAAAAACAGATATTACTACACAGCACTGCTCTGTCAGAACATATTGATTAGTGCCAAAAGGTACTCAAACGTCCACTTTGATGGTCCTAAAAAAAATTATTTATGTTTGGCATAGAAGTTAATTGGCACTTATTTATCTTTTTTTAAAATTTTTTAAAAAAAGTCCACGCTACCACCTTGAATGTCAGATTTTTTAGCTAGTCCTTGACTCAGCATATTTTCAAAAAAAGTAATTTGATTTTTACCACTTCTTTTACTTTGATATAAAGCCTGATCCGCATAATCAATAGACGTTATATGAAAGGTTTCTTTCTTAAATTCAACTACGCCAAGACTAACAGTTACTGTATCTAAATTTGGAAATTGATATTCTTCCACATTACGTCTGAAACGTTCTAGAATTTGCATGCATTCCATTTGGTTATTAGCACTTAATAGAATAACAAACTCTTCTCCTCCAAAACGGAATTGTAAATCTTCGTTTCTAAAGTTTGAACGAATAATTTGTGCTAAATGAATTAATATCTCATCACCATAAAGGTGTCCAAATTCATCGTTAACACGCTTAAAATCATCAATATCAATTATCACTAACCAATATTTATGTTGCTCTTTAACTATGATTTCATTCGGTGCTCTTCTTTCATCTTCTATTTTTTCGTACTCTTGAGGGTACGCATTAAAAACACTTGAAATAGCAGAGTCAAATGTTTTTCTATTGGCAAGCCCGGTTAATTCATCTGTTTGAGATTCATTTAATAGTTTAATAAAGTTGCTGTATATGCTAAGAATACCTGACAGAATATAAGCATTTTCTTTGGCCATTTTTTTTTCTAAATTAATGATTAAGAATTGCTCGGTTTTCCTATCATGGTGCAATAGATGTATTACTGAATAACCGATTTTAGTTTTTAAGGTAAAGGCTGCCATAGAAGAGTTATTCATGTGCTCAAAACTATGTCTTAACGCACTATCTATCTCAATAGAGGTGTCATGAACAGTATAATGATTGTTCTCAAAGGAAATGTTAGCTCTAATATCTTTCTTTTTATCAATGGTAATTATCTTTGTTGATGAGCAACTTATCATACTATTAACGCTTTTTAATAGACTGAAAGCTAATAGATCTGTATTACGCTGAGATGTGAAATCAGCTATGTGGTTGATAATTGTACTCGAATGATACATTTAAATACTACTTTTAGTTAATGCAAATTTAGGGAAAATATTATTTACATCCCTGACAAGGACTCTAATAATACTCTGTTCTGGTGTAAAGCCCAATTATCCAATCATTACTCTAAATTTACAGGCTTAGAAAAATAGTAACCCTCTACTATATCAAGCCCTGCATTAGATTAAGCCCTGCATTAGATTAAGCATACCTTTGCGATGAGTTTTGTTGATAGTTTTAACGATAAACTGTCCGTACATGCTAACTAAGTATATGCTCACTAATCATTTACTGCCATAGTGAGCGAGTTTTTATATTTAGCACAGTATTTTATAGCAATGCTAAGTTTTATTTTCATTTCTGAACATATATAACTGAATCTATATATCTGCTCGGCTAGGTACACCACAAGAGAAGCGCAATGATATGTATTATTACCACCAGCGTAGTAAGGTTAAGACGCATGCGTAAATAAGCCTTGTGTTCATTTTTAGCGTGATCAAAGTAGTATTCACACCATAAAGTCGCTGGGTAAATCACCGCTAATACGACAAGTGCTAGACAGTTTGGCAGTAGCAGCGCAAAAAAAGCAACTAAACTGAATATGTTACTGCAGAGCTGTAATTTAATACTTAATTTATCATTGTGCTTGCGCCACAGTGTGCCAGCGATAAAGCTAGAGATGATGGCGCTGTAAAATATAAATACCTGCTCGGCGGCGATATTAAATAATGTAGGACTGAAACTTTCAGATACTAGTGCTAGTACGAAGGGGGCTAATCCTAAATAACCTAAGGTTTGTTGCATTTGCATTGTAAGCTCTTTTCAATGTTCAATGTTCATCGTCCAGCATACGAAATTTTTTAGAATATAGATCATAAAAAACCTTAGCAGACTAATCCTGTTTGCAGCTTATTACGTATGTAAGTACGACTGACTAAGTTTGCATAAGGGCAAGGGTATCATAATAAAGTTATGGAGAATAAAGTTATGGAGAATAAGGTGATGAAAATTAAATCTCCACTATGGAATTTAGTCGCTTTCAATCTGGCTTGGCTTGGTTTGGTTTTTATTGGCAATTTATTTATTCCGATTGCAGCCACTTTTTTTGGCGTACAGCTTTGGTATTTTAAGAGCACTAAAAACGAAATATTATTAATCTCCTTAGTGGCAACACTTGGTATTTTCTTAGACCTTGCTTTAGTTTATTCAGGTTTTTTTGTTTTTCCAGGTACCGAGGGTATTCCTTTTTGGCTTATTACCTTGTGGATTTTTTTCGCTAGTACCATACGCCATAGTTTAGCTTTTCTAGCCAACTCGAAGCTATTGCAGTTTGTTGTTGGCGCAATATCAGCACCACTCAGTTATCTTGCCGGGGCAAAATTAGCTGTAGTTGGTTTAGGACTATCAGTACAGGCTAGTTATTTATTACTAGCCTGTTTGTGGGGCCCTTTAATGGTATTTATGTTTGCGCTAAGTCGTTGGTTACTGATAAAGGAAAAAAGTTATGTTGGTTAATGTCAATGTTATGTCTACGCTTACACTATTAGTCTGGTTGTTTTCTTTAAATGCGCTAGCGAATAACCCGATTGAAAGTGTTACCCCTAGTGAAGTGGCGGCCGTTAGTGAAGTGGCAGTCGTCAGTGATGAAGGTTTGATGAAGTGTCAAGTTTCTGATCAAGCAACTATTATAGCTAGCGACTTAACAAAGTTGACTACCGAGCAGCACTTTACCTTATTGGGTCAAGCCAAGTTCTCCATTTTTTTTTGGGATATTTATGAAAGCTCGTTATTCACTACCGATGGCCAAAGACCCTTTAGTAATCTATGTCAGCATGCATTGTTTGAAATACATTACTTACGCGATATCAGTAAAAAAGAATTGATAGATAACACCGTATCGCAATGGCAACATCTATCGCTTAATGAAAATGAATATCTAGCTTTTTTGCCTTTACTAGAAGAAATATGGCTAGATATTAATGCTGGAGATCGCTTGTCGATGTTAAGCCAAAAAGGTACAAGCGTATTCTATTTGAATAGGCAAAAAATAGGTGAAATTGAAAGTTTAGCTTTTGCCAAGATATTTCTTCGTATTTGGTTAGATGAAAACACCAGTGAGCCTAAACTACGACAACAGCTATTAGGGAATAGTATATGAATAAACATGCTAAATCAGCGGCACTTTTTTGCTTGGTCTTTGTACTTTCAAGCTGTACAACTAAATTAGAAGATTACCAAGCTACTGCTCCTCAACTTGATATACAGCAATATTTTTCTGGCAAGTCGATAGCTTGGGGCATGGTGCAAGATTTCACCAGTAAAGTGACTCGGCGTTTTTGTGTTGAGCTTGATGGCCAATGGCAAGGTGACGAAGGGGTGTTAAAAGAAGTATTTTATTTTGCTGATGGTGAAGTCACTTTTCGTAACTGGCAGCTAACAAAATTAAAGCAGGGTAAATACTTGGGTAGTGCTGGAGACGTTGTTGGCAAAGCTGTTGGTCAACAAATGGGCTTTGCCTTTCAATGGCAATATGAGTTACTGGTACCAATAGACGGTGAAGAAGTACAGTTGTCACTTGACGATTGGATGTATCGAATTGATGAGTACCGAGTTTTTAACCGAACAAAAATGAAGAAGTTTGGTGTTACTGTGGCTGAAATCACTTTATTTTTTGATAAAGAATCACCAGTAAAAAGCTGTCAATAACACCTTGAATTGATTGTTATAACTGGCGTTGACTATCTGGAAAAATTACTGCATGACCTTTTGCCCCTCAATGGGGCTTTTTTTTGCTCATTTCTTTGATCTTTTTTTACTTTTACAGCGTATAACTTCCCACTATTGATAAAGACTATTGCTCGTTGTATTTCCTGTTTGACTCTTTGCCCATCAGACTCTTGATGGGGCTTTTTTTTGCTCATTGCTTTGATATTTTTTTACTTTTACAGCGTAAAACCTTTCATTATTGATAAAGATTATTGCTCGTTGTATTTCCTGTTTGACTCTTTGCCCCATCCGACTCTAGATGGGGCTTTTTGTGCTCATTGCTTTGATCTTTTTTTACTTTTACAGCGTATAACCCTTCAATATTGATAAAGATTATTGCTCGTTGTATTTCCTGTTTGACTCTTTGCCCCATCAGACTCTTAATGGGGCTTTTTTTTGCTCATTGCTTTGATCTTTTTTTACTTTTACAGCGTATAACCCTTCAATATTGATAAAGATTATTGCTCGTTGTATTTCCTGTTTGACTCTTTGCCCCATCAGACTCTAGATGGGGCTTTTTTTTGCTCATTTCTTTGATCTTTTTTTACTTTTACAGCGTATAACCTCCCACTATTGATAAAGACTATTGCTCGTTGTATTTCCTGTTTGATTCTTTGCCCATCATACTCTTGATGGGGCTTTTTTTTGCTCATTGCTTTGATCTTTTCTTACTTTTACAGCGTGAAACCTTTCATTATTTATAAAGATTATTGCTCG
>NZ_JACGVG010000035.1 GCF_014077095.1 Colwellia sp. MB02u-6 | reverse complement strand
TTAACTTAATCAGCCTAGACTAGATTAGATAACTCATTATAACCGTTCGTTTGGGTTACCCCTTGGAACTGGAGCGCATTCTAGAGATTTCTCGCTTCACGTCAACACTTAATATCAATTAAATTGCGATTAAATAACTGTTTGCTTTTTAATTAAGCAATGTGAGCAAATAGAAGCCGATACATACATTAACAAACACTAATACGTAATAAATAGCGCGCTTTTGCTTAAGTTAATGCAAGTACCAATTAGTCTTCAAACGCTTTTTATCTTAAATAATTAACTTAATTATAAGACGCGGCCTAATAATATTCTGTTAGGCCCTTTTATACTGTGTTCATTTCTAGTAATCATTGTCATAAATGAATACAAGCTTACTTGCCGCTAAAATTAGTATTGAATAGCACTTAGGTTTAATCTTTGAATATGATTAGTTATAGAGCCCAGGAGGCATTGTTGACTAGACTGGATTGAAGGCAGGTTTAGAAACAAAAAAAGCCGCTAGATAACTAGCGGCTTTCATGTTGAATATTGTTGTACTTTACAATATATCAATAGATGGCGGTGAGGGAGGGATTCGAACCCTCGAAGGCTTGCGCCTTACACGCTTTCCAGGCGTGCTCCTTCGGCCACTCGGACACCTCACCGTTTTAATCACTATCTACTGAGCTCATCGTGACGAGCTGCGCTATGTTAGAAAAATAATCTCTATAACGCAACCTAATTTACACAAAGTTCAAGCAGTTGCTTATTTAACAGCCAACGTATAATAAGATTACTTATTTTTGTTCATTTCTGTATTAAAATTTAACATGCGATCAAGAGATTTAAGCGCTCCTGTGCGAAGTTTCATATCAACGAAGACTTCTCTGCCCTCTGGGTTTAAAAGTGCTTGTTCAATTTCCTTTAAGCCATTCATTGCCATCCACGGACAATGTGCGCAACTACGACATGTGGCACCTTCACCAGCTGTTGGTGCTTCAAAGAATTCTTTATCTGGACATAGCTGTTGCATTTTATAAAAAATACCACGGTCCGTCGCCACAATGAATTTTTTATTGGGTAGCGCTTGAGCCGCTTTAATTAATTGGCTAGTTGACCCTACCGAATCGGCCAGATCAATTATTTCTGCTGGTGATTCCGGATGAACAAGCACAGCTGCATCTGGATGAAGCACCTTCATATCAATTAGCGCTTTGGTTTTGAACTCGTCATGAACAATACAAGCACCTTGCCACATGATCATGTCGGCACCGGTTTGTTTTTCAATGTATGCACCTAGATGCCGATCAGGACCCCAAATAATTTTCTCACCTAGGTCATCAAGATGTTCAACAATTTCTAAAGCGCATGATGAAGTCACTATCCAATCAGCACGAGCTTTAACAGCCGTAGAGGTATTAGCATAGACCACAACTGTTCTGTCAGGGTGTTGATCACAAAAAGCACTAAACTCCTCAATTGGGCAACCTAAATCTAACGAGCATGTGGCTTCCAATGTAGGCATTACCACTGTTTTTTCTGGGGTCAGTACTTTGGACGTTTCACCCATAAAACGCACACCTGCTACAATCAAAGTCTCTGCAGGATGGTTGTTACCAAATCTTGCCATTTCTAATGAATCAGCAACACAACCACCGGTTTCTTCTGCTAGTGCTTGAATTTCAGGATCAGTGTAATAATGTGCAACAAGTACAGCGTTTTTTTCTTTCAATAATAATTTGATACGTGCTTTATGCTCTTCACGCTCTACAGCACTTAATGGCGTAGCCTTTTTGGGGAATTGAAAGTCAAAATCAACGGCTAAATTTGCTTGGGTCATATGTCTTCTCAATGAGTGCCTTAAAAATCGTTGGAATTATAAGGTATAGAAGAATAAAAGTGTACTACGAATATGGTTCAAGGTAGATAAGAAATTTAAATTAATGAGATGAAGAATAATGTCGTTGGGGAGATAAAAGATAACAATAACGATGAATTAGATATGGCGATTAAAAGTGGTCGGTCGTGAAGGATTTGAACCTTCGACAAATTGGTTAAAAGCCAACTGCTCTACCAACTGAGCTAACGACCGATAAACTACTTTTAATTTTTAATAATGAAATAGCGTGGATACTAGTTTCAATGCCACTAAATCCTTAACTATCAAAGTTAAGGAAAGTGGTCGGTCGTGAAGGATTTGAACCTTCGACAAATTGGTTAAAAGCCAACTGCTCTACCAACTGAGCTAACGACCGTAATATATTCTGAAACAAATGCCAAACACTTTTATTGGTAAAAAAGTGGTCGGTCGTGAAGGATTTGAACCTTCGACAAATTGGTTAAAAGCCAACTGCTCTACCAACTGAGCTAACGACCGGCATTTGTTCCCGCTGGACTACTCGTCCAATGCGGGGCATATAATACTCATAATATTTTTAAGTGCAACAACAATCGTTCACTTTTTTGCACTTTATTGTTTGTTCGAACAAAAAGCCACCAAAGCGAACAAGTTATAAGCAAAAATTATGGTTTGATACTATTTAATCGTGGTTGTGCTAGTTTTGCAGCACTTGAATTAGGGTATTGCGCTATCAACTTTTTGTATATGGCAATCGCTTTGGTTTCATTATTTTCTTTTTGCTCAACCATAGCAAGCTTTAACATTGCATCACTACGTTTACTGGAATCAGGATAATTACTCACCACTACCTCAAATTCTTGACCGGCTTTAGTTAACTCACCTTTGTTAAACAATAACTGTCCTAACCAATAATGGGCGTTCGCTGCATAAGTCGAGTTAGGGTACCTTTGATTAAACGCTTCAAACTCAGGGATAGCTTGTTCATAACGCTTATCTTTTAACACCATATTAACTGCATGATCATAGGCTTCATTTTCAGTTAAGTTATTACTGTAATTTACCTTACCTGCATTACCGTTAGGTGCAATGATTGTTGCGGGTATTTGATTTGTTGGTTTTAGTGCTTCTGATACCCTGCGATCAAGCTCTTGATACAACTCACGTTGACGGTCAAGTACCTGACTCAATTGATAAGTGTGTAACTCAGTGATGCCACGAAGCTCGTTAACTTCGTTTTGGAGTTCATCGAGTTGTCGTTGAACGTTAACTTGGGCTCTGTTACGGGCATCAAGTTTGCGCTCAAGACTAACCAGCTGTTCACTCAAGCTTAATTTGGCAGCCTTGATAGGCGTGCCAGCGGTTACTTCAATAACAGGAGCCCGTTCAGCTGATACTGCCAAATTGGCAGCAACAGCTAACGTCATCCCGAATAGAATACTATTGGGTTTCATTTCATTACCTGATTAGTAGACCAACACGGCACGACGGTTTTTAGCAAACGCGCCTTCGCTACGATCTTTAACCATTGGTTTTTCTTCGCCGTAACTTACTGTACTCAATTGTGCCGCTGAAACGCCCATGTTCTCTAAAAACGTTTCAATAGCTTTGGCACGGCGCTCGCCTAATGCAATGTTGTATTCAGGTGTACCACGTTCATCAGCATGACCTTCAATCAACACATTAACCGTTGAGTTTTCGTTAAGAAACTCAGCATGTGCCTCAAGAATAGCGATAAAATCATCACTTACTGTTGATCTGTCAAAGTCAAAATAAACAATATGCTCTGAACGTAATTTTTCAATTTCTTGACGTTTTTTAGCTTCAATAGCATCGGCACGTTGCATTGCTTCAACTTTTACAAGCTCTGCTGCTTCACGAGCTTTTTGTTCAGCCATAACAGCTTCATTTTTTTGCATCGCACTAGCGTTTTCACTAGCTGAGTCAGATGAACTACAAGCCGATAAAGCCATGATAGGTAAAACAACCGCTAAGGCTTTTACTGTTTTATTAAAGCGCATTTTATGTGTCCTTGTTATTTACAGATTAAATTACTAATAATTATTATAAAAATGGTGACCATGAAGGTGACTTCACTTCGCCATTAAGTGCTGGCAACCTTGCCTTAAATCTTCCATCTACGGAAACTAAACTTAGTACCTGACGATTATTGTGTAAAGTACTATAAATAATCATACCACCGTTAGGTGATATACTTGGTGACTCGTCCAAACGTGTTGTGGTTAACACTTGAAAAATCCCTGAATCAAATTCTTGCTTGGCTAGATGATACTTACCGTTTGTACGATTTACCATCACTAATTGACGACCATCAGGTGTTAATGAACCCCCTAGGTTCATTTCGCCATCAAAAGTTAGCCTTCTAATTTTGCCATCGATTAAACTTACGCGATATAACTGCGCTCTTCCACCTCGTTCTGAACTAAATATCAACGACTTGCCGTCTGGTGTCCAACTAGGTTCAGTATCAATGGCACGATGACGCGTTATACGTCGTAATTTTTTCGTTGCAACATTCATCACATAAAGCTCAGGATTATCATCTTTAGACAATACCATTGCCAGTTTTTTACCATCTGGTGACCAATTAGGTGCACTATTGATACCCTCAAACGAACTTATTAAGTTACGTTGCCCAGAATAAATATCAATAATATGAATTTGTGCTTGTCGATTTTCAAAGGTTACATAAGCTAATTGATTACCACTGGGGTGCCATGATGGTGACATTAATGGCTCTTTTGAGCTTAATAAAACATGTTCGTTAAAACCATCGTAATCGGCAATAGCTAACTGATAAGGATATTCACCTTGATCGCGTACAATGACATAGGCAATTTTTGTTAAAAATGCACCGCGTGTACCGGTGAGCTTTTCATAAACAGCATCACTGATACGGTGGGCATAACGACGAAATTGATCGGCGCCAATCTCAACAGTGCTTTCATCCAAAATATGATCTGAGGTACGCACTAACTTGCCATTACTTAACATTTGCGTTTCGCCACCGGTAACTTGGCCACGAATAACATCAACTAACTGGTATTTAATTTGATAACGACCTATCGAGGTTTCGCTAACTTCACCAATAACAACGGCTTCAACACCTTCACTTGCCCAAGCGCTGTAATCAATTTCACTATCCTTGTTAGGTATTTGAGGATAACGTGAGGCTTTAATTGGACTAAATTTACCACTGCGTAGTAAATCATCACTAACCACTGTAGATAAACGCTCTGGCATGACACCCGTTCCTGTCCATTTAAATGGCAACACAGCAATGGGTCGTGCACTATCAACACCTTCGGTGATAACAATTTCTAACGTTGCCCTTACCTGCTGCGAAAAAACTGCAGCAAAGAATAGTAAAAATAAAGTTACATTTTTCATAGAGTCGATTATCTTCCTAATATATACAAAAACTTAATTAAATTTGTCTGGCGCTACTGTTAAACTGATCGTTCTCATTTCTCGAAATATTTCAGGATCTTTAGAAACAGGTAAAGTACCTGCTTTATAAATCGCAGTTTTTGCTGCTTCACAAACTCGTTTGTCGCCTTGGCCTGTGGCCACATTGGTCACAAAACCTGATGGTGCTAAACTTATGGTTAGTTTACAATATTTACCTTCCATCGTGCTACGGTCAGTGATCAAATTACGCTTTATCGTTTGCGTTATTAGTGCGGTAAAGCGACTAATTTCTGTCATCATTTGTTGGCGTCGAGCCTGTTGACGATCGGCCATTTCCTCAGCCATTTGTTGCTCTAATAACTTTTGCTGAGCTGCACGTTCTCGATCTTCTTGCTGTTTACGTTTTTGGTCGGCCGCTTTCTTTTTACGCAAATCTTCTGCTTTTTTAGCCGCTTGCTCTTCTTTTATTCGCTTAACTTGCGCGTCTGCTGCCGCTTTATCAGCTTGCGCTCTTTCAAACTCTTTTTGTTTGCGTTGTTTGTCTGCCGCATTTGCTTTAGCTTGAGACTTTTTAGCTGCGCTGTCAGCTGCCTTTTTTTCTTGCTCTTTTTTCTTACGCTGACGTTCAAGACTCTTAATGCGTTTTTCTTCATTTATTTGTTTTTCTTTTGCTGCGGCAATACTATTTTCAAGATCTTTAAGCTTTTGAGCATCATCGGCCTTTTGCTTTTTAATCTTATTAATTTGCGCCTCTACTTTGCTTCTTTCAACAACAACCGCTTGGATGGGCTCCATTTGTACTGACGTTGGTGTCGATTTTGGTGGCGATGAGAAATCACCCGACAACAAAACAACAGCCAGTACTATGTGTATGGTAAAACTTAACGCTAAGGGAGTTGAATACTTCGATGACACTACTTACTCTCCGGGGTATCAGTCATTAAACCAACAGATGGTACACCTGCTATTTTTTGTAACATCACCATTAATTGAATAACCGCATCATAAGAAACAGCACCATCGCCATTAACCACCACAGGGGTATCAGGCGCCAATTTTAAATGTGCTGCAACTAAGGTGGCAACTTCTTCGGCCGACATAGGTTCGTTTTTACTGGTACCAACCGCCAAATAATAGTTGCCATTTACATCCACTGAAGCCACTAAAGGCGGCTTCATGTCTTTACTGAGAGGTTGTGCATCAGCTTGTGGTAAATCAACTTTAACGCCTTGTGTTATCAACGGTGCCGTTACCATAAAAATAATCAGCAAAACTAACATTACGTCAATATAAGGCACTACATTTATCTCAGCAACCTTGCGGCGCCTGACTCGATTATACATAGTTAATCTCTACCTTAGCCGTGTTGCTCTGTCGCTGTTTGTCTTTGTAATATACTTGAAAATTCGTCCATAAAGTTACCATAGCTATTTTCAAGTTTTTCAACATTATGACTAAAACGGTTAAATGCCATCACAGCAGGAATGGCGGCAAACAGCCCCATTGCAGTCGCGATTAATGCCTCGGCAATACCTGGCGCAACCATTGCCAGAGTCGCTTGCTCAACCGCACCTAAGGCAATAAATGAATTCATGATACCCCACACAGTACCAAACAAACCAATATAAGGGCTTATTGAGCCAACGGTGGCCATAAAGGGCAAATGTGTTTCCAAGCTATCGACTTCTCTTGACATTGCTACGCGCATTGCTCGGTGCGTGCCGTCAACAATTACTTGCGGTGCATAGCCATGCGATTTACGTAAACGAGCAAATTCACGAAAACCAGAAACAAAAAGGCTTTCAATACCGTCAATATGCTCTTTGGCAGAAACTTCACTGTAGAGCTTACTTAAATCAGCCCCACTCCAAAATTTGTCTTCAAAGTCTTTTAATTGTGTTTGAGCTGCAAGCAATACTTTACGACGTTGAAAAATCATGGTCCAACAGGCAATTGAAAATCCTAATAGGGTCAACATTACTAGTTGAACTAATAAACTAGCCTGTAAAAATAAATCAAAAAACGAAATTTCAGCTGACACGTTTTAATGCTCCTAATATGCTTTTGGGGATAGTACAAGGTTTAGGTTTAGCCAGAGCTAAGTTAACACAAGCGACTTTAATCTCAGCCGAACATAATGTTATATGGTTCTGGTTCACAAGTTGCTGTGAAAATACCAAACTAGCAGACTTTAATCGGCTTATTGTTGTGGTAATTGTTAACAAATCATCGAGTTTTGCTGATGCCTTATTGTCCATTGCCACTTTTGTGACCACAAAACCGATATTTTGTTCTAAAAATATTGATTGATTAATACCAAGTTCACGCAGCCATTCTGTTCTAGCGCGTTCAAAAAACTTTAAATAGTTTGCGTAATAAACGATACCGCCGGCATCGGTATCTTCATAGTAAACACGTACTGTGTGTTGATGACTGCTTAATGACATTAAATTTATTCAATTTATCTTAGTATAAAATTTTCAAGTGCTTATCTTAATAGATAAAGCTCACACGGAACAAGAGCTAAGGTACTTTCTTTGTAAAAATTTCAACAATAAATCTAATTACGGATCTTTTATGAGTATAATATTATAAAAAATAATTACTGATCAGCGGCTATAAATGGTTACTTTTCCTATATTCCTACAAATTATTTCGCATTAGTTTTTCTAATGGTTAACATAAATTATTTTTGTTTGTGTTACTCAACTCATCGGACTAGAATAGCCTTGTTGTTTGAGCTAGCGCACGAATTGTGTTTTTTACATTTTTCATCTTAGCCCACAAATGTTTTGATAGGTGTTGTTACCTTTCTCTGTTATATATTTTTTAGGATCCCCATTTCCTTTTATCAGCTTATAGTTTAAGTTGGCCTGCATAGATTTATGTGGGCTTTTTTTTGCTTAAAATTTAGTAAATTAACAAAAAAAGCACCTAAGGGTGCTTTTTATTAGGGTAAAAAATTAACCGTTAACTTGGAAAGTCTAAGCCAAAGTGTAGGTAAGCTCTACTCGTGGCAATTCGCCCGCGTGGTGTGCGTTGTAAAAAACCTTGCTGGATTAAAAAAGGCTCTAGTACATCTTCAATGGTTTCGCGTTCTTCGCCAATAGCAGCGGCGATGTTATCAAGACCAACGGGGCCGCCGGCAAATTTATCAATTATCGCTTCCAATAATTTTCGGTCCATTAAATCGAAACCTTCATTGTCTACCTCTAACATATCTAAGGCACTGGCAGCGGTTGCTTTACTGACTATACCATCAGTTTTTACATCCGCGTAATCTCTAACTCTGCGTAATAAGCGATTGGCAATGCGCGGTGTACCACGAGAACGCCTTGCAACTTCAAATGCTCCCGCTTGAGCAATGTCTAAATCCAAGAAATGTGCTGAACGCATGACAATTTCGGTTAACTCTTGCGTATTATAAAATTCTAGCCGTTGCACTATTCCGAAACGATCGCGAAGTGGTGAGGTTAACGCGCCTGCGCGAGTTGTCGCACCAATCAAGGTGAAGGGTGGTAAATCAAGTTTTATGGAGCGAGCTGCTGGCCCTTCGCCGATCATAATATCTAACTGATAATCTTCCATCGCTGGGTAAAGAATTTCTTCTACCACAGGACTTAAACGATGAATTTCATCGATAAACAAGACATCATTTTCTTCAAGGTTGGTCAGTAATGCCGCTAAATCACCAGCTTTTTCCAATACCGGTCCTGAAGTAGCCCGAACACTTACACCCATTTCATTCGCGACAATATTGGCTAAGGTGGTTTTACCTAAACCCGGCGGACCAAAAATTAACAAATGGTCAAGCGGTTCTCGTCTTTTCAAAGCCGCCGCAATAAAAATTTCCATTTGAGACTTTACATGAGCCTGCCCAGTATAGTCGGACAACATTTTAGGCCTAATAGCTCGGTCAACCGTTTCATCTTCACGGGTGGCTACGGGTTCAATTAATCTGTCTGCTTCTATCATGTATTACTCATTGAAAAACTCATTGAAAAATTTCATTGTTATTTACGTTCGGCCCAAACTTGTTATCGTCGATATGGCGAAGTGATTAATACTTATAACATGGCTTTTAAGGCACCACGGATCAAGTCTTCGCTACTTTTGTCTGGATGAAAAACTGATTTAACTGCTTTGTCTGCTTGTAGTTGACTATACCCTAAAGAAACTAAGGCGTTAATAGCATCGCCTTTACTATCGCTGATAAAGGTATTGGCTTGATTAACATCCGTTGGCATCATGTGCACCAAAGCGTCACTACTGTCAGTTTGCCAATCTTTTAATCTATCGCGCATTTCAATCAACAAGCGTTCCGCTGTTTTCTTACCAACACCTGGTATTTTCACTATAGTGGTTAAATCATCATGTATAACACAACTGACGAATTGATCGGCAGACATGCCTGACAAAATAGCCAAGCCTAATTTAGGCCCAACACCATTAACCTTGATCAGCAAGCGAAACAGTTTACGCTCCACTTTATTAGCAAAGCCATAAAGTAATTGTGCATCTTCACGTACCACAAAGTGGGTATATAAAGTCGCTTCTTGATTAACCTCGCCAAGGGCATAAATGCTGGTCATTGGCATCGTCACCTCATAGCCAACACCATTACATTCAATTAAAATTTCGGGGGCCATTTTTTCTATTAATATGCCACGTAAACGTCCAATCATGACTTAACCTTTGCTTGATATACCATATGACAACACCATACCACTAGATATTTATACAGTAAAGTTTAAGCCCTGAATTATTTAAAGCGGTGCACAAGTAACGATAATACTAAAACAATAACCATTAGCGTAAGCGTCCACGTACTGTTTTAGTGGCTTGGCCTGAGAGTTTACTGATCGAGTCGTGACTGTGCGCATGACAAAGTGCAACCGCCAGTGCATCGGCTGCATCAGCTTGAGGTGTGCCCGGTAATTTCAAAATAGTTTTCACCATATGTTGCACTTGAGTTTTATCTGCCGCACCTGTACCAACAACCGATTGCTTAATTTGTCTAGCAGAGTATTCTGCAATCATTAAACCATTGTTAGTCGCTGCAACAATAGCCGCACCTCTAGCTTGGCCTAACTTTAATGCTGAATCAGGATTTTTCGCCATAAAGACTTGCTCAATAGCAAACATGTCAGGCTGAAATTGCAAAATAAGCTCACTAACACCAGCAAAAATTGTTTGTAAGCGCATACCTAAATCTTCACCTGCCGCAGTGGCTTTAATGCAGCCACTGCCTAAATAGGTAAAATTACGGCCTGATTGTTTAATGACACCATAGCCAGTTAAACGAGACCCTGGGTCAATACCTAAAATAATACTCACTCGTCATTTACCTTAATAAAAGCGTTAACTTTAAAAATAATACTATTGAAAAAAAACGCACGAATAAGGCCTAAGTAGCATTAATTCGTGCGTTTTAATTGTTTTAACATTAACGCTTAGTCACGTTAAAATTTTTCTACCAAAGGTTATTCTGCTTTTGACTCAGTATCAATTTCTTTTGCCAAACAAGCAATGCCTAATTCAGCCAGTTGTGCTGGGTTTGCATGGCCTGGCGCATTAGTTAACGGACACGCCGCAGTAGTTGTTTTCGGGAATGCCATTACATCACGAATTGAACTAGCTCCAGTCATCAGCATCACTAAACGGTCTAAACCAAAGGCTAGACCAGCATGTGGTGGCGCGCCATATTGTAATGCTTCCAGTAAGAAACCAAACTTTTCTTGCGCTTCTTCATCACTAATACCCAGAATGCGAAATACAGCGGCTTGCATATCTTGATTATGAATACGCACCGAACCACCGCCTAATTCACAGCCATTAAGTACCATGTCATAGGCATCAGACAAAGCTCCGACTGGGTTTGCTTCTAATTCAGCAGCGGTTAAATTGGTTGGCGCGGTAAACGGGTGATGAATAGCATGCATGTTGCCATCAGCTTCTTCAAACATTGGAAAGTCTACAACCCACAATGGTTTCCAAGCACCTTGCAATAACTCAAGCTCTTCACCCACTTTTAAACGCAAGGCACCTAATGATTCAGTAACCACATTATAAGTGTCTGAGCCAAAGAAAATAATATCGCCAGTTTTAGCATGAGTACGGGTTAATAAGGCATTAACAGCGGTTTCATCTAAGAATTTTAAAATCGGTGATTGTAAGCCTTCAAGACCTGCATCAAGGTCATTAACTTTTAACCATGGCATGCCCTTCGCGCCGTAAATACCGACAAATTTAGTTAACTCGTCAATACCTTTACGAGAGAATTTAGCGGCGCCTCCCGGTATACAAATAACGGCAACTCGGCCTTTATCGTCGTTAGCGGGGCCAGAGAAAACCTTAAACTCTACGTCTTTTAAGATGTCAGCCACGTCAACAATTTCAAGTGGATTACGTAAATCTGGTTTATCAGAGCCAAAACGAGTCATCGCCTCTAAATAAGTCATGCGCGGAAATTCACCTAAGTCTACGTTAAGTAGCTCTTGGAATAAGCCGCGGATCATAGTTTCAGTCACTTGCATCACCTGATCTGAACTCATAAATGAGGTTTCAATATCAATTTGAGTAAATTCTGGTTGGCGATCTGCACGTAAGTCTTCATCACGAAAACACTTAACGATTTGATAGTAGCGCTCCATACCTGACATCATCAACAATTGTTTAAATAATTGTGGCGACTGCGGTAAAGCAAAAAACTGTCCTTTATGAGTACGGCTAGGAACCAAATAATCACGCGCACCTTCAGGAGTAGCTGCGGTTAAAATGGGTGTTTCTATATCCAAAAATCCTTGTGACTCAAGTGATGCACGCACCGCTGAAGTCACTTTAGCGCGAAAACGCATGCGCTCAGTCATTTCTGGACGACGTAAATCAAGATAACGATATTTTAATCTTAGCTCTTCAGAGTTCTTCTGATTTGAATCTAAAGGTAGCGGTGCTGACTTATTTAAAATAGTCAACTCTAAGCCCAACACTTCAATAGCGCCCGTTGCCATATCTTTATTCACTTGGCCATCAGGACGAGCGCGTACTTTACCTCGGATTTGCACACAAAACTCATTACGCAAGGTGTTGGCTTTTTCAAGCACATCAGGAAAGTCGGGGTCGTAAACAACTTGCACAATACCTTCACGGTCTCGTAAATCTAAGAAAATTACCGCACCTAAGTCACGACGACGATTAACCCAACCACAAAGTGTGACTTCCTGACCCACATGAGATTCATTAACCTCACCACAATAAAGACTACGCATGTATTTACCCTAAAATTCTAATAAGCTGAACAAGTTAATAGATGTTTTGTAAATCTATAACTTGTGATGATAAAAATTGCCAACATTATAAAGCAATGCTAAGTAAAGTCACCCGACATTCAATGAATAGTCTAATTAGACCCGTTCCACTGCAGTATGCAGGTTAATTACATTGATAATGCTTAGCCCCTCAAGCTTTAAGCACGTTTGGCATTCTATGCTAAGCACTGCCAATAATGGCGTAAAGTAGGCTATAACGCCCTAAGCAGAACATAAAAACACATTACCTTGTTTATCAGAGAATATATCAGGTAAAATACGCTTTTATAGCCGCAAACGTTAGTATAGTTTTGACATCATGAAAACATCAGATACCGATTTAATTTTTTCTAATAAACAAAGTAAAATCAAAGACTTTGCATTCGACGCACAAGTCGTAGAAGTTTTCCCCGATATGATCAGCCGCTCAGTGCCTGGTTATAGCACTATTATTGATACCATAGGCCGACTAAGTCAGCGCTATGTCACCGATAACAGCCAAGTTTACGATCTGGGCTGTTCGCTTGGCGCAGCAACATTGGCGATGCGTAAAGGTATCCGCGCAAAAAACTGTAAAATTATCGGTATTGATAGCTCAAGCGCTATGGTTGAACGCTGTAAAATGCATGTGAGTGCTTTTAAAGGTGAAACACCGGTTGAGATAATAGAAGCTAATATTCTTGATATTGAAATTAAAAATGCCTCTATGGTAGTGCTTAATTTTACTTTACAATTTATCGCGCCAGAACAACGCCAATTATTGTTAAATAAAATAGCTAAAGGCCTTAATCCCGGTGGTTTATTACTACTGTCAGAAAAAATAGCCCATACCGACAACGTCTGTAATGAGTTACTCATCGACTTGCATCATGACTTTAAGCGTGCGAATGGTTATAGCGAATTAGAAATTGCCCAAAAACGTACTGCATTAGAAAACGTCATGCTCACTGATAATTTAGACACCCATTTAAAGCGTTTGAAACTGGCTGGTTTTAACCATAACGCGCCTTGGTTTCAATGTTTTAACTTCTTTTCTCTGATCGCGATTAAATAACCCCATGATTTCATTTAACAATTTCTATCAAAAAATAGCGAGTAATCGATTAAGCCACTGGCTGAATATTTTACCCGCGCAACTGACGCAGTGGCGTGAACAACATTTACACGGCGAGTTTGCCCAATGGCAAAAAACCTTAATGGCGCTACCAAAAACATCACCATCAAGTGTTGATATTAGTACCACGGTACGGGCAGGAGAACGTGCTGACATTAATGGCGGTGAATATAAACGTTTAGAGAATTTACTGAAAAAGTTTAAACCTTGGCGTAAAGGCCCCTATCATATTCATGGACTGCATATAGATACTGAATGGCGTTCCGATTTTAAATGGGATCGCTTAGCCCCGCATATTAGTGACTTAACTCATCGTTATGTACTCGATATTGGCTGTGGCAGTGGCTATCACTTGTGGCGTATGCGCGGTGCAGGTGCTGAGTTTGTTGTGGGTATCGACCCAACACAATTGTTTTTATCACAATTTCAAGCCATACAACATTTTGTTCAAGATGATCACGTTAACTTATTACCGCTAGGTGTTGAACAGTTACCTGAGTTAAATGCCTTCGATACCGTATTTGCTATGGGCGTTTTGTATCATAGACGCTCGCCAATAGATTTTCTTTACCAATTAAAAGCGCAATTAGTTAAAGGCGGCGAACTAGTCTTAGAAACATTAGTGGTCGATGGCGATGAAAATACCGTGTTAGTGCCGGGCGAGCGCTACGCGAAAATGCGCAATGTTTGGTTCTTACCCAGTTGTCTGGCTATGTGTGCATGGCTTGAACGTTGTGGTTTTAAAAATATTCGTGTGGTTAATACGGATATCACTGCCCTTGACGAACAACGTAAAACTGATTGGATAGATACTGAATCATTACAAGACTTTCTTGACCCTGATGATAACAGTAAAACCATTGAAGGCTACTCAGCGCCAAAACGAGCAATATTTATTGCCAATAAATAACCTGATGTTCGGTGACTGTTACTAAAACACCAAACTATTTCACCACGAGGGGCAGAGGGATTTTGTCCTACGGTGAGAAGAGTAAAAAAATTAAAGTCATGTCTTAACTTTAGACATTAAATTTACTGCGTTTTTACTCAGTATTGACTCCTTCGTTTCTCTTTCTTTTCTCCCTGTAAAATACTAAAAATAATTCACAGGAGGAAGTAAATGAGAACTGAAAGAGGTAAAACAATGCTAAATCTTTTCACCTCTGAGGGACTTTGTCCTATAGCGAGAAAAGAAAAATACATTAACGTAATTTTTTACTTAATATCAACTGACCACCATTAAATTTATACAGTGTTTACTGATTCTGTTCTCATGCTTTCTTGCCTGTAAAATACTAAAAAAATTCACCACTGAGAGACTTGATTCTACACCTAGAGGGAAAATTAAAGTCGTTGTCAAACTGCTAGCAAGTGCTGAGTAAGAGCTAACTTAATGGCTTAGGTATTACCTTCCTTTAAAGAATAATATACTATTTGTATCATACGGTTAATTCAGCTTAAAAACAGAGGCATCATGGACAATCCTTGGCAAATAAGACGGTTAGAGCGAGTCGCAAAAAGGCATCAAGATCACCGCAGTCCATTTCAACGTGACCGAGCACGTATTCTCCATTCAGCCGCATTTCGACGATTACAATCAAAAACCCAAGTGATGGGTAGCGGTCAAAGTGACTTTCATCGCACCCGATTAACCCATTCTTTAGAAGCGGCACAAATTGGTAGCGGCATTATCGCGCAAATTCGCAGTAAATATCCTGAGCATAGCGCTGCCCTACTGCCTACTGACGACAGTTTAATTGAAGCATTATGTTTGGCGCATGATATCGGCCACCCCCCTTTCGGCCATGGTGGAGAAATTGCCCTACATTATATGATGCGTGATTATGGTGGCTTTGAAGGCAATGGACAGACCTTTCGTATCGTGGCGCACTTAGAACCTTTTAGTGAACATTTTGGGATGAATTTAACCCGCAGAACACTATTAGGCTTAATCAAATATCCACAAACCTTAAACCATTTACAACAAAATATTCCACAAGCAATACCGGCATCTTTTCGCCAATTAGAAGCGTCAAAATGGCAGCCACCCAAAGGCTTATATCTTGACGATATTGAAATGTTTAATTGGGTATTAGCGCCTTTATGTCAGTCAGACAAAGCACTTTTCCAACAATTTACCACCAAAGCCAATAGCCACAGTAAAACCCATTATAAATCTTTAGATTGTTCTATGATGGAATTAGCCGATGATATTGCCTATGGCATTCATGACCTAGAAGATGCCATTGTTACCGGTGTAGTTAATCAACAAATCTTTGATGAAAATGTGATCAAAAGGCTACTAACAATAGACGATGAGTGGCTGCACGACTATAGCTTAAGCTTAGCGGATAATCTTTTTAGTCCTCAACGCTATCAGCAAAAAGAAGCCATTGGTGGTTTAGTGAATTACTTAATAACCGCTGTCGAATTAGATGATATTAACGTAACTAAAGGGTGTAACTTTCAAGAGCCACTTTTACGCTATAATGCCGTGCATCCGTTAATTGCCGCTCAAGTGCTACAGATTTTCAAAGACTTTGTTTATCAATTTGTGATCAAGCAAACATCAATTCAACAGTTGGAATATCGTGGTCAGCAAATTGTGATGGAATTATTTCAAGCCTTGTCTTCTGATCCTGAACGCTTATTACCTAAAAACACCGCCATGCGTTGGCTACAAGCAAAAGAAAACAAGCTTAACCAACACCGTGTTATCGCTGATTATGTCGCAGGGATGACCGATGAATATGCCACCAAACTTTATCAAACCTTATTTTACCCATAGGAAAAACTGGATTGGGTCAACACGACTATTAACTTATCCAGCGTATAACCTAAGCAGGTACTGATGAGTAAAATACCACTAGAAAAGAGTATGCACTGTAATAACCCATAGAGAGGTTTTTCTAACAATGGCTAATATGCTAGATATTTATTGTGGCAGCAACGCCTTAAAAACAATACAAGAACACGGTTTCAAACAAGAACTTTTTACCACTATGCTGGGCGCCAGTGGTGGGCCAAAATGGTTTAGCTTATTTGGCTTAGACAAGTACCTTTTTGGTGAATATTTTAAAGATCGCTGCACTGAATTAAATTTAGTTGGGTCGTCAGCAGGGGCATTTCGCTTTGCCGCCCTTAGCCAGCGAGATCCCGTTGCGGCGATTACGCGCTTAGCGACACTCTATTCACAAACCACCTATTCGGAAAAAGCCAAAAATAAAGAAATTACCGCCAAAGCAATAGCCCTACTTGAAGAAGTCTTAGGTGTTAACGGCAGTGATGAAATTATCAAAAATCCAATATTCAAAGCACACTTTATTGTCGCAAAATGCCATGGCTTAACTTCTTTTGAGCAAAAAACACCGTTAATGTTGGGGTTAATATCAAGCATGGTATTCAATCAAGTCAATCGCGGTTTACTTGCCAAACAATATCAACGCTTTGTTTACCATCATCCGACAAGCCAGTTAACGATTAATGATCCTTTTAATTTTAACACTCAATATCAAGCTTTGAATCACAACAACTTAACCACCAGCTTGCTTGCCTCTGGCTCTATTCCTGTTGTAATGGGCGGTGTAAAAAATATTGCTGGTTCACCAAAAGGCATGTATCGCGACGGTGGTATTATTGATTACCACTTTGATCTTGATATCAAACCTGCATCTGGCCTTACGCTGTATCCACACTTTTCACCAACACCAAAAGCCGGTTGGTTTGATAAAAATTTAGCCCGTAAGGTCAATACTGAGTATTACAAAAACACCGTAATGTTAGTGCCCTCGGCAGCCTTTATTGCTCAATTACCTTTTGCAAAAATACCTGACCGAAAAGACTTTATTAATCTAGCGCCCGCAACACGACTAAAATATTGGCAAAGGGTGTTAAAAGCATCAGAATGTTTAGCGGATGAATTTTCAGCATGCGTAGCTAGGTCAAACACTGAGCGTATTCAACTTATTGAATAAGCTTAATACTAAACGGACTAATTTATTCTGTTTAGTATTATTTGACCACAGCCATTGTGGCTATTTTATGGTCAGATTGAGTTAAGGCTGTGTTTTTTTTGGGATTTCTCGGATAAAATTTATCTGGTAAGCCATTTATGTGTTCAAAAAATCGTGTGTCTTTGTAAGGCAGCTTCATAAAACCAGAAATACCAATACCGGTAATCGTTGGTAGCAACTGTAATATCTCTGTCAAGCATTGCTTAAATTCTGCTTCTTTATCGTGATTTAATAACATTAAATAACTGTGAATTTTAAGGTGTCGTGGCAAGACCTCAAAAATAATACAACCTGTGTGATGGATCTGATTTAAACGCGCTAGCACCACCATTACTTCGTCGGGTAAATGTAAATATTCATCTGGATCGACACCATCTTCAAAGTAAGAGTGCAGTCGTGTTATATCGTCAATATCGGCAATGTCACTGACATCAAAATGGATAACTTGATTGGCTAAGGCTTGAAAGGGTTGCTGTTCATTCTCACGCTCAACATGCAAAGTATTTCTGGCATTGAATAAACAACTTTTAAAAACCCCAATTCTGAATATACCTTGAGCCAAGCGCACCATATTATTCACCGCACTTTGAAATGATGTTTTCAGTTTTGGATCAAATAACGATAAGTTTGAGTCAATATAGACGCCATTTTTTTCCCAACGTACCGCTAAGCCACCCACAACAGGAAAATTAGCTAGGCGGCTAACCGCAGCAACAAACGCCTTCTCAGTATCGCCCATGCCCATCAGAAAATTCTTAAAGTATTTTTCTAATTGCACATCGTCTATATCATTTAATTCGTCTACTTCGGCAGATTCTCGTAGGAAAGATTTACGAGAACCATAAACCACAGTATCCATATTTTTGTGATAACTTTTACACCACACAGGCACTAAAGGCTTAATTTCAACTAGCAAAGGCGGATCGGCCATCACGGTATTTTTTAACAGGGCTAAATGTTTAAAAAAATAGTCACCAGCTTTATTTCGCTGACTTCTGTCTTTGCTAAACATACCAGATAATATTTGCGCCAGTAATTTAGGCAAACCCAAAGATGAAGGCGTGATTACCGCACTACCATAGCGACAAGACTGACCAGAAGCTAAGGCATATAAGGTTGCTGCTAGCCCTTGTTCATCAAAACGGGGCGACGACATTTCACCGCTAATTTGCTCATCACCAATAAAGTAAACATCACCTAAGCGGGCATTACTATTTTGTAAATCACTGCTCATTAAATCCATGACATTATTAGCGGTAGATTGGCCATTAACATCAAGTTGGGCGGGTACTGAAGAGCCCCAATCGACTAGGTAGACTTTCTGAGTTTCAGGGTCAAAAACCACATTGGAAGGTTTTATGTCACCATGAACATAAGGTTTCCCCTTCTCGTGTTGACTAGAATCACGCAAATAAATAAGAATATCGGCAAGTTGCAAAGCAATTTTAACGATTAATTCACTCGGTAAAGGCCCTTCTTGATAGGATAACTTCTCAAGATCTATGCCAGGAGCTCGCTGCATATGGACAATTGATTGACGCTTTATCTTGTAATAACCTATGATTTTAGGAATACGTTCATGAGATAATTCTCGCTGAATATCGGCTTCTTCAGCTAAGCGATCTTGTACGTGTTGTGGCAAATTAATACGGGAAAACTTAAAGACTTGTGATTGCCCATGTTCGTCTTCACCGCCAAAGACAAAACCATAAGCTCCTTTACCAATAAGGGCGATATTTTGATAACCCAACAAAGTTAACTGCTGCTGACAAAGCTCAACCCATTGCTTTAACTTGGTTGCGTCTTCATGATTTAATAAGTAAATCGACTGTTCTTCAGCGATATAAAAATGCTGGAGTTTCTTTTCCGCCACTAGACTTCCTTAACAGTAAACATCTGGATCTAGATAAATTATCATTGAATTTAAGCTTAATTGATATCTTTTACCTGAGTTCTTGTGGCTAAAGTCACTCACACACATTGAGTTATTTAGATTTATCATTTATTCATCATAATTTTTAATAAAAAAAACCTGCGTAATGCAGGTTTTTTTAATCAAAATAATTTAACAAAACTTATGACATATGAACTAGCATATTGCTTGGCTCTTCAAGGAATGACTTCCATAAATTACAAAAACGAGCAATGGTGCCACCGTCAATAGTACGATGATCGCCAGACCAACTCACTTGCATAATTGAACGAGCTTCCACTTCACCTTTGTCATTAAAGCGTGGTAGTTTTTGTAACTTACCTAACGCAACAATGGCAGATTCAGGCTTATTGATAATAGGCGTTGCCACCGTACCACCAATGGCACCAATATTTGAAATAGTGATCGTACCACCTTTCAAATCAGCGGCTGGCACTCGACCTGAGCGCGCGTCATTGGTTAAACGGGTAATATCTGCAGCTAAGTCTAAAATAGATTTTGTTTGTACTTGTTTAACATTAGGTACTAACAAACCTACTTTCGAGTCAACGGCCATACCAATATTATGATCGTCAAAATAAGTTAACTCGGTACAATCTTCATTCACTTGCGTATTCACTAACGGAAATTGTTTCAACGCTAACGACATAGCTTTCATAAAGAATGGCATCATAGTTAATTTGATATCTTGCTTGGCATAAACTTCTTTCAGTTCACCACGCAATTTAATCAAATTGGTCATATCGATTTCTTCACAGTAAGTAAAATGAGGAATAGTCGATACTGATCTAACCATAGCTTTTGCCATCACAGCTTTTATACCGCGAATAGGTTCAACGCGTGTGCCACCAACAACACTAACGTTGCTCACGGCAGCAACGCTAGGATTAGTAGCCACTGCTGGTGCTGGTACTTTGTTAAAAGCTAAAACATCGTCTTTATAAACTCGACCTTTTTTACCACTGCCTGGTACTTGATGAATATTAACGTTTAGCTCACGCGCGACACGGCGCACAGCAGGACTCGCAACAGCTTTTTCATTCACTACTTTTGCTACAACCGCTTGAGTTTCAACAACCTCAGTCTTAACTGGTACATTAGTGGCAGCAGCTTTTGGTGCTTCAACTACAGCAGCAACAGTCGCTGGCCCAGATGCGGCAATTTCAACTGCAAATAAGGGCGCATGAACTTTGGCAATTTCACCTTTGGCATAATAAAGCTTAACCACTTTACCTTTATGCATAGCTGGAATTTGTACCAAGGCTTTATCGGTCATAACGTCAGCTATCGGTTGATCTTCTTCAATCAAATCACCTTCAGCCACTAACCATTCAACCAGTTCACATTCAACAATACCTTCACCGATATCAGGTAAAATAAAGTCTTCTACTTGAGTACCACTTGCAGCAATAGGCGCTGGCGCTACAGGCATTTCAGCGGCTATTTTTTTATCTAATATTGGTGCAACAGCACTTTGGGTTTCATCGCTACCTTCTGGTGTCATCGAAAATAGGGGTTGATGAACTTTCGCTATCTCGCCTTGTGCGTAATAAAGTTTGTCTACTACACCAGAATGCATCGCTGGAATTTGAACTAAGGCTTTATCGGTCATCACATCAGCAACGGGCTGATCTTCTGCAATCACATCGCCTTCAGCTACTAGCCATTCAACCAGTTCACATTCAACGATACCTTCGCCAATATCTGGCAGTATAAAATC
This sequence comes from Colwellia sp. MB02u-6, assembly GCF_014077095.1. Taxonomy (GTDB): domain Bacteria; phylum Pseudomonadota; class Gammaproteobacteria; order Enterobacterales; family Alteromonadaceae; genus Cognaticolwellia. Next base: position 514,149 of record NZ_JACGVG010000035.1, on the reverse strand, counting down.
AATGCTCATGCTTATAAATCCTAGTAGGTCATAGTGGTTTTAATTGCTTCAAAGATCTTTAAATGATCTGCAGCGTATTCTTTTTCAAGTGCTAATGGATAAGGTGTATCCATGCCACAAACTCGAGCAATTGGCGCTTCTAAGTGCAAGAAACATTCTTGTTGAATAGTCGCGGCAATTTCACTCGCAAAACCAGCGGTTAGAGGTGCTTCCTGACTGACAACAAAACGGCCTGTTTTAGTCACTGAGTTTGCTACTGTTTCAATATCCCAAGGCAAAATGGTACGTAAATCAATGATTTCACATGAAATACCGTCGCTTGTTGCCAATGCTGCTGCTTTCTCAACGATCTCAACTTGAGCGCCCCAAGCCAGTAGGGTGATATCACTGCCTTTTTGCACAACTTCAGCTTTACCTAAGGGTAGTTCGTAGTCTTCTTCTGGCACTTCGCCAACTGATGCACGATACAAACGTTTAGGCTCAAAGAATATTACTGGGTTATCGTCACGAATTGACGCCAGTAACAAACCTTTTGCTTGATAAGGATTACGGGGCACAACAACTTTTAAGCCAGGCGTATGAGCAAAATAAGCTTCAGGTGATTGGCTATGATATAAACCACCGGCAATACCACCGCCGTATGGCGTACGAATAGTCAGTTTACCAACATCAAACTCATTACCACTACGGTAACGAAATTTAGCTGATTCATTAACAATTTGGTCAAAAGCCGGAAAAATATAATCAGCAAACTGAATTTCAGCAATAGCGGTACTACCTTGCGCGGCTAGGCCATTAGCAAAACCAATAACACCTTGCTCAACTAACGGGGTATTAAAGCAACGGCTTTTACCGTATTTTTCTTGTAAACCACTGGTTGCACGGAATACGCCACCAAAGTGACCGACATCTTCACCAAAACAAACCGCACGATCATTTTCTGCCATCACGATATCGAGCGCGTCATTAATCGCTTGTAATAAATTGATTTGCGCCATTACTTAATTCTCCCTGCCGAAAACGGGTAAGCTTTAGGGTGTTTTTTGATATGTTTTTTAAGATCATCAAATTGACTTTGTAGCAAAGGCGGTACTTGGTCATAAACATCAGTAATGAGATCTTCTACTGGCGGCTTGTCAATTTTTTCAGCCACTTTAACCGCGGCTAAAACTTCATCTCTTAGCTTCTCAAACAAGGCTGTTTCTTGTACTTCGTCCCACCAACCTTGGGCAAGCATCCAGTTCTTCATGCGAAGAATAGGATCATGTTCTTGCCATTTAGCTTCTTCTTCACGTGTTCTATAACCTGAAGGATCATCAGACGTTGAATGCGCACCTAAACGGTAAGACATAGCTTCAATTAATACCGGCTTGCCTTCTTTTATGCCATATTCACGCGCCAATTGTACTGCAGCAATCACAGCTAAAATATCATTGCCGTCAATACGTATGGTTTTCATACCGTAACCCACACCACGTGAAGCAATACCATTACCGACATATTGTTCTTCTGATGGCGTTGAAATAGCATAGCCATTATTACGACAAAAGAAAATAACCGGTGCTTGATGAACAGCAGCCATGTTTAAGCCCGCATGAAAGTCGCCTTCAGACGCAGCGCCTTCACCGAAATAACAAATGGTAACCGCATCTAAACCTTGCAGTTTTTGACCATAGGCATAACCGGCAGCTTGTGGGATTTGTGTACCAAGCGGTGATGAAATCGTCATATAGTTCAATTCACGACTACCGTAATGAATTGGCATTTGACGACCTTTACCTAAATCTTTTTCATTGCTGAACATTTGGTTCATAAAGTTTTCAAGGCTAAAACCTCGAAACATTAATGCTCCCTGTTCACGATACTGCGCCATGATCATATCTTGATCTTTCAGGCCAGCGGCACCACCAACACTAGCAGCTTCTTCGCCAAGTGCTGTCATATAAAAACTGATGCGACCTTGGCGCTGTGCTGCCACCATACGTTCATCTAATACACGATGAAAAGCGAGCGTTTTATAGGTTTTAGTCGCCAATGCTTGATCTATATTTGGCATGGCAGCATTTTTATAAATGCTACCATCTTGTTTCAATATTTTAAGGATTGGAATTTCAACTGAATGACCATCAATAAAAGCGGGTTGATGTACAACCGGGCTTTCGCTATATACGTCAGTGTTCATAGCCTTCTCTTTTTTTATTAACCTTGGATATAAGGTGACATTACCTATTCTACCTTGGCTTTAATTAATGAAAGTATAGAAGCTTTCAACGCAAGATGAGTATTTATGTCATTGTTATGAATTGTTGGTTTTAATAATCGTGATCACTTTACCTTTACGTAAACTGAAACACAAGTCTAGTGATCAAAGTGGACTGTTTTACAAGCCTTGCAGCGAGCAGAATTCTTTACAGTTAGAATCGCTATAATCTAGCCTATTGTTCTAAGTCATTGATAAAAAATATTTTAGTTTGAGAAACTCAGTACCTAAATACCGAAGTTCATTTAGGCACTGGTTATTTGTTCCAGACATAACCTAAGTACCTAAATCCATTTAGGCACTGGTTATTTGTTCCAGACATAACCTAAGTACCTAAATCCATTTAGGCACAGGTTATTTGTTCCAGACATAACCTAAGTACCTAAATCCATTTAGGCAAGTGTTGTGGGGGTAACGGTTAGCATCGCACGTTGGCCAATAGCGACATTAGCATTAGGGAAAATAATCGCTTCGCCGTCTTGCTGAGTTTTAACTTCATTTTCACCGTCAATCGCTAGTACATGACCTTTAGGAAAGTCAGTAAAGTTTTCAACATCATCGGCGAAAGTTAACGAAAAATCTTCATGCTGGCGATCAATCACCTGTGATATTTCATAAAGGTTAAAGTCGCTGGCCTTATATGACATCAATTCTAGATTTTCACCTGAAACTAACTTGGTCAAAGTGTCTCTAACCTGAACAAACTGGCTCATATCATTCTCACCAAATGGACGCACTTTACCTAGCTCAACAGTAAAAGCATCAGCGCCAAATTCATGTGATGAAAAATAGCTAAAGGTTGTGGTTGGAGAGTGTGACAACAAAATAGTGCTAACACCGCAGGCATGAAGAAATTGTAACTGACTTTTTTTACGCGGCGCACCATGCAAAAAAGGGTAAACCGCAAATTTGTCACACTTTGAGCCACGAATAGCGGTATGTAGATCGTAATGACAACGGCTGCGTTCTGTACCTACTACTGAGTCTAATTTACTGCCTGCAGTAAAGAAGTCTCGCACCGTGTTTTCTAATAACAAAGCTCGATGACGCTCTTTATTAATTAACCCCGCGCCTTGCCCTTGGTCTTGTGAGTGGCCACCAGAAAATAAACGATTCAGGTTTTCTTCAATAAAGCGCTCAGCAATATTCATAGAGGCCGGATTACCAAAAATAAATAACACCCGCTCTGATAATGCCAACTCACCTCGGATCAATTGGCCAATAATATCGCTGCAAATTTCAATAGGTGCAGTTTCATTGCCATGGACGGCACTCGATAAAACAATATCTTGACTGCTGGTACGATTAATCGGTTCGAAGGTAATTAAGCCGGTATCTAATACCGTAACTTTACTCAAGGTTTGAGAAGCTTGATGTGTAACATCAAAACTAAAAACGCCTCCAGGTAATGACCATTCATTAGCGCGAGTCATTGAGAGAAAATCACCACTTTGTTGTAAAGTTGATGCGAAGGCATTGGTTGAACTTGAAAAATCACTCACGCGTTTTCACCTGTTGTCATAAAAGAGTTTAATTGAGTAGCGTAGATTGGAAACGGCAACGCTTATTAATTGCTGATTGCTAATTGCTAATTGCTAATTACTGATTACTGATTACTGATTAGGCGCTATTGTACTTGATTTGTAACTAAACGTCTTTGCGCTACTAATTTAATCTCTGACGTAGTCGTATCAATTACACCACGTCACAGTAATTAAGTTTACCATCATCTATTAACTATCTATTTGCCAATGTAGCAGAAAATGTAGCAGAAAATGTAGCAGAAAAAACAGGGCTAATTAGCACATGAAGTTATCGCTTTGTGCGCTAATTTATTTCATCAACTCAACACTGCAATTTTTTCGCCACTAACGATTTAACAGCTCAGCATTACTTGGATATTTTTTCAGTAACTCAACCAGTTTACTCGCACCTTCTGTGGGTTTAAGACCGGTAAATGCTCTTCGCAAGGTTTTTATCTTTTCGAGATCCTTAACATTTAACAGCAGCTCCTCACGGCGGGTACTACTTTTAGCCATATCCAAGGCGGGAAAAATTCTTTGTTGTGCCGCTTCCCGTGATAAAACAACTTCCATATTACCCGTGCCTTTGAATTCCTCAAATATCACTTGGTCCATCCGGCTGCCAGTATCAACGAGTATGGTTGCTAAAATAGTAAGCGAACCACCATGCTCAATCTTTCTCGCAGCGCCAAATAATTTTCGTGGTATTGCCATCGCACTAGCGTCAAGGCCGCCCGACATAGTACGACCACTGCTTTTTTGATTGGCATTATGTACTCTTGTCAGCCGAGTTAAAGAATCAATAACAATCATAACATCATGACCTTCACCCGCTTCCTTGCGCGCAATATTAAGCAGGTTATTAGCGACACGAACGTGTTGGTCATGGTTTTCATCCGTAGAGGAAGCATGTACTTGTGCCGACACGCTGCGCTTAAAGTCTGTCACCTCTTCTGGACGCTCATCAATAAGTAAGGCATAAAGCTTTATTTCGGGATAAGCTGTCGCCACTGCTTGGCAAACATCTTTTAAAAGCGTGGTTTTTCCGGAGCCTGGTGGAGCTACAATCAAACCTCGTTGCCCCCTGCCAAGCGGTGTAAACAAATCCATCGCTCGCATGGAAAGTTGCTCAGAGCCTGATGCTAGCTCAAGACACTGATAAGGATTAATGGCTACGCCATTTAAAAAACGCTTTTGTGGGTCATCACAAGATGCATCTTTAACTACTTCATCCACTTGTTTGGGGGCTTTTTTTCTTTTTACCGGTAATGTTAATATTTTTCTTGTCATGATATCGCTTTATAGCTCTGGAGAGTGGAGTGTTCTTTAATCTCTGTATTTTAGTCTAAGGCAATTAAGCGGGTATTATACCCATACAATATTAGCTACCTGCTTAGGTTTTGTTTTATCAAAATAGCTATTAACCCACTAGCGAAAATTGATGAATATTTTCAGCGGTTATCTTTAAAATCAAAATCTATATTAAGCTTAAAGCACTATCGCTCTACTCACCCTACTAGTAACGAAATAGCCATAGCGTTGTAAATTAAAATAAAAAATTCTGCTGTATTATTACAGAAAAGCGTTTTTTTTAGCGAACGTTTTATGTCACCAAAATAAATTAAGCGCTAAGGTAGTATTTTTATAGCGGCTAACTTTCGTATTAAAGTCATGGTTAGATGGAGCCAAGTTGAAGAGCAATTACCAGCAGTTTTGATAATTTATGCCATCATTATCAATGACTATTTTATCGCTTCACTTTACTCATTGGATATAAATAAATATCAGCGGCATAACTGTTAATTTTTAAGGCCAGTTTGTATTGTTCAGGATTACATTAAAAAAGCTGAACTTAATATCGTAATGGCTTTAATTTGCTCACAAAAGTCAGCAACAAAGGATTGAAAAATTCAAATCTCATTTCTGATGGCAATAAAAGACTTAACGCTTTATTTCTCGAAATTTAGGTATAGGTTTAACTTCATGCTTTGCCAATAAATCTGTTGAAAAAGAAATAACTTGACCACGTCCAGTGGCTTTAGCAAAGTATAGTGCCTTGTCTGCATTGCTTAGTAGTTCATCTAAAGTCGTACCATGATTGGTGTATTCGACAATACCAGCACTAAAACTAAGTTGAGTAATATTTTTTTCTGGTGTCAGTATTTCACAACATTTTATTGAATCTAAAACTGTATCGATCAGCTTAGTTAACTCTGCGCCATTGCGCGTGTAACTAAATACACAAAACTCTTCCCCGCCAATACGGGAAAAATAGCAGTCGTTATCTAATGCTAGTGTAACTTTTTCAGCAAAGTACTTGAGCACATAATCACCAAACTCATGGCCATAATCGTCATTAAACTGTTTAAAATGATCAATGTCGAGTACGGAGATAGACCCCTTAGTATTATTTGGGTTTTTGTTTTGGTTTTGGTTTTGGTTTTGGTTTTGGTTTTGAGTGTAGTCATTAAATCTTTTGAACATAGCTCGACGGTTGGCAATACCGGTTAATGAGTCGGTATAGGCCAGTTTAATCAGGTTCTTTTCTTGTGTTTCCATAAGAGAAGCATAAGACTGTAATGAATATTCTAGTTTTTTCAGCTCAGTTATGTCCTGACCAACAATCATGAGTTGGTCTTCATCATAATCACTCATGATAACTTTGATAGTTTTACGCGTGCGTTCAGCTTTTAATTGTATTGTAAATGCATAAGGGCTTTGTGCATTTACAGCTAATACTTGCTCTCTAGAGAATTGTTGATATTTACTCTCAAATAGGTTGAAAATAGCCTCACCACATTCTCCTATGATAGCCTTAAACTTGCTACTCGAATAAGAGGGGGCTAATGTTTGCCTATTACATATTGCAACGACAATGTTTAATTTATTTAATAAATCAAATCCCATTGTTATTATTCCGCGACAATTAACGATTTTCGAGCAGCTATTAAGCTAGTTAAACTCTTGATATCCTCGTCTTCAACTTTAAAATTGTTCAACGTAGCGATAAAAATATTGACCACTTCATTCCATTCAATTTCAGTTATCTTAAATTGACTATGGGCTGATTTGAGCTTTTCATCATCATATTCACCTGGGCCTCCCATCATAGCCGCTAAGTATCTGGTTTGATGGTCGATTAATGCCTTCATACTAATAGATTCAAAAATATAAGCGACAGTATCTGACTCTAAAACTGCATCGTAAAACTCACCCACAAGAGGATATAAAGTAGCAAAGCCACCATATTTTTCAAAATAATTTATTGACGTCATTTAATTTCCATTTCTATTACTAGAATTTATCCACAGCTAAGAAGCTTAATATTTCGCTAAGCTAAAATTTCGTTAACTATATGATTATTTAATCTTTTGCATAGTATTATAAGAACAGAAAATAAAGGATAAAATTTCATTATTTTTTAATTAAAAGTTTCTTGTAGCAGGAAATAATAGATAAATATTAGCATAACATAACGGTAAATAAAGTGGCCCCTGGCAACTTTATTTAACACCATTCTAACCATATATTTTATACTTGTATCACAAACCAGCGGCAACAAAGGCAGCACTAACAAGTTTTTGTGCATCGCTGATAATTAACTGTAAATGCGCATCATCAATAAAACTTTCTGCGTATATTTTATAAATATCTTCGGTGCCTGACGGGCGAGCAGCAAACCAACCATTTTCAGTACACACTTTAATGCCACCAATAGCGGCATTGTTACCAGGTGCATGTGACAATATTTGGCCGATTTTCTCCCCTGCTAACACATCGGTAGTAATAGCATCCGCTGTTAGTGCAGTCAGCACCTGCTTTTGTTGCAAGTTAGCGACCGCCTCAACACGGCCATAACAGGGCTCACCTAATTGCTTAGCTAATGCTTGATATAATTGATAAGGGTCTTTACCGGTAACGGCAAGCATTTCAGCTGCTAGTAAAGCCATCACAAAACCATCTTTATCTGTGGTCCAACAGCTACCGTCACGGGCGATAAATGTCGCACCGGCGCTTTCTTCACCGCCAAAGGCATAGCTAGCATCATGTAAACCATTAACAAACCATTTAAAGCCAACAGGTACTTCTGAAAGAGGACGGTCAATAAGCTTGGCAACACGGTCAATTAGCGAACTAGAGACCAGTGTTTTACCTATTTTACAAGTTTTGGGCCAGTTTCGGTGAGTCATTAAATAGTGAATAGACACCGCTAAGTAATGATTGGGGTTCATCAAACCACCCGTTTTAGTAACTATACCGTGGCGGTCAAAATCAGGATCATTGCCTACGGCAATATCAAACTTATCTTTCAAAGCAATTAAGCCTGCCATGGCATAAGGCGATGAACAATCCATACGAATTTTGCCATCTTTATCTAATGGCATAAAAGCAAAACTGGCATCAACCACTGGATTGACTACGTCTAATTTCAAACCATATTTTTTAGCTATTACCGGCCAATAATGAATACCTGAGCCACCTAAAGGATCAACACCAATATTTATGCCTGCCTTTGCTATCGCATCCATATCAACCACTTGGCTTAATTGCTCAACATAAAAAGTAATAAAGTCTTCACGAGTCAGTAATGCAGATTTTAGTGCTTGGGTATAATCAAGGCGTTTAACGGCAACCAGTTTATTAGCAATAATTTCGTTCGCACGCTGTTCAATAACTTGGGTTATTTCACCTTCAGCTGGACCACCATGAGGAGGGTTATATTTAATGCCGCCATCGCTGGGTGGATTATGCGAAGGCGTGATGATCAAACCATCAGCCTGGCTTGACTGAGTTTTATTATGGACAATAATCAACCTTGAAATAACCGGCGTTGGCGTAAAGCCATCATCGTCTTGAATAACAACAGGGATATTATTGGCGATCAATACTGAAATAGCAGAAGCAAAGGCCGGTTCAGATAACGCATGGGTATCTTTGCCTAAATATAGTGGCCCATTAAATCCTTGCGCTAGACGATATTCAGCTACTGCCTGACAAATAGCTTCAATATGCTGCTGATTAAAGCTTAATTTACCGGCATTACCACGATGCCCAGAAGTACCAAAAGTAACTTTTTGCTCGGCAATTTCAACATTAGGTGTTTTTAAAAAATAATCGCTAACTAAACGACCAAGGTTAATTCTATCTATCGGTCTTGCCAGTTTGCCTGCATGTTGATGAATGGTCATTTAATTTCCTTATCCCTTGTAAAATTTAAGCCGCATACGTTACTTGATCACCAATTGATATAACAATGATCATTAAAGTAAATCGCGAATGTCTTCTAGATCTTGCTCGTTATAACCTAATGCTCGACTAACTTCGGTCAACATCATTTTTTTACGAGTAGTGTTTGAGTTTGTAATCACCCAAAATGGGCTTTCTGGGATTTGACGAGGCTTAGTACTACTGCCACTAGCAACTAATTCTGCTTCACTGGCCGCAAAATATAAACGGTCACGACCTCTGATCTGACAAGCTACTGAAAAATGCTGTCCGTGCACCCGATGTAATGCCGCTAATACCAGTAAAAATCGGCCTACAGCACCACGCTGCATAGCCAACTCTTCTCTATTGATATAATGAAATACTGAGCCATTAACATCAACCGTTGCATCAGCTACTGGCTCTTCAACAACTTCTTCTACAACTTCTTCTACAATTTGTTCAACAAGTTCTACTTTAATTGCGGCTACAACCTCAGCATTTTTTTGGCTGGGTAAGTTAATTAGACGACGTAATATCGACGATGCACTTTCACCAATATACTGGGTATTTGAGACAATGTGTTGATAAAGTTCTTCATCTATTTCGATGTTTTTCATTGATGACCCTAGGAAAATTATGATAGATCGCGCCAAGATTATACTTGCGTTAATAATAAGTCTCTATAGTGGATTAACAAATGATGGAAATATTTTTCAAAAAGTCAGTGGATCAGCTGTCGAAATTAAATATTAGCCAGTACAACCAGCTCGCTCAAATCGATATACTACTTGATTTCAAGCAAATTTAATTTAGATTTCATTACCTCAAAATGTAAAAATAAGCACAATTTCATCCCTTAAATAATACGATAGAGACCCCAATGGCAAAGCTTTTAAACTATCAACAATCTGGCAACGGTAAAAACATTATCCTTATCCATGGCTTATTTGGCCGATTAGAAAACCTCAATATGGTGGCAAAAGCCTTAGCAGAAAATTATCGGGTCACCAGTGTTGATGTCCGTAACCATGGCGATTCATTTCACGATAGTCTGATGAATTACTCAACCATGGCACAAGATATAATTGATATTATGCAGCATCTAGCCATCAATAGTGCCGTAGTCTTGGGTCACTCTATGGGCGGAAAAATAGCCATGGAATTAGCCCTTACTGCGCCAACACTAGTTGAAAAGTTAATTGTTGCCGATATAGCGCCAGCTGAATATCCTCCACACCATAACCAAATAATTGCCGGCTTAAGGTCACTTGACTTTACCACGATAAAACAACGTAAAGACGCGGATAAACAGCTCAGTCAATATGTTGACAATCTAAGCGTACGACAATTTTTATTGCGCAATTTAAGCAGCGAAAATGGCCAATTTTCTTTTAAATGTAACCTTGAAAACATAGCAAAAAATTATCCACAAATAATGAAAGCTTATCAAGGTAACAATAGCTATCAAGGGCCCACCCTGTTTATCAAAGGGGCTAATTCTGACTATATATTGCCCGAGCACCGCACAGCAATATTACGCTTATTTCCACAGAGTCGTGCCCGCATTATTCAAGGGGCAGGACATTGGTTACATGCTGAAAAAACAGTTGCCTTCAATCGCAGCGTTGAAGAATTTTTAACAAATTAATTGATCTAGCGCTAATACTAAACAGTATAACTTTGTGTAATTAGCGTGATAAAATCATTTTATGCTCAGACTCATAGGCGCCAAAATAGCAAAATAATGCTGGCAAAGTGGTTACTCAGGTAACAAAAATAATGTCTTTAAAAGCCGTAATATGCTATAGTGCGCCCTGAAAATTTTAGGGTTAAATATGTTAGCAGAACACTTCGAATTAATTGAAACCATTGGGCTAAATTTATTTTTTGCTTTTATCTTTATTTTCATTGGCTTATCAATGCATGATGTGATGAAAAAAAACGATGTACCTAAGATGGGAAAGATAGTTGTTTATTTTGTATTATTTTTAGGGTGTGCTGGATTTATCGCAAAAGGCATCATTCAGTTTATTTGGGAAAGCCAAGGCGTTGGATAAGTAAGTAATAAAATGGCAAAAGAAGTAGCAGATTTAACGACCATTGACTTATTTAGCGATGAAAAGCGACCGGGGCGACCAAAAACGAACCCCCATTCACGCAGCGTGCAAATAAAAATAAACAAACGCAATCAGGTCAAGCGCGATAAGAACAATGGCTTAAAGCGAATAGAGTTTAAATTACATCAAGATGTATATGAACGCTTAGACGCTTTAGCAAATGATAAAGGTGTTAGTCGAAGTGAATTAATAGAAGCCCTATTAGTCCAGTCGCTTGATGCCAACGATATTAAAATTTAGTTAGCTATAAAAAGGTTACATTAATGGCAATTGTAGGTTTATTTTTCGGAAGTGACACAGGTAACACCGAAGCCGTAGGCAAAATGATCCAAAAAAAATTGGGTAAAAGCCTTGTCGATGTTAGAGATATCGCCAAAAGTACCAAAGAAGAAATCGCTGAGTTCGATTTAATAATTCTAGGTATTCCTACCTGGTATTATGGCGAAAACCAATGTGATTGGGATGACTTCTTACCTGAATTAGAAGAAATTGATTTTACCGACAAACTCGTGGCTATTTTCGGTTTAGGCGATCAAGAAGATTACTCTGAGTACTTCTGTGATGCGATGGAACCATTACGTGATATCGTGGAGTCAAAGGGCGCTATTATGGTTGGTAACTGGCCAACCAAAGGTTATGAATTTGAAGCCTCTAAAGGCTTAGTTGACGAAAACACCTTCATCGGTTTATGTATCGATGAAGACCGTCAGCCTGAACTAACCGCCGAGCGTGTCGATACTTGGGTTAAACAAATCTACGATGAATTATGTTTAGCTGAGTTAGCGGACTAAGGCTTTACACAGTAAATTAAATTGTCTTGAAAAAGGCAGCTATTAGCTGGCTTTTTTGTTTCTATTATAACTAGCACTAATAGCTGGCTCTTTTGTTTCTATTATAACTAGCACTAAAAAAACAGCTATACACGCTTGCAGCCGTCCATCCGTTTCAAGGTATATACACCTATAAGTTGGTATTTATAACGTCAACTTAATAATTAACGCTTGTTTTAGACAATACCTTGTACGATTATATAAATGTAGTTATAAGTATATATAATTAATTTTTAACCCTCATCTAAAAATACCCTAGCAAAAAAATGCAGCCAATGCAGGCATAGTAGAACACAAGCGCTTAAAAGTATGGCAATGGCGACTAACTATAGTCCAAGACACCGAATAATTAGCACTTAGCACTACTGCTCCTAATTAAGCTTATAGTGATTTGATTTTAATAATTGAACTTAATTATTATCATGAATTTTGTTATTATGATCTCACGATGGTTTGGTACTGATGTTTCTAATGAAAATATTTATTTTAAAATCAATTTTGTTGTTTTTTTTAGTGCTTCCTCAACTAAAAGCATTTCAACCACCATCCCTCATTGAAAACATCGCCTTTTATACTGAGATTTATCCGCCAGCCAATTATTTAGTCGATGATGAACTCAAAGGCATTTCAGTAGATACGTTAAAAGCTATCTGGAAAAATTTAGACATACCTGAACAAGAAGTGCTTTTAGTGCCATGGGCACGTGGCTATAAATTTACTTTAAATAAAAGTAATACCGCTTTATTTACTATGTCCAAAACTCAACCGCGTGAAAAGCTCTTTAAATGGGTTGGGCCTTTTTTTCATTCTACTCATATCTTAATTGCCAAAAAATCAAAAAACTTTAATTTTTCCAACTTACAGCAAGTGTTTAATCATACTGTTGCAGCGGTAAAGGATGATATTTCAGGCATTTCGCTGCGTAAAATTGGTTTTCCTGCGTCTAATCTCGCAGAAATTTCACAATTAGAACAAGCCCTTTTATTGATGCAATCAGGTCGTGTAGACATGATGGTTACCACTGTTCATGCTTTTGAGCATTTAGCGAAAAAAAACAATTTACATGCTGATGCCTATCAACAAGTTTGGCAGGTCGACAAAACAGGTAATTACTTGGCATTCAATATCAATACACCCGATCACATAATACGAACCTACCAACGAGCCTTTGATGATATTGCTAAACAGCGATTAACTATTAAACAACAGTATGACTTGTCTCCAGCTGAGTACTAATTAGCAAGTTTATTTACTATAAAAGGACGTTAGTCATAATAAACTTATTTTTTCAGCTACTCATTTTCATTGTTAAAAGTTACTTGACCAGTCACCGCTGAAAATGCCTTACTTCGTTAGATATAAGATAAGTATTTCAGCAATCGACCCACCTTGATTCAAGCTCGCTTTATCCTTAATAAGAATGCTGCCTCTGTTAACTGTTACTGTTAAGCTAAATAAGTCGCGAAAAAGAAATATAATGTCGTCGCAACACTTATCACAATAACAACACCTCTGACCTGCTTTTGTGGAAGTTGGCGTGATATATTCGCCGCCATATAACCTCCTACTAACGTACCACATAACAAAATAGTGCCTTCATACCAGACAATAATGTCATTATAAATAAACAGGATGATGGCAATTAATGATACTGCCGCTGACACTAATAATTTCAATCCATTCATTGCATTGATGTTGCTATGGCCCGCTAATGCTAAATAGCTGAGTATAATGATACCCAATCCCGCGTTAAAAAAACCGCCATAAATAGACACTCCCAAGAGAAGTATTAACAGTAAAAACCCACCAATAGCCGATGCATGTTGGTGCTTAGTCGCTATTTTTTTAAATCCTGCGTTAAGCTGACCACCAAAAATAAACAGTACAGTGGCAAATAATAACAGCCAAGGAATAGCGACTCGAAATACCCCTTCTGATGTTTGCAGCAATAGCCAAGCACCAAAAACGCCCCCCATTAAACTGATAACGATGATGAGCAAGAGTCCATCTTTATGCGCAGCAAGCTCTTTTCGAAAGGCATAAGTACCGCTCATATAACCGGCGCACGACGCAAAAGTATTGGTCGCATTAGCCATAATAGGGGGAATACCGACAAAGATAAGTGCGGGAAAAGTAATAAAACTGCCACCGCCAGCAATTGAGTTAACAACACCACCCAAAAAACCGGCAAGGAACAAAAAAATCAGTTCAAATGACATGAGTAATAATAATCCTATAAAATTAAAATGGGTTAGACGGTAGCATATTATCTTTCCGTCCCGCGGGTACTGGCCAGTAAAATTCTTGTATGATGTTTATGTGGTGTTCAATCGTAACCTGATTTCATCCATTTGAATATTATATATAACGACTGTTTGACTACAGTTTAATCACTAAATAATAGAAATTAATCGACAAAAGAGACAAAAGAGACAAAAGAGACAAAGCGATATAGTTTAGCTGTATCATTTACAGCGTCCATCACTGACGGGTTAATTTGATCTATTTCAAAGATGCCCACCCTCTTGGAAAAAATTAATCATACTTCTAGACTAGCTAGCTTTTTCTTCAAACTAGCTCGCGTTAAGGTTAAATAATCAACTGTATTGACGCTTAACGGTAATGACTTTCAAGGGTAATAAAGTCTAACGCTATTAACTTCTAAGGTGCCAACTGTCGAGCTGATGATCGGTTTTTACGCCCTCCCCACACACACTCACAAGGTGAATCAGTGGCTAAAAATCGCTCATCATAAAACACTTGCTCACCTCCGTCTTATAGCATTACAGCCAAAATACTCTCTTTAATGAGTTAACTGATATCTCAATATATCGATAATTTTTCGCTAACCAAAATTTAGTCTGCTATTACTCTATAAAGCTTACCTATAACAGCGTAGGATGATATAACTTTAGATATAAATTAGGGCTGCACTTAACGTGCACTAACATAAAAAATTATGCAACTAACAGCAAAAGCATCACTGACTAACGCGTTACTTATTTCTATTTGCACACCGAGTTTTAAAGGTGATGAAGCAACCGAGTCACTTGCAGAGCTTGCTCGCTTAGTCACTACTTTAGGCTTTAAAGTAGTAGGTACACAATCGCAAAAGCTGAGTTCTACCCAAAAAGTTAATGTACTCGGTTTAGGAAAACTGGCTGAAATAGCCCAACTTACCGGTAACAAGGGTGTGGTTGACGGCTTAGAAGAGGATGAAAACTTAGAAGAAGATGCAGAGTTCACCCTTAACCCTGTAAATGTTCCATCGGATAACCTACCGTTTGCATGCGCTGATGTGGTGGTATTTGATTGTGATTTAAGCCCATCTCAGCTGCGTAATGTCGAAAATCAGTTAGGCGTAGAGGTGTTTGACCGTACCGGCATTATTATTGAAATATTTAGTCGCCATGCTCGGACCAAGACAGCGAAATTACAAGTTGAAATTGCTCGACTTAATTATGTTGCACCACGCCTTCGTGAAACATCAACGGGTGATAAAGAACGTCAAATGGGTAAAGGCGCTGGCGAAACCACACTAGAGCTAAACCGCCGTGCAGTTCGCGACCAATTAGCCGAACTCAAACGTGAGTTAGCCAGTGTTCAAGACGAAATGAAAGGCCGACGTAGCCAACGTTCTGAGCTTTTTTGTGTCGCTTTAGTGGGTTATACCAATGCCGGCAAGTCATCAATGATGCGCGCCATTACCGGTAGTGATGTCGAAGGTGAGAACAAACTTTTTGCCACCCTCGACACTACAGTTCGTGCATTATATCCCATTACTCAACCACGAATATTAGTGTCAGATACTGTTGGTTTTATTAAAAAATTACCACACGATTTAGTCGCCTCATTTCATTCCACTTTAGCAGAAGCTCATGATGCATCATTATTGCTATATGTGGTTGATGCTGCCGATCCTTCATTTCGTGCACAACTCGATGTCGTGCATGACGTATTAGAAGAAGTGGGTGTTGAAGACAGTAATAAATTACTGGTACTCAACAAATCAGATCAACTGAGCCTTGAGCAACAGCAAGCGCTGATGGAAGAATTCCCTGATGCTATGATGACTTCAACACGTAATCCTGCTGATATCAGTAAATTGCATAAATATATTGTTGGCGTTGCACAGAACGAGATGATTGAAGACGAAGTTATTATTCCCTATACCGCCAAAGGTATCATAGGTGAGATTCGTGCTAACATGAGTGTTATTAAGGAAGAATATGAGTACAGCCATATTAAGCTTACCGTACGTTCAAATGCGATCGATTTAGAAAGATTAAAAAAGAGCATGTTAGGTTTATCAACTGATGACTCATAAAGCATCAGTCATAAATGCTAGTGCATCAACGGCACAGTAATTAACTGCTCTCGCGGGAACACATTAACCTATGTGTTCCCGTTTTTTGTCTAATAATCATAATAAAGCTCACACCTGCTTTACTTTAACTGACTTATCAGCATAAATCATTCAAATTTCAACCCCAAGTATTAGTCACTTTACCACTATTATTACGCTGATTTTTTTCTGCGAATATATAGCTTTCTATTAAGCTTAGCGACAATTTCGCCTTGCGCATCTTTTACATACACCGGAATTTCAGGCAGGTATTTCTCGCCTTGCGCGGTCTGGGTCAAAATATCTGCAATCAAAGCATCGGTAATGATAAATTCTGCAGTTACTATGCCCTTGCCAGGTTTAATATAATCGATATCTGCTGACTTATCCCAAACGATATAATCTTTCCCCAATCGCGCCATCACCAATAACATGCAGAAGGGATCTGTCATTGCATATAACGAACCACCAAAATGTACACCAACCGCATTTTGGTTGAATAGGTTTAATTTTAAACGCACTTTGGCTTGACAAAAATCCTTTGAAACATCAACAACACGAATGCCAGTAAATAAAAATGGTGGCCAGATATTTAGTAATAATTTCATTTGCCAAGCTTTTTTAAACATAGGTTTTCCTCAAAGGTAGTATAAAAACGTGAGTACTCATATAAAGGCTAAGGTTTATAACCTCATACTCATCAGACCAGAAAAGTATTATGACGTTTTAAGCCCATAAAACCAACAAAATAGACAATCATTTACAACTAGCCCTTTCAACCAAGCTCATAACCCCCTATAATTTTCTTTATATTTAAAGCAGATGTAGAGACCAAAATTAATGCCTGAACAAAATGAAGAACTAAAAAGAGCTGGACTAAAAATTACTCTGCCACGCATTAAAATTTTGGCCATTTTACAAAACCCCAATAACCAACACATCAGTGCTGAAGACGTGTACAAACTTTTGCTCGAGCATAATGAAGAAATTGGCTTGGCGACAGTATATCGCGTATTAAACCAGTTTGATGATGCAGGTATTGTCACTCGTCATCATTTTGAAGGTGGTAAATCAGTATTTGAACTAAGTCATAAGAAACATCATGATCACTTAGTGTGTTTAAGTTGTGGTAAAGTGATTGAATTTGAAGACGATGTAATCGAACAACGCCAAGAAGACATTGCAAAATTACATAAAGTAAAATTGACCAATCACAGTTTATACTTGTATGGTGAATGTGAAGACGAAGTAGCGTGCGAGAAGTATCGTAAAGCGCAATTTTAAAGCGTAGTTTTAAAACGTAGACAAAATAACAAATAAAAAGCCCTAGTTATTAAGTTAACTAGGGCTTTTTATTTTCAAGAATAGCGGTCTATATATAGAGTAGTAGCCCAAATTATCGCTCACTTAATAAGAATAAACTGTCTTTGAACAGCTACCACCTAAGCTAAAGTCAAGCTAACACAGTGCAGCTAAACGCTAATCAAACTCACCAACGCTCAATACTCCATTGCACCGCCATCAATACAATGAATAAAGAACCTACCGGCATCACGCCTTTGCTATAGAATTTGGTCTTGCGCAGTAAAATCAATACGGGTAATAAAATAGCTAATATGGCTAACTGACCAATTTCCACGCCAAAATTAAAGGCTAATATACTCAGTAATTGTTGATCAGCAGGTAAACCTAACTCGCCTAATACACCAGCAAAGCCCATACCGTGTAACAAACCAAAAGCAAAGGTTAACCAAGCTAAACGTAGTACTAGAGGCCAAATATTATTCAGGGCAGCAAATAAAACTGATAAAGCAATACCTAGTTCCACCCAACGACTACTTGGGCTTAACCAGCCTAAAGCGGTTGCAGTTAATGTCAGCGAATGGGCTAAGGTAAATGCGCTAATAATCCACACTGTATTAGTCAAAATAACTTTAACACTGGCAATAGCTTGCCACTGCTTGTTTTTACGTTCTAGTACCGCCGGCAACAATAATGCTAACAAAAATAGAATATGATCAATGCCGATCCAAATATGAATAATGCCTTGATAGACAAACTGCTTAAAGGTGGTTTGCCAACTTCCCTCACGTAAATCTATCGCTATTTGTCTGGTGCTATCATCCAAGACAAAGCTGTGCATATTGCTGCCATCACCAATGTTTAGCACCATTTCATGGCTACTATCTAAAGCAAATATCGCACTATATTTTATATTTAATGGCCCACTGATAGCACATTGTCCTGAAAAGTCAGTCACAGCAAAGGCTTCGTTAGCATGATCCTGTAATCGCTCTACAAGATCAAAACGCAAGCTACATGTAAAATTGTCACGACTAAGTAATAAGTTTTCTGCTAAGTAACTAGCGATCTCAGCTTGGCGACTTTTTACTTCTCCCCAGGTTAACTCACCGTTGGCATTGAGATCTAAACCCACCGCCAGTTCCAAATCAGCTAAACTCAATTGCCATTCGCCATTAATGTGACCTGTATCGTCAATTTTAGCAATAATATAACTGGTGCTCAATTGATGAGCTGCCACGGTATTCGCTAATAAGAACGATAATCCGATTAAGCCTATTTTTAACCACTGCTGCATATCTGATCTCACTACTATTACTGCTTATTGGCTATAAGGTTTCTGGCTTATGCCTGCGTTGAAATTTTAAGGGTAGCTTGTGCTGCCATTGCGCGTTTAAGTATGCGTTTATCTGGGCCTAATTTAGCTTGTTGCCAGTTGATTTTTGCCCAGTGCAGGGCTTTAATCGCATCAGGTGCAATATCTAAATAATAACGGGCAATGTCTGCGGCATGAGCGGTATCATTACGCTGCAAGCGTATTTTAATGCGCTGGCTTAGTCGCTGTTGCCACACTTTTTTGTCTAAATTACTGGCTAAGTTACCCGCTTGCTCTGCCAAAGCTAAACGCAGTAATAATGCATCATCAAAGCTGTCACTGCCCAGTACAATAGGCCCTAACTTATCTAATACAATGTTACCTTGTTGTTGCTCCAAATGAATATCAGCCCATAACGCCAAATAACTCACGGGCGCTTGTGCTAAAGGAAAATCTGACAAATGCTGAATCGCCTGCTCTGGTAACTGCTGACGGTGGGCAAGATCAGCCAAAATTTGTTTAAGCCACACATGCTGTTCACGTGGAATGTTACCCGCCATATTAACCACGCGTTGTAGTTGCTGATAACTATGGGCAACTTGTCCTTGTTCTGCATTAACTTCAAGTACACAAGCTGTGCTTAGCAAAAGACTGCCCTGTCCCAACACTTGTAAACAGGCTCGTTTAGCCGCCACTAAATCACCTTGAACCATGTGAATATTGGCTTTCATTAGCCAAGCGGCGACATGATCAGGCTGAAGCTGCAGTATTTCAGAAAGCAGTTGTTGTGCCTGATCAAACTCATGATAGTGCTGCAATACCGTAGCTGAATAAAATTGTAATTCTAAATCGTTAGGAGCAGCTAATAGTAAGGGCTTAAGTAATGCGCTGGCCCGGCCATAATAGCGACTAGCTAAACCTGGTTTACTCGCGTCACTGATCAGTTGTGCGATAAACACTTTTGGTTGTTCTGCGGGTTCAGGCACCGTCCAACTGGCAACAATACTTTGGTCTGATTGGGGTACATAACTTGCTGAATATACAGGGTGTGCGGTAGTCATGAATACCAATACTAAAAAGTAGCTGGTGTAACGTCGCAAGTAAATTAGTATTGGCATATTATTATCCATAAAAGGGCGCCTTCCTTGGCGCAGTCAAGCTCTATTTTACTGTGGAAGTAAATCGTCGTATGCCGCTGGATCCTCAACATCTTGCATAAACGCACGACCATTAACGGCCAAAGGTTTATCATTCGAATGTTGATTAAAAGCTGCACGACTGTAGCTGGCAAAAGACACTTGCTGTGCTTCAATAGTAATGTTGACCGTACCTGTAACTGCAGTGTTTACTCCGTCAGTGACCGAAAAGGTGAAACTGTCACTACCGGTTACTTCGTTATTTGGTTGGTAAGTAAATCCACCATTGCCACTAACAGTAACCACACCTGATGTTGCCTGTTGATCAAGGCTAAAGCTCAAACTGTCGCCATCGGCGTCGGTTGCACTTAACATATCAGTGATCGGCGTTTCTGTTTGAGTAATCAAATCCACCGTTATCGAAGTGGGTGGCGCATTTGGCACCTCGGCCGGCTCTTTATAGCCATCGTTACAACCTGCAAGTACCAAAGTGGTCGCTAAACTTAACGCTATTACCT
Organism: Colwellia sp. MB02u-6; assembly: GCF_014077095.1. Classification (GTDB taxonomy): domain Bacteria; phylum Pseudomonadota; class Gammaproteobacteria; order Enterobacterales; family Alteromonadaceae; genus Cognaticolwellia. The sequence goes on along the minus strand of NZ_JACGVG010000035.1, from coordinate 493,595 downwards.
TAAGTTTAGGTGCTGCGATAATATGCGACGTTATGTTGCGTTTATTATATTGCATTAAAGTGCTCCTTATTCAGAACCAGGTAACGGCGTAGCCAAATATGGAAAGCTATCGCCCATAATAGATGCATCGCTAGGCGCGCCATCTGTGAAAGGTACATTACCAACATTAGCATCTTCTGGTGCACAGAAGCCTAGGTTTGTAGGTTCGCCATTGACTGGAATGTCATGACACAAGGCTCCCATCACTACACGAAGTGCGATATCTACTACGTCATCACCTGGACGACGACCGTTTGGAAAACCAGCTAAATCGTTTCCGGCAACACCAAATGCAGATTGCTCGCTAGCTGGCTTGGCAGGAATACCGGTATTTAGGCGCAACATTTCAGAACCCGTAACAGTTGACTGCTGATTAACACCTGCAACGCCGGTCAAGAATGCCGCAATTAAATCAGTACGTGGAAAGTTTGTTGGTGCCAATGTTTCTAACTCAGTGCCAAGTCTAGTGTTTACCGCATCTTTAAACAGAATGTTCAGTAACTCAGGTAACGTTGGGTGTGTGACATAATTGATAAACTGACCATCATTACTAGGGTGCGAAGTTGAAAATTTATCTTTATCTGCTAAACCGATAACCAACTCATTTACTAGCGGTGAACCCAAACGTGAAACCTGAGTCATTGCACCGCCGTTCACTTCAGTGCTATCGAAACTAGCATTAGGATTCAAAATCCTTGCTTGTGGCAAACTTGCGCTAGTCCAGCTACCAATAACACCATTACCTTCGCCAATTAAACAAGCTGTTGGTACTTCAATAGCAATACTGGTGACGTTTTTATCAGCTAAGTCATCATTCATTGATGACTGAGTAATACCGTCTGGGAAACCTTCTCCATCGCCATTACCACGAACACTGTCACCTTCAACAGGAACAAAGTTCACTAAATCGAATACCTTACCCAAGTTGACAGCAAATGCATCTTTACGCTGACCAACAAATACTTTAGCCGGCACATCACATCCAGGGATACCTGCTGAGTAAACAAAACTGTCTGCATAAGTTTTATACTCTGCAGCGCTGCCAAATGATTTAGTACCGATATAATCTAGTGGCTTGCGAAAGTTTGTTCCGCCAGTATCCATATTGGTGACATTGGCAGTAGTGCCGGTGCGCATCGGGCCTGAAGTCATTTTAACCGTGTATTTTTCTGAGAAATTAGCTGCCCCTTGATTATCCGCAGTGATCTTACCCACATTCTTAAGCGGTACACCAACAGATATTTGTTCACCTTCTGGACCTACCATCAAAGCAATACCCGCATTGTCATTACCTAGCATCTGACTAAAATTAAAACTAAAAGTCATATCTTCAACGGCATCGCCATCGCTGTCGATATGGATGTCATAAGTCGCAGCAGGATCCATTGCGAAATAGTTGGGTCCACCATAGGCATCTTGTAAAGGGATATAATTCGCGATTAGGGTGACATAATCGCCACGCCCTGCTTCGTAACTATTGAATGAATAAAAATCTGTTGAATCTATTGTCGGCATGCGCGTAACATTTGGTGCTTCACGATGACTTGATGCTGTAACAGCTTGAGACAAGGTTGCACTCATAATTACCGAGGCAATAAGCGTTAATTTATATTTTTTCATGACGTTTCCTTTTTTAATTTTATGATTCTTAATCGTACTTTTTTTAGAGTTCATCTAGTTAAACGATTGAGATTAAGCATTGGATGCAAAGAAAGTAATCTTTTTTAAATTAATTATTTTTCCAAGCGATTAATCAGCTTAAATACGTGAATAGGGTATATTTATCAACCCGATTAAAAACTTGTCATAGCTTATATGTCGCTCTTATGTACCGCACTATCTCTATGCCTTTATACTTTTGTGCTCTTTCATTGATTATATTGTTCATCCCGCCTAGGTAACTTAATTAACTAATGCAAACTGGTTTGAAACTAGAAAACAACAATACTATATGCATTTGTGCTTTTATTGGCTAGGTTACCTTTCAACTTATGCAGCTGACACAACTTGTACGAGCTAGTTAAACTTATGCTGTAATCCCGCTCAATATTTTTTAATTATTGACGATGTATCCAACACACTAATAACAGAGCGCTAATGGGTATATTTATTTCAAGGCAGTAAAAAAATCTAAAAAAAAGCGAAACTTGCGTTTCGCTTTTCATCTTATTCAGTACAAATCATGCGGTAAGTGTAAACTCATTAGCGCTTATTAATAAACTAAAGCGTAACCAATTTAGAGGTATATAGCACGGTAGTAGGTGAACCATTAGGCGAGCCACCTAGAGGCTCTAAACTCACCGCCAAAGCAGCAATTTCAATTTGATCAAACAATTGAGGTTTACTTAAGGTCAATTTACCCGTTTTAGGTAATAAGCCTAAAGAGATAGGCGCTCTGCCATCTGCTGGTACTATCCATAATTGATAATCCGCATTAGCCTGCGCCACTAAGCTTTTAGTCGCTTGAATATCAATAGTGTCTTTGCCAATCTCTAGTGCCCATAACAGCTCAGTTTGTTCATTATTCACCAAAGCGAGTTGCTGAGCATCAGGTGCTGATATGGGTTCAACATTGACTAATAATACCGCTAGCACCAAGGCAGCCGCTGACGCTAAACCCGCGATGCTTTGCCATATTCTTGGCTTGGCCTTGGTTATCGACACAATATTATTTTTTTCTGGTTCAGTAACAAACCCTAGCTGCTGCTCGATGCGCAGCCAAACTGAAGCATCAGGTGTCACGGGTCGGATTTTTTCTCCTAAGCCATTTAGCTGCTGCTCCCAAGTGTGGGTTGCCTCGCTGATCGGCGGATGTTGCATCATTAATTTTTGAAAGCGCTGACGAGCAGGTCCGCGCAAGGTACCTAATACGTATTCTGCAGCGAGCGCGTTTTTGAGGTTTTCAGATAAATAATTCATGAGGTTAAGCAACTTTGTAAACTTGTAAGACCGCGTCTTATCCAGCTTTTAACCGTTCCCAAAGGATTATTTAGGTGTTTAACCACCTCCTGATGGGAGCAGCCATTGAAGTAGGCCAAATAAATAGCCTGACGTTGTTGCAGATCAAGCTTTTGCAAGCACTTGTCTAGTAACAATTGTTCTATGTCATGGGTTTTCTCGGGCGTATCTTGATCAACGCTATATTGCTCAATTAATTCATCTTCTTTTCGAATTTTGTTATAGCGCAAAATGTCTAGCGCCCGGTAACGCACTATGCTGATCATCCAGGTCAACACTGTGCCCTTGCCCACTCGGTATTCTGATGCGTTATGCCAAATACGCACATAAGCCTCTTGCAAAGCTTCTTCAGCTAATTCTTTACGAGCTAACATTTTCAAGCTAACCGCATAAAGCTGTTTACTGGTGGTTTGGTAAAGCGCTGAAAACGCCTTTTTATCGCCTTGAGCTATAGCGCCAAGTAAGGCTAGATGCTGTTGATGTTCCATTATTTATGGCTCTTTTCTGAAGGAATAATTTACTGACGAGCAAAGATAATATACTAACTGATAATGATTTACCTACAATTCCATTTAGCTTCAACCGAGAAACCCCTTTTAAAACAGACTAAAAACGCCCGATTGGAAAATAAATAAACGTGATTAAATAGGGCTATTATCTGGCTAAATTTATGACACAACTGTTCAGTATTCACCAACACTATATTGCACAGAATCACTGTTGATATTTAATTGATAATCGGTAAATAGCTTTAACAGAAGGCTTGGTAGGTAGTTTCATCAGAATAAATAGCTTATTAGTATCACAAATTCAACAGTTTTATTGTTGCATAGAGCAGTGCTAAGCTGATAAAAATGAAAACCATTGCGGCCAAGGTAAATATACTTTTTGCTAGCCGATGTTTCATCCGGGCAAACCAACCTTTGGGCATATCGTCAATATTTGGCGTATTAACTAATAAACCTAATATCGCACTTAATAACAAGCTCCATGTGGCTAATAACAAACTCGGTACACCATAGCTATTTTGCTCGGCAATCGAGCCTTTAAGAAATAAAATCACAATAAACACTAAGCAGGCAACAAAGGCAAAATTTAATAACGGCTTGATAATAAACAAACGCTGCGCCAACTTTTTAACTGTCATACTTTATGCCTCTTTAACTTAGTTTTAATGTCACTTTCATATTAGGTTCATGTGATTAGCCACACAGTCATAGCATAGTGTGATTATCTCGACAGCTTAACGTTTTTGCCCACAGACTCAAACCACTAGTTTTATTATTTACCATAATTATCAGCCCTTTTTCTGGACCTAAAGTAGCATTCTACAACTTAATTTTATAAGCCATGCTGGTAAGCTGAAATGATTTTATTGGCCTCTTAATTGTCAGCTTTGATTTTTACTTTTTACTTTTTACTTTTTACTTTTTATTATGGAAATTTAACATGACTAAATATTTATTGATGTTTATCATAATTACCATCAGCTTGTTAAGTGCTAACAGCCTAGCTAAGCCAACGGCATTAACTGAATTTGGCCTTAATCCTGGTGAGCTAAGCGCCAGTTATTTTCAAGGCGCTAAAGATAATAAAAACCTTATTGTCTTGTTACACGGTTGTGCTCAACAAGGGCAAGTGCTCGCACAACAAAGTGGCTTAATGGCTTTAACAGACAAAAAAAAATTTTCGCTACTTATTCCACAGCAAAGCCAAGACAATAATATTCAAGGCTGCTTCAATTGGTTTTCTTCACAAGATATAGCGCAAAACCAAGGTGAAAGCCTGTCAATAAAAAACATGATTACCAGTGTTAATGCTGACCATCATTTTAACAAAATATATATTATAGGATTATCAGCCGGTGGTGCAATGGCAAGTTCGATGTTGGTTAATTACCCACAACTATTTACTGCTGGCGCCATTATTGCTGGCATACCCTACCCTTGCGCCCATAATTTAAGCACAGCTATTGCCTGCATGCGCAGCGGCCCCTCACAAGGCCCTGAGCAATTAACCCAATTAGTGCATCAAATAAACAGCTCAACAAACTATTGGCCTACGCTGTCAATTTGGACCGGTTCTCAAGATACAGTCGTTAACCCAAAAAATTCACAACAACTTGCTATCCATTGGGCCGAGCTAACTCAGTCATCAAAAAAGCCTATTATCTCAAAGCACCAGGGCTATAAAGTTAGCCAATGGCAAGGACAGAACAAGCAAGTGAATGTCGAACTCATTGAAATTGAAAATATGGGCCATGGCATTGCTGTAGCGCCACAAAAAATTGATGGCGGCAGTGAAGCGCCGTTTGTCATTAACACCCCTATTAGCACAATATTGTACTTACTTGAGGCTTGGAAGATATAAATTATTAGCTAAAACCCCACGATAGCAAAAAATAATTTAATATTTAATATATTAAATTACAACAACTTAAATACGAAAAACAACAACATACTACTATAGTACAAATTGTCTTATGGCAAATTTACTATAAAGTTTTAAGCATACTAATGAAGAAATAAAAACAGCGCAAATTAGCGATTGATTAGATTTAAAACATAGGGAGATATTATGGAGCATTACCACCTAAGGCTAAGTGTTTTGGCCATCACCATTTCAGCCGTACTGACCAGTCAAAGCATCTTGGCCGCAGCAGCGAATGAACAGCTAAGCAATGCTCCAACATTGGAGCGGATTGAAGTCACCGCTCGAAAAGCATTAGAAAGTTTACAATCTGTACCTGTCGCAATCACTTCTATTGGTGCTGAAGAACTAGCGCAAAATGGCATTAGTGTGATGACAGAAGTTCAACAGTTTTCACCAAATACTACCTTACAAGCCAGTCGTGGTACTAACTCAACCTTAACTGCTTTTATTCGTGGTGTTGGTCAAGATGATCCACTTTGGGGCTATGAACCGGGTGTCGGCATTTATGTTGATGATGTTTATATTGCCCGTCCACAGGGAGCCGTATTAGATATTCTTGATGTTGAACGTATTGAAGTATTACGAGGTCCTCAAGGTAGTTTATATGGTAAAAACACGATTGGTGGTGCTATTAAATATGTTACTAAAAAAATGTCTGGTGATGTAGAACTTGATCTTAAAGGAACCTTTGGTACTTACGATCGTAAAGATTATAAAGTTGCGGGTAAAATCCCAGTGATAGCTGATAAATTATATGTTGGCTTTGCTTTGGCTGACCTAAAGAGAGAGGGTTATGGGGAATTTTTACAATCTGCTTTACCGGGTCAAAACTTAGAGAACTATAATAAAGATATTTTTGCGGGTCGTATTACCATTGAGTTCGAACCGACAGAGGATTTATTCTTGCGTTTTAATTACGATAAAACCACCGACGACTCAAATGCCAAAGGCGGCTATCGTTTACTGCCAAGCATATTGACTAATGCGCCAGTACCCAAGAGTGTTTATGACTCTTACACCAGTATGCCTACGTGGAATAGTGTTGAGTCAGAAGGCTTCAGCCTAACAGCTGAATATAGGATCAATGATACTTGGTCGGTTAAATCAATCACCTCAAGCCGTGATAATTATTCAAAAACAAATATTGATTTTGATAACACCGCCGAGCGTATTTTTGATGTCCCTGCCATTTATGATGATGAGCAATTTACTCAAGAATTTCAGCTAAACTATAACTCAGATAATTTAGCCTTTGTCTCTGGTCTATACTACTTTGATGGTGAATCATGCGGCCACTTCGACGCTATTTTAGAGGATTTCGGCAAGTCTTTGGATTTAACTGGGTTAACTCGAGAAGTGACGGGTTGTAATAACAGTGAAAGTTATGCTGTTTATGCTCAAGGTTCGTATAGTATCAGCAATAAATTCTCCATGACCTTGGGTGCGCGTTATACCAAAGAAGAAAAAATAGCTAACGTTAATAATGGTGTGGTATTTGAAACAGTTTATCCAGAGAGTGGCTGGGTACCCGGTTATGAACGTGGTGATGTTCAATTCCCTGAAGTGCTCAATGATAAAGAAGATTGGTCGCGCTTTACCCCGCGTGTAGGCGTAGAGTATCAATACTCAGACGACATGATGTTTTTTTCCAGTTATTCACAAGGCTTTAAATCAGGTACTTTTAATCCAAGAGCCAGTGGTCCGGAACCAGCAGTAGATCCAGAAGTGGTAGATTCATTTGAAATTGGCCTGAAAAGTGAGTGGAATAATAATTTAAGGGTTAATGCGACAGCCTTCTACCTTGATCATAAAAACAGACAATTTGTTACGGTATTACCCACAGCAGACAACAGTGCATTAAGTCAACGTTTAGGTAATATAGGGACTTCGACAGCCTCAGGCTTAGAATTAGAAATTGAATATGCTGTAGCAGATAACTTAAATGTGTTTGCCAGTTTAGGCTTGATTGACTCATCTTTTGACGAAGTAACATCATTTGACAATGACGGTAACCAGATAGATATTAGCGACAGCTTCACTATTACTAATACTCCTGAAACTACCGCTAACCTTGGTTTTGCTTATAATATCGAAACATCAGTGGGTAGTTTTGTTGTTAATGGTAATTACTATTACCGGAGTGAGTATGACTTAAACGTTACCGAAAACTTATTAACTCAAGACGGCTATGGTCTGCTTAACTTTGGTGTTAATTGGTATAGCAACAACGGAGACTGGACTGCAGCACTGCATTGGAAAAATATTACCGACGAAGGGTACTTAGTCGGTAACTACGCCTTCTTAGGCGCACAAAATAATGATGGCAGTTATCAACCTGGTTTAGGTGGTGATACGACACTGATTGGTTATTACGGGGATCCTGAAACCCTTTCATTGACCATAGGTTATAGCTTCTAAAATCATGCTCTTTTCAACGCATATAAAGCGCTGGTTTTTACTGGCATTTTTTTAATAATAAAAAATTAAGCCGTCGCTTAAATTAGTTCCCGCTTTGGGAATAAAGCTAATAGACTTGATAATACGTTCATTATTTTCAGTGTGTTGGGCGACCTCCTAGTGTTGTACTCATATAAAAGGCTGTTGTAATGAATCAAGCAAAAGTAATTATCGCCGACGATCACCCCTTGTTTCGCACAGCATTAAAACAAGCCATAGTTGAATGTATTGAGGATGACGAAAGCTTAGAAGTAGACAACTTTAACGATCTACTCAAAGCGGTTAGCCTTAACAACAGCTTAGAAATTGTTTTTCTAGACTTACATATGCCAGGTAATGATGGCTTTACCGGCTTAACCCAACTGCAAAACCATTTTCCCGATATTGTGGTGATCATGGTCTCGTCAGACGACAACTCTGAAACCATGCAAAAAGCGATTAACTTTGGTGCAGCAGCATTTATTCCTAAATCGGCTGATTTAGCCACCATAGCACAAGCCATTGATACTGTTTTGGCTGGGGGGATTTGGTTACCAAAAAACATCGAATTTAATGCTGACCAAAAAATAGCTTTAGCGCACCAGAAACTGGCCAAACAATTAAGCCAACTCACCCCTCAGCAATACATAGTATTAAGCCAAATAGCCGATGGTCTGTTAAATAAGCAAATTGCCTATGATCTCGACATCAAAGAAACTACAGTTAAAAAGCATGTTTCCGCGATATTATTAAAATTAGCAGTAAACAACCGCACATTAGCTGGCCTAGTATATCAGCAACTCATGCTAAGCCCTTCACAGCATTTGAATGTGTCTTAATCTCCCTAAAACAGCTGTAAAGCTTATAAACTCCTCGCGTTTAACAACAATTTTTTTCTCAAAACTTTCATGCTCTTTGGGCGATAGTTACTGGTTTAAATCCCTGGCGGTGCTAATGTTAATCTAGATAAAACAGACAGCACAAGGAAATAATAACACCTGCCGCTTGGCTGTAAAACGAACGATTTTACAGCCATATTGTAGCTGGTTAGCCTTTTTTATTAGTTACTTAGCGCAAGGTAAGCGCTTCAATTAATTCACTGTTAAATGGATAATGACATGAAAGTAAAATACGCAGCGGTAGCCTTGCTTATCACCACCTTAAGTGGTTGTGCTACACAAAAACTCATGACTGAGCAGGAAATGTTAGTACAACACCCAACATTGGCTCAGGCTAAAACCAGCATTGAGGCTGCCAAGCGTGAAAAATTAGCACTCTACTCGCCCGCACAGTTGAAAAATGCCGAAAACATTTATCAAAACGCACTTGAACAAGCTTAAAATAGTAGCCCAAAAGTAAATGATAGTGCCAGCGAAGTTATAGCGCATATTGAAATGGCGAAGAAACAAGCCGTAAAAGCAAAATATGTTTTTGAGGAGGTTTTCAATGCCCGAGACCGAGCGATAAATGTCAATGCAAGCTCAGCTGCACCGACTGCTTTTAAAAAAGCGGAAACGGAACTGGCAAAAGTATTAGCCTTACTTGAAGTTGGGGAGGATGAAAAAGCAACACGCGATGTCAATGCCTTGCGCAATCAATATTTAGACATAGAGCTAAATTCGTTAAAGCGTAATATGCTCAGTGTTGCTGAACAAGCACTAACTAACGCCAAGAAAAATGATCTAGCTGATATAGCACCTAGCACTATGGCGATGGCAGAAGATGAATACCGCCTTGCTTTAGCGACAATAGAAGCCGATCGAACTGACACTCAAGAAGCTAACGTACATGCTAACCGGGCAATATGGTTGGTAAAAAAGGCTAAGGGTATAGTCGATATTGAAACTGCCTTTAAAAATGCCAACTTTGATGTAGAACAAAAAATCCTTTGGTATCAAGATCAACTTAGCCAAGTCGTTAAATCTATTGATACTGATGTTGGCTTCAACCAGCCAAACAAAGAAGTGGTGAATAAGCTAAGTGCAGCAGTAGCAAACGTTGTTGAAGAACGTAAAACCTTGTTAACGGGGATGGAATCAGCCGAAACAAAACAAACTCAGTTAGCAAAAGATAAAGCAGAAGCTAAGATGGAATACGAGCAGGCACAGGCGCAAAAAAGAGCTGATGATGAAAGATTCTCCAGAGTACAGTCAATGTATAGCCCTGAAGAGGCCAATGTATATCGTCAGTTAAACAATGTGCTTATTCGCGCCCAAGGCTTTGCTTTTAAATCAGGTAGTAGTGAAATAGAGTCAAGTAATTTTGCTTTACTGAATAAGATTATCGAAGCCATTAAGAATTTTCCTGGTGCTAACGTCATGGTTTCAGGACATACTGATAACCTTGGTAGCGAGGAGCTGAATATGACCTTGTCGCAAGCACGTGCCCAAACGGTTGCTAATTTTATTACCCAAGTGGGCCTTATTCCCAAAGATAGAGTAAATTCTAGTGGCTTTGGTAAAAACAAACCTGTGGCATCAAATGAAACCGTAGAAGGTCGCGCTGAAAACAGACGAGTAGAGATATTAATCATTAATGATTAATGAGACCTGCGATAAAAGCCGGCTTAAGACTATTAAGCAGGCTTTCTTATTTGAACGCTAGTTATTTGAACACTAGTTATTTGAAAGTCATAATTACCTAAAGATCATAGTTACCTAAAGATCATAGTTACCTAGAAACATAACATCTAAAATAAATAGTTAATTGAACGGTTTTTTGTGACTGAACTCAGCTTTTAAACGCAAGCAGAAATATGCCCTTAAAACAAAGTACAGCAAGATGATTAATCTTGAGGCGAACTAACTTTGCCCTTTTCTTTTTAGGACCAAATATACGCTAAACAATAGCAGACTTTTTACTGATCAACTTTATCTCTGTGCTTAAGATTATCTCGGCGATAAAATCTACATAGTGACTATGTTAAATAGCACAAGGGCTATAAAAATATTCGGGAGAAAGCTTGCTTAGTCGTACACAGAATAGCACTAATAAAAAAAGCAACTCAGCTTATACCAGTAATTGCAGCATTATGCGCTTTAATGCTAATGACTTAACGGGTTTGCGTAAAAACAAAAACTCAGCATCACTGGTATGTTGTCGAACGCTTTCTGATGGGTCAGCAGAAAAAATTATCACTGGTAGTTGCCATTGTTGTGCTCGCAACATGGCTCGCACTAAATCAACGCCATTATTGCCATGTTCAAGGTGATAGTCAGCAATAATAATATGAGGGATAATCTCGCCATTGGCTAATGCTTGCTGGCATGACGGTTGGTCATATGCAGTTAACACACAACAACCCCAATCACTCAGCTGTGAGGCCATTGCGGTTAACATCAGTTGGTCATTATCGAGCAATAATACCACCATGTTATTAAAAGATTTTTTGAGTGAACTTTCGGCTATAGCCTCCAAACTTTTATTTAACTTACCTTTATGGTGTATTTTTGCGTTAACGATGGCGGCCTCACTAGTACTGACGCGCGGTATTTCAATACTAAAGCACGTACCTTTACCGAGTTGAGATTTAACGGAAATTGACAAACCGAGTAATTTTGCTATGCGCTCTGATATCGCCAATCCTAAGCCTAACCCTGGTATTTCACGGTTTTGCGCTAAACGTTCAAATTCACGAAAGATGGTTTTTTGTTGTGCTAACGCGATCCCTGGGCCGTTATCCCAAACCTCAAGCCGTATCATGGTTTTGCTGCGTCGTATGCCTAATAAAATGCGATTATGAATCCCCGCTTTTGCCCCCTGCTTATCATGGCAATAATGTACGGCGTTCGATAAAAAGTTTTGTACTATTCGCCTTAGCATGCGTTTGTCAGAATGCACAACACATTGGCTAACTTGATATGAGAAACGTATGCCGGCTTGCGCGGATAAGGCCGCAAATTCATTCTTGAGTGGCTGTAATAAGTCATCAAGGGCGAATTGACTTTTTACTATTTTTTCAGAGCTACTATCTAAGCGAGAAATCTCAACTAAGTCTGACAACAAGGCTTCGACCACGTTTAATGAATCATCAATGTGCTGAGCAAGTGCGGTGAGTTCCTCACCTTGTACTTTGTTTTTTAACATCGAGGTAAATAAAGATAAGGCGTTAAAAGGCTGCATAAGGTCGTGACTTGCTGCTGCTAAAAATCGACTTTTACTACTGTTGGCCGCTTCGGCTTCAGCTTTGGCGTTTTGTAATTCCTGGGTTCGGCTTGCCACACGTTTCTCAAGATTTTCGTTGGCTTTTTGTAAGGACTTTTCCGCTTCTATATGGGCGGTAATATCTGAAAATGTACTGACAAATCCGCCAGCAGGCATCGACTGTCCACGAATTTCTAATACCATGCCATTAAGCATTTTTCGTTGAAAATGATGGCTATCACCGTTTTTCATATGCGCGATACGTTTGGTGATCATCTGCTCATGATTAGCACCACCAACAATAATGCCTCGCGCAATATTAAAGTTTAACAAGGTTTCAATTGGTAGGCCGGCTTGAACAAAACCTTCCGGATAATCAAGCAATTGAATATAACGCTGATTCCACGCCACTAATCTCATATCCGCATCAACCACACTGATGCCTTGTTCAATATTTTCAACACCCGACTGCAATAACTCGCGGTTAAAACGAAACAGTTGATTTGCTTCATCCACAATACTCACCACATCTTCAAAGGGCATTTGTGCTGACCTTAATACCGCTTTCATGACCATACGTGTTGAGGCTGAGCCCAGTACACCAGAAAGTTGCACACGGGTATATTCAATCAGATTTACTGGTTCAACGTCAGAGGATACTTGATTGACTTGATTAGCCTTTGCGATCAACATAAAGGCATCAGCGGCGTTTTTATCGATAAAGCGCATTAATAAACTGTGAAGATCTTCTGTACTTAACTTACTCTCAACTTGCTGTTGAGCTTTACTAATGAAAATGTCTGCTTGTAATTTTTCACCTAGACTGCGTTGGGTCAATAATGAAACACCAACAAAGCAAACGATATTACTCATTAAGCTATAGAATACGCCATGACTGGTTAAGTCTAAAAAATTGACGCCAAACAGCGCAGTTGGCTTTAACCAAGCAAGGCCAAAAACGCCATCTTGTACCCACACTAAATTAGGAGCTATGATGGGTAAAAGTAAGGTATAAAACCACATCAAACTGCCAATAATTAAGCCAATTAATGCGCCTTTAGCATTCGCTTTGCGCCAGTACAAAGCGCCGATAATCGCCGGTGCAAACTGTGATAACAACACAAAGGAGAGTAAGCCAATACTGGCTAAATGACTTTGCTGATTAATACTACGTTCAAAGGCAAAGGCAAGTAACAATATGGCGATAATGGTCAGTCGGCGCTGCTTTAACAACAAGCTAGAAAATTGCGGTGCACCTTCCTTACTGAAATAGTGAAATTTTAAGGTTATTGGCGTTATAACTTCGGTTGAAATCATGGTGCTAAGCACAATAGCAGAGACAATCACCATACTAGTTGCCGCCGCTAAACCACCAATATAAACCACAATACCTAACCAAGCTTGCTGAAAAAACATCGGCAAGGTAAGCACATAAGTGTCGGCATCAACACTGCCGCCAGGAAAGGTAATTAAGCCCGCAATTGCTATGGGTAAAACAAAAATGTTAATTAAAATAAAATACAGTGGAAACAACCAACGGGCCGTTTTTAGCTCTTGTGGGTGATGGTTTTCTATCATCATCATATGAAATTGCTGTGGTAAAACAAAAATGGTTATTGCGCCCAATATCGCCTGAGTCACCGCAAGATAAACTGAATTACCGTCAGTAAATAAGCCCTGACTTTGTTGCTGAGCAGCTAAGTCGGCAAAACCATCAAAAACAAAAAAAGTCGCGAAAATACCCACGGCAGTTAATGCTAATAATTTCACCACTGAGCTAAAGGCAATGGCTAAAACTAAGCCTTGATTTTGCTTACTGGCAGCAATTTGCCGAGTACCAAATAAGATACTGAATACAATTAATACGATGGTAACGACAAAAGCGGTACTGATACCTGATTGAAAAGTGCCGGTGAGTAAATCAAAGCTGGTGCTAATAGCGCGTAGTTGCAAGGCAATATAAGGTATGGTGCCAACTAAAGCGATTAGCGCAACACTAATCGCTATTTTAGGCGAGCGGTCATAACGAAAGGCAATAAAATCGGCGATTGAAGTAAGGTTTTGTCGCTTGATAATATTTAACATTTTCAGCAACATTGGCCAAGCTAATACCAGACAAAGCATGGAGCCAATATAAATCGGTGCAAGCCAAGCGCCTGTGGTTGCGGCTTGACCCACTGTGCCGTAAAAAGCCCATGAGGTGCAGCTAACCGCTAAAGATAAGCTATATACCCACGGCTTACAGCGCCATTGTTCAGGTGATTGATTTTGGCCTTTATGAGCAACTAAAAACAATAGGCACAAGTAGCCAATAGAAAGAGCGGTGATCAACCACGTATCAATAGATAACCAAGCTAACAAATTCATTCCTTTGTTTTAACAATTGTATACTCGCATCAACACTTATCTCATCTAACATATCATGCGCGTTTGTTGATGTTAGTGCACTAAGGTAGTACTTATTTCCCTAACATCCTAGGGTAATCTAACCCTTCATTGTTAATCAGTTTGAAAGTTATTATAGATGAAAATCACTAACAAATATTTAGTAGAAGCTATTGTTTTCTTTAGTTATGTATTATTTGCCATGGCTTGGGTCGGTGGTACCGCTAGCATGCAAAGCATTATGCTTGCACTTGACGTGCATAGCTTAGCGTCAGCAAGTTTTATTAGTGGTGCAGTCACTTTAGCTAAAATTGTTGGCACTTTCATTGCCGCTTGGATAGCGATTAAACTCGGTATTAAATATGCTTTTTTTGTGGCCAGTTTATTAATCACCATCGGCTTATTAACCCCTTACGCACCAAATTATGAATGGCTGTTACTCAGTCGATTTTTAATGGGGCTGGGGGGTGCTTTTATGGTGGTGTATTTTAATCCTATCGTTTTACAGTTTTTCAAAGCAGAAGAACGCTCAACCATTAATGGCATTAACGCCGTGGCTTTTAATATGGGTACGGCAATAATTTTGTGGCAAATGCAGAGTATTAATCAGCTTACCGGTAGTTGGCAAAATAGTTTAACGCTATTTTCTGTGCTTAGCTTGGCTGTTGCCCTACTTTGGCTGTTGGTTAAAGTTGAGCAACCATCAAGAGCAAGCAGAGATGAAAACGCTTTACCAGCACATTACACTTACCGCCAAGGTTTAACAGAGCGTTTTAATTGGCTATACGGTCTAGCCTATTCAGGTATTTTAGCCTTTTATATTTGTTTGTTCACCTTTTATCCCAAGGCCGGTATTGTGCAAAGTAAATGGGTGATTGGCTTTGGTATTGTCGGCACTATCTTCGGTATTATTTATAGTAAAAACGTGCCCTTACGCTTGCCGGTTATACGTTGGTCGGGCTTAGTGGTTATTATTAGCACCACCGTATTTTCGTTTAGTGATTTATATTGGCTACAAACTTTTGCTGCTATGGTGTTAGGTTTTTTTATATTTTTCCCCGTCACCGCACTCGTTTCAATTCCACACGAGCTACCAAAGATGACTTCTACTCGTATTACCATTGTTTTTAGTATGTTTTACTCAATTAGTTACATAATATCGACGATAATTCTCTGGATATTCGGTCGCTTGGTCGATACTAATCAAGGTGATTACACCGGATCGTTTATTTTAATCACAGTACTGAGTTCAACCTTATTTATAGGTAGTTACTTTTTACCTGAAACCGGTCATAAAACTAAAACACTGCCAGAAGGAAGTTAATATGCGAGGAAATGTATCGAAAAGTTTAGTGCCGTTACTTGAGCAAGTTAATATTGCTATTGGGCAAGCTAAAGCAAGTGGCGCAGCATTTGAGCCAGCCATTATTAGGCAAAATTTGGAAAATTTATCCGCTTATATGATACCAGGTCCTGAATTAGCACTAATAGAAGACAAAATCATGACGATAAATGAGCATAATATTGCCGCGCGCATCTATCATCCAAACACAGAAAAAGCACTACCAGTTTTACTGCACTTTCATGGCGGCGGCCATATGTGTGGTAGCATTAATTTATATGATCCCATTAGTCGTGAACTGGCTATTGCCACCAATGCCATTGTTATTTGTATTGGTTATCGCTTAGCACCAGAGCACCCTTACCCTTGTGGTTTAGACGACTGTCAATATTTGTTAGAAAATTACCCCGCGCTACTAAAAGATCACCGCCATAGCGGCCAACTATATATTGCTGGAGACAGTGCCGGTGGCGCAATTTGTGCCAGCTTAGTGATGAACAACATTGACCAGCCTAATATCAAGATTGATAAACAGATATTGATCTATCCCAGTGTTGATTACACCATGAGTTGCCCGTCAATTAACGAAAATGGCCATGGTTTTCTGCTAGAGGCAGATAAAATGTATTGGTACTTTGGGCAATATTTCAATCTTAAAAATCAAAAGATTAGCGAGAAAATAACTAAGCAAACAAAGGCACTGATAACCAAGGCATCACCTTTACTTGGCGTGTTTGATCGCCGAATGCCCAAAACCTTAGTCATAACCGCAGGTTGTGATCCCTTGCGAGATGAAGGTATTTTATATGCTGATAAAGCCAAACAAGCTGGTGTTAGTGTTGAACATTATCAATTTGATGAACTGATCCACGCCTATATGTTGCTGTCAAAACTGATACCAGAGCAATATCAGCAAACTTACTTGCTGATTAAACAGTTTACTAATAAGTAAGTAATACTCCCTGTCTTATCCATAGGTTAATAAATAATTAAACCTATCTATGCCTTGAATCAAGTAATAGCTTTCATGGCATAATTCGCTTATTGATCAGTTTAACGCGGTAAAGTTAGTTGAGCGAATAAAACACTTAATATAAGCCGATTGACTAAAAACCACCAAAAAAAAAGATACAGTAGCGCTTGGCGCTAGATTGTTGTCAGTCGATATATACTCTATCAATAAACATTTAACATCAACAAAAAAACGCTTTATAGTTCAAGATCAAATACCACACTAATTGACGCTGAAAAAACCATACTCTCTTGTAAGTAACGCCCAGGTTTTGCAGAGCTATCAGCCATACGAACACTGGTTTTATAACCTTCATTATTGGCGCCATACCGCTGCTGAATTTGAGTTGAGTTAGCATTGATACTGTAAATTGCCGCTAAATTTACGCCAAAGGCCTTTGCCAGTAATTGGCCTCTGCTTTTCGCATGTTCAACCGCAAGCGCATTAACTTCTTGCTGTAGTGACTTTTCGTTGGAAGATTTTAATTCGATATTGCGAATAGCATTAATTTTTACCCTTAAAGCAAAGTCCATAAAGGCATTCAACTTCTCAATATTTTTTAATGTCACTGTTAAGGTTCTCCGGGCAAGATAACCTTCAATTGTATCTCGCTCATCACGGTTATAAGCGTAACGCACTTCGGTTGAGATATTTGATGCCGAAACATTTTTTTCATCAACGTCAAAGTCAGTTAATCCGTTCAGTAAATTGTTTACCCGTTCATCGACTTCTTTTTTAGCCGCTAAACTGCTTTTTTGTTCACTTTCAACATTTAGATATACCACGGCAATATCTGGCATCGCCAGCATTTGTGCACTGCCCGTCACGCTAATATGCCTGTTACTGGGTAAACTGGTATTCGAAAAAGCTAAGGTAGAAAAGATAAACAGCACAACACAAGTAAATAATTTCATAAAATATCCTATTAAAAGCCATTTATACTTGCACAGTAAACACAAGCTCGGTGACTAAGTTTCTAAGTTATTGGTCGTTTCTTTTAACAAGACACTATTTTATACAATATAAATGAACATTAGCAGAACAAATTTTTTTTGATTACATCATGACAAATAAATAATCATTAAAGTCATATTTCACTCGATTTGTTGGGTAAAATAATCTACCGTGCACATTTTAGCGCCAAAGTAAGTCGTTATTGTAGTAATTTACTGGACAAAACATGATCGAATCTCTTTTAGAAAATAAATCTTTAGTCACCGCTGTATTAGCTATCGCTATAATTACGGTAAAGTTAGTTATTACACGCTTAATTAAACATCGCGCGAAAAAGAAAAAATTAGATAAACGCTTAAGCGTTAATTTACTAAATAATCTATTCAATTTTGCACTCATTTGTGTGGTGTTTAATATCTGGTCTGTTGAGATTCAAAAGTTTGCTTTTTCAATTGCTGCATTTGTTGTGGCAATAGTGCTTGTTACACGCGAGTTTATTCAATGTCTTATTGGCTTTATTTATGTGGTATCAAATCGTCCCTTTCGTATTGGTGATTGGATACAAGTGGGTAATTATTGCGGTGAAGTGAACTCTATTGACTGGATCAATTTAACGCTATTAGAAGTTGATATCAGTAATTATCAATTTACCGGTAAAACACTTTACATGCCCAATAATCAATTGGTGACATCAGCAATTAAAAACTTAAACTTCCTTAAACGTTACGCCGTTCATCACTTTACTATTACCCGAGATGGCAGCGTTAACCCATTTGATTTTATTGATGCGCTAAAAGTCAAAGCTGACACCTACTGTGCCGACTTTAATGATGTTGCCGTAAGATATAACCAAGTGATTGAAAGTCGATTAGATATAAAAATTGCAGGACCTGATCCTCATATTGAAGTCGCCACGTCAGAGCTTGGTGATACACAGATTATTTTCACTATTTTTTGCCCCACCGAGCGCGCCATGGAAATTGAAAACAAACTCACCGCTGATTTCATGAACTTTTGGTTTAGTGCAAAAAGTCATAACTAATCGTTATTTTTTTAAAAATAAGCCTTGATCTTGAGATACAGTTTCAGCATTAGCAAGAAAGTCAGAACAAGACGTGCTGCGCTATAAAAAATCAATATCTTAGCTAGTTCAGCCCTTATAGCGAATGAATATTACTACTTATTTTCGCGTTAACTGTTTAAACTAGCTAGTCTTTCAAATAGGTTCTCTGCATGTTTTTCCGCTTTATCGCGCTTTTTTTTACCTTATTTTTAACATTCACCTCCTATGCTACTGACCTAAATAGCGTAAATAAAAAGTTATCGGCTAATATCGCTAGCGAAATAAAAAAATTTAGTATTCCAGGCGCCGCGTATGCCATTATTAAAAAAAATCAAGTTTTTGCCATGCAAAGTTTTGGCTATACTGATAAAGCGAAAAGCCAAAAAGTAGATCATAATACAGTGTTTCGCCTAGCCTCAGTATCTAAGCCTTTTGCTGCTACTATTACCACTATGTTGGCACAAGAGCAGCAGCTAAAATTATCAGACCCAGTCACTAAGTATGTGCCTAACTTTACTTTAGCCACCGAAGGCGCTGCAGACAATATCCAATTAAAACACCTGCTCAGTCATTCAAGTGGCTTGATGCCAAATTCCTACGATAATTTACTACATGAAAATTGGAGTATGGAAAAAATAATTAGCCGGTTTGATCGTATTACACCGATTTGCCAGCCCGCAAGATGTTACGGCTATCAAAATATTGCCTACGGATTTTTACAACCCGCCATTGAAGCGGTTAGTGCTAAAAGCTACGCCACTTTGCTCCAAGAAAGAATTTTTTCGCCCTTAAAAATGGCCAATGCCTCAGTGGGTATTGAGGTGTTTTTACAAGAGCAAAACACCGCTAAGCCTCACATTCTCAGAAAACGGATAAAAACAAGTAAAAAAAATAGAGCAGGCAGAAATATCACACGCTATGTTTGGCGTACAGTAGATGTTGAGCCTGACTATTATAAAGTGGCTCCCGCTGCAGGCATTAACGCCAGTATTGCTGACTTATCAAAATGGTTAATTGCCAATTTAGGTCATAACCCTGAAACACTTTCTCCTGCACTAATCGCTGAACTGACGACACCACGTATTAAAACAAAAAAAGATTTGCGCCGCCGATATTGGCGTAAACATTTAACTGATGCTCACTACGGATACGGCTGGCGCATTTATCAATTTGACGGTCATCCTATTATTTATCATTCTGGCTGGGTTGCTGGCTTTCGTGCCGATATTGGTTACTCGCCCGAGTTAGAGATAGGATTTGCTATTTTAATTAATGCAGAGTCAAATGTGATTAACAAAATATCGAGCAAATTTTGGTCACAAGCTCATCAATTACTTGTCAACAATGATAAAAATAAATCTTAACGTCTTACTCAGGAAGTAGCAAAATTGCGCTTTGTTGCTTGCAAATAGCTCGCTTTTAAATAATAACTTAATCTAATGCCGTTTAAGTCAGTAACGAGTACTTAATTGGACTTTATCTCCAGTAAAATTCAATAGCTGCAAATAATCAAAACGGCGTCAATATAAAGTTTTAATAGACTTCTTTAATAATAAAGACACTTTGCTGAAAAATAAAACATACCCGTTGCACTTTAAGGTGTGTATCAATCAAAAATGACACAACAAAACTTATACTAAGCACTTACCCCCCTGAAATTTTCATTATGCTGCTGGCTTTACCACTCTGGCTACTGTTTAAATTTTAGTTATTACGCTAAGTTATTAAAAGTCTAATTAATAGCTATACAAAGACTAAACAGGCAACAAAATTAGGGGCTGTAAAGGGTGTTCTTACACTATATCAGTTTGCATTGCTGCGTTTGTTCGACTATTTTTATTTAATTAATGTAGCGAAGTAAGTCATATTTATTTTTGAAATCTGGTTCATAACAAGCTTTAAAAGGCACTGTTGAAAGTGTCAATGCTAAATTAACATCAGATTGAATCAGACAAGAAAGACTGGTTGTTAGCCTACCGTATTTGTACCTAGTACATTATCGGGTAGTTGTTCATTTTTTATCACCGCCACGGTAATTACTTTTACACAATAAGTGTCTAAGAGGAAGGATCATGGAAACAATGAGTGTTAATGGAAAATTAATTCCTACCAACGATAATGAAAATATCACTGACCAATATCTAGGTCATTTTCTAAAAGTGAGCTACAGCCAAGAAATTTCTGGTCACCCCGTATTTAGTAAAGACCGGGTAGATGTCGAGCTAGACGGTATTTTTAGATTTTATTTACCGCTCAAAAACCTAGTGATTAATGAAGCCATTAAGATAGCCATTTTTGCACCTGATGGCGAAATGCTAGGCCAACAAAATTATAGTTACACCAGTTTAAAGGCAAGTAATGTGCCTATTAATGTTGTTGATGAAAGTCCGGTCTTCAACATCAAAATCAATGCTAAAGTTATTGCTTTTAATATTGACTCACCGGTAGAGAAAGCAATAAAAAAAATTACCGGTAAAGTCATTGATAGCACAGCAGAGCAGGCAACAGGCGGTTTACAAGTTGTGATTATGGTCAGTGATGACCCTGTTGCTTTACTTGATAGTAGCAGTTTTCATGCGATATTTTCTGCTACAACGGATAACCAAGGCTACTTTTATGGTCAAGTGCCGAATAAAAGCATTCAGCAAGCTTTCGGTGTTATTGCAGGTAATCTAACTCAGCCTATTGTGATTGGATTAGACGACAATAGGCTACCCAACAATATTTTATTAGTCTCTGATTTATCAGCTTTAGAGCAAGACAATGACTGCGCCTGTAATGAAGCCGTACCCCTTTTACCCGACAGTGATGACCTAGTAAATTCAGGTGCTTTTTCTCAAGACATAGGCGGTAAATGTGTTGACTTTACCGTGCCTAATAGAACATTAGAAGAAACTAGCTTTTATCATACCGTTAGAACAACAGAGCCTGAAATTAGAGGTTTTACTATCACAGTCAAAGACAGCAAAAAATTTAAATTTGAATTATTTGAAATATCAAAAAATATTTTCACTACCATCAATAAATTAAATGATTCGTTTTCTTCATTATCAATGCAGCCGTTAGTTATAGAAGAAGTTGCGATGAAAGATGACACCGTAAATATGACAAGAGTTATGGCATCGCGGCTAGGTGAAAAAACAGCCCCTACCTTGCCAAATTATATGCTAAAAATGAACTTTGCTGATACGCAACAATTAAAAGTTCACACTCATGACTTACAGAGCATTAATAAAAACTTAGTATTTTCAGACCTTTTAAGCATTCTTAAACAACAAGAGCAACGTAGAAAGAAATTATCGAGTTTACAACATAAACTTGCCGCCGCGTATTGTGGGAAAAATGGTGTGGAAAGTGCCAAAACCTTTTGTGAAACCCTCACAGCAAAAGACACTTTAAATCGCGAAGAAGTTCGCTCACTATTAGGCCATATTGAAAAAAACCTCGGTTTGTTAGAGCTTTCACCCGCCAATAGAAAACACTTTACTCAAGCTATTTTAGCGCTTGAAAAGCTTGTTAATAACACACAAGTAACGGCACAAATGTTAAACAACGCCATTAAAGTGGTAGAGCAAACAATCCTGTTAATCGATGATGTGCCAAATTCAGTTAACCAAGAAAGAATGTTAGGTGACTTAAGGCGATTAATGATAGAACTTGCCAATGCCAGTGAGACAACTCAACTGGGATTTGAGCCTTGCCCTACTGCAACTAAACCGACCACTATGGGGATTATGTGTTTAACCATAGAATTTGAAAAAATAAAAACTACATTAAAAAACACTGTCCTACTTTCCTTACCTGAAATAGCCATGATTCGCGAATATTACCTTATATTTCAGGATAGCATCACCGCCTTTATTGACTTATTGGACGAGTATTATAACTTCTACCGTAATGGCAGCACTTTTGTGAACGAGCTAGTTGATGACTACTTTTACCGCCATTATGATGAAATAAGAAGTCGATTATTGGGTTTAATGAAACAAATTAGTTCGGGCATTAGCCAAATTGAAAACATTGAACAGGCTTATATTGTCAACCATCCCGGTCGAGTTAATTTAACGGTAGAAAGTAGTATTAATTGGGATGAAAACATTACTATTCATGAAAATACCACCATAGCCAATGGCCATATTTTACATATAAAACAAATTTGGAAAGCGGCGGGATTCTCTTTAGGCGATTGCTTATATAGCATGCCGCTAGCGCCATGTCAGGAGAAACAAATTGCCATAGTGGATTGGGATCGAAAGGAAACCTCCGCCCGCACCGAAGCTCAAGTTGTGAGTGACGAAATAACCGCAGATATTATTCGCGATCGAGATATTACCGAGATTATGCATTCATCGCTAAACGAGTCACTTGTCGCAAACTCGAGTAATAGTACTAGCTCAACCAGCGCAGGCATTGGTGGTGGTATTGGTGGTTTTATTGCGCCCGTAGTGTTTGGTGTCGCCGGCGGTATCTCGCATTCTGGCGCTTCTTCAAAATCCAACGCATCACAAAATTCAGCACGAAATGTTTCTGGTAGTGCCTTAAACCGATTAAAAGATTCCACCTCACAATCAGCTTCTAGCGTACGAAGCCAACGCAGTACAGTGGTACAAACAATAGGTCAAAATGAATCGGTTAATGTACAAACTGAAGTGATTAAAAATAACAATCACTGTCATGCAGTCACCATGGAATATTTTGAGGTTTTAAAGCATTATGCCATTGAACAAAAATTAGTTGATGTTCAAGAATGTCTTTATGTCCCTCTACCCATGAGCCTTTTTGATAATCAAAAAATATTACGCTGGAGAAATACCTTAAAGAGAGCGGTTTACGGTAAAGCCTTACATAGAGGCTTTACCGCTATAGAACGTATTGAAGATGACTATATTAATGCTGACTTACCTGATGGGAGCTACATTGATGAAGTAATTCAAAACTTCTCTGGTTACTTTACTTTGTCATTTGAATTAGCCCGCCCCTTTATCCGAATAATAGAAGAAGCGACAAAAACTGAAGAGTATGATCTGTTGATATTATTCCCTTGGTTTAATGGTCGCATGGTACTAAATTTAGAGCGAGAGGTTCCCTTAACTGAAGCTGAAAAAGACACCATTTTTGAGCAGGAATACGCACCAAAAATTATAAAAAAATTCATTGATACACTGCAGTTTGACGCTATTGCTGATGATGGCAGTGAACTGCAACTCGATTTAGATATGACGATTTTATCAAATTATCGCCAAGGTGCCCCCTTAAAAGTCAATATTGCCAGTAAATCTATCCCCACAATTACACGGGCACAAATCAATCACTTACGGTTACGGGCCAATACTAATGTAAATTCATCATCTAAGATTATTCTTCGCTCACTTTATTTACATTATAAAACAAAACATTTAAGTGAATATATTCTTCGCAACCATAGGGTTAATAACGACATTATTAATTCAATGCAGATACAGAACTTATTTGACATTATGAGTGTAACTGATGCAGCGTTAATGTATGTTCCTGCCAATACTAATGAATTACGTAATCCTAAAAAAGAAGACAAAGCGGCTGCTTCAGCATTAATTAGCTTTCTCAATGAACATATAGAGATGGCGCATAAAGTGATTTGGTCAAGTATGGATGCAAGCCGTTTATTTGGCTTGCTAGATGGTTTTATTGCTCCCTACAGTGGCGGTAAGAGTGTCGCGAGTGTGGTTGAGAATAAAATCATGGGTATTGTGGGTAATAATTTAGTGTTGAAAGTTGTACCAGGTGAACGTTTAGACCCGACATTTAGGGGCGTTGACGACTTACTGGCCTATTATCAACCCACCACGGCACCCGATCCTTTTAGAGTCAGTGTGCCAACAAAAGGAGTCTATGCTGAGTCGGTAATGGGTCAGTGTAATAGCTGTGAAAAAATTGATGAATCACGCCATTGGCGCTTTAATGATGAGCCTTGCGGCACAACACCCACAGCAATTAATCCTATTAATACTGGTAGTCGACGCAATGACCTGGGTAACTTACAAGCGAAAGATTTCCCTGCCAGTATCATTAACATGCAAAATGTACCCACAGCGCCAGACCCAACCAGCTTGGGTAGTGCTTTTGAGCTATTGTCAAAAGGTGATGCCTTTAAAGATATTACCGGCCTAACAGGCACACAACAAAACGCACTAGCGGCGCTGCAAACCACCTCAAAAAGTGTTACTGATTTAGCCAGTATTTCAAAAGACTTTGCCGGTTTATCTGTGATGGCGAATCAGAAAAAAGATGGTGCTAAATTGATTGAGCAAATCAAGAAACTTAACAAAGAGGGTTATTTAACCGATGATGAAGCTCATGAACAAATTACCAAGGTGCTTGACTCATTTACCGACGCAGCTAAAAGTGTCACTAAAAAAGCAGACGACCCAATAACAACCAAAGAGATTGAAGATGTTGCAAAAACCTCTGACAGCAATAAAGTTGATGTCGCGGTTGATAAAAAGTCAGGTACCATCACAACAAAATCGAATAGGAGTAAACCTAGGGTTAGTGCAGCCAAAGCACAGAAAGTGGTGCTAGGTTTTAACCTTTCTGATGATAGTGCTTTACCAATGAATGGTTTATTAAGAGCTGACATCAAGTTATTGCTACCTGATGCAGAGCCGGTCTTAATAAATGATTTAATTGTCGAAGCTGGATTAACCAGTGTAACAACACAAATGCCAATAAAGTCTGGCGTTAAAGGTCAGGTGCATGTGAAGTTTTTCTCCGCATTTAATCCTTATCAAGCCGCTAATTCGTCAGCAGATATTGACTTAAATAACCCATTCAAAGGCAGTGTTAGCTTTACTATTACTAACGATGGCCAAGCACTAGTCTTTAATATTGTCCCTAAATCGATAGAGTACACCATCATTTCATCGAGCAAACAAGCGGCAATTCAAGCGGTGAGTAATAGTGAAAAAGTTACTAAAGGTGGAAAAATATATGCCGAAGCAGAAGGCAGTATTCCTTTTATTTCTACTGTAAAAGCTGGTGTTGAAGTCAGTGGTAGTTTAGAAAATGATACCACCATCATCGATACTAATATGGTTGAAGGTGAATTAGGCATTTCATTTAAAATGCGACTACCTACAGGGGGGTTAATCATTACCAAAGGTTAAGGCAATAAATGCAAAGTAAGACAAACTGCCCGTGTAATACTGGCAGTTTAATCAAGTAGATTGTAAGTGACGAGCAGGTGATTTTATTAAACCTAAGATGATGGCTTTAGTGCTGAGTAAAACTCAGTCAAAGCAGTGTTAATCCAACAAAAAAATCAGCAAAAACTTTCGATTTTAAATAATAAAAAACACTAAATCACTTTACCTGTGGAGTTTGTTAAATCACTTTTCTCTAGCAACTACTTGCTTAGACCTTGAATATGTCTGTAAATAAAAATCAGACCTTATAACAAAGTCTATTTTACTATCTAGATTAATAACCATTAACTTTACTGACCGCTTTGGGTATTTGGCCAGTCTCACGAAAACTCGTAATGTTTTTAGCGACAATATCACAAGCACTATTAAGGTTTGTTGGCGCAGATATATGAGGCAAAATAGTGATATCAGGGTGATGCCAAAGCTCGCTATCAGCGTTTAATGGCTCATGTTCAAAAACATCAAGCACAGCATGGCTAAGGTGATGACTGTTTAGCGCATTTAACAGTTCATCGGTATTAATGACGCCACCACGGGCAAAATTAATTACCGCACTACCTTGAGGTAATTGCGCTAACAATTCTTTATTCACCATACCGCGTGTTGCAGGCGTTAATGGTAGTAAACAAACTAAAATATCACTTTGTGCTACCATTTCAGCCAAGCCATTATTGCCACTATAACTGCTAATATTTGCTATTTTTTTAGCCGTACGGCTCCAGCCCATGACCTTAAAACCATTTTGTTGTAATTGCTTTGCGCTAACTTGGCCTAATGCTCCTAAGCCAAGAATACCAATACGCCGTTCACTTGCTGGCACAAGTTGATGTTGCTGCCAGTGCTTATTTTTCTGCTGCTTAGCATATCGTGGCATGTCTCGATGAAGATATAAACTCCAGGCTAACACCGCTTCAGACATGGCTCTACTAAGTGTTGGGTCAATTAAACGCACCACGTCAATCTGCGAGTGAGCCAATGACATCATCAAATGTTCAACACCGGCCCAAATACTATGTAACCATGTCAAATTTTCAAATTCAGCCAATAATTCAGTATTAGGGTTGGCAACAATAGCTAGTTGACAGTGTTTTTTTTCTGCCGATTTGACCTCAGAAAAAGCAACAATATTTTCATCAGGCAAAGCCTGATTAAGTGCTGTTATCCAAGTAATTTCTTCATTTTTAGGTAATTGACTAATAAATGGGATCATATGGCTTTGCGTTTATGTTAAAGAGATTTTATTATATTACCCAACATTTACCTAAACCAGACAATGTTTTAATTTTTTGATAAATAAAAAGTTATACTTTTGCTCTGGCATCCAACGCCCAACTAAGGTATAACGGCGCTATGAAAGTACCTAAACGCATACAGCCACTTGTTAATGATGGCTTAATAGATGAAGTAATAAGCCAATTAATGAGTGGAAAAGAAGCCACTGTTTATATGGTTCGTTGTGGCGACGAAGTTCGCTGCGCTAAAGTTTACAAAGAAGCCATTAAGCGTAGCTTTAAAAAAGCAGCGCAATATCAAGAGGGGAGAAAAAGTAGAAATAGCCGTCGTGCCCGAGCGATGGAAAAAGGGTCAAAGTATGGTCGCGACCAACAAGAGTCTGCTTGGCAAAATGCTGAAGTTGATGCGCTTTACCAACTAGCAGAAGCTGGTGTTCGTGTACCGCAACCTTTTGGCTGTTTCGACGGTGTTTTATTAATGGAACTTGTCACCAACGATGCTGGTGATGTAGCCCCGCGCTTAAATGACGTGGTAATGTCAGCGGAACAAGCTCAAGAAGATCACACACTGGTTATGCATTATGTCCAGTTAATGCTCTGTGCCGGTATTATTCATGGTGATTTGTCAGAATTTAATGTTTTAGTTGATGATTATGGCCCGGTCATTATTGATCTACCACAAGCGGTAGATGCATCAGCCAATAACAATGCCAAAGCTATGTTAATGCGCGATGTTACCAATATGACTAACTATTATGGTCAATTTAGCCCGATGTTAAAACAAAGCAAGTATGGCCAGGAGATGTGGGCACTGTTTGAAAGTGGAGAGCTAACACCAGAATTAGCACTGACCGGCTTATTCAAAGAAGACACAGCCAGTGCAGACGTTGATACAGTATTAGAAGAAATTAAAGCTGCATTTGAAGAAGAAGAAGCCAGAATAGAACGTATTAGTGACGCTAATTCGGTCGATAGTGACTATTAATATTGATGATAAATGGTCACTATTTTTTTATTTAGTTTGATTAAGCCCAACTTTTTTTTCGGCTTAATCAAACTAAATAAAATTGAATAAAGTAAAGCTGAGTAAGGTTAGCTATGTAAATCGCCTACTACAGAAACACTGCTAATAAAAGAACATGATACCCACAATAATCAAGCTCGCTAAAAATATCGTTTCACAGCCCATTAACAACACCGGTCGCCAACCAAGAGAAAACACTTGTTTTAATGAAGTTTTAACACCGATTGCCGCAATAGCAATCACTAATAAATTACTCGACAAACTCCGAATGAAAGCAATGAGCCAAACTGGCAGGACACCCACATTTTTTAAAAATGCCAGCACAAAAAACATAATCAAAAAGCCTGGAATAAAGACACTAACACCCCCCGACATTTTGCTGTTTTTTTCTTTAAAAGCAAAAAACACCATCATGACTATTGGCATTAACAACGCTACTCTGAGCAGCTTAATATAAGTTGCTACGTCGCCTGCTTCAGGCGATATGGTATAACCAGCACCAACCACTTGAGCAACATCATGAATGGCGCCACCAATAAAAACCCCGGCCAATTCATCTGAGAAACCTAAGTAACTGGCTACAACAGGATAAAGTATCATTGATAAAGTGCTAAAAGTGGTAATACCTATCACGGTAAAAGCAAAATACTTTTCTTGAGATTTATCGTTTGGTAGCACTGTTGAAATCGCGGCTGCCGCTGAGACACCACAAACCGCCACCGCGCCACCAGACAATACCCCAAAAATTTTCGACAAGCCTAAAGATCGCGCAAACAACACCCCAAAAACCATGGTCAACGCCATGCTCACCATTACAATTAAGGGCGGAGTAATACCGAGTGAGACAATATCAGCAAAAGCAATACGCACACCTAATAAGCCAACACACAAACGTAATAGCTCTCGTGAGCAAAAGTTAACACCCGCTTGAATATTTACCTTGCTGTAAAATGAATGCAAACTCAAACCCATTAATAATGCAAAGAGTATAGTCGGCGCTTGATAACGCGTGGCAACTATTGTGGCAAGAATGCCAACCAATACACATAAGGCAATACCTAATAATTTAGCTTGTAAATTCATTAGCATTTTTAGTTTAACCGTAAGATTTTTTTGCTAAAAAAGAGGTTGTAAATTGTACCACTAGTGATAACACTTATATTGATTTTTCTAATACTAAACATTAAAAAGCCTGCAAGTGCAGGCTTAAAATATAACAAATTATAGGGTTTAAAAATTAAACATAATAGCGACTAACTAAACCAGTTGTTATTATTACCTTTAGCCGCAAATCCCACTACTATCAAAGTAATAATAGTTGGCGTTATCATACCGCAAAGCCCGAAGACGATATCAGCAGTGTAGAACCAACAAAGTATCACAATAATTTCTGGATTTGGCTAACCGTTTGCCATAAGACATAGCTAATAATCATTTAAAACCACTAAATTTATAACACAGATATCAGCTTGTTAAGTGCTACTATTCACCCCAAATATCTTTCGATTTAAGTTTTAGCACTTTACGTTCACCGGGTTTGCGTTCAACTTTAGTTTTATTCGGGTTAACATAAATTTTACTGGCCTTAGCATTAGCCGAATTATAATTTTTATCCGCTAAAACCTCTTCTAACTTATCTTTAACCTCTTCAACTACTGGGCTTTTTACTTGTTCTTTCGCACGACGTTGCACATGAAATTTCTTGTCAACGCCCTGTAAGAAGTTGCGTAATACCTGATCTTTACATTCACGATAATTTTTATGATCTGGCTTGCGAGAAAACGCGCTTAGCTCGGGCTTATTTAAACGAAAGTTTGCTGATTCCAACATAGCGATAATATCTTCTGCTTTTAAATTAAAAGCAATTTTCAATTTAGTGAGAATAATATTATTGTTTAAACGCTTTTCAACCTTGGCTGGTTCACCTTCTTTTTTACCGCGACGCTCATTAATAAAGCCATTTAAAAATGCGGCAAACGTAGTATCAGGGCAATTAACATAAGCAGGGTCTTCTTCTTGCTTTAGCCAGTTACTTATTTGATCTCGGGTCACGGTTAAATCACCGGCAGCAAAAATAGCAATAACCTTTTGATCGTTAAAATTAAAGGTATATCTCAGGCGACGTAAAACATCGTTGTTAGTCACAAACTTCTCCAAAAATCCAACGAGTGTCGCTGGTTAGTTTTACTTTCAGGCTAAATAGGCTGACACAGCCTATGAGCGACTAGCAAAACTCTAGTGATTCAATTACACGATATTATACACGCTTTAAATAAGCAGATCTTTACCTGCATGCGCTATTTATTAATTGAATAATGTAAAAGCATTACGGCTTTAAATTTAGCGGTTAAAGATCAGGTAAAACTCATGTTAAGATACAGGTATTTTTGATGTAAACGGCATTTACTGGTGCAAAGACTAAAGCTTAAAAGCACCAAGGTCACGGTGCAGTAAAATGCTTCACTATGCATTCTTTTCAACGCAATTAAATTACGAGCAGTCATGAGCAAAAATGTTAATCTCTTCAATCCGGTATTAGCTAAAAGCCGGGGTAAAAGTGCCGATAAAAAAGTTTGGCAAAACCTACCTGGTAGTAGTGCCACTGTCGCTATTTTTCATGGCGCGTTATCAACGCAACAGCCCATACTACTACTGACTCATGATACGCCATCGGCATTGCGCTTAGAGCAAGAGCTAACCAGCTTAAATCAACAAGCTCAATTACCTATTTGTTTATTTCCTGATTGGGAAACCTTGCCGTACGATACCTTTTCGCCACACCAAGATATTATTTCCCAACGTTTAGCCACCTTGTATCAATTATCGCGTATGGATAAAGGCATTGTGATTGTGCCCATTTCCACTTTAATGCAACGTTTAGCACCAAAACAATACATTGAAGCCAATAGTTTAATCATCCAAAAAGGCGATAAAAAAGATTTACATCAATTAAGACAAAGCTTAGAAGCCAGCGGATATCGCTGTGTTGATCAAGTGATGGAACACGGTGAGTTTTCTGCTCGTGGTGCCATTCTTGATATATTCCCTATGGGCAGTAAAACACCGTTCCGTTTAGACTTTTTTGATGATGAAATTGACGAAATTCGCTTATTTGATCCAGAAAACCAACGCTCTAGCGACAAAATAGATGGCATAAATTTATTGCCCGCACATGAGTTTCCAACCGATACTAACGGTACCAACTTATTTCGCAGCCAATACCGCGAACAATTTACCAGCACGATTGACAAAGCATCAATTTACCACCAAGTCAGTAATGGCATTATGCCCGCGGGCATAGAGTATTATTTGCCTTTGTTTTTTCAGCAAACCAATACCTTATGTGATTACCTTACTGATAATACCTTAGTGATTATCAGTGGCGATATTGATAAAGCCTTAGCGCATTACTGGACTGATATTGACTATCGCTATGAAGACAGGCGCTACGATCCCACTCGGCCACTATTGCCACCCAAGCATTTATTTCTCAATAGTGAAGAGCTCTACAGTGCCTTAAAACCTTTTGATCGAATCAATTTAAAACCCGAAGTCATCGAAGACGAATTAAAAGCATCACAAGTGCAGTTTGACGTACACACCTTGCCAGATCTGACCATAGATCATAAATTAAAGCAGCCATTTGAATTACTCAATAACTTTGTTAACAGCAAAGAAACACCAAACAAACTCTTATTTGTTGCAGAAAGCCAAGGTCGACGTGAAAGTGTATTAGAGCTACTAGAGCGTAATCAAACAAAGCCAAGTATCTTTAAGAGTATTGAAGATTTTGTTAATAGTGACGCGCTCATAGGTATTACGGTTAACGCTTTAAGTGCCGGCTTTATTTTTCAAGCCAAAGGCAGTGCGAAAAAAAATGCCATTGCCTTAATAACAGAAGCTGAATTGCTCGGCGATCGCGTCCGTCAAACTCGCCGTCGTAATAAACAACAAGAAATTCAAAACGACGCGATATTTAAAAATTTAGCTGAGCTTAGTATTGGCCAACCTGTGGTACATATTGATCACGGCATTGGTCGCTACATGGGTTTACAAACCATTGAAAATAGTGGTATTACCACAGAGTTTTTAATGCTCAGTTATGCAAAGGAAGCCAAATTATATGTGCCCGTTGCCTCACTACATTTAATTAGTCGCTACTCAGGCGCCGATGCTGACCACGCACCGTTACAT
The DNA here is from genome assembly GCF_014077095.1 of Colwellia sp. MB02u-6. Lineage (GTDB taxonomy): Bacteria > Pseudomonadota > Gammaproteobacteria > Enterobacterales > Alteromonadaceae > Cognaticolwellia. The sequence continues at coordinate 461,196 of NZ_JACGVG010000035.1, read as the reverse complement.
AAACTGGGTAACGATACTTGGAGTAAAGCCAAGCAAAAAGCGGCAGAAAAAGTACGTGACGTAGCCGCTGAACTGTTAGATATTTATGCCAAACGCGCCAGCAACCATGGTTATAGCTTTAAACGAAATAAAGATGATTATCGCGCTTTTGCAGACAGTTTTAGTTTTGAAGAAACCTTTGATCAAGCACAAGCCATTAATGCGGTAATTAGCGACATGTTATCGCCAAAAGCGATGGACAGATTAGTCTGTGGTGATGTCGGTTTTGGTAAAACCGAGGTTGCCATGCGCGCGGCATTTATTGCGGTGAACGACGGAAAACAAGTAGCGATATTAGTGCCAACTACCCTGCTTGCTCAACAACACCATGAAAGTTTTCGTGACCGTTTCGCCAATTGGCCTATTAACATTGAAGTTTTATCACGCTTTAAAACCGCTAAAGAACAAAACGCTATTGTCAAAGAGGTTGAGTCTGGCCAGATAGATATTTTAATTGGTACCCATAAGCTTTTACAAAACAGCATAAAATATAAAGATCTAGGGCTTTTAGTAGTTGATGAAGAGCATCGATTTGGCGTTAAACAAAAAGAAAAAATAAAACAGCTGCGGGCAAACGTAGACATTTTAACACTGACCGCAACCCCAATCCCACGAACCTTAAATATGGCCATGGGCGGGATGCGCGACTTATCAATAATAGCCACACCACCTGCAAAACGATTAGCGGTAAAAACCTTTGTAAGAGAGCGTGATGACGCCTTAATTCGCGAGTCAATCCTGCGGGAAGTATTACGTGGTGGTCAAGTCTACTTCTTACATAACAATGTCGACACCATAGATAAAACCGCTGCAGACATTCAAGTATTATTACCCGAAGCGAAAATTATTACCGCTCATGGACAAATGCGTGAGCGCGAACTTGAACGTGTGATGAACGACTTTTATCACCAACGTTATAATGTGCTGGTCTGTACCACCATTATTGAAACTGGCATCGATGTGCCCACGGCTAATACCATTATTATGGATCGAGCTGACCACCTAGGTTTAGCACAACTACACCAATTACGTGGCCGTGTCGGGCGCTCACATCATCAAGCTTATGCCTATTTATTAACCCCGCATGAAAAACGTATGACTAAAGATGCAAAAAAACGTCTTGAAGCCATCGCCTCATTAGAAGACTTAGGTGCTGGCTTTACTTTGGCGACTCACGATTTAGAAATTCGTGGCGCCGGTGAGCTATTAGGCGAAGATCAAAGTGGTTCAATGAGCCAAGTAGGTTATACCTTATACATGGAAATGCTTGATGCCGCCGTTACCGCCCTTAAAGAAGGTAAAGAATTATCGCTCGACCAAGTGACAAAAACTCAAACTGAAGTAGATTTACGCGTAGCGGCACTATTACCCGATGACTATATTTTCGATGTAAGTTTACGCTTAAGTTTGTATAAACGTATTGCCAGTTGTAAAAATAAACAAGCGCTCGACGACGTGCAAGTTGAGCTGATAGACCGTTTTGGCTTATTACCACAAGCAGCAAAAAATTTGGTGCATATCGCCAAGCTGAAACTTAAAGCACAAAAAATGGGTATTACCCGCATTGATGCAGGTCCTGCTGGCGGTTCATTTGAGTTTAACACCGAAACTAAGGTAGACCCTCTGTTTATCATCGGCTTAATTCAGCAACAACCAAAAATATATAAAATGGAAGGTGCTAATAAATTGAAATTTAAGCAAGTGACCGAAGATGCAAAATCTCGCTTTATTTTAATCGCTACCATGCTGAACGAATTGGCAAATCACGTGCGTGCTTAAACACCACAATGATCAAGACTTAAAGCCAGCCTAGTTATCTTTTATATTTAATAGATAACTGATTGATAACTGATTGACAATATAAGTATTGATCAACCTTTGCTATTATCACTGGGTAAAATAAACATTAATTGGATACTGAATGAAATTAACTCAACTATTTTTATGTTTTACCGTCTTAACATTTCCACTAACGTTAAATGCGACGACACAAGAAAATAATGACCGATGGTTTGATGTCGAAATTATTCTGTTTAGCCAATTGAGTGATAAAAGCCAGTTAAAAGAAAACTTTCAAAACAACAGTGAATTACCAAAACATCGACGTGTGGAAGATTTACTCAGCCGCTATTTAAAGCCTGACATTCGCACGTTAAAGCAACTATTACCCCAATGTGATTCACCACACTATGTCGGGGATTTAGCGAAAAAAAATGCCAAACTCCCTGCGCTTTTTAATGAAAAATCATTAGCGCAAATATCACAATTAGCGCCAGAGCTTTCGGTGTTGAACCAATCTACAGATATAGATATAGATAGCACCAATCGGCTTGACTCTAGCAACAGTGTGACACAGCTTTCAGCCGATAATGACACAGCTAATCGACATGTTTTTACCGACAATACCGGACTAAACAATGCATGGCTAAATAATACTGAGCTAAACAGTGAAATGGCTAGTGCCGATCCAGTGAATAATCCCGCTATAAGTGACGCGACTATCAATAATAGCAACACCGGCAACGCTGACATCAATGCAATAGCCTTATCAAACACCTTGTCTGATAACGAGCGGGAAAAAACTCAACGTTTAGTACTCGCGGCAGAAAAAGAATTTCAAAAACTTAAATTTAAATATCCTTCCAAGACTGAGCCAATATTATTATGCCGAATTGACCCAGCATACTTTGCCGACTATCAAGTCGAAAATCCTGACTTTGACTATCATGGTTTTGCTGTTGATAAAGTGCCATTATTGATTGATGGCCAAGAAGATATCGACAACAATAAAACACATTTGCTTAGCAAAAATTCATTACAGCTTAATGATATTATTCAAGACTTAAGGTATAGCAAAAACTTTCGCCCTATGTTGCATATGGGCTGGCGACAAGTTGCTCGGCCTGAAAAAAAATCTGTGCCCGTGAAAGTGTATGCCGGTGATAATTTTGCTATCCCTTACCAAAAACAATTAACTAAATTCAACGACCAAAAAAATCAGCAAACGACTCACTTGCTTAAAGATACTAGTAAGAAAAATCTGATGGAGTCTTTACCGGTAAAAAACCAAACTGAACAGCTACAACAAGCTAAACAAGCACGTCTCGAACAAATTATCACGCAAATAGCACAGGTAAACGAAAATACCGACGAACTATTAGCAGCACTTAACCAACAAGACTTATCGCTAAAACTTACGGATGAAATGTCCTTAGCAGCAACAGTAAATACGCCACCAATAGCGCCTATTCAACAGTGGTTTATTGAGGGTTTTTTCAATATTCATTTAAAACATTATTTATTTATTACTGCTGATTTTAATATTTTAGATAAAAGCTTAGCAGAACTGGCTACAGCAAGATTAGCTCCAAAGCTACCAACTAATGCTAATGTAAATCTAAATAGTGCAGCAAATGCGTCGACACCAATACAGGCCAAAGCTATTCGGTTTCAACAAAACCGACGCGTTATAAGTGGCGAAGTGCATTATTTTGACCACCCCTACATGGGCATGATAGTGCAAATTAGACCTTATACAAAGCCAGAGTCTGAGTCTGAGTCTGAGTCTAAAGAAAGCCTTTAGACTGATTAATGACTGCATTATATTTTTACCAACAACATTTTCGAGGATACTATGGATAAAGAAATTGAAATTCAAGCGGCGGTATTTCGTCGTTTACTCGCACATTTAGATAATCGTAAAGACGTACAAAATATCGAGTTAATGAACCTTGCCGGCTTTTGTCGTAACTGTTTTTCTAAATGGACAGTAGCTGAAGCTGAAAAATTGGGTGTTAATGTCGATATTGATACGGCACGCGAACAGGTTTATGGCATGCCTTATAATGAGTGGAAAGAAAAACATCAACTGCCGGCAACAGATGAACAGCTAGCGAAATTTAACCAGTTAAACGCAAAGAAATAATGTAAGCTCGATTTTTATAGACGATTAATACGCTCCTGTACCCTATACAAGAATGAAATCGGTCGAGCTGTATCTTGCAGTGCTTAGTTATTGTCAGTGGTATATAAAAGTATCAGCAAAATAGACGATATTAAGCTAAGTAGAAGCACTGCAGCCTGACCTTTAAGCAGATAAAAAATCACTGCTGGATACTTAGTGCTTGGTTTACGGTTCGGATTTAGGTTAAAGCCAAACCTCAAACCATAACGTTCAATGCTGTAGCTCTGAGATCATTTCGGTCACGTGATTCCAACCAACGCCTTCGTTTAATTCGTTGTTGACGCCGATCGCCGCCAGAACGGCGCTCATCTTTAGATAGCGCTTGTGAAGCTATTTTAATTTTCAGCTGCTCAGTCAGAGCATCAGGCATTTTTTTTCTCTGCTGCTGTTGTTTTTCACGGCTGTCTTTTTCCAAACGCTCTGCTTTTGTGGTCAAACTGGCCGGCAATAAACTTACAAAAACATCCATAACTCTTTTTAACTCCCTTATTAATAGTAGTTACAGTCCTGATTAATTAATCGGCAGTTAGTGCTAAAAGTTTAATCTTTTTTTAAGCAGCAATAGACCATTACTGAATTTTTTCAGCTTTAGTTTTAGTTTTAGTTTTAATTTTAATTTTAATTTTAATAGGAGTCAAGCATAGCAAGGCTAAAGAAGTCACCGCTACTCAAAAGTTATTGATAACACTTTGCTATTAGATTTTTATCAAAGTAGATGAGGAAAAGGCTATAAGAGTAAGGCGCTGATTAGCTAGTCACTAACTATTATGATTAAAACAGAAGCTATTATTGTCTTTTTTCTTAACCAACAGGGTAAGGAAAAGTTTGTGCAAATAACGAATAGCGATTATCTGCACTAACTAAAACTAAGTGTTTATAGAAAAGCACTGACTTCCTCGGTGTTTAAATAGCGCCACTCACCTAAGGGTAAATCAGCCAATTTTACTGGGCCTATTTGCTCGCGATGCAAACCAAGCACCTGATTACCAACCGCTGCAAACATGCGTTTAACTTGATGATATTTACCTTCGGTTATGGTCAATAAGACTTCTTTCTCAGTAACTTGCTCTAGCTTCGCAGGACGAGTTAAACCATCTTCACCTTGCAATTGCACGCCATGAGTAAACTTCTCTGCCGTAGTAGCCTTCAAAGGGTCACGTAGCCACACACGATAAATTTTTTCGCATTGTTTCTTAGGTGAAATAATATTATGCGACCAGTGACCATTGTCAGTAATTAGCACTAGCCCTGTAGTATCAGCATCTAGGCGGCCGGCAATGTGCATATCAAATGCTTTATCAACAGCAATTAAATGTAATAACGAGGGATAAATTTCATCAACATTAGAGCAAATGGTAGCAAGAGGTTTATGCAAAAGGATATAACGAAAACTACGCGCAGTGAGTGCTTCGTCTTCAATGCAAATATAATCATCTTCATGCACCTGTGTGGCGGAGTCTTTAATTACCACTTCATTGACCGTTACTTTGCTCATTTTGAGCAATTTTTTAGCTTCAGTGCGGGTAAGCTCAGTGCTTTTGCAAATAAATTTGTCGAGACGCATAGTCAGTAATATCGCTAAAGGTAATGAAATAAAGGCGCCGCTATTATCGCTATTTGAACATTTTTAGCAAGGCTAGCATGTAGCGGCATTACAAAAACATTCATTAGCACTAGCTTGGATTGAATTGTAGAGCATATAACAGAATAGAACGATGGCCAATAACTAACCTTGGTTAAGTTGATGTACAAAACGCCGATATATTGAGTACTCAACAATCAAACTGACTATGTTGTACCTAGCGCTATTTATATTTCAAATACAGCTAATCATTAACCATATATAAGCAATCTTTCACGGTTATTTTTTCAGGGTAGCAAGCAACAGTAAATCCACTTTTTTCATAGGTTTTAATTGCACTGCCATTATTTTGCACAACAAATAATGAAGATGAATTGGCGTTTAAATCAGCTTTTCCTCTAACACTTAATTGCTGAATTAAATGTGCGGCAATACCTTGACCACGAAAGATAGGGTTAATCACCAACCGGCAAAGATGGCACTTACCTAGTCTTAAATAATACTGCCCAAACCCTAACAACTCTGCTTGCGCAGAAAGTAAGGCAAATGACGGCAAAGACTCTAATTTCAAATCACTCTTAAAAGAATTAAAGTCAAATGGGAAACTAAAATTAGCTCCTGACCAAATACTTAGTGCTGCTTCGGTCGAAAACCACGACATCAGTTAAGTTAAGTTTTCATCCGATAGTTGAGATAAATACATATTTTCCTCATGACATACGACAGGGCAATTGCTTACCAGTAACTTAGTCTAGTCTGAATGAATTAACCATTAAGCCTTAATATAAAGCCAATATAAAATGAGCTTATATATAGATCAGCTTAAGTGTTAATAAATTTACCTGACAAGGCTAAACCGCTGCGATGATGCAAAACACTATGACATTGCGCCAAAATAGACAAGGCAATCGACTCGGGCAGCTCACCACCAATATCAAGGCCAACAGGGCCATTAACATGACGCATTAACCAAGATCTATCTTCAATATTAGCTAGTGTTTCAACATTACCTCTTCGTTCAGTCGGGCCTAATAAACCAATATATTTTGCAACATTATTTTCATGCAGCAAACTTAACCAAGCAGCGTCCAAATTCAAATTGTGTGTCATCAACACGGCGGCATCAAGTTGACGAAATTGCGCCATTTGAGAAAAGTCGTTTGGATGAATTCTAAAAATCTCTGAGGCCTGCTTAAAGCTGCTGCTGCGGGCATAGCTAGAGCGATGATCAACAACGGTTACCCGCCAGCCCATCTGCGCCGCCATTGACACTAAAGGAATAGCATCTGAGCCCCCACCAAAAACCCATAAATTAGTCGGTGCAGATATTTTGGTTATCGACCGTTGATCTTGGCCAATAGTAATATTGCTGTGCGCTGTTTCCTGTTTTATCATTTGCACTAGGGCATCATGCTTAACGTTTTCTTGCCCCTGAGCTGTTGTTGTTAATAACTGGCCAACATTATCAAATAAACTGATATTATTTAACGCCTGCGGTGTTGATTCATCAGTTAAAAATGTTTGCTGTAAATAGCTTGCCTGACCCTCTTGCATACGCTTAAAAAGCTTGGCAAATAATACTTGATGTGCAGCGGTGACATATTGTAATAATACGCCTATTTTACCTTTGCAGCCTACGCCTAGCTCTGCTGCATAGCCATCTTCTTCTAGCATGTCGTATACAACGTAATGAGCTTGCTTGCTATCAAATACTTTTTTTGCATGTAAAACAATATTGGCTTCTAAGCAGCCTCCACTGACTAACCCAAGCGATTGTCCCACGCTATTAACCAACATAATAGCACCAGGTGAGCGATAACTTGAGCCTGCTTTATTTACTATAGTGGCAATTACCCAGTCAAGTTTTTCGCAATGATTTAAGTAATGTTCAAGCAGGGAGTAATGAGAGTGATTATTAAGCAATGGTAAACCTTAAAGTTATTGGGAACTGGTCACGAGTCTTTAATTTATTATAACAAGTTAGGCAAACTTAAAAAACGTCGAATTAGTATCTGTTTACTCAGTGTATCGTTCAAAATCGTAGCTTTTAACATCGACTGACACGTAAATACATACGCCGTGCAGCTATATGTTTAGTTGAAAACATGCCATTAGAGTAATACTGGAACAGTTAACAAGCTGCTGAAAATCGGTAGTTTTCTGATCATATAGCGCTTTTTATATTAAAAAAAAGCCACTTTACAGTGGCTTTTTCATTAAAAGTAAAACTCACTAATAATTATTTAACTAATGCTTCAGTGGCTTTAGTTGCTTTAGCTGCTTTAGCGGGTTTATCTGTTTCAGCTGCTTCTGGTAGTTTATTTTTTGATAGTAGCGCTTCACGTAAACGTGTATCAATTTCTTTTGCTATTTTAGGATTATCTTTCAAGTATTTAGCTGCATTTGCTTTACCTTGACCAATTTTATCGCCTTTATAACTATACCAAGCGCCGGCTTTTTCAACCATTTCATTTTTAACGCCAAGGTCAACTAACTCACCTAAACTATTAATACCTTCACCATATAGAATTTGAAACTCAGCTTGCTTAAAAGGTGGCGCTATTTTATTTTTAACCACTTTAACACGTGTTTCGTTACCAATAATTTCGTCACCATTTTTAACGGCGCCAATACGGCGTATATCTAAACGCACAGAAGCATAAAATTTTAAGGCATTACCACCTGTTGTGGTTTCTGGAGAGCCAAACATTACACCAATTTTCATACGAATTTGGTTGATAAAAATAATCATGGTATTTGATTTTTTCAAATTACCCGTTAATTTACGCATGGCTTGCGATAACATACGAGCTTGCAAGCCCATGTGTGAATCACCCATATCGCCTTCAATCTCAGCTTTTGGTGTTAACGCAGCCACCGAGTCGACTACAATAATATCAATAGCACCTGAACGAGTTAACATGTCACAAATTTCAAGCGCTTGCTCACCCGTATCCGGTTGAGAAACCAATAGTTCGTTAATATCTACGCCCAATTTTGCCGCATAGACAGGGTCAAGTGCATGCTCAGCATCAACAAATGCACAAATTTTACCATTACGTTGTGCTTCAGCAATAACTTCAAGTGTCAGCGTTGTTTTACCACTTGACTCTGGACCATAAATCTCAACAACACGACCTAGAGGTAAGCCACCAGCACCTAAAGCAATATCTAATCCTAATGAACCGGTAGAAATTGTTTCAACGTCCATGGTGTTATTGTCACCTAACTTCATGATGGAACCTTTACCAAATTGACGTTCGATTTGGCTTAAGGCAGCTGATAATGCTTTTTCTTTGTTATCGTCCATTTACTACTCCACGAGGGGTTTAGGTGCTTAATTCGTTTTAATGAAACAAGTATACTGTATGGTCGTACAGTATCAAGGTTTTTATTAAATTATTTTTTTTACATACGAAAATAAAATAACTTATAGATATTAATCATTGATAAAAAAGAAGTTTATCCATAAAAGTAACTTTATTTATTTTTTATTTAAAAAGTTACTAATACAGTTATTAGTCGTTACAAAGTGGTTTTATGTGATTAACTTAACTGATGACTTTTCTCAAAAATAGAAAGATTTGATCGCCTGCATTATGGCAAAATCTATGCCTTTAATACCTTCATCAATTTTAGTTACGGCAGTTCAATGACAATAGTAACAAAAGACCTTTCCTATCACCCACTCATGCGTATTGATTGGGTCAGGGGTAAAGTGACATTTAAGTAAATGAGCTGCATATTTGTGCTCATCACCTAAACTTAGATAGTTATGCCGCTTCTTAGGTCTTATGGCCTTTATATTCAGTTTCTTCATCGACGTACGCGTTTTATGTACGACTATCACATGACCAAGTTTAATTAATTCTGCATGAACAAGACGTTTTTCATGGGTATTACCAGAATCAATTGAGATATGACTAATTAAGATCATGAGGTTTTTTTTCGCTACATTAGCCGTTATGAGATGGTAATAATAACAGCTTATGCTGACATCAAAGGCTTGACACAATTCATTCATTTTATATTGAGGATCTGCTTTCTTTATCTCTCTGATCAATTCAAATTTGAATTGTCGCGTATGAAGAAAGCCGCCGCTTTTTTTAATATTTTATTATCTCTTTGTGATTGTTTTAATTACTTCTCTAATAATTGGAATCGTTGTTGGTCAAGGGTGATCGCATTAGAATTTTGAGGAGTATGACCGGATAATTCAGCTAAGTATTGCCTTTTACAGCGAGCAATCGATGTGGCATGAATGCCTGTGATATCTTGTGTTTTTTGTTGAAATAGTTTTCCTCTACCATTAATTTAGCATCTTCTAGCTTTTGATTAGGACTGTCACTAATTTTTGTTTTTCTGGTCATTTGAATACCTTTAAGATTTTACTTATTTTAAGCTATAAATCCTTACAGTTTCATTAAACCATGACAAGTAACCAAAGACCTGAATGTGGAGGAGTATCAGCAAGCAATGAAGGTTTCTTTCCTGTTTCAGCATTGTATTTAAAACGCTTTGCCGCAAGTGCATTAATTGCTGTAGAATTAGTTTTAGCCATGGTTACCTCAAATAGCATTTGGTTAGGCTTTGAGGCGGTATAGGAACCTCACTAAAGTCATTTAAAATAATACCATACAAAAAATCATACTAGATCCACTTAATTCACAGATTTAGTTTGAGCTAAGCAAAAACAACAAAAGCACATAATAAAATAGCGAAGCCCATTATCTAAAGAGGCTTAAAGAAGATAAAGAGATTATGAACTAGTATGAATGCGACCTTAAAAGAAACAGACCTTTCCTCTCACACCCCTATGATGCGTCAGTACCTGACTATTAAAGCGGAATTTCCTAATATTTTAATTTTTTATCGTATGGGGGATTTTTATGAACTGTTTTTTGATGATGCTAAAAAGGCATCTGATTTGCTTGATATATCATTAACTGCACGTGGAAAAACTGGTGGTAATGCTATACCAATGGCTGGTGTGCCTTATCATGCGGTGGAAGGCTATTTAGCTAAGTTAGTCAAATTAGGTGAGTCAGTCGCTATTTGTGAACAAATTGGCGATCCGGCGACTAGCAAAGGCCCGGTAGAGCGAAAGGTGGTACGTGTGGTTACACCTGGCACAGTGAGTGATGAAGCGCTGCTTAGCGACCGACAAGACAATTTGATTGTTGCTGTTTATCAAACACTACAAGGTTTTGGCCTCGCTTATTTAGATATGACCAGTGGCCGTTTTGTGCTGGTTGAGCCTAAAACTGAAGAGCAAGTTCAAGCCGAGCTACAACGTTTATCACCAGCAGAATTGTTATATCCCGAATCATTAGTCGCCACGAGTATTATTGCTGGACGCAAAGGTTTACGTCGACGCCCTGATTGGGAGTTTGATTTAGACACCAGTAAAACCTTACTCAATAAACAATTTGGTACTCAGTCATTGTCGGGCTTCGGTGTTGAAGATAAACCACTAGGTATAGCTGCTGCCGGTTGTTTATTTCAATATGTTAAAGATAGTCAGCGGAGTGCACTACCGCATATTAGAGCTATCATTGGTGAAAGCTCATCGACTGCCGTTATTCTTGACGCCGCCACTCGCCGTAATTTGGAATTAACCCAAAACCTGCAAGGTGGTAATGAAAATACCCTAGCCGCAATTCTTGATAAAGCCGCGACCCCCATGGGTTCTAGATTACTAAAGCGTTGGCTACACTTTCCACTGCGCGAGCTAAATACGCTAAATAATCGTCAAAATGCGATTGAAGAAATATTACAGCAAGACTTACCGTTTGAACTCAACGCTAACTTAAAGCCATTTGGTGACATTGAACGTATTGTTTCCCGTATTGCTTTGCGATCAGCTCGCCCGCGCGACTTTGCACGTTTACGCAATGCCTTAATGCATTTACCTGATTTGCAAACACTTATGATTAGCTGTAGTCAACCACATTTAGCGGCATTGGTTGAACAGTGTCAGCCTATACCGGCAACACAAGCACTATTAGAAAGAGCTCTTGTGGAGAACCCACCGGTATTAATTCGAGACGGTGGCGTTATCGCCCCAGGTTATAACGACGAATTAGATGTACTGCGAGATTTAAGCGATGGTGCAACCGAGTTTTTAGCGCAACTTGAAGCGCGCGAAAAAGAACGTACCGGCATTCAATCACTCAAAGTTGGCTATAATAGGGTCCATGGTTTCTATATAGAAATGAGTCGCACCGCAGCCATTGATGTACCTGATGATTATATTCGCCGACAAACCTTAAAAAATAACGAACGCTTTATTACTAACGAATTAAAACAACATGAAGAGAAAGTGCTATCCGCGCAAAGTAAATTTCTTGCCCTTGAAAAACGCTTATATGAAGCGTTATTTGAGCAAATATTACCTGAGTTAGAAAAATTGCAGCTACTTGCGCAATCGCTATCTGAAATTGATGTGTTAAATACTTTTGCCGAACGGGCCGAAAGCTTAAATTATGTTAAGCCTATACTGCAAGAAGCCAGTGGTATTAATATTGAAGCTGGACGGCATGCTGTTGTAGAACAAATGACCGCTGAGCCCTTTATTGCTAACCCAGTAGTGCTAAACAGCAGCCGAGAAATGTTGATTATTACCGGCCCTAACATGGGCGGTAAATCTACATATATGCGCCAAACAGCGTTAATTGTACTACTGGCACATATAGGCTGTTATGTACCAGCAAGTGCCGCTCAAATAGGTATGGTAGATAGAATTTTCACCCGTATTGGCGCTTCTGATGACTTAGCCAGTGGTCGTTCAACTTTTATGGTGGAAATGACAGAAACCGCTAACATTTTGCATAATGCCACCAATAAAAGTTTAGTATTGTTAGACGAAATTGGTCGAGGCACTAGTACTTATGACGGCTTATCACTGGCTTGGGCCTGTGCTGAAATGCTAGCGATAAAAACGAAAGCTTTTACGCTTTTTGCTAGCCATTATTTTGAGTTAACCTTACTAGCTGAACAAATTGATACTTTAGCGAATGTTCATCTAGACGCTGTTGAACATGGCGACAGCATTGTCTTTATGCACACAGTGCAAGAAGGTGCTGCAAGTAAGAGTTTTGGTTTACAGGTGGCGCAACTCGCTGGCGTGCCAAAAAGTGTAATTGTGCGGGCAAAACAACGCTTAGCTGAACTGGAGAATATGCAAGCACCTTCGGTGATGAGTGCTGTTCCCCAAGCTTTTGAACAACTGTCTTTTATGGATAGCCAACATCCTATTGTTGAACAACTAAGTGCAATAGAGGTCAACGACTTGAGCCCTAAAATGGCCTTAGATCTATTATATAAATTAAAAAAATTAATTTAAAAAAGAAGGCTATTTACATTAGCATCCCTATGCAGCGAACACAGATTAAAGTGCAGGTCGACTTTATAATCTGTGCTCGCTGACAACATCAATACCGACCTAGCAGAACGGTCACTCAAACCTACAAAAAATATTTGCTGCCAATATTTGCTCGCTTATAAAGTTAATTGCTCGTTAAACGGTTAACAGACTAAAGTTCGACCTACAAAAAATCACCACTACAGATGGTAGTTTGGTCTTAAAATGAGCTCCTGATACAAATTTATAGGCAGGTACATTATCCATAAAATGTAAGCCTAAAAAAACCAGCAATCGCTGGTTTTTATTTATTCACTAAACTTGAGCCCATCGCACTATTCTTGAAATAGCGCTTCAATTGACAAGTCTTGTTGACTTAAAATATCACGCAGACGTTTTAATGCTTCAACTTGAATTTGACGCACACGTTCGCGTGTTAAGCCTATTTCGACACCTACATCTTCTAATGTAGCGGCTTCATAGCCTAGCAAGCCAAACCTTCTTGCTAGTACTTCTCGTTGTTTAGAGTTAAGTTCATTCAGCCAATCTACAATGCTATGTTTAATATCATTAGTTTGTAATTTTATTTCTGGACCTCCAGCTTTTTCATCTGGAATAACATCTAATAAAACTTTTTCACCTTCACCGCCAAATGGCGAGTCAACTGAAGCAATACGCTCGTTCAAGCGCAGCATTTTACTAACACTTTCCACAGGTACCTTAAGCTCAAAAGCAATGTCTTCAGCCGTTGGCTCATGGTCAAGCTTTTGCACTAACTCACGGGCTGTGCGTAAATAAATATTAAGTTCTTTAACCACATGAATAGGTAATCGAATAGTACGAGTTTGGTTCATAATGGCGCGTTCAATGGTTTGTCGAATCCACCAAGTCGCGTAGGTTGAAAATCTAAAACCACGTTCCGGATCAAATTTTTCAACAGCACGTATTAGGCCTAGGTTACCTTCTTCAATTAAATCTAATAAAGGTAAGCCACGATTGTTATAACGGCGAGCAATTTTTACCACTAAACGAAGATTACTTTCTATCATGCGTTTGCGAGAGCGTTCATCACCTTTTAGGGCAAGGCGAGAAAAGTAAACTTCTTCTTCGGCGGTTAATAATGGTGAAAATCCTATTTCACTTAAATATATTTGTGTTGCATCTAAATTAGACGGGCTCTCTTCAGGTACTTCTACCTCAGTACTTTTTGGCTTTTCTTTCACTGCAAGATCAGAACATTCTATTTGTTTTTTTATGCCCATGTTATATCTTCCTGTTTAGCATTAGCTAAATTTACTGACTAATTATTCACATTAACCTCGGGGTATTATTGGTAAATTTTTATTATTATTTCGGCAAATACTTCATAGGATTAACTGATTTCCCACGAAAGCGAACTTCAAAATGAAGCATGACTCTTTCAGCGTCAGTATCACCCATTTTGGCAATCACTTGACCGGCTTTTACAACTTGCTGTTCTTTGACTAGGATGTGATCGTTATGGGCATAAGCGCTGAGATAATCTTCGTTATGTTTAACGATGACTAACTTGCCGTATCCCTGTAGTGCATCACCGGCATAAACCACCTTTCCATCTGCAGTTGCTTTCACCGAATCACCGCGTCGTCCCGCAATGTCGATTCCTTTATTTCCTTGTTTTGCGGAGGAAAAATTATGAATAACTTTTCCTTTCGCAGGCCACCACCACTTTCTAATTTTTTGTGAAAACCCCGTGTGTGCCTGAACTTTTTTGCTGACTTTTTGATCAGCTACATTTTTACCATACTCCTGCTTTTTCTTCTGTGCAATAGGTTTTTTTATAACTTTTTGTTTTGATGTATTAACGCCCTTTCGTTCCTGGCCTCTTAAGTTAACATTATTGTTACCTTTTGTTAACATTAATTTTTGTTGTGGATAGATCTGGTATGGCGCTTTAATATTATTGATACTTGCTAAGGTACGAATATCAATATCTGCACGCCATGCTATTGAGTATAAGGTTTCACCTTTTTTCACTATATATTCAGTGCCACTAACGCTGCTCTTAAGTCTTTGACTAAGAGGAAGAGAGCCTTGTACGTCAACAACTGGTGCAGGTTTACTGCGGTTAGAACAGCCTACTAACGCTAATATCATTATTAGCGTTAGTAGGTTATTAGCGCTAAATGAGTTACCTTGCATCCATCTCGTCATAGCAAAAATAACGTCCTTATCGTGTAGCAATATAGGTAATAATAATAGCGCTAACAACTAGCCAACCTAAGACATCAACCCATTGTCTAATTTTTTGTTCCATCGGTGCCCCGCCCCAACGAATAACACCTGCGACCAGGAAAAATCGCATGCCGCGACCAATCGATGACGCTAATAAGAAGGGTAAAAATGCCATATTTAAAAAGCCAGCACTCACGGTAAATAACTTATAAGGGATAGGAGAAAAGCCAGCAATAAATACCACCCATACACCCCATTCACTAAACCATAACATGGCTTTATCAAAGCGCGCCTGATAACCAAACTCAGTAATTAAGGGTTGGATCCAAGGTTCAAACATCAAATAACCTAAGCCGTAACCTACCATTCCGCCGAGCACTGAAGCAACGGTAGTTATTGTGGCAAAACGCCAGGCTTTATCGCGCTGTGCCAGTACCATAGGAGCTAATAAAACGTCAGGTGGAATGGGGAAAAAAACCGACTCAGCAAAAGTCAGTATTGCTAAAATTCTAGGGGCAAACTTATGCTCAGCCCACTTAAGTGTCCATTCGTATAATGCAGAAAATATTTTCACAAATTATCCTAAAGCGCCAGGTACAAGAGGAACAAAACGAACAGCTTCAATTTGCTGCTCTTTGTATTCATCACCATGACGAGTAATTAATTTTAAAACTTGGTTTTGTTCACCAACAGGAATGATCAAGCGACCGCCATCAGCGAGCTGTGCTAATAATGCCACTGGCACCTCTTTGGGTGCAGCCGTAACTATAATGGCTTGAAACGGAGCTTTGCTGTGCCAACCTTGCCAACCGTCACCATGTTTCATTGCCACATTATGTAAATCCATCGTGCGTAATCTTCTTTTTGCTTGCCATTGCAACGACTTAATACGTTCAACAGTAAACACTTTGGCTGATAACTGCGCCAATATTGAGGTTTGATAGCCAGAGCCCGTGCCTATTTCTAGAATGCTGTCTGGCACGCCATCAGCAAGAAGCAGCTCTGACATTTTTGCCACAATATAGGGTTGTGATATGGTTTGCCCTTGGCCAATCGGTAAGGCCGTATTGTCATAGGCTTTATGCGCTAGAATTTCAGGTACAAAAATATGCCGAGGCGAACGGGCAATAGCCTGTAATACTTGTTGATTTTTGATGCCTTCAGCCAATAATTTTTGCGCCAATAATTCGCCACTTCGACTCGACTTGCCACCAATATTATTGCCTACTCTGGTATTGATATTAATTGGTCTCATAGTGAAAGTTCATTAATCCATTCGGTCATTTTTGCCAGACTTTTATAAGCAGTCATATCTATGGTTAACGGGGTAATTGATGCATAACCATTAGCTATGGCATGAAAATCAGTACCCACGCCAGCATCAAGTTCTTTTCCTAATGGGCCATACCAATAAATATCTCGTTGCCATGGGTCTTGCACCTTTTTCATAGTTTCCGCTTTATGGCGGTTACCTAAACGTGTGACTTGAATACCTTTTAATTGATCTAGCGGCACATCAGGCACATTAATATTAATAATTTGATCACTTGGCAGCGGGTGCAACTGCAAACGCTCAATAAACTTGGCGGTAACAATGGCGGCAGTTTGAAAATTTTTGGGATCTGAAGATACTAGCGATACCGCTATTGCAGGCATACCTAAATGACGCCCTTCTGTTGCTGCCGCTACCGTGCCAGAATAAATGGTATCGTCACCTAAATTAGCACCGTGATTAATACCCGCCACCACTAAATCAGGTTTTGGCTGCATTAATTGGGCTGCACCTAAATGCACGGCATCAGTAGGTGTACCATTGACAGAAATAAAGCCATTTTCTAACGATTGCGCTCGTAATGGATTCAATAGTGTTAACGAATTGCTTGCGCCACTGCAATTTCTGTCTGGCGCAACTACGGTTACATCAAATATTTTGGCTAATTCATCAAAAAGCACTTTAATGCCATCAGCATGAACACCGTCATCATTACTCAGTAATATTCTCATGTTAGCTTTTTAACTCCTTGTTGTTATCTACTGCGCTAGTCTGGGTGTTAGTTGCAGTGGCTGTGTGCCTGGCTGCACTAACATCAACCCGCTCGGTCATATCTTTATAGTCGATTAACTCACGCATAATGGTGGTGGCATAAGCACCTGATGGCAAGAAAAATGACAAGGTTACAACATCGTTCTCTACACTAATGTTAGTGTCTTTAATCGTTAAGCGAATACGTCGACGTTCTTGCTTCAATCCAAAACGCGGTAAACCTTCGCAAAATGCTAGCTGGCCATCGGCAATGCTTTGCTCAAATGCACGCGCATCGCCGGTGGTCATTAATTCGCCCGCTCCCCACATAGATGCAGTAATATCTAAGTCATGTTCAACTAATCGTGTTTGCAGACTTTCATCAATAACATCAGCGAGAAATACCGACTGTGTTCCCGCTAACATCAAGACGTCACCATTAATTAAGCTGTCGAATGTTTGTTGCTCGATACGTTGGCCAACCATTTGGTTAAAAATCAATGAGCGTGCAGCCGATAAATACATACCACGTTTTTTCTTGTCTTGAACTTTTTTACCAGAGAATAAACCTAAGGCTTTTTCAATATTACCGCCATTGATACCAAAACGTTGTTCACCAAAATAGTTTGGTACGCCAAAATTAGTCACTACCTGCCAACGTCTTATTAGCTCGTCAATTTCAGTCACGTCACGTAAGGTGATTTCAAAACGATTACCGTCTAAACCGCCAATACGTAATTTTTTGTTATGGCGTTTATAGGATAAAACTTCGACACCTTCGATGTTTACGTCACTTAAATCATAACTTTGCTTACCGGGAACATGCACACCAAACCATTGCTCAGTTACCGCAAAACGATCTTTTAAACCGGCATAGGAAACTAACGATTCTTTCACGGAAAAATATTGCGCTAATTGCTTGGCAACAAAAGCGGTATTGGCGCCAGTTTTTCGAATATGAATAAAAAGATGTTCGCCTTGACCACAAGGTTCAAAGGGTATTTTTTCAAAAACTTTAAAGTCTGATCTATGCCGACGCAACAAGCCGGTCGATTTTGGTTTACCATATAAATAGGAAAATTCAGGTAAGGGAGATTGGCTTGGCTTAGCTACTGGCTTATCGCTTTGAACGACTGACTTTAGTGCTTTTAATTCACTTTGAACAGCGGGCTTTAGTACTTTTATTTCGGCTTGCTTAATCGGCTCTGCAATTGTATTTAACTTACTGTTAGGTTCAGTTTTTATCAATAGTACAACGGCATGCACGCTAATACCTTCTTTGCGACCCACATAGCCTAACTTTTCAGTGGTGGTTGCTTTGACATTGACTTGTTCGATATCTGCTTGTAAATCTTGTGCTAAACATTCACGCATGGCTAAAAGGTGCGGTGCTATTTTTGGTGCTTGCGCACAAACAGTAATGTCGGCATTACCTAAGCCGTAGCCTTTTCCTTGCATTAAACCAACCACATGGCGCAATAAAATACGACTCGATATATTCTCGTATTGGTCATCCGTGTCAGGAAAATGGTTACCAATATCGGCTAAACATAATGCCCCTAAAATCGCATCACATAAGGCATGAATAGCCACATCACCATCAGAGTGAGCAATAAAACCAAATTCATAAGGAATAACAACACCCCCTAAAACTAATGGCCCTGCACCACCAAATTGATGAACATCAAACCCGTGACCTATTCGCATACTACCTCTGATTGTAAATTATTATTTTGTTGGTTAAGAATAAATTCAGCTAAAAACAAATCTTCTGGCTGGGTAATTTTTATATTGTCGTTGCTGCCATTGACTAAACCGCTTGCAAAACCCGATGCTTCCATCGCTGATGATTCATCGGTAATACTGATCCCTTTTGCTAAAGCCTCGGTAATAGCAGCGGTTAGTTCAAACGTTTTATACATTTGTGGCGTCAGCGCATGCCACATTTGACTACGATCCAAGGTGCTTACTACTAATTGCTCGATATTCGCTTGCTTCATGGTATCGCGAACAGGGCTTGCTAATAGGCCGCCATGATCGTTTTCAAGACAGTAGTTAATTAAGCGGGTTAAATCTTCATGGCGAACACAAGGTCTTGCGGCATCATGCACCAACACCCATTGTTCTTGACCAGCATGTAAATGTTTTAAACCGGCAAGTACCGAATCAACACGCTCTTTTCCACCAACAACACAGCTAATATTTTTATGATTAACTAAGCGGGTATTAGGAAAATATTCATCGTTTTCACCTAGGGCAATAATGACATGAGAAATTGCCTCGTGGCTGAGTAAACGCTGAA
Organism: Colwellia sp. MB02u-6; assembly: GCF_014077095.1. Taxonomy (GTDB): domain Bacteria; phylum Pseudomonadota; class Gammaproteobacteria; order Enterobacterales; family Alteromonadaceae; genus Cognaticolwellia. The sequence goes on along the minus strand of NZ_JACGVG010000035.1, from coordinate 441,709 downwards.
CGGTATGTTCTAAAATAGTTATGTTTTCAATGGTTAAATATTGTTTTGGACAAGACGAACGCATGCGTTTTCCAACACCTGCAGCGGGCACTACAACCGTAAAATGCCCTAATAAGTTACTCATTATCTCAATCGTTCCTTCTTGTCGGCATCTTCATCATTAGGAATGACGCGGAAAAATGTCTCACCCTGTTTGATCAGACCTAATTCATGGCGAGCACGTTCCTCAATAGCTTCTGTACCAGATTTTAAATCGTCAGTATCAGCATAAAGTAATTTGTTACGTTGTTTTAGCTTGTTGTTATTGGCGAGCTGGCGAGTAACTTCTTCTTCTAGTACTAGATAATCAGGCACACTGTTTTTACCAAACCAAAGTCGGTATTGCAAAAGTACCAGAAAAAGTAGTAAAACTGCCGTGATCAGCCGCATAATGTATCTAAAGTCGATATCGAAAAGATAATATTGATACGCTATTATAAATACGTACCGTCTGCTGTAAACACCCAACAAGATTTAAAATCAATTGTCTGGCAAATTTACCCTAGGTTGTTTGAAATTGCGCCAATTAATGGTGCAAGATAATAACAATTCTCGCAATGAAGGCATAATTGGCTGCAATTTTTGACCATCTTTCCAACGATGCCCAGCGCACGCTGCGCTCATTACTTTTTTCGTTGGCTTAAGTAAATTCACTTTCTGACGAGTTACTTCGCTCTCTGACTCATTATCTGCTCTCCTCTCAGCTTCAATGTCTAACTCACTTGCTCTGTCACCCTCATTTTTTCGCCTGTTACCTGCACCGCTGACGGTTTCGTTATCTGTGAAATAAAACCAGCCATGAACGTTGGTTCGAAATCTCTGTTTTTCTAAATCAATTCGGTCGATACAATCGAGTACAATATAGCCATTTAACGCGATAGGCACCACTAAACCATGCACTAACTCTTGTCTCTTATACCAAGTAATAACAGTTTCATCATAAGCCGACAATTGGCTTATTTCAGGTGACGTAGCTACTTGCTTAGCTGACCAACTGGCATTTTGAATATCTAATGCCAGTGGTGTTTGTGCATTTAATAACGCGAATGCCGTGCGTTTAACATAATGAGGTAAGCTTTTAATTCTGCCTTGTAAACTTGCTAGCACTAAGCATTCATTGCGGGCTAAAGTAATTAACTCTCGTTCATAAAGGGCATTACACAGCTCAGCAAAGTCTGATGACTGCTGCTGTGATTGCCATAATAATGATTGAGTGACCATGAATTTAATGACTACTTTAATTAACGCTGATAATTTAAGCATACTTGATTGTTGTGTAAAGATAAAATAGCTAAAACTGATCTGCGCATTGTTTTACCTATAAAATAACTAGTAATAACAATTTATACTGGGCTATTATTTTTAACAGTGTTTTTTAACAATGTACACCGCAGTTAAAAAATATGCGCTAACATTACTTAAAATTTTAGCCCAAACGAGTATTTACCACTGGTTTGAGTATAATATAAAAAATAGTTTCCTAGCAATTTTTGGAGTAAATAATGAGCGTGATTGAAGTAAAGCATCCCCTAATTAAACACAAAATCGGCATAATGCGTGAAGCTGATATAAGTACCAAACGTTTTCGCGAACTTGCCTCGGAAGTTGGCTGTCTATTAACCTATGAAGCCACTAAGCACCTTGAAGTAGAAGCTAAAACCATCAATAGTTGGAATGGTGAAATTCAAGTAGAACAAATTAAAGGTAAAAAAGTCACCGTGGTCCCTATTCTGCGTGCGGGTTTAGGCATGATGGACGGCGTTTTAGAGCTTATTCCTAGCGCCCGAATCTCTGTTGTTGGTATGTATCGTAACGAAGAAACACTAGAGCCAGTGTTTTATTTTGAAAAATTAGCGGGGAAAATTGAAGAACGTCTGGCCCTAGTGATTGATCCCATGCTAGCTACAGGCGGTTCTATGATAGCCACAATCGACTTATTGAAAGAGCGTGGTTCAAACCATATCAAAGCCCTAGTTTTAGTAGCTGCGCCAGAAGGTATAGCCGCGTTAAAAAAAGCACACCCTGATGTTGAGCTTTATACCGCCGCTGTTGATGACTGCTTAGATAACGCAGGCTATATATTGCCGGGTTTAGGTGATGCTGGTGATAAGATTTTTGGCACTAAGTAGTTGCGATAACCCAGCGACTTAAAGCTGCTGGCTGCATCATATTAAGGGAGGTTAGCTCAACTTTTGTCGCGATAACAAACATTAAGCATAGTATTTAACACGCTGTGCGAAAAAAGCTCAAGTGTGCGCTTTGTAACCCTGTTAATTTGCTAACTATTGCATTGTGACCAGTTTATTAGCTATTTTTTTCATCGCTATCGCGGCATTATTATCCATACCTTTATTAATCAAAATAATAAGGGCGGATTTTTTCATAGTTTAGTCCTATGGCTTAAAATAAAATACACGCAAGATATAGTCCAATCGACGACTTATTCACAAGTATAATATTCAGTAAAGGCGCTATATTCGAACACTGTCAGTGGCGGCAAGGTAAGTCGTGCCATAATTAATTAGTCAGCTTAAGCTCTTATTATCACAAAAAAACCACTCGTATGAGTGGTTTTTATAATATTCAATAACGTTTAAATTAACTGCATGATATTACTACCATACGTAAGGTAAGCCAACTGATAAACGAAAGCCTAATGTCATCACACAAAAACTTATGATTATTGGCCTTTGACTTCAGACAAGCCATTAAAGATAGCTTTATCACCTAAAAACTCTTCAATGCGCAATAACTGATTGTACTTAGCAACACGGTCTGAGCGACATAAAGAACCCGTTTTGATTTGACCTGCGGCAGTGCCTACGGCTAAATCAGCAATAGTTGAATCTTCAGTCTCGCCTGAGCGATGTGAAATCACGGCGGTAAAGCCAGCGTCTTTTGCCATTCTAATCGCCGCTAAGGTTTCTGTTAATGTCCCAATTTGGTTGAATTTAATTAAGATAGAGTTACCAATACCTTGCTCAATACCACGGGCTAATATTTTAGTATTAGTAACAAATAAGTCATCACCAACAATTTGCACTTTATCGCCAAGTAAGTCGGTTTGGTATTTAAAGCCATCCCAGTCTGACTCGTCCAAGCCGTCTTCAATTGAAATGATCGGGTATTGCTCACAAAGGCTTGCTAAAAAATCAGAAAATTCGTTAGCCGTAAATTGCTTGCCTTCACCTTTTAGGTCATAAATGCCTTTTTCTGCATCATAAAACTCAGAAGCAGCACAATCCATCGCTAAAGTTACGTCTTCACCTAATTCGTAACCCGCCGCGGCAACCGCTTCTTTAATGACCGCTAATGCATCAGCATTTGAGGCTAAATCAGGGGCAAAACCACCTTCATCACCCACCGCGGTATTTAAACCTTTTGCAGACAATACTTTTTTCAAAGCATGGAAAATTTCAGCGCCCATACGTAGCGCTTCTTTAAAGCTTTTCGCGCCAACTGGCTGTACCATGAACTCTTGGATATCAACGTTATTGTCAGCATGTTCGCCACCATTGATAATGTTCATCATAGGTAAAGGTAGTGAGTATTGACCTGGCGTACCGTTAAGATCGGCAATGTGCTCAAATAATTGTACTTTCTTTTCCATTGCGGCGGCTTTTGCGTTCGCTAAAGAAACGGCAAGAATGGCATTAGCACCGAAGGTTTCTTTATTCTCTGTGCCGTCTAAATCAATCATAATTTGATCTATGTTTGCTTGCTCTAAAGCACTTTTGCCTTTCAATGCCTTAGCGATCTGATTGTTAACAGCAGCAACAGCTTTTAATACACCTTTACCTAAGTAACGTGATTTGTCGCCGTCACGTAATTCAAGTGCTTCGCGAGAGCCGGTTGATGCGCCAGAAGGAGCAGCAGCTCGACCCCAAGCACCCGACGCTAAATAAACGTCAGCTTCAACTGTTGGGTTACCACGAGAATCCATGATTTCGCGTGCGATAATTTTACTAATATTAGACATTATGTTCCCTATTCCTTACTAGCTAAGCTAGGCCGGTTATAAACGTTAAATTAAAGGTTAAAATTGCTTAAAAAAAACCGCAGCAATAAGCTACGGTTTTCATCAGTTTGGTTTAACTTGATTGCTGCTTTTGATGTTCAAAAGCGGCGGCAATAAAGCCAGCAAAAAGCGGGTGACCATCACGAGGAGTTGAATTAAACTCAGGATGAAATTGCCCAGCAATAAACCAAGGATGATTAGGATTTTCAATCACCTCAACTAATGTTTTATCCGCAGATAATCCCGAGAACACTAAACCTGCTTGGCTTAATTGTTCACGGTAGTTATTATTTACCTCAAAACGATGACGGTGTCTCTCATAAATTGTTTCACTACCATATACGTCATATGCCTTGGTACCTTTCATAATGTGACACAATTGTGAGCCTAAGCGCATAGTTCCGCCTAAGTCAGATTCAGCATTACGGTATTCAACTTTACCTTCTTCATCTAACCATTCGTTGATTAAGCCAACGACTGGGTAAGGTGTTTTGGTATTAAATTCGGTACTGTGTGCGTCAGTTAAACCAGCAACATTACGGGCATATTCAATCAATGCCACTTGCATACCTAAACAAATACCTAAATAAGGTATTTTATTTTCACGCGCATATTGTGCGGTTAAAATTTTACCTTCAACACCACGCTCTCCAAAGCCACCAGGGACTAGAATGGCGTCCAAACCTTTAAAAATCTCAACCCCTTTAGACTCAACATCTTGTGAGTCAATATATTGAATTTTAACTTTTACTTGGTTTTTAATGCCGGCATGCTTTAGCGCTTCATTAACTGATTTATATGCATCAGGTAATTCAGTATATTTACCGACCATACCAACAACGACTTCACCTGATGGGTTAGCTTCTTTGTAAAGTACTTGCTCCCAATCAGATAAATCAGCTTCGGGAACATCAAGACCAAAACGCTTAACCACTAACTCGTCAGCACCTTGCGCTTTAAGTAAGGCAGGTACTTTATAAATAGAGTCAACATCGCGCAATGAAATAACCGCTTTTGCTTCAACATTAGTAAATAGTGAAATTTTAGCGCGTTCATTAGCGGGAATCGCACGCTCACTTCGACAAACTAAAATGTCTGGAAAAATACCGATTGAACGTAATTCTTTCACAGAATGCTGGGTAGGTTTAGTCTTTATTTCACCGGCTGTAGCAATATAAGGCACTAAGGTTAAGTGCATAAACATCGCACGTTCTCGGCCTAATTCTACCCCTAACTGACGGATAGCTTCTAAGAAGGGTTGTGATTCAATGTCACCCACAGTGCCACCAATTTCAACCATCGCAATATCGTAACCTTCAGCACCTTCAATCACTCGACGTTTAATGTCGTTAGTAATATGAGGAATAACTTGAATAGTGGCACCTAAAAACTCACCTTTACGCTCGCGCGCTAGAATATCTTGATAGATACGACCAGTAGTGAAGTTATTACGCTTAGTCATTTTGGTTCGAATGAAACGTTCGTAGTGACCTAAATCTAAATCAGTTTCTGCTCCGTCTTCGGTAACAAAAACCTCACCATGCTGAATGGGGCTCATAGTACCCGGATCAACATTAATATAAGGGTCAAGCTTAAGCATGGTAACTTTTAAACCACGTGCTTCGAGAATTGCTGCTAGTGATGCTGCAGCAATACCTTTACCAAGAGACGATACAACGCCGCCAGTAACAAAAATATATCTAGTTGTCATGCGATACTCAGAGTCAGGAAAAACAGGAATTTTGCACTAAATTTATTTAATGTTTGGTTAAAAAAATAAATTTAGTAGGACGGGAAAACATTATACTGAAAAGCTGTGTACACAACAATATGATCAAGGCATCTAGTTGCACAAAATTTCATTTAAATGCTCAATATTTGTCTTAAAGCATGATTGTATATATTAAAAAACGGGGTAAACTGGTGTTTTCCTTTGCAAAAAATAAAAATTAATCATTATGACTCAACTACAAAAAGTATTAGATGCTATCGACACTATAAATAAAGCCGATACCAACACCACGATTGTTGATGGCATTAGCCAACCTAAAGAGCTTTTGTACGGTCAATACATGACAACTTGTCTTGAGAAGCATTGGCCAGATGCAAGTGAAAATTTACAGGTTGCGGTTCGTGCACAGCACGTAAAACGCTGGCATTTAAAACGTGTCAACTTCGCAATTGGCAAAAAAGGTTATTTAACCTGGCGTAAAGAATTAGGCATTTTTCATGCGGCTACCGCTAAAGCCCTAATGCTTGAGCATGGCTATAGTGAAGACGCCGCTGAAACTAGCGCGGCGATTATTCGTAAAGAAAACTTAAAATCAAACAGTGAAAGCCAAACCTTAGAAGACGTAGCCTGCTTAGTGTTTTTACAATACTACTTTGATGCCTTAGCCGCTAAACATAAAGAAGAAAAAATCATTCGTATTTTACAGCTGACTTGGCGAAAAATGTCAACGCAAGGCCAAGAAATTGCCTTAAGCTTAACCTTACCGCCCCATTTAGCCCAGTTGGTGGTTAAAGCACTGGCCTAGTGCTTTAACCTACAATATTCAATATTTACTTTCCCCCTGAGCTCTTGGTTACTTTTTCAGGACTAGATTTTTCAGGCGATTTACCTACTGGTCTATGGTTTGTTAATGGCATTTGCTGATGGCTATTAGAAATAGGTAAACGCCAAAGAAAAACAAATGGCCAAACAACCAAGGCAACCACTAACACCTTTAACCAAACCGTAGGCAAAATATAACCCGACCACAAAACAGCAACAACCATTGAACTTAAAGCTAGCATTTTTGCGCGTTTGGGAATGCAACGAGATTGCTGCCAATGATAAATCATTGGCCCAAACACTTTATTGGCTAATAGCATGTTATACAATCGCGGCGACGACTTAGCAAAACAGGCCGCGGCAACTAATAAAAAAGGTGTGGTGGGCAATAAAGGTAAAAAAGCACCAATAAAGGCTAATGCCACAAAAAATATTCCCACTATCTTTAACAACATAACGTTATAGTACCCTCAGTCTTGCGTTAAAATCGGCCGTTAACCTTCAATTAACTAGCGCACAGTATTCCAGCTAAATAAATAAGCCCCCTAAGGTTAAAAGGACCGCGTTCATTAGCATCAAAATGGCTACATGATAACGGATATTCGCTAATGTTGCCGCTTCGGTGATCATTTTACGCACGCCAGCCACTAAATAGAGTTATGGTTTCTTTAATCGTAACAAAGTCTTGTAAGGGGGGATGCTGAAATTGAATGCCAATTTTTTGCGATATTGACTCATCAATGGGCTTAGCATAATAAAAAACTAGCCATTGCTCACTTTGATAATGCCTCGCATGATTTCTATGGCCGTAGTCTTGCCAACACCCTTAGGGCCGAGCAAGCCAAAACAATGACCTTTTTGCATCGCAAAGTTTATATTGTTTACCGCAACAGCATCTTTATAACGCTTGGTTAAGTTCTCAACGCGAATAACTTATTGCCTGGCATACCTCAAATAAAACCTCGCTTGTATTTTAATGGCTCACTTAAAATAATAATACCAGCACAGAGACACCCCTCAAATGATAATAATTATCATTTGTATTTGATTGTGTTTTCAATTATTGTTTTTAACAAACCTGTTTTATCAAAAATAATAAGGATGAATAATGGGATCAAGACAAATAAATGAAGGCTGTAGAGGTAAAGTCAAAGTTGAAATTTCAGCTTTATTGTTAGCAAAATTAATTAGCTCAGGCGCGTTAACAGGCCATAACTGTAGATGCCTAAACAACAATGCCCGTAGTACCTTATGGCAGTCTTTGCTGAACTTAAGTATTCATTCAACAACTCATTTAACGACTGACTTAAAAAGCGCTGGAGAAATACAATGACCACAGAATCACCTATTGTTGATATTTACTGTTTAGAAGCCTGGATAGAAACCTGTGTTTGTGGCTGCAAGCCATCAGCGAACAAACAGTCACTGGCAAAGATATGTGTTGCGATCAATGCAATTATGCAACATGACGACTTTGATCAAATAGCTGATAATCATTGCAGCTATCATAAGATGAAAAATTATTGGCAATGGCGTTACGATCTTGCTGAATACCCAGTTGATTAACCAACTGGGTATAGCGCTGACTATTTACAACTTATGGCTAGCACTTGATGAGCCCTAATAAAGTTGATTAGGTGTTGGTTTAAGGCTTTTTTACCGGTAAAACCATACTGTTGGCAAACTTTTTCAATACTATTTTTTTGTAAAATACGCGCAAGCAAAGGTAATACTTCAGGATTAAACTGTTCAGTACAATGCCTTAATAGCCAGTGGTGTAGCGCATAAACACAGCTGCTAAATTGACGTTGGCCAGAAGTAAAGTCGTTAACACTTTGCAAAATATCACGCGTTAGTACTGATGTTTTTAACGTCGTATTGCCCTTGAGTAACTGCCAGACTAATTTGGCTGGCAGTTGGGTAAACTCATCAGTTAGCCAATAATCAAATTGTTGGTAAAACTGCTCAACAATCACTTGCTGTAAATGGCTGGCATTAGGCGTTAAGGCTTTAGTCACCAAACAAGAATGCTCACCGCTGGCTTTGTCTTTACTAAACCCTACTCGGGCAACGGCGAAGCCAGCTTGCTGCCAAAACTTGAGCAGAGTGGCGTTGCCCGCAAAACTAGCGCCAATAAAATCTATGCCTTGGCGTGTAATATGGCGTTCAATAGCACTTAAAAAGTGTCTACCTAAGCCTTGACCCTGAAATTGAGGATGTATCGCAATACGCATTACACGTTGATAACTATAATTAAAACTTTCCTTAATGCCACAATGCATCAATAATGATTGTGGTAAAAATTGATCGCGTAACCGACGCTGATTTTCACGAATTAGCTCAACCAGTGTTTCATCTGCGTGCCCTTCTCGCATAAGCATAACAACACCTAAAATATCGTTTTCATGTTTAAGTACAAACAATGATATAGCGCTATTGTTTAGCAGTAACTTTAGATCACTGGGTGATGTTTGATAGTGAGCTGTTACTAATACTGCAAAAACTTGCTGTAAGAGTGTTTCGTTTTGCAGTAATTGTATGGGGGTAACAAGCTCGGTCACTAGCTTATATTGCGAAAGTACAGCACTTTGCGCTTGCGCATTATTAGCCTCACTTTTGCTCTCAGGGATAGCATTATTTATGGGTAATAAAGTGTTAGAGTAATTGGGCAATTTAGCGTTTAGCAAACAACTAGCAAAAACGAATTGCTCGAGTGGGTCATCACTTGCCCAGCGAATAGCTTCATTAATGTGTATTTTGCGCCAATTCGGCGTCAAACGCTGTAAAACCAGACCAAACTTCAGACTAAAGCCGCGACCTGCGCCTTCATAACCATGAATAGTCGTGGCGAATATTAAGCGATGATAATGACTAAGTAATTGCTGCAAAAGATAGACTGGCAAGGCGGCAGCTTCATCAACCATGACTATACTAGCTTCAGGTTGCTCTTTTAACAGCACATCGATAGCATAAAAAATAATACTGCCATTGGCATGTTCTACACTATTTACGCCAACCTTGACATCAGACAAGTGTGTTTCAACTTGCTGAAAAAACACCTTAAGCGCTGGTTTACTTGCCGCCGTGATCATGATTTTTAGTGGCTGTTTAGCATTAGCCAACATTTGACATGCCGCAAGTGCTAAAGCTGAAGACTTACCCCGACCACGATCAGCGGTTAGTACCAAAGGCCTATCTCTATGACCCGACAATACCTTGAGCATAGCCTCAACCGCTAACACTTGTTCTTGAGTGAAACAGCCGTATGGCAGATTTTTTACTTGTTGAGTGGTACTTAATTTCCCATCATTAGCACGATTGTCTAGCGCTGTTTTATTCAAAGACAATAACGCTGGAAATTCGGGTTTATCTTGTCTAATGAAATAACAATGTTCAGCGGATAATTGCAGCATAAAACGCTGAAGAAAATAGTCTTGCGATTGCGCTTTGTTAACCTGCTCGACTTGCGACGGCTTTAATAAAAGTAAAAATACGCCACCAGCCACTAAAGTGCCCGAAAGCGCAGCAAAGGCATCAACGTCAAAATCACTTTCGATATGGCGGGCATCATTATCACCCTTACTTTCTACCGCAAATACAATAACGTCTTGCTCAGTACCTAAGTACTGAGCATAATTTTTTCGATTGACTGAAATTAACTGATTAGCGCGACTAGTATGGGCAAGTTCGCCATAAAAAAGACCTTGTTTATCGATCTTCTCATTTGACTCTTGGGCGGGTAAAAATAAAGTTAAACTTGTCTCAAGCTGTTCAGTAGTCCAGGCAGCATCACCCACTAAAACCACCAAACTACGCCAACGCTTAGCCTGAGTTTGTTGCTGTAGCTGCAAACACCAGTGAGAAAAACTTTCTTTCGACATACTATTTAACCTTAAAAAGTATCTTGGCTAACACCAAGAGATATATAGCCAATTCATTGCGAGGTGCAGCTTAGCAGAGCTGCAATCTAAGCACTAATCAAAGCTAAATAACTGCACGGTAGAGAATGTCACTTAGCATTTTTAGTACAGCATTTTTTAGAATAAAAGTAATTAGTTGAAAATCTGCCATTAGTTGCCTATGTTCAAATTGTCTATCTTTGTTAAATTTACAATAATGACAATAAATAGGATTAAATTTACCCCTTAGCTAGCATTAACAGGTTTAAGCCACTATTTATTGTAATTACAGAAAATACTGTAAAAGCCATAGGTATAAAAAATGTGCGACGACTTCACAGATGACGCTAGCCTAGACTTCAAACAGGACAGTTATGACAAAGACTTACCTAAAGGCAAGCAGGCCGGCCATAACAGCGAAGTCAGAAAACGTATTGAAGACTTATTAGCAAAAAAACGCCTCAAAGCATTACTCGATGACATAGATAATTGGGATATCTAATCCATGATGTGGAAAAAAGTTGAGTTTTACCACTCAGTTAGAAGCCCGCAGTAAATATTATCGATAATATTTTATCAGTAACGATTTGTTTATGACATAAAGCTGATATTATTAGTCTAATATCTTCGCTACTTAATGATCCTACATTATGACTTTATTTGAAAAATTGCGCTGCTTATTTACCTTTGGTCAAGGCGTTGCCTTACCATTGCCACCCATTAATGAAAATGCCGATCCTTTTTCATTATTTAAACTTTGGTTTGATGATGCCAATAAATCGGGTGTTTTATTGCCCGAGGCAATGTCTGTCAGTAGTGTAAACCAAGACGGGCAACCAAGCTGTCGTATGGTGTTATTAAAAGAGTTTAACCAAGATGGCTTTATCTTCTATACCAATTACAGCAGTAGAAAGAGCCAAGAGTTAAATAAAAATGACAAAATTGCACTGCTATTTCACTGGAATGTATTGCAACGTCAAATTCGCATTGAAGGCAATGTGGAAAAAGTCAGTGCTGAGCAGTCAGCAAAATATTTTCATAGCCGTGATCGTGGCAGCCAAATTGGCGCTTGGGCATCAAAACAAAGTAGCGAAATTCAAACTGAAACTGAACTGGCTGATAGCGTTGCTTATTACACGAAAAAATTTGCTGGTAACTCAGTACCTTTACCTGAGTTTTGGGGTGGCTGGCGCATTAAACCAAACTATATAGAGTTTTGGCAAGGCCGAGCGAGCCGTTTGCATGACAGGGTTTGTTTTAAACAACATAACAATCAATGGAAAAATTTCAAACTGCAGCCTTAAACACCATAACCTTAAACACAGTAACAATTTAATACTGCTAACGTATACCATCAAGAAAAAAAGGAGCACATGGCTCCTTTTTTAATATTGTCTCTGTTGTAAAGTTATCCGACTAAAGCTAACAATATGCCGGCAGCAACCGCTGAACCTAACACACCAGCAACGTTTGGCCCCATCGCATGCATAAGTAAGAAGTTATGCGGATTAGCCTCTAAACCGACCTTGTTAGCGACGCGAGCAGCCATTGGCACTGCCGATACACCCGCGGCACCAATGAGTGGATTAACTTTTTCTTTAGCAAATTTATTCATTAGCTTCGCCATTAACACACCCGTAGCAGTACCAATAGAAAACGCTACTGCGCCTAACGCGAGTATGCCTAAAGTTTTAGCATTTAAGAAATGCTCAGCGCTTAACTTAGAACCAACACCTAGTCCTAAGAAGATAGTGACAATATTAATTAACTCATTTTGTGCTGTCGAACTTAGGCGGTCTACCACGCCACACTCGCGCATTAAGTTACCCAAACAAAACATCCCCACTAACGGCGTTGCTGCCGGTAAAAAGAAAATTGTCATCATTAAAACGCCCAGTGGGAAAATAATCTTCTCAACTTTGGTAACATGACGTAATTGCGCCATCTCAATTTTACGTTCATCTTCTGTGGTTAATGCTCGCATAATAGGCGGTTGAATAATCGGTACTAACGCCATATATGAATAGGCTGCAACAGCAATCGCGCCCAGTAAGTCAGGGGCAAGTTTTGAAGCTAAAAATATCGCAGTTGGACCATCTGCTCCGCCAATGATAGCGATAGCTGAGGCATCTTTCATAGAGAAGTCTAGACCAACAAAGTTCAACGCTATGGCACCAAACAAAGTGGCGAATATGCCAAATTGCGCAGCAGCACCTAGTAGCAATGTTTTAGGATTGGCAATCAACGCGCCAAAATCTGTCATGGCACCAACGCCCATAAAGATCAGTAACGGGAATATGCCAGTATCAATTCCAGCGTAGTAAATGTAATGCAACAAGCCACCTACTTCAGAAAAGCCAGCAGCAGGAATATTAGTTAAAATAGCACCAAAACCCATCGGCACTAATAATAGCGGTTCAAAGTTACGCGCAATAGCAAGATAAAGTAAACCACAACCTACTAGCATCATGATCACTTGGCCTAATTCAAAGTTTGCTAGGCCTGTAGACATCCACAATAATTTTAAAGAATCCATGGGTTATCCTATACCAAGTTTAACAAGATATCACCAACGGCAACTGAGTCACCTTCTTTGGTGTGAATAGCTGATATTTCACCGGCTGTTATTACCCGGATTTCAGTTTCCATTTTCATCGCTTCCATGATGATAACCACTTCGCCTGCTTCGACTTCGTCACCTTCATTTACCAGCACTTTAAAAATATTACCCGCTAAAGGCGCTTTTAAAGGTTCACCATCGCTTGCACTTGCTTTGGGTGCTTTGCTCGCTGGCGCAATCGTATCTATTGAACCACCAGGGGCAACAACAACGTCAAAGACTTTACCGTCAACACTTACCGCGTAACTTTCAGGGCCAGCGTTAGCTGAACTGGTTGTTGGAGCTGCAGCCGTACTTTTAGCGGCTGCCTTAGTCGGTGCTGGTTCAAAAGCATCTGGGTTATGGCGATTGGTTAAAAATTTCAAACCAATTTGTGGAAATAATGCATAAGTTAGCACATCATCGATAGTATCTTCAGCTAGTGTAATATTTTTCTCTTCGGCAACTTGTTGCAATTCAACCGATAATTTATCCATTTCTGGATCAAGTAAGTCTGCTGGGCGACAAGTAATTGCGGCATTTCCATCGAGTACTCTTGCTTGTAATTCAGCATCAACTGGCGCGGCAGTCTTACCGTACTCGCCTTTTAGTACACCGGCCGTTTCTTTGGTAATTGACTTGTAGCGCTCACCGGTAAGGACATTTAATACCGCTTGAGTACCAACAATTTGTGAGGTCGGTGTCACCAAAGGAATATAACCAAGGTCTTTACGCACTTTTGGAATTTCTGTTAGCACTTCATCAAGCTTATCAGCTGCGCCTTGCTCTTTTAATTGACTTTCCATATTGGTTAGCATGCCACCAGGTACTTGTGCGACTAAGATACGCGCATCAATACCCCTCAAGCTACCTTCAAACTGGGCATATTTTTCGCGAACGTCACGAAAATAAGTGGCTACTTCTGCTAATTTAAGCATATCTAAGCCAGTATCACGTGCTGTACCTTCAACAATAGAGACAATAGTTTCTGTTGGTGAATGGCCGTAAGTCATACTCATTGATGAAATAGCCGTGTCGATCACATCAATATCTGCATCAATGGCTTTCATGTGTGTCGCAACACTCAAGCCTGTTGTGGCATGACAATGTAGTGCAATAGGTAAAGCAACAGTTTCTTTTAAACGGCTAATCAGCTCAGCGGCATCGTAGGGTTTTAAAAGGCCAGCCATATCTTTGATACACAAAGAATGTGCGCCCATATCTTCTAGCTGCTTAGCCATGGTTAGCCAGCCTTCAAGGGTATGCACAGGACTCTCAGTGTAGCTTAAAGTTCCTTGGGCATGCGCGCCAACCTTTACCGCGGCTTTAATCGATGTTTGTAAGTTACGTACATCATTCATCGCATCAAAAATCCTAAAAACATCAATGCCATTAACGTGAGCGCGCTCAACAAATTTTTCTACCACATCGTCAGCATAATGACGGTAACCTAGAATATTTTGACCACGAAACAACATTTGTTGTTTGGTTTTTGGCATCGCTTTTTTTAGCGCTCGAAGACGCTCCCAAGGATCTTCACCTAAATAACGAATACAAGAATCAAATGTTGCGCCACCCCAAGATTCAATTGACCAATAACCAATTTCATCCATTTTAGCAGCAATGGGTAACATATCTTCCAAACGTAATCGTGTGGCGAGCAATGATTGATGGCCGTCGCGTAATACGACTTCAGTTATTCCTAAGGGCTTAGTCATGGTCATTTCCTATTTCTGTGCAGAATGTTGTTGACGATATTGGGTAACAGCACAAGAGATTGCTGCGACGACTGCCGGTGATACAGCGTTGCCATCTTGTTTTTTATTGTTTTTTTTACTTGAGGCTCTACTTTCAACAATGGCATCAGGAAATTTTGTTGCCAACTTAACCAGCACAACCTTAATAAAAACAATCAGCAAACCTAAAAAGGTAAATACAAAGACCATACCGGCTAACATTAAAGTACCTGCTTCAATAAATAACTGTTGAAGATTTTCCATTTTTTTACTCTCAAGTAATTTTATATAATTAGAATAATCACTCCAATGTGTAAAAAGCAAACAAATTATTACAAATTGGTAAAAAAAAATAATGTCAAGCTAAAATAGTTCAAAAAAACAACTAAATTTAATGATATTTCGTCATTATTTTATACAAAATTGTATATCAAGTAAATTGTATACAATATCAAATCCATGAATAGCGGTTATTAGAAAAAGAAAAACAAAGATATTATACAATATACAACAGTAAAATCTGACACTAACTAACGCCCTTAGTTTGTTCAAAAAACCTACACTATTGACAAAAAAATATTATTTTATTGTCAATAAAATCTAAAAAAAGCATATACCGATTAGACTAAATAATGACTCATTTTGACAGCATTGAAATAGTAGTAAATAATATTTTAGTTTCAGATAAGTGTTGTTGAAAATAAGAATGTCGATCAAAGAGTCTTTAAACTTACCTTTGGCTAACTTAGAGGCAAACTAATCACTATAAAAATACTCAAGCAAATGAGTGTCTAAATTGCACTGACTCAAAAAACATAACCGATAGGCACGATATTTCACAAACTTTGCTTATGCAAAATTTAATATTTACTGTACTTAGCTCACTAATACCCGCTTGACTAATTAAGTGCTCTACTTTTTCATCCAGAAAATGGCTAAATACAAGGCATAAAATTTAATCAGTCGTTACTTACCTAATAAATTTTATGATGCAGCAATCTTCATTTAATCATTAAAAATAAACATGTAATTCATCAAGTTGCGATGATTCTAGTGGGGAAAAAGCTTATTGGGAAAGTTATCGCAGATAAGTGGTTGGCAAAAAATTCAGGCGAAAAAAAACCAGTCATCAGACTGGTTTTTTTAATGTGGCGGACGCGGCAGGAGTCGAACCTGCGACCGCCTGGTTCGTAGCCAGGTACTCTATCCAGCTGAGCTACGCGTCCGCAATAAACTGTTTTTTTATATCTCATGTTTAGGAGATGACCAACTTACACAATATTTATTTTTTAACTAGCGTTAATATTTGCTAATCTTTATTATTTAGCCACTTAAAGAAAAGTGGCGGACGCGGCAGGAGTCGAACCTGCGACCGCCTGGTTCGTAGCCAGGTACTCTATCCAGCTGAGCTACGCGTCCTCAATAAACTGTTTTTTTATATCTCATGTTCAGGAGATAACGAACTTTGCGCATAATAAGTATTCGTAGCCATTAACATTAGATAACCTATCCAACTGAGCTACGCACCCTCAAATCAAACCTGTTATTTATATCTCTAGCTTAAGAGATAGTGCACGTTACTCATAATGAGCACATTGCTGCTGCCCCACAAAAATAAAAACAAAATGTCGGGGCGAAAAAAAACCAGTCATCAGACTGGTTTTTTCAATGTGGCGGACGCGGCAGGAGTCGAACCTGCGACCGCCTGGTTCGTAGCCAGGTACTCTATCCAGCTGAGCTACGCGTCCGCAATAAACTGTTTTTTTATATCTCATGTTTAGGAGATGACCAATTTATATAATATTTATTTTTTAACTAGCGTTAATATTTGCTAGTCTTTATTATTTAGCCACTTAAAGAAAAGTGGCGGACGCGGCAGGAGTCGAACCTGCGACCGCCTGGTTCGTAGCCAGGTACTCTATCCAGCTGAGCTACGCGTCCTCAAATCAAACCTGTTATTTATATCTCTAGTTCAAGAGATAGCGAGCTAAACAATATTTCCTTAGGTAGACAACCTAGTAAATATTATAACTACTCGCAATGAACTATTTAACTATCGTTGTTCCTACGATTCCAATCTAAAAAATTGGCGGAGAGGGAGGGATTCGAACCCTCGATCCGGCTACAAACCGGATACTCCCTTAGCAGGGGAGCGCCTTCGGCCACTCGGCCACCTCTCCAATGGGGCGAATCATAAGGGATTATAAAAATAAGTCAAACTTTTTCCCGCATTTATTCCTATTTATTGACTGTTTGGTGACAATTCAAACAACACGGTCATTTTTCAAACGTTAACTAACGAAAAATGCGCTAAAATGGGCTACCTAATTTTATTGCTGGATCAAAAAAGCCGACTGATGTCGGCTTTAATTATGAGAAAGTAATTAGATTTCATTACCTGAGGCTTCACCCTCACCTTTTTCAGATTGTATTCTCATATATATTTCTTCACGATGAACCGACACTTCCTTTGGGGCGTTAACACCAATACGTACTTGGTTACCTTTAACACCCAACACTGTCACTGTGACATCGTCTCCGATCATCAACGTTTCACCAACTCGGCGAGTTAATATTAACATCTTAATTTCCTTTATGTTTAAAAACGAGATCCACTAAATATATATAAGCTAGTAACAAATTAAATTTAGTCTACTATTTGCAAAAGTGCACTAATGTTCACAATAAGCATCTAGAGTACTTATCAAACATTGACGATTCTATTAACCATATCGAATTTTCAATATTTAACAAAAAACTTGCAGAACAATAGCAGAATGCAATTGCAGCAATTACTGTTCATATTAACAACCTTCATGAAACAATAAACACTTTATAAGTAAGTTTTTGTAATTTATCATCAAAAAAATATTAATAACAACATGATAATCACACCCTGTTAACAAAAGACCTTAAAGGCGGATAAAAAATTCGAGCTGATTGTAAATTATTATTTATACCAAGTGCATTAAGTTAGTTCAGTGGCAAAAAATATTGCCATGGTTTTGATTGATGTTCCTGTCACAAAAGCTCCTGTGCATCGACATACTAAGATATATTAGTGCCCTTGAGCAATTTATGGCTAGGAATGGTTATACCCTCTAAATATAACGTACATGCTATTTATACGCTATTGTGAATCTATGTACTCCTGATAGATAAAAAAAGGGGCTAAAAGCCCCTTAAATTAATTTATCTACTTACCTACCTAGATATTAGCTCAACTTATCCTTTAACCAGCTTTGTGCTACTTTTAAGGCTGCTTCAATATTCTCTGGTTGGCTACCTCCGGCTTGAGCCATATCAGGACGTCCGCCACCTTTACCACCGACTTCTTGCGCGGCAATATTAACGAGTTCGCCAGATTTTACTTGGCCAACAAGATCTTTGGTGACACCAGCAATTAAGCTCACTTTATCGTCACTGGTTGTACCTAGTAAAATAATGCCTGAGCCCATTTTATTTTTCAGGTCATCAACCATGCCACGCAATGATTTAGCCTCGACGCCTGCTAAATTAGCAACGAGGGTTTTCACGCCATTAACGTCAATAGCTTGGCTGACTAAATCAGCACCGGCTTGACTGGCAAGTTTTTGCTTAAATTGTGCTACTTCTTTTTCAAGCTCTTTGTTACGTAATATCACTTGCTCAACTTTACTGGCCACATTCACTGGGTCAGTTTTAACCAAGGCAGCAATAGTACTTAACGTTTGTTCTTGTGCGGCAAAGTAGTTTAACGCGGCCTCACCTGTTAGCGCTTCTATTCGACGAACACCGGCAGCAATGCCTGATTCAGAGACAATTTTAAATAAGCCAATATCACCAGTTCGGTCAACATGCACACCGCCACAAAGTTCAGTAGAAAAGCCACCTAAGGTGACCACTCGCACTTCATCGTCGTACTTTTCGCCAAATAATGCCATCGCGCCTTTTTCTTTCGCTTGGTCAATTTGCATTAAATTGGTTTCGCGCGCTAAATTACTTCTAATTTGCTCATTCACCATACGTTCAATAGTTGTTAGCTCTTCACGGGTTAATGCGTCAAAATGAGAAAAATCAAAACGGAGTTTTTCTGCATCACATAATGAGCCTTTTTGTGTAACGTGATCGCCTAATACGGTGCGAAGACTGGCGTGTAATATATGTGTAGCTGTGTGGTTTTTAACAATAGCGGCTCGACGTTCGCTATTAATTTGCGCTTTAACACGACTGTTTAAACCAATAGTGTCACGGGCAATACCTTTGTGTGCAAAGGCATGGCCTAATTTAAAGGTATCAGAAACTTCAAATATGCCATTATCAAACTGTAATATGCCGCTATCACCAACCTGTCCACCTGACTCAGCATAAAAAGGAGTTTTATCAAGCACTACAATACCGGCTTCACCCGCACTTAATTCGGCAACTGAGGCTTCATTGTTAAAGAGTTCAACCACAGTAGAAGACATTTCATGGCGGGTATAACCTTTAAAATCAGTCCGATGTTCTGACTTAAGGGTGTCGTTGTAGTCTGTGCCAAATTGGCTAGCTTTTTGAGCGCGAGCACGTTGTTCAGCCATGGCGATGTTAAAACCGTCAAGATCAATGTTTAAGTTTCGTTCTCGGGCAATATCAGCCGTTAAATCAGCAGGAAAACCATAGGTGTCGTAGAGTTTAAAAACGTCATCGCCAGCGATAGTGTCGCCTTTAAGTGCTGATAACGTATCTTCTAACAGCGCCATGCCTCGGTCTAACGTGCGACCAAATTGCTCTTCTTCTCTGAGTAAAATTTTCTCAATAATGGCCTGTTGCTGTACAAGTTCAGGATAAGCTTCGCCCATTTGCTCAGCAAGTGAGGCGACTATTTTATGGAAGAAAAACGATTTAGCTTCTAACTTGTGGCCATGGCGAATAGCCCGGCGAATTATACGACGTAATACATAGCCACGGCCCTCATTTGACGGCATAACACCATCAGTGATTAAGAAGCTACATGAACGAATATGATCGGCAATCACACGTAGTGATTTATGTGCTAAATCATTACATTCAAGTAATGTAGCGGTATCACGAATTAAGCCTTGGAAAATATCGATTTCATAATTGCTATGCACACCTTGCATTATCGCTGAAATACGCTCTAAACCCATACCAGTATCTATTGACGGTTTAGGCAAATTACCCATGGTACCGTCGGCTTGACGGTTGTATTGCATGAAAACTAAATTCCAAATTTCGATAAAGCGATCGCCATCTTCATCTGCAGAACCTGGAGGACCACCAAAAATATCTTCTCCGTGATCATAAAAAATTTCTGAACAAGGCCCACATGGGCCGGTATCACCCATAGACCAAAAATTGTCTGACTCATAGGGTTTATCAACTGATTTATCACCAATACGAATAATTTTCTCTGCTGGCACACCAATAACTGTTAACCAATAGTCGTATGCTTCAACATCACTTTCATAAACAGTTACCAGCAATTTTTCTTTTGGTAATCCTAATACTCTGGTTAAAAATTCCCAAGAATAATTTATCGCTTCTTCTTTGAAGTAATCACCAAAGCTAAAGTTACCCATCATTTCAAAAAAAGTATGATGACGTGCGGTGTAACCAACATTTTCTAGATCATTATGCTTGCCACCAGCACGAACACAGCGCTGTGCTGACGTGGCTCGAGTATAACTGCGAATATCATCGCCAAGAAATACATCTTTAAATGGCACCATGCCAGCATTAGTGAATAATAAAGTCGCATCGTTACCAGGAATAAGCGAGCTACTCGCAATAATTTGATGTTGCTTAGATGCATAAAAATCTAAAAATGCCTGACGCAACTGGGCACTAGTTTCAATCATTTAAATTTCCTAATTTTCGAAGAATATATCTGTTTAAGCGTTTAATAGTGTCATGGTTTAATCTGTTGAGAAACCACCTTGTTGCATAAAGCGCACTCTTTTGGCTTTATCTTTTTGATCTGTTATTAGGGACGCACCAATGGGCTTATTATACGCAAGCTCTGCTTGAAGATACCAATCTATTTAATCATTACTTGGTGATTTATCTACAAATTGACCATTAACATCTTTTTTCCAAGTCACGTTTATGTGGCGCTAACTTTAGCCTTAAGCTACTTATACAGCTAAAAAAAGCACCGAAGCAACCTTTACTTAGATAAGAATCTGTAATTAACTAATTTAAAAATAGCGTTATTTCAGCAAAATTATACGTTAAAAAGTTGATTTTTTGCTGTAACTATTTCATTGAATTTTTATCTGCGCTTTTTCTGTAAGACAGCAGATCAGTGGCTGTCTTTCAAAGGAATGATTTAAGCCAATTTTTTATTGGCAAATACTTCACTGAGAATAAACAGACAAACAGACAAACAGATAAACAGATAAACAGATAAAGAATACTGCTTATACCCTAGTTAAGTCAGTAAAAAGTAAAAATCATCAATGATGACTAACCTACACAACACCAATTAAATTCACATTATATTAATAAATTTTACATCCTGTTAATAATAAAGCAAAATAAACGTGCAGCAATTTACATAATGAATGAGCCAAAATTGAGTGACATTCAGTCACAAATAAGAGCTAAGTGCTAGCGATCAATAAAAATAAGGACATGTATGAAGGGACAAATAAAAAACATGCGTTTAATAGTAATTATTTTATTTAGCTTACTATTTTTACAGGCATGTGGTGGTGCAAATGATACAACACCAACATTCAACATTAGCGCATCAGTTTCATCGGTCGCATTTACCCATGAATTTTTACAAGCACAAAACCATACCATTGCCCTTGATGTTAGCTTTGATGGTGATGGCTTATTACTCGGCTTCGCTCCTACCGCAGTGCCTGTAGCCTGGTTAAATTATCGCATTGCCAATCTAACCGCTACCTCTGCTACTATTCATATTGATGTGGTTAGCGCTGATATAATCCCAGCAAACCTTTACGCTACAACCCTAAGATTATCCAGTGGCGATACGGCAACAACAAATTTAGCCCATGCCGATATTAATATTTCATTACTAATTTGGCAGGCCCTTACCTACGATGATACTTACGGTGTTAACGCTATTGCCTCGAAAAAAATTGCACTGAGCTCAAGCGCAGATAATTTAACCTTAGCCAGTTCAGTGCCTTGGCTTAGCCTTGAAAAAAGTTTTCTTGATGGTGTAACAACCATTACCGCCACCCCTGATGTGAGTCACTTTAGTACTGCAGGGTTTTATCCCGCAACCATAGGTATAACCAGCCCGCTAGGCACAACAGAGTATCCCGTTGAATTGAGCTTAGACAACATTCATTTATTTGCTGACAGAGCAACAGTGGCCCTAGCAAAAACCGCTAATATTAGTAACAGCCAAACTACGCTTAACATTAATTCAAATAGTATTTTGCCTTGGGGCTGGCAAGCAACGACTGACGCGGCGTGGTTAACCCTAACGCCTAACGCCGACACTAATGAATTAACACTGGTTGCCGACAGCACGGCCTTAACGAATAACGCAACCACGATCGCTGAGATCACCCTGAGTGGCAATGAACAAACCACAGCGACGGCAGAAACTATTCAAGTGAGTTTTTATAAATCTGACTTACTCAGTGAAAATAACTCACTCAATATTGTCGCTAATACTGACGGTGTAGTGACTAATCCTTTACTGCCACAGTATTATGTTGCCACCAACAATGAGCTACGCAGCTATCACCTTTATACTAATGAAATATTATCCACAACCGTTATAGCGCCAGCAGATACTTTATTAGAACAGCTAATTATTCATCCTGACGCTAGCATGATGTTAGCAAAAGCGGTCGAAACTAACGTCATTGATGAAAACACCAGTGTAACCAGCATACATAGATATCAAATCAATCTCAGTGACATGAGCGTTGTTGAGTTAACCGATGTTGATATTACCAACGAACCGGTAAAATTTATTCGTCTTAATGGTCGCTATTTTGTGGCAACCACACTTTTAGAATTTGCCGACCAAAGCCTAATGCGTGTTGGCTTCGACAGCCCTAACGCCTTTTTTGCCAGAGCTTTTAACGTTGCCGAACAAAATCAAACCCTATTCGCCTTAGACGTAAGCACCAGCGATGATTTAATGTCGATAAAGCGCTTAAATGTCAACGTGAATGATTTTGGCCGCAACCCCATCACCACAGAAATAAGCCACAGTTATCGACCTGAACTATTAGGTGAAAACCAGCAAATTAACGATTTCTATGTTACCGCCGATGAGCAAAACATTTACGCGATTAGCCCAACAAGTGAATGGATAAGTTTTGATGGTACAACCTTTATCGACAATGGCCTGTTAAATACCAATGAAGCTATTACTAATTTAGCGCTTGCGCATAGTGCTAATGATCGCCCTTACTATGTTAGATTTGACTCGGAGGTTGGTTTTAAAATCGATATTTATAACGAGCAACAAACCCTTGCTAACAGTATTGAACTAGGTGAAAATCAACCAGCCAAAATGTTAATTGCCAATGGTGATAGCCGTGCCGTGTTGACATCAAGCAGTGCTGACAGCATAAATGTTATCACTTTAAGCCAAATTTCAAGCTCGGCTGAAACACTCGCCTTTAGTACAACTTTTGGCGACAGCGCCATAGCAACACAAACACTGACACTGTCAACTATTTCTGCGAATTGGCAAGCAACAGCCACTGCACCTTGGCTGATACTAACACCGCAGAGTGATGACAATGGCGAGAGAATATTAATTGATATCGATACTAGTTTAATTACCGGTTGGGGCTTAATGACCGCCAGTATCTCGATATACGACCCCGCTAGTGGCACCAAAAAAGTGATTACGGTTGATCTGGCTACTGATGCCATAAGGTTAAGTAGTAACTACCCGGCACTGGCTTTTAATAGTTTAGCCACCGAACAAACACTAGTACATACCCTTGATATTTTAACCAACAGCGAAACTAATATCGCTTGGCAAGCCACTACTGACGTTAGCTGGTTATCGTTATCAACTGACGGTACCAACAACACACTGACTATCACGGGCACACCCGCCAACATAGCCACTGACGGTGTTCATAGTGCGGTAATAACTTTATCACCAACTACCGCAGACACCGCGTTATTTGGGCGCATTAACGTCACCTTCAATAAAGGTGTCAATGATGCCAATGACCTTGATATTAGTAATATCAGCTTTAATACCTCAGGCCTGGTACTAGACCCAATGCGGCCTTATATTTATATTGCTCAAGACGATAAACTCAGTACTTATCACGTTATTTCTGGCGCGTTAATTAACACCACAAGGTCACCATTAGTCGATGTCGATTTAACCCACTTAGTCATCCATCCTGACGGCTCAATGTTGTTAGCATCAAATAGCGAAACTTATTTAGATGAAAACGAGCTTGAACAAACGCGGATTAATCATTATCAATTTGACTTAAACAGTTATCAGTTTAGCCAAATAAATAGTGACAAGATCACCATAGAATACCGCCCTGTGATGATAAAGATAATCGCTGGAATACCCCTTGTTATCACACAAACACTGGAGTACGCCGACCTAGATTTAACGCGCCAATATTGGCTTCAAGACAATGCCTATTTCGTTTCAACCATTGCCCACGCCAATAGTGCAGATATATTTATGGCCTACAAGCAAGCAAGTACCTCACTTGAACGCTTTGCGCTAAGTTATAACGCCTATGCCAATAAAACAATATCAGTGATAAATCAGCCCGCCTACATCAATGCAGCCTTTACGAACTTATCCAGCTTTGCCATGAGTCATAACGGTGAGACGATTTATAGCGCTAATAGCACCAGCGAATGGGCAAGTTTTGACGGCACTACCTACACTGACAACGGCCGACTTCAAGGCATGGCTAATGTGCAAACTTTTAACAGCACCACAGATAGCGGTAACAACAGTTACTTTTATCGTTTTGATCCAACCTTAGGTATTACTTATAGTAAATATAACCCAGCTCAAATAGAACTTTGGTCAGAGGTTATAGCGGACGCTAGCGCTGAAAGTTACTTATTGCCAGCTTACCAACGTGTGCTGATTTATGATGCAGAGACATCAACCTTAAAGTTACGCTCTCACCCTTAGTTGAAAAATAAAATAGAGTATTTGCCTTTACCGACCATATAAGTTAATAAGCCATCAACAAATAAAAAACCGCATTTATGCGGTTTTTTTATACTTTAGAAAATTGAGCTTAAAAAAACTTTTTCTTCGTTTGTTAACTCAATACAAACATTAATATCACTATCACTTTTGTCTTTTAAGTTAATTTCATCCACCAGTATTTTTATTATGGTAATGCAAGGTTCTAAAGTCATTAAATGATTAGTATTATTTCTTTCAAATAAATGATCTCTTCTGAGTAAATTTTTGATTAATAACACATTGAGTTCAAGGTTATTATTTTTTTTCTGTGGTGTTATTAAGACCAACTCATTCATAACCCTTTCTATTGCTGCATTATTCATAGGCAAAATGTTTAATAGTTGGGAACAAATAGCCTTGCATTTTTATCTGACTAAATTGGGAAAGAAAACTGGCTTGTTCTTCTGACTCCACCCCCTCGACTACCACTTGGTGGTTTTTACTTAGAAAAATGAGTAAGCTTTTTAAAAATAAAACATCTGATGCCATTAGTCCCCAAAAAAGTTCTTTTGACACTTTAATGGTACTGAAAGCAATTTTTTTAGACAGGAGAATATCAAAATTTGATTGATTTTTTCCAAAGTCATCAAGCCATAAGCTGACATTTGGACGCTTATTTATCTTATCAAGCATCACTAACTCTAAGTGACCCAATTGTTGTATGTCGTGTTCTAGTATCTCAATAGCAACATATTGTTCTTTATTATTATCCAAAATAGGAAGGCATTCATCAAAGTTTTTTATCACCTGTATCGGTGTATTTAAACTAATGGTGTAGCTCCTATATTTTGGATCACTCATTAAATTAGTTAGAATTACTTTAAATAATTTTAACTGCTCAGCCTCAGTTAAATATCGGAAAAACACATCAGCGGGAATATTATTAGCCTGACTTGTGATACTACAGAGCCACTCGGCATGGTTGCAGTGTTCTAATGTCGTCATAATTAATTCTGTACGGGGCTGAATAATCACTTTCCCCCAGACACAAGAATCGAACGTAATTAATTGAGGCTTATCCATAAGCTGAAACCCTGACATCCTCACCTTCATGAACAACTGAGCTTAATAAATAGCCAAAGCCTCTAATATTCTCGATTGTTAAGTTAGTGTGTCTAAGGTTGATTCTCATTTCAGAGATGGTCACCGCTAAGTTATTTTTAACCACTAATTGATCAGGCCAGCCATAGTCATGTAAAAATTTGACACTGAGTGGAATATCTTTAAACCTTATAAAAGCACAAAGTAATCTAAATGCTCTCTTTGAAAGCTTAGCTCTTTCACCTTTAAAACTAACTATCTGATTATTGTAATCGAATGAAAATTCAGGCGAAAAGCTTGATAAGTTCGGACATTTACATTTTGAGCAATAATCACTACATGCATTATCTGCATTATCTGCATTATAAAAATTTGTTAATTCCATTAATTCCTCTAGCGTATTTTCAAATACTAATTACTAAATTAAATCATCATTGATTTAAAGGATTTGTTCTAATTCTGTGGCTATGCTATTCGCCGCTATGCGATAACCCAGTAAATATAATAGGTTCAATTTTCAACCTATTGAAAAATAGATAAGCAGTACCTTTTATCTTTATATCTTTATATCTATATATCTATATATCTATAACTTTAATGATGCAAAGATATAGACATAAACAGTTTTATGGTGCGATTTAATTGACGCCATATTCCGCTATTATTTAAATCAAGATAAAATTCAGGCAAAAAAAATGGTCTTCATAAAGAAGACCATTGGTAAAAAAGCTCGAGTGGACAGGAAGTGTTGATTCACTTCTGGCAACTGGCTACCATTTTACAGGCCCTTTAGCTTTGCGTCCCAAGATTTCTCTGGGTTTGCGATAAAATCACATAAAACTGTGTAATACTATTGTGTCACATTTGCCGACTTGAATGTAAGTCAAAGATAATTATAAAATTTATAATTATCTTTGACTCTAAGTTGCCCATAAATTTAGTAAAAGGTATTTTTACCTCTTTTTAACTTAATTACTCAGCCGCTGGTGTATTTTTCTAACGTTAGCTTCGCCAGGCTATCAATTGGTATTACTTAAAATAATTTCAGGATGAACGCTTATTTTTCTGATCTGACACTTTTTGTCTTGATCTTTTTTCTTGCCTATTTTATCAGTTGACCAGCACTAACGGTTCGATAACGACGCTATAAACTGAGCTTGTACAATACAAATGTTTAAACTGCCTGAATATCATTAATGATTAGCTAGCGTTAACTTACCCCCCCATTACTCGGAACTGATTACTACCACCAAACAAATACGGCGGATAGATATTATTATAAATTTTATAATAATATCTATCCGCCGTATTTGTGATATCGTGCGTCACAAATATAGCAAAGCTTAATTAAAGCTTAACTATTGAACAGTACAAAAGAATTAACACAAGTCATTATCAGATAATCGCTTTCTACTAGGGTTATATAATTTCGTTGTAATATTTATAAAATGAATAAATCGCAAACCTAGGGAAACTTAGGGACGCAAAGCTAAAGGGCCTGTAAAATGGTAGCCAGTTGCCGAGAGTGAATAAACACTTTTGTTTCCTGAGCTATTTTTTTACCTATGGTCTTCTTTATGAAGGCCATTTTTTTTGCCTGAATTTTGTAAAATTCGTTAAAGATAAAAATGTAGCAGGAATTATTTGATTCATATGAAAAATTACTTACCAGGGATTATTGCACTACTACTTTGCACTTATTCCATTAGCAGCTTTAGTGCCTTTACGGTCACCCAAACAAGTTTTGGGGTAGATCTGGACCAACCGGTCACGCAAGACACTACCCTAATCAATCAAAGCAACAAGCCTGTTCGAGTTAGGGTCGACTTTGAAAAGCCGCCATGGGCTAAAGCCAAGTATTACTTGGGCGATCAATTGGTCGCTTATCCCAAAATAGTATTGATACCACCTAAAGGTCAGATCCAAGTAAGGATAGCGCCCAGAATAAAAGCAGACTTAGCTGACGGAGAATATGTTGCGCTACTGGTATTTAAAGAGCTGCCACCACGAAAAAATGCTGGTCAAGTTACCATGTTGATGAACATAGGAGTCCCCTACTATGCCAGAAAAGGTGAGCTTAACACTGGCATGGATTTTAAAAATGTACGGATGATAAAAGCTGATCAAGGTTATCAATTACAAGGCGAGCTTAAAAATGAGGGTAATTATTCTTATCCTCTTAATATTGCTGTGAAATTTTACCAAAATAAAACCTTGATCAAAGAAGAAAATTTTAAAAAAGGTTTCTATCGCGAGCACCTGGTTAAGCTCAATCAATCGATAGCGATGAAGACAGATACTGATTATGTAGAAATTGTTTTTGCCAATGACAAAATTGATTTTTCTAAAGCATTTAGCTTTGTTCTTTAACTGCGCTAAAAGTGCGTAAACTCGCTGTAATATTATTACTTTTTTCAAGCTACTTGGCCGCTGAAGAAGGGTCTTTTTATATCAATGGTGAGGCGGTTAAAAAAATATCGCTTTCGCTTGCTGTCACAAGTATTGATTTTGGCGATGTGTACCGTGATAGCGAGGTGGACAGTGTAGTGGTTGATTTTACGGTAAATGCCGAGAGTGGCTATGACTATAGCGTCAAAATAAGTAATGACGACAACAGTAATGTTTTACAAGTGTCGCGTACGGCCAACACCGGCTATACAACAAATACCATGACTTATGTAGCAACAGCAAACGGGGCTGACCAAGCCCATGAATTTTATGTAGACCTGAGTACCCGTGATATGAGCAGCGATTTGTCTGCAACAATTAGGGTATTGGTGGCCTACAACGACATCCCCGAATAGGCTGCCTTTAAGAAAAAAGGCCGTTTATTCATCATCAAAGCAACACAAGTGAGATAAAAATGAAAAAATTATTATTAGCAACATCAATACTAGCCTTCTCTTCAACAGCAATGGCTGCGAATACTTCTGATACCTTAGATGGTAAAGAAAGCGATACATTATCTGTTATTGCTCATTATGTAACACCCATTTCAGTCGCGTTAGATACAACAACAATCGACTTTGGCGATGTTTTCACTGACTCAGAGATTTCAACTGAAGCGGTTGTTGCTACAGTCGTCGGTGAAGCTGATGAAACATTTACTTACTCAGTTACAAGTGATGGTGACTTGGCTCTTTTAACTGGTGATACGACCGGTTCAACAGTAACTTTTGGCGATACAGGTACATCGAAAGCTCTTACTTTTAATGTTGGCCTAGATACTGGTAAGGTGACCGATGCTGATGTTAGTGAAGTTATTACCATTGCAGTAAATTATGATGCTATCGCAGATACAACTGTGACTAAAGCTTAATCATAAACTTAATCATTATTCAGGCAACTTAATAGTTGCCTTTTTTAACTTGGTTACCAAGCAATGAACAAGTTTTTATTTTTATTAGTGCTTATCTATACACCTTCGGTTTTTTCACTAGAGATTGTCGGCGTAAAAAATGCCCAATTGCAAGACCTCTATCTTTATAAAGGCAGCAGACTGAAGGTTTATCCTGAAGAGGGTGTACTTATCAGCGTTGAAGGCAAAGCCAATAAACAGGTGAAATTGCAGATCAAAACCAATGGGGTCGTGTATCTTACCCCAGGTGTCAGGATTGAAAACCTGCAGCCTAAACAAAAAATCATTACTTTAAATAAATATGGCGAAGGCGAATTTACAATTGGTTTTTCACTGCTGGGAGAAAAAAATATCAGCGGTAAACATAGCAAAAGAATTAAATACCAAGTTAACTATCTTGATGATGATTAAGTCTTTTAAATTCACTAAAAGCACTGAATATATTAGCCTAGCGAGACTCCAAGTAACCGTTGTTTAAATCAAAGCATTTTTTTTAATAACCTATAAGCGATCTTCCTTGCAAAAGTCACTCTACGACGCTAGCGCTTTTAATTACTACATTTTATGCCTTTTAACACCTGCGCTTTTGCAGCTTACATACCTTTTAGCGGCCTAAAAATGTTGCTTAAATTGCCTGATAGCCTAGTCATGTTTTTTTCGGCGATTCAAAAAGTGCCCACAGGCTTAATCAGTCCAGTTTTCCTCATGCTATACAGCTTGCTTTTTATTCATCCCACTTTCGCCAATACACAGGATGAGTATTTTGACGATATGATCACCCTCAAAGTTGGTCGCTACCTAAAGCAAGAGTTCTACGAGGTCAAAAGTGATTATGATGGCGGCATTTATATTGCAATCAAGGATTTTATAGCCTTTAGTGAATTGCGCGAATATAGCAAATTGTCCATTGAAGGTGAAAACATAAAACTCTTTATGGCAGCTAGTCTCTTTCCAGATAGCAAAGCAAGGTATATAACAAAAAAGCTTACTAATCTAAACACCATCATCATAGATGGCCAGATCTATTTGGACCCTCAGGGGATCAGTGAGCTGCTGCCTATTAAGGCGGTTCAGTGGCGGGCAAAAAGTTACACTTTAGTAATATCACCCGATTTTAGCCTACCCCTAGACTACCGGATTGCGGCACAAAGAAGAAAGCGAGGTATAGAAGAAGAGAAAAACAGTCAGTCTGCCACACCAGAAAAAGACTTCTTTATGCAAGAGGACAGAAAGCTCATCGATTTTGGTATGCTTAAGCTGCGCTATGACATTAATGATATAAGTAGCTACTTCAAAAATGGGGCAGAGCAAAACAAGGGAAATGTTGACCTTGAGTATAGTGCACAGCTGCTTTATGGTGATTTTAATATCAGGCATAGCCTTTATCCCAATAAAAATCTCGCTAATATTAGCCTAAAATATCCTTATATTTTACAGGATAAAACGCTCATTATTGGAGACAATTATATCCGTGGCAATAACCTGCTGGGCTACAATAGCAACATTCGTGGCTTATCCATTAGTGACAACGATTATACCGTGACGCGTTCCGGACAAAACGTCACCATTAGAGGAAGAGCAGCCACCAACGCCATGGTTGAAATTTATCAAAATGGTAAGGTCGCTGACTATCAGCGTATCGAGGGAGTCGAGTATGAATTTACCCTAGAAATGAGAAGTAAAAACGATGCCTTTACAATAAAGATATTCGACCGAAATGGTGTCTTACTAACAGAAGAAATTGTCAATATAATGCAGGGTAATGACTTTTTAAGCGCGGGAGAGTGGGACTACAACTTTTTCTATGGGCAAAATCCACAAGCAGAAAATAAGGCTTGGGATGATCGAACCTATGGGATTGCCTACGGTGTAAGCAATAACCTCAGTTATTACTTTGACTATTATAATACCCGCAATGAAGACACGCTCTATCAATATGCTAAGCATAAACTAGCATACCGTTTTTCAACTTTATTTGTCCCCTTAGTGGCTAACCTGTCTTATTATGACTCACTTGCAGACCCAAGTCAGGGCTATATTGGCGAATTGAGCAGTGAAATTTTTTCCCATAAATTATTCTATAGCTATGAGCGTTTTAGTCACCTATTGGCGCAAGATGAAAACAAAGACCGTTATCAACAAGTCGAGATTAGTGGCAATTATGGCCGAAGTGATTATTTTTTTAGGTTTTCAAATAAAACATATCAAGACCGTAGCGAAAGTATATATAACACCGGCGTAAGTTATGATGTTAACAAAGCACTGCGCATTAAAGCAGATCTGGGCAAAACGGTACAAAAACAGAGCGAGCAACAACATAACCACACAGTCAAAATAGGATTTGATTATAATGAAGGAGATTTTACCTATAATGTTGATGCTAACTATAACCAGCGCCGTGAGGCTAAATGGCAATATATCGCTAGGCTAAGGAAAAGACTAAATCAGCAGACAAACTTTGCCTATAGTGTTGAGGTAAATTATAACAAAAGTGATCATTTTACCCTCGGCATAACTTTTGAATATAAATTTAACGATTTTTTCAAGATAGACACGGGTTATGATAGTAACAGAGCTCAGCCGCACAAGGTCAGAGCGAGTTATGAAACCGTGATCAATATGAAAAAACCCTTTCTAACCAATCACGCCAAATATCCAGATAATGGTTATCTCGAAGGCAGCATTTTTGTTGATAAAAATGCCAATGGGGAAAAAGATATCGATGAAGAGCCGGTTGTGGGTGTCGGTGTTGCCATAGGTAAAAATAAAGTAAAAACCGACCACGCGGGCAGTTTTTATCTCAGCAACATATCACCCTATCGCAGTAACAAGCTGCATTATGATTATTCTGGTATTATGGTTGATCCAACACTAAGAGCGGATAGTGCTGAAGTTATCGAGCTGATCCCCGCATCTGGTAAAAAACTATCTGTCGGACTTGTCCCCTTATCCTTGGTTATGGGATCTATTTATTTACCAGAAATAGCCGCTAGCATAAGTAAAAAATTTTTTAGTTATGTTGAGATAGTTGTGGAAAAAAATGGTAATTACTATAGTAGCGTAAGCCCTGAGTATGACGGTTTTTTTGTTTTACAGGACTTAAAGCCAGGAAAATATAACCTAACAATAAATTACTTAGGCAGTGAAGAAATTACGCTTGCTAAAGATGTTCTGAGCATTAACGTGCTGCCTGGAGATACCGGAGATTTCTATGAAGGAATTGATTTTAAGGTCACAGCAATTAAAGCTAAAAAATAGACACACGCTTAGCCTAGAGCAAACAACACCAACCTAACCTAACCTAACCTAACCTAAAAAAACACTTTAAATCAATGCTTTAGTTAATTAACTATTTAATTATTACCTTTAAATAGACCTGATATAAGGCAAATATTAGCACTGGACAACCTAGTATTAAAACGTTAAATATTTACCATTATGCATAGGATAGAATCAATATTACTGCTGCATAGGAGTTAACTGAATAACGCGCTTAGCCAGCAAACGCCCGTCACAGAACTAGATAATTAACAGCCCCTTTTGCACTTGTTGGACTTGTTGGACTTACCTGCGAAGCCAATAGCTAGCAATACATAAAGCGCATAAAACCCAAAGTATAATTTTACTCTTTATGTTGAGAAATTTATCTCACGCTTAAGACTGCGTTAAGGTTTGTTATAGATACTTGCTTTAATCAAATCCTAATGGATTCATTAAAAAGGAAGTATTATGCAAAAGCTGTTTCAAGTATTACGCTCGCGCGCTGATTTTTTTCCTCATCAAACGGCTTTAGTTACCGATGTGGGTGATCATCAAGACCTCATTTCTAATCAGCAATTATGGCAAAAAATAGCGAGTGTAGCCGCGGCTTTTACCCAAGCAAAAGTGCAGTGCCTTGGGCTGTATATGGATAACTGCTCAGAGTGGATTATCTGTGATTTGGCTGCCGCTAGCTTAGGCATTACCTTGGTGCCCATTCCACTATTTTTTACGCCAGCCCAAGTTGGACATTTAGCGAAAAGTGCACAACTAGACGCCATTATAACCAAGCAAGCTTTAACACTGGCACTTAGCACTAACGAGCACTTAGGTTTTACTGCTGCGAATAACGCCGCAGCTAAGCTTTTACCACTTACTGACACCCTGCTATTGCCTCTATCGGGCGATTACCGCTTTGATGGTGAAACTCAGGCGATTAACGATATCAATGCCGTGACTAAAATTACTTATACCTCAGGCTCTACCGGAGCGCCTAAAGGGGTTTGTTTATCCAGTGCGAACATTGCGGCTGTGTGTGAAGGCATTGAAGCCTCAATGGTTCAACTGCCCGTATCAGATCATTTATGCGTTATGCCGTTAGCGACATTATTAGAGAATATTGCTGGGGTATATATGTGCCTACTTCGAGGTGGCGCGGTAATAACAGCGCCATTAGCCACGCTAGGTTTTGTCTCTAATGTTGAATTCGATATAGAAAAATTAGTCAACAAAATTGCTTTGCATCAGGTTGGCAGCGTTATTTTATTACCACA
Source organism: Colwellia sp. MB02u-6 (assembly GCF_014077095.1). Lineage (GTDB taxonomy): Bacteria > Pseudomonadota > Gammaproteobacteria > Enterobacterales > Alteromonadaceae > Cognaticolwellia. The sequence continues at coordinate 407,759 of NZ_JACGVG010000035.1, read as the reverse complement.
AATATTAAAATACTTAGTGCATGCAGCAAATACAGAAGTTTTAGCTCAATGCGCCAGCTTACAGTTTATCGCGCTTGGTGGAGGAAAAACATCGCCAATTATTTTGCAACAAGCCATAGCTCTTGGGCTACCTGTTTATGAAGGCTATGGTTTATCAGAGTGTTGTTCGGTGGTCAGCCTTAATTTACTCCAACAAAATAAAATAGGTAGTGTTGGTAAAGCACTACCTCATGTACAGGTCAGTATTGCTGCCGATGGCGAGATCATTATTGATGGTCAGGCAATGCTAGGGTATTTAGGTGAATTAAAGCCAGTACCTGAACAAATTCATACCGGTGATTTAGGCTATATCGATGCTGATGGTTTCATCTATGTGTCAGGTAGAAAAAAGAACACTATTGTCAGTAGTTTTGGTCGTAACATTGCTCCTGAATGGGTGGAGGCTAGCTTAACCTCGTCGTCGACTATTGCGCAAGTAGCGGTTTTTGGCGAAGCGCGTCCTACTTTGTCAGCGGTAGTGGTTGCCAGTAATAAAAATATGCTCGCGATACAAAACGCTATTGATGAGTGTAATAAAAGCTTACCCGATTATGCGAAAATTCATCATTGGTTGCTAGCTGATGTCCCTTTTAGTACTCAGTCCAATACGCTTACCAGTAACGGACGTATAAAAAGAGAAAATATTGCATTGGTCTATGAAGACAAACTTGCTGCACTTTATTCATGATTTAACCGTATTTATTATTAGGACATCAGTATGAAAAATATTATTTCGGCTACCACCAACACAGCGCTAAATGAACTTGAAGTGGTTAACCAAGCTAAACAAAAGTTAAATGATAACGGCTGGGTATTACTGCGTGGGTTTGATGCTAGCTTGCCAAAATTTAGTGAATTATTAAAACAGTTTTGTCATGAGCTAACCTTTGATCCCGCACGTGAATTTGCTGATAAATCTAGCCAAAAAGTTAATGCGGGTATAGCTGCTGTAGGTTTACATATAGAAAATGGTAATACGCCTTTCCCACCTAACTTGGTAGCTTTTTATAGTGAAAAAAGCGCTAAACAGGGTTCTCAAACGACCTTGTGCGACGGCGCTGAACTTTTTCAAAATATGTCGGCACAGTTACAACAAGCATGGCAGCAAACGGTAACTGTTTCACGACGTTTACCTTCCCACCTTTGGCGCCAGTATGTGGTTAATCAACACCCAAAAGTTAACTGTCTGGCTGAGGTGACTGAAAAACATTTAGCTGATTTTATCGCAATTAATCAACATCAAAGCGGGAAAATAAACCCTGATGATAGTTTAGATTACGCATTAGATATTCAGCCTTGTTTACCCATTAAGCGCCTTGCTAACCAAGAAGTGGGCAAAGCAGTGTTCAAAATAAAAAGCCAAACTGAGCAATTCGCCTTTGCCAACGCACTGTTAGGGCCGTCTTTTAATTATGAAAAACCCAATTATAGCTTTGCTAATGGTCAGCCAGTGAGTGAAGAGTTAATGAAAAAAACCGCTGAGCTTGCTGAAAAATATACTCAAGAAATTCAGTGGCAAGATGGCGATATAGTTCTTATTAACAATAAACGCGTATTGCATGGTCGCAGAGCTATTACTGGCAACTTAAGCGACAGAGCACTTTTTATTGGCATGGGTTACTAAGCCTTAATTTTTTACAAAACACGTTAAATAATATTTTTAGCTCATGTTATAAACCGCATGACCAGAGGCTCTGCAAATGACCAATAAATTCAGCAACACCATGACCAATAATAATATTTTACTTACTGGCGCAACCGGAGGCATTGGGCAAGCGTTTAGCCGACTATTGTTTAGCTCTGGCGCTAATTTGGTGTTAGTCGGTCGCAATCAAGCGAAACTAGCGCAATTAAAAGCCGAATTATTGGCTGCCAATCCAGAGGTCAAAAACTCAGTGGTTACCTTTGTAGTAGACATTTTACAGCCAGCACAACGTGCTCACTTAATTGCACAATTAGCTTTATTGCCATTTGAAGTTAATGTATTGATCAACAATGCTGGGGTAAGTCAATTTAAGTTATTTGAACAAGCTAGCGAAAGTGACATAAGTGATATTATTACCACTAACACTATCGCCCCCATGCAATTAACCCAAGGGTTATTACCCTTACTTAAACAGTGTAAAAAAGCACAAATAATCAATATTGGCTCTACTTATGGCAGCATAGGTTTTCCTGGCTATACGGCTTATTGTGCCAGTAAATTTGCTTTAAGAGGCTTTAGCCAAACCTTATCAAGAGAACTAGCTGATAGTAATATCCGAGTTAAATATCTTGCACCACGCGCCACTCAAACGAGTTTAAATAGTAGTGAGGTAGAGAAATTAAATGCTGAACTAAATAGCGCTGTCGATTCAGCCGAAACTGTGGCTAAAGCATTACTCACCTTGATCATGCAATCAAGTGAAGAGCGCTACATAGGTTGGCCAGAAAAGCTTTTTGTTCGCATCAACCAATTATTTCCCTCACTTGTTAGTCAATCAATTATAAAACAATTACCTATTATAAAAAAATATGCCAATAGTAGTTCAGTGTGATTTTTCTCTAACTTTAGCCTTAATGTAGTAGTCGAAGAAAGTGGGAAACCTCTACATGAAGATGAAAACACTAAATAAGAAAAATCAACTAACATTGGCAGCTGACCATGCTATGCGCTAAGTACAAGCCAGCTATTGGTCGCTCTTTAGGTCAACTGAACGCTAAAATTAAACCTTAGATTTAATGTATTTAATGATTAGCTGTATTAGAGTTAATCATTACTTTCTGTGTTTTATAGTGGCCTCTAGCCACTCGTTAATTCTAACGTCTGCTTCATGGCTTAAAGCTGCCTATTCGAACCCATCTGAGAACACTAGCGATGCCACCAAATTGAGCGTTTTGATAAAGCTATATTATTAAATATTGTAAGGTCTACTACTGACTAATCTTCTACAAAAATACTTGTTACTAAGTTGATCGCAGTTAAATTCTTGTGATTTATTTACCTTTTCCTACTAGATAAATATTGAGCAATAGATTTAACTCACTAACTCCACTGCTTAAAAAATAGTCTATAATATTTAACTATTAGCCTTGTTTGAGCCTAGGCACTAATAACACACTATTATCTGATAACAGTTAAGGACAAAATCATGGAAGGTTGGGTTGCCATTATTATTTCATTAACAAGCTTGATTATTTCTATTTTCTTTGCGGTTAAGAGCATGAAGAGTAGTGCTAAATCTAATGATCTTAGCGAAAGTCAAAAAACTGCGGCGCTGATTTCTATCCTAGCGCCCGCCTGCAAAGAGCCTGAACAATGGAAATTATTCATTGAATATCTTGCCAAGAATAATCGCTTGCCAAATTTCACGCCCGAAGATGAGTTTTTCCTGTCGAATATCCTTAATCGGCTGCAAATTAAAGCTGATATTTACGAGGGTAAGTTAAGGGTGGATGTATGACAACAACTAACATAAGCACAACCAAAGTAGTTAGTGCCTGAAAAAATCTCCTCGGGAAGTTTGTAGTCTGTGGACTAATTAACAGTAAAGGGAGTTTTAAAATGGATACCACATCTAAAGTAAAGCATGACTGTAGTGATGAGCATAAAGCTCTGAACTGTTCACTTCCAGAAGTTCAAGACCGCGATCTTAGCCATATAACCGATGGTAATCGAGCCCGACTGATATCCCTGATGTCTAATATGTGGGTAAATGGAACAGAATTAACTTACTTCTTCTTCAAAGAGCCTGCGCAGTGGCGCGGCGGTAGTACTCAGGAACAGGCTGTAAAAGAAGCTTTTGATACATGGAAAAAACTCGGCATGGGTTTAAATTTCCGAGAAGTAAACTCCGCGGATAATGCCACGATAAAAATAGGTTTCGATCAATCTGACGGATCATGGTCATATGTTGGCAGAGACTGTATTAAATATGCGGATGACCCTAGTAAGCGCACCGTTAATTTTGGCTGGGATTTAACTACCACCTATGGCAGAGATACCGCCTTACATGAACTAGGTCATGTACTCGGTTTCCCTCACGAACATCAGAACCCTCGCGCGGGGATTGTTTGGGATGAAGAAAAAGTCTATGCCAGCCTTAGCGCGCCGCCAAATAATTGGTCAAGAGAGCAAACTCACTGGAATATCATCCGTAAAATACCAGCCAATACAGTTGATGGTTCGGATTGGGATAAAAATTCCATCATGCATTATCAATTTGCCGCTGGTCTTATCAAAGAACCCACCGAATATAAAGATAAGGCTCTTATTCCAGAAAGTGGCCTTTCAGACCTTGATATAAAAACTATTCGGTTGTTATACCCACCACAAGAAAAGCAATTCCCTGAACTTCGTGCCTTTGAATCTCAACGCTTCACCATTGTTGCTGGAGAACAAGTAGATTTCATTATTAAGCCAACAATTAGCAGAAAGCATACCCTCCAGACATTTGGGCAAATGGATACCGTCATGGTGCTATTCGAAATAAGAGATGGGGTACAGGAATACATGGAAGGGGATGATGATAGCGGCTACGACTATAACGCAAAGATCAGGGTTCGCTTACATAAAGGCCGCGAGTATATCGTTCGGACACGATTATATTTTGCTGAATCTCAAGGCCATGGCTCCATCATGATTTACTAAGAGCGTACCGATTAGAAGTATCCGATATGATCCTGGACGACTTGCCGCAAAAGGTTAATGTAGTGGCTCAGTAAATATGGCAACTTATTTAGGGTTAAATGAGCAATACTTTATAAAGCGACTTGTGTGTGCCCCCACAGTGAGATGGAGCTAACCGTCATTATTGCCACCAAAAGAACCTTGGCAGCGGAACATCATCATCTTGGTTAAGGTAATCACCTAAGGATCACTCATGCCACAAAGCCGTCTTAATTCGTCAGTTAAAATCATACTGTCTAATGAGCGCTTTGATACGATAGCTAACCTTAGCTCATATTGATCTAACGGCGATTGCTCCGACAAAGCGGGCATTATCAATATTCGTTTAGATTATAAGTGTTTTAATAAACAGTCGACTAATAATATTATTTTCAGTGAGAGATCCTTATTGCAAATTAGTAATCAAAGCCTCCGGGGTCATACGTTAAGAACTTCGTGATAAAAAAGTTTCATGTTGAGCTGTTTTTATAACGCTTGTGTAAAAAGTAGGGAGAACAAGTCACCGCACCTCCTCAGTAATTACGTTCATCTCCTTTTCGGATACCTTCACCAATAAAATAATTTAAATTTAGACTGAAAAAAGGAATATTGTTACTGTCTTCTTTAGTGTTTTTGTGAACGATTATTGGGATGATTTTTAAGTCAAAGTTTTAGTCCACTTTGTGTTAAAAGTTTCGTTACACACGATAAAATTGATCTTAGCTATTAGCGTTTAAAAGTCATAGTGTTGAACCAATAGATAATGGCACTTTGCAGTCATGCCTATAAAATCACCTGAATAACCGCTTGGGTGCTGGAGTTCAAGTGGCAAAGCAGACCTATTTATTAAGATAAGTTCAGGTCTAAATGAAGTTGGCGTTGTGGTATTAGTGATCGTTAAAACCATTAGACTGATGACCGTTGTGTCAGATTAGTTGCCGGTCGATAAACAAGAACTAACGTCAGCTTTTATATTAAAACGTTCTATGCTCAAGTCGATTTTACGACTAGAAAAGGGTCTGTTGTGTGATAGCGAAGCTCGTCTAAATGCCGGTAAACGGCTATATATTTTATGAAATATATTACTGAAATATTGTTGCCAGTTTCCAACTATAGTTAACTTCGAAAAATATACTAGGGCGAGCTAATTAATCACGATGATAGATCATTGACTATTTCGTTTCCCACTTTGTTTATAAAAGCCTACTTAAGCTTAACGGCATAAATAGGCTACATTGAAAAATGTGTTTCTAGCTTTATTTGGCTTCTACACTTAATACAAACTAGCATTTCGCGATACGTCAACAGTTCATTGACTCATAAGCTGGTAAGCCATTACTTTGCAACATATTATCTCCTTGTTCCTCGCCCTGAAGGTCCATCGCAGCACTTATGTTGTACAGGCATATTTTACATGGCTGTTAGTTATTCGGGTAATGCTGGAGCAACTTATGAGACGCTGAAGCGTCGCCATGGCATTAGCGCCTCTCACTTATCTTGCATAAAAAAAAGCTTGAAAGCATTGTTTTTCAAGCGGTTAAAATCATGTTTAGCGATTAGAATTAATGTTTTGCTATACTTTCATTCACTTTGGCAAGTAAAACTAACACTTCTTGCTGTCTAAATTTATCAGCACTGGCTCGGTTAACGCGCTGTGGAGCCGCTTGTGCTAATAATAAGTGCTCTTTTGCTTTTTCATACTGGTCTTGTTCAAGATAAAATTCAGCTAAAAAATAGTTAATATCAATCCCCGTAGGATTCATTTTTACAGCGGCTTTAAGATGTTGTTCAGATTTGTCGTTATCACCAAAACTAAGTGGCCAGCCAGGTACTTTAAGGTAAAGAATACCTAAACTGGTGTGAGCAGAGCCTTGTAAGGCGGTTTCATCCAGAGATAAAGCCTTTTCAAAAGCACTTTTAGCATCATCGGCTAAAGAAAGTGCTCCCAAGCCACCTTTTGCCCCCGCAAAACTAGATTGTACAATACCATGCCAAATCCAAGCTTCGGCATGGTTAGGGAATTCAACCGTTAGTTTTTTTGATGCTTGTTGTAACTCGGTAAAATCGTTTTTTTGTGCCTTTTGAGTTTTAACATAATTAGCTTCTACCCACTGTTGCTGTAAAGTGAGTAGTGCGTCATCAAAATTAAGCTCACTGATATTATTGGCGTAAACGTTACTTACAAGACAATAAAGGAGTGTCAATAATGTGAATTTTTTCATGGTAATACCTTTTTATTAATCATATAAATTAAAAGTTTTTAACTTAGTTGCTGACATGTTTGAGCAATTTGTTTATCAAGTGACTTAAACATTGCTTGATACCTTGGCAGTCGGCCTATCAAAGCGATAACATTGGATAACGACACAGCAATAACCTTTGGATTAGTGGCATAATAACTGCCCCAATTATCAGTCGATGTTTGAATTTTATTCTGGTAAGCATCACCAAGGTGAGTGCAATGCACACCTGATTTAGCCATTAAATCAACCACCTTTTCTGTACCTGAAAACACCATGTATTTATAGTTTAAATAAAACAAAGAAACGGCTGTGATCATAAATAACGGCAGAGTGAACCCTTGATTGTTACTAAAAAGATGTCCTATTTCGACAATATCTTTTCTGTTGATATTATTTTTTACAAACACGGGTTGCTGCTCAATGGCACCAAAAAGGTATTGCTCAATAAATAAATTGTCCTGACCACTTCGGATGCCTAAAGCCGCTTTATAAGTACCATTACACAGTGCCAACAAATGAGGCATAGTCACTGAAACTTTCGCCTGATAGCTCTTGAAAAAACCTTGTTTGATAAATTGCTCAATCTCGCTTCTTTGCTTACTGCCCAATGCAGCAACTTGAATATCAAAATTAAACTTTTGCTTAACAAGTGAATTATTACTTGTTAAGTGGGCACTTGCTGAATGGGTACTTGGTGAGTATGGCTTTGGCGTAGTCTTATTTGACAACGGCTCAGGCGATGTCAAATCAACTGAATAATCTTGATATTTTTCAGTTGAAGTTATCTCGTGTACTTGATGGCTTGAAATTGTGTTTAACATTATAACTATCTCCTGAAAAGTTCATAATGTCATTCTATTACTCAAATCTTAAAGCAAGCTTAAGTAACCTAAATTTATTTTAAGAAATCATCTTATTTTTTACTTTCATGTTTGAGCAACTTCAGCACAAAAGTTAAGTTCGATAAGGCGTTAGATGCAAAGATAATGATCATTGAGTAATGGCTATGTAACCGCAACATGCCCTATATTCTGTAAATTCTAGGCATAAAAAAAGGGCTACTAAAAAGCCCTTTATAGGTAAACTATCTATAGTCGGTTGGCTGAGTTTTGTTTTGTTGGACTTAGTCTTCACACAGCCAACGATTATGACTCACCTCTTACTTTGAACTTTGACTCAGCAAACTATTACTTTAAGTCAGCAACTAAGGTTTTCAGCCACTTCTCTTCAGTAATAAATGCCCAAGACAAATGCTGATATTTTTCACCCATACCTTCGTTAAGTATTTGCTGTTCAGATTTTCCTACAGCAAGTGCCGCAGACACTTTATTAATACTAAACTCCATCATTGTCGCAAAGGCTAGCATATCGCTCTTGTCGGTTAACTTGCCATGGCCTGGAATGATCACCACATCGTCAGGTGTGTTTTTAAGCATGTACTTAACATTGGCTAAATAGCCTTTAACACTACCACCACTTTCTAAGTCGATATAAGGAAAGCCAATTTCAAAAAATAAGTCACCGGTATGTAATACGTTCGCTTTTTTAAAGTAAACATAGGTATCGCCGTCAGTATGGCCGCTCGGTAAATGTGTTAGCTGAATTTCTTCGTCAGCTAAATAAATAGTAATACCATCTTTGTAGGTTACCACCGGTAAACTTTCTACTGCATGGTCGGTTTTGCTGCTCAACCGGCTGCGAACATTTTCATGGGCAAAAATTGGCGCTTTATGTGAGAAAAACTGATTACTGCCAGTATGGTCGCCGTGATAATGCGTATTGATGATATATTTAAGTGCTTTATCCTCAATGCCTTTCATTGCAGCTTCAATTTTTTCAGCTAATGGGGCAAATTTATCATCAACTAATAGCAAACCTTGTTCTGTGGCTAACACGCCAATATTACCCCCTGGGCCTTGCAACATATAAACACCACCTGCAGCGGATTGCACAGTTATATCGGCATCGGCCATTTCTTGCGCGTGCATTGAAGCACTCAATAATGTACTCACGACTGCACTCACTAAAACGCTAAAAATTGTAGTAGGTACCACTAAAAGTTTTTTTAACATAATTTTCTGCCATTTTTAATATGATTAAGACTTGAGAATTCAAAGCATAGGTTAAATCCTATTAATAGCTTTAAACTTCTGCCATTCAATTGCCGTTAGTATTAGTTGGTATGGATTATTTTACTCTATTTGACACTACATAGATCACTTCCCCCTAGCATGATACTGTTTAAACGCAACAAAGAGTACAACAATAAATTAACAAAAAAAACACTTCTTAGTGTGCAATTTTGTATTTTGGATTGTCTGTTATTGTGATTAATTCAGAACAAAAAAGTGAGTTGCTGCATATCATTATTTTCTAAAATATCAACATCGCTCAGACCCATGTGTATACCAACTAGTCTGACTTTTTTCCCGTCCCCCCTCGCAACTGCTTCTGACAATAGTTGCAAAAAAATATCGTTATCAAAGCTAGTATGAGAAAAATCTCTTGTCGTTTGATGAAAATCAGCAAATTTAACTTTAACTCCAATTGTGCTGATATTTCTTGTTTGCAGATGTTTGTCAGATCGTCTTTTTAATTCGGGGATTAGTTTATCAATCACAATAGCTGTAAGTATTTCAATGCTATCAATGTCATCAGAAAAAGTACGCTCTACACCAACCGATTTTCTTATCCGCATGGTTTCAATATCTCTATCATCTATGCCAGCACATCGTTGGTATAGTGTATGACCGAACTTGCCAAAATTTTCAATGAGCATGGATTTATCAACTGCCTGTATATCTCGCCCATATTCCAAGTTGAAAGTTTTTAGTTTCTCAAAAGTAACTTTGCCAACACCTGATATTTTTTTTAGTGGCAGCGAATAAATGAAATCGTTGACTTGAGACGGTGTAATCACAAACTGACCATCGGGTTTATTTTCGTCACTGGCTATTTTGGCTAAGAATTTCAGTGGCGCAATTCCTGCCGATGCTGTTAGCTGAAGCTCATTAAATATAGTCTTTCGGATATCTTTAGCTATTAATGTAGCTGAACCCTCAAATAATTCACAATTCGTCACATCGAGATATGCTTCATCTAATGATAGTGGCTCAATAATGTCAGTATATCTTGCGAATATCTGCCTTAAATGGTCACTAACAGATTTATAAACATCCATTCGTCCATTAACGATGACTAAATCAGGGCATTTACGCATAGCGACACTTGTAGCCATAGCCGAATGAATACCAAACTTTCTAGCTATGTAATTACAAGTAGATAGCACACCTCTGCCAGTTGCGCTTCCACCGACAGCGACTGGTTTATCAGCGAGTAATGGATTATCTCTAATTTCGACAGAAACGAAGAATGCATCCATATCTATGTGTATTATTTTTCTCACCATCAAATAGCACTCATCAGACACTGTGTATAAAAAAGGGCTATCCACTTAGCCCAACCGACCACTACATTTTGTGTTTACTAGATTTAACCTCTTCGATCACTCATGCCACATACAAAAAATTTACTTTTAAAAATACTAACACTTCCGATTAGGTTTTTTATCGATAACCTTCTCAGTAACTGGCGCACCTTAGTGCGTTAGGGTTGATTGGCGGTTAGGCCTCACTTTTGCAACCATTTTTGTACGGCGACGCGGATATCCTGCTCCCAATTAGACCAAGAGATTTTGGAGCGGTCATTCGCCGGTGATTCCGGCCAACTTATCGCTTGGGCTTTAGTGAGCAATTCAAGCCATGCTGTTTTTGAATTAAGTTGATGACTTGGGCGCCCAAAAATGACAACTGAAAGGTCCTCAAGGATTGCGACTGGCTGAATTGGACGATGTAAACATAGCCAAGCCGCCTGACTGTCTCGATAATTCGAAGGCATAAACCAAAGTTCTAACGATTCCTTTGCGAGAGTTGTTGATATTGTCTCTCCCGAGAGAGACGTCCATACAACTTGAACCGGCTCTGGCCCAATAACTATGAGTTTTGTACCTTTCGGCCCCCTATAGTCGTCGCAGAAGTGATGGCCATACGGGACGGCATCCAATTGCCGCTCTATGACCCTCCAGCCTTGAGGAAGAGCTTTTTCGAATCCATAAATTGCTTGATCCACCGCGACACGATCTGTTTGAGCCGCTGCTATAGAGCTGACGGTCACAAGGACAATCAATAGGATGATTTGTAAGCGATATGTGACCACTGAGTAAATCCTAACGCCCGATTAAGAGGCTTTTAATTGTTGGTTATAATGTGAAGCCAAGCGGAACCTAACCAACTGTTAAAAGTCCTGCTTGAATGGCTTATATTTCGACCAAGCCACTTAATTTCATAAAGTAATTTATTAGTAGATTAGGTGGAACATGCTTTTGTTGGTTATGAATATTGAATGGCAAACATCCAATATGTCTAACAAGACGTTCGAGCCAACAGAACAACTCATTTCAAAACGCATGCTCAGGAATTGCCTACCACGACTATCTATAAGACCTGCGAGAAAAAAGATTTCAGCACATTCCATCTGTAACTTTACTAGCAGGGGCCGCAAAATGAAAGCATATAACATTAATGATTTTGCTGCCTTAATTGGTATTGATTGGTATTGATTGGTATTGATTGGGCAGATAAAAAACATGATGTCTGTGAACATTAAGTTCATACCAAAAAATACCACTACTCTATTATTAAGAGCAGCCAAGAAGCATTACACGACTGGGCAATGAGCCTTAAAAAACGCTATCTCAACCAGAAAATCGCGGTTGCCTGTGAACTTAAAAAAGGCCCCCTTATTCATGCACTCACTAAATACAATCATCTGGTCTTGTTTATAAACCGCCCCTCAGCCGTCGCTAATTTCCGTAAAGCCTTCACGCCAAGTGGTGCTAAAGATGACCCCACAGATGCATTTTTACAAGTTGAAATACTCACCCTGCATATCGATGAATTATCCATCATTGAGCCTGAATCAGCGGCTATATGCTCGCTAGCACAGCTGGTTGAATATCGCCGGATCTTGGTACAGGACAGTGGAGACTTATCGAATAAAATAACGGTTACATTACAAAACTATTACCTGCAAGCACATGAATGGTTTAAAGCAAAAGACACATATATCTTTTGCGACTTCATCTGTAAATGGCCATCTCTTGCTAAAGTTAAAAGAGTAAAAAAACAAACCCTCTTAGACTTTTTAACCGCCATAACTCACATTACATTCATGTTAATGATGCGCGTATTTCCGGTATAAAAGTGCTATGCCATTAACTGAAGATTCAGGTGTAATAGCCAAATCAAATGTTGATAGAAGTGCTCATTAAACAGTTTAAAGTGTTATTAAAAGGTATTGAGATACTAGATAAAGCTATAAAACTGGCCTATAAAGCACAACATGGCAAAGTTATTTTTGATAGTTGACCAGGAGAAGATCCCCAACTTTCACCACGCTTACTCGTTGCGTTTGTTAGCAGTAGAGATCGTTATGACGATGCGTCAGATTTACAAAAATACGCAGGAATTGCGCCGGTTATTGAAAGTAGTGGTAAAAAGACATCGACACATTGGCGATACAGTTACCCAACCTTTTTAAGACAAACCTTCGTTGAATGGGCAGGATTTTCGATACATTATTAATTTTGGGCAAAGGCTTATTATCAACAACAAAAAAGCAAAGGAAAACCATATAACAGTATTATCAGGTCGCTCGCTTTTAAGTGGATTAGGAGCGTATTTAGGTGCTGGAAAAGCCATACACCATACGATGAATCAACATACGTAGTGGTATTGAAAAGAAGAGGTTCACCGCTGTTAAAATTTGCAATAAATAGCTAAACTTTACTAGTTGTCAACCTCAGGGCATGTTGTTAGCAGTACATTATAGAGTATAACCGCAAGCAATATGAAAAAACCAACACCAGACATAAGGCGAAAAAAAACAGCATCTTTTGTATTTCCTGCTTGGTTATCTGCCCACTTTAAATTGCATCTTTCAAAGGTTTTCCAAACAGTGACGAAGCAGTAAAAGCTAGGCCAAGTGAGATAACTATAGAAAAATTAAATTAAAACCGAAGTCCTAAATTGCTATGATGCAACCAACAACTAGAGCTAATTTACTTACCAAATTCTTCGTCAGATCGTCCATGCTTACCTTTACTGCTACCCCCCAATTAACAGGCAAAAAAATGTTGGCTAAAATGTTGAGGAACAAAAATAGCCAACTGTTTTTTATCCCTGTTTAATTACTTGTTAGGCATACTTAGCTCAAGACTTTAATTTGATTTAATGAAGCAACTCTTACATGTGTTTGAAAATAATATTTTTTAGTGATTTTTCCATTTGAAAAGATGGAAATTTTCATGCGCTTTGCCTCACCTGTTACCTCAATAGTTTTGTTTATGAAGTATGAATCAGGAGATTCACCATATTTCTTCGTAAACGCATCAATTAATTTTGGATGAATCGCTACCGTAACATTTCTTCTATCTCGGTAATCTGTTTCAGTATTTAAGTAAATAATACCTCTTTGATTACCTGAAGCTTTAATTGGAAGCTGAAAAGTACCTTTGATTCCATCAGGTGCCTTATGTTCAGTTAAAGCTATCAAATTCATGATACTTGCTATATCTGTATTTGAGGTGACTTTAGATGTAGAGCTACACCCGCTTAGAACTAATATGGATATTAAAATTAAATATTTCAATTTACGACTTCCTTGTTGGTATGCCTAACAGCTTATTATGTATACGTCTCAGTACACACGCACCATAAAAAAATTTAATTAGCATTAATATCCCATACTTTTAAGGCATTAAAAACTAGTAATGCTAAATCATATGTATATCAGGGTATATTACTGAGACCTCTCAGTAATATACCCTGAATAAAAAATAAATAAAAAACATTAAATTCAGATGGTTAAATAGCTTTATTTAGTGTTTATTATAATAAATGCTCTGTTACTAAGACATCTTAATAACACACCTCGAAAAATCCTACTGACGTCCATATAAAAAGGCATTACATCGTTTACGCTAGTAGTTAATTCGTTAGAAAATATATCGCAAGGCTTTTAACTAGAATGTCAGCAATACGCACACAGCAGACGTAAGTCCACAATCATTTCATAATGTTTTTTGAATGATTTCCTAAGGTTCACTTAGGCCATACTGCGCTGACATTAACAATAGTAAATTATAGGATGATTATTTGGTCGCTTTGAGCCAATAAGGAAACTAAGACTAAAAATTTCCATCCAAATACTAATACTCAAGTTTACATATAACTACCAAAAAAAATATTCCATCTTCTGCTTTGGTAAAGGTTGTTTAAAACATTCCGTTGGACTAATACGAAGAGCTCTTGCTGTGAAATTTTGAAATTGAGGACTGTATCTGAATGTATCACCATGTTCGCGTTGCAATTTAAACTCAAGTATAAAAGTGTTGTATAATGTTGTTTCTAATTCGCCTAAAACATCTAGTCGTATACCTGCCTTCGATAGCAAAGAAAACCTTTCTGATATGCTAGTTGTTGTGATGCCTACTTTATAAAAACTTTGTTTTTTATAGCTGAACTTAATGTAATAAAGCTTAGCATTGTAGTTCTTTCTTTCTGGAAATCGTTCAAAATATTTTTGTGTATACCGACCTTGCAAACTTTCATCAACACACTTTCGACAGCCAGATGAAAAATGACTATCAGGTTTTTATAAATAAAAACTATAAATAGGACAGATTATTGCAATGTGATCTTTTGCGCTAATGTATTTCGAATGGGTTATGTTTGTCAATTAATAAGCGCTAGCTATCACTATAGAAGAGGTAAGTCCTGATATATATATTTAAAAGTATACCCTTCATTTTAAAATCACTGTTAATTTTATAAAAGATACGATAGCTTAGCGCTATTTTTTATCACCATAAAGGTTTTTATTTTGCATACGCAAACACTTTATATTTTTATTATTTTATTTACGACAGCATTTTTTGCATGCGCTAGCTCTGCCCATAGTGATGATATTAATAAGGCGACGTTATCGTTAGATAACAATAAACATTATCAGCTTGTCGTTACGGTGGACTTGCTGCATTTATTAAAAAAACATCTAGAAATCTCAGGTGATGACACTAAGGTGATTGGCTTACTCAATCAGCACTCCTTTGTTGAACAAAAAAAACTACTCGAACACCTGCAAGTTATTTTGAGCCAGCAAACTAGTCTGCATTTTACTGATATAAATACGCATAAAAATATTGAAGGGAGCATTGACGGCAACATAGAACAAAACCTAAAACACAATATCGCCCCCTTTAAAGGCTTACAATTACAGCATTTAAAGCGAATATTATCTCAACAAGCCGGCTTAACAGAATATAAAGCGCAATTAAACGTAACTGGAAATATTCCTCAAGGGGCAGATGACGTTGCAGTGCGATTTTCGCCATTATTGGGTGATATTGTACTGAAAGTGATTCGACCACAGCAACAAATAATCCGTTCTGCACCCCTAAGTAACCGTTATAAAATCAGTTTAGCCAACACCAACTCAGTGGCAAGTAACGCTATAGTGCCTACAAAAATAATACTTGCCGCTGATTATATTTATCAGGTGTTTTGTTCATATACTGCCACGGGGCTTAGATCATATTCTTTTTGTTTTAGCCCTTTTACTTTTTGCTAAACGTCGATCAACTTTACTATGGTAAATCTCTGCATTTACCCTAGCGCATACCATTACCCTTGCCTTAGGTATTTACGGTGTTATAACCTTGTCTAGCGCTATTATAGAGCCGCTCATTGCATTATCTATTGTCTAAGTAGGCGTTGAAAATATTTATCAAGCAAAAAAACATACTACTGGTCATACACGCATACCGATAATATTTACTTTCGGTTTGTTACATGGTTTAGGTTTTGCTTCGGTATTAGGCGATCTGGGATTAGCGCAGAGTCAATATACCTTGAGTTTAATCTCATTTAACATTGGCGTTGAACTAGGACAACTGACGGTTATTGCCCTCGCTTTTATGTGTTTATATCCCTTGAGGAGTAAAGTTTGGTATCAAAAAAGATTAGTGCTATCGCTTAATATTACGATTGCCATTATCGCTACCTATTGGCTAATTGAACGACTTATTTAAGCGTTTTAGTTAAGTTATTAGAATGGTTAATGATAAGAGTTAATGGCACATAGTTAATGTTGCCTCTAACATTTTTAACCGTTAACTAAGCATCACGTGCCTTGATATCGAGCTACAAAGGTCTACTAATACCAAAGAACCTTCGATGGCTAAAAACAACCATAGCTTTAGTCGTACTACCCAATCTAAACAGAAAAAGGTGAGCTAAACTCACCTTTTTTTTAAAATAATCTTATGTAAGCTGAATATTTACTAACACAGTGCGCTAAAGACTTTACTTACGCCAACAGCCTAGATATTTTTCACACTGATGTCACCAATGGTTAATGCCGCTACACGATCACGTTCTTGGCGCTTTTCACAAGGATCATCACAGTTGCATGACTTATCAATACCAACGTTCGCTAAACCACCACAACTACCGGCAAGCGTTTTGTTCTGAAATATATAACCTACTGCCATTGCCATAACAATAACAAGAAAAAAACATAAGGTGATTAAAAAAATAACCATAATGAGTGCCTACCTATTTGATAAAACTTTTACTAAGTTGATTATAAAAATAACTTTTGCATAACAAGAATAACGTCAGTAACTTAAATAAAACCCTGCAAACCTATTTAAGGTACTGCATGAATTTTACCGTGCTTTGCTCGACAAAGCCATGATCAGTTTTCTCAATAAGGTAAACCGCAAGGTCATTAGCCTCTGCAAACGCCAGCGCTTTTTCTTCACCCATCACCATCATTGCCGTAGATAAACCGTCTGCAGTCATTGATGATGGATGAATTACCGTCACAGAAACCAGTTTATGATTAATCGGCTTGCCCGTCTTTGGGTCTATGATATGCGAAAATCGTTGGCCATCAGCTTCAAAATAAATGCGGTAGTCACCTGAAGTAGCAACCGCGTTATCTTTTGGCACTATGATTTGATGAACAGCACGCTCAGTGCTTAAAGGCTTTTCAATCGCTACATGCCAAAGTTCACCGGTATGTTTAAAACCTTTAAGGCGCATCTCTCCGCCAATTTCAATGAGGTAGTTATTGATGCCATTCGCCTCGACAAACTCAGCGACTAAATCAACGCCATAACCTTTACCAATGGTTGACAAATCAACATAAAGTTCGGGAATACTTTTACTTAACATGCCGTTTTTAAATACTAACTTATCTAAACCCACTCGTGCTTTGGTTGCCGCTAATAATTCATTATTTGGTATGGTTTTAGGACGATATTCTGGCCCAAAACCCCATAAGTTCACTAATGGCCCTAACGTTACATCAAGCGCACCATTACTTAGCTTTCCTAAGCGAATAGCTTCTTTAATTACCCGAGCTAAGCCTGTCGAGACATTAACTGGCGTAAGTGACCTTGATTGATTAAATGTTGATAATTCAGAATCTGTAATATAAGTCGACATTTCCTGATTGAGTTGTTTTAACTGTTTATCAATGCCTTGCTGCATTTTAACAGCGTCGATGTTCTGACCCACCAGTTTAATATTATAGGTGGTGCCCATTGTATTGCCTTGCAACAAATATTCTTGACGCGCAAAATCATTACTCGGTGAACAGCCGCCTAGCACAACTAAAATGCTTGTTATAACCCATATCTTAGCGGCTAATTTGTGTTTGGTTAGGTTAAAACTATATGGCATCAGAATATCCTCAATAAAAGTTTATTTAGCTAAAGCAATCTGCGTCATTAATGAAAAACACCGCTTGTTTTAGCTAAATAAATTCAGTGATAAAATTAACAGATAGTAGGTATTAAAAAGGCGACCTAGGCCGCCTTTTCACTTAATGAATTCGCGAGCTTAATTAGCCACCGAAATCATCTAACATAATGTTTTCATCTTCAACACCCAGATCTTTCAACATATGAATAACTGCAGCGTTCATCATTGGAGGACCACACATGTAGTACTCACAATCTTCTGGCGCTTCATGGTCTTTCAAGTAGTTTTCATGTAATACGTTATGAATAAAACCTGTCATGCCATCCCAGTTATCTTCTGGTTGTGGATCGGATAACGCAACGTGCCAATTGAAGTTGTCATTTTCAGCTGCAAGGCCGTTATAATCATCTTCATAAAACATTTCACGCTTAGAACGAGCACCATACCAAAATGATATTTTACGTTTAGTGTGCAAACGTTTAAGTTGATCGAAGATATGAGAACGCATAGGCGCCATACCTGCACCACCGCCAATAAAGACCATTTCACTTTCGCCTTCTTTGGCAAAGAACTCACCAAATGGACCTGAAATAGTCACTTTATCGCCCGCTTTTAAGCTGAAGATATAAGATGACATTTTACCTGCTGGCAAATGTAAACGCCCAGGAGGTGGCGTAGCTATACGCACGTTCAGCATAATAATGCCTTCTTCTTCTGGATAGTTAGCCATTGAATAAGCACGTAATGTAGGCTCATCAACTTTTGATTCTACATCAAAAAAGCCAAAATGATTCCAGTCACCTTTGTATTGTTCATCGATATCAAAATCGCTGTATTTTACGTGGTGAACAGGTGCTTCAATTTGAATATAACCACCAGCGCGGAAAGGTACAGACTCACCATTTGGAATTTGTAACTTAAGTTCTTTAATAAAAGTTGCTTGGTTATCGTTAGAGATAACTTCACATTCCCATTGCTGAACACCAAAGATTTCATCTTCAAGCACAATATCCATATCTTGCTTAACAGCCACTTGACAGGCTAAACGACAACCTTCTTTTGCTTCACGCTTATTAATATGGCCTGATTCAGTGGGTAGCAGATCACCACCACCTGAATGTATTTCTACACGACACTGGCCACAAGTACCACCGCCACCACAAGCTGAAGGTATAAAAATACCTTGGTCAGCAAGTGCGCCTAAAAGCTTACCACCAGCCGGTGTTACTACCGACTTTTCTGGGTCACCATTAATGCTAATCGTAACGTCACCTGAAGAAACTAACTTAGATTTGGCAAGTAAAATCACCACAACTAAGGCTAGCACTATCACAGTAAACATCGATACGCCGAGAATAATAATTTCCATCGACTTTCCTTTAATTTTCTCTAAGGGTTTTAGCTAAGTCATTTACTCGCAAGTAAGTGTTCGCTAAAACCAACATAAACCTAAAGTGAAATACCACCGAAAGAAAGAAAGCCAAAGGCCATCAATCCTGCAGAAATAAACGTAATACCTAGACCTTTTAAGCCATCAGGTACGTCCGAGTATTTCATCTTTTCACGAATACCCGCCATTAATACTATTGCTAACATCCAACCAACACCTGAGCCAATGCCGTAAACAACACTTTCACCTAAGGTTAAGTTTTTTGCTACCATAAACGACACACCACCAAAGATGGCACAGTTAACAGTAATCAAGGGTAAGAAAACACCCAGCGCTTGGTATAGCGCAGGAAAGTATTTATCTAATACCATTTCAAGAATTTGTACTAAGGCCGCAATCACACCAATAAAGGTGATAAAAGACAAAAAGCTTAAATCTATAGAGTCTTTCGCCTCGGTAATACCCATGACGCTATCTAACGCACCTGGCGCTAAAATCGCTTGATAAATGATTTGGTTAACCGGTACCGCAATGCCTAATACAACAACCACTGCAACACCCAGACCTATCGCCGTGCTAACTTTCTTAGAAACAGCTAAGAATGTACACATACCTAGGAAGAAGGTTAATGCCATATTTTCAATAAATATAGCCTTAACAAATATACTTAAATAATGTTCCATAATGACTTAGTCCTTCTCTACTTGTTCTGGCCTGAACTGGCGAATTGCCCAGATAATTAAACCAATGATGAAGAATGAACTAAATGGTAAAACTAATAAGCCATTACCTTGGTACCAACCGTCATTTTGCACCAAAGTAAACACTTCAAAACCAAACAAGGTACCAAAACCAAATAGTTCACGGAAAAAAGCAACAACCATCAACACAGCACCGTAACCTAAACCATTACCTATACCATCTAAAAAGCTAACCCCTGGCTTTTCTTTCATCGCAAAAGCTTCAGCACGGCCCATCACAATACAGTTAGTAATGATTAGTCCGATAAATACCGACAACTCTTTTGATAGCTGATAAGAAAACGCTTTTAACACTTGGTCGACCAAGATAACCAACGATGCAATAATCACCATCTGTACTATGATACGAACACTTGATGGTATTTGATTACGAATAAGTGAAATAAATAAATTTGAAAAGCCTGTTACTAGCATTACAGCAAGCGTCATAACCAACGCATTCGCTAATGAGCTTGTAACTGCCAGTGCAGAACAAACACCCAACACTTGTAATGCGATAGGGTTATTATCAACAACAGGTCCAAATAATACTTTTTTAGTATCAGTAGCCATTAGTTCAATCCTCCAGCGCGGTAGTTAGTAATAAATGGGCCATAGCCCTCTTCGCCTAGCCAGAAATGCAATGTATTTTCAACACCATTACTGGTCAAGGTTGCACCAGAAAGAGCGTCTACGCCGTAAACATTACCAGCTTTGGCACCACCTTTAACAATTTGAATCGCTATATTGCCTTGCTCGTCAAACATTTTTTTACCTGGCCACAAAGCTTTCCACTTAGGGTTAAGCACTTCAGCACCTAAGCCCGGCGTTTCTTTTAAATCAGAATAAATAACGCTTTTCACGGTATTTAAATCAGACTCTAAACCAACAAAGCCGTACATTAGATCCCATAAACCAGAGCCAACAATAGGCAATACTATCGTTGATACCTTACCTTGCTCATCGTTAATCAAATAAACCACGGCGTTATCAGCTTGACGATTTATACCAGCGATATCATCTTCAGGCTTTGAGCTTTTGTTGACGTCACGCGCATCAGCACGCTCATCAAAGCTTTTAACATTACCTTCAATAACTTTACCTGTTGCTAAGCTAATCATTTTGGCATCAACATACTTTTCATACGTATCAACGATACTTTTAGATTCACCACCCAAAGCTTTAATATTTTCCGCTTTAAGCGCTATCGCTAATAAACCAGATGCTTCAAGAATTTTAGTTTGCTTATCAAGCAATTTATTGGCGGTTTGTAAGGGCTTTAAACCAACCGCCGCAATTGATACTAAGGCAGCACAAACTAAGCAAATTATAAATACGAAACCAACAGTTCCGCGGAAAGTTTCTTTCTTTTTAGTCTCAGACATTGCGAGCAAGCCTCCGTTTGATATTTCCTTGAGCCACAAAGTAATCAAGTAGTGGAGCAAACAAGTTAGCAAATAAAATAGCTAACATAATACCTTCTGGAAATGCAGGGTTAACCACACGTATCAGTACCACCATCAAACCAATCATTGCACCGTACCAATATTTACCTTTATTGGTGAATGCTGCAGTTACTGGGTCTGTTGCCATAAACATCATGCCAAAGGCGAAACCACCACTGACTAGGTGCCAATACCAAGGCATAGCAAACATAGCATTGCTATCACTACCAATAGCATTAAATAGCATTGACGTTAACACCATACCGGTGAACACACCCAACACAATCCGCCATGAGGCAATACCTTTATAAAGTATATAAGCACCACCAAGCAGAACCATTAACGTAGAAACCTCGCCAACAGAGCCTGGGATATAGCCTAAGAAAGCATTCCACCAATCAGTACCAATGGTGTAGTCGTTTAGGCCTTGGCTTGCTGCACTTAGCGTTGTTGCACTCGAGTAACCATCAACAGCAACCCACACAGAGCCACCAGAGATATCAGTCGGATAAGCAAAGTATAAGAACGCACGACCCGCTAATGCTGGGTTTAAGAAGTTTTTACCTGTACCACCAAATATTTCTTTGGCGATAACAATACCAAAGGTAATACCGATAGCAGCTTGCCATAACGGAATAGTTGCCGGTAATATCAACGAGAAAAGCACTGAACTAACAAAGAAACCTTCGTTAACTTCATGCTTGCGGACTGAGGCAAACAACACTTCCCAAAAACCACCAACAACAAATACTGTTACATAGATAGGTAAGAAGAACACAGCGCCGTAACACATCTTGCTGAACCAACCAGATTCTGCAGATAAACTACCACCAAACATTTCAAACAGACCGACTTGCCAATTATCAGGTAAAGCGTAACCGGCCGCTAATGCGTCAGTCGCTTGAAAACCAATATTATACATACCCCAGAACATGGCAGGGAAAACCGCTAGCCATACTGTGATCATAATACGTTTAAGATCAATGCTGTCACGAATGTGAGTTTGACCTTTGTTCACTTGGCCAGGTGTAAATAGCCCTGTTGCAACCGCTTCGTAAAGCGCATACCAAGTTTCAAATTTACCGCCTTTTTCAAATTGCGGTTCAATATCTTCAATAAACTTTTTCAAGCCCATGACTAACCTTCCTTCTCAATTATGGTTAGGCAATCACGAAGGATCACACCGTAATCTGTTTTGCCTGGGCAAACAAACGTACACAAGGCTAAATCTTCTTCATCAAGCTCTAAAGCACCAAGCTGTTGCGCTCTGTCGGTATCACCGGCACATAAATCACGCAATAACAATGTGGGTAAGATGTCTAACGGCATAACACGTTCGAAATTACCAATAGGCACCATAGCTCGAGAACTGCCATTAGTTGTAGTTGTCATGTTAAACAACTTCTTAGGAAAGAAGTGTGACATGTACGCACGCGTTACTGAGAATTTATTGGGGCCCGGGTACATATAACCAATAAAATCTTTTTCTCTACCTTCAAGGATCAGACAGATTTGCGTATGATAGCGACCTAAGTAACCTTTAACGCCTGAAGCTATTGCGCCTAATAGTAATGAGCCCGAAACGACACGTAACTCGCCATCACGCTTTTCATCAGCAATAATTTCTGCAATATTTGCACCTAATACTGTACGAACCAAGCGAGGATTCTTTGCAGCAGGGCCGGCTAGAGAAATAATACGACTACTGTCGAGCTCACCAGAAGTAAATAAGTTACCCATCGCGATTACATCTTGATAGCCCACATGCCATGCAACTTTATCAGCACTAACAGGCTTCAAAAAATGCATATGTGTGCCAACCAGACCCGCAGGATGTTTTCCAGCAAATTCATTGACAATGGCAGATGAATTAACCGCAATATCACTACCTGGGGCTTTGCTGACAAAAACTTCACCGTCAGTTAAGCGCGCAAGCACAGTTAAACCGTTAGTAAATGCTGCACTTTGCTCGGCAATAATTAGTGCTGGGTTTGCTGCCAATGGATTAGTATCCATAGCGCTAACAAATATGGCAACAGGCTTGGCATCTACCGCAGGAACTTTACTAAATGGACGTGTACGTAATGCCGTCCACAAACCTGAGTTAACTAGGTTTGCAACAACATCTTCACGCGCAATAGAGTTGAGTTCGTTAGCTGCATAACAAGTAAACGTTTCTTGCTCACTGCCACCAATTTCGATGACAACTGATTGCAATACGCGCTTTTCGCCACGATTAATTTCTTTAACAACACCTGAAGTTTGAGCTGTGAATTTAACGCCAGGATTCTTTTTATCTTCAAAAAGTGCCTGACCTTTTTTAACGCTTTCTCCAACCTTAACAAACATGGTTGGGCGCATACCCACGAACTCTTCACCTAATGTTGCAACAGTTTTGATGGACGGACCATCATGGATTACCTGCTGGGGGGCACCTACTACAGGAACATCCAGACCTTTTTTTATTGTAATCATAAACACTTGCACTACTTTTGATGGGAGTAATCAAAATCAATTTTTGAGCTATTTAACCGCACTTTCTGTTGCAAAACATCACAACAATGAGCGCAGGTAATTAACAAAACGACTGATTTCAGTGTATTTCAGCAAAGTCTTAATTTATTTTTGATAAATCAAGGTTCACTGGCTCTAGTTAAAATTTCTGGCGCGATTCTAGCACAAAACCACATTTTGATTCTATCTTAAGCAGCACAAAAAATAACAATTTAGTTGAATAATCTCTAATTCGCCTAATATTAGAACGAAATATCCTTTTTCAGTAGAAATTTACTACGATGCAGCATCAATTCCAGTTAAAAATTGACTCATTATTCTCAGTAATAAAGTTGTAAATAAACAAAATTATAAAGCATAAATAACGCCTAATCGACATAAAAAAACCGACGAATTGTCGGTTTTTTTATCATAACGATTAAGTCACTAATTTATCATGTACTTAGACTGTATGAATTTCAGTGTTAAATTTCATGTGATTTGAAACAAGTTACAACAAATTATTGATCGCCAATTCTGGATTAATATCTGCATCATAATCGACGTCAGCTAAGTCAAAACCAAATAATTTCAAAAACTCTTGATGATAACCAAGGTAATCGGTTAACTCATCAATGGTGTCGCTATCAACCGTATTCCAAATATCAGTAACACGTTTTTGTACGCTGTCTTCAAGTTCTTTGTTATTTTGACGCAAACGCCCAGCTTCATCAATAATAGGGTTTTTGCCGTATATATTTTCTCTAAACAATCCTTGAATTTGCTCAATACAACCTTCATAAGTACCATCAGCTTTCATCACTTTAAACATTGCTGAAATATATAATGGCATAATAGGAATTGCCGAACTGGCTTGTGTTACCACTGCATTAAGTGACGTAACATAAGCTTCGCCCTTGATATTAGCTGTTGTCGCTTTTATTGCTGTTGACGCGCGATCTAAATCTTCTTTTGCACGACCAATAGTGGCATGTCCGTATATCGGCCAAGTTAATTCTTTACCAATATAAGTATAAGCAACGGTTTTAAAACCATTAGCTAGTACGCCCGCATCGCCAAGTGCTTTAATCCAAAGCTCCCAATCAGCGCCACCCATAACATCGATAGTGCCTTGAATTTCTGCTTCTGTAGCCTCATCAACTGACATTGTATCAATCGTACGTTTAGAGGTATTTAAGTTTTTCGTCGTAACACTTTGACCAATAGGTTTAAGTGCTGATGAATAGACTTCACCCGTATCCGGATCTGTACGACGTGGCGATGCTAAGCTGTATACAATCAGGTCAATTTCACCTAATTCTGCTTTTATAGCCGCAATAGCTTTTGCTTTAATTTCATGAGAAAAAGCATCGCCATTGATATTTTTTGACCAGAGGCCTGCTTTGTCAGCCGCCGCTTGAAAAGCAGCCGTGTTATACCAGCCCGCTGATGCGGTTTTTCTTTCTGTTGGTGGCTTTTCAAAGAAAATACCTAATGTTTTAGCGTCATTACCAAAAGCCGCTGTGATCCGAGATGACAAGCCGTAACCTGTTGATGCACCAATAATTAATACATTCTTAGGTTTATCATCGGCTTGAGGCTGACTTTTTACATAAGCAATTTGCTCGTTAACATGCGCTGCACAGCCGGCAGGATGAGCATTAGTACAAATAAAACCACGAATTTTTGGCTTAATAACCATAACTATACCTTCTTAGTGTAACTTCAAAATCCCAATAAAATACAACACAAAGTAGTATCCTCGTACGGGGTTATTCAAAGCAACAATTTGAGTTTGAAAAATACTTAATTAAAATTAACTAAGCTTAATTTACTGTTTACAAGTAATTTGCCGACTAGTCTACTCTGGCTTGACCTCTTAAGAGGTGCGACCAGTGGTGATATTCAGTAATATTCGACAACATTTTACAATACTAGATAGTGCTGGACGATATTATTAAAAAATCAGTAATTTTGGTCATAAGTTTGCAAGGTTAATTTATTATATGCTCGCATAGACGCTAAAAATTCACTGTATGACTGCCATACGCGGGCAAAATATTTATCTGCTTTAGCCTGTTCTTTAATCTAGGCATCCTTATACTATTTTAATGCTAACATAACTTCAGCCGGCAGTTGACGTAATTACACATTATGCGCTTTAATCAGAATTTTTAATGCCGTATTGTTACAAGCATTATATTCTGCCAAAGTTGATTCATTCAGCGCATTGACTGCCACTTCAATAACACATGGAAAATCAAGAGGTAAAGCAGAAAAAGCTTATTGGTTAACTAAAAACGCTAAGCCAGTGCCTGGCTCATGCCATACCTATGAGTAATAGTAGTTTGCCAGCTATAAAATTCGACAGCTAACTCATTGTATAGCTTACGCATCAAGGATCTTTTATATCGGCGATCATGGCTCTACTAATACCGTGGAGCCATATTTTTACATAGCTATAGCCACTCAATAGAGCGATTACCTAGATGGCTAGGAACTGCCATATGACCGCTGCATAGCCTAAATCCTGTACATCGCTGCTCTTTCACATCCATGTGAACGCTGCATAACGTAAATCCTGTACATAAAAAAACCGCTAATATGACATTAACGGTGCAGAATATAATAGTAAGTTATTTATCAGGGATAGCCGGATAATTTATCCTGTTTTTTTGCTACCACCTAAGCATTTAGGTGATAAGGGTGTATTCTCAGCATAATAGTTTTTCCACTCTTTTTCAGTGTAAGTATGTAGAGCTAGTGCATGTATTTTATCTGCAAGCTCTGTCGCTAATAATGTGTTGATGGCGCGATGGCGCTTAATCAAACGTTCGCCTTCAAATTCATCTGAAACAATAATCACTTTAAAGTGCGACTCGCTACCCGGTGCAACATTATGCATATGACTTTCATTAATTACATCGAGATGAAGTGGTGAAAAAGCAGCAAGTAGTTTTTCTTCAATAATAGCTTCGATTATCATAATATTTTTCCTAAGGTTGATCAGCTAATGGATCAGTTTTAATTTTAGTCGTTACTGATAATTATGCCATCTATCTGGACGACTGACAGCGTTATTTTAAATATTACTCTTACTATTTAAGTCTTTTGAAAATTGCAAAAATAAACCTTAGAGGCATATTTTTCGAAAGGTCAGGTTGATACGTGGCGCTATTTCCTTAGTTCTTTTAGGTAGGCAGTGTTGCCAATATTGCTGTGTATTTCCTCGCATAATCAGTAAGCTACCCGGAGTAAGCACAATGTTTATTTTTTCTTTAGTAATAATATGTTTAAGTTGAAATTCACGTTCTGCACCAAAAGATAACGAGGCGATAGTTGGCATTAGACCTAATTCAGGCTCATCATCACTATGCCAGCCGACACTGTCATGTTGATTACGGTATAGATTTGCTAATACCGCATTAAATTCATGGTCACAATAGTCGCTAACTTTCGCTTTTAGTGCTCGTAAACTTTCTGTCCAAGGTTGGGCTATTAGGGTCATATTTGAATAACGATAACTAAGATTATTATCACCATACCAAGCTTGTAATCTTGGTATTTTCATCACTTTGCCAAACATTTTAATATCATCATGGCGCCAAGCTAACTTTTGTTCCAATTGGTGAAAAAACAGTTGTGCTTTATCTGGAGCATAAAAGTTTTCGATATAATCTATATCAGCGTCTGGAGATAGTATTTTCAAACCAATAGCTTCCTTATGATGTTTTAAAGATGACATTGTCTTATTTAACGCTATTATCTCGATAAAATCCGCAATTAACTAGCTCGTAGTGATAAATTTTGTCACAATATCAGTAACGCCAACTAAGTATTTATCACTATGATCAGCCCTTTTATTCTCAATGACAAAAACCTATTTCTCGATCGTTTTCCAACCGGCCAAGTCAATCGAAGCTTGCAAGCATGGGACGCCGCTGATGAATATATCATTAGTTATGTAGAGCAACAGCTATTAACTAGCTCAAAACAAAACATTCTTATTTTTAATGATAGTTTTGGTGCTATAAGCTGCAACTTAACTGAGCAGAAGTTGTATTGTGTTAGTGACTCATTTTTAAGTCATCAAGGTATTGAACTTAACCTAGAGCAAAATGGTTTATCAGAAGAAAATATTACCCTGCTGAGCAGCCTAGATGATTTACCTAGCGATATTGATATCGTGCTTTATAAAATTCCAAAAAGCAAAGGCCTACTTTGCCAACAACTGAGCAAAATAAAACAACAGCTCAGTAAAGATGTTATTTTTATCGCCTGCGATCGCGCTAAGGAAATTCACAGTTCGACACTTAAATTGTTTGAAAATTACTTAGGCACAACGACAACATCATTAGCGGTAAAAAAAGCCCGACTAGTTTTTAGTCAACTCGATAATGACAAGGCATTATCGGCGGTATTTCCAACTTCATGGCCATTAGAAAATACTGATTTTACCCTGCATAATCACGCTAACGTTTATGCTCGAGAAAAACTCGATATTGGCGCGCGTTATTTTATGGAAAACTTACCCAATGTTGCTGCAAACACTGAGGTTATCGACCTAGGTTGTGGCAATGGTGTTATTGGCTTACAGGTATTATCAAAGCAGCCTGCAGCGCAAGTGCACTTTATCGATGAGTCTTACATGGCGATCGCATCAGCAAAATTAAATATGACTGAAAACTTACCCAAAGCTATTGAACAGTGCCATTTTCAAGTCAACGATTGTTTAACCAGTGTTGAGGGCGGCAGTGTTGATCTTGTATTATGTAACCCGCCATTTCATCAACAAACCGCCACCACAGATCATATCGCGTGGCAGATGTTTAAAGACAGTCACCGAGTATTGAAAAAAGGGGGTGAATTGCGCATTATTGGCAATCGTCAACTGGGTTATCATATAAAATTACAACGTATTTTTGGCAATGAAAAATTGATTGCCAGTAACGAAAAGTTTGTCACTATTTCAGCAATAAAGCGTTAATTTTTTAGCTTTAACGCTAAAGGATATAAGATGAAACCAAGTATAATAAAGTTGCTACTTTTAAGCGCTACTACCTTGTTATTTGCCTGTAGTTCGCCAATAAAGCAGGTTATTGTCAGCCCTGAAATCAATCTAGGTAGCAGTGATGCATTTCAACAAAAGCAAGTGCAATTACGCTTTAGTGATTTGCGCCGCTCAAACCATGTCGTGCAAATTTTACGTGCCGGCGAAGCCACACAGTTGTATTCACCTCAACAGCGCATAGTGGATATTGTATCTACAGCACTTACCCCCGCATTAATAGCTAATGGTCTGCAAATAAAGCCGCTAGCCGTTAATCAAGTGGATGTTATTATCGACAATGCCTTGGTCAGTGTGCAACAACAACTGTTAAAATACAGTGCCAGTAATCAAATGAGCTTTCGTGTGGTTATCAATAATGGTAAAAACACCTTAACAAAAACATTTAAAATTACCGGTACCAGCAATGGCCCTCTAAAAGCAGACCTTGCGGTATTAGAGCGCGACTTTAACCAACAACTGACAAAGTTATTAAGGCAAATAGTGCAAAGCGAAGAGTTACAGCAGTTTATTCAATAGCACAATAACTTAATATCGAGAGAGCCATAATGAAAAATTTTTCAGTGATATTATTATTACTTTCATTCACCTGTAGTGCCAAAAATTTAGCCATTGATCCTGATAATTTATTCCCACAGGTTAAATTAGAAACCTCAATGGGCACCATTATTGTAGAGCTTGATAGAATACGCGCTCCCATTACTGTCGATAATTTTTTAACCTATGTAGTTAGAGGCGAATACAACAACACTATTTTTCATCGTATTGTGCCTGAGTTTATTGTCCAAGGCGGAGGCTATAGCCAAAACTTTGAACTTAAAAAGGTCGATAACACCATCATAAATGAGTCAGGCAATGGTTTAAAAAATGTCATAGGCACGATTGCCATGGCAAAAGAAAACCGTCCTCATACCGCTAATAGACAATTTTTTTTCAACGTTGCAGATAATAGCAGTTTAGACCCCGGCAGACATTGGGGTTATGCGGTTTTTGGTGCCATCGTGGAAGGTCAAGCAGTCGTAGATGCCATGGCCTTAGTGAAAACAGATTATAATGGCGAAATGGGCTGGGAAGATGTGCCTATTGAACCTATCATGTTAATCAAGGCTATTTTATTGCCTGCCCTCTAAAGCACTTATCTGAAGTTGATTCATTATATACTGGGCTTATTGGTTTTTATAAGCCCCCTTCTTATATAATAAAATAGATGATAAATAACATTAACTTGCTATAAAACACACTTTTCAAATAGTTTTTTGGATACTAAATCGCCTTTTAACACCCCCCATAAGTCACAATTGAACAACAGGTCAACGTTGACAATTTTAGTTTTATCTACGATAACTAAAACAGCATCAAAAAATATTACAAGGTGAGCAACCCCCTTATATACCAGAATTATATATCAGAGCTAAGCCACTTTATTAGCTACATTTCGAAAAAAGGAACATCATGATAATTGAGCAGTTTATCAATGAAAAAATCACACAAATCAGGGCCTATATTACCGCGGTTATTAATCATTCTCTGCACTACACTGAGCTTGATAAATTTGTCGAAAACACCATGGCAGAATGGACTTTACTTCAGGTCTGTGACGAAACGCCCAATAATGCTAGAGAACGTGTATTTTGGCATATAATGCATGAATTTAGTTTGCACAGTGCTAATGACCTTGAACGTGATTTATACTTTAAAAGTGAGATATCCACCTGTTTAGAGTTTTTCTCTGGAACCGGCAGTTATCCTATCGATTGCATAGGTTGGCGCCCAATACCTTAATATTATAAGCTTAAAACCAAAACCCACAGGTAATCGGTAATAACTAATTGCCTGTTTCAAGATATTACACTTCTGTTTACTAATACATTTTGATAGCCTTACAACATTATATTCTCGCATTCATTAGGCTTTGAGCAATGCAATCCCCGACCTTTAAACAAGCAATACTCAATCGCCGCATGCTAATTTGTATATTCACTGGCTTTAGCTCCGGACTGCCTTTGTTTATTCTTTATCAACTGGTCCCGGGTTGGTTACGCTCAGAGGGTGTTAGTCTTACTGAAATTGGTTTGTTTTCCTTGATCGGCATTCCCTACGTATGGAAATTCATTTGGTCTCCGTTAATGGACCGATATTCATTACCGGTACTAGGACGCCGCCGCAGTTGGATGTTACTCACCCAGGTATTATTGCTGTTCTCTATTGCAGGTTTTGGTTTTGTTGACCCCGTAATGAATATCTGGAATGTTGCCTACCTAGCAGCCGCAGTGGCCTTTTTTAGTGCTAGTCAAGATATTGTACTAGATGCCTATCGTCGAGAGTTACTGCCTGAGCATGAACTTGGCCTAGGTAACTCTATTCACGTACAAGCTTACCGGCTTTCTGGTTTAGTGCCGGGTTCGTTGGCCTTTATTCTTTCTGACCATATCAGTTGGCAAGCGGTGTTTATTATTGTCGCCGCGTTTATGCTAATAGGCGTTATCTTGAGTCTTTCAATTAAAGAGCTTAATAACACAGCCCAAGCACCAAAAACATTACAGCAAGCCGTTGTTTTACCGTTTAAAGACTTTATTAATAGAGAAGGTACAAAGTCTGCGCTACAAATTCTCGCTTTTTTGTTTTTATATAAACTCGGCGATAGTATGGCAACCGCTTTACAAACACCATTTTTTATCGACTTAGGCTTTACTAAAACTGAGATAGGTGTGGTGGCTAAAACAGCGTCATTGATTGCTATGACTATAGGTTTGGCTGTTGGTGGTATCGTAATGATTAAATTAAGTATTAATCGTGCACTTTGGTTGTTTGGTTTTGTTCAAATAATAAGTATACTAGGTTTTGCAGCCCTCGCAGAAATTGGCCACAACACCTACGCTTTAGCTGTCGCTATGGGCTTTGAGTATTTGGGTGTTGGTCTTGGCACAGCAGCCTTCACCGCTTTTATTGCCAGAGCCACTAACCCAGCATTTGCAGCAACACAATTTGCATTATTTACCGCATTAACAGCACTGCCAAGAACATTTGCCAATGCCACCACGGGTGTTATTGTTGAGCAAATAGGTTGGACTAACTTTTACTTTATATGCACGGCATTAGCAATACCCGGTATGTTAATGCTATTAAAAGTGGCACCATGGCGCGAGCCATCAAAAACAGTAACGCAGGAGATAGCGTAAACATGATTCAACTATTTTTTCTCATCCCTATACTCATGAGCGCTATTTGGTATTGGTATTTAAGCAGTAATAATTACACTATTAAACAGGGCTTAAAAGGCTTTGGTTATATCTTTGCTTTTAACGCTACTATTATCGCTTTTTTCATTTTAATGCTATTTATTACGCATTAATTCATCTAGCTGTCTTGAAAATTGAAAAAGCCACTTACTGTGGCTTTTTCAGACCTTGAGTTCAATAAAGTAAACTGGCCCGTTTTCAATTAAAACACTGAACGAAAGCCTGAACGAGAACTACTGCGACCTGAACGGCGATTTCTCATTCTACTGTGCAACTCTTTTCGTTTAGCTTCTAACCACTCATCTCGAGTAATAGTATCGTCGCTATGACGACCTTCTTCACGCTTTCGGTAGTGACAAAACTCTAAGAAAGCCTCGATGTTATCTTTAAGTTCTTCGACAACTAGCTCAATCATGATGGCATCATCTAAGAAACCTAAAACCGGAATATGATCAGGTACTAAATCCTCAGGATCACTAAAATAGGCCAAAGCACTTAATACATCAGCCCGCTCTTGGTCAGGTATTTTCCACTCCGAATCTTCAATCATCGCGACTAAGATTGCTAATTTTTTAATTCTTTCACTGACAAATAGCGGCACATCAACTTGAATGTCTTTACTCAGGCTTTTTGCATTAGCTAAGATTTCTGCTTCAGTTAAATTTTTTGCTTCTGATTTGGATTCTCGCATCACATCACGAAAATACTCTAAATCTGACTCTTTTAATTCAAAGGTAACTTCAAATGCCATTTTAATTCTCCTAATATTTGGCTTATTTTGATCGGTATCCCTTTAAATTTAACAGAACATTGTCAATACACCACTAATGCAGACAAATATAAACTATTCATTTAGATAACCCTTGTGCTATTTACAACTTAATTTTGACCACTATATTATGTCAATCTAAGTTGATAAACAAAGCGATTAAAATTATATTGCTACCCAAAAAAGCCTAATAAAAAATTAAGCATATGTTTATGTTATTAAAAATCACATTTCTTATATTGTAAATACCCTAGCTTATAAATACTAAGTGGGAATAACCATTAGCTAAACTGAACGTACTGTGCAGCCATTATTTTTACAGGGAGAGTCGTTATTGAGCAGTACAGGAATAATGACAGATATGCACTAATACCTTAAAAGACAGAACGCCTGAAGATAAAAAAGCACCCTTAGGTGCTTTTTTCATTATGCGTTCAACTCAGCTTATTCAGCTAGTATCGCCAAGTAGGCATTACTCAGCAATTGGACGCATATGCGGGAACAAAATAACGTCTTTAATAGTAGGTGAATCGGTGAATAGCATGACTAATCGATCAATACCAATGCCTTCACCGGCTGTTGGTGGTAAACCGTATTCAAGGGCTTGAATATAGTCAGCGTCAAAGTGCATGGCTTCGTCATCACCGGCATCTTTACCTGCAACTTGATTTCTAAAACGTGCGGCTTGGTCTTCAGCATCATTAAGCTCTGAGAAACCGTTGGCTAGTTCACGACCACCAACGAAAAACTCAAAACGGTCAGTGATAAATGCGTTGTCATCATTTCTACGAGCTAATGGCGAGACTTCCCACGGGTATTCTGTGATAAAGGTCGGTTGATCCAGCATATGCTCTGCAACTTCTTCAAAAATCTCACAAACATACTTACCAGCACCCCAGACTTTAGATGCTTCAGTTTCCTTAACACCCACTTGTTTTGCCATCGCTTTTAAAGCATCAAAATTAGCTTCTGGGTCACGTAAAACCGCTTCATCAAGGTCAGTACCATATTGTAAAATAGCATCAACCATAGACAAACGAGTAAATGACTGACCAAAATCATAGAACTTCTCTTCTACGACTTCACCGTCAGAGTTTTTAACAGTATTACGAATAATCGCTGAGCCCATGACGTCTTCAGCTAGGGTACGTAACATTTCTTCAGTCAGGTTCATTAGGTCATGATAATCAGCATAAGCTTGGTAGAATTCAATCATGGTAAATTCTGGATTATGACGTGATGATAAGCCTTCATTACGGAAGTTACGGTTAATTTCAAAAACTTTCTCAAAACCACCGACAACCAAGCGCTTCAAGTAAAGCTCTGGCGCAATACGCATATACATTTGAATGTCTAGGGCATTGTGGAATGTTTCAAAAGGTTTCGCCGTTGCACCACCTGGAATCGTTTGTAGCATAGGTGTTTCAACTTCCATAAAATCACGGTCAGTTAAAAACTTGCGAATACCATCAACAATTTTTGAACGAATTTTAAAGGTGTTACGCGTCTCTTCATTGATGATCAAATCAACGTAACGTTGGCGATATTTTGTTTCAACATCTGATAAGCCATGAAACTTTTCTGGTAATGGACGCAGTGACTTTGTTAACAGCTCGTATTTATCCATATTGACGTATAAGTCGCCTTTACCCGACATATGCATAGTACCGGTAACACCAATAATATCGCCAATGTCTAAAGTGCCCCAACGCTCTTTAATATCTTTTTGCACCGTTTTATGGGCATAAGCCTGAATACGGCCCGTCATATCTTGTAATACTAAAAATGGACCACGTTTTGCCATTACTCGACCAGCAATGCTGTAAAGACCGGTTTCAGCTTCAAGCGTTTCTTTATCTTTTTCACCGTGTTCAGCTTGCAAATCAGCAGCATAATGTTTTCGGTCAAACTTGTTAGGGTGGCCATTAGCCGGACAGTTTTCTCGAATTTTTGCTAATTTGCCACGACGCTCGGCAATCAATTTATTTTCGTCTTGGTGTGCTTGATCAGTCATTTTATTTCTCGTGTGTTAACGTAACATGGAATTCAAGCTAAGTTATTTAGCGCTCAAATAATGCTATTACAGGTATATTCTATTAAAAATAGTTTAAATTAATTAAGTACTTATAAGCCAGATTTCAAACTAGCTTTTAAAAATTTGTTTAAATCACCATCTAATACTGCTTGAGTATTGCGATTTTCTATGCCGGTACGTAAGTCTTTGATACGGCTGTCATCTAAAACATAAGAGCGTATTTGACTGCCCCAGCCAATATCTGACTTGCCGTCTTCTAATTCTTGTTTACCTTCATTTTGCTTTTGCATTTCCATTTCATACAATTTAGCTTTTAGCAATTTCATCGCGGTGGCGCGGTTTTTATGCTGTGAACGATCAGCCTGACAAGCTACTACTGCACCGGTTGGCTCATGGGTAATACGTATGGCAGAATCAGTTTTATTAACATGTTGACCACCCGCACCAGAGGCACGAAAGGTGTCTATGCGTAAATCTGCTGGGTTAATATCAATTTCAATATTGTCGTCTATTTCTGGGTAAATAAACGCAGAAGCAAACGAGGTATGACGACGACCACTTGAATCAAAGGGTGACTTACGTACTAAACGATGCACACCGGTTTCTGTGCGTAACCAACCAAAAGCATACTCACCTGTGTATTTAATGGTACAACCTTTAATACCAGCGACATCACCGCCAGTAACTTCGATGGCTTCTGTTTTGTAACCATTGGCTTCACCCCAGCGTAAATACATGCGCATAAGCATTTCTGCCCAATCTTGTGCTTCTGTACCACCAGATCCTGATTGAATATCTAAATAGCAATTATTGGCGTCGTGATCACCAGAAAACATTCGACGAAATTCTAGTTTTTCAAGGCTAACTTCTAAGGTTTTTGTTTCAGCTTCGGCATCATTAAAGGTTTCTTCGTCGTCGGCTTCAACGGCAAGTTCAACCAAGCCTTCAATGTCTTCACAACCTGAGTCCATTTGTAGAATGGTTTCAACCACAGCTTCTAATCCCGCACGTTCACGACCTAGTGCTTGTGCGCGCTCAGGGTTATTCCACACATCGGCAGATTCTAATTCTCGCGTAACTTCAACCAAGCGTTCTGACTTTTGGTCGTAGTCAAAGATACCCCCGAAGCAGATTGGTGCGTTCACGAATTTCTTTAATTTTATTGAGTACTGGATTAACTTCTAGCATATTTTTTAACTGTCACGCCGTAATTGATGAATAAAGGGAAAAACAAAAAAAATAGTCGCGCATTATAGCCTAATTATGCGATTAAATAAACGCTTGCTTGGGTAATGCAATGCCGTTTTTATAATATTTTTTTCAGCCCTTAAGGTGATAATGGTATTGATAACCTTCAGTCTAATTGTTCAACCATTAATTGTACTGACTGTTTACCACGAAACTCATTAATGTCCAGACGATAGGCTAACTTCACCTGCTTGGTCTGGTTGTCTGGCCAACGCTTAATATCAACATTAAAGGCGATGGCATCAAATACTTTCTGGTCTTTTTCTACCACAAGTTTTAAGTGTTTTTCGCCAACAATACGTTGCTGTACAAGCGTGAAAACGTCATCAAACAACGGTTCTGGAAAATTTTGTCCCCACGGTCCGGCCTCACGTAAGACTTGTGCAAAAGCCAGTGTCATATCATTAGTTAATAGCTCACCATCTGAGGCCAGTACACCCGTTAAAGCTTCTTTGCTTAACCACTGCTCGGCATATTGCTCAAATAGCGCTGAAAACTGTTCGAATTTATTTGCCGGTATTGATAAACCTGCCGCCATGGCATGACCACCAAACTTTATAATAATACCCGGGTGTTGGCTGTCAATATACTCGAGTAAATCACGAATATGTAAACCTGGAATAGAGCGTGCTGAGCCTTTTATTTCATTGCTATTAATATCAATACTGTCAGCGTCACTATTATTAATACCACTAGCATCGTCATCATTACCTTTGGCAAAAACAATACTCGGACGATGATACTTTTCTTTTAAGCGTCCAGCGACAATGCCGATGACGCCTTGATGCCAGTCGCCATGAAACAAACTAATACCATGGGGTAAATTGCTCTCACTGAACTGTAAACTGGCCAGTACTTGCTCGGCCTCAATTTGCATACCCTGTTCTATTTCCCGGCGCGCTTTATTTAAGTCATCCAAATCGGCGGCCATTACTCTAGCGCTTGATAAATCTTTTGCTAGTAAACAGTTAATACCAAATGCCATATCGTCTAATCGACCTGCTGCATTGATACGTGGGCCTAAAGCAAAGCCAAAATCACTGGCCACTAATTTTTGCTGATTTTTACCGGCAATTTCTATTAAGGCTTGAATACCCGGGCGCGTCGCTCCTGCTCGAATGCGCTTGAGTCCTTGTTCGACTAAAATTCGATTATTCGCATCTAGTGACACCACATCAGCAACCGTACCTAAGGCAACTAAATCAAGTAACTGTGCAATATTAGGCTCTTTAATCTTCTGCTGTTCAAACCATTGCTGTTCACGTAGATATTTTCTTAACGCCAACATAAAGTAAAATGCGACACCAACACCAGCCAACGACTTGCTGGCAAAATTACAACCCACTTGATTTGGATTAACAATGGCATCGGCAGGTGGTGTATGCGCGCCAGGTAAATGATGGTCAGTAACTACCACTTGCAACCCTAACTCCTTCGCCCTTTTAACACCAGCAATGCAGCTAATGCCATTATCAACCGTCACTAATACTTGTGCGCCTTGTGAGTTGGCGATATCAACAATTTCAGGGGTTAAGCCATAGCCGTACTTAAATCGGTTAGGGACTAAAAAATGATGATTGGTTGAACCTAGCATGTACAATGCTTCCATCATTAAAGCTGTACTTGTGGCTCCATCAGCATCAAAGTCACCAATTACCGTGATGTTTTTTTTTCCTTGCAGGGCCTGATATAACAGTTCACATGCTTCAGGTAAGCCTTTTAACGTATCAACAGCACATAAATGAGACGCGGTTAATTCAAGTTGTTCTTTGTTGGTAACACCGCGTCGTGCATATATTTGTCGAACAAGTGGATGTAATGTATCGGGTAAATGCTCATCGCTAACTTGCTCTCGACGAATGATCTCTTTATGCATGAATGCACCTTATACTTGAAACGCTAGAGACAAAAATGGCAAGTGAATGACTTGCCATTTTATCAAAAAATTAAGTGATACCCATCAAAAAAATTTATCAATTGGTTTGATATTAGCCACCTTGTTGAGAGGTTTCTAATAACGTAAATAATTTACTTGGGTCTTGATAACCTGGCACCATCATGCCATTGGCCAATATAATGGCTGGTGTTCCAGAAACGCCCACTTGACGACCAAAGTCAAATTCATCTTCGATAGGCATATCACAAATACGTGCCGCCACTGAAGAGCCACTTTTTGCTTTTGTTAACGCCGACTGAGGATCTTCATGACACCATATTGAGCGTAAATCTTTAAAACCTTGTGAATAACTGCCAGTTTGATCTTTTACGCCGGCACGTGGATACGCTAAATAACGCACTGTGATGCCTTTATCGTTGTAAGCGCTCATTTGTTCGTGCATTTTACGACAATAACCGCAGGTAATGTCAGTAAAAACGGTCACTACATGCTTTTCGTTTTTAGCCGGATAAACAATCATAGCATCAGAGAATTTAACCATACCGTTAACACGCACTTGCGCTAAACTTTCTTCAGTTAAATTACTGACATTTTCGCCTAGTCCATACATTTTACCATGCAATAAAAAGTTGCCATCGGCGCTAGCATAAAATAAGCCCTGATCGGTAAGCACTTCAACGACACCTGCCATGGGAGATGGCTTGATACTAGCAACATTAAACCCTAACGTTTGTGACAACTTTGCTTTTACCACTTGCAACTGAGTAACAGGTAACATCACGCTGTTATTTGCTAGCTCAGCATACGCTACAACATTGTGGGTCAAACTTAACAAGCCAAATGCAGCAGCTAATAAAAATTTCTTAGACATAAATCAATACCATACCTTAACTCTATGAGCGGAAAATAAGCGGAAAATTACTTTTGTAATTTTAGATAAATACAAAGACCGCTTTAAGCACCCTAAAATTACAGTGAAAAAGGCATAATTGCAATAACACTAAGCCGCCAAATAGCGAACTGATCTGATAAAATATGACTTTCAGTGGCACAGCAAAGCATCTTATTGGCGAGAAATTTGCTAAAATCCCACCACTCGCTCACCGACCACCTAACGTGGTTCGTTAAACCTCGGTAATTTATCAATGAACATCGCATTATTTTACGGCTCAACTACTTGTTATACCGAAATAGCAGCAGAAAAAATTCAAGCTGAACTTGGCCAAGATAACGTCACCTTATTTAATATCAAAGATACGCCACTGACGGAAATGGTAAACCACGACATCTTAATTTTAGGTATTTCTACTTGGGACTATGGTGAAATTCAGGAAGATTGGGAGTCACATTGGCCAGAAATCGCCAACATTGATCTTGAAGGAAAAATTGTTGCCCTTTATGGCATGGGGGATCAAATTGGTTACACTGATTGGTTTCAAGATGCCCTTGGCATGTTACATGACCAAGTGCTGGCACAAGGCGGCTATGTTATCGGTTATTGGCCTAATGAAGGTTATGACTTTGCGGAGTCAAAAGCACTAACAGAGGATGAGCAAAATTTTGTTGGTTTAGCCCTTGATGAAGACAATCAATACGATGCTAGCGAAGCACGGATTAGACAGTGGTGCCAAAAAATTAGCGATGAAATCACAGATATCCTAGTAGATTAAGTTAAATATCATAATAAATAGACAAATTTGGCAAGATCTTTAGGATAAATCGTATTTTGCCATTATAATCCTCTTCATTAATCCCCAAAGAAAATTATTACATGTTTGAGCAGTTTGACCTAGATTCCGCATTATTGGGCGGCATTGAAAATGCAGGCTATAAAAAGCCAACGTCTATCCAAGAGTTAGTACTTCCTGTGGCTATGACAGGCAAAGACGTATTAGCTTCAGCCCCAACAGGAACGGGAAAAACAGCAGCATTTATTTTACCTGCTGCTCAACACTTGCTCGACTACCCTCGCCCCCAGCAAGGTTTTCCACGTGTACTCATTTTATCGCCAACACGTGAGCTTGCCATACAAACTTATGAGCAATGTAAAAAGTTAACCGCGCTAACCAACATTAAATCTGCGGTTATTACTGGTGGTGTTAATTACGGCAGCCATAAAGAAGTACTTACAGGTAACACCGATATTTTGGTTGCTACACCTGGCCGATTAATGGAATACATTGAAAGCGAGCAATTTGATAGCCGTGAAATTGAAATCCTTATTTTAGATGAAGCTGACCGTATGCTCACTATGGGTTTTGCTGAAACTATTAATCGCATTGTTGGAGAAGCACGTTGGCGTAAACAAACCATGCTCTTTTCCGCCACACTGGAAGGCGCTGCCGTAGTACGTTTTTCTCGCGAACTGTTGAACGATCCGGTATTTTTGGAAGCGAACCCTTCTCGAAAAGAAAAAGCGAAAATTCACCAGTGGATGCACTTAGCAGATAACAAAGATCATAAATTCACCTTATTACTAAACTTATTGCAACAAGAAGAAGTAGGACGTGCCCTGGTTTTTGCCAATAAACGTGAGACCGTGCAATACCTATCAGGTAAACTTTATGCTGATAACGTGCCTTGTGTCTGGCTTGAAGGTAAAATGCAACAAGACAAACGCAACACTTCAGTCGAACGTTTGCGCAATGGTACGGTTAATGTTTTGGTTGCTACCGATATCGCTGAACGTGGCCTTGATATTGACGATATCACCCATGTTATCAATTTTGATATGCCACGCACCGCCGATATTTATTTACATCGCATCGGGCGAACAGGTCGAGCGGGCAATAAAGGCACCGCTATCTCACTAGTTGAAGCGCATGACATGCTGGTTATTGGTAAAATTGAACGTTATATTGAAGAACGTTTACCACGCCGTGTGATTGAAACGTTAAGACCGCAGTACAAAGAAGCACGAGTTGCTGTTAAAAAAACCAAAGTAAAAAGAACCGTTGCTCAAAAGAAAGCTAAAGCGAAGAAAATCGCGAAACGTGGTAAAGCTTCTAGTTAAACTAAACACGGCCAGTGCTAAGCTGTCAGTTAAAAGTTACCCAATATTAGTTAGCTAGAAATTAATAACTGTCAATTTAAACTAAAAAACCTAAACCTCACTGTTTAGGTTTTTTTGTTTGTAGCTTACTATTTAATCTGGTTTAATTTTTTAATTTAACTTTTCAATTTAATTTAATTCTCAATAAAGCGATGAGCCATACACTCCGCTAAAGTAGACAATTATTTGTCTTACGTTTAGAAGTACGTGGCTGGTATTAGGATAAATGGCCGTAACATGCTCAGGTGTTTTCTTAATAGCGGTATTGTAGTTTGGTAATAGTTTAATCAAAGCGCCATTTTTGAGATGCTCAGCAATAAGCCAATCAAGAAAAAGCACAATACCCATGCCTTTAAGCGCGGACAATATATGGTACACCCTATATTGTCATTATGGTGATTGCTGTTCAACATATAGGACCACATTAGCAAGGCTTGCGGTTATCTTTAGTTAGCTCACCATAAGTGTTTGAACTACAATTTTGACTGGTTGGGTAATGAGGCCATTACAATGTCACATAACCGAATTGAGGCTTTAGTTTGTTTAGCAATTTTACAGTATTTTATTCA
Organism: Colwellia sp. MB02u-6; assembly: GCF_014077095.1. Taxonomy (GTDB): domain Bacteria; phylum Pseudomonadota; class Gammaproteobacteria; order Enterobacterales; family Alteromonadaceae; genus Cognaticolwellia. The sequence goes on along the minus strand of NZ_JACGVG010000035.1, from coordinate 366,055 downwards.
TTCGAGTGGTAAAGCTAAAATAAAAGAGGCCCATAGTTAATATTGTTATAGTTAAACTAGCATAACTTTTATAACTATATTCTGTAATTGCTTTAAAAGTGTTGGACTGTTGATTTATATTTTGTACTTGAAGATCATCTGGGTCATTTAGTCGTTTAAAAAACAATACCCACAGGTTAAATTTACTGTTTAAAAATATCAGATCAGATATAAATTACGTCGTATTAAACATGGTAGACGTCGTGTTATTAAACGCTCAGGAAGTTGGCACTATAATCGCTATCAATTGTATATCTTTTAAATTTATAGCGATTATAGTCAAGTAAATTAAATCCGCTTAATCTAGCTCTTTACGGGTAAATACCCAGTCATTAGCTTTACTTAGTTCACTGGAATATTGATAACCTGCCACGTCAAAGTCTTTTAGCTTTTCAAGATCTGTGATTTGGTGCTCAATAATATAACGTGCCATTAAACCTCGGGCTTTTTTGGCAAAAAAACTGATCATTTTAAATTGACCATTTTTCCAATCTTTAAATGCTGGGGTTATTATTTCGGCTTTTAATACTTTTTTATTAACCGCTTTAAAGTATTCATTTGACGCTAAATTAATTAACACATTATCGCCTTGGGCAGCAATAGCGATATTTAAATGCTCGGTGATAATATCGCCCCAAAATTGATATAAATTACTACCGCGATCATTATCTAATTTTTTACCCATTTCTAGTCGATATGCTTGCATCAAATCTAGTGGTTTTAATAGGCCATATAACCCTGATAATATCCGCATATGCTGCTGAGCGAAAGTAAAGTCATCCTCGCTAAACGATTTAGCATCTAAGCCAGTGTATACGTCGCCATTAAAAGCGAGTACAGCTTGTCGAGCATTGTCTGGCGTAAAAGGCGTTGCCCATTCACCAAAACGTGCCGCATTTAAGCCAGCTAATTTATCGCTGATAGCCATTAATGAACTAATATCCGCAGGCGTTAGTGTTTTACACTTTTTCATTAGCACTTTACTGTCTGCTAATAGTTCAGGCTGTGAATATAACTCGGTAGCAACGGGGGATTCATAATCTAAGTTCTTCGCCGGAGAAACAACAAGTAACATTATTTATCTACTCTATCTTAAAGTTTTTGTCACTATAACACAGGAAAAAACGAATATAATTATCTTCATTATCAATTGCACACTTAACCATTAGCGTACACACAGGCAATAAAATGTTTTATCTACATTATTTCACCATCACACTTGCTAAATTATGATAATTTGATACAAATAGAACCGAATAAGATAAAAATTTCACTATTTTCAATCAAAACACTTGTAAATGTTGTAATATTTCACCAAAATTTACTCAATAAAACCACCTGGTTACATTATCAACGTCAAGGGACATGTTATGACCGATCAACTTTCTCAACTTTCTCAACTAAAAGCAATGACCACGGTTGTTGCTGATACCGGCGATATTGAAGCTATTGCTAAGTTTCAACCACAAGACGCCACCACTAACCCGTCTTTACTATTAAAGGCAGCCTCTTTAGCTAATTATCAGCAATTACTTGCTAGCGCAGTAGCGTGGGCAAAAACTCAATCATCAAACACTGAACAGCAAGTCATCGACGCTGCAGATAAGTTTTCAGTACTCATTGGCTTAGAAATATTAAAGACAGTCCCAGGTAGAATTTCAACAGAAGTTGATGCGCGCTTATCTTTTGATACGGCAGCATCAATTGCTAAAGCATATAAACTTATCGCTATGTACAACGAGGCTGGCATTAGTAATGATCGTATATTGATCAAAGTAGCCTCAACATGGGAAGGTATTAAAGCTGCAGAGCAATTAGAAGCCGAAGGCATTAACTGCAATTTAACTTTGTTGTTTAACTTTGCTCAAGCACAGGCCTGTGCTGAAGCCAATATTTACTTAATTTCACCTTTTGTTGGTCGCATTTTAGATTGGTATAAAAAAGACACTGGCCGCAGTGAATACTCAGCCAGCGAAGATCCAGGCGTAGTATCAGTAACCAGTATTTATAATTATTACAAAGCTAAAGGTTACAAAACCGTAGTGATGGGTGCTAGTTTCCGAAATATTGGTGAGATACTTGAACTCGCTGGCTGTGACCGATTAACGATTAGCCCAAACCTGATGGACGAATTAGCTAATTCAACGGCGACAGTATCGCAAAAACTTTTCAGTGATCATGTAGCATTAGCCGATGAACCTGCACTTAATGAAGTACAGTTTAGATGGCAAATGAACCAAGATGCCATGGCAACAGAGAAGTTAGCAGAGGGCATTCGAAACTTTGCCATCGACCAAGTTAAACTTGAGCAACAATTACAAGCAATGCTTTAAATCTTTAAGTTATGAAACTTGTTAAACCCATACGCTTGTAATTAAAATAAAAATAATGTTTCCAAATTGTTAACAGATGTGGTAAAAAATACTGCAGTTGTAGAAATAAGGAGCATACCATGGGAAATTTTCAACAAGTATTGGGCTCTTTAGGCAAACAGCCTAAATCGAGTACAAGTAAAAATAAAAAAAGAAAGTGGCGTGAAATTGAACAACTGAAAGAAAAATTTCAACTGGAAAAAGAATTAAAAGCGTTTGATGATTCTTTGGAAAATATGTTGAAAGAGTTTTAATTAAGCTTAGTATTGCTAATATAAACAATTAAAAGCCCGGATTGTACCGGGTTTTTTATTGGATTTTTATTAGGAAAAATAACACCAATTTCACTAAATTTGTTATCCATTCTACTAATTATTAAATAAACGTCTTATATTTGGCCACTTTTTCTACGTAAATAATGGGTGACCTAACGAATAAAATGGGTAAAAATGCAAGATAAAGCTGTTGGTTTAGGTACTCTTGACGCCAATATTATTTTCTATATAAGAAACTGCCCTCCATTAGCACACTATCAAAGCCTGACTAATGTTAAAGCGTTAGTAGTGGATGAAATTGCCCATATTGCTCGTGAAACTGGTAACCATTGGCGAAAAATTTTTAATGTCTACGCTAAGTTGTTATTTGAAATATCACCAGAACAATTTACTAGCTGGCAAAACTTAAGAGACAGCGTGCTATTACAGGCAGAAAGTGATCATTGCTTACTTTTTTCAGTACCTGATTTATCAAAGGCTGACTTTTTAGGGGCTGATTTACTCAGCGCTAAGCCCATTCAAAAAATACACATAATATTAGGCAAAGGTTACGCTGAACAACTAGGGTTTTGTGATAGCTGCATATGGCTGAGTCATGATTTCGCCATTAATATCGATTTAGGCATTATTATTTGTCCTTATTTTGATTATCGGCAATTATCAAATAAAAAAATCACGCAACTTTCGACGCTAATTCAACAAGTAACCGCACACCAAGTACAATCTAAGGTGGATGGCTAGGAACAGCCACAAGTTCGTAGTATTGCCAACATAGATGTAGGTACTTAGTTTTTGTCAGGTAAAAAACTGATCACTCGTCCTGAGCATCACTGCTATTTCACATCCATGTGATCGCAGCATACCGCTCGTCGTGAACATAAAAAAGCCCTAAGACATTTAATCTTAAGGCTTTTTTTTGTGCTAAATCACAAGTGTTAACTTTCTGAGATTTCAGGCTCTATATCTGAGCTTTGTTGCTCTATAACGATATGATCAACTCGTTGTAAACCTCTAGGTAGCTTATTACCTCGACGGCCACGTTCACCTTTATAATGTTCAATGTCACTCACTTTTAACGTTAACTTGCGCTTACCAGCATGCAAGGTAATGGCACTATTGGGTGGTAACACTTCGAGCAAGGTTACATATTCATCACGTGTTTTGGCTCTTGCAGTAGGGATATTAATTATTTTATTACCCTTACCTTTGCTCAAAATAGGTAAATCTTTGATTGGAAAAACCAGCATGCGTCCTTCTGAGGTAATTGAAAGCACTAATTCTGTCTCTAAACTACTAATAACTTGTGGCGTCATTACTTTCGCCGCCACAGACAAAGTTAATAATGCTTTACCATTTTTATTACGACTGACCATATCGGCAAAGCTAGCCACAAAACCGTAACCGGCATCACTACTGAGTAAGTAACGACATTGGTCATCAGCCATCAATACTTTTTCAAAATTTTCACCACTCGTCAGATTAAAGCGTCCGGTTAGTGGCTCTCCTTGGCTACGTGCTGAGGGTAGACTATGAGCATCAGTGGCGTAAGCCCTACCTGCGGAATCAAAAAACACCACAGGACGATTACTACGCCCTTTTGCTAAGCATAAGTATTCATCACCTGACTTGTAACTTAATGCTTGTCCATCAATGTCGTGCCCTTTTGCACAACGTGCCCAACCTTTTTGCGAAACCACAACAGTCACGGGCTCACTCGGCATAAGATCTTTTTCAGATAGGGCTTTTGCCTCTTGTCGCTCAACAATAACAGAGCGGCGATCATCACCGTATGTTTCAGCTGCTTCTAGAATTTCTTTCTTCATCAAGGTGTTCATGCGAACTTTGGAACTAAGTATTTTTTCAAGGTATTCGCGTTCTATGTTCAACTCATCTTGTTCGGCACGAATCCTAATTTCTTCAAGCTTAGCCAGTTGGCGAAGTTTAATTTCTAATATCGATTCGGCTTGGCGTTCTGACAGTTCAAAGCGTGACATTAGCTCTGCTTTAGGCTTGTCAAAACCTCTTATAATTTCAATAACTTCATCAATATTAAGATATGCGATTAATAAGCCATCTAACAAATGCAAACGCGCTAATACTTTATCTAATCTATATTGCAAACGACGACGCACAGTTTCACGTCGATATTCTAACCACTCGCTTAATATGGTTCTAATATCTTTAACCGCGGGTTTGTTGTTCAAACCAATCATGTTTAAATTTACACGAAAGTTTTTTTCTAAATCTGTGGTAGCAAATAAGTGCTGCATCAGCTGTTCAATATCGACACGATTTGAACGGGGGACAATCACTAAACGGATCGGGTTCTCATGATCTGATTCATCACGTAAATCAACCACCATTGGTAGTTTTTTTGCCTGCATTTGATTAGCAATTTGTTCTAATATTTTTCCACCAGAAGCCTGATGTGGTAATGCGGTAATAACCACATCACCATGTAACTGCTCATAGACAGCACGCATTTTAATGCTACCACGACCGGTTTGATAAATTTTTTCAATATCAGCTTTAGGCGTAATGATTTCAGCATCAGTTGGATAATCTGGCCCATGAATAATATCGAGTAGATCGGCTAATTCAGCTTTCGGTTGCTCAATTAAATGGATACAGGCGTTCGCTACTTCCCTAGCATTGTGCGGGGGAATGTCTGTTGCCATACCGACAGCAATGCCGGTAATACCGTTGAGTAAAATATGTGGTAGACGTGCAGGTAAGGTTTTAGGCTCTTGCATGGTGCCATCAAAATTAGGCGACCAATCAACAGTACCTTGGCCCAATTCGGCCAGTAAAACTTCACTAAAGCGTGATAAACGAGCTTCAGTATAACGCATGGCGGCAAATGACTTTGGATCGTCAGGAGCGCCCCAATTTCCTTGTCCGTCAACTAATGGGTAACGGTATGAAAATGGCTGTGCCATTAACACCATAGCTTCGTAACAGGCAGAATCGCCATGGGGATGAAATTTACCTAGTACATCACCGACAGTACGAGCAGATTTTTTATATTTTGCTGATGCAGATAAACCAAGTTCTGACATGGCATAAACAATACGTCGTTGCACCGGTTTTAAGCCATCACCAATATGAGGTAATGCACGATCCATAATGACATACATCGAGTAATTTAAATAAGCTTCTTCAGTGAATTGTCTTAGAGGGCGTTGTTCAATACCATCTAAACTAAAGTCGAGAACATCTGACATTAAAATATTTTCCTAAAAAGCTCACTTAATGCCGAATTATTAAGCGTTACTTTTATTATGGTTGTTCTGGGGTAGCTTAGCTGATTATACTAGTGGAAAGAACACTTTTAGACGATAAATATCGTTCAACAGTGATTAATCTTAATTTTCTTTGCTTTCTTTTCTTTCTTTTCTTTCTATAGAATAGCTACAAACTTGATTGTGACCATTAGCCTTTGCTTGATACATAGCTAAATCAGCCGCATGTAAAAAACTATCAAAACTTTCTCTCACATCAGCGATGCTGGCAATACCTATACTGACAGTAACCTGAATACTATTGTTTTTATTTTTACTGATATTAGCTTGAATTTTCTCACGTATGTGCTCTGCAATCGCACGCGCTTGTGCAATTGTAGCTTCTGGTAAAATAGCGGCAAACTCTTCACCACCAATACGTGCCAGAAAGTCTCGAGAACGCATAGTTTCACCGGCTAATTCACCAACATGAGCAATAACGCTGTCGCCGGCTTCATAACCAAAGTTGTCGTTTATATTTTTTAAATTATCTATATCTAAGATTAAAATACTGAGTGTTTTATTAGCGGTTAATGCTTGGGTCATCAAACTAGCACCGTGACTGAAGAATGAACGACGATTAGGCAATCGCGTTAAACTATCAGTTTTTGCCAGTAACTTTAAGGCTTGACGGATTTTAAATTGTCGTAAAAGTAGTAAAATGAAAAGACTTCCTACGGCAATAAAAATGGCAATATTACGATGCTGTTGACTACGTTCAGATTCAGCACGAGCCAGCGCAAAATACTGTATTTGACTGTTTTGTGTCAGTAGCTCATTTTCTTCATGCTTTTTTTCAACATGGTATTTTTCATTTAAACGTTTAACACGGTATTCTTTCTGCTGTTTCAAATGGGAAAAATACTTTTTCATATACTGTTTTTTACTATCAAAGGCTTGCTTATCTTCACCTTGGCTTGCATAAATGTTTGCAAGGGTCAGGTAAACACTGGAGAATAAAGGTGAGTCGAGTTGTTTTTCAGCCAATAAAGGCTCAAGTTTAAGTGCTTTATTGAGCCAATTAATAACTTTATATTCTTGTCCTGCAACATCAACAATATTGGCACGCACAACATACAATAAATATTGCTCAGCGACATTTAATGGTAGAGAAAATTTTTCCCAAGCTAATAATTTAACTTGGGCTGCCACTTTGTCATGCACACTCAAGCTGTTAAGCGATAATATTTCGCTATTAACCGCTAAAAAAACAACGGCTCTTTGCTGTTTAGCATAGAGGCTATTAAGTTGATTAAATACCTCTTGCTGTCCAATAATTTCATCAGCATTCGCAGCCGTACTGATGAAGATCATCAACAAATATAAAGCAAGGCCTGTTAGCCACGAATATTTATTCATAGTAACTCACTGTATTACTGCCAGATTGTTTGACTTTTAACAATTCTTCGTCAGCTACTTTTAACAAAGCCGAAAAGTTAGCCACGAATATTTATTCATAGTAACTCACTGTATTACTGCCAGATTGTTTGACTTTTAACAATTCTTCGTCAGCTACTTTTAACAAAGCCGAAAAGTTGGCATAATTACCTTGCTCAAATGTCGCTACACCAATACTTACCGTTAATTGTTTGATTTGCTGAGTTTGCCATTTTGCTTGTTCAATATTTTCTTGAAGTCGCTGTGCGACTTCCAATGCTTCATCATTTCCAGTATTTGGCAATAATGCAATAAATTCTTCACCGTCAAAGCGGCCAAAAACATCACTCGATCGCATTAGATTTTGACCTTGAATAGCAATTTCTTTTAGTGCTTTGTCACCAATAACATGACCAAATTGGTCATTGATTTTTTTGAATAAATCGATATCAATCATATAAACACTAAAGGCTTGTTGTTGGTTTTGAGCAGTTATAAAGTATTCTTCACCTAACTCAAGTAATCTACCTCGGTTAACGACACCCGTTAAACTATCAGTTCGAGTGGCGTTAATTAAGTTCCTTTGCTCTTTGATAACGTAATATAAGCACCAAGCTAATAACAAAGTACAAAGTGCTAATATGCCAACGTATGCCTTACGGCTATTGACGTCAAGTGTCATTTTCTGAAGTTGTAAGTGCTGTATGCGCTGTTTTTTCTCTAAAATATTATTATGTCGTTGAGCCGTTTCACTTTCATATTGCAACATTAACTCATCGACTTCAGTCGTTTCCCGTGCCTGCTCGCCGGTTATAGACCGAGTAAAATATTGAGTTTGAATTTCATATGCTTGATTGTAATGGCCTAAAGCATAATGCAATTTAGCGCTTAAAAAGAGGATTTTTAGCTCACTAGTGTCATAAATATTGCTAGTTTTACGCTCAAGCAATATTTTAGCTCGCTCAAGGCTGACTAATGCTTCTTGATAACGCGCCATTTTTTCTAAAATATAAGCTTTATTTATAAGGTATTGAAGTTTGACTAAATGTTGTTCTACATCTTCAATATATTCACCCGCAAGGAGAATATATTGATAAGCACTTTCGGTCTCAGCATCTTTCTTGTTGAGTAACGCCCAAGCTAACTCTCTATAAACATTAGCGATAAACTGATGACTGCTATTGGGCTCAATTTCGCTTTCTAACACGCGATAAACTTTAATAGCTTGCTCAAAATTCTTTTGGTTAGTGTGGTTATTAGCCACATTATGCAAACTTTTAAGAGCATAGTTATGTTTATCTGCAGTTTTATAATATTGATACGCCTGTTGAAAATAGTCATGGGCTTGATTTTTTTCACCTAAATGACCATATAAAAGACCCAGTTCATTGTTAATTTCACCTAAAAGTGCATCATCGCCAATAGCATTTGCCAGTGCTAAGGCTTGATTAAGCGTAATTAATGACTGTTTGTAATCTTGCTGTAAATACAAGATCGCACCAGTGTTAATCAGACCGCGCGCAATTAATTTCTGATTATTCATCGAGCGTGCAACGTCTAAGCCGTTTTGATAAAGTAAAAAAGCCCCTCCCAGATCACCCAAGTTTTCGATCGCAAAACCTTTAGTGTAAGCGAGATCTGCAATAAATATGCTAGGGTTATTCATTTGTTTGGCAAGTTTTAAGCCCTGCTCTGACGATGCCTCACTTAGACTGTACAACGCTTGATCGGTATATGCTGCGGATTGAATGCGATAGTAATTTACTTGGTTGGTGATAGGTTGGGTGTTTAGCTCGGTTTTATGTCTATTTAATAGAACTAATGCAGCTTTAGGATCACTGTTATTAAGCTGTTCAGCATGTAACAAAAGCGTATTAAAATCGCTCTCAGTTAAAGGTTGTAAAGCATTTAATTTACAAGATATCGATAAAAGAACAAAGAAAATTAGGCCACTATTTTGAATAGTCAACTTTACCAAACGTCTCAACAGATCTGTGCTCCAACAATCCATGTGATAATATACAATTAATAGTATAAAACGAATTTAGATAAATCATAAGCTATTATTTATTATGCTAAAAAAAACAAGCCATATATCACTAAGGTTATTTTCAAGCTATTTTCAGTCACTTGCCATTTCCCAGTCACTTTCTGCTATTTCATTGCCATCTAGGTCATCAATAAGGTAACCATATCATTATCTTACATCAAACTCGTTGTTGTAACCTTAACTTAAGGCTATAGCACATTGGTAACCGTTATCGGGTAGCTGATTACTTAACGCAAAAAATCTACTGTGTTCGCCTATGTTGCCAACCTTAAGGATAACCCTTAGCTTACGGCAAAGGGTATTTATTAATATCGTAAATTAATCAACTCAACTTTTTTGATTAATCCGTTGGGAAATCAATCTAATTCAACCAGATCACCTTTAGATTGTAACCAAACTTTGCGATCACCGGCCCGCTTTTTAGAGAGCAACATGTCCATCAATTCCATGGTTTCACTATGATCATCAACGGTTAACTGTACTAAGCGGCGCGTATTGGGGTCCATGGTGGTTTCACGTAATTGTAACGGATTCATTTCACCTAGACCTTTGAATCGCTGTACATTAACTTTACCACGTTTTTTCTCTGCTTCAATTCGATCCAAAATACCATCTTTTTCTGCTTCATCCAAAGCGTAAAACACTTCTTTACCAACATCAACACGATATAACGGAGGCATAGCTACATAAACATGACCAGCTTGAACCAAAGGTAAAAAATGTTGTGTAAATAACGCACAAAGCAAAGTAGCGATATGTAAACCATCAGAGTCGGCATCGGCAAGAATACAAATTTTACCGTAGCGCAATCCTGATAAATCATCGCTATCAGGGTCAATACCTAAAGCCACAGAAATGTTATGCACTTCTTCCGAGGCTAAGATTTGTCCTGAGTCAACTTCCCAGGTATTTAAAATTTTACCACGTAGCGGCATGATAGCTTGAACTTCACGGTCTCTGGCTTGTTTTGCACTACCTCCAGCTGAGTCGCCCTCGACCAGAAATAGCTCTGTACGCAAAATATCTTGGCTACCACAGTCGGTTAACTTACCCGGTAAAGCCGGCCCTTGAGTGACTTTTTTCCGAATGATTTTTTTGCCAGCACGTAAACGACGTTGAGCATTAAAAATACAAAATTCAGCTAATGTTTCCGCAATACTAGTATGCTCGTTTAACCATAAACTAAACGAATCTTTTACTACGCCAGTAACAAATGCAGCACATTGGCGTGAAGAGAGTCGCTCTTTAGTTTGTCCGGCAAATTGTGGGTCTTCCATTTTCACCGACAGGATATAACAACACTTGTCCCAAATATCATCTGGCGTTAACTTAACACCACGTGGCAGTAGGCTTCTAAATTCACAAAACTCACGCATTGACTCTAATAAGCCTTGGCGCATACCATTAACATGCGTACCACCTTGCACCGTAGGAATTAAGTTAACATAGCTTTCGCCAATTGACTCACCACCTTCTGGTAACCAGGTTATCGCCCATTCCGCGGTTTCATGTTGTGAGGTGAAACTGCCAACAAAAGGCTCTTCTGGTAAGCTTGGGTAACCTTTAACTGACTCTTTTAAGTAGTCAACTAAACCGTCTTCATAACACCATTGATATTTATTATCTTCATTTTTATCATGAAATTTTATGATCAATCCGGGACAAAGTACGGCTTTAGCTTTTAATAAATGTACTAACCTACGTGCTGAAAACTTGGCAGAATCAAAATAACTGGCGTCAGGCCAAAATTTCACTCGGGTGCCTGTATTACGACGACCCACGGTGCCAGTTTCTCTTAACTCTTCGACTTTATAGCCACTTTCAAAAGCCATTTCGTAGACTTTACCATCACGCCTAACCGACACGTCTACACGGGTAGATAAGGCGTTGACAACGGAGATACCCACACCATGTAAACCACCAGAAAACTGATAGTTTTTATTAGAAAATTTACCACCGGCATGTAGCTTACAAAAAATAAGTTCTACCCCTGACACACCTTCTTCTGGATGAATATCAATCGGCATACCTCGACCGTCATCAATCACTTCTAATGATTGGTCTTTATCAAGAATGACGGTAATATTTTGTGCATGCTTAGCTAATGCTTCATCGACAGAGTTATCGATAACTTCTTGGCCTAAATGATTAGGACGAGTAGTGTCGGTATACATGCCAGGACGATGGCGCACCGGGTCAAGGCCACTTAGGACCTCAATGGAGTCGGAATTATATTGTTCGCTCATTTATAGGTTCTGATAATTAGGCTAATATTAGGGGTAAGTTGAAAAATAACGCTATGTTAGGCAAGGTATTTTCATAATCAATAAAACTATGATCTCCCCCTTGCACTATTGCCAGTTGGCATTGGCAGTATTTTTCAACAGCTTGTTGGTAATTTAACACTTCATCACCGGTTTGTACCATGACCAAGTAATTATTGTTAGAAATATTTTCCTGTTCAAGCGCTTTCAATTCAACGATATGTTGCTCTTTAACTTGATAGCACTCGTGCGTGTAAGGATTTACCTGCTCACCTAGATAAGCTTTCATTAATTCAAATGGCTTAACCGCAGGGTTAATTAGTACCGCTTTCATTTGATATTTTTCAGCTAAATAAGTGGCAAAATAACCACCTAAAGACGAGCCTATTAATAACCAAGTCGAACGAGGTTCAAGGGCAACAATAGCCTCAAGTTGTGCCATAGCGGTATCGGGTGAAGAGGCTATTTGTGGACAGTGAAAGTTTATTTCCGGGTAGTTTTTAGCAAAAAAATCCCGCGTGATCTGAGCTTTCATTGACTGAGGTGATGAGTTAAAACCATGAATGTATAACATATTAATCATAATAATTTGTTTCCTCTCATTAAGTTAAACAAAATGTACTGTACTGGTAAATTCACCATGACTAGCCAAGGTAAATAGTCGATAGCCTGGCGGTTGGCCATTTGATTTAGCTGTCACTGAATTAATGTCAAATTGAATCGATGTTGCCGGACAACTATATAAATTGACTGTGCTTTGTTCCAACACCATAGACAAGGTTAATGCTTGATGAATATGGCCACAACCTACGGCTTTTATCGAAGGGTAGTCAGTTAAAAACTGTTGAAAGTCTGCTTGGTTTATTAAGCCATGTTTATCAATAAAATAACCAACATCAACTGGATGATGATGCATTAATAACAATTGAGCTTTAGTCGGATCAATAACGCCACCCACACTATCAAACTGTGCTTTGCTGATCTCGCCAGCAGGTGTTGCACTTTTAGTTTCCAACAATAGCACTTGCCAATCATCATTTTCAATTATACTGTTTTGACAAAAAGGGGCGTGTGACAAATAACGTGATAACAACCTTGGCTCGTCATGATTACCGGCAATATAATAAACTGGGGTGATAATTTCACATGCTTCAAATGCGCTGACAAAGAGCTGATAAGACCCTAATGTGTGATCTTGTGTTAAATCACCCGTAAATATAATTGCATCAATTGAGGGCTGATTTTTGATGGCCAACAGTACATTGGTTAAGTTCTGGTAAACATTAGCCTGGTGATGCAGGCCTGTGCGATCAGCAAATAAGTGGCTATCACTAATTTGCGCTAAGGTCAGTTTTTTTAACCTTAAGCTGTTGGACATTGTTTTATCTGACATTAAGCGCTTTCACTTTACTTTCTCTAACATTAATTTAGGAATTTTTTAGGATATTGAGATTGATCTGCACTTGGCCTAATTGCAAACACAACTGTAACCATTCTTTTAAGAAATAGTTAGTTTGCTGTTTTTCATCAGGTAAATGCATGTTGTTATTAGGGTAATCATAACGTGGCTTAATTTGCTGTACATCTTGATTACTGATCACCTCAGCCATGCGAGCGTCATGATATAAGCGAATCACCATTTTCGGGCGAAATAACGCGGTTAAATTATAACCGTGAATATTGGCTTCTTGATTAATCGTCAGTAACGTTGTGTATTTGGTGACTTCGTCAACTCTTACCCGGTAACTCAAAAAATCAGAGATAAAAAAACAGCGTTGTTCGCCTACCTGTTCTTTATCAGCAAGTACGCGCAGCAATAACATGTAATTAACTTCAAACAAGGTCATTAATGTGGGTAAATGAGGGCGATACTTTTTTACAACAACTGACATTTATTTCCAGCTAGCTTTGAGCTTATCAAGATTTAGAGCTAGCCATTGTAACGCAATAATAGTCGCAGCATTAGCTATCTTTCCCTCTGCAAGTAACTTTTCAGCGTCTTGGCGCGTAACAACATGCACTAAAATATCTTCACCTTCTGTCTCTAAACCATGAACACCTGAAATATGCTCACTATCAACACCGGCACAATAAAGATGAATGCACTCGCTCATACCGCCTGAGCTTGAAAGGTAATCCATCACTTTAATCACTTTTTCAGGCTCCACATCCAAGTTAGCTTCTTCTTTTGCTTCTCGTATCGCAACGTCTAATGCCACTTCATTCTCTGAAAACATACCTGCAATAAGTTCTAATTGCCAAGGTCCTGTTTTACTGCGTAATGCCCCTGGGCGAAATTGTTCAATTAATACTATGCAATCAGTTATCGGATCATAGGGTAATAAAGCAACCGCATCACCGCGCTCAAAAACCTCTCTTGTTAATACTTTACTATAGCCGCCAGCATACATTTTATGGCGAAGTTGATACTCATCAAGCGCAAAAAAACCTTGGTATTTTCTTGATTTTTTAATCACCTCTACGTCGGTTAAATTAAAGCGTAATAAAGCATCTTTAGTTATACTCATCGTTAGTTTTCTCTTCTGCTGTGCGGCAATTTCCCGATACCCTAGCACTTAACATTTTGTTACACTAGAATACTTTCCTAAACACTTATTTTATTTAGCTAATTCTTTATTCGCGATAACATAGTTATAGTTATAGTTGTAGTTATAAAAATAATAACCAGTTCATTATTATAGGAACCTCTTCAAGATGAAAAAAACAATAACCGCATTATTTATTGGCCTTGCCTGCGCTACAAGTAGCTCTTTAGCTAGTGCCGAAGATTTACTGTCAGTATACCAACAAGCCCAAGCTAGTGACCCGGTTGTTCTTCGAGCCCACGCGCAATATTTAGCAACAGAAGAAGGTATTGAACAAGCTCGCTCAGTCTTATTGCCACAGGTGTACGGTTCAGCAAGCTATACAGAAAGCGAGAATGAGTTTATTCCTACCTCTGATACTGGACAATCTTCAGGTGTGCTCCTGACTAATAAAAGTGACACTACGAGTTATGGTATTAACTTAGATATGGAGTTATATAATCATAGTACTTGGTTAAAACTTGATAATGCCAAGAAAGTTGCGCACCAAAGTGATGTGTCATACCAGTTAGCGAAACAAGATTTAATTGTGCGCGTAACACAAGCCTACTTTCAGGTGCTGAGTTCAAAAGATGATTTGGAATTCTCAAAAGCAGAAAAAGCCGCGATTGAACGTCAGCTAGAACAAACAAAACAAAGATTTTCTGTTGGCTTAACCGCTATTACTGATGTTCATGAAGCTCAGGCTCAGTATGACAACGCCGTAACCAGCGAAATTAGAGCAGAAAACCAAGTGTTTAATGCCGAAGAAGCATTACGTGTTATTACCAATGTTTATCCCCGTGATTTGAACATTTTAAATACTAAACGCTTTAGTACTTCTCGCCCATACCCAGACAGCGCCAACGAATGGCAGCAAACTGCAGAAGCGAAAAACTTAGAACTGATTGCAGAAAGAATAAATATTGATATTGCTAAAGAAAATATCAACATCGCAAAATCAGGACATTACCCAAGGTTAAGCTTAAATGGCAGTTATGGTAGCCGCGAACAAGATAATGAAGTCAATAGTCTCAACTTTAATAACCCCGCACTAGACAGCCACTCAATTGGTGTGTCTTTATATGTGCCCATTTATTCAGGTGGCGCAATATCAAGCAGTGTTCGTCAAGCGCAAAGCAATTATGTTGCGGCAAGCCAGAATATGGAACAAACGCATCGTAACGTAGTGCGTAACACCCGTAATGCCTATAATACCGTTATTACTGCAGTATCAGCTATTAAGTCATTAGAGCAAGCCGTGGTGAGTGCACAAAGTGCATTAAAAGCGACTGAAGCAGGTTTTGAAGTAGGGACGCGTACAATTGTTGATGTCTTAAACAGTACGAGGAACTTATATAACGCCAAGCGTAATTTATCGTCAACGCGATATAATTACATTCAAAATGTATTAGCCTTAAAGCGGGCTGGCGGAACCATTACCGAGCAAGATTTAGCCGACATCAACCAAGGTTTAATCGCCGCTCAATAAAACCCTTAGCTTAAGAGTTGAAAAAAAATAAATTAATGCTGCTTTTTTATGTTCAGGACAAACAGTCATTTTTTTGTCCTGAACATAAAAACTAAGTACTTGTATCTAAGTCAGTAATGTCGTGTTCACTTGGCCGTTCTTAGCCATTTATGGCTTCAGGACATTAGTACATTTATCTATATCGATGTGAAAGAACCACGATGCAACAAGAAAATTCACCTGACTAATTTTCTTGTTTTATTGCGTTAATAATTTTAGTTGTCGAAATACCATCTTCAAAATTAAGTACTTTCACTTCGCCACCCGCCGCAATAACTTCCTTGCCCCCAGCAATATCGGCAACTTTATAATCGCCACCTTTAACTAAGGTGTTAGGTAATATATTGGCAATTAAGCGTTGCGGGGTATCTTCACTAAAGGGGACTACCCAATCAACCGCGCCTAGACCTGCTAATACCGCCATTCGGCGATCCACCGGATTAACAGGACGACCTGGGCCTTTTAGTCGCGTCACAGAAGCGTCATCATTTACCGCAACAATTAGGCGGCTACCTAGGGTGTTGGCCGTGGTCAAATAAGAAACATGACCGGCATGAAGAATGTCAAAACAACCATTGGTCATCACAATACTTTCGCCACGTGCTTGCGCTAATTCAACAGCAATTTTTAACTGTTCTTCAGACATCACACCAAAACCACTTTCTTGACCCGATGATAATTCTGCACTTAATTCAGCTTCGCTTACGGTCGAGGTACCTAGTTTACCCACAACAATGCCGGCCGCAATATTCGCTAAAGCACTGGCTTGGGTAAATTCAGCTTTGGCGGCTATCGCAAGGGCAAGTGTTGCAATAACGGTATCTCCCGCACCAGTTACGTCATAAACTTCTTTCGCTTGCGTGGGTAAATGAAATTCTTCTTGATTATGCCGTAACAAGGTCATACCTTGCTCACTTCGAGTGACTAGCATGGCTGTTAAATCTAATGCTTTAAGTAATGCTTGGCCTTTACTGACGATATCGGCCTCACTTTTACAGTGTCCAACTACCGCTTCAAATTCTGCAAGATTAGGTGTAATTAACGTAGCACCGCGATAGCGTGAAAAATCACTGCCTTTTGGGTCAACTAACACCGGAATGTTTTGTGCTTTCGCCACTTTGATCAGAGCTTGAACTTCTGACAAGGTGCCTTTGTTATAATCTGACAACAGCAAAAGATCATGCTGAGCAATTAAGGCTTGGGTTTGCTCAATTAGCGGCTGTTTATCAAGTTCAGCAAATGATTCTTCAAAATCTAAGCGTAATAATTGTTGATTACGACTTAAAATACGCAATTTGGTGATCGTTGGGTGAGCTTGCGATTGAATAAGTTGACAATTTATATTCATTGCTGACAACTGAGTTTGCAATGTCGTCGACGCTTCATCTTGGCCGGTAATACCCAGTAAAGTAACCTGGCCATTTAGTGACGCAATATTCAAAGCGACGTTGGCTGCGCCTCCTGGGCGATCTTCGTCTTGAAGTATTTTAACAATCGGCACAGGTGCCTCGGGTGAAATACGTTGTGTTGGACCAGACCAATAGCGATCTAACATGATATCACCAACGACTAAAACACGTGCTTTTTCAAAAGCGGGAATATCTACTTTCATCCTGTACCCTATAACAGATATAATAAGCGATATTGTAACACAAGCAATTCAATGAGTTGAAATCATCCTGTGAGTAAAAACAAAGTTTTACAACCAAATTTTAAAATATCTTTTCTGTTACCTAAATATTGGCCAACTTGGATTGGGGTATTTATTCTTTACACTATCTCTTGGTTACCTTATCGGTTTCAGCTTTTTCTCGGAAAAATGATTGGCCGCTTACTATACAAAATAGGCTCAAGCCGCAAAAAAGTTGCCTTACGAAATTTAGAGCTTTGTTTTCCTAAGATGTCAGATGACGAACGCCAAATTATGCTCAAACGTAATTTTGAAAATACAGGTATTGCGCTATTGGAGACTGGTATGGGTTGGTGGTGGCCAAATTGGCGGGTAAAACGTCACACAAAAATTATTGGCCTTGAGCATATTAAAGCGGCACAAAAGCAAGGTAAAGGTATACTATTACTCACCATGCATTATTTAAGTGTTGAAATAAATTGTCGTGGCATTGGTTCAGGTCATCCTATGGTGGTATTTTACCGGCCACACAACAATCAGCTAATGGAATACTTCCAATTTCGTGGTCGTGGTCGTTCAAACAAATATATGCTGGGCAAACGTGATGTAAAAGGCTTACTTCGAGCACTAAAAGAGGGCGAAGCCTGTATTTACTTGCCTGATCAAGATTATGGTCGCAGTCGCAGTGTTTTTGTGCCCTTTTTCGCGGTACCAGAAGCCGCCTCAACCACAGGTACATTAATATTTGCTCGGCAAAAAAATTGCCAAACACATGTGTTAATCCCAACTCGTAATGATGACGGTAGTGGTTACACCTTAGAGATAAAGCCTATGCTGGAGAATTTCCCTACCGGTGATGACACAGCAGATGTATTAAGAATAAATCAAGAGTTAGAAAAAGCAATCATGGTGAAACCTGAACAATATATGTGGTTGCACCGCCGCTTTAAAACTCGCCCGAATGAAGATGATCCGTCATTGTATAAATAGCTAAAATTAGCTATTGTGTCAGGAAAATATGAATTTAATTTTAAGTAATTTATGAAATTTTGGTTACGAAGTATTATTTTAGGTTTGATCCTAATTGGCTTAGCATCAGCATTATTGCTCAACAAAGAGCCCTTGTTTTCCGCTAGCCAAGAGCCAGCTGATGAAGCTGTCGCCACAACGGTTGACACTGATCAAGCAGAACAAGCTGAGTCCTTAGCACAAGAAGAAACCCTTGATGCTGAACAAAGTACCAATGCTGCTGCTGATGGGCTTTCTAACTATTATGCTAGCATACGTGGTGACATGACTGGAGATGGTCCGCAAATTCGTAATAACATTGTCTATTTACCAGAGCCAAAAGGTGATTTAGAGAAAATATTAACCGCACGAGGCTTAATCACTCGACCCTTACCAAAAAATTGGATCGGCGAAACTGATAACCATCCATTTCGTCTTGGCGAAACCTTATTTGGCAAATTATCAGAGTATGCTGGAGATAATAATCTACAAGTAATTTGGTGGCTTAATCGTGACTTTGTCGTTAAAAATGCCTTTAGAATTAATAAAGATATTGTCACTACCTCCTATAAAGTCGGCAAAGCTATTCAAGGCCACTTTGAAAGTGGCCTTGCAATTTACTTTTGTTATCAGCAACGTACCATTGTTGTAATCGAGTATGGCACGGCTTACTTGGAGAAAGAATGCCTGCTGTTACCGAACAGGCGTAACTAATATCACAAAGCTATTTTCATTGGCTACTGCAATAACTGTTCAACCAGTCTCATAACTTGACTATACTCAGCGGTAAATTCAGTAGCGGGGATCATAGCTGCGCTGTTTTGTAGGGTTGCATGGTGGCTGATGTCACGTAACTTGCAGTAATTATCCACTAATGCCTGCTGTTGTTGTTTTGTTATAACGCCTATGTTCGCTAAATACTCAAGTAGATTAATGTTGTCTGAATAATCGCTCAAATTGGGATGCTGAGCACTGTGTGCTAAAACCAAATATTGTACAAGAAATTCAATATCGACTAAACCACCTCGCCCCTGCTTAATATCGACTTCAGTTTTTGATGACTTATCCAAGTGCTGGCGCATTTTATTACGCATTTTTATCACATCTTCACGTAGCACTTTTTTATCACGAGTCCTCATTAAAATATTGCGTTTAATCTCTTTAAACCTGTCGGCTAATCTAGCGTGACCATAAATGACTCTGGTGCGGACTAACGCTTGATGCTCCCAAGTCCAAGCGTCACTGGACTGGTAATGAGCAAAGGTATCAATGTGCACCATTAAAAGACCGGCATTGCCCGAAGGCCTTAGTCGCATGTCGAGTTCATATAAAATACCGTTTGCCATACGAGTATTAAATAAGTGCATCATACGTTGAGCAAGCTTTAAGTAAAATTGTCCAGCAGAAATCGATTTTTCTCCTGAGGTCATTTCTGCTAAATCAGCATCATGGACAAACACTAAATCTAAATCAGAGCTATAACCGAGTTCAATCCCGCCTAACTTTCCATAACCAATAACAGCAAAACCTTTGTCTTGGCCATCTAATTTACTGGTTGGCACACCAAAACGCAGCGCCATTTGTTGCCATGCTAAGTTGGCTACTTCTTCGACTAGTGCTTCTGCCAATGCGGTTAAATGATCACTGACTTTGGTAATTGGTAAAATATCCGTAATATCCGCAGCGGCGATACGTAATTGTTTAGCTTGTTTAAACTCACGTAAGGTGATCATTTGCGCTTCTTGATCGTCTTCAGGTACCCGTAACATGGTTTCACGGAGTTCCGCGACATAAGAAGATAACAATGGTGGCTGATGAAATAGTTTAGGGTCAATCAGTTCATCAAGTAATATGGGGAATTTAGCAATGTGCTCTGCCACCCAACTACTGTTGCGACACAGATGAATTAATTGCTTTAACGCCCCTTCATTCTCAAATAATAATTCCAGATAGGCAGTACGTGTTGCCACAGTTTTTAGCACCCCTAATACTCGTGCTAATGTCTGATCGGTTAGTCTTAAATCAGCAAGGTGCCACAGCAAGGTTGGGATCAATTTATCTAGCACTTGGCGGCCACGGCTGCCCATGCTGCGTTTGATCATTTCGGCACGAAAATCTCTCAGCGCCTGCCATATAGTTTCACTGTGAGAAAACTCAACACCAGCTTTTGCCTCTAGCAATTGCGGAGACTGATCAATCCAAGCAATAGCCTCCTCATCGCTCCATTCACTATCCCAAAGGGTGGTCCAATATTGATCAAGCGCCTGACGATTTGGACTTTCCTCACCAATAAGTTCACCAAATTGTTGATGAACGCCCTGCATATGGGTAGCAAGCTGTGCCAGAAAAGATGGCCAGTTTGTACACTTTTCGTCAGCAAGAATGTTGACTAAGCGCTGCCGGTCTAATTCATTGTCAGGTAAAGTTTGAGTTTGTTGATCATTTAACGCTTGAATAATATTTTCAACCCGACGTAAAAATCGATAACTAGCCGTTAGCACTTTTGCACTCGGTGGTGTAAGCACATCGTGTGTTACCAATAAAGGCAGTACGGTGAGTAAGTTACGATGCTGTAAATCACTAACACGGCCACCTCGGATCATTTGAAAAACTTGCACAATAAATTCAACTTCGCGAATACCACCCGCGCCCAGCTTGATATTATTATCGAGTTGCTTGCGCCTAACCTCTTGGGCAATCATAGCTTTCATACGTCGCAGGCTGTCGATAACGCTAAAATCAATGTAGCGTCGATAAACAAAAGGTCGCAACATGTTAGACAATTGGTCATGATACTTACCTTCTCCAACCAAGCGCGCCTTTAACATTGCATAACGCTCCCAATCACGCCCTTGATCTTGATAATAATCTTCCATGGCATTAAACGATAAAACTAATGGCCCACTTTCTCCAAAGGGGCGTAAACGCATATCAACACGATAAACAAAACCATCAGCGGTATGTTGATTTAACGCGGTAATTAATTTTTGCCCTAAGCGAGTAAAAAATAATTGATTGTCGATACTTCGCCTAAGCCCTTGCGTTACTCCCGCTTCAGGGTAGACAAAAATTAAATCAATATCAGAAGAAAAGTTAAGCTCTTGACCACCTAATTTCCCCATGCCATATACCAGTAAATTTTGGGCTTCATTAGCACTGTTGACCGGTACACCCCATTTGCTTTCACAAAACTTTGTTAACCAAGCATTAGCCGCAATAATCAAACTATCAGCTAATGAAGACAGTCGTTTTAACGATTCATCAAGCGTTATATCCAACAAAAAATCACCAACAGCAATATGTACCATTTGCTTTAAACGAAACAATCGTAGGCACTTTTGCAGTTGTTCTTCTGTGGAGCATTTATTAAGACTGTCAGCGAGCATCACGCTATATTGCGGTGTTTCACTCGACAATAACTGCTCGCTATTAAAAAGCTCAGTGAGCAACTCGGGGGCTTGTATGGCACTACGCAAAATAAAATCACTTAACGCTAATGCCCTTTTAAACAGCGCTAAACGCTCTGGTGATAAACTATCGGTAACATTTGGATATTGTTGAGAAAACTCTAGCCAACTATCAGCTTGTTGGCTGGCAAGTAATGGCGAAAATGGCAAAGACGATGAATTAAACACGTTATCCTCGATAAAAGCTAAAATGAAAAAGAGCAAGGTAAGTAACAATAAGTAACAACCAATAACAAATTAATTTCACTGATATACTTAAAAAAATAGACATAATATGTCAGAAGTGATACTAATGAGCGATAACCATAGCATTTTTGAGGACACTATGGCAGGAATGCAGCCGCTAAAATCAATGATACTCTTGCTAACGTTATTGCTCTCCGCTTGTGGAGATCCAATGAAAGGGCAAATCACTCAACAAATCCCACTCACTGAACAACGTATTGAATTACTTGCTCAAGCACTTGCTAACGGGCAAGTTCGTAATGCTAATTTAATTACCCAATACGGGGAGAGATTACTACAAAGTAAGCCAGATTATAAACCCTTAATTGACGAGTTTTTAAAAGATACCGGCACAAAAGGCCCGATGTTTGTTGCCTTAGTTGACCGACTAAATACGGTAAAAAAACAACCACAAATGTTTGAGAGTTCTCAAGCTATTTATGGTGAGTTATTAAACCTTTATCAAGCAGCCGATCCCGTTCTATATTCTGATGCATTAAGCGATCCGCTTAATGTCTTGGCTGATATGTCTGATGGCACTTTACCGCGCGTTAATGCGATGTCAAAAGAGCAAAGCCTAGCAGCCAATAAAGCACAAGACTTTGGCACAGGTGAACAGCTTATTGGCAATCCGTCTTATGGTAACTGGACTACTGGTTCTAATGGTATGTCGTTTTGGGCTTGGTACGGTATGTACTCAATGATGGGTGATGTATTTGGCTCTCGCCGAACGAGTTATAATGATTGGGGCCGTAACCGAAATTATAGTTATTACAATGATTATGGCCGCAAGCGCTACAGTTCGCCAAATCAACTACGTAAACAAACTGATTTAGATACTCGCACCAAAAAATCATTTCAAAGCCGTGGCCAAAAATACACCAGTACTTACAGCAAAAATAGAACTGGCGCGTCAAGTATTTCTAGCCAGAGCAAAAGCGCACAAACCAGTGCCAATCGATTTGCTAGCAAAACAGCCAATAAAAGCACTTATGCGAGATCAAGCACAAGTGGAAAAAATGCTAGCTTTAGAAACAGTAAGAGTACAACGTCACGAAGTTTTAGACGTGGAAAGTAGGGATAAGTATGAATACATTTATTGAAATAACGGGTCTAAATATAGAGTTATTAATTTTCTTAGCTATCGATATAACGATTGCCATTATATTACTTTGCGCCATGCGCTTTATTAGTGGTTTATCTGCAAAAGTTAACTCTACCGACGAACTTGCCAAAGAAGATAACTTTGCCTTTGGTATCAGTGTTGCCGGTAGTGTTGCTGCCTTGGGTATCGTACTAACGGGTGCCATTACCGGTGAAAATGCCGAAAGTTATTTAATGGAAGTTGTTGGCATGGCAAGCTATGGCATTTTAGGTTTGATTTTAATTAAAGTAGGCCGGGTTTTTCATGACCGTTTTGCTTTAAACCAAATAGATAAAAATGCGCAAATTAAAGCCCATAATATATCAGTTGGTATTGTCGATGCTTCAGGTGCTATTGCCACCGCCATTATTATTCGCGCGGTATTACTGTGGGTTTACGGTTTAGATATCAATACCTTTATCGCTATTATCGCTGGCTTTATAGTCTCACAAGCCATGTTAGTGTTAGTTACCCGTATTAAAGAACGCCAGTACGCTAAAAACAATCAAAATAGCTGCATGCAAAATGCCTTTGCTGAAGGCCAAGTTGCTCTCGCCATTCGTTATGCTGGTCAAGTTATTAGCACGGCCCTAGCGGTAACAGCTGCCAGCCACTTTTTAACTTATAGTCCAGAGACCTTATTAGCTAATATAGTTGGCTGGTTTATCTTTGGTATGATTATGACCATATTAGTCGCTATTCTTACGTCTATTGCTAAACGCCTAGTGCTGATGGGTATCAACTTAGTTGAGGAAGTAGACCATCAACACAATATTGGTGTCGCCAGTGTTGAGATGGCGATTAGCATTTCAATTGCGCTTATTTTAACGGCGTTAATGTCATAGTTTTATCAAAATTTTGCTATTAAAATAACCAAGAGTAAATTATTACGCTTGGTTATTTTCCCCCTTTCATTAAACACTCATTTAACTCAAGCTAGGAATAACCATGACAAGCAGTAGAAATAGGCTATGGGATGATGTGCTCCTGATTTTAACTATGGCTGTTTTAGCGGGTTGTGGCCTGATATATGAATACCTATTGTCACATTACGCCGGTCGTGTACTTGGTGTTATGGAAAGTACTATTTACGCCATGATTGGCCTGATGATTGTCGCTATGGGTTTAGGTGCTTTTGCGGCACGAAAAATTCAATGTGCCTTTAATGGCTTTGTTTGGTTAGAGCTAATGATTGCTTTTCTGGGTAGTAGCTCAATACTCATTATTGGCGGACTGATCGCCATCACTCAGACTTTTCCTGACATATTAGGATCGATGTTTAACTTGCCCCCTGATGCTTACCCGCGAGGCGGTTTATTTAAACAACTGAGCTTTATTGCCTTTAATAGTCCCTATTTTTTCGGGCTAATTCTGGGCTTTTTTATTGGTATGGAAATACCCCTTATTGCACGCATACGCGAAGAAATACATCAAAAGCATCTTAAAAATAATCTTGGCACCATTTATGGTGCTGATTATATTGGTGCCGGTATTGGTGCCGGTATCTGGGTAATATTTCTCTTATCTATAGACATCAGCAAAGCGAGTGCATTAACTGCCGCTTTAAATCTAACTGCTGGCATTATATTTATCTTATATTATTGGCAAAAATTGACCTGGCGAAAAACCTTAATAACAGCTCATGGTATTTTATTAGTAATGATTATGGCAATTTACCAATTTGGTAATGGCTGGTTAAGTCAAATGAGTAATTTACTTTATCTTGACAAGGTTGTTTATAGTGACAAAACACGTTTTCAACAACTGACTTTTACCAAAAGAAATATGGGCCCTAGCGAAGGCAATATTATTAACTTTTATTTAAATGGCCGCTTACAGTTTTCATCCTCAGATGAGTTTATTTACCACAGTTATCTTGTTAGCCCAGTGTTAGCGGGCTCAGCACGCTATGAAAACATTCTAATTATTGGTGGCGGTGATGGCCTAGCATTAAGAGATGTTTTACAGTGGCAACCTAAAAAGGTCACCTTAGTGGATTTAGATAAGCAACTCATTGAATTATTTAAAAATCCACATGAGAAATTACCACTGAGGCTAGCTAATGCCATCGAAGATTTAAACGCGGCAAGTTTGCGCGATGAGCGTGTTGAAATTATTGCCGCTGATGCATTTATCGCTATCGACCAACTATTGCAAAGCCATCAAACCTTTGACGCCATTATTGTTGACCTACCCGACCCTAGCCATCCAGATTTGAATAAACTTTATTCAGTTCACTTTTATGCCAGATTAAAACAACTACTGGCGGGCGATGGCTTAATTGGCATTCAATCGGCCAGTCCTTATCATGCTAAAGACGCCTTTATTGCTATTGGTAAAACGGTGCAAGCTGCTGGATATTCAACTGTTCAGCAATATCATGACAACGTACCTAGTTTCGGCGAATGGGGTTGGACTATTGCCAGTAAAATGGGCGCAGCGCCTTTAACAAGATTAAAACGCTTACCTCAATTGCCTGTTGCTCACCATTGGCTAACCTTACCTATGGTCACTAATGCCTTTGAATTTTCTCGAGATTTTTATCAAGACAGTGAAACCGTACCGATTAATTATCTTGGCAGTCATGCAATTTATCAATTACATCAAAAAGCATGGCAAGATCAACAAGGCTTGAACAATGCTCATTTACAGTGAGCACATTGAATGCAGGTAAACTGCAACTACATTATTGATCATTTAGTTAGCACAAAAACGTTTAATATAGCTTAAGCTAACTTAAGATAAAATAAGAAAGATGAAATAAGCACTTGACATAATATGTCATGATGCTAAATTAAACCAATACGACATATTATGTCGTTAAGTAAAACAGTATCACTGATTTTACGCTACTTATTCGAGCATGAGGAATAACATGAATATTCATAAAATAGCTGACTACCTAAATACCTTGGCTGATGATTCAGATACTGGGATGGTGTTTGATTGCCAACCCATATCAGGTGAAGTCGATGTATTACAAATTTCGGTATTCGGCCGTGAAGAGTTACCTATTTTTGTGTCGGTAACGGATGATCAAATTCTTTGTATCACCTACCTCTGGGGTGAAGAAGAAGTTAAATTAAACAAGATAAATGAGATGCATGTCAGTATGTTAGAAATGAACATACCTATGCCATTATCTTCATTTTCGAAAATTGGTGATAAATATGTCATTTTTGGTGCGCTAGCGATTAGCTCAACATTTGATGATATCGAACACGAACTAGCGGTATTGAGCAATAATGCGCTAGAAATTATTGATGACATGAGTGATTACTTAATTTAAGCAACCACCTTAGGAGTATTATGATGAGTATTTTTAAAAAAATTATGACCGCTATTCGCGGTGGCGCAACTGAAGTCGGTGAAACCATTATTGACTCAAATGCCACACGTATTTTTGAACAAGAAATTCGTGACGCAGAAAATCACCTCACTAAAGCTAAACGTGACCTAACTGGTGTTATGGCACAACAAATGTCCTCTAGCCGTGACGTTGAGCGCATTAAGCGTGAAGTTACTGAGCATGAAGGTTATGCCGTTCAAGCCCTAGAAAAAGGTGACGACGAACTTGCTTTAGCGGTTGCTGAAAAGATATCAACACTTGAAAATGAACTCGCCACGCAGCAGCAATCGCTTGATAGCTTTCAAGGTAGTGCTGAACGCTTAAAAGAGTTAGTGAAAAAGAGTGAACGTCACGTAGCTGAATACAAACGTCAATTGTCTATGGTGAAAACCACAGAAAGTGTGCAAAAAGCAACCTCAGCAATTACCGATAACTTCTCATCAAGTAACTCTAAGCTATTAAGTGCCAAAGACTCATTAGAACGCATTAAAGCTAAGCAACAAAAATTTGATGATCGCATGAAAGCTGCTGAAGTACTTGAGTCAGAAAACTCAGATAACTCACTTGAAGCTAAGCTTAAAGAAGCCGGCATTGGCGCTAGTGACAACAACGCAAATTCAGTATTAGAGCGTTTAAAAGCTAAAAAGAAGTAACTCACAAGTTACTATCGCCGCTTTGTATCCATGATGCAAAGCGGCTTTTTAGTTTAATTAAATGCCAGTTTAGCCATTGATATTCGGAGCAAATAGTGAGCTTTTTTAAAAATATATTTAAGAAACCAACACCAGAACGTAAACTCAATAATGTTAAAGAACTCACCCTAGGTGACATCATTGTGCTATCAGACAGTTTTGGTTTGCC
Source organism: Colwellia sp. MB02u-6 (assembly GCF_014077095.1). Taxonomy (GTDB): domain Bacteria; phylum Pseudomonadota; class Gammaproteobacteria; order Enterobacterales; family Alteromonadaceae; genus Cognaticolwellia. The sequence continues at coordinate 338,597 of NZ_JACGVG010000035.1, read as the reverse complement.
CGCAGCACTAAGAGCGCAAGAATTTCAAGTAACAGCCGTGAACAGCTATGAATTTGAAAATAAAACTCAAGCAGAATGGGTTTTGCAGGGTGGTGACAATACAGAGTTGTATTTAACTTTGGACGTTGATGATAAAACCTATCTAAAATTTTCCCTGAAAATATTGCATCAAGATGTTGAAACACTGTTTGATCTTGAGCAATTTGCTGAAGTTTTTGATGAGCCGGGTCAAGCGCAATTAGAGCGCATAGCTGACAGTAGTAACACGTCAGGCTGGAGCAGCGAAATATATCAACAAAGCAGTTATGCCCAAGTAGGTTACTTTCATCGCAAAGATTATCGAAAAGATGAACTCTCAGCTTACCAAGGCAAAGACAGTGGTGAGCAATTTGAGCTTTATTCGCTATTTGATGAAGATCAAGATAAAGGCATCGATATTGAAGTATGGCAAGACGGCGATACTGAAGTATTTTTAACCTTATTTAAACCCACCACCGATATTGTTGATATGTATCCAGGGAGTTAATTGTGTCACGAAAAATTCCTGACAAATGGCAATCATCCGTAAAAGCAGTCAAAGCAGTGCAAGTTGCTTTTGATATGGATGAGAAAATTCAACTCGCGATTAGAAAGCAAGCGTTAGAGGCTGGTATCAGCCCGTCAGAGCAAATTCGAGACATTCTTGGTTTACCGATAAATAAGCGCCCTAAACGTCCAAGATTAACCGTAAGCTTGTCAGCTGACGATTATGCCTTACTGGCTGAAAAATATGCGTTATCATCAGAGCAGCAACTTGAAATTAAGAAAAAATTAATGGATGACTTGATTAATTATGTCGATAATAGTCTTATTGACTAAAGCCGAGCTAAGCTTACCCCGATTAACTCGTTCATAAAAGCCCATAGATAATGTAAGAGATTAAAATGATAGTCGTTCAAAAAGCAATGGAAAAAACTAATTTATACCGTGTCGATGACTTCGGCATAAAAAATTACAACTATGGCTTTATTGGCATTGCATCTTTCCTATTATTTTTAACCTTAAACTTATCCTTGGGCTATATTACCTATCAAGCTGAATATGGGCTTGAAGCCTCAAACATAAAAAGCTATAGCGATGCTATTTGGCTAATGGTAATGTCTTCTACCACGATTGGTTTTGGTGACGTCTACCCCATCACTTTTATTGGTCGAGCGTCTGTTTTTATTATGTTTATACTCGGCGTAGGTATACTTGGTGCTATGGGGGCGATGTTTATCAACAAAATATTTGGTTTTGCCGATACCAACATTAAAAATAGAGAGTTGAGAATGCAAAACGCCCAAATTATTACTCAAAATACCGCCATTACTGAAAAGCTAACGCAATTAGAGGATAAACTTGAGTTATTAGCCAAAAAGCTTAGATAATTTACGCTGAGTTTAAGGTTAAAGCCTTTAAAAATCTCACTACCGCTATGACTTTCGCGTATCCACAGTTTAATCATCACCATAAAAAAGTTGATTAGACAAACGTTAAGCTAAAATAATAGCCATAAATATATGCTTAACCTTTGGCTGATAGATTAATTTGTCAACAGCTTCCCGCTTACCTACTCTCCACTTTATTTTTAGGGCTAATGCCCCTTAAACTTGATATCGAACATTATAGACTTAAAAAACTTAGCATCGCATAGTCCCTTGCCAGCTGCCACTCAAAAAAAACATGATTAAAAACACCTTTCACTAAACAATAAAACGACCATGATAATATTAATCCATTATTTTATAAGAGCTTATAAGCTTATACATCCTATTAATCATTACGTCGAAGTTTTATCTTAGACATGCTAATCAAGATTTTAACCATTAAATTAATTCGATAAAAAAATTTGATTAATAACCGCAAAATAATTCACTTTCCAATTTTAAATTATCGGCCCATTATCACTTTGAAAACACAAATATGATTTTTTATAAGGTAAAGAAATGAACATTGATACATATGCAGATACTGATACTGATACTGATATTGATGATGAGCCAAATTTTGATACGGGTAGTGCTAGTTTTGAAATTGACTCTGGCTCAACCAATAAAAAAGCAATTAAAAAAACAGCGAAACAAAATTATCAAATCAGACAAAGGTTAGATTCATTAAATGAAAAAAGATTTCTTGATAGAGAGCTTAATTCTTTAAGTGACTATTGGGACATGTAATGAAACATCAAGAGATTCAATATGAAAAAATTAATTTTAGCATTAACTGTACTGGCATTAACGTCAACTGCAGCATTTTGCCAAGAAGATGAAGCCGAATTAATGGCAGCCTCTTCAGAATATATCGTCAGCCTTTTAGCACAATGTAAAAATGATGCTGTAGAAGATGAAATTACCACATCAGAAATGAACAGTTACTTATTAAACTGTATCAATGATGAGCTAGAAGCCAGCTATTATATGGCGATTAAAGTTTTACCTGAAGAGAACTAAAATTTATAGTCATTAACGTTAAGTCACTCAAATTACTTAGGCCATTTAATATAGTGGATTGGTTAATTTGAGTGCGCTTATTTACTGATGGCATTACTTAATTAAGAACTTAACTAATAATTAAATGATTCACTTCAGCGCTCATTTAAACATACCCGGTTATTCTCCAATTTGGTAAAAATCTGCTCATTTAATGCAACTTAGAGCAATTTTATTAAATTATTGCTCGCTTGTGTGGGATAAAATACAGCACGCTTGCTGTGCTCTCAAGCAACTTGCCATACACCTCAATAGCCTTTGTTAATATCTGACTCATTAAAGTCAGAATAATATCGAATTAACTTTAAATACGTTGCTAAAATAGAGTGATTCAATTAAATTTACTAAGATACAATTGATCAGCACTAATTGTTGTTAACCTCATGAATAGGGACTAAATTAGCATGCTAGATAAAAATAATGTACTTATTAGAAATAATGTTAAATTAATTGGCCAAGGCAGTAACACCCTGTTTCTTGCACATGGATTTGGCTGCGATCAAAATATGTGGCGCTTTTTAACGCCAGAACTGTCCAAGCACTTCACTATTGTGTTGTTTGACTATGTTGGCTCAGGTGCTTCTGATATATCTCAATACAGTAAAAAACGTTACAGTGAACTTGAAGGATATGCTGAAGATATCATTGAGATCTGTGATGTTTTAGAGCTATCTGACGCCACTTTCATCGGCCACTCAGTCAGTTGTATGATTGGTGCGATTGTTGCTATTCAAAAACCTGCATTATTTTCTAAGCTAATAATGATTTGCCCTTCACCCTGTTATTTAAACCTTCCTCCTGAGTATTTTGGTGGTTTTGACAAAGAAGATCTAAAAGAATTACTTAACCTTATGGATAAAAACTATATCGGCTGGGCTAATTATTTGGCGCCATTAGTGATAGGCATAATTAATTCAGATAATCTTATTGGCGAGCTATCTAGCAGCTTTTGTTCTACCGATCATGTTATTGCCAGAAATTTTGCTGAAGTAACATTTTTCTCTGATAGTCGTTACCTTTTAAAAGATATTAAACAGCCATCATTAATTTTACAAAGTGAAAATGACGCACTGGCTGCAATCTCTATTGGTGAGTTCATGGCTCATGAAATGCCTGATAGTAACCTTAAAGTAATAGCCGCTGATGGCCATTGCCTACATATGACTCATCCTGAAGCTATTATGAATTCAATAATAGAATATGCGAAGTAATCAAGATGACAAAATATCACATTGAGAATAACAAGGTAGTAAATTACTCTCTTGATAGCTTTCCGTGTGGTGCTTTAGTTACTAATTCCGCAAGAGTTATTATCTATATCAATTCATACTTTACCAAGCAACTTTTGTGGAAGCCTAATGATCTTATTGGTAAAAGTGTGGATGTTCTCTTTACTCAATCCTCAAGAATATTTTATCAAAGTTATTTAATTCCTACACTTTTACAAGAAAAAATATGTGAGGAAATGCAGCTCATTATATTTCATTCAGATGGAAGACGTATTCCTATAACCGTGAATGCTAGTTTGAGTGCTAATGGTTGTATTTATTGGAGTTTATTCAATGCTTCTAAACGAGATAAACTCTATGAGGAGCTGATAAAAAACAGAGAGACACTTGAGATACAAGCTGAGACATTGAAATTACTGGCCTCAACTGATGAGTTAACCGGGTTATTAAATAGAAGAGAAATGAAATACCGGAGTGATTTAATGCTGGGACAAGCAATAAGATCTCATTACTCAGTAAGTTTATTAATGCTAGATGTCGATAATTTTAAAAAAATAAATGACACTATGGGCCATTTAGAAGGCGACCGAGTACTGAAAAAACTCGGGCAGTTATTAAAGAAGTTTGGCCGAAGAACAGATCTTATCTCTCGTTTTGGCGGAGAAGAGTTTTTGATCATGTTACCCGATACCAACAAAAGTGATACCTTATTACTATGCCTTAGACTACATAAGTTAATCGCTGAAATTAAAGTGGGCGACAGTTCGCTAACCGTAAGTATTGGCGTGAGTATTTGTGATGAGCAAATATCATTTATTGATTTATTTACTCAAGCAGATAATGCGGTATATAAAGCGAAAGCGCGGGGGAAAAATAGAACCGAAGTTTATCTGAACAATAGTTAAAGACATCAATGCTTGAGCTAAATATCAAATACCTGAGATCAATAATATAATAACAAGTATTTACAATACGCCACTGCCCTATCTAAACACTCGCTGCCTTTGTCACTTTTACGCAATAATAACCACCACAATGCACATGAGTTGTTACGCTGAGGTCTGAGTTATTTAAACCAAACTTTACCACCAATAAATTTATAAGCAGGTAAACCGCGGATCAAAGTATCTCGGGCAAAAGGTTTAGAGCATTTTGGGCAAAGACAAGGTTCAACCGTATAATCTTGGCTGATCCGTTCTTTAAAGCTTTTTACTAAGGCTCCTTTGCCACCCTTTCGGTATTTAAATAACAAGGTATTGCAGCCCATACAAAAAATATCTATGGTTTTTGTTGGGCCTTTTTTATTTGGTTTTGCCATAAATCATGTCAGCGTACTTAGTCATTTTTAGTCTGTAAATCACATGAATATCTTATGCTAATGTTTATATTGTAAACAATTAAAAGCATCTATCTCAACTTAATAAGCTAGTGAGTTCACCATAACAGAAATGAGCCTGTTTTATACCTGCGCCACATAATTACCTAATAGCCTTTTGTATCAAGCGACTTACAGATAAATAGCAGATGTCAAGTCAATGCCCTTTTATTCCGATCAATCAGCGTTAACTTAAGCTAGCTCAATTGAACCAGAGTACAAAAGTACAACCTTCGCTTTCTATCGTTAGCGGTTGGTAGGTTAACTCCAAAATAAATCCTCATTATTGGCACCTACCCTCAAGGCTAAATAACCTCAAATACTAAACCAAAACTGCGCAATGGCTTTTATCAGTAAGCGCTTGCTCATTAAGAAAATAAACGCTAGCGTAAAGTATTAATATTATTTTACCCTTTAATATAACTTTCCAACCTAGATAGCATTTTTATACTGGGTTATAGACAGGAATAAGACATGAATATCAGTAAAAGAACTTTTTTAAAAGCCAGTGGTGCAAGCATTGCCACCCTCTCTATTGCTGGACAAACCCTGACGTCATCTGCCCTTGCCGCTAGCGTAAGTAACCAACCTGATAACAAAGGTCAAAGGAAAGGCCAAAGAGCAGCACTTAAGTCGATTACAGGTACGGTGACCGGCATTAATCCAGCCGAGCGATTAGAGCGTATAGCCAAAGCACAAAAATTAATGCAACAACTTGAAATATCGGCCTTGATCCTTGAACCCGGCGCCGCAATGGATTATTTCTCAGGTATACAATGGCGGCGCAGTGAACGCTTAACGGCGGTTATTATCCCACGTGAAGGTAAAATTTCTGTTATTTGTCCTTTTTTTGAAGCGCCAAGTGTGCGCGAGATTTTAACGGTGGGTGATGACATTCGTGTTTGGCAAGAGCATGAAAGTCCATTCGTTTTAATTAAACAAATATTAACAGACTCAGGCTTAAATAAAGGCAAAGTTGCCTTTGAAAATTCAGTGCGTTATTTTGTTATGAGTGGCGTTATGGCGCAACTTTCTACTATGCAGCATGTCAGTGCCGAGCCAGTAACGCTGGGTTGTCGTATGTATAAAAGCCAACATGAGCTTGAGTTAATGCACAAAGCTAATGAAGTGACTTTACTTGCCTACGCTCATGTTTTCGCTCAGTTAAAAATAGGCATGAGCCAAAGCGATGTAAAATCATTAATGCACACAGCCCAAGGGCAATTAGGCGGCAAAGGCGCATGGAATATGGCGCTATTTAATCAAGCCAGTGCTTACCCGCATGGCACTAAACAAAAGCAAATACTAACTGAAGGTTCAGTGGTGTTAATGGATTGCGGCTGCAATGTTCATGGTTATCAATCTGATATCAGTCGTACTTTTGTTTTCGGTGAAGCAAGTAAGCGCCAGCGTGAGGTTTGGCAAACGGTGAGACAAGGTCAAGAAATTGCCTTTGAGCAAGCAAAAATTGGTACACAAGCAGGCTTAGTTGACGATGCCGTGCGTAAATTTTATCAAAGCAAAGGTTTTGGTCCTGGCTACAAATTGCCCGGATTGTCGCACAGAACTGGCCACGGTATCGGCATGGAAGGACATGAAAGTGTTAACTTTGTTCATGGCGAAACTGAACGTTTAAAACCAGGTATGTGTTTTTCTAATGAGCCAGGTATTTATATTCAAGGTGAATTTGGTGTGCGACTTGAAGACTGTATTTACCTGACCAAAAATGGTCCACAATGGTTTACTATGCCGCCAGCATCGTTGGACCATCCGATTGGAAAGTTAATTCAGCTGCAAACGCTTTAGCTTTTACTATACCAATATGGCTAGCAACAATGGCAATACATGGCTTTCACACGTTATCTTTGCAACCGACCTGTCGGTCGGTTAAACTAAGGCTATTATGTTGTAAGATATTTTAAGGTAAGCCCATGAGAGACCCAGAGCAAACCCGGCAAAAAATATTAGAAGTTAGCGCTGATGAAATTCACCGAAAGGGTTTCAACGCCACTAGCTTGTCTTGTATTTTAGCACGCTGTGAAATATCTAAAGGGGCGTTATATCATCATTTCGCCAATAAAATGGAACTGGGTTATGCGGTATTTGAGGAAGTTTATGCCCCCGCTTTTATTGCGCTTTGGCAACCGCCCGTAGAGGCTGAAGATCCCATTCAAGGCTTATCTGATTTTTTCAGTTCAATGTCTAAAGAGATGAGTTGTGATGAACTAGTCTGTGGATGCCCTTTAAACAACCTCTGTCAGGAAATGTCAGGTGTGGATGAAGGCTTTCGTATTCGCATACTGGCGATGCAACAACAATTAAACTTATTAATTGCTACGAACCTATCGCGGGTTAGCAGCCAGTTACAAACAGACCTTGATTTTAGCCAGGTCGCTTACTTTATTGTCTCAACCTTTCATGGCTCTTCAAGTTTAAGTAAAAGCTCATTAAACAAAGAGCTGTTCGACAAAGTCATCAAAGAGCTTTGCCGATACATGGGCCAATTAAAACGTTAAGGCTAAATTAACACCCCACTGAGTTAACACTTCTTAACACTTTATCTTCTATCTTAAGCCTAAACAGCATTTACATACCGCGCGGTCGGTATGTATAATAACTGCAATTAAAATCAACTATCCCTTACAAGGCTCATCATGAAAAAGCTCTTAATGCTGTTGGTGTTATTCACTATTTTTGTCCAAAACAGTATGGCAGCTGAGGCTACGCCATCAGTTTCTCCATATCAAGTTATCGCTGTAACAGGTAATAACCTATTTACTAAAATTGCGAGCAATCAAGATGCTTTGAAAAAATTTCCGGATCTAATGCGAGATATTGTTGAAGAAGAATTAATGCCATCAATTGATTATCAATATGCGGCGTTTAAAATTTTAGGTAAACATTTGCGACAAACAACATCAGAGCAAAGGATAAAGTTTATTACTGCCATGCGCGCTTATTTGGTTCGTACTTATGCCAACGCTCTAACACAATACAGTAATCAAAAAGTGTTATTTGAACCAGAAAGTCAACTAAGGGCGAATGTGAAATCAGCTTCTGTTGATGTCAAAATTATCGACACGGGCAAGCCTGATATAAATATTACCTTTCAAATGCGCAAAGACACCAAGTCGCAAGAATGGAAAGCCTACGATATGATTGTTGAAGGTATATCGTTAATTAGTAGCAAACAATCTGAAATTAATCGTAAAATATCAGATTTAGGTTTGGATCAAGTGACCTTAGAGCTTGCTTCAATCACCAGCTAACTTTGATAACTGATCCTATTAGCGCGAATAAAAAGCCAGCATCACCTTTAAGGTTACTGCTAGCTTTTTTGTTTATAACGCGCTAAATATTTACTCTAAAATAGAACTAATCGTCATTTCAGAGACTTTATTAGCTTCAATATCTGCTTGGGTAAAGCGCAAAGGTCTAAGTTGTGGTTGTTGTGAATAGAGCAAGGTTTGGTCTATGCTCTGATCGCTGCCATATTCATGAGATTGAGAGTAACTCAACAAACCTCTAGCAACTGGGCCATCATCGGTAAAGTTCACTACTGTCATCCAGCTGCTACCATAATTAATATGATAACCACCACCTTCAGCACTCAGAGTAGAATCGCTATTTTGTGCCAGGTAAACATGGCGAGGTAACAATGAACCGTCATTACCTGTGCGCGTATCAAAGACATTAAAGCCACCTTCTATATTGTGAGAGCCTGCCCAAGGTATTTTGAGACCTGAGGCGCTGCCATCAGCTAAACTGCGCTCAACAAACTGCACTAAACCTAATGTGGCATCTAATGCTAACCCCGCTGATTCAACATTAAGCTGAGCTTGGGCAAACTGTTCCAGTGTGGTGGCATTATTTATTAAACCACTAGGTGTGGTCAGCACATTATCTGCAGAAAAACTTTGTTGCCACTGCGGTTTTTTATCAAATAAAAAGGCAAACTCTCGAAATAAATGTGCCGCACTACTATTTTTATTAAAAGTACCATCCCAAAGCGCTAATGCCGCACAACCGTCACTGATATCAACGTTCTGTGTTTCAAGGCTAACCACTGTACTGCCTTGTGCTTGGCAAATGCTTAATAGCTCAGTCAGTATATTTTCAGCCAAATAGCTTCGATTACTCAACAAGGCTTGTTCGACCTCTGCCGGATTAAATAAACCATCACTGCCGGCACTATCTACCAATAACTTCTGTGCCAAGCGAGAACGTAGAGACTGTTGATTATCTACCGCACCATATAAAGGTGAAACACCTGTTATAGGCGCATTAATATTGGTAAGCCAATAGCTGTCATTTGAATTTTGCACAGAGTCGGTGCCAGAATATTGGGGTGCATTTTCATAGGGTACAGCGCGGTCAAAATCAAATGCGGATAAAAATCCCGGTAAAATAGTAAAGCCCGCGGCTTGCTTAGCACCAACAAGCAATGGATTTGTGGTCATTTCATTAATGGCGGTAGCGGTTAAATTGGGCACCGTTGAGTCATCAATATAGAAAACATTGCCGTCACTGTCTGCTGACATAGTATTGTTAAAAATCACCCCATCATAATCAACAAAGGCTTGTTTAAATTCAGCGATATTACCCGCTAAATTCATCGCTAACCAGTGGTCGATAATATCAACATTACCCAAGTTAGCATCTTTAATTGCAAAGGCATTACCACCAGGACCCCATGCAAAATCTCCTGGAACAACCACCATAGGGCCATGATGAGTTGAGTAAGTCATTTTCGCGAGTTTAATCGTTTGGCCTAGCCCCACAGCAACATCAATGGCGATTTCTTTACCTGTGATTAAACGGTTTACTCCGTCAATTACTTGCGACATTTGTGCAGGATCGCTTGGATTCAATGTCAACTGATAAACCACGAAGTGCTCAGCCGATGAAAAAGTATGGGTCCAAGCGACATTTTCATTAAAGCCAATATTTACTACCCCTGGCATGCCGGTAAGTGAACTACCCATGACATTCAAATGCTCAGGAATCGTGATATGGAATTGCCAAAAGCGTAAATTTCCCGTATGTGGAAAGTGCGGATTAGCTAACACCATACCTTTACCGTTTTCAGTTTTATCTTTACCTAAACCCCAACCGTTTGATCCCAAACCACCTAGGTTCTTTTTAGGGATTGTAACAACCGGATTTGAATTAACTTTATAGCGATTAACATCAGCACTTTGTGGGTAAGGTGCGAAACTTTCTCCTGGAGGAGCAGCTAAGAACATCGGCCCAAGAAAATTTGCAGCTCCTGGTAACAAAGCAATACCAAGTGTGTAAGTCAGCATATCAATATCACTAATCGGCTGTACCCAAGGCATGTTGGCACATGAGCCGTCAATATTAGCAACACCCGTATCCGCTAGGTATTTATTATAACCTTCTGCATAGCCTGACAATAAAGCTTGGCTATTGCTTGAAAGTGACTTTATATTTTGTGTTGCATGCGCTCTAATACCTAAAGTTAAAAAACCAAAGTCATTAATTAAATGTGCTGAGTCTCCTGAGGTAGGCACGATATCAGGGCCATAATACTTTGCGCGTTGTGAGTTATATTTTAGGATTTGATCGGCAAGCATACAGATATTATCTTTAGCGAACGCATAACCAACACCATACGACATGCTCTCTAAGTTGTCGGCGGTAATGTGCGGTACACCATAATCTGTCCAACGAATATTTGCTGATAATACGCCATCGCCATCAAATGAAGGTACAGGTGTAACAATAACTGGCGTCGTAATCAGCTTAGGTTTTTCAGGTTCTGGTGTGCCTACGTAGGTGTAATCACCGCCCCCACATGCTGATAATATTGAAAATAATCCTATGATTGACATAGGCTTTATTATATTTTTAGTTGAATAATTCAAAACAAACTCCTTTTTAGTTCTATTATTTTTATCATACGTAAACTATTCTTACCCTGTCATATTTGCACAATAAACAACCAACCTCAAACCCTTATTAGCGGAATCGCTGTAGTGAAATACTAAAAAATTCCTTTTTATTAATTTCAGCCAATAAGAAGTAAAAGCATATGGCATTCATTAAATTATGCTTCTAATGGTGATGATTTTTTGGCTATTAGCTTTAATGATCTATTATCGCTCGTCACCACTTAACAATATCGTTGAACCTTAAAATCTTGATTTTTATAATATAACTATTTACGACATAGGATTTTTGAATAACTTCTTACCTTCGGTTAATAAATGTTGCACCGCTGGATGTTTTACTTTTCGTTCAGGGGATATTAAGTAGTAATGCTCAATAATATCGTTAGTTCTCCCAATAATTTCAACATCAAACTGCTCGACAACATGATTTTCAATCATAGTGGGCGCACAAAAAATACCGTATCCCGCTTGGCCAAAATATTTAGTTAACACTGAATCATCAAACTCGCCAATTATCTTGGGTGAAATATCTAATTCATTAAACCAAGACAAGACATTTAAATGTTGATTTGAGCCTTCGCCAGCGGTAAAAAAAGGCCTTCCATCAAGTGACATTGGAAAGTCGCCTTTTAATGATTGCGCTAATTTTTTGTCAGCAAAAAAGCTTAAGCCACATTTACCTATCAAGTGACTATAGGCTTTTAATGGTGAACCTGTAGGCAGTGAAGTATCACTTAACACCGCGTCAAGTTTATTCATTGCAAGCTCTCCAAGTAAAACGTCTAAGCTAGTTTCTTTACACACCAACTTGATAGAATTGTCCATGGCATAGACAGATTTCAATAAATTAAATGAAAAAACTTTCGCGATAACATCAGTAACACCGATGGAAAAACGAAAAGAAAAGTCTGTTGAATGATTTTTTAATGAATGCAGCAGTTCATCGCCTAAACTAAATATCTCCTGGGTATAACTAAAAGAAATACGTCCCATGTCATTAAGGACCAAACGCTTACCTTTGCGTTCAAATAAGCTATAGCCTAATTGTTCTTCTAATAAATTGAGTTGAGCACTCAGAGTTTGTGGTGTGATATGCATAACCTTTGCCGCCTGAGCAATACTGCCATATGTTGCTATTGCATGAAAATACTGTAGGTGATGATAATTAAGCTTAGCCATATAACCTCTTTAATCTCCCTGTGACTGTTTAGCCTTCTAGCACTAAACCTTAGCAACTTTTTGTTGATAAAAACACAGCTACAATCGACTTTCATTGCTTTTAATTATTAGCTATAAATTGATTATACAAGTTTCATTCATTTGCGAGTCTACATTTCAGCTAGGGGAAATGACCAAATACAAGGCATATATTTTAATAACTCGTTGTTCAGGGCAATAGGCTCCTGCATGGTCTAATAAGCTGCATACATGCAGTAATAATAATTAAATCAATAACGCAGTAGTGGCTTGCTTTACCAGGTGAAATGAGCAGAAAATTAGTGACATTGGTGTGAGCTAGATAAAAGGAGGTTTCATGTCAGAAAATATTATTGTGCTACGTTGGAAACAGTTTATCCAAACTGATGCGAGTTCTGGCATTATTTTAGTCTTAGCCGCAGTACTGGCATTAATAATGGCCAACAGTTTTTTTAGTCAGAGTTACCATGAATTCCTTGAGTTCCCCGTTAGCATTACCTTAGGCACTTTTGCTATTAGTAAACCCTTAGTATTGTGGGTCAACGATGGTTTAATGGCGTTATTTTTCTTTGTTGTTGGTTTAGAAATTAAGCGTGAATTATTTTACGGTCAGTTGTCACGTCCTGATCAGGTGGTATTACCTGTTTTGGCCGCTATTGCCGGTATTATTTTCCCAGCATTAATCTATGTGGGTTTTAATTATCAAGATGCGGTTGCTATGAATGGTTGGGCGATTCCTTCCGCAACAGATATCGCTTTTGCCTTAGGCATTTTTATTTTATTTGGTAAATACTTACCACCTAGTTTAAAGCTGTTTCTATTATCTGTAGCTATTATTGACGATATTGGTGCCGTTATTATCATCGCCATATTTTACTCACAAGAGCTAGCAACCAACTCGCTTATTATCGCAGGTATAGGTTTAGTAACACTATTTATTTTTAATCGACTTAAACTTGAGAACAAGACGCCTTTTATCTTGCTGTCAATTATCGTTTGGGCTGCGGTGTTAAAATCAGGTGTACATGCCACTTTAGCCGGTTTTGCCGTTGCTTGGTTTATTCCTATCGCCCGTGAAAATTCACAGTCTATGTCATATCAAATTGAACATGGCTTACATCCATGGATAGCGTTTTTTGTGCTACCACTTTTTGCCTTTGCCAATGCGGGTGTGAGCTTAACAGGGGTTTCGGTTAATGAACTTTTCACACCAATATCCATAGGTATTATTGGTGGATTATTCATTGGTAAACAATTAGGTATATTCGCGGCTTGTGTTATTGCCGTGAAACTAAAACTATGTCGCTTGCCCAAAGACGCAACTTGGACACAATTATACGGCGTATGTTTACTTTGTGGCGTAGGCTTTACTATGAGTTTATTTATTGGCTCACTCGCCTTTGAAGAGCAGGGTTTGGCTTATCAAACCCAAGTAAAAGTTGGCGTGTTAGTTGGATCATTAATATCCGCCGTTGCTGGTGCTTGGTTAATAAGTCAATCTTCAAAAAAATTAATCGTAACTAAAGGACAAAAAAATGAAAAATTTAAAACTTCTAATACTTAATATGGCCACAATTGGGCTATTGGCTATGTCTACAGCAGTAAAGGCTGACTTTAAGTCTGACATTATCAGCTCTTGTAAGGCTTACCAACAAGGTGAGGAAAAAAGTGAAATAAATGCCTGTAAGCTATATATAGATGGCTTTATTGACTCGTCATTACTCACCGAAGATGGTGTGGTAAAACCCAAGGCAATGATTGAGCGTACAGCTCATCAACAAAGCGATTTTTTAAAGCGCGCTTATCGAACACGTGTGTTAACAACGTCTTCCATGTTGAGTAATGAAGATGCGCATCAATTTTGTATTCCACGTGAGTATGACAGAAGAGAAATTGCTTCATCGATTGCTAAATCTATGGATATTAGTCAATTAGCTCATAAGCAACTCAAACAGGTGTTATTTGAAACTCTGATTGCTGATTTTCCTTGCTAGCACTCTTGATATGCTTTAATCCAACAGCAAATCTTGTTTACAACACCTTGTTATGAACAAGATAAATTTCGATACTTTTCAAGGAGACATAAGTTAAGCTTGCTATCTATACTCCAAATGGTAGAAGGCTTTACGGACCACTTGAAGAACTTTGTCAAGTTGAAAAGTCTAAATTTGTCAACCATAGGTGAAAAAAACATGAGGTTGATAATACCTCACCCTTCGCTGAGAAATATTATCCATTGCAGCTTAAAGTAATCCATGATTATAGAGAGGCCATCAATCAACCTAAAATATGCGGCTTAATTCTTTATACCCATCAAGTTATGACGACTCACGTACAGGTAATAGCCGTCGACCCACCTTTATCAGCATGGGGTTAGTTGATACACCACAAGCCCAGCAATGATTAAACTATAAAATTAGCCCATTGCTTTACATGAGTTATCTTTAATTACTCCGATATAAATGCTCAAAATGTGGAATATTACTTTCCCAAATAGGTGTATTTTTACCAATATATTCTCGAACCGCATCAAAGAATAGTCGCGTTCTAACTGGCAAATCTCGATGAGGATATATCGCATAAATGGCGCTATAATCTGACAATTTTATATCTGTCAGCAGGGGGACTAACTGTCCATCAGCCACTTCATTGCCAACGGTCAACGCTGGCACCACCACAAATGCAGTGCCAGAAAGCGCTTTTAATAACAATACCTCGGCATCATTCGCTCGAAAGATACTTTTTATCGATTTTTCAATCTTATCGCCATGTTGATCAATGGTGCTAATACTCGTTACTCTTAGCGAATTACTGGTATAGCTTGCTGCCGGCAATAGTGAGAGTTCATCGATAGTTTTCGGCATGCCATAGGTCTGGATAAATTCGGGTGACGCCAAAATAATCATGCGGTTACGGGCCAGTTTTCGGGCAATCAAGGTCGAGTCTTTAGGTTCGCCAATACGAAAAGCCAAGTCAAAACCTTCTGCAACAATATCCATCACACGATCGTCTAAACGTAGCTCAACTTCAACTTGCGGAAAACGTTTTTGAAAATCATTGATCACAGGTTGTAAGTATCGCTTAGCTATGATGGTTGGCGAGGTGATTTTTAATACTCCTCGTGGTTCTTGATGATAATTTTCCGCCAACCTAACGGTTTGTCCCAGTAACTCACGCAGCTCCCGAGATTTTTTTATCATTTCAGCACCCGCAGCAGTCAGTGAAAAAGACCGGGTTGTTCTATTTAATAGCCTGACACCCAAATCATCTTCAAGTCGGCTAATTTGTTTTGAAATAACCGAGCGGTCAATGTTCCTGCTTTGCGCTGCGCTGGTAAATGAGCCCAATTCAACCACATCTAGCAACATTAATAACCGGCTTGTTGTATCCATTATTTATTCCGTACCACACACATTGGTGCAATTTTGGCACTAATGTATTTAAAAATCTATACTTTTTGTCCACACATTAGTTACGTATCATGCACGCCATTATCCTAGAGTATTATTTTGAGCAAAACGAGAATCATGATGAGTAAAAATATTTTTATTGCCGCTATCCTCACCCTCAGCTTAGCAATAACCGGCTGTGCAGAAGAGCCAGAGCAACAAAAAGCAGTACAATCTTTGCAAGCTATTGATGTTGCTGAGGTGTTGGTTAAACCTGTACAAAATTGGTATATATATACTAGCCGTTTAGAATCTCCCCAAGAAGTCGCTTTAATGCCACGAGTTTCAGGTGTTATTAACCACATCGCTTTTAAAGAAGGCGATGATGTAAAAGAAGGCGACTTATTATTTCAACTTGACGATCGCCCTTTTGCCGCCGTTGTTGCTAGTTTGGAGGCACAAATTCTCAGTGCAAAGGCCGCATTAGGTCAAGCGAAAAGTGAAGCCAAACGTGCAATACGCTTAACAGCACAAAAAGCTATCTCTGAAGAGCAAGCTGAATCTCGCACCTCGATTTTACACCAACGTGAAGCACAGCTAGCCGCATTGCAAGCACAACTCACTTCCGCAGAACTTGATTTAGCGTTTACCGCCATTCGCTCACCTATTAATGGTGTAATTTCACGCGCGAATATCACCCGTGGTAATAACGTACTTGCCGGCCAAAGTGTCCTCACGTCAATCGTATCTAATCATGAAATGTATGCTTATTTTGATATTGATGAACGCACTTGGAATCGTTCATTTGCTGATATCACTGCAGCAAGTAAACAACAAGTGGTGATGCAAAAAATCGGACAGAAACACTTTAGCCATGAGGGTTACATTAATTTTATTGATAATCGCATTAATCCATCAACGGGTACATTAAGAGTGCGCGCCATATTTGAAGGTAAACACAACCAAGTAAACGATCAATTACGTGCTGGATCTTTTGCCCGCATTAAGCTCGCAGCTAATGCCATCACTAAGCAAATTATTATACCTGAACGTGCCATAGGTACAGATTTGAAAAATCGTTTTGTGCTTACGGTAGATAAAAACAACGTTCTAGAATACAAATTAGTTGAAATTGGTGAACGTTACGGAAAGTTACGTGCAATTACCGCGGGTTTGAGCAAAGGGGATATTATCGCAGTTAACGGCCCAGCCCGTGTTGGACCTGGTATGCCAATCAAGCCGAGAACTGTTGCCATTGATACGACCGATATCGTATTTACCTTGTCTGCAATGGGCGATGTCAGCCTTATTGCTAAATATTAAGAGCTTTTGATGAATTTTTCTCACTTTTTTATTCAACGGCCTATCTTCGCGGCCGTATTGTCACTTATTATTTTGATCGGTGGCGGTATATCATTATTTCAATTACCAATCAGTGAATACCCTGAAGTTGTACCACCAACCGTTGTTGTCACCGCTAATTACCCTGGTGCTAACCCAACCGTTATTGCACAAACAGTAGCAACACCGCTTGAGCAAGAAATAAATGGTACTGAAAACATGTTGTATATGTTTTCTCAAGCTACTAGTGATGGTCGTATGACATTAACTGTTACTTTTGCCTTGGGTACCGATTTAGATCGCGCACAAGTACAAGTTCAAAACCGTGTTAACAGTGCTTTGCCACGTTTACCAGAAGAAGTACAACGCCTTGGCGTAGTGGCAGAAAAGTCATCACCTGATCTGACCATGGTGGTGCATCTTTATTCGCCCAAAAAAACGCATGATACGACTTATTTATCTAACTATGCTGATTTGTATGTTAAAGACGAAATTGCTCGCTTAGCCGGTGTCGGTGATGTGAAATTATTTGGCGGCGGTCAATATGCGATGCGAGTGTGGTTAAATCCAGATGCATTAGCTGCCCGTAAATTAACCGCAATGGATGTGATAAGCGCATTACGTTCGCAAAACCAACAAGTTGCCGCCGGTAGCTTAGGTGCACAACCCGCTGCTAACGATAGCCAATTTCAAATTCTACTCAATGTTAAAGGTCGTTTAAATAGTGTCGAAGAGTTTGACCAAGTCATTATTAAAGTGGGCGAGCAAGGTCAGTTGATCCGCCTTAAAGACGTTGCTCGCTTAGAGCTAGGTCAAAATAATTATGCCTTAAGAGCCCTGCTAGATGGTCAACCTGCACTGGCTATGCCTATTTTTCAACGCCCAGGTTCAAATGCCATTGAGTTATCCGATCAAGTACGCGCAACCATGGTACGGTTATCAGAGAAATTTCCTGCTGGGGTTGAGTATGACATTGTTTATGACCCCACCGTTTTTGTTCGTGACTCTATTGATGCGGTAATTACCACCTTATTAGAAGCTATTGCCCTGGTCGTGATTGTTGTGGTGGTATTTTTACAAACTTGGCGTGCCTCAATTATTCCATTAATTGCCGTCCCAGTATCATTAATCGGTACTTTTGCTGTTATGCAATGGCTAGGAATTTCAATCAATACCTTGTCTTTATTTGGTCTGGTATTAGCCATAGGTATCGTAGTTGACGATGCCATTGTGGTGGTAGAAAATGTTGAACGTAATATCGAGAAAGGTTTATCGCCTTTAGAAGCCACCCGCGTTGCCATGACTGAGGTTACTGGCCCTATTATTGCCATTGCCTTAGTATTATTAGCGGTATTTATTCCTACGGCCTTTATCTCTGGTTTATCGGGCCAGTTTTATAAACAATTTGCTTTAACGATTACTATTTCAACCGTGATTTCAGCCTTTAACTCACTGACATTATCGCCCGCATTAGCCGCGCTATTATTGAAATCGCATGACAGTAAACCCGACGCCTTAACACGCTTTTTAAATGCTATTTTTGGCCGCTGGTTGTTTAAACCTTTTAATCGCTTGTTTGACCGTGGCGCAAAAGGTTACCAAAAATTAGTGCAAAAGCTAATACGTATGAGCATAGTTGTGCTCGTCGCTTATGTCGCTTTATTAGGTGGCACAGTCACCTTATTTGATGCTGTACCTGGCGGCTTTATTCCTGCGCAAGATAAAAAATATTTAGTGGCTATCGCTCAATTACCCGATGCGGCGAGTCTTGATCGTACCCAAGATGTTGTACAAGAAATGGAAGCCATTGCCCATACCATTGATGGCGTTGCCCATACGGTAGCATTTCCTGGTTTATCAGTGAATGGTTTTACTAACAGCCCTAATAGCGCAATTGTTTTTGTCACCTTAGACGCTTTTGAAAAACGTCAAGATGTTAGCTTGTCGGCTATGGCTATTGCCGGACAACTTAATCAACGATTTAGCGTGATTGATGCGGCCTATGTTGCTGTATTTCCACCACCGCCTATTCAAGGCTTAGGGACAACCGGTGGTTTTAAACTGCAAATTGAAGACCGAGATAACAAAGGCTTTGAGGCGCTATTTAATAGCTTGCAAAAAGTCATTGTAAAAGCACAACAAGATCCTGCCCTCGTTGGCTTGTATTCAAGTTTTCGTATTCAAACACCACAAATGGATATTGATATTGACCGTGAACAAGCCTTGATACAAGGCATTGCATTAGATGAAGTATTCAACGCCTTGCAGATTTACTTAGGGTCAGTTTATGTCAATGATTTCAATTTATTTGGTCGTACTTATCAAGTTAAAGCACAAGCAGATGCTGAATTTCGCAAAGATCCTGAACAAATATTGAATCTAAAAGTACGTAATAACTTAGGTAATATGGTGCCACTAGGTTCAGTATTAATGGTTACACCGACCACAGGCCCTGATCGCGTAATGCATTACAATGGCTACCCAAGTGCCGAGCTCAATGGCAGTCCTGCGCCCGGTTATAGCTCGGATCAGGCTCAGCAAGCCATTGAGCTAATACTGGCCAATACGCTACCTCAAGGCATTGCTTATGAATGGACCGATGTGACCTTCCAGCAAATTATTGCTGGCAATACCATGGTATATATATTCCCCTTAGTCGTATTGTTAGTTTTTATGGTACTTGCTGCACAATATGAAAGCTTACGCTTACCTTTGGCTATTATTCTGATTGTGCCCATGACCATATTTTCAGCATTATTAGGGGTTTGGTATGTCGGTTCAGACAACAATATTTTCACTCAAATTGCCTTAATAGTGTTGGTCGCCTTAGCCTCGAAAAATGCGATTTTAATGGTGGAGTTTGCCAAAGATCAAAACCAACACGGCATGTCTCACCTTGACGCTATTATGGCCGCATGTCGTATGCGACTTAGGCCAATTTTAATGACCTCAATTGCTTTTACTGCAGGCGTAATACCCTTAGTATTAGCCACAGGTGCTGGGGCAGAAATGCGCCATGCCATGGGTAATGCGGTATTTTCTGGCATGGTAGGCGTTACTTTCTTTGGCCTATTGTTTACGCCAGTGTTTTATATTTTAGTGACTAAAGGCAGTAACGAGAAAAAAGTGCCGACATTAAAATAATATCAGCGCAGTATTATGCTGGCTAGAACCTTAAGGTAGCCTTTGAAACATCCTGGCGATTACGCACAAAGCAAGGTAGCTAAGAACACTGCGCTAAAGCGCATTATTCATCGGTTATCAATAGTTTTTGCCAGTAGCTGCCATAGAGCAAATAGGCCAAAGGCTTTACTTGGCGTTGTTAGATACACGACAGAATGCTTTAATAGTCCAAGAGAAAACTGTAGACGCAGTCATTGCGTCATTGCTGGCAAAAGTTAATTTCTATCATGGCTTTAATACTTGCTGGAGTGATGCTTTAACCCGCTTTTAATGATTGAGTTTACCTATGTTTGATACTGAATTTTCACCACAAAAAGATATTTCAAAAACAATGAAAGCCATTGTTTTACGCGAAGCTAGCGAAGAAATTCGCTTGGAGAATATTGAACTTAGTGTGCCTAAATGCAACGATAACGAACTCTTAATAAAAGTAGAATATGTTGGCCTGAATCCCTTAGATGCAGAATATGCCAAAACAGGGTTTTGTCATTGGCAGTACCCGCATATACTGGGTTTAGATGCGGTAGGCATAGTCGTTAAAGCGCCAAAAGGAGTTTATCCCAATATAGGCGCACGTGTTATGTGGCATGCCAGTATGGGCGCACAAGGCGCACTCAGTGAGTACGCCAAAGTAGCAAACTATGCGGTTTCTGTTGTACCTGAAAGCGTCAGTCCCGAACAAGCGGCCACACTGCCTTGTGCGGGTATGACAGCGTTAATTGCACTCGACCGATTACAACTTGTTGAGGGTGATACTTTATTGATTGAAGCGGGCGCAGGTGCCGTTGGTCAAATGGCGATTCAATTTGCTAAACAACGCGGCGTAGCTGTATTTACCACCGCAGCAAAACATAATCATAAATTAGTCAAATCGTTAGGGGCTGATGCAGTATTTGATTATCAGGATAAAAAACTTTGTGAGAAAATTCGCCATGAATTAGGTCCGCAAGGTTTTGACGCGGTATTTGACTCCATTGGCGATGATGTCACAGTGCGCAATATTGAATTAATGCGCTTTTGTGGTCGTATTGCATGTTTAAAACCATTACCGACCTTTGAGCAAGAGCTGCTATTTAGAAAGGCACCTAACATTAGTATTGTATCGCTTGCGGGTGCTTGGCTAGCTAATAGTTTGTGTGCGCAGCAACACATGAGTTTTATGAGTAACTTATTGCTTGATAGCGTAGCAAAAGGTGATTTAATCGTACCGAAAGTTAACCTAATTAAATTTAGCGCAGCGAATGTTTCTACCGCGCTAAAAAAACAGCTAGCCGGCGGTTTTACTGGTAAACAAGTAGTGAAACTTAATACTGCTTAAAGCTATTACTTAAAGGTATTGCTTAAAAATATTGCTAGTCTAGCTCAATACTTACCTAGCGTTAACTTAAGTTAGCTGTATCGGCATTAAGCGATTTAAAGTTAATTTTCCCTGTTTAAAAGAAAACGTTTAAAGTCAGTATCGAGTAGCGGTTTTGCGATATAATAGCCTTGCCCTAAATCACAGCCAATGTCTTTAAGCTTTTTATATTGCTCTGCTGTTTCAATACCTTCAGCTGTGGTTTTTATCTTTAACGCTTTAGCTAAATTAACCACGGCGTCTAATATCAGGACCTTACTGTTCACTTCATTTAAATCATCAACAAAGCTTTTATCTATTTTCAAATAATCTAAAGAAAATTGATGTAAATAACTCAGCGATGAAAAACCCGTACCAAAATCATCTAATGCTACTGGAATATTAAGACGTTTCAAAATATCTAAATGTTTATTCACGGCATCAACGTTAAGAATTAAACTTTCTTCAGTAATTTCTATGCATAATCGCTCGGTGATCTCTGCACATTCTAAATGCTGTGTTTGCATATAGTTAATGAAGTCTTGCGACGCAAAGCCTGATGTTGATACATTAACATTTAGCTTAAATTTTTCTGGCAGCCAGTCTGCCCAAAGCTTGAGGTTGTTCACCGCCAACTTCAGCATATAAAGATCAAGCTGTACTATTTGCCCTGATCTTTCTAAAATAGGAATAAAAACATCTGGAAACAACAGTCCTAATTTAGGGTGCTGCCATCGTACCAACACCTCAGCACTAATAACATCACCGGTATCAAAATCGATTAGCGGTTGATAATTGCTGATAAACTCAAAGTTTTTAACTGCATGATCGAAATCATACTCGACTTTAACATTAGTTGATTTATTTTGTTCTTCAAGCCCTTCAAAAACGACATACTGATTACGTCCTTTGAGCTTCGCTTGGTACATAGCATGATCAGCATCAATCAATAATTGATCAGCACTCTCACTCGCATCACTGTAAGTTGCGATACCAATACTGACACTACTACAAATATTCAAACCATCGATATTGAAAGCCCCTGATGTCGCCTCGATAATACCTTCAGTTATCCGACAAATGGTCTCATAATCAATCTTACCATCAAGCAGTATGGCAAATTCATCACCACCTAAACGTGCCAATGTATCTGTGCTCCTCAAGATCGCAGAAATCAAGTTTGCAATGTAAATCAGCAATTTATCACCAACATGGTGACCATAATTGTCGTTAACTTGCTTAAATCTATCTACATCAATAAATAGTATGGCTAAATTGTCTTGGCGATTATTCTGACAATGTAAAAACGCATGTTGAATTCTATCTTTAAAAAGCGATCTATTAGGTAAGTCTGTCAAAGGATCATGTAATGCTAAGAACTGAAGCTTCTGCTTAGCTGCCATTCTATCAATGGCATTATTGATATGTTTCGCGACAAAAGATAACAGTTGTTTATCTTTTTCTTGGAATAAAAAATCAGTATTATAACTTTGTACAACGACAATACCTTTATTATGACCACGACCAAAAGGCACGCCTAACCAAACTTTTGGTATGCTCCCTAGAATATAGAGTTCCTTGTTATCAAGCATTTTTTGAATATCTTTTTCATATAGTAGAAAAGGTTTATCTTTTGACAGGGCATAGCCTGTAATACTTAAATGTTCCGGATTAATGGCCACTTGTTCGAATATCTTTCCTTGATCTAACTCGTCAACAATATCTTGGTCAAATTCATCTACCGCATAAGGAAATTCAATTATTTTTCCATCATCTTTCAGTAAGGCAACAAAAAAGTTTTTTGCAAAAGTAATACGTCCAATACATTGATGTAAACTCCGATAAAATCCCTCCATAGTTTTAGTTGTAAAGGTAAGCTCAGCAATCTCAAATAAGGCATCTTGAATTTTATTGGCATATTCTAAATTCTCAATCACCTCTTCCAAGCCATCTACTTTGATGATTTGAGATATTTTCATTGCAGCAAGAGAAGCTAATGCGGTCAGTGTTCTCAGGTGATATTCAGTGTAAAAATTAACTCGTGCATGTTCAGAGTCAATAACACCTAATAATTGCTCTTTAAATAAAATAGGCACGGCTAACTCTGATAGTGTGGTTTCATCTTCAACAATATAACCTTCAAATTCTCGAATATCTTTGACTAATAGCGCTTGCTTGGTTGCCGCAACTTTACCGATAACACCTTCATTAAAAGGAATAACTATCGAGTTAGACGAAGTATTTCTTATTTCAATGTTACTGCTTTTATCATGGTTGAAGGAGGTTGTCTTTTCAAAGCCCGACATACGACTTAAGGTTTCCCCCCCGGCATCTAAAGTATAAATAACGGCATCATCAAAACCGAGCTTTTCAACAATATTTTGTGCTAAATACTGCCAAACCTCATTTGGGGTATTTAATAGCAAAATATCAGTAGCAAACTGATTAGTGATGATTAAACTTTTTATAGTTTGTGATTTAGATAGTACTGACAAATTTATGATGCCTAGGAGTTATTTAACAACGATATAACGGTTTATTAAGTGATTTCAACAAGAAAAACCTCCATTAATTAGAGCAAATTTTTAATGAAGTGTCTATTTATCTAAGTAATAAAAATTTTACCAGCCGATTTGCTATCAAAATAAAAAATCAAACAAAGGTCGCGGTCTATTCAATAACATTAGTTGTACAATATGGTTCCAATGGCTGATTAATGCGATCAAAAAAGGGTAATAACCGCATGGTTATTACCCTTAAATATTTATAAATCGAATTATTTAGTGAGTTTCAGATACCATATTGACGGTATACTTAGGAATTTCTACCACTAAATCTTCATTGCCCACTAATGCTTGGCAACCTAGACGTGATTCAGGCTCTAAACCCCAAGCTTTATCTAACATATCTTCTTCGAGTTCATCGCCCTCTTTGATAGAGTCAAAACCTTCACGGATAATCATATGACATGTAGTACAAGCGCACACTTTCTCACATGCATGCTCAACACCAATATCGTTTCTTAGTGCTACGTCTAATACACTCTCGCCTTTTTCGGCTTCTACTACTGCGCCTTCTGGGCAAAGATCTGCGTTGGGTAAAAATATAATTTGTGGCATTTGACTAAACCTCGTCTACTGAATGGCCAGATAATGCTGTTCTTATAGATGAATCCATCCTACGTTCAGCAAATGTGGCGGTGCTATTATTTAATGTCGCTATTGCCGTTTCAACTTCATCGGCATTACCTGTTTGGCTTATTTGTTTCAGCGCAGAAATAGCGCTATCTATTTTGCTGATTTCCGCTGTATTTAATAAAGCGCTATCGGCAAGAAGCGCCGCTTGAATCGACTCAATCACTTGGGACGCTTCAACTTGCTGCTCTTTCAACATTCTTACTTGCATATCTTGCTCAGCATTTTCCATGGAGTCTTTTAGCATGTTAGTGATTTCATCTGCTTCTAAACCAAAACTTGGTTTGACAGTAATACTCGACTCAACACCGGTTGATTTTTCCATCGCTGATACTTCTAACAAACCGTCTGCATCTACTTTAAAAGTGACACGGATATGTGCAGCACCAGCGGTCATTGCCGGAATGCCATGAAGTTCAAATCGTGCTAATGAACGACAATCATCAACTAACTCACGTTCGCCTTGTAATACATGTAAAGCCATCGCCGTTTGACCATCTTTGAAGGTGGTAAATTCTTGCGCTTTAGCCACTGGAATGGTGGTGTTGCGAGTAATGACCTTCTCAACTAGCCCACCCATGGTTTCTAAACCTAATGATAAAG
Source organism: Colwellia sp. MB02u-6 (assembly GCF_014077095.1). GTDB lineage: Bacteria > Pseudomonadota > Gammaproteobacteria > Enterobacterales > Alteromonadaceae > Cognaticolwellia. The sequence goes on along the minus strand of NZ_JACGVG010000035.1, from coordinate 313,325 downwards.
GAATAACATCAAGTAGCAAGATATCGCTCTCTGGCTTATTACCCGCCAAAATATCAGCTTGAATGGCCGCACCTAAAGCCACGACTTTATCAGGGTCAATTGAGGTTAAAGGTTGGCGTTTGAAAAAACCTTCAACCTCTTGACGCACTAAAGGTACACGGGTAGAACCACCAACCATCACCACCTCAATAATATCATTAATGTCGAGCTCTGCGTCTTTAACAGCTCGACGACATGCTCGCAGTGTTTTCTTTACTAATGGCGCGATCAACTGCTCAAACTCAACTCGGGTAAAAATATTGGTCCAAGTTTTATCATTGGCAAGTGTTAGTGATATTTCAACACTGTCACTGTCTGACAATTGTTCTTTAGCAAAACAAGCTTGCTGGGTTAATTGTCGTTCCATTGAAGTAGACAAAGGGCGAACTAAGCCCACTTTATTGATCAGATATTCAACCAGCATGCCATCAAAATCGTCACCACCAAGCGCAGAATCACCGCCGGTAGCTAACACTTCAAATACACCTTTATTGAGACGTAATATGGAAATATCAAAGGTGCCGCCGCCTAAATCATAAACCGCAACAACGCCTTCTTGTTTTCCTTGATGTTCGGTGTCTAGACCATAAGCAACTGCAGCAGCTGTAGGTTCGTTAAGTAAACGTAAGACATTGACACCGGCTAATTTTGCCGCGTCTTTCGTACTATGGCGTTGTGCATCATCAAAATAAGCTGGCACGGTAATAACTACACCCGTTAGTTCACCACCTAGCGATAATTCAGCTCGTTTCACTAAAGTTTTAAGTATTTCGGCCGACACTTGTACCGGATTCACTTCGCCTGTGCGAGTTGCTATTAAGGGATGGTTTTCATCACCAGAAAAAGCATACGGCAGTGATGCATATTTTGTCGTTATATCAGCTTTAGAGCGGCCAATTAGGCGCTTTGCTGACACGATAGTATTTTCAGGGTCACTCACAGCTAACGCTTTTGCGTCATGACCGACGAGAATACTATTGCTTTGATAACTGACCACTGACGGTAAAATGTCAGCCCCATTATCATCAACAATAGTTTCAGCTAGGCCACTTTTTACGCTAGCAATTAAAGAATTTGTCGTACCAAGATCAATACCCGCCGCAAGGCGATGGGCATGAGGAACTGTACTTTGCCCTGGTTCAGCGATTTGTAATAATGCCATTGTAAAAGCTCGTTAGGTGATGGTTTTACGGATTTTTTATTAACAACTACATTTTGATAGAAAAAGTAACTACAGTTATTAACATATTAATTTTATAGTTTAGTCTTCTAGCAATAACTCTTCGAGCTTATCTAGCTCAACATGAAGCTTTTGATAAAACTTAAGTTTTCTTAAAACATCGCAAGCTAAGCTATTGGATTCTGGCGTATCTTCTGCCAGTTGACTTTGCAGCTGATTAAAGAGTTGCTGGAATTCTGCTTCAAACACTTGTGAAGCGTCAAACACAGCTGCATCGACATCATCAGCATGCTTGACTTCGTCTAGCATTTCTCGCAGTTCCATTTGATGCATTAAAAAACTCACGTCACCAAAAGAAGCCTGCTCGTTAGGCATGCTAATACCGCGCAATTCTAAAAGATATTGCGCGCGATTTAGTGGTTTTTTTAGTGTTTGGTAGGCATCGTTAATCAAGGTTGATTTTTTAACGGATAGCATTTGCTCTTGGCTTGAACCATGAGCAAAGCGATCAGGATGTACTTTTTTTTGTAATGTTTGGTAAATTGTTGAAAGCTTAGCCAAGTCAATAGTAAACTGAATTTCTAAACCAAATAACTGAAAATAATTCACAACAACTCCAGTGAAATTAATCGATCACTAAACATTAAAACTTTCACCACAACCACATGCGCCTTTGGCATTTGGGTTGGTGAATTTAAAGCCTTCGTTCAAACCTTCTTTAATAAAATCAAGTTCGATACCATCAAGATAAACCAGGCTTTTACCATCAATAATGATATTGACATCATTAATGGAAAACATTGAATCGTCATCATTTAGATCATCTACAAATTCAAGTACATAAGCTAAACCAGAACAACCCGTTGTTTTAATACCTAATCGTAGACCGAGGCCCTTGCCCCGGTTTTCGATAAACGATTTTATCCTGTCAGATGCAGCAGGTGTCATCGTTACACTCATATTGCGTCTCCAGCTTAACCTTTATGCTTACTACGGTAATCTTCGATTGCCGCTTTAATTGCGTCTTCCGCTAAGATTGAACAGTGAATTTTCACTGGCGGTAATGCAAGTTCTTCAGCAATCGCCGTATTTTTGATTTGGCCGGCTTCATCAATTGACTTACCTTTAACCCATTCTGTTACCAATGAGCTTGAGGCAATCGCAGAGCCACAGCCGTAAGTTTTAAATTTCGCGTCTTCAATAATGCCGTCCGCTGAAATTTTAAGTTGTAACTTCATTACGTCACCACATGCAGGTGCGCCAACCATACCCGTAGCAACTTGTGTGTCATTCTTATCAAAAGAACCAACGTTGCGTGGATTTTCATAATGATCAATTACTTTTTCGCTATAAGCCATAATATTTCTCCTAGCGCTCTAGTGAGCAGCCCATTCTATTGAGTCTAAATCGATACCGTCTTTGAACATTTCCCAAAGCGGTGACATGTCACGTAAATGGCCAATTGCCTTTTTAATCAGGTCAATGGCATAATCTATTTCTTCTTCTGTAGTAAAACGACCGAAACTAAAACGAATTGAGCTGTGCGCCATTTCATCATTTAACCCTAAAGCTCGAAGTACGTACGATGGCTCTAAACTTGCTGAAGTACAGGCTGAACCTGAAGATACTGCTAAGTCTTTTAACGCCATGATAAGCGATTCACCTTCAACAAAATTGAAACTGACATTTAAGTTACCTGGATAACGTTGGTCAAAATCGCCGTTAACAAAAACTTGTTCCATGTCGTTTAAACCAGCCCATAAACGATCACGCATTTTAGTCACGTGTATTGCGTCTTGTACTAGTTCTTCTTTTCCAATTCTAAATGCTTCACCCATACCAACAATTTGGTGAGTTGCTAGTGTACCTGAACGCATACCACGTTCATGGCCACCACCGTGCATTTGTGATTCAAGACGAACACGAGGTTTACGACTAACATAGAGTGCACCTATGCCTTTTGGACCATAAATTTTATGGGCAGAAAATGACATTAAATCCACTTTTAAAACTTGTAAATCAATTTCAATTTTACCGGCACTTTGCGCAGCATCAACATGAAAAATAATTTTACGTTCGCGACACATTTCGCCAATGGCCGCAATATCTTGAATTACACCAATTTCGTTATTAAGGTGCATGATACTAACGAGAACAGTATCTTCACGCATGGCGTCTTTTAATTTTTCTAAATCAATTAAACCATTGCTTTCAGGATCAAGGTAAGTTACTTCAAAGCCTTGACGCTCTAACTCGCGACAAGTATCTAGTACGGCTTTATGTTCTGTTTTACAGGTAATAATATGCTTACCTTTTTTACTGTAAAACTTAGCTGCACCTTTAATACCTAAGTTATTAGACTCTGTTGCACCTGAGGTAATAACAATTTCGCGTGGGTCGGCGTTAATCAAATCAGCAACTTGATTACGAGCGATATCAACCGCTTCTTCCGCTTGCCAACCAAATTTGTGTGAACGTGATGCCGGGTTTCCAAAAAAACCATCAGTAGTCATATATTGCATCATTTTTTCAGCAACACGTTTGTCTACCGGTGTTGTCGATGAATAATCAAAATAAATGGGAAGCTTCATTAATTAATAATCTCCAGTTGAACCAGCTATTAATGCCAGTCATTCATAATATTGCGAGTAGTAATTAAGGTCTCTAACGAAGGGGATTTGCGAGCTTTCGCTGTAGCTTCATCTTGTCGTTGTGACACTATTTTTACATTTCGTTGCTCGACGAGCTCGGCAAGTGAAATGCCTTTTAAAAAGTCTTCAATTCTGTCGCTTAAATCAGTCCATAAATAATGCGTTAAGCATTGCTGACCATCTTGACAATTACCTGTGCCACCACATTTAGTGGCATTGATACTTTCGTCAACAGCATTGATAACATCAGCAATGGTAATTTTCGCTGAACATTGTCCTAACCGGTAACCGCCACCTGGCCCACGAACACTATTGACGAGTCCGTATTTTCTAAGCCGTGAAAAAAGTTGCTCTAGATATGATAATGAGATACCTTGGCGCTCAGAAATATCAGCCAGTGGAACAGGTCCTGTTATCGCATGAATAGCTACATCGAGCATTGCTGTTACAGCGTATCGGCCTTTAGACGTCAATTTCATATATTACCCCTATCAATTGGTTGGCAATTTTACATCTCCCTACAAATTAGTCAACTAAATACCCGACTGATTTACTCAAGTATTTTACGCGCCTTTAATTTTTAATCAATACGAAAGAAGAAACATTAAAGTTTACATCGCTCTAATGTTTAATAACCTCTGAGTGAAAGTAAGGCTAGACTGGAAATTTAGTATCGATAACTAGGCTAAATGCTTGTTTACAGCAAAATAACCTCTAGCTACAAATAAAAGGGAACTAAATTGCTGGATCAAAAGATTCTTTTGCGCTTTCTCGACGTTTTGCTGCCGCTTTCTCATCTTCGTCAAACTCACCCACCCTTAATTCAGGTAGCGCTTCTTGACAAACATGACCACCAAGCTGATTAACTTCTCGACATAAATCAGAAACTTTATTTTCCATTAAATGTATATGGTCAAGTAAACGACCTATCGCTTTAGCGACTGGATCTGGATTATCAGTAGCCACCGCATAAGCATCAAAGCCATATTTCTTTGCCACTTTCTCACGTTTTTCAGCGGCACTATCATCCTTTTTAGCGTTAATAATGCGAGCGGGAATGCCAACAGCTGTGCCGTTTTCAGGCACATCTTTTACCACAACGGAGTTCGAACCTACCTTGCCATTCTTACCAATGGTAATTGGACCTAAAATTTTAGCTCCGGCACCAATAACAACATTATTCATTAAGGTTGGATGGCGTTTGCCTTCTTTCCAACTTGTGCCGCCTAGCGTAACCCCTTGGTATAAAGTGACATCATCACCTATTTCAGCAGTACCACCGATGACAACACCCATACCATGATCAATAAAAAATCGCCGACCAATAGTCGCACCTGGGTGGATCTCAATACCCGTTAACCAACGAGAAAATGTTGAGAGTGATCGCGCTAACCATTTACAATTAAATTTCCACAAACGATGACTTAAACGGTGAAACCACACGGCATGCAGGCCAGGATAATTTGTTAAAACTTCAAAAACATTACGTGCGGCAGGATCTCGGTCAAATACACTATTAATATCTTCTTTCATGCGGTTAAACATACCACGTTCCTTAATTCTCTATGCTGTAATCAGAGTTAGTCACTCAGTTAAGTGACTAACTAACGCTATAATTAATCTTTGTTTTTTTCAGTATTAGAGGCTTTTGCAGCGCGTTCAACTGAGGCTAAAATACCACGCATCATTTTCAATTCTTTTACATCGGGCCGTGCACGGTTAAACAAACGGCGCAGCTTAGTCATCACTAAACCTGGGTGACTTGGCATAATAAAGCCCGTTGCTTTTAGTACATTTTCAAAATGTTGATAAAAGCGTTCTGTTTCCTCAGCAAGCGGATATTCTTCATTTTCACTCATAGTGAAGGCTTGTTGTTGATGGATTAGGAAACTTGTACGCACTTCATAACTTAAGGTTTGTACTGCCATAGCCAAATTCAATGAACTATATTCTGGATTTGCTGGAATTTGCACATGAAAGTTACATAACTGGAGCTCTTCATTCGTTAAGCCACTACTCTCACGGCCAAATACTAATGCCACAGGGTATTCTTGTGCTTCTGTGATCAGTTTTTCGCCACAACCTCTAGGCTCTAGCATGGGCCAAGGTAACGTGCGCGACCGAGCACTTGTGCCAACCACTAAACCACAATCTTTAATGGCTTCTTCGAGTGTTGCCACTACTCTGGCATTTTTTAAAACATCAGTTGCGCCAGCAGCTAAAGCTTGTGCTTGACCATTAGGCATTTCAATGGGATCAACTAAAATGAGCTCAGTTAAACCCATTGTTTTCATGGCGCGAGCGGCTGAGCCGATATTACGACAATCTGAGGTATTAACAAGAACGATACGAACCTTACTTAATAAAGAATCTGACATTATCTACACTTACTTAATTCGAGGGTAATAATTAGTTAACATGACTGTAATTAGCTAACAACATTACCTATCTAGACGGCTAAAATTATCGATAATGTTAACACAGAACATTATCCTTGTACTGAGAAAAAACCACGGCTTTTATATTAGTTTTATAGTGTTTATCAATATGGCCTAGCTCTTTTGTCTATAAGTTAAAGAAATTAGGGTAAGTTTTATCTTATTCGTTATAACTTTATCTAACCTAACTAATATCAGTTCATTAATGATAAATAAGAGTGTCGCAAAGCAACAATTAGTTTGCTATAATTCGCGCGCTTAATTTTGGGGCTTTATTACAGTATGGCTTTCAACATTAACCTCGTTCTTTTACATAGCTGTTTATGACATTTTACAACAAATAGGGTAGTCGATAATGCATCCGATGCTAAATATTGCCGTGCGCTCTGCACGTGCGGCGGGCAAAGTAATTTTGCGCGCTTTTGAACAAGTAGATAAGATTGAAATTGAATCTAAGGGTACGAACGATATCGTTACTAATGTTGATATAAGTGCTGAACTAGCTATTGTTGAAACAATTCAAAAATCTTACCCTAATCACACTATTATTGGTGAAGAGTGTGGTTTAATTGAAGGTAAAGACAACGACTATCAGTGGATTATTGACCCGCTTGATGGCACCCCAAACTTTGTTAAAGGTATTCCACACTTTGCTGTGTCAATTGCTTTAAAAGTTAAAGGGAAATTAGATCAATCAGTTATCTATGATCCAATCCGTGGTGAGCTATTTACCGCAAGTCGCGGTAAAGGTGCACAATTAAACGGTTTCAGAATCCGCGTAAAGCAATCTAAAGAACTTAATGGTTCTATTTTAGCGACCGGCTTCCCTTTTAAACATAAGCAACACACAGATGCTTATTTACAAATGTTTAAAACACTCTTTGGTAAAACATCTGATATGCGTCATGCTGGCTGTGTCGCTCTAGATTTAGCTTACGTGGCTGCTGGTCGTGTTGACGGTTACTTTGAAATTGGTTTAAAACCTTGGAATAGTGCCGCGGGTGAATTAATGGTCATTGAAGCAGGTGGTTTAGTAACTGACTTTGTTGGTGGCCACAATCACGGTAACTCAGGTAATATTGTCGCAAGTAGTCCACGCTTGGCAAAAGAAATTTTAAAAGATATTCGACCTCATTTAGGTGATGCTCTAAGCAAGTAAATACTTGCATTAGACATGATGATCAAAAGCGCCTTCTGGCGCTTTTTTTTTACCTGCAAAATATAACTTACCTCATGCATACATCGAGCTCTACAATTTCAGTTATATGATTTTACTGACATCGACACCATAGCTAGGTCATTTGTGCTGTCCTGAAAATCATGACTCCTTCATATCAACACCTACCTCCATAGACAAATAAAGCTCATTAGTATAATGCGGGAGCCATTGTCGAGAGACATAGTATCATATGACATCGATGGCTAAAAACAGCTATTTAACTATGATATTGCCAACACGGATGTTGGTACTTAGCTTATGTCAGAACATAAAAAAGCCAGCAAATGCTGGCTTTTTAGATAAATTATAGCGCTATAAGTTAGCTTAAAGCACGCCACGTTCTATCTGGTTAAGTTCGATTGACTTGAATAAAGCAGTGAAGTTACCTTCGCCAAAACCTTGGTCATCAACACGTTGGATCATTTCAATAAAAATAGGTCCAAAAATATTCTTAGTGAATATCTGTAACAAGTATGAATTTTCGTTTTGGCTATCGACTAATACTTGATGATCACGAATGCGCTGGTGATCTTCTTTTACCCAAGGAATACGATCAAACACATCATCATAATATTCAGGTACGATATTTAAGGTATCAATGATGTTTTTATCTAATTGATCTAAAGAGCCCAATAAATCATCTGAAATAAAAGCTAAGTGTTGTACTCCTGGACCATTATACTCATTTAAATATTCGTCTATTTGGTTATTGCTGGTACCTTTCCCTTCATTAATAGGAATACAAAAAGTACCACAAGGCGATTGTAAAGCGTATGAAACCAACGCTGATTTTGCCCCTTTAATATCAAAGTAACGAATATCAGTAAAACCAAAGATATTTTTATAAAAATTAGCCCAATGCTCCATTGTGCCTTGGTAAACGTTATTAGTTAAATGATCAACGGCTTTAAAGCCTTTATCTTTTACTAATACAGGTTCAGCAATATCTTCGAAATCATCTTCATATATTGAGCCTTTAGCACCAAATTTCTCAATGAAGTAAATTAAGCTGTCACCAATACCAAAAATAGCGGGATAAGGTAGTTTATTATCAACTTCTTGTGCTGACTTTGCACCACGAACAACGGCTTGCTCAAAGGCAAACTCGGCATCTTCTACTCGCCAACCCATGGAACAAATTGCTGGGCCGTGGCTTTTAGCAAACTCTTTAGAAAAACCCGCTTGTTCATGATTTAATAAAAAATGAATATCGTTCTGATTAAAATAATCGATATCGCGACCTGTGAATTTTTTTGTTTTTGAAAAGCCAAAACCATAAAACGCATTTTCCATAAAGTCAGAGTCAGGCGATGCATATTCAATAAATTCGATACCACGTAAATTAAGTGGGTTTGTTAATTCTGTCTTTGTTAATTCTGTCATAGTTGTTTCTCTCATTGTAGCAATGAGGCGATTATCACCGTGAATTCACCGCAGAGGAAGTGAATGAAAAAACTGACATTTTTTGAGGCGTAAATCTATTTTTACGTGTAAAGCGGATGAATTGTTAATGATGGGGATCTAAGCTATAGCTAGCAACACCCACAGATGTAACCATATATTTACAGTAAGTTTAAGGCTCAACAATTCGTTCAGTTAACCGTCAAAAAATCTTAAAGAAATTAAGATACTAATTATTCCAATCTCACTAATTTTCTGGTCATATCACCTGGTTAAAACAACGCAGTACTGAGGTGTTGCACCTGCCTATAAAGTAGACCCGATAATTAATGAAACTGGTATTAAAAAACCTGTGCTTGAGCTCCATTCTATAGGCGAAAAAAAACGCCAATTCTAGTGAAGAATTAGCGTTTTCGGTATTCTATTTGTACTAGTGATTAGCTAGTGTGTTGCTCTTTACGTGGACGCTCAGACGATGCTGCTGGTGTCTGAGTATCAGAAACCGTAATCTCTAATGCTTGACGACGAACACGAACACGCTTTAATTGCGTAAATGACTTGTCAGGCATACCTTTAGGTAATTGCACAAAACTATGTTTGTCATGTAAGTTAATCGCGCCAATGTAGCTGCTGTCTAATGAAATTTCATTAGCGATAGCGCCAACGATGTCACCAGGACGTGCACCATGCTCTTTGCCTACTTCTAGGCGGTAAGTCTGCCAATCGACATCTGAACGTGCAACTTTCGCTTTACGAGGAGCGCGCTCTGGACGGTTCTCATTACGACTATCACCACGAGCTTCACTGCGACCGCCACGGGCTTCATTACGACCGCCACGGCTGTCATTACGAGCACCACGACTTTCACCACCTTTGCTGTCACGATCATTTCTTTCACGTGCATCACGACGAGGCTTTGGATCTTCTTTCGGTTGTAGAGGCTGCTTTAACTGTTTTTGATAAAGTAACGCTGCCGCTAAATCTGTCATTGAAAGTTCTGACTCACTGGCCATTGTTTCAATAATTTCACGCATTGCCGTTAACTCTTTATCAGCAACAATACTAGCTAACTCATTACCAGTACGCTCAATACGTGCTTTACCTATTTCTTGAATATTAGGTAAGTCGTACATAGCAATCGTACCAGACGTTAAACGTTCATAATGACGTAAAGAGTACATTTCACGTGGACGAACAAATGAAATAGCTGTACCACTACGTCCTGCACGGCCGGTACGGCCAATACGGTGAACATAAGCTTCGTTGTCACCTGGTAAGTCATAGTTGATAACTAATGAAAGACGCGGAATATCAAGACCACGAGCAACAACATCGGTTGCAACAAGAATTGATGACACACCTGATTTAAGTTGGTCAACAGTACGTTCACGCTGTGCTTGGTTCATGTCACCGTTTAAAGCAACAGAAGCATAACCTGCACGTTCTAATTTTTCAGCAACGTCAATGGTATCATTACGAGTACGTACAAAAATTAGCATCGCATCGTAGTCAACAGTCTCAGCAATACGCTCTAAAGCTGTCATTTTGTTAATGCCGCTAACTTTCCATGCATATTGAGTAATATTAGCTTTTTCTTTTTTCACTGCCGCAATTTTAATGTGCTCAGGATCTTTCAAAAAGCGATTCGCTACTTTGCGAATTTGTGCTGGCATAGTGGCAGAAAACAATGCCATTTGTGTTTCTTTTGGTAAGTGCTCAAGGATCCACTCAATGTCTTCTAAAAAGCCCATGTTTAACATTTCATCAGCTTCATCAAGCACACAAAATGATAGGTTATCTAGTTTAAGGCTCTTACGACGTAAATGATCCATCAAACGACCAGGAGTACCAACAACAACTTGTGCACCACGTTCGAGTTGTTGAAATTGTGGTTGGTACGATTGACCACCATATAAAGTAGCAACACGTAAACCTTTCATGTGTTGTGCAAAGGTTTCAATTGCTTCTGCTACTTGAATGGCTAGCTCACGCGTTGGCGCTAAGACCATTAATTGTGGTTTACGAATAGTGACATCAATTTTTGCTAATGCAGGCAAACCAAATGCAGCCGTTTTACCGGTACCAGTTTGCGCTTCACCAAGGACATCTTTACCAGCAAGTAAAGGGGGAATTGTTTGCGCTTGAATTGCAGTAGATGATTCAAAACCTAGTGCTTTTACAGCAGATACTAAGTTTTCAGGCAAACCAAGGGCGTCAAAGCCTACAGAGGCGTTGTTAAGATCAGTCATATAATTTTTGTCTTCTCATGGTAGAAACTGGCTATGCGCCAAAATTCCTACGTACATATACGAGGAAACCACCAGGAAGACTTAAGGCACATTCTTACGTTAACGTTGAAAGGTTAACTGGGCAAGTCTATGGGCGGATATACCCCACTCATTTTAAGTTTCTGTAATTCGCTAAGTTTCACTTGGAAACTATTTTTATTGACGATTACAGAGGCGCGCATTATACAGATTCAGTTAATTTATACAAGCTACAATGTGTATTAAACGCTATTAAACAGTAAAAAAAGCATAAAAACATAAAAACAGCCCTTTAAGCTATGCTGAGCATTCTACGATAATTAAAACGAATTTTACTTAACTGTCGGTTTCATAGCCGGCTTTTAGCTTTTTAACCCATAAACCACCTGAGCAACTTGCTAGGGTTTTTAATCCGGCCAATTTTCTCTATCTTTATTTCGAGATCACCAGAGCCATCGTCAATAGTGATCTCGCCGTCTACTTTTTTGACCGTTAAATGACCTGAACCATCTTGAAAAATGCCTTGTCTGATATACCTATTACAGAAATGTCGCCTGAACTATCGTCAATATCAAGATTTCCATCAAGGTCATTAATCTCTATTTCTTGTGAGCCATTAATAATAGATATACAGATTTAATATTTTTTCTGAAAGTAACAATTAATTAGCGAGTTTGCTAACGGAAGCGATAAGTTGATTAATTACTTCCGGTAAAATACCAAAGACCAAGCCAAATACAATAAAACTATACACTAATACTTGCTCAATAATATGTCCTTCAAGCGCTTTGACTTTGCCGTTCATTTTTTGCGTATCGAATAGCCTATCAGATGGCGCATCAGCAAAAATTTTAAATATCATCGGTAAATAATAAGCTAAACTGATACCACTAGCGATAATAAGCGTGGCAATTAACCACCAAGCATGAGCAATAGTTGCCTGACTTAAGATATAGAATTTACCAATAAAACCCATGGTTAAAGGAATGCCCGCTAAACTCAGCAAACCAAGTAACATCAACAAACCATAACTCGGTACGCGCCAAAATAAACCTTGTAAGTCTGCTAATAAAATATCTTCTTGAAAAACTACGCGGGAATTTTGCTGCTGAATTAACGCAATAACGATAAAAATTGATAGGTTAGCAAGGGTATAGGCTGCTAAATAAAATAACGCACTTTGCCAAGTAAACGCCAAACTTTGCGCTGAAGTAACAATGATCACAATGAGTAAGTAGCCCATATGGGCAATCGATGAATAAGCCAATAAGCGTTTTAAATGTTGCTGTTTAAGTGCCATCACATTACCCAACAACATAGAAATCACCGCAAATGACATCAAAAACAATTGAAAATTGTCGTGTAACCAATAGCGCTGAGCGATAATGCACTTAAGCAAAACAACGAACATAGCAACTTTTGATATCGTGGCCATCAACATAGTTACTGGTGTTGGTGCTCCTTGATAAACATCCGGTGTCCAGAAATGAAACGGCGCAATTGATAATTTAAAGGCGATGCCAGAAACGAATAACAACAGTCCTAGCTGATAAAACAGCGCTAAACCTTGCTGATGGTGTATCGCAGAAACTGTCGTGGCGTTAAAGCTCATATCACCGGTAACGCTATAAATAAAGGCAATACCCAAGAGCATAAAACTCGATGCAGTGGCGCTTAATACCAAATATTTAAAAGCACTTTCAACACTGTAATTACTCTCTCGATGATAACCCACTAGCCCTACCAAACTTAGGCTTAGCAGCTCAAAGCCTAAAAATAAACTGGCAAAATGGTCGCTAGTAACCAAAACACCCGCCCCAAGTACTAGTAGCAATAACAATAAATAATACTCATCATGCACTTCTATATGCGCTTTAAGAAAACTATGGCTCATACGTAAAGCCACCAAGGCTGAAATTAGTATCAAACTAAAAGCAAAACGGCTGTAACCATCAACTTTTAACAACTGCGTCACTTGGGTTGTTGGCATGGCTAGTAAGCTAACATTGGCTAACAAGGCGGTAAAAAGTATCAAAGAGGAGAATACGGCGATGGTGCGTTGTGATCTTTTCCAAGCCACCAGCAACAACGCTAAGGTTATACCAAAAGCGATAATGAGTTGTGGCAAAATTGCGCTGGCTATTGTCATGGTAAGTAAAGGTGCTGAGTTACTCGTTATAGACATCATCACTTAGGCTCCAAATGAGAATTTAAGCAATAGCATTGGATATAAACCAATGGCTAATAGCATCAATAATAATGAGCCACAAATAATCAGCTCCCTAGGCTGTAGATCAATAATGTCTTGTGTTGGCGTACCTTGAAAACTTGATTGAAACAGCACCATGCCATAAATAGCTGATCCAATAAGCCCTAGGGCAGCAATAACGGCAAATTCAGGCAACACTTGAAAAACACCTACTAGACTCAAAAATTCACCGATAAAATTAGCTAAACCCGGTAAACCAAACGCAGCACCAGCAAAGGCCAAAGCAAATCCCCCCATACGGGGTGCACTTTGCCAAAATCCACCCATATCGGCCAAATTTCTACTATGAATACGTTGATAAATCATGCCTGCGAGCGAGAATAAAGCAGCGCTACTAAGACCATGTGCCACCATAGTCACAATAGCCCCTTGATAAGCCATACTATTAAAAGCAAAAAGTGCCAACATGACAAAGCCCATATGGCTAATGCTGCTATAAGCTACTAAACGTTTAAAATCTTGCTGGGCAAAGGCCATTTTCGCACCATAAATAATACTTACCACTGCCAATGTTGCCGCAATAGGTGCGAATTGCGTACTGGCCTGTGGGAACAAAAAAATAACAAAACGAATTAAACCATAGGCGCCAGTTTTCAATAATACCCCGGCAAGTAATACACTACCCGCTGTTGGCGCCTGGGTATGCGCGTCAGGTAGCCAACTGTGCAACGGCACAGAAGGTAACTTAACCGCAAAAGCAATAAAAAAACCCAACATTAAATATTGACTCATTGACAGCGGTATATCCAACATCAACCAGTCTAGGTAATAAAAACTTAACTGCCCAGTTTGTAATAAATGAAAATAGCCTGTGGCAATAATAGCCACTAGCATCAGTAAACTACTTACTTGGGTGAAAATGAAAAATTTTAACGCAGCAAAGTGTTTTTTTTCATGGCCCCAAATAGCAATAATAGCGGTCATCGGCAATAACATGACTTCCCAAAAGAAGAAGAAAAGAAACATATCAACGGCCACAAAAACCCCAATAATGCCAGCAATAGTTAACAATAAATTAAAATAGTAAAAACCAACATGGCGCTTAATTTCATGCCAAGAAACTAACGCACAAATAATGGCTAACAGCCAGGTCAAGGCTATTAATACAATACTCAACTGATCAAGCGCTATACTATATTGAATATTAAAAGTTTTAATCCAATTTACTCGGCTCAATACCTGTAACTGCGCAAAGTCATTATTGTGGTTAATAGCGTAGTCGATAACAAAAACCGCAAAAACTGTTGCTAATAACGCTAAGCTAATTAACGCTAGCCATTTAGCACTACCTTGCCAGTATGTTTCAGCTCGCCAAGCCAGTGCACCCGCAATAACTAATGCCAGCATAATTAAAGTTACTGTCATAAAAAGCTCACTCCTAACAGCAAGATTATCGCTAGTCCAAAAGCAGCTAAATACCAGCGTAAACTACCATTTTGCACCAAAATCAAGCTATCGTGCCATAACCCAACATACCAAGCATTGAGCATAATGATTTGGTCAAAGATATCGCGTTTATTTACTTGGGCAAGCCACTGATAAGGCTTAACTAGCAGTGCATTATAGAACACATCAAAACCTAATCCTTGACGGCAGAACAGCACAATTTTACCTTCACTCGCCTCAATATTATACTTAGTACCTTTAAGCGGCGAAAGACGATAATTTTGGAAATAAAACCAAGAAAACAGCATACCGATAAATGGCGTTATTATGGCAACGCTATGTAACCAAGTAGGCTCAATCAGCTGCACTAAAGGTGTTTGAATAGCTGCTGAAAAAACCAATGTAAGATCAAGCGGAATAAGTCCACCAAATAAAGATAACAAGGCCAAAATAATCAATGCACTGCGCAACAATAGACTCTTTTCAGCCTGGGGGTTTTCAGTGCAGCGTGCCGTACCAAGAAAGGCGAGAAAAAATAACCGACAACTATAAATACTGGTTAATAATGCCCCTAGAATAGCGCACCACCATAACATCGGCCCAGCCGTATTGGACGACCAAAGCTGGGCAATAATCGCTTCTTTAGAGAAAAAACCAGAAGTACCAGGTAGCGCCATCAGACAAATTAAACCTACCAAAAATAAACTCGTTTCAAAGGGGAGCTTCTTCAATAAACCACCCATTTTGAAAAGATTTTGTTGATGATGTAGCGCATAAATCACCGCACCTGCCGTTAAGAACAACAGCGCTTTAAAAAAAGCATGGGTCATCAAATGAAAAACGCCAGCAGACCACGCACCCGCTCCAAGCGCTAGCATCATGTAACCAATTTGGCTCATAGTTGAATAGGCCAAAACTCGTTTAATATCAGTCTGCGCTAGTGCAGCAACACTGGCGAGTAATAAGGTCAGTGCACCCAACCAAGCGACATAATTCATTACTTCAGGTGCTAATAAAAAAATGCCATGCATACGGGCAATTAAATACACCCCTGCCGTGACCATAGTCGCGGCATGTATCAGAGCACTCACCGGGGTCGGCCCTGCCATGGCATCAGGTAACCAAGTTTGCAGTGGCAATTGCGCTGATTTACCCACAGCGCCACCAAGCAATAATAAGGCAATCCAATAAATGTTGTTGGCTTGTTCTGAACTAGAAAAAGAGCTGGGACCAGCAGCAATATTGGCTTGTTGGGCAAGTGTTGTTACCGCGGCTATATTTAATTCACCAAAGGTATTAAACATTAACAGCAAGCCTATCGCCATCGATGTATCACCGATACGGGTAACAATAAAAGCTTTACGCGCAGCTAAAACATTGCTCTTTTCTTGGTACCAAAAGCCAATCAATAAAAAGCTACATAAACCCACACCTTCCCAGCCTAAATAAAGCAGCACTAAATTATCTGCTAAGACCAATATCAACATAGCGACAATAAATAGGTTCATATACGCCATAAAACGCGAGAAATTCGTATCAGCTTTCATGTAAATCGCGGCAAATAAATGAATAAGAAAACCAACGCCGCTAACAACACTAATCATAACAGCAGATAAGCCATCAAGGTAAAAACGCACATTTACTACACCCGTCCCCATTTGATTAGATAAATCAAACCAATGCCAGAGATTGACGCTTAGCACTTGGTTCTGGCTAGTTGACAACTCAAACAATAATATCGCGCTAACTAATACCGTTAGTGCCATGCTACTGACACTAATGATAGCCGCAAGCCGCCATGACAGTCTTTTGCCAAAGGCAATTAACACTAAGAAGCTCACTAAGGGATAAAAAGGTAAACTCGCTAATAGCACTATCATTACCCCTTCATCTGATTTAACAAATCAATATCTAAAGAGTGATGTTTTTTTTGCATACGGATTAGTAACGCTAACCCTACGGCGACTTCGGCAGCGGCAAGTGTTAAAATTAAAATAAACATCACCTGCCCATCCGCTTGTTGCCAAACACTGCCTGCACCGATAAAAGCAACGCCAACAGCATTTAGCATAATTTCTAAACTCATCAACATAAATAACGTGTTTTTCCTTGCCACCACACCAAAAAAGCCAATGACAAATAATAGACTTGATAAAATAAGCACATGAAACAAGGGAATAGTGGTCATAGTGGCCTCCCAGTAACATCGGGTTTTGCATAGTGATAACCGGCGAGTAAACCTGATAAAAGCAGGAAGGAAGCAATTTCAACGGCAAGCAAATAGGGGCCATACAGCATAATACCCACGTCTTTTGGGCTAATAACGCTCGCTTGTAATTTTTGTTGCATATCAGCATTATTAATAATCACAACAATTTCCACTAGCAGCGCAAATGCCAACAACATCGCTCCCAGCATATTAGCTAAACCTGTATGCTTAGGTGCGTTTGTTGTTTCATCTTTACCTAAGCCAAACATCAGTACAGCAAAAACAAACAACACTAAAATTGCACCTGCATAAACAATCACTTCTAACCCAGCAGCAAAGGGTGCTCCCATTAAATAAAAGCAAACCGCAACAGCTAATAACGACACCACTAAATACAACAAAGCGTGTACGGTATTATGGCCAGTAACCACCTTTAAACTAGCAATGAACGCAACCAAACCAGCAAGATAAAATAAGCTTTCAATTGAGGTTAAATTAACTAACATTTTCTCTCTCCTTGCTACTGTTTTTAGCTTTATATAACATAAATAATTCGCGATTCATGGCATTAATCCTTTAATATCAATGGGTGGTCTTTCCTGCTCCGCTTGTCCCTTACCTTTACCCAAAATCGCAATGCCTGACTGTTGATAAAAGCTATAATCTGGATATTTACCTGGGCCATTAATGAGTAGGTGCTGTTTTTCATAAACTAAGTTTTGCCTATCGTATTCTGCCAATTCCACATCCGGGGTTAACTGAATGGCATAGGTAGGACAAGCTTCTTCACAAAATCCACATAAAATACAACGTGAAAAGTTAATACGAAAAAAATCAGCACGTTTACGGCCATCGTCATCAACTACTTGTTGCAAGGCAATACAGTCAACCGGACAAGCAACCGCGCAAAGATTACAAGCGACACAGCGCTCTTCGCCATCAGGGTCTCGTGTCAACACAATGCGACCTCGGTACCTTGGCGATAAATAAGGTTTTTCTTCTGGATACTGTACCGTATCAGCTTTGGTAAACGTGTGTTTGAGCACTAACCACAGGGTTCGAAGTTGACTAAACATTACTACCCCCATTTACCTTAAAAGTAACCACATAAGTTTGCCTATAATTAATCATAGTTATATCACTCCTGTTAAGCGCAATACTGCAGTGACTAAAAGGTTTAATAACGCTAAAGGTAACATCACTACCCAGCCAAACTTAAGTAGTTGATCAAAACGTGGCCGTGGTAATGATGTTCTCAAAAGAATAAAAAACATTACAAAAAACATGACTTTAATAATAAACCACAGCAGTGGAGGCAACAATGAAGCAAGCGGCTCTGGCATTAACCAACCGCCAAAAAAAAGTACCACTGACATGGCTGATATTAAGGTGACGCTTAAATACTCACCGAGAAAAAATAAGGCAAATTTCAGCCCAGAATATTCGGTATGAAAACCCGCCGTGAGTTCAGTTTCAGCTTCCGGCAAATCAAAAGGCAGTCGGTGGCTTTCAGCAATACCAGCGACTAAAAAAATAAAAAAACCAACAAATTGCGATTGAATAAGCCAGCCATCAGTCTGCGCTAAGACAATTTCACGTAAGTTAAAGCTACCAGTGAGTAACACCACCCCCATCACAGACAAGCCCATAAATACTTCATAACTAACAGTTTGAGCCGCTGCTCTCATGCCCCCTAACAGCGCATACTTAGAGTTTGACGCCCAACCTGCTAACACCACGCTATAAACAGCGAGCGAGGCCATAGCGAGAAAAAACAATAAACCAATATTTAAGTCTGAAACGCCAATACTTGGAGAAAACGGGACTACTGCAAAACTCATTAAGACGCACATCGCACCAATAACTGGTGCTAGCACAAACACTAAACAATCACTAAAAGGTGGGATCCAATCTTCTTTACCAAGAATTTTCAATAAATCTGCCAATGATTGTAAAACACCAAATGGCCCAACGCGATTTGGACCACAACGGTCTTGCCATATACCTATCATTCGACGCTCAACCCATACCAACATCGCGGCTATAGGGATAAGCAAAGCGATAATAGTGGTTATTTCAAATAGTTTCCAAAGCGTGTCAGCCATCATTCAACCCTCCTGAAAACAGTCGAATAGGAATGGTTTGATCCTTTATCTTCAAGCTCTCAAGTATATTTTCTTTACTTTTTTTCGCCGCTATCAACCCATCATTAAATTGAGCAAGATAATCAGCAATTTCTTGCTCACACGCTAAGGATATTGTCATTTCTAGTTGATGGTGCAGCGACTGACAGAGGGCGAAATTGCCAAACACTAAAGTGTCAGGCAAATCATTAACAATAAAGATTTGACTGATGACAGTTTGACTAACCAATAGCATTTTTTCGTTTGTAGCTGAAAAAATAATTTTACCCCACTGGCCTTTTGTAACCTCAGCTTGCTGAGCTGTCTTAGCATTAATATAGATTCGATTACTTTGTCGCAGCATTTGAAATTCAGCAGTGAGCGATGCTTGCCACTCACTGAAATAAATATTTTTTTGTTGAACATAAGTTAAGTGATTCGCCGTATTTTTTTTAGCTAGAGTATTGTCAGCAGACTCACTTTCAAAAGTACTCTTTTTAATACTCTTAGTTAATCGCCAGCAAGGGTTATTGAATAATGCGCTTGATAATGGGATAAATGCTGCGGCTCTTGCCTTCAATAATTGACCATTAATTTCTGTTTGAAATTGGCCAATCGCTTGATTTGAATTCCACCCTGGTGACCAAGTAAAAGGCATATCGCTACTTTGCCCAACAGTTCGTCCTTCCATTGAAAAAGTAAAATTATCATCATTTTTTTTGGTAGTTTTTGCTTCATGTACCGTAATATTAGCCATTTGAGCTGTACGGCCACTGGCTCGGTGACTCATTCTCGCAATAGCTTTTTGCTGGGTCATATCACGCTTTGTTTCGTCTTCCTCTTTTGTTATTAACTTTACCCATTGAGCATAAGTGTCGATAAAAAATTGATGTAACTGAGTCAGTGATTTATATGAAGTTTTTTTAGTGACGACTTGAGTGTAGTAATTTGGCTCAAGTTCACTTGCCTCTGAGGCTTTACTGATTACTTTTATACCAATAATATCGGCAATATTATCTAACCAACGCCAGCTTTCTTGTATGGGCAAAACAGGAGGATGCACTTGAAAAAACTGTTGTGCTCGGCCTTGGTAATTTACATAATGACCATCTCCTTCGCTAACCGCCGCAACCGGTAGAACAATATCGGCAAGATTTGAAAGTCGGTGCGCTGAGTGATCTAACACAATCAAGGTTTGCGCTGATTTTCGTAGCTGCGTGATTTGAACCGCCGAGAGATTTGCCAGTTCTTGCTCGAGTAAGATCAGTCCTTGATAGCTTTTATCTGGGTTATTAAGCTCTGCTAAGACTTGCTCAATAGATAACGATTTTTCATCTAAAATCGATAATAACCCAACACTGTTACTGCACGGAGGTACAATAATTAACGCTGGTACCCTTAGGTTATTTTGCGCTTTAAACACCGACATTAAGTTGGCAATATTACTCAGTACTTTGGCACAAACACCACTAGTACCTGAAATAAATAACGGCTTATTGGCTTTACGTAAGGCTTTATAAATAGAGACAATAAAGCCTTGTTCAGTCGCGCTCAACTGATCTTGCTCAGCTAAGTGCTTAACGGTTTGTGCTAGGGTTTGGTCATTATTAATAGTTTGAACATTGGCAAGTTCTAAAAGCTTTTCCAGTATCGCTAAACATTTTGATATTTGCTTTACAGGTAAAAGTAACGCTTGCTCACAAACATCATCGAGTCTAGTACTGGTACTTTGCAGGGAAAATAACGGTGACAGTAATCTACCACCAATGGTTCGCACCGCGCTGTCTTGCCATGACGCAATGCCTATTTTTTCAGCTTTAGCTTTAGCGGCATTGTGCAATGCTTGGCGCACCGACAAAGCCATTCTCGGCGCGGTTTGGCTAATATCTTCAGCAATAACAAAAATAAAGTCACTGCGTTCAATATCAGCAAGGCTGGGTGCTTTGTTTGAAGCCAGTAATTGTCCATGTTGCGCCACCACTTTCATCTCTGCATCGTTATATCCCGGGCTAAAATGCTCAGCGCCAACAATATTTTTTAAATAGAAATTAGCTTCTAATGAAGCACGAGCAGAGCCAATACCAATAAATTGTTTTTTTCTAAAATGCGACAAGGCTTTTGCAACATCTAATGTAGTTAAGGCTACAGGTGACTGTTGCGAAATACCTTTAGTTTGCCTAATACGCTGCTCGCCATTAACAAAGCCAATACCATAACGACCACGATCACAGATAAAATAGCCATTAATATCAGCATTGTAGCGATTCATCACCCGACGCACCGAACCATAGCGTTCACCAATACTCAGGTTGCAACCCACAGAGCAATGGCTACAAATCGACGGTGCAGATTGTAGATCCCATTTGCGGGTATAGTGCGATGAGAAAACTTTATTGGTGAACACGCCAGTTGGGCAAACTTCCACTAAGTTACCGCTAAATTCACTTTCCAAAGCACCATCAGACTGGCGACCAAAGTACACTTGGTTTTTTGAACCATAAACACCAAAGTCCTTGCCGCCAGCATAGTCATTATAAAAACGCGTACAGCGATAACAGGTAATACAACGGTTCATTTCGTGGCCAACCAATTCACCTAAATATTGATTAGTGAAGGTGCGTTTTGTGCCTTGATATTCCCGTACGCTGTGGCCGGTCATTACCGTCATATCTTGTAAATGGCATTCGCCCCCCTCAGCACAAACTGGGCAATCGTGGGGATGATTAGTCATCATTGCGGCGATCACTTGTTCGCGAAACTCACTAGCCGCTTTATTTTTAATACTAATGCGCATACCGTCAGTAACTGGGGTAATACAAGCCATAATAATGCGGCCACGTTGATCTTGTTTATCTTGGAACTGCGTAACAGCGCACTGACGACAAGCACCAACCGATCCCATAGCAGGATGCCAGCAGAAATAGGGCAAGTTTAATTTTTGTGATAACACCCCAGCCAGCAAATTATCTTCTTTGCTGAGGCGATAAGGCACGTCATCAATGAAAATAGTTACTTTATTTTCATTCATATTATTGCCCTGCCTTTGGTGATTGAGGTGAATAGCTTGCTTGAGTCGAATTAGCGGATATAACTTGCTCGGCTTCACTTTGTGTTAATTGAGCTTGCGATACTTTAGTGCGTTTAGCTGTCATTGACGGATTATAATGACAACATCCATGCTCAATATGTTGCAAAAAATCATCATGAAAATATTTTAAAGCACTTCTTAACGGCTCTACTGCTCCCGGAGCCAATGCGCAATGGGTTTTACCTATCCACATAAAATCACAGAGTTTAGCTAAGGTCTCTAAATCTTTTATTTTTCCTTGGCCATGCTCAATACGCGTTAGTACTTCAACAGCCCAAGGCGTGCCATCTCGACAAGGCGTGCACCAACCACAAGACTCTTGGGCAAAAAAGCGCATCAAATTTAATACCATAGCCACAGGACAATTTTTATCATCTAAAACAATCAAGCCTCCAGTGCCTAAACGACTACCCACTTTAGCGATAGAGTCAAAATCCATTTTCGTATCTAAATGCTCTGCCACTAGAAAGTCAGTCGATGCACCACCCGGTAGTAAACCTCTAAATTTCAAGCCATCTTGCATACCACCTGCATAGTCATATAACACCTCCCCCAAGGTTGGCCCCATAGGAAGCTCCCACAAGCCTGGATTTTTCACCCGCCCACAAGCACTGTAAATTTTACTACCAGCATCACTGTTAGGAGAAATAGCCTGAAACCATGCGATACCATTTTTTAAAATGTGCGGTAAATTACATAAGGTCTCAACATTGTTCACTATGGTAGGTTTGCCAAATAAACCACTGACTTGCGGAAATGGTGGCTTGGCTCTGGGGATGGCTCGCTTACCTTCCAGCGCATTTATCAAGGCGGTTTCTTCGCCACAAATATATCGACCGGCACTACAATGGATGTATAAATCCATTGAATATGAACTGCCTTGAATTTTTTCACCAAGCCAATTATTTTGGTACGCTTGGTCAATCGCATCTTGTAAGCGCTTTGCCGCTAAATAATATTCACCACGCAGAAAAATATAAGCTTTGTTCGCGCCAATGGTGTAAGCCGCGATAATTATAGCTTCAACCAACTGATGCGGCACACCTTCAAGTAAAAACCTATCTTTAAATGTCCCGGGCTCCATTTCATCGGCATTGGCGACTAAATATTTATTATCCAACACCTCTTCATCACCATCAGTAAACATAGGCACAAAACTCCATTTCATACCAGTTGGAAAACCTGCACCACCCCGCCCTTTTAGGCCTGAATTTTTAACAATTTCAAGGACTTCATTTGGCGAATATTGCAGCGCAACTTTTGATCCTTGATAACCGCCAGCTTGGCAATAATCGTCAAATGACAACGGCTGTTGCAAATTCACCCATTGGGTTAACGGCTTCAAGGGATGATTTGAGCTATGTTCAGCCATTAACTTCTCCCTTAGCCGCAAGCTGTTGTAAAATATCAACAGCGCTTTCTGGGCTTAAGTGCTGATAATGCTCGATGCCAATCATCATCACGGGCGCTTTATCACAGCCACCTAAACAAGCATTCGAAAGTAGCGTGAATTTTCCATCGGTTGTTGTTTGGCCATAGTCGATGTTTAAGTACTGTTTAATCGCGACAAACACTGAGTCTGCGCCAGTTAAATGACAAGCGATGCTGTCACACAAGTGGATAACGTATTGACCAACAGGTTGTCGGTAAATTAAATTATAGAAGGTAGCTACCCCTTCAAGTTGCGCAATGGGAACCGATAACAAGTCACTGATCGCAAAAAGGCTTTCATCACTGATCCAACCACGATGTGCTTGCACCACTTTAAGTGCTTCAATACCAGCAGCTTCACGCGTTTCCATAATACTGGCCTCATGCTCAATAGCAGCAATTTCAGGTGCCGTTAAATAATGCTGATAATCAATTACTGTGGTGTTGATTTTTTCCATCACTATCTCTTTATTAACAAGTATTTGTTGTCAAAAAAATCTGAAAATCTTGGTATTACTCACTTAACTATATTTTTCAATATTGACCTTACTGCTATTAAAAAACCTTAAAAATTTATCGGTCAACATCTGCCATCACATAATCAACACTACCCAGTGTCGCAATAAGATCAGCTACCATTTGTCCCTTGCTAATTAATGGCAACATTTGTAGGTGGGGGAAGCTAGGCGTGCGAATACGGGTGCGATAACTCATAGTGCTACCATCGCTAATGAGGTGATAGGCCATAATACCTTTCGTTGCTTCAACGCTGATAGACACTTCTCCTACAGGGATCACAGGCCCCCATGAAACATTAAGAAAATGTGGTATTAAGGTGTCAATATCACGCATGGTGCGATCTTTTAATGGCGGCGTAGTTTGCGGATGATCAGCTTTGTACGGCCCTTCAGGCATATTGTTAAGGCACTGTTTAATAATGCGAATACTCTGGCGCATTTCCTCTATACGCACCCGACAACGATCATAGCAATCACCCTTGTGGCCCAGCGGTACTTCAAAATCAAATTGATCATAACCACCATACGGCCGTTGCTTGCGTAGATCCCATGAAAAACCAGTTGCCCTTAATCCTGGACCCGTTACGCCCCAGTCGATTGCTTCTTGTGTAGAATAAGCACCAATACCGACAGTACGTTGCTTTAAAATTGAATTTTGCATGACCATTTTTTCATATTCATCAAGCCGCTTAGGTAAGTAGTTAACATAATCACGCACTAACCCCTCCCAGCCTATTGGCAAGTCTTGTGCAACACCACCAATGCGGAACCAACTCGGATGCATGCGGGCGCCGGTAAAGGCTTCAATAATACCAAAGAGCTTTTCACGGTCGATAAACATATAGAATATAGGTGAAAGTGCGCCAAGATCTTGCGCAAAAGTGCCATAAAATAGTAAATGACTAAGAATACGAAACATTTCTGCGGTCATAATACGAATAACTTTCGCGCGATCTGGCACGGTAATGCCCGCCATTTTTTCAACCGCCATTACATAGGGGAAGTTATTCATTACGCCGCCAAGATAATCAATGCGGTCGGTATAAGGAATATAACTATGCCAAGATTGTCGCTCACCCATTTTTTCAGCACCGCGATGGTGATAACCAATATCGGGTACACAATCAACTATTTCTTCGCCTTCCATTTGTAATACAATACGAAACGCGCCATGAACACTCGGATGATTTGGTCCAAGGTTTAAAAACATAAAGTCACTATCTTTGCTTTGTCGCTTCATGCCCCAAGCTTCAGGATTAAATTGCAACGCCGCTTGTTCTTTATCTTGTTGGTATGGTGGTAAAGTGAACGGGTCCATTTCAGTTGCACGCGCGGGATGGGTTTTCAGTAAGGGGTGTCCTTGCCAGGTATCTGGCATTAAAATTCGGCTTAAATGCGGATGGTTTTCAAAAACGATACCAAACATATCCCACACTTCTCGTTCGTACCAATTAGCATTAGGCCATAAACTGCAAACGCTCTCTAAGCTTTTATCTGTCCTACTCAGCGCAACTTTAATGCGAATATCTTGATTACGTTGATATGAGCGTAAATGATAGCTAACTGTAAAGGCTTGCGATAACTGTGATTGATGCTCGCGTTCGCTTTCATCGATGGCGGTAAGATCAAAACACATATCAAACGGCTGAGCTAACTCTTGTTTTAACACTTGCATCAATTTCATTAACTGATTTTTTTCTAACCAATAGGAAGGAATATCGTCAACAATATTTTCGACAGCAGTGACCGGCTGTAAATTTAGCTCAGGCGAAAGTGCAATAATTTCATCAAGCAAAGGTACAGCTTGTAGCATCTGCCAATCATGACTCGTTTTCATATTCACTTGTGTTGCCATCAACTTCCCTTCGCACTTGTTATTTTTCTTATTAGTCTGTTTCTACTGAGCTTCCACTTTATTAACACTTTGCTTTTTAAACTTTAATTTTATAAAACACCAACGGCCACTTAAATGTGATCGGGGGAATCAAGATTTGTCACTTGAATACGCTCTTCGTGTTTAATATCTCGTAATGACGGTTTACCAATTTCACTGACTTGCTGTTTACCAACCGCCCAACTTAGTGGTCGTGGCTGATGTTGAATTTTAGTTTGCAACAGCAATAATGCTTCAAGTAAAGCTTCTGGCCTTGGCGGACATCCCGGCACATAGACATCAACAGGAATAAACTTATCAACCCCTTGCACAACACTATAGATGTCGTACATACCACCAGAGTTAGCACAAGATCCCATGGAGATAATCCAACGAGGTTCTAATAATTGTTCATAAAGGTGTTGGATCACCGGTGCCATTTTTCGAAAGCAAGTGCCTGAAATCACCATTAAATCAGCTTGTCTTGGCGTTGCACGAATCACCTCAGCGCCAAAGCGGGCAATGTCATGTCGCGAGGTAAAGCTCGTTGCCATTTCGACATAACAACAACTTAAACCAAAATTAAACGGCCAAATGGAATTTTTACGCCCCCAATTCACCATGTCATCAAGCCTAGCAAAAAGAACGCTGCGCTTTAATTCAGCTTCAGAAACCCCCTTCATCTCACCCATTGCGTCATCTAATTTTGCTTTTGTTAGTGACCATTCCATTATTACTGTCCTTTATTTGGATCAAAAATAGTTTTATCAAAAAGGCTTTGCTCAACGGGTTGGTTTTCAGCTTGTTGCAAACGCTGCAGTTGTGTTGTTCTAAAAGGTTGATGGCGTCGGGTTAACTCTAATGCGCCAATACGAATTAAATAAATTAATGCCGCCAGTAATACCGTAATAAAAATACTGGCTTCGATAAAACCAGACCAACCCACCTCATCAAAAGCAATAACCCAAGCAAAAAGATAAATGGTTTCCAAATCAAAAATAACAAAAAAAATGGCATATAAAAAAAAGTGATTGGTAAAGCGGGTTTTACTGTCAGAGACAGAAACAATGCCAGATTCATAAGGGGTGTTCTTCGCTCTCTGTTTACCTTTAGGACCGAGAAAATGGGATAGCAGCATCATCAGAACGAGCATAGCAGCCAAAATAATAAAGTAAGCCGCAATTGGCCATACTTGTGTCATTTGATTAGATGTTTCCACAAAGCCTCCATTGATAACCTACTGTGTGATAATGCTAAATATCATTGGCAAACAATTTATTAAACTACAAATAGACAAACAGCAAACTTGTTGATACCTACTTAGAATGCATCAACAAGATAATCATCAGCAGCTTGGTAATCGCATTAAGTAATTAAAAAAATGTCAATGTTAGTTAACTAAATTAGATTTCAGTGTTACGTAAAGTGCATTACACATTAACAACTAAGTAGATGGGACAGAAAAAAGTGTCTGTTCGCTAGGTAAATACCTGACCTTATCTTATAGGGAGCTCACCATTACTAATTCATAACGCTAACTCGCTGCATTTACTTTTTATTGTTGTTATCCGCTGTCGCTAACATTCTCGCTTCATAAATCCTACTGAGATAGCACCTATAATTAGGTGTAAATGAACAATATTTCCATAATCAACTTCTGCTAGTGTGCTTGGCAAAATGTTACGATGAAAAGTATTGTTACTAATAACAGTATAGAAAAGAATTCAAGTAATGCTTGTTTTTTAAGCGAATATTAACATTTAAACATTTTAACTGGTGTAAAAAGCAATAAACACGGCGTTTGCCGTGTTTATTGCTAGAGGAGGTTTTTTGCTTAATTATTCAAGCCAGCTTATCTTTTAAGCTTATAGTTAACACTTATTCTTCAGCGCCATTAATTAGCTCTGAAAACGCTGACAATTTATCCAGCACCATACCATGTATTGATTTTTTTGGATAACGGCCAGTACGAGTGATTGCTCCAGCGGGTTGCGCCATTAGAATCTCTATCGCCTGATCAATATTGTCGACCGCATAAATGGCAAACTGTTCATCGGCCACTGCCTGTATCACCTCAGGTGCCAACATCAAATTAATGGTATTGGTTTTAGGTATAATAACACCTTGTTCGCCCGTTAAGCCTTTGTCCTTGCAGAGACGATAAAAACCTTCAATTTTCTCATTAACGCCACCAATAGATTGCACTTCGCCATGTTGATTCATCGAGCCTGTTATTGCGATACCTTGATTTATAGGTAATTTAGCGATAGCGGAAATTAACACGCAAAGTTCGGCCATTGACGCACTGTCGCCATCAATATGGCCGTAAGATTGCTCAATGGCAATATTAGCAGAAATAGTCACTGGAAATTTTTGCCCATACTTGTGGCCTAAATAACCAGTTAAAATCAATACACCTTTTGAGTGAATAGATTTACCTAAATCGACTTCGCGCTCAATATCTGTCACACCTTGGCTACCAGCGTATACGGTCGCCGTTATACGTGCGGGGGTACCAAAAACACTATCACCAATCTCTAACACGGTTAGACCATTAATTTTACCTACTTGCCCACCTTCGGTATCAATAAGTAACTGACGCTCTTTAATTTCCTCTAACCAAGCTTCACTCATGCGGCCAGTACGTCTTTGTTTTGCCGCCAATGCCATCGTGATATGTTTACCGCACAGGTCATTTTTGCCATCTGATCGCTGCCATAAATAAAAAGCTTCGTCTAATAAGTCATTAACCTCTACTATATTAGCTGAAATTTTTTGCTGGTGCTCTGCGCGCCTGAGTGCATATTTGACTAACTCAAACACCGCTTCATCTGTCACTTGTGGATAATGGTTACGGTAGGCACGCTGGCGAATCAGACTGGCATAGTCATTTAAGTTACTTTGATTTTTTTCTAAGTGACGATCAAAGTCTGCCAAAACCCGAAATAACTCAGTAAATTCTTGATCATAATCTTGTAAGGTATAGTAAATTTCAGGGTCGCCCAGTAAAATCACTTTAACATTTAACGGAATTTTTTCTGGTTGCAAACTAAAGGCACCCGGTTGTGCATATTCTGAATGCGGATTTTCGATAGTAATTTTCTGCGACTTTAGCGCTAGCTTTAAACGCGCCCAAACTAAAGGTTGGGTCAAGAGTTTATCCGCTTCAAGTAGTATATAACCGCCATTGGCTTTATGCAGCGCACCGGGTCTTATTAAACGATAACTGGTGTAACTGCTGCCTTGAAAACTACCAAAATCAACATGGCCAAACAGGTTTTGAAAGGTCGGATTCTGTTCATAAATAACCGGCGCACCTTCATTGGCTTTTCGGGTCACCAGTAAGTTAGGTAAAAAACGTTCCACCATTAGTTTACGCATATCTTTGTCATTAGGCGCCTCGTTACTCTCATCGACCAGTAACTCTAAAACAGCATCAACAACGTGCGCTTTAACTTTAGCTAAGTATTTCTGTACGCCGGTATTACTGGCGAATTCTGTCTCTAATTCTTTTAGAAAAGGTTGAATACTTTGTGCTGCAGTTTCATGTTTTAACTTACGTAATCTGTCGGAAGAAATACGTTTCCATTGCGGTAATTCAATTAATTTTTCAGAAAGTAAATCTTCTAATTTGGCCAACAGAATATAAAAATCAGCACGTTTTGGTTCATTTAATTCCGCAAACTCTTTATCATTAAGTCGCTTACCTTCAACTAATGGTGAAAAGCCAATTTCACCATTTTCTTCGAATAACACCACGTCATCTTTTAATGCCGCATCTTCAACCTCGGTAATCGCTTGGTCATATTTTTTATTAAAGTCGCGATCGATGGCTGCTTTCTGTCTTTGATAGCCCAGGTTATCAAAAATCTCTGGAAACAAATCCATTAACTCATCAATAAAGGTATTCATGCGAGTAAGTAATTGCTTACCGTCACCTGGACTAACATAAAGGCTGTATGGTGAGTTTGGGTCATCAAAATTATTGATATAACACCATTCATCAGGTGTGGGTTCTTGACTTGCTGTCGCGGCTAACATTTGCTTGATCAGGGTTTGACGCCCAGTACCATGCTCACCCATGGCGTAAACATTAAAACCGGGTGCATCCATCGACAAGCCAAAAGTTAGTGCTTCTTTCGCTCTTTCATGGCCAATAAATACTTGTTCTATTTCTGAGCTCGATGTGGCATTAGCAAATTGTTTAACCGTTAGGTCTGCGGTTAACTGGCAAGGTTTAAGACGTGTATTTGTTGACACATTTGTCATAGAAGATCTCTCGAGAGTGCGATTTTAATATCAGGTGAAATAAATACAGCTATAGTAAGTACAGTGTACAGCGACACGCCACTGAACAGCAAAATAATATAAAGAAAAACTATCAAAAAAAGTTATTTTTTACGGCGTTAAACTCAAACGTTCAAAATCTTTACTACCACAGACAATACACTCAGTAACAACATTTGGGTGGCTATGAGTAACACAATGTTGACATGCTTTGCATTTTAGCTGACCAAAACCAACATAATCACCAACATGGTAGCCATCTTGATGTTGAAAATCATCCATCAGCTCAGCCCATTCAACTTGGGACTTATCGGTAATTTGTGCCAAGCTTGACCAAAGGTTTTCATTAAGTAGCTCTAAATATATTGAATGCTTAATGTCCGCTTGATATTGCTGATAAAAATCACCTAGGTCGTACTTAAGATTAGCAATAAACTGTTTAATTTGCTGCTCAGGAATTTGCTCGGCAGCAATCAATATCGTTCTCGCTTGTTCGAGTAATTCAACAGCCGAGCGAATTTCGTTATCCTTGCTGTCTTCCAACCATGTTTGTAACTTTTGATAAAGCTCTTGAGTTTGAGATTGCTTTTTTTTCATCATGCTGCCCTCATTTAAAAATTACTTATTAGTCTACTTATTGCTTAGATAACGTCAGTCATCAGCACTTTATTAAAGCATATAACAACGACTAAAGTGGCTTTTATCAGCTATTTAGCTGTTAATGCGCAATATTCTTGGATTATCTAGAAAAAATTTCCGCATAGCCCTGCTTTAACTTGTCGCAACGGCTAGAGATAAGGTATCCTATTAAGATTATTTTTATCGCTAAAACCTGACCTTAACATGACAAATTTTATCAAGATAAAATTGTCAAAAAAGCGGGTTGATGCTCTTATTTAAGTGTGTTTGAGAAATCTTAATGGAATCCATTTACAATCCCCAATCAATTGAAGCCGAAGTTCAGAAATTTTGGACTGATAACGACACCTTCAAAGCTGAAGAGTTACCAGGAAAAGAAAAGTTTTATTGCTTGGCGATGTTTCCATACCCAAGTGGACGACTCCATATGGGGCATGTGCGTAACTACAGTTTAGGTGATGTAATTTCTCGTTACCAACGCATGCAAGGCAAGAATGTGATGCAACCTATGGGTTGGGACGCTTTTGGTTTGCCAGCTGAAAATGCTGCGATTAAAAATAATTCTGCGCCGGCAAAGTGGACTTATGAAAATATTGATTACATGCGTAACCAATTAAAGTCATTAGGTTTTGGTTACGACTGGAGTCGTGAATTAGCGACTTGTAAAAAAGACTATTATCGTTGGGAACAGTGGTTCTTCACTCAGCTTTATGAAAAAGGCTTAGTGTATAAGAAAAATTCCACGGTGAATTGGGATCCTGTTGATCAAACCGTATTAGCTAACGAGCAAGTAATAGATGGTCGTGGCTGGCGCTCTGGCGCGCTAGTTGAGCGTAAAGAAATACCGCAATGGTTCATTAAAATTACAGCTTATGCTGAAGAATTAATTAACGATTTAGACCAATTAACCGATTGGCCTGAACAAGTTAAAACCATGCAACGTAACTGGATTGGTCGCTCTGAAGGTGTAGATATGACCTTTCAAGTGGCTGAATCTACAGCACGTTTCGATATCTACACCACGCGACCAGATACCATCATGGGTGTGACTTATGTCGCCTTAGCTGCCCAGCATCCATTAGCCTTAGCTGCTGCTGAAACGAATCCAGCACTAGCGGCCTTTATTCAAGGCTGTAAAACTAATAAATCTACTGAAGCCGATATGGCAACAATGGAGAAAAAAGGCGTTGATACCGGCTTAAAAGCACTCCACCCGATTAGCGGTGAAATAGTGCCGGTTTGGGCCGCCAACTTCGTATTAATGGATTATGGCTCAGGCGCTGTTATGTCTGTACCTGGTCACGACCAACGAGATTGGGAGTTCGCCACTAAGTATGGTCTAGAGATTAAACAAGTTATTGCCAGCGATGAAAGCGCTGACGTTACAAAAGCAGCGATTACTGGCAAGAGTGTTTTAGTTAATTCGGGTGAATTTGACGGTTTAAATTTTGAAGAAGCCTTTAAAGCTATTTCAGAAAAATTAATCGCTGAAAACAAAGGTAAAGTAACAGTAAATTATCGCTTACGTGACTGGGGTGTTTCTCGTCAACGTTATTGGGGTACACCCATTCCAATGCTGCATTTAGCCAATGGTGAGTCTGTGCCAGTACCGGCAGATCAATTACCCGTTGAACTACCCGAAGATGTAGTGATGAATGGCGTAACCTCACCGATTAAAGACAACCCTGAATGGGCTAAAACCACCTTCAATGGTGAAGAAGCATTTCGAGAAACGGATACCTTTGACACCTTTATGGAATCATCATGGTATTACGCACGTTATTGTTCACCGAACGATGACACGCAAATGTTAGATCCAGCGAAAGCTAATTATTGGTTGCCGGTAGATCAATACATTGGTGGCATTGAGCATGCCATTTTACATTTACTTTATGCCCGTTTTTTCCATAAATTATTACGTGATGCTGGCTTAGTAGAATCTAACGAACCTTTTAAAAAATTGCTCTGCCAAGGTATGGTATTAGCTGATACCTATTATCGTGAAGCAGAAAATGGCGGACAAGATTGGATTGCACCGATAGATGTTGACGTTGAGCGTGATGAAAAAGGCCATGTCACTTCTGCCATCAGTAAATTAGATGGCAAACCAGTCATTTCTGCTGGCATGAGCAAAATGTCAAAATCGAAAAATAACGGTATTGACCCACAAGCAGTTATTGATTTATATGGCGCTGATACCGTACGACTATTTATCATGTTTACCTCACCACCAGAGCAAACATTAGAATGGTGTGATGCCGGCGTGGAAGGTGCACATCGATTCTTAAAGCGGGTTTGGAAACTCACTTATGACTTTACCCAAGTTGCAGAAGTGTCAAAAGCAGCACCCGGCATTGCCAACTTAACGCTTAACTCGGCGCAAAAATCATTACGCCTTGAATTGCATAAAACCATTGCTAAAGTCAGTGATGATATTGGTCGTCGAAACACCTTTAATACCGCGATTGCCGCGATTATGGAATTAATGAATCATTTAGGTAAAGCGAGTATTGCCAGCACTGAAGATCGCGTGGTGATGCATGAAGCTATTCGTGCGGTCGTATTAATGCTAACTCCTATCGTGCCACATTTAAGTCATCATTTATGGAACATGATTGGCGATGGTAAGCCAGTTGAAAATACTTCATGGCCAGTGGTTGACGCCACCGCTTTAGTGGAAGATGAAAAGCTTATTATTGTACAAGTTAACGGTAAATTGCGTGCTAAAATTACTGTGTCAGCCGAGGCAACAAAAGAAGCGGTTGAAGAAATCGGTTTTAATGATGTCAATGTTAGCAAGTTTATTGATGGTAAAACGGTACGTAAAGTGATTTATGTACCGGGTAAACTATTGAATATTGTTGCTAATTAATAACTTACTTTGTTACAACTGTTAATGATAACTCAATTAAAACAGTGATTTAAAAGTGCATAGCTAAAATTTTTTGGTTATGCACTGATTGAATTTTACCTATAAAAAGTGAACACTTTATGCAGCCATTAATAATTCGTCGGGTAAGCAAACTCTTATCTTTTAGCATTATCTTAATGATGTTAAATGGTTGTGGCTTTCAACTACGCGGCAATTATTTATTAGCGCCTGAGCTACAAACTATTATATTTAGCTCGGTTGATCAATATGGTGAACTCACCCGTTTAGTCAAGCAGCACTTAAGCATTAACGATGTGACTTTAGTGCGACAAAGTGAAAAAGCTATTCCGCAAATGCGCATACTACAAGACAACTTAGACCGAAGAACGCTGTCAGTTTTTCCTAATGGTCAAGTAGCAGAATATGAACTTATTTATACCGTACGCTATCAAGTTTTAATCCCCGGACAAGATATTCAAAATTTCCGCTTTGAGCTTAATCGTGATTATCAAGATGATCCTGATATTGCCCTAGCAAAAAGTCGCGAATTGTCGTTAATGTTACGAGAAATGCGTAAAGAAGCCGCCAATAAAATTTTACGTGACATGGCTAGTATTCAGCTGTAGGTAACTTCACATGCGCATTTATCATAATCACCTCGACAAAACCTTAACACAAGGCTTTAAGCCAGTATGGTTAGTCTTTGGTGATGAGCCATGGCAAAAAAATGACGCCTTAGAGAAAATTAAAAACAGTGCTAAAAAACAAGGTTTTGACGAAGTCATTCGTTATAGCATTGACGATAAATTTAATTGGGATGAGCTGTTTCAAGAATATCAGTCAATGAGTTTGTTTTCATCATTACGCATTATAGAAGTAGAGTTTACCACGGGTAAAATTGGCGATAATGGTGCGAAAGGTGTAGCGCAATTACTCACCCTTTTACATCAAGATATTCAACTCATCTTTCATGGCCCTAAACTTGACGCTGCCACGCAAAAGCGCAAGTGGTTCAAAGCGTTAGAAGCTGCTGGTTGCTTTGTTCCTTTATACGATATCGAAGGTAAACAATTAAAACAATGGCTCAGCAATCAAGCTCGGCAGTTGCAATTAACTTTACCTGACGATGTTATTAATTTAATGACTGAATTATTTGAAGGTAATTTACCGGCATTAGCTCAAGAGTTGCAGAAACTGTCGATATTATTCTCACAGCAACCCGTGAGTGTTGAAGAAGCAGAACAACTTTTAATTAAACAAGCGCGATTTAGTCCTTTTCAACTGATCGACACTTTGCTTATTGGCGATCTTAAAAAGTGCTTAACTATCTTAGATCAAATGCAGCATGACGGTAGCGCATTTGGTCAATTAATTTGGGTGGTTCACAAAGAAATTAGTCAGCTTTATGCCATGTTAGAACAAATAGAACAAGGCAGCCGTATTAACGACATTTTTCAGCAATACCGTATTTGGGAGAAGAAAAAACCACTATATCAGCATGCGCTAAACAATATAAGCTTAAGCAATGCCGAGCAAGCATTAGCAAGGTTAGCGCAAGTAGATTTACTCAGTAAAACCAGTAGCGACTTTAACGCTTTTATTTTGCTCAGTGATGTTTTCATCAGCTTATTTCACGATAACATCAGTCAACACTTCAGTTTAGATTATGAGTATAACTAACCAAAAAACGCCAACGCTTATCGCGTTACTTGGCGGTACCTTCGACCCTATTCATCTCGGTCACATCTTACCTGCCCAAGAAACCGCGCATTGGTTAGGCGCAAAACAATTACATTTAATTCCTGCCCATATACCACCACATAAAGCTGACACTCATGCCAATGCGAAACAGCGTACTAAAATGGTGGCTTTAGTCTGTGATAAAAGCGCACTATTTACCCTTGACCATCGTGAACTCAAGCGTCAAAGCCCTTCATATACCGTCGATACCTTACAGCAAATAAAAACTGAGCAGCCTAATGCAAGTTTATATTTTATTATGGGTATGGACTCGCTCTTATCATTTACCCAATGGCGCAGCTGGCAAGACATTCTCACCTTATGTAACTTAGTGGTTAATATTCGCCCAGGTTACCCGCACCTAACGTTGGAAGAAGCACTTGAACCAGCACTAAAGTCTCGTTTAATTTATAATCTTGCGCAATTACAGCGCCAGAAAACTGGACAAATACTTATCCATGAAAGCACCCCTGTGGATATTTCCTCAACCACAATAAGAGCAAAAATTAAAACCGGCTCAGACGTCAGCCAATACCTACCTCAATGCGTATATGATTATATAGAGCAACATAAGCTCTATCGATAACGCCATTATTTTTCAATAACTGCAGCCAAATCACTCATTTTGTATCACTTGGGGAGAAGTTAAGTGAAATAAATCCATTGTTGTGCAAAAAAACCGCTATTTACTACATTAGATGGTTAACTGACAAACAAAATAATGCTATTATCGCCGATTATTGTTGTTAATTATAGAGATCCCACTTTGCAAAGTTCAGACCTAATTACTTTTGTTACCGAAAAAATCGAAGATATGAAAGGCCGCGATATCGTTACACTAGAAGTAGCTACAAAATCGAGTTTCACTGACTACATGTTAGTTTGCTCTGGTAACTCAAAACGCCACGTTATTTCCATTGCACAATCACTCACTATTGAATGCCGTGCCGCTGGTATTGAAGCCTTAGGTGTTGAAGGAAATGATGTTGGTGAATGGTCTTTAGTCGACTTAGGTGATGTTGTTGTGCATGTGATGACTGATGAAACTCGTGAGCGTTATCAACTAGAACAACTATGGCAGTAGCCTAAACAACAATGCGCATTACCTTATATGCCGTTGGTAATAAAATGCCCGCTTGGGTTAGCCAAGGGTTTAGCGAATATTGCCGTAGATTTCCTCGTGATATGAGTTTCCATCTAGTGGAGATTTCACCAGGGAAACGCGGTAAAAATGCAGACATTGCCCGCATTCTTGAAAAAGAAGGTGAGCTAATGTTAGCGGCTATTCCAAAAGGTAATCGCATTGTTACGTTAGAAGTAGAAGGCAAGCCTTGGACCACCCCTGATCTTGCCAAACAACTGGAACGTTGGCATATAGATAGCCGAGATGTTGCGCTCTTAGTTGGTGGACCAGAAGGCTTAGCACCTGCTTGCATTCAGGCATCTGAGCAAAAGTGGTCATTGTCACCACTGACCTTACCACACCCTATGGTGCGAATTGTTGTGGCTGAAAGCCTCTATCGTGCTTGGTCAATCAATAATAATCACCCTTATCACAGAGAATAAATAATGGCAGCCAAAAAACGTGTTGTTATTAGAAATCATAGCGCTGAAGCCAATTTATTTGCACGCCGTACCTTCATCACCTTTGCGGGTATCATCATACTTTCATTAATGTTATTTAGTAATGTTTATAATCTTCAAGTTAGCTCATATCAAAAATACCAAACACGCTCAAACTCTAATCGTATTAAACTGTTACCTGTCGCGCCCAATCGAGGCTTAATCTATGATAGAAACGGTGTGTTACTGGCTGACAATACCCCCGTTTACAGCTTAGAAGTGATCCCCGAGCAAGTAAATGACATTAAACAGCGCTTGTCAGAAGTTAGCCAACTGTTAGATATAAGCCAAGAAAAACAAGAAAAACTACTTCAAGCAATGAAGAGCAAACGTCGTTTTAAACCGATAGAGCTTTATTCACGATTAAGCGAGCAACAGGTTGCCTTATTTTCGGTCAATCAGCATAAATTTTCTGGTTTTTTTATTGATGCACGTCTAAAGCGCTATTACCCTTTCGCTGAATTAACCACACACTCATTGGGCTATGTCGCACGTATTAATGGTAGAGACTCACTTGCGCTAGAACAGCAAGGCTTAGCTGAAAACTATGCCGCTACGCGCAATATTGGTAAACGCGGATTAGAGCGCTATTACCAAGATATTTTACACGGCACTATTGGCCACCAAGAAGTAGAAATTAACAACCAAGGTCGGATCATTCGTACGTTAGACTTTACCCCACCCATTCCCGGTAAAGACCTGACCTTAACCTTGGACATTGAGCTACAAATGATCGCAAAACGGGCGCTTTTGGGTAAACGTGGTGCGATTGTCGCCATTGACCCCAGAGACGGTGGCGTGCTTGCTATGTATTCAAATCCAAGTTTTGATGGCAACTTGTTTGTGCATGGCATTAGCAGCAAGAAATATAAAAAACTTTTAGCTCCACAGAGCAACAAGCCCTTACTTAACAGAACATTACAAGGTTACCCACCCGCTTCAACGATTAAACCATTATTAGCCATTACGGGTTTAGACGCCGGGGTAATTACTCAAGAAACAGAAATTTATGATCCCGGATTTTATCAACTCCCCGGTATAGAAACTAAGCGACGTGACTGGAAAAAATGGGGCCATGGCAAGGTCGATTTAACTAAATCGTTAGAGCAGTCTTGTAATGTTTATTACTACGATTTGGCCTATAAACTGGGTATTACCCGTATTAGTCAAATGATGAGAAAATTCGGCTTCGGTGAATATACCGGTATTGACCTGCACGAAGAAAGTCGTGCAATTATGCCCAGTATCGAATGGAAAAGAGCCCGTTATAATAAACCTTGGTATACAGGTGAAACCCTATCGGTAGGTATTGGTCAAAGTTACTGGTCAGTCACGCCACTGCAATTGTCACAAGCCCTATCTATCCTAGTCAACAGGGGTCAGATTAAGGTACCACACTTATTAAAAGCAACTACTGAAGTGCTTGTTAACGACAAAGATTTTAGCACAGGGCAAACCATTGTCACTGAATATGTTGTTGATGAAAAACAGCCTATCATATTAAAAGACCAACACAGTTGGGATCTGGTTTTAGACGGTTTACATAATACCGTGCAAAAATTTGGCGCGACCGGCTATGCCGCATTTAAAGGCAGTAAATACGACGCTGCAGGTAAAACGGGTTCAGCACAAACCGCTAACATCGAACAAGGTGAAGAATACGATGCGAGTCAAGTTAAAGAAAGTAAACGTGACAATGCCATGTTCATTGCCTTTGCCCCGTACGAAAACCCTGAAATAGTGATTGCGGTTGCAATAGAGAATGTTGCTGAAGGTGGTGGTGGTACAAATGCCGGACCGGTTGCACGCCAGATTATGGATCAGTATTTTGGTGATCGCGAAATCATCAGTAAAGACCCGCGCAAGCATCCACATCATAGCAATGATTTTCATCAAAAAATAAAAAATACAGCAGGTAATCCCTAGTGCGTAATACCGGACATGATCAACACCAACAGCGCACTTTATGGCAGGGTTTACATATTGACCTGCCATTATTAATCGGGATTTTAATCTTACTAACACTGGGATTATTTGTCGTTTATAGCGCAGGTGGGCAAGAATCTGCCGTGCTAATAAGACATGCAAAGCGTGTTGGCTTAGCACTATTTGTGATGTTTATTGTTGCGCAAATCCCACCCTTGTCTTATCGAAGATGGGCGGTGCCTGTATTCATTATTGGCTTAATGTTATTAA
The DNA here is from genome assembly GCF_014077095.1 of Colwellia sp. MB02u-6. GTDB lineage: Bacteria > Pseudomonadota > Gammaproteobacteria > Enterobacterales > Alteromonadaceae > Cognaticolwellia. Next base: position 273,876 of record NZ_JACGVG010000035.1, on the reverse strand, counting down.
GTGCCGTGCTACTATTCGGTCATACTGGCAAAGGTGCTCAACGTTGGTTGGACCTGGGTTTTACTAAATTTCAACCCTCTGAGATTATGAAGCTTATCATGCCTATTATGATCGCTTGGTATGTTAGTCAATACGATTTACCGATCAAAATATCCAAAATAATCATTGCTTTTATTTTAGTCTTAATACCCACGCTGCTCATTGCTAAACAACCTGATTTAGGCACGTCTTTACTGATCGCAAGCTCAGGAATATTTGTTATATTTCTTGCTGGTGCCAGTTGGAAACTTATCGGTGCCTGTGTTGGTTTAGCGTCTGCATTTGCACCAATTTTGTGGATGTTTTTGATGAAGCCTTATCAAAAACAACGGGTGCTAACATTTTTAAATCCTGAACAAGATCCACTCGGCTCAGGCTATCATATTATTCAATCTAAAATTGCCATCGGCTCTGGTGGTATAAACGGTAAAGGCTGGTTACAGGGTACTCAATCACAACTAGAGTTTTTACCTGAGCGCCATACTGACTTTATTTTTGCAGTATTTAGTGAAGAATTTGGCTTAATTGGTGTCGGCTTATTGTTAACAGTATATCTGGCAATTGTTATGCGCGGCTTATGGATTGCGGTCAATGCCCAACATGCCTTTACTAAGCTTTTGGCTGGCAGCTTAACACTAACATTTTTTGTTTATATCTTTGTTAATATCGGCATGGTCTCTGGTATATTGCCTGTGGTTGGTGTACCCCTACCATTAATTAGCTACGGTGGAACATCAATGGTGACATTAATGGCAGGATTTGGCATGCTTATGGCAATAAGCACCCATAGAAAATTTAACATCTAGCAAAAATAATGGCATATGAATAATAGCCCATGAAAAAAATCACTTAATAAACAATTGATGTAAATAATAATAGAGTCTACTGATATTTATGGCGAAACTAAACATCAACCACCATATATGCCTATGTGTACTGATCATACTTATCTCGGCTTGTAGCACTAACTATGGTCGCTACCAACAAAAAAATGACAGTACACCAAGCCGCTTACCTACCACTAGCGAACTTCATGATGCTACGCCGCGAGCTGAAGCCTTTAGCCTGGGTGGTAATAAAAATTATCATGTACGCGGTAAAGACTATCGAGTATTAAAGAGTGCAGAAAATTTTAGCCAAGCCGGAACGGCCTCTTGGTATGGTCGAAAGTTTCATGGTCACTTAACCTCGAATGGCGAAATTTACGATATGTATGCCATGAGTGCAGCTCATAAGAACTTACCTTTACCTAGCTATTTAAGGGTTGTTAATAATAGTAATGGGCTATCTGTTATAGTTCGAGTTAATGACCGAGGTCCTTTTCATCAAAGCCGTATTATTGATTTGTCATACAGTGCCGCCTATAAGCTCGATATGTTAAAAACAGGCACTGCCAATGTTACTATTACAGCAATCACTGATTTTACTCTTAATGGTTTAGCCCAACTTCAGGCAAGCAATCAACGCCCAACAGATAGCGCAACAACAATCACGCCTTTGCCAAAAACAACGCTTTTAGTCGCAACTAAAACAATAGTAACGAAAAACATTGAGCTTAAAACAGCGTTACCATCACCATTAAACGTTACACCTAAAGCACAATATATTCAGGTATTTGCTAGTAGAAGTCATACTCAAGCGACCAAATTTGCCAAGGGATTAATTAAACAACATCAAATAAATACCCTATTAGAACAAATAAATGGAATTTTTCGTGTTCTTGTAGGTCCGATAGAGCGCAGTGATGAATTAGCCAGATTATTATCAGCAATTAAAGCAGATGGTTACCCTAAAGCTTTTATTCGCCAGTAACTTTTAAAACTTTTAATCACGAGTAAAATGTTAAGCCTTGACGTTAGCCTTTATTTTTTAGCGAAGATGTTTAACGAACAGGTCGTATTACTGCGATTTAACGTGTATAAATAATCTGCAAAACTCATCAAAGGTAAAAAATTGATGAGTTTTGCAGATTAGAATTAAAAAAGAAAAATGTTATACTGCATAAAATTTTTATAATTTCCATTAAATGATAGCGCTGTAGGACAATTATGCCCCAAATCAAAGTTACTCGAGTACCTAAAAAACCAATAAAGTTATTAACTGTTTTAGGCTCTGTATTATTAAGTGTTTGCTCCCTTTCTCATGCACAAACCATTATCCCACCCGTTCCAGAAGTAAATGCTAAAGGCCATATTTTAATAGATTATGCCACAGGTAAGGTTATTGCAGAAAGTAATGCCGATATTTTACTTGCTCCAGCAAGCTTGACCAAAATGATGACCAGTTACATCATAGGTAAAGAGCTAGATAATGGTAATATCAACAATGATGACTCCGTTAGAATTAGCGAAAAAGCTTGGGCAAAAAACTTCCCTGAGTCATCAAAAATGTTTATTGAAGTGGGTACAGAAGTATCAGTAGCCTTGTTAAACCAAGGTATTATCGTGGCATCAGGAAATGACGCCTGTGTGGCTATGGCTGAACATATTGCCGGTAGTGAAGGTGCATTTGCTCAATTAATGAATGCCCACGCTGAACAATTAGGCATGTATAGCAGCTTTTTTGAAAACAGTCATGGCTTAGACAGCAAAGAACACAAAACCACAGCGCGAGATATGGCAACACTGGCCATTGCCCTTATTCGCGATGTACCCGATGAGTACAAGTTGTATAGCCAAAAATCTTTTACTTATAACAACATTAAACAATATAACCGCAATAGTTTATTGTGGGATAAAAGTATGAATGTTGATGGTTTAAAAACTGGCCATACCTCACAAGCAGGTTATAGTTTAGTCACATCCGCTACTAAAGGCGATATGCGCTTAATAAGTGTCGTTATGGGTGCAGACAGCGAACGCGCTCGTAAAGTAGAGAGTAAAAAACTACTGAACTATGGTTTTCGTTTTTACGAAACATACACACCCTATAAAGCCGGTGAAAAGTTTGTTAGTGATAGAGTTTGGATGGGCGATCGCAAAGAAGTTGACTTAGGTATTATGGTTAATACCCCAATTACCATTCCTCGTGGTCAACGTAAAAACTTACAAGCAAATTTTGAGTTAGACAAGCAACTCACAGCGCCACTGCAAAAAGGTGAAGTAGTAGGCAAATTGTTTTTACAACTCGACGGTGAAGATATTGCCCAATACCCATTAGTAACGCTACAAGAAGTTAAAGAAGGTAGCCTGTTTAATAAATTGATGGACTATGTAAAGCTGCAATTTATTAACTAGTTTTAATCACTGTTTTATTGGTTATACCAAACTGCACAGAAAACTTAGCCTAGGCTAAGTTTTCTGTTTTAATTCAGTGATATTAGAAAATAAAACCACCAGCAAACATTGATATTAGTTAATCTCCCCCTCATTTATATCCAATAACTCGCCTCGACTGGTCACATTCGTAACAAATAATGTTAAAATATCGCCAATTGGCACATTCAGCCGCTTAAATTATTACCACATGGATTGGTTTATTTACCACTAACTCGAATATGCTAGCCATGATTAAACCACCTACAGCATATGGGTTTTTTACCGATTAAGAGAAAAAAATGAATACTAAATTTGATGAATTATTAGATTTCCCCACCGTACTAAACTTTAAAGTCATGGGTATCGCGTGTGACGAGTTGCCAGACCTAGTTGTTGGTGAGTTGCAAAAACACACGCCTGGTGATTATGCGCCAAAGGTAAAACTAAGCTCGAAAGGAAATTATCATTCAATTTCAGTGGTTGTTACGGTTACCAGTAAAGAACATATTGAAACAATATATAAAACCTTGAACGCCATTGAGCAAGTACGTTACGTGCTTTGACCCTACTTCTTATCCGGTGTATTCCCATTATTATTTAGCTATAATACTCGTAATAAAACCTATAGAGATGTATTTTGAAAAACACATTGATTATTCGGCAACTGAATAACCTCGACTATGTCGATGTTTGGCATGCCATGCAAAATTTCACCGATAATCGAGACGAAAATACTGCTGATGAACTTTGGCTGGCAGAGCATCCGCCAATATTTACTCAAGGACAAGCAGGTAAAGATGAACACCTACTTATGCCTGGAGATATTCCAGTAGTAAAAGTTGATCGTGGCGGGCAAGTCACCTATCACGGCCCTGGCCAACAAGTGATCTACTTTATGATCAATCTACGTCGAAGAAAAATGGGTATAAGAACACTGGTGACGCTAATTGAAGATGGCATAGTAGCCTCAATGGCAGACTTTGGCATTACGGCAAAAGCAAAGCCTGACGCACCAGGTGTTTATGTTGAAGATAAAAAAATTGCCTCTTTAGGCCTTAGAGTACGTAAAGGCTGCTCATTTCATGGTTTGGCATTAAATGTTAATATGGACCTATCACCATTTCTACGCATTAACCCCTGCGGTTACCAAGGCTTAGAAATGATACAAACAATCGATTTACAAGGCCCTGCCACAGTAGATCAAGCGGGTGACTCATTGGTTAAACACCTAAGTGAGTTATTAAACACCCAGCATTTATCTTATCAAACGGGATTGGAAACAATACATGACCACTAAATCATCACAAATTACTCCAGGTACTAAACTACGCGATGCCGAAAAAATGGCGCATATTCCTATTAAGGTTATGACTTCTGAGCGCGAAACCATGCTAAGAAAACCTAGTTGGTTACGCATTAAACTGCCAAAAAGTTCAGAGCGTATTGATGGTATAAAAGCAGCACTGCGTAAACATAATTTACATTCTGTTTGTGAAGAAGCGTCATGCCCAAATTTATCAGAATGTTTTAATAACGGTACAGCAACCTTTATGATTTTGGGTGATATTTGTACCCGTCGTTGTCCATTTTGTGATGTTGGCCATGGCCGCCCAATGGCGGTAAACAAAGAAGAGCCGCGCAAGTTAGCCTTAACGCTAAAAGACATGAAGCTAAAATACGTAGTGATCACTTCTGTTGACCGCGATGACCTTCGTGATGGCGGCGCACAACAATTTGTTGATTGTATTACCGAAATTGCCGAGCATTCACCACATACTAAAGTAGAAATTTTAGTCCCAGATTTTCGTGGCCGCATGGATCGTGCTTTAGAAATTTTAAATACCCATCCACCGGGTACCTTCAATCACAACCTAGAAACCGCACCGCGTTTATATACCAAAGCTCGCCCAGGCGCTAACTACCAATGGTCATTAGATCTATTGAAAAAATTTGGTGAGGCAAACCCAAGTGTCCCGACTAAATCTGGTTTAATGGTCGGCTTAGGTGAAACTAATGAAGAGATTCTTCAAGTGATGCGGGATTTACGTGCTCATGGCGTTACCATGCTAACTATTGGTCAATACTTACAACCAAGTAAACATCATTTACCGGTCGAGCGTTACGTTCACCCAGATGACTTTGCTATGTTTAAACGTGAAGCAGATAAAATGGGCTTTGATCACGCAGCATGTGGTCCACTCGTACGTTCTAGCTACCATGCTGATAAACAAGCCGCTGGTGAAGAAGTAAAATAGTACCTACCACCTAAGTATATGCTGCCTAGTTAATTAACTTAACTAGGCAAAATAAAAAAAGCTAGCCAATAAAATGGCTAGCTTTTTTGTTACGAGTAAAGTGAACACGGTTAACTTATAGTCATTGAAATAAATAATCGATCACTCTAAGGCAGGCTAACTTTTCGCTTAATAGGTTTATTACGCAAAAATAGCGCTAAAATCCCGCCAATTAGGGCGGTAATCGCCGCAAAATCAAAGGTTATCATAGCACCAATACCCTCTTGCCATAATAGACCAGCTACATAAGCACCAATCGCACCTCCAACACCATAAACACCCCCAATATAAATCGCCTGCCCTCGGCTTTGTTGGTTCGCATTAAAGTGCTGTTGAATAAAGCTAATGCTGGCACTATGGTATAAACCAAAACTTAGCGCGTGGATCAGTTGGGAAAATGCCAATGCCATATCGCTATTTGCAAAATGTCCCACAATGAACCAGCGAAATGCCGTCAATAATATGCTCATGCTAATTAAAGTTTTTAGCGAGAAACTCTTAAAGAAAATAGCGGCAAAAACAAAAACCCCAATTTCAGCAACCACACCAATAGCGATAAAAATACCAATTAAAAAGCCTGAGTAAGCTAAATTTTTAAGGTATAAAGCAAAAAAAACATAATAAGGCCCAAAGCTCATTTGCAACATTAAGCCCGCAAAAAAGAATAACAAAAAGTTACGATTGAACACTTTGGCTTTAATAGAGGCATTATCAACAAAGATTTTTTTGGCTATTCGAGGTTGCTTATTGAGCAGTGTCGATATAAAAAGCCCTGCTAATATAACAATACCAATATAACTAAAGGCTTCAGCAGAATAACGCTCAATAAGTTCACCACTGAGCATAGCAACAATGACAAAACCGATACTGCCCCATAAACGAATACGGGCATATATTTTCGCACTTTTACGAATAGAGTTCAGGGTCATCACTTCAATTTGCGGTAATATTGAGGTAATAAAGAGGCTAAACATGGCCAAACTAAACATTAATGGCCAGTAACTGAATGTCCAAATAATCAAACTAAAACAAAACAACGACAGTAGTGCACCTACTTTCACTATTCTTAGTTGTTGACCTGACTTGTCAGCGAGCTGCGCCCATAATGACGGCGCTACTATTTTTGTTGCGGTGATCACCGCTAATATCTCACCAATTTCTAGCGAAGTAAAACCTCTAGCATCGAGGAATACCGCTAAAAAAGGTACGATTAAACCTAAGAGACCAAAATACCAAAAATAATTTGTCGATAAACGCATGAATTGTTTTGAAGCCATTAGGTTAGGCTACCATCACTTGGGGATTTACCCACAAACTTAACGTTCAATATCTGGCGTTTGACAAAGCACATCCATATTTTGTGCACGATGTCTCAAATAATGATCCATCAAGGTCAAAGCTAACATAGCTTCAGCAATCGGTACTGCGCGAATGCCTACACAAGGATCATGACGGCCTTTGGTCACAATGTCAGCAGACTTACCGGTAAGATCAACTGTTTTGCCACTCACACCGATACTAGAGGTTGGCTTTAATGCAATCGACGCAACAATAGGTTGGCCTGAGGCTATACCACCTAAAACACCACCAGCATGATTTGACGCAAAACCTTCAGGGGTTAACTCGTCTCTGTGCTCAGAGCCTTTTTGATTAACAACAGCAAAGCCGTCGCCCACTTCTACTGCTTTCACGGCATTAATGCCCATTAGGGCATGGGCAATATCCGCATCTAAACGATCAAAAATAGGTTCACCTAAACCCACGGGCACATTATTCGCTACTACCATCAATTTAGCGCCGATAGAGTCTTTTTTACGCATAATACCACGTAATAATTCATCTAGTTGTTCAAGTTTATTCGCATCTGGGAAGAAAAACGGATTTTCTTCAACAATATTCCAATCAATATTTTCGGCACATACGTCACCAATCTGGGTGACACAAGCTTGAATAGTCATACCAAATTTCTGTTTTAAATATTTTTTTGCTACTGCACCCGCTGCCACACGCATCGCAGTTTCACGCGCCGAAGAGCGACCGCCACCGCGGTAATCACGAATGCCATACTTTTGCCAGTAAGTATAATCCGCATGTCCAGGACGAAATGTCTTGGCAATATCACCGTAATCTTGCGAACGTTGGTCGGTATTCTCAATTAATAAACCAATAGGTGTGCCCGTAGTTTTACCTTCAAAAACACCTGACATTATTTTGACTTCGTCGGCTTCTCGACGCGCGGTGGTAAAACGCGATGTACCCGGCCGGCGTCGATCAAGATCATGCTGTAAATCAGCTTCGCTAAGTTCTAAGCCTGGAGGGCAGCCATCAATAATGGCCCCTAAGCCTAACCCGTGGCTTTCACCAAATGAAGTAACTGTAAATAACTTACCAAAAGTATTACCTGACATAATGAATCTTACCCGTAAAAAATGATGATATACCAAATACCTTAATGAATTGGTATCAGAGTACCCAATAAACTACTCTAGGCAGCTTGTTGGGTATTAATTATTTATTGCCTGAAAATCTTGCTGATGATTTTCTAGTTGTGCTTTAGTTAAACGAAACACGCCATGGCCACCGCGTTCAAACGCCAACCATTGAAATGGCACATTGGGGAAAGCAGCACTTAAATGAATTTGTGAATTACCCACTTCACAAATCAATACGCCATTATCATGCAGATGACTCGCGGCTTGCGCCAAAATTTGTCGTACGATATCTAAGCCGTCAAAACCACTGCCTAAGCCCATTACTGGCTCATGTAGATACTCTTGCGGCAATGCATCGACATCTTCTTGATCAACATAAGGGGGGTTTGTCACTATTAAATCATAACGTTGTCCTACAACCCCAGAAAAAACGTCAGATTCAATTGGTATAACCTGTGCTGATAAACCATGACCTTCAATATTGATTTGCGCCACATTAAGTGCATCAATAGAAAGATCCGCGGCATCAACTTCTGCCTCAGGAAACGCAACAGCGCAGGCAATAGCAATACAACCACTACCGGTACATAAATCTAAAATTTGCTTTGGCGCATGATCAATTAAACCGGCAAATTTATTATCAATTAGCTCACCTATTGGCGAGCGTGGCACTAGCACACGCTCATCAACATAAAAGGGCAAGCCACAAAACATTGCTTGATTAGTTAGATATGCTGCAGGTAGGCCTTCAACCATTCTCCGCTCAAACAAGTGTAAAATCGCTATTCGCTCTTGGGATACCAAACGACATTGCATAAGATCATTAGATATTTCTTGCGGTAAAGCCAATTGATGCATCACCAAAATAAGCGCTTCATGCCAAGCATTGTTTGTACCATGGCCAAAATACAACTCAGCCTGATTAAACTGACTCGCACCAAAACGCACATAATCATTAACGGTATGTAATTGTTCACTTACCTCTACAAAATTTATTATTCCCACGCTTTCCTCAGGTTTTATTATCATAACAGTTGTTTTTATTATTATACTTTCACTTGTTATTGTTCGTCGATGTTTTAAACTTCGCAAATGAAATCTAAAGACGCACTTAATGTGGAAGAAATAAATTTATTTAAAGATACCATAGGTAAGGTAAAACCTATGGTACAGGACAGAATACACCCGGCAAAAAGAACCAGCAAGCAGAAAACGACTTTAGCAAAACAAAAAGATAAAAAAGCCTTAGCTGAGTTTCATTTCTCTGATGAATTTGAACCTGCGCTGAATCTTAATGGTCCTCTAAAGTACGTTCGTGATGGTGTTGATAGTTTTGAAGCTAAAAATTTACGCCGTGGTCAATACGCCCCTGACTTAATTTTAGACTTACACGGTCTTGATCAACACGAGTCAAAGCGTGAAATTGCCGCATTACTTGCTGCTTGCGAAAAAGAGCATGCACAATGTGTTTGTATTGTTCATGGTTTAGGTGGCCGCATATTGAAAAATAAAGTGCCGCACTGGTTAGTACAGCACCCTGATGTGATGGCCTTTCATCAAGCGCCATTGGAATGGGGTGGCAATGGCGCCATACTGGTTTTAGTCGAATTAAAAGACAAGTTTAGTACTGATTAATGCCAACACTTAACGAGCCAGAGTCTCAAAAAAATCATGGCAACCTAGCACCAAAGTTCATTAACTAAAAACTTTGTTAACTGACAATTTCATTAGGTGAGATTAACCTAATAAGCTCACCTTGCATTTTGTTGGCATCATAGTCAATTTGCGCTACGGAGCCCGTTTGAAATATAGGCATAGTGTTATCAATACTTAATTCGGCGACCAAATAGCTTATCAAAGGCATATGTGACACTAATAATATTTTCTGGTACTGCTCAACAGCACAAACGGCATCAAGATAATCATGAACATCTTTAGCACTATCTTCTGGCGTAATAATACTTAAGGTTTGCCTTTTACCTACATTTCCTAACTGGCTAATCACCGCATCTGCCGTTTGTTGCGCACGTAAATATGGGCTAACAAAAACACAATCAAATGTCAGACTGTTTTCCAATAACCATTGCCCCATTATTGTAGCTTCTTTGACGCCGTTTTCAGTTAACGGTCTGAGTGCATCAGACGGTGCAACCATTTTAGCTTGTCCGTGACGCATAACAAAAATTTGCATAAACACCTTAATTCCAACACAATTTTCAATATAGTTGATTGTATGTCCAAACAACATGAATCTTATATATTCAAGTGGTTTAGCCGTAATTCTCAATAATTTGGCTATAGTAAACGAATTGTTTAGCTTTTTATAACATCTAATAAGAATAAAATGGACTCACCTTATTCCTTAAGGTAATTTAGAAAGGTTATCAATAGAGCATAGCGATGCCGAGCTACAGCATAAATTGTGCGGGAGTAACTGTGAAACAAAGCCCAAATGACGCTAAACACTATCAAACCATTGTTTTAGGCAATGGCTTAAGAGCTTTGTTGATCCATAACCCTGAATCAAATAAATCTGCTGCTGCTTTAGCCGTTAACGTGGGACATTTTGATGATCCTCATCATCGACAGGGACTTGCTCATTTTCTTGAGCACATGCTATTTCTTGGCACCAAAAACTTTCCTGATGGCAGTGAATATCAGAAATTTATTAATCAACATGGTGGCAGTAATAACGCTTGGACAGCAACAGAGCATACCTGTTTTTTCTTTGATATAGGTTATCAACATTTTAGTGCGGCAATAACACGTTTTGGCGAGTTTTTTACTATGCCGTTATTATCTGAAGAATTTGTTCACAAAGAACGTAAGAACATTGACGCCGAATTCAAACTCAAGCTTAAAGACGATATTCGACGCCTTTACGACGTTCACAAAGAAACGATTAATCAAGCTCACCCTTTTGCAAAGTTTTCTGTCGGTAGCAGTAAGACCTTAGCAGATAAAAGCGGTTACAATTTACGCGATGAGTTGTGTGCGTTTTTTCAAAAGCATTATCAAGCGCATTTTATGACCTTAGTATTAGAAGGTCCACAAACCCTCAACGAATTAGAAAATTTAGCCAATGAACACTTTTCCAAGATTAAGACTAATGGCATTGCTAAAACAAAAATTAGTGAGCCCCTTTACTTGGCCCAGCATCAACAAAAATTGATCACAGTGCAGCCAGTTAAAAACGATCAACAACTGATCATTAGCTTTGCCATGCCAAGTATTGATCAATTTTATCGTCAAAAGCCTGAAGCTATTCTGGCCTACTTAATTGGTCATGAAGGTCCGGGTAGCATTTTGTCATTGTTAAAAAGTAGACAATGGGCGCTGGCTTTAACGGCTGGCTCAGGCATAAATGGCTCTAATTTTAAAGATTTCAATATTAGCATCTCACTTTCTGAATTAGGTAAAAAGCACATCACTACCATTGTCAGTATCGTATTTTCATATCTAAATTTACTTAAAAAAGCGCCAATTAATCAACAATATTATCAAGAGAAAAAAGCCTTAGCTGAGTTATCATTTTCTTACCAGGAAAAACTATCACCTCTGAACTCTGTCAGCCAACTTGTGATCAATATGCAACATTATCCAGAACAAGATTACATTTTCGGTGATTACGTTATGGAAGGTCAAAATCAAGCAACACTAAATACCTTACTTGGCTTAATGGTTGCGACTAATATTCGCATTATTTCTATCGATAAAAATATCCCTCAACAGCCCCATATCAACACCAGTAAATGGTATCAAGTTCCCTACTCGGTCAACGATATTAAACCCGAGGAAATTGAGCAGTGGCAAAATGCCCCCAACATAAACGAGCTTTTTTTACCCAGCAAAAACCCTTATATAGTGTCCTGGCCTGAGCTGATCAAAAATGATGATACAGAAAATAGCCCGCTGACACCGCCCACAAATATTTGTCAGCAAAATGGTTTAAATGTTTGGTTTAAACATGACACTAGTTTTAATACCCCTAAAGGCTATATCTATCTCTCTATAGACTCTCCAGCAGTAATAGAAAGTGCTAGCACGATAGCAATGACACGTTTATTTATTGACCTTTACAGCGACGCTGTTATTGAGGAACATTATAACGCGGAATTAGCGGGCATTCACTATCACCTATATTCTCATCAGAGTGGGCTAACGCTAAAATTATCAGGCATTAGTACAAAACAAGAAAAATTATTGCCGCTATTGTTAGCAAGTTTAATGCAAGGAAAATTTTGCCCTAATAAATTCGAATTATTTAAGCAAGAACTGCTCAGTCACTGGAAAAACGCAGAAAACAGTAAATCAATTTCACAGTTATTTGCCAAGCTAAGCGCCACAATGCAACCCAAAAGCCCCAGTAACCAAAGTTTAATTAATGCCCTAGGGGAAATATCGTTTCAAACGTTTACAAATTTTGTAGCCCATATCTTTGAAAAAACCGCGGTCAATTTACTCATTCATGGCAATTGGTCCAGACAATCTGCTGACCATATTATTATCAAGGTTAAACAAGTTTTTGATGGCAAGTTATCTCAAAATAACCAAGTTGACATTCCATGTATAGATCTTCAAGGCGTCGGCCCATTGACACTACCGGTGGAGTTACCAGAGCATGATCACGCCGCTTTACTCTACTACCCCATGCCAAATAAAGATTTGCGCACAATAGCGTTAACCATGTTAACTAATCAATTATTATCACCTATTTTCTTCCAAGAAATGCGCACAGAAAAACAATATGGCTATTTGGTTGGTGTCGGTTTTATACCGATTAATTGCTACCCTGGCATTGCTTTTTATATTCAATCGCCGCACACCGACTCAGTAACATTAACAGAAGCCATGAATGACTTTATCGCTCGAACAAATCATTACATTACAAACTTGCCTGATGAGCACTGGCAGCATTTACGATTTGGCCTAGCAAGTCAGTTACAAGAAAAAGATACAAACTTGAGAATTAAAAGTCAGCGTTATTGGGCCGCTATTTGTAATAAAGAAGCCTCTTTTGACCAAAAGCAAAAACTCATTTTAATGATTAAAACTATCTCAATAGATAATGTAGCTAACTTTCTCCAACAATATTTTAATGGCACAGAGATAAAAGATCGCTTGTCGTTATTAAGTTATGAAAACAAAATACAGTTAGATAAAATAACCAAGAATGTAACCATTAATGACAATATCGAATTTCTATTAAAAAAATGTCAAAGAAAATATTAAGTTAGCCGATACAAACAAGAAAATATATTAAGAATCAGAATGTCACCACACAATACCGACACAATACCGACACAATAACAGCAAAGATTGACTTAGTTCCCCACATCTATTGTAATAGGGCGTAATATCCAGACATAATAGAATATATAGCATACCTAAATAAGCTAAATCATTAAGGTATAGGTTTAACTAAAAGGGTTGTATTAGTGCTTTTGCTTTTTTTCAAAAAAAAATTAATTTCTCAATTTTATCTAACGCTTGCTGTCTTGGCTCTAGTAACTCTCCTATACCCTTATGGCAAAAGTCTAGCGTCAGAAAATAATATTAATAACCCCCCACTGAAGTTTGAACGCATCTCAATTGCAGAAGGTTTATCACAGAGCTATGTTTACGATATAACTCAAGATAACAATGGCTTTATATGGATAGCTACACAAGACGGTTTAAATCGTTACGATGGTAAAAACTTTGTTTATTATCGTCACGACAGTACCGATAATAAATCAATTGCTAATAACTTTATTAGAAAAATCTTTATCGATAGCAAAAATGTACTCTGGGTTGGTACAAATAAAGGACTAAGCCGATATAACGAATCATTAGATAATTTTGATAACTTTCTCAATCAAACTAACGAAAGTAACTCTCTAAAAGATAATGAAATTTGGGATATTTACCAAGATAAACAAAATGACATTTTGATATCTACTAAAGAAGGTCTACATAAATTCGACAACGAGAATAAAAATTTCTCTCGGATACGAATTCGTGGATTTGATACTGCCTTAAAAGAAATTAAAACTATTTTTCAAGATGAAAAAGGTAATTATTGGCTTGGTACTTTTGATAAGGGTATATATTTAGCTAACAGTACACTGACATTTTTAGTGCCGCTATCTGGTGAAAACAAGTGGGATTTATCACTTAACGCTACGAGCCTTTATGACCTAAAGACTATCGATAATCAATATTGGTTAGCTACAGATAATGGCTTGTATGTTGTTTCTCAAGATTACAAAATTAAAAAGCATTACTCCGCTGACTCAGAAAATATAGATGATAAATTATTATCTAATAATGTGAGGTCTATCGCATTATTAGATGAATCGATGGTTTGGCTTGGCACGCTAAATGGGCTAAATATTATCAACTTGCTCTCTGGAGATATAGATGCTTATCAAACTGTGCAGCATAAAAGTGCTATTTCAAATAACTATATATTAAAATTATTTAAAGACAGTGCGGATAATATTTGGATCGGAACTGTCGGAAATGGCATCAATACCTTTAACAGTTTACAGTTAAAAATTAGACATGGTTTATTTAGCTATGATGAAACACCTAGCGCCGTATATGCGTTTGCTGAATCTAAAGATGGAAGGATCTGGTTTGCAACAAATAATGGAAAACTAAGCTACACAAACTCAGATGAAAAAATAGTTCATCTGAGAATTGGCAATAAGACAGCTATTTCTCACTTAATGATAGACGATCAAGATAATTTATGGTTACAAGCTGAAGCGAAAAGTCCTAATAAACCAGGAAGTCTTTATTACTTTGATACTAAGACTTTAACATTAATTGAAAATAAGGCATGGGGACTCAACTTATCTCATACCGAATACAGTAAATTATTTTTGATAGAAAATAAAATTTGGTTTATTGATAACGAAATGCAATTGACATCTTTTGATACTAAAACCAATCAATTTGAAATATATGAACAAGAGAGTGGCAGCCTATTTACTACCTTAAAATACGACAATGACAACACAATATGGCTCTCCACAAGCAGAGGTGAAATATTAACCTTTAATGTATCAAAACTTGATTTTTCAAATAATTTATATTTACTATCAAATAGTAACGTATTTGGGGATATATCTACTATTTCATTGTCCAATGAATGGATTTGGTTAGGTTCACATCTCAACGGTTTAGCATTAATAAACAAAAAAAATAATACTAATTTGTTGTTTAACGAAAAAAATGGTCTTAGTAATAATTTCATTGCGGACATAGTAATTGATTCTACCGGTAAAGGTTGGCTTTCAACGAATATCGGCATTAACTCAGTAGATCCTAAAAATAACATAGTAAAATCTTTCAATAAAGATATGCTATTAAGTGACAATGAGTATATTAGTGACAGCTCTTTACGAACTTCTGCTGATACAATCTTTTTTGGAGGAATAAATGGTTTCCATACCTTCATTCCTCAAGAGATTTCTCACATTGGCCAACTGACACCTACTCCCACTATTTCTAATATACTCATAGCGAACAAAGCGGTTCCTGTTGCGAGCACTTTACACTCTAATATAACCGATAAAGAATTTTATTTAGAAAAATCCCCTAATCATTTAACTACTCTTATGTTGAAGCACACACAGTCCCAATTTAGCATTGAATTTATAACCCCTAATACAAAGTTACCGAACCAGCTAAATTACCGTTACCGTTTAATTGGATTAGAAGATAAATGGATAGATTCTGGTAAAAATAATCAAAGAGCAACTTACACTAATTTAAACTCTGGCGATTATACTTTTGAAGTGCAGGCCTACGATTTACAAAACAAACAAGAAAGTGCAATAAAAACGCTCAATATCACCATAATGCCTCCATGGTGGCTGTCAACTAGCGCCGTATTTTTCTATAGCCTTATTGCACTATTAATCTTCACCTACATATTGCAACAGATACGCCATAAGCGCCTTTATCACCTTCAAATAAAGTTAAGTGAGGAACGCCTTAAGTTATCCCTTTGGGGCAGCGGTGATGAAATGTGGGATTGGAACATGAAGAGCGGAAAAATATTTCGCTCAAATATATGGGGAATTTTAGAATTCCCGCAAGATGGCAAACGTAATGTCGGCAAAGATGAAACCAACATCCACCAACACGACATCCCACGAGTACGAGAAGCTTTGAACCAGCACATGGAAGACAGTAGTAAACACTTTGAAGCGACCTATCGTGTTAAAGATAAAAACGAAAAATGGATCTGGGTGCTCGACCGTGGAAAAATTGTTGAACGAGATGAAAAAAACAAACCCAGCCGAATGACAGGGACCTTAAAAGATATTAGTCAAATTAAGCGCGCCGATGAGCGTTTAAAACTTTTTGCTAAATGTATCGAGAATATTTCAGACGCGATTGTTATTTATGACCGTCAATTTACTGTCGTAGATATCAATAAAGCATTTCAAAATATAACCGGCAAAAATAAGTTACAAATGCAGGGGACTTTACTTAATTTTGAACAATATCCTGATAGCTTTAATCAAAAGGTTAAACAGCATTTAATGACCAAAGGTAGTTGGCACGGTGAAATAAAAAGCAAACGTGACAATGGCGAGATTTATTCAACTGACTTTAATATCGATATAATTCGTGACGAAAGTGCTAATATATCGCACTTTGTTGGTGTTTTCTCCGATATAACCAAGCGCAAGCAAACAGAAGCAGAATTAAGAAAACTTGCCAATACCGACACCCTAACTGGGTTGCCGAATCGTGCTTATTTTCAAGCCAATCAACAAAAATTAGTTAGCAGTAAAGTCCCACATGCCTTACTGGTATTTGATTTAGATAACTTTAAAAAAGTTAATGACTCATTAGGACATGAAGTCGGCGATGTTTTACTATGCAAAGTGGCCGAACGCATTAAAATTCTTGGGCGAAATCAAGATACGGTTTATCGTTTAGGTGGCGATGAATTTAGTATAATTGTTAAGAACACCAATGATCTTCATACCATCACCCACATCGCCAAAGAAGTTTTAAAATCTATTGCACTACCGCTTAGACTTAAAAGTCAAGAAATTGTGCTTTATAGTAGCGTTGGCATCGTAATTTATCCTGAAGATGGCGCGAGTCCACAGGAGCTCCTTAAAAATGCCGATACGGCCATGTACCATGCGAAGAACACGGGGGGTAATAAATACCAATTTTTCAGCGACTCAATGAATAAAACCGCCGTTAAACGCCTGCAAATAGAAAGCTTAATTCGACACGGATTAAAGGAGGATTTATTTTCGGTTTTTTATCAACCAAAAATCGAGATTGCTACCGGTAAGATAGCAGGTATGGAGGCCTTAGTTCGCTTTGAAACACCAAATAAAGGCATAGTAAGCCCAGTGGTCTTTATCCCTGTATCAGAAGAAACAGGGCAAATTATAGATATTGGTGAGATAGTTTTACGCAAAGCATGCTTTGCCACTAAAAAATGGGTCGATACAGGACTTTTTGACGGACGTGTGGCAGTTAACCTTTCAGCAGTGCAGTTTACCCAACCAAATTTGGTGGCAATGATTGCTGACACGTTAAAAGAAAGTGGCTTACTGGCAAAATATCTTGAGCTAGAAATAACTGAAGGCACGGTGATGGACTCACCCCAAAAAGCGATTGATACTATGTTACAAATTCGTGCGCTGGGTATCCATTTATCACTGGACGATTTTGGCACGGGTTATTCTTCACTAGCTTATTTGAAAAAATTCCCCTTAAATACGTTAAAAATAGACAAAGCCTTTGTTGATGATATTGAAACCTCAGAGCAAGGAAGGAATATGGTGGCCACAATAGTGACCATCGCACATAACTTAGGTATGCAAGTGGTCGCAGAAGGCGTTGAAACCAATCAGCAATTGAGTTTTTTATCTGGCTTACGTTGCGAGCAATTACAAGGCTACCTTTATAGTAAACCGCTACCTAAAGGTGACTTCCAAAAATATCTGCTTTCTTTTCAAATTGCCAATAAATCCACTTTATTTGGAAAAAATAACATTTAAACAAATTCGTCAATTTTATGACACTGTGAATTTAATGTAAAAATAGTGCTCACACCCTTGTAAATTAAGACTTTTATTATTGGCACGATTTTCGCTTTACTCTTATTGACTTTAATTTAATTTAATAACAATAAGGAATACCATGTTTAGTTCACTAATTCTTTCTTTTGCAATGTCAGCAACTCCAGCAGCAGATATAAACAATGAAGCTTTTATAATCGAAGAAGTTGGAACTCGTAAAAACGAAGTTCGTATCGATACTAGCCGTAACGAAATTAGCATTTAGGAGGCTTTATGATTAATTTAATTAAATCATTATTTATGACTGCGAAGACTGAAAATGCTATTGCGGCAAGCATCGAAATAAAAGAAATGCCTGCAAGTACTTGGTGGAATTAAGACCTTATAAAGCCTGTTGATATTTATAAAGATTATTAGACACTACGCTACAAGGAAGTTAGCGTCTTTATAAATTAAAAGTACTGATATTAAAACAGGCTATATTTTTTTATTACGCTGAAAATAACAAGCAATCAAAACCAAAACGCTGGTATATCTTTACACGTTTTTTCATACAAAACATTGGCCAAACAAAAGGACCAAACATTAAACCAGCTATTGCCCATCGCTTTATACCTAAGCCACTGCTGATTGCCTGGCAATAAAAAAACAAAGAAAAAACAACGCTTAACACTCCGCTGAATAACAAAATCATGCTTTACTCACTTTGAAAAATTAGACTTAAAAAGTCACAAACCAACACACATGTACACTTTAACAAGTTTAGAGTAATTATTCAAAAATAATGTATTCTATTGTCAGTTTATGATCCAAAATTAATAGTCCTGTTTCAAAAAAAATAAAAAAAGAGGCAATAAATTGCCCCCCTTAATAAATGAACTATCACCACCTTAGCAGTAAGTAAATACCGTACAAAGTAATGTTAACCAGAGTATAGGCTAATTATAAAAGCTTTCATTTTGCTCTGCCATTTTCACTAAGGCATCGCAAGGCGTAAATCGTTCACCAAATTCAGCTTGCCATTGGGTTAATTTACTCACTAAAGTTACCGCGCCAATTTTATCCATATATTTAAAGGGTCCACCAAGAAAAGGCGGGAAGCCTATACCAAAAATAGCGCCAATATCGCCGTCACGGGCATTACGGATAATCTCTTCATCCAAACAACGAGCTGCCTCGTTAAGCATCATATAGACACAGCGTTCAGCTTGTGCGTCAGTAACTGTCGTATTGCTTACCTTGAGCCCTAGCGACGCGTATACACTTTCATCCACTAATTTTTTCTTGCTTTTAGTATTATATTGATAAAAGCCTTTTTTAGTTTTTTTACCTAAACGGCCATCATCGATTAATTTAGAAAAGGCTGCTGGTGGAGCAAATCTATCACCTAATTCTGCTTGTAGAATTGGACCGATTTTAGCACCAACGTCAAGGCCCACTTCATCTAATAGCTGCATAGGTCCAACGGGAAAACCAAATTTAACCATAGCTTTATCAAGCGCTTTAATAGAGCAACCTTCAAGCAATAACGTCGCGGCTTCATTTAAATAAGGCGCTAAAATACGGTTAACATAAAAACCGGCTTTATCTTTTACCACAATCGGTGTTTTGCCTTGCTGCTTGGCAAATGCGACGGTAGTCGAGATAGTTTGATCAGAGGTTTTATCGTGGCCGATAATTTCCACTAATGGCATTTTGTCAGCCGGCGAAAAGTAATGTAGACCAATAACATTTTCAGGTCGTAAAGCGTGCTCTGCGATTTGTCCTATCGGCAAGCTTGAGGTGTTACTGGCGAAAATAGTACTCTCTTTACAATGGCTTTCAATATCCGCCAGCATATTTTGTTTTAAGGCTAAATCTTCAAACACAGCTTCGACAACAAGACCAACATTGCCAAAGCCAGTATATTCTGTCGTACCGGTTATTAGCGCTAATTGACTTTGCATTTCGCTATGACGCATAAAACGGCGTTTAACTTTTTTGTTTAACAAATCATAACCATATTTTAAAGCATGGCTGATACCTTGATTTGAAATATCTTTTATCCGCACAGGTAATTTAGCTTTTGTTGCTGTGACAAAAGCGATACCTCCTCCCATTAAACCGCCACCAAGCACTGCGGTATTTGTTATTTTTTTAGGCGCTACTCCTTCAACACCCTGCTCTTTTTTCATATCTGTGGTGGCAAAAAATAATTGTCTAAGCTGAACAGAAACATCACTCATCACTAATTGACCAAAATGGTCAGCTTCCACTTGATAACCTTTTGAAGCAGCTTGCTCCACACCAGCTCGAATACAGTCAATTATTTTTAAAGGTGCAGGATAGTTACCTTTAGTTTGACCTAATACCATTTTTGTCGCTTTAGAGAATAAAATATTTCGGCCTACGCTGTTACCTTCAAGTAACTTATCCATCATTGATAATTGACGAACTTTAGGTTTTACCTTGCCAGAAAGCACTAGCTGCTCTGCAGTTTTCAGTAAAATACTCGACGGCACTACCTCATTTACCAAGCCCGCTTTTAATGCTTGCTTAGCACGTAATTGCTTACCGGTTAGCATCATATCTAATGACTTTTGAATCCCAACACGCTTGGGTAATCGTTGCGTGCCACCACCACCTGGTAGTAAACCTAATTGCACTTCAGGCAAGCCTAGGACGGTTTTTGGACTGTCACTACAAACGATGGCATGACACGCCATAGCAAGCTCTAATCCGCCACCTAAACAAGCGCCATGCACAGCAGCAACAACCGGGATTGATAAGTTTTCCAGTTGATCAAAAATCATTTGCCCTTGACGTGACAAAGCCGTGGCTTGTACAACAGAAGTACAATTCGCCAACATATGTACATCAGCACCGGCGACAAAAGAATCCGCTTTACCGCTGGCTAATACTAAGCCAGTAATTGACTTGTCTTCGCGTATCTCTTTTAATATTTCCGCTATTTCATCAGAAAATTCAGCTTTCAAAGTGTTCATAGAGTCACCTTTAACGTCCATGATCAAATGCGCTATACCATTTTCTTGGCGAGCTAAACTAAAGGTTTTATTATTTTCTGCTTGTTCACTATTTGTTACATCAGTCATTAATCTGTCTCCACAATCATAGCCGCGCCTAAACCACCAGCTGCACAAGCTGTGGTTAAGCCAACACCGCCGCCACGACGGTTTAATTCATTCAATGTTTGTACAATCAATCGAGTACCTGTTGCAGCAAACGGATGGCCATAAGCTAAAGAACCACCCATAACATTGAATTTGTCCATATCGATTTCACCAATGGCTTTATCACGCCCTAAATGCGTTTGAGCAAACTTGTTACTGGCGAACATTTTCACGTTGGCCAGCGCCTGCGATGCAAAGGCTTCATGCATTTCAATTAAATCTAGATCGGCTAAATTCATGCCAGCACGCTGTAAGGCAATTGGCGAAGCATAACTTGGTCCCATTAACATATCTTCCCAAACATCAATCGCAGCAAAGCCGTAACTGCGAATGTAACCTAAAGGTTTATAACCTAGCTCTTTAGCTCTGCCTTCACGCATCATTAAAATGGCAGAAGCGCCATCGGTTAGCGGCGTACTTGTCGCCGCTGTTACCGTACCGTGTTTGCGATCAAAAACGGGCCGTAATTTGGCATAACTGGCTAACTCAGAGTTTTCACGAATACAATTATCTCTCTCGATAAATGACTTATAGGGTTCGCTATGGGCGGTCATCACCTCACCGGCTAGCTTACCTTCTTGCCAACTTTTTGTGGCTAAGGTATGTGAGCGATGCGCTAATGCATCTTGTGCTTCACGGGTAATACCATGTGTTTTTGCCATTTGCTCTGCGGTATGTCCCATTGACAAACCAGAAGAGTATTCGGCAACAGCCGGAGGTACAGGTAATATATCCTTAAAGTTAAGCTGGCGAATAAGCGCCATTTTTGCACCGAATGAGCGGGCTTTACTTAAATCTAATAAGGTGCGAGCGAATTTCTTCGACACACCAATGGGCGCAACAGAAGAAGAGTCAGCACCGCCGGCAATACCGACATCAACAAAACCCGCCATAATTGACTCAGCAACATTAACCGTAGATTGAAAACTAGTCGCACAAGCACGAGAAACACTATAAGCATCCGTATGAACATTCATCCCAGTACCTAGTACAATTTCACGGGCAATATTGGGTGCTTCTGGCATTTGTACCACTTGCCCAAACACTAACTGGTCGATAATTTTTGGGTCAACGTCATGCTTTTGTAGTAATTCATTGACAACAATTTTGCCTAAGTCGACAGCAGGAACACCATGAAAAGCAGTCGCTTGCTTTGCAAACGGTGTACGTAAGCCCGCGACTATAGCTATGCGCTCTCCACTGCCGGTTATTAATTTTGATTTTGTCATTTTTAATTCCATCTTGTTGCAACACTCAAGAGGTCAGACCTCTTCGGATTTGTGATAATTCTAACCAACTATAGAAATAATTCAATCATTAGCTTCAAAATTTAAGCAAACTTATACTCTGAACATACCGAGAACACACCAAGTAACTAAAAAGCTAAAGAAAAAATCCTAAAATTTTGTCATGGTGGTTGTTTTTTAAAAGCTGAACCTTATATCAACTTATGTGTCAGACCTGCTGACTTAAACTTTTTTAATCAATAAGAACGATAAACTATGGCTATTGAACACTTTTCCTCATTAAAAGAACATTTATCTTCACAAATTATTGGACAGCACGCCCTTGTTGAAAACTTACTGATAGCGCTTTTAGCTGATGGACATCTTATTGTAGAAGGTCCCCCGGGGTTAGCAAAAACTCGTGCGGTTAACGCATTAGCGCAAGGTATCGAAGCAGACTTTCATCGCGTTCAGTTTACCCCTGATTTATTACCCGCAGATTTAACCGGCACAGATATCTATCGCCCTGAAGATGGTACCTTTGTTTTTCAACCCGGACCATTATTTCGTAACTTAGTCTTAGCCGATGAAATAAACCGCGCGCCGGCAAAAGTTCAGTCTGCCTTATTAGAGGCAATGGCGGAAGGCCAAATTACGGTGGGTCGCCATACTTACCCCTTACCTGAATTATTTTTAGTCATGGCAACACAAAACCCAATTGAGCAAGAAGGCACTTATCCGCTGCCTGAAGCGCAACTTGACCGTTTTTTAATGCATGTTGAAATCGATTACCCTAATGCCACTAGTGAGTTAGAAATTTTAAAACTTAACCGCGGTGAAGCGTTAAAAGTAGAAAAAAAAGCCATTAAACAAATGACTCAGGCTGATATTTTTGCTGCTCGCAAAGAAACCATGCAAATTCATATGGCGCCAGCAGTGGAAAACTATATCGTTGATTTGATCATGGCAACTCGTCAGCCAGAAAAGTACGACGACAAATTAAAACAATGGCTTGCCTACGGTGCTAGCCCGCGCGCTACTATCGCACTTGACCGCTGTGCACGAGCAAGAGCTTGGCTAAATAACCGAGACTTTGTTAGCCCTGAAGATGTTCAAGCGGTTTTTCACAACGTATTGCGTCACCGGATAATAATGACTTATCAAGCTGAAGCAGAAGGTATCAGTAGTAATCAACTACTTGATCACTTACTCAGCTTAGTGGCGGTTGCCTAAGCGCAAGTTACCTTTATGTGGTTTAATCAAAAAAAATCGACCGAGCAAAACAACCCGCAATTGTTGCTTAATGAACTGGTCAGTAATGGCATCGAATTAACCATTGCAGAGTTAATTCGTTATCAGGCTAAAAGCTCACTCATTAATTTAGCCGCCTCAAAAAGTTTACGTGGCAAAATGTCAGGCAATTATCTCGCCCGCAGCAAAGGTCGAGGCATGGAGTTTGATGAAGTTCGCCATTATCAAAATGGTGACGACATTCGTGCTATTGACTGGCGGGTAACGGCTCGCACAGGAAAAACACACACAAAATTATTTCATGAAGAAGTGGAACGCCCCGTGCTTATTGCCACCGACTTAAGCACCAGCATGCTTTTTGGTAGCCGTTTACTTTTTAAATCAGTGCAAGCAGCCCATGTTGCAGCCTTAGTGGCTTGGCATGCCAAGTCACGCGGCGATCGCATTGGCGGTATTGTCTTTAACCAACACAGTCACCAAGAATTAAAACCCCGTAGCCGACAACAAGGTGTGCTGCATTACTTGCATGCGTTAGTTACGAAACACGCGGACTCTTTAACTATTGCTAGCGAGCCCTTAGACCGTGAACAAGCAGTATTAGCCTTTGAACAAAACTGTGCGCGCCTACGCCAACTCGCTAAACCCGGTAGCTTAGTGTATCTGATCACCGATGCCTTTAATCTCACAGATGAAGCGGTGCGCCATTTAGCTAATATTACTCGACATTGTGAATTAGTTGTTTGCTTGCTCAGCGATCCACTCGAACAAAAACTGCCAGAGAGTAAACAGAAAATTAGCGTTGGTATCACTAATGGTGATGATAGTGATGAGCGACAACAATTAATACTCGGTGACCCAGCACTGGCTGAAAAATATCATCAACAGGCCCTGAGTTTAAGTAACACCAAAGAAGAAAAACTAACTAAAGCTGGCGTGCGCTTACTGCACTTTTGTGCCAGTGAAGCACTCGAAACTCAATTACATCGCGGAGTAGCGTCATGGATCCGCTAGCACAATTAAGTGATATTCATCTACCCGCCAATGTGCACGGTTATCCTATTGCACCAGGTTGGTGGCTTTTAGCCATTATTGTTTTAGCCTTAATCATGTATGGCCTATTAAAGCTGCGACAAGCCATGATTAAACGTCAGGCGCAAAAAATGGCACTCAAACAATTATCAACAGCGACTGACATCAGCGCTATGGTAGCCTTATTAAAATGGTCAGCTTTACAATACTTTCCACGACCGCAAGTCGCACACTTAACTGGCGATGCTTTTAAAAGCTTTTTAATCGCCACATTGCCCCCTAAGCATCAGCAAAAGTTTACTGAACTTAGCGCCGAACACTTTATCTCTGTTTACCAAAGTGTTGCAGCAAGTACTACGGCAAGTACTACGGAAAGTAAAATATCGGCTGAATTTTCAAGCGCAGCGAAATTATGGCTTAGCCATGCTTTACCACCAAAAAAAGAGTTAGCTATCTCAGCGCCTGCAATAATTAAAAACACAAACACTGGCTTGCATACCAGTCCAGCAGCCGATAAATCAGCTAACCTAGTGATTAAAAATGACGGAGCAAAGTCATGATCCATTTTGATTTTCTCTGGGCCTTAATCGCCCTACCGTTGCCGTTACTTGTCTATTGGTTACCGGCTAAAAAACAAGTACAAGCCGCGCCACTTAGAATGCCCACCATCATTAAAGGTATTCAGACACCAGAGTTTGCCCCCGAAAAGAAAAAATCATCAGTACTAATACTCAGCCTTATTTGGCTGTTACTGGTACTGGCGACCACTCAACCACAATGGCTGGGTGAATCCGTCAATGTACCCACTGAAGGACGCGAGATGATGATCGCGGTTGATTTATCCGGCAGTATGCAAGTAGAGGACATGACCCTCAATGGCCGCAGCGTTAATCGTCTTGATATGTTAAAGCAATTACTGGGTGAATTTATCGCACGACGCAGCGGTGACAGGTTAGGTTTGATCTTATTTGGTGACGATGCTTATATGCAAACGCCGATGACCTTTGATCGTAAAACCGTGCAACAAATGCTTGATGAAACCGTGTTGGGCTTAGTCGGCAAAAAAACCGCGATTGGTGACGCTATCGCACTTGCTGTTAAGCGCTTTGATGAAAAGAAAGAATCGAATAGGGTTTTATTGTTACTGACCGATGGTCAAAATACCGCGGGTAAAATTACCCCCGACCAAGCGCTTGAATTAGCTGTAGCAAAAAATATCACCATATACACTATTGGTATTGGCGCTGATGTTATGGTGCAAAACTCATTATTTGGCGCTCGTCGCGTCAACCCTTCAAGTGATCTTGATGAAGAGTCTTTACAACGTCTGGCGGATGAAACCGGTGGTTATTATTTTCGCGCTCGCGCCAGTGAAGACATGAGTGAAATTTATCAACTATTGGACGCTCTTGAACCCGTAGAACAAGAACAACAACAAATGCGACCTTTAACCGCTTTGTTCCACTGGCCTTTAGGCTTAGCCTTGCTGATAAGCTTACTCACGCTGTTAACTAAGAGCATCTCCAATGGTCAATTTTTCATCAGCAAAAAATCAGCAAGCGGAGTGACGGATTAATATGGCTGACTTTCATTTTATTCGCCCGCTCTGGCTATTAGCTATTATTGGCTTATTTTTAATGCTGTTTATGTTAAAAAAATTGCGTGTTAAGCAGTCAGGCTGGCAGAAACTGTTACCGGCACATTTAGCAAAAGTATTAGTGCAAGGTAACGCTAAAGCAAAATCTAACTCATTGCTGCTGCCGTTTTTAATCGGCTTACTGTCAATTTTAGCCATGGCAGGACCGAGTTGGCAAAAACTACCACAGCCAGTGTATCAAGTAGCACAAGGCTCAGTGTTGATTATGGATATGTCGTATTCTATGTATGCCACCGACGTTGCTCCTAATCGCCTGACACGCGCACGTTATAAAGCCATAGATTTACTCGATAGTATTAAAGATGGTGAAATCGGTCTTATTGCTTATGCGGGTGATGCTTTTAATATTAGTCCGTTAACCGATGACAGCAATAATATAAAATTACTTTTACCCTCATTAAGCCCCGAACTTATGCCGGTGCTTGGTAGCAACCCATTTGCCGCATTGGCACTGGCCAATGAAATGTTAATCAATGCCGGTCATAAAGACGGCGATATTTATTGGTTCACTGACGGTATCGATAATATTGATATTCAAGATATAACCCAATGGTCACGCGACCATCCTTATCGGCTTAATATTCTTGGCATTGGTACAAAAACGGGCGCACCCATTAAACTCAGTAATGGCGAACTAATGAAAGATGACAATGGCGCGATTATTGTGCCTAAGTTAACAGTGCAGGCATTACAGGGCTTAGCTCAACGCGGTAGAGGCAACTACGCTACCCTGAGCCAGAACAACAAAGATATTGAACGACTGACCTTCAAACCGCTCAGCACTGACATAGATAAAGACAACACCAAAGCCAGTGAAAATACCGGTGATCAATGGCAAGAGTTTGGCCCCTACCTGCTGTTATTAATTCTGCCTATGGTGTTAAGTTATTTTAGACGTGGCGCACTACTGGTAACCCTGCCGTTCGCTTTCATGTTAATACCCAATAACAAGGCTCAGGCTGATATTTGGCAAGATCTTTGGAAAACTAAAGATCAACAAGGTCAAGCACACTTTAACAATGAGCAATATCAGCAAGCAGCAGCACAATTTAACAACCCACTATGGCAAGGTAGTGCCTACTACAAAGCTGGTGATTATCAACAAGCCTTGGCCGCATTTAAACAAGAAAACACCGCAGAGGCGTTATTTAATCAAGGTAATGCTTTAGCTAAATTAGAAAAATTAGACGATGCGATAGCGGCCTATGAACAAGCCTTACAGCGCGATCCGAACTTAGCCGATGCAAAAGCGAATAAAGCCTTGCTTGAAAAGTTAAAGCAAGAACAAGAACAGCAAGAGCAAGAATCAGATGACGATCAACAGAAAAATGATCAACAAAACAACGACCAGCAAGACAATGATCAACAGGGTGAAAACCAAGACGGTGAGAGTCAAGACAGCCAAAACGAAAATAGTGACAGCAAAGACAGCGAACAGCAACAAAATCAACAGAACTCAGAAAAAAAAGACCCCGGCGAACAAGATGAATCTTCTGCGCAAAAAGATGCTGAAGAACGCCAAAAACAAAAAGATCAGCAAAAAACTGACCGCGATAAACAACAGCAATCAGAACAACAGCAAGCGGAAAGCCCTGAAAATTCAAACGATGCACAAAGCCTAGCAGCCAAAAAGCTAGCCGAACAATTGGCCAAAGAAACCGAACAAAAACATCAACAATTACTCAACAAAGTCACTGATGACCCCTATATGTTACTGAGAAATAAAATGCAATTAGAGTATCAAAAACGTAATCAAGATCGTCGAAATGTAGGAGTTAAGAAAAAGTGGTAAAAGTTATAATTTCTTTGTTGGCTATTTTATTATCATCTCATAGCTACGCGTTAACAAAAGTCAGCGCATCGGTTGATAAAAACCTGACCATGGCTAATGAATCGTTAATATTAACCATTACCGCCGATGATAATGTTGATAGAAATGCCTTAGATACCTCAGCACTATTAACTGACTTTATTGTCGGTAGAACATCGGTTAGCTCACAAACTAGCATGATCAATTTTGACACCACACGCACCACCACATGGAATACGGTGTTAATACCTCGAAATTCAGGTGAGCTAGTAATACCCGCATTTGACATTAATGGTTTCAAAACCCAAGTCATCACCATTAATTCACTAGCGGCAAACGAATCAGCCACTTCAAAACAGCAAGACCTGTTTATCACCACACAAGCCTCTGCCACCGACTTATACGTTCAACAGCAAATCACTTTAACCGTAAAGCTACACTTCGCTGCAGAATTAAAACGTGGCAGTTTGAGCGAACCAAGCCTAATCAGCGCGAATATTTTACAAATAGGCAAGGACGAAGAATCAGAAAGTATTATTAAAGGTAAACGTTATCGCGTTATTGAACGCGTGTACGCCATTAGCCCACAAAAAAGCGGTGATATGATATTAAAAGCACCGATTTTTTCTGGCGAGATCATCAAAGCCTCGGCAAGGCGATCTAACTTTTTAAGTTATGCCGATACTAAACCGGTTAGTGTGGTAGGTGACGATATAGCCTTAACGGTTAAAGCTATTCCAGTGCAAGTTAACGGGCTATGGCTGCCAAGCGAATTATTCGCTTTGCAGCAAGAGTTTCAACCCGCACCAAGAAAATTTAAAGTGGGCGAACCAATCACTCGCACCATTACACTCACTGCAGTCGGGCTTTCAGAGGAGCAACTACCTGAAATTACCATGCAAGTTCCACAAGGTCTAAAAGTATACCCAGATCAAGCTAAACTGCATACCGGCCTAAACAATGCACGTTTAGTCAGCCAAAAAGTGGTCAACTTTGCCATTGTTGCCAGTAAAGCCGGTGAATATCAGTTACCCGAAATTAGTATCCCTTGGTGGAATACCGTCACTAATAAAGCAGAAATAGCGACAATAGCAGGGCAAAAAATTATCGTTTTACCCAACGCTGATATAGCAGCAAGTACCATCCAGCAACCACCACGCATGAATCTTGAAACCCCAACAACACCAGGGGTTGTAGAAAGCGTAATCATTCCGCAAAACACCTTCTTGCAATGGCTATTTCTAGCCTTATGGCTAGTCACCTTATTAGCTTGGTATATAACAGCAAAGCGCCCTTTTAAGTCTAAGCAAGCCAAGAGTGAAACTAACACCAAGTTCAATAATGCTCATCTTGCTATCTTAGCTGCTTGTAAGAAAAATAATGGCGAATTAGCCTTAGCGTGTTTGCTGCCATGGGCACGCTATCAATCACAGCAACAATCATTAGACAATAATCAAAGCCAAGAACTAACAACACTTGACTCATTGCACAATTATTTTAACGACCCCGCACTCTCTAACGCTATTATTGAGTTGCAACAAAGCTATTATGGAAAAAACCCAAGTGCTTGGTCAGGCAACAAGCTGATCCTTGCTATTCAAGCTCTGAATAAAAGCAAACTAAGCAAATCACCCGTGGCTGCTATCAGCATTAACCCTTAGCGGCGTCTAGCAATCAAGCTTCTCTAAATTAATGTTATTGAAATCAACTTTTCAAAATAAATAAAGCCGACCTATTAAATTAAATATACTTCTTTATGGGCGGCATTGGTGTCAAAAATAGTTAAATTTTATTTAACTTAATGGACTAAAGTCCAATCTACAGAAAACTATGGATGACAATGCAACGTTAGCCAATTTTTTTGTAGGTCGGACTTTAGTCCGTCAACCGTTAAGCAAACGAATAACCTTATAGAGCCAAAACCTACCGCTCATAACTTGGCACTAAAAACTATCACGCTTGGCTTAAAAGTTTTTTAACAATAGCTATCTCTAGCAAACGTTAATCCAATTAAATTTCAAACAGTTATTTAAGCTATAGTGGGGTTACGTAAATAAGTTTATTTGTGTGAAATAAAATGACAAAGCCTCAGGTCTTTTACAACATGGCGACAAAACAAGTTAGATACGAAGCACTCGTTAAAGCATTACATGCAGATTTATATCGATATGGCTACTGGTTATGCCACGATAAGCATATTGCCGAAGATTTAGTGCAAGAAACATTTTTACGTGCATGGCGCGCTCTTGACTCGTTAAAAGACGAAAAGGCGGCAAAATCATGGTTAATCACTATTCTGCGCAGAGAAAACGCTCGTCGTTTTGAGCGTAAGCGTTTTGACATGAGCGAATATGAAGAAGCAACTATTGCCGATGTCAAAGCCACCAGTAGCGAACAGGAAATTGAACACTATTGGTTACGGGAAAAAATAGAAAAAATGCCTGAAGAGTATCGTGAACCCTTAGTTTTACAGGTGATTGGTGGTTTCAGTGGTGAAGAAATTGCCGGTATCTTGTCACTGAATAAAAATACCGTGATGACACGATTATTTCGTGCACGCAATCAATTGAAAGAGGCCGTAGACGACGAGCCAAAATTAAGAGGTCTACACAATGGATGACTTGAAATTTAGACGCAGTATGCTAGCAGAGCCAAATAACCGTGATGATGCTATCAATGCCGCCATTAAAAGTGATTCGGCAAAACAAAAGTTTTCGCAAGAACTTGACACATTAGAAAATAAAATCGCACAAGCCATGCATATCCCCGTGCCTGAAGATTTAGCTAATAAGTTAATTTTACGCCAAACTTTTGCTAGCCATCAGCAACAAAAACGTAAAACACGTGTTCGTTTGTCGATGGCAGCATCTGTTGCACTAGTGATGGGTTTAACCGTTAACTTTATGATGTTTTCTAAAACTTATAAAAACCTGGGTGACTATGCTATTGCGCATGTTAATTATGAGGCATCACACTTCTCTAACAATGATCAACCAAGGGTAACACTGGCCTCATTAAATGAGAAAATGGCGACATTTAAGGGCAGTTTTGATAGTACCTTTGGTAGCTTAATCTTTGCTGATTATTGTCGCTTTGATGGCAGTAACAGCCTCCACTTAGTGTTTCAAGGTCAATCAAGTCCGGTCAATATTTTTATTTTGCCCAATGATGAAGATATTAAATTTATTACTAATTTTGCTAATGATAAATTACAAGGTCGGTCATTAAACTTTAATCATTCAAATATCATTGTGGTAGGAGATAAAAAAGAGCCCATAAAGCAATGGCAGGAACGAGTGAGTAATCATATTACCTGGTCAATTTAGTAGTCAAACTTGTACTCATCTCAATAGTTGCCTTACCACTTAGTAGACTTAAAAAATCTTAGATTACAGGTTCATCGCTTCAGACTGAACCTGAATACCTACGTCCATGTCTTGATTGCTACGATATTAATAGCTTACATCTGAAGTCAATTAGAGCGGTTACTAAAATTTCATCAAGACAATAGTTATTCTTGATCACGGCTCCTGCGTTGCCCCCCAATGTTCTACATCCTTTGTACATGAATATACTAGTCTTATGCCGCTACGAATAGCTAATATCAAGCTTTTTAGGTCCTTATAAGACAATAAACACCGTATATTAAATCGTCTTTAAATTCGCTTTTTTGCCGTTACCTCGCACTTCGATAAACGCCCATAGCTGACTTGCATAGGTGAAAGTTCTATTTATTATCAAAGCTCTGGCAAGCGCTAAATGAGAGCTAAGTGATAGCTACCACAATGGCTTGGGTTCAAATTCCAAAGTTTAACAATCGAGCGATATTAAAGGCGTTAGCTTAAAAATATTGCTCAGAAAGAAAAAATAACAAAAAAAAGCCGTTAATATGAATTAACGACTTCTATAACTTACTTAAAACTACTTAAGAGTTTAAAGTTATTACTAACAGCTAAATCTGTTCTTTTAACTGCCAGCTAATAACTTAAAACTCAACGCTATCTCTATTAGCTTATTTTAGTTTTAACTATGTTTAGCAACAACCTCATCAAATAATTTTTCAATTTCTGGTTGTTCTTTTGTTGTTAAGCGACTAACCAATACAATCGCGATACTGGCCATAATAAAGCCAGGTACAATTTCATACATCACGTCACTAAGGTGCTGACCATTTAGCGTTATAGGCGCATACATCCAAACTAAAACGGTAATAGCTCCGGTCAACATACCGGCTAATGCACCATGTCGATTCATTTTCTTCCAATACAGACTCATAATAACCAAGGGTCCAAATGCAGCACCGAAACCGGCCCAAGCATTACTGACTAAAGTTAATATTGAGCTTTCTCTATCGTAAGCAAGAAAAATAGCAACAATGGCTACCAAGGCGACTGATATTCGGCCAACCAATACTAATTGCTTTTCACTAGCGTTTTTATTCAAAAAGGCTTGATAAATATCGCCCGTTAATGAACTTGATGTCACCAATAATTGCGAAGAAATGGTGCTCATAATCGCCGCTAGAATCGCCGCAAGTATAAAGCCAGCGATAAGAGGGTGAAACAGTACCTGACCTAGTAAAATAAATATTGTTTCGGCATCATCAACTACCAAGCCTACTTTAGCCGCATAAGCCACACCGGCAAGACCAGTAGCCATAGCACCACACAATGAAACGATCATCCAACTCATACCTATTCTTCTTGCTGCTGGTACATCTTCTACTGAACGAATAGCCATAAAGCGAACAATAATATGAGGCTGACCAAAATAACCTAATCCCCATGCCATGGCAGAAATTATGGTAATAATAGTGACACCACTAAATAAGTCTATGAATGCAGGGTCGACCTTTTCAATAGCTTGCATCATAGCGTCAGTGCCTCCAACATCAGAGATCGCGACAATAGGCACAAGCACCAAGGCAACAAACATAATACAGCCTTGCACAAAATCAGTCAGACTCACGGCTAAAAAACCACCAAAAAGTGTATAAAGTACCACAACACCAGCGGTAACATATAGACCTACTTCATAGGTTAGGCCAAACGAACTTTCAAATAATTTACCACCAGCAACAATGCCTGAAGAAGTATATAAGGTAAAAAATAAAATAATAACAATCGAAGAAGTGATGCGAAGTGCATGTGAGCTATCAGCAAAGCGATTTTCGAAAAAATCGGGCAAAGTAATCGAGTCATTTGCCATCTCGGTATAAGTTCTTAATCTGGGTGCTACGATAAGGTAATTTAAATAAGCACCGAGGACTAAGCCAAAAGAAATCCAAGCACTACTCAAGCCTACCGTAAACATTAACCCGGGTACACCCATTAGCATCCAACCGCTCATGTCTGAGGCCCCTGCAGACAGCGCTGTTACCCCAGGTCCTAAACTACGTCCTCCAAGCATAAAACCAGATACATCGCTAGTTGATTTTCTATAAGCATAAATACCTATTCCCAACATAACAACAAAGTATAGTGCCAATGAAATCATCGTTCCTACAGCCATTTAACCTCCGAAAAACATTATACCAATCGAAACAATTTATTTTACCACTTAACGGTAATTAATTCGTTTGGCATTAAAACTGTTCAAATAAATAGCATATTACTACTCAATTGAACGTGAGCAACAATAATAGGCTTAGTTAATAGTTGATTCCATGTTTTTCGTAAGTATTAACAATTATTTGTGTTATAAATAAACCAGCTAATGTGAAAATTAAGTTAACTAAAGAATAATACTAAATAAAAAATGACAAAATTATTCTTTATAACATAGAGTTAATTAGGAATTTGAATGTACTTTTACGCAGCTAGGCAGCCAATATTAGATATAGATAAAAACCTATTTGCCTACGAACTATTGTTTCGCGATAGCATCATCAATGTTTTCCCCGATATTGATGGTGACGAAGCGACAACAAAAATTATTGAAGCCAGTAACTTTAATCTTGGCATTAGTGAATTTACTGGCAATAAACCTGCCTTTATTAATTTTACTTTAGAAACTCTTATTAAAGGTTATCCAGAAACATTAACACCAGAAGAAGTGGTTATTGAAATTTTAGAGACTGTAAAGCCGGGTAAAAAATTATTATCGATATGCAAAGATTTACATGAAAAAGGCTATACCATAGCGTTAGATGATTATATTCATCAACCTGTATGGCAACACTTTTATCCATTTATACACATCATTAAAATTGACTGGAAAATCACTACATTAAACACCATAAAAATTATAAAAGCTGCCATTAAAGATTTTCCACACATTAAATTACTAGCAGAAAAAGTTGAAACCTACGAAGAGTATAACCAAGCGTTAGCGTTAGATTTTGAATTATTTCAAGGCTTCTTTTTCGCTAAGCCTGAAATGATAAAAACCAAAAATCTATCACCATCACAAATAACAATGGCAGAACTCCTCTATGAAACCTCAAAAAAAGAGTTAGACCTTGCCAGTATTACATCAGTTTTTGAACGGGATGTTACTTTGTCCTACAAACTACTGCGTTATGCCAACTCAGCAATTTTTAAACGCCGCACTGATATTTCCACTATTAAACAAGCACTGGTTATATTAGGCTCAGCTGAATTAATACGTTTTCTGGGTTTAATGTTTGCAGCAAATATTAATCCCAGCAAGCCATCTGAACTTATTAATGAGGCTATGATCCGAGCAAAATTTTGTGATTTAATGGCCGGTGAAATTAAATCCCCAATAGATAGCTCAATAGCTTTTTTAACCGGTTTATTGTCGTTAATTGATGCCATCGTTGACGAAGACTTAGCAAATATTCTCACCAAGCTGCCATTAGCTCAAGAAATAAAAGACACATTATTAACCCGTAAAGGTGATATGGCGGCCTTAATTATGCTGTTAGAGTTTATTGAACGAGCAGAGTGGTCAAAAACCAACGTAGTAATGACTAAACTTGGCTTAAAAAAAGCCAATGTCCTTAAAAGCTATAATCGCGCAATAGCTTGGGCTGACCAACAAAAGCGTGCCAATTATTAGTCATCACTTAACAAAAAAATTTAAAGGCATGGCATAGATGGCTGTCAGTAAAATAGCGTCCAACTTTCAGTTAACTATCTTTGGCACAAATGCCGACTGAAAAACAATACTCAGCTGTAAATACTTGTTGGCCGATCACGTTAATAACCTACTTAACGGCTAGCGGACTGAAGTCGACCTACAAAACAACCACCCAAGGTTGCATTATCACCTGTATTTTTTATGTAGGCTGGACTTTAGTCCATCGAGTTAAATACAATTTAAATACCTGTGGCATAAATGCTAATCAAGAATAAACTGTGTTTGGCTATTCAAAAACATCCTATTTTTAAAGACGTAGAAAATATCCACGTCTACTTCAGTATTAAATTAAAGATATCATTTAGATAAAATAGCATCGTCAAAGCTTGTAGACTTAAGTTGACGAGTATTGCTCTGCTATCCAATTTTGGTATGAGCCATCCATCACACTCTGCCACCACAATTCATTATTTACATACCAAGCAACCGTTTTAGCGATACCGGTTTCAAATGATTCTTTCGGTTGATAGCATAACTCATTATTGGTTTTAGTCGCGTCAATAGCATAACGACGGTCATGGCCAGGTCTGTCTTTTACATAAGTAATAAGTGATTCAGTATTTTGCTCAATCGCCGCTTTTGCATTCGGAAAACGTGTTGCTAAATCTTTATTTTTAATAAATTCTTGTTCAACCAGTTTTGAAATGGTTTTAACAATATCAATGTTAGCCCATTCATTGTCACCACCAATATTATAATTTTCACCTACTCGGCCACTGTGTAAAACTAAATCAATGCCGTAAGCGTGGTCTTCAACGTATAGCCAGTCACGAATTTGTTGGCCATCACCATATATTGGCAAAGCTTTATTATGCAAAATGTTAGTAACTACTAAAGGAATAAGCTTTTCAGGAAAATGAAACGGCCCATAATTGTTTGAACAGTTACTCGTGGTAACATTTAAACCATAAGTATGGTGATAAGCATTTACTAAATGGTCACTTGCCGCTTTACTGGCAGAATAAGGCGAATTGGGGGCATAAGCGTTATCTTCTGTAAACGCAGGGTCGGTCGATAAAAGTGTGCCGTACACTTCGTCTGTGGATACATGATGAAAACGATGCTCAGCAAGTAAAAAAACTTTATCGGCTGGATACTTTGCCTTGCATTAGTATCGCAAGTGGATAATAAACCATAGGTTTATCGTAAACAGGCATCAGCTGCTTAATGAAAACTTTCGTCAGTGGATAAAGTCGTGTGCCACTGGCGCCGCTAAAATTATTCCTTTATGCATAAATCATCCTTGTTTATGATAAATTCAGTACAGTAATTATTGTGCTTAAAAAACATAACCTAAAGTTGCATTATCACCCATAGGTTTTATCTAACTTGACTTTAGTCCATCAGGCTTAAATACAGCCCTCAATAAAATAACCATTAGCTCTCAGTTATTCATCTGCCAAGCGTGCTAATACCTGCTTGGTTTTACTGAAAGCTGATAACAGATAGCTTCACTTCTCACTTAAATCAGTAGCTTAGCTATTAAAAATTAGCTATTCAAAACCATTGGGATTTTTAGACTGCCAGCGCCAAGTATCTGTAATCATAGTCGCTAAATCAAGTTTTGCATGCCAGTCGAGTAAAGTATTCGCGACACTTGCATTGGCGTAAACGGTGCCAATATCACCAGCTCGGCGTGGCGCAATGTTATACGGGATATCTTGTCCTGAAATCTCTTGAAAGGTGTTAACAATCTCTAACACCGAGGTACCATTGCCTGTGCCTAAATTAATCGGTACACAGCCTTTAATGTCACTTAATGCCGCTAGCGCTTTAACATGCCCTTGGGCCAAGTCCACTACATGAATATAATCTCTAACGCCTGTGCCATCCGGAGTCTGATAATCGTCACCAAACACTTGTAATTTCGCTAATCGGCCAACAGCCACTTGTGACACGTAAGGCAATAAATTGTTCGGAATACCATTAGGGTTTTCACCAATAAGACCAGATTCGTGTGCGCCAATCGGGTTAAAATAACGTAAACAGGCGATTGACCATTGCTCATCACTGCGTGCTAGATCAAAGAGAATATTTTCGATCATCAGTTTGGTTTGACCATAAGGATTGGTCGCAGACGTTGGCATGGTTTCATCAAGTGGCGAGGGATTATTTTCACCATATACTGTTGCTGATGAACTAAACACTAAGTTTTTAACGTTATGCTCTGCCATAACTTGCAACAGTGTTACCGAACCAGAGACATTATTATGATAATAACTTAATGGCATAACACTCGACTCACCCACAGCTTTTAAACCAGCAAAATGCACTACAGCTTCAATGTCATGTTGCTCAAATATTTGCTTTAGTGCTTGGCGATCACAAATATCAGCTTGAATAAAGGTTACAGACTTGTCTGTTATTTGTTTAATACGGTCCAGCACTAATGTTGAAGAGTTTGATAAATTATCAACAATAATAATGTCTTTATCTAGCGCCAGCAATTCAATAACGGTATGGCTACCAATAAAGCCCGTTCCGCCTGTGATCAACAAACTCATCTTTAAATCCTTATAAGGTTAATGCTATTTATTTTTGAATACCCGAAAGTAAACTATTGATAATATTTTGACACCAACGCAATGAATTTACCAAGTTTTTCTTTTGGCAGTTGGTTGATGCCCGCTGCAGCCGCTCGACCGCCGCCGGTGTCAAATTGCGCACAAAGTTCACCAGCGCCCACTTTATTATTAATCGGGGCACGAAGGCTTACCGTGAAACTAGCATCGATATTTAAGGTGATCACCGCATGCGCTTTATCAGGCTCCTGATTGGCTAATTCATTACCATAAACCCCACTGACTCTGCGCGACCAAGCAGCATCTTCAAGCTCAATGAGTTGCAAAGCCGCATCATCATGCAATACGCTCGCCTGTTTAGCTTGTGCCATATCACTTAAGTAGGCTTGCTCAAGAATGGCAAAAATAGAGTTAGCTTCATTAATCAAAGTAAAGGGGTCTGGATAACCCAATAAAGTAGTAAATAAAACATCAGGGGCAATATGTAAATCATCAACCGTGCGACCGTAGCCGTTATAGTTGATATAAATCCCTAAATTTTTCAGCTGTGTTTGTTCGCTATCTGACAAGCCAGCTTGCTGTGCTAACTGCTCAGCCGCTAGTAACATATTATCGCCAAAAGCCCCAACAATAGCCCATAAAGCATATTTGCCCACTAAATATTGATTGACCAATAAACTGGTGCAAGTATTGGCGTCAATATCGATAATTTTATCTAAATGTGCAGAAGTTGGTATTTCACCCGTGCGATGATGATCAACATAAAATACTTCAACATTATTGGCAAGCAAGGCAGCTAAAGCGACAATGTTTTTTTCCATAGAAATATCAAGCACGGTAACAGAAGTTGCCTGCTGGACAGGTACTTGCTGTAATAATTGAATATCGCGTTTAACGCCAGTGATCAGTGTTGAGGCTTTCGGTTGAGCCAAGCGCAGTTGTAACAGGGCAATAATGCCGTCAGCATCGCCATTAAAAACATCATAATGCATGCAAAAATCTCCTATATAAATTGTTTATCGATAAAGTTAGCAACAAGTTACTTGTAAATTGAATGTAGCTTGGATTTTAGTCCATCGCGTTAATCGCCGGCTAATGGCTGTCGGACTAAAGTCCGACCTACAAAAAAAATTTCCCAAGGCTACGTTATCACCCGTAGGTTTTATGTGGGCCTTTGTAGGATGGACTTTAGTCCATCATGTTAATGAAATTAACCGTCTTCGCATCAATGCGAACGAGAAAATAATACTCGCTACCAGTATTTGCTGGCCCATCGTGTTAATCACCTACTAGTGTTAATCACCTACTAGTGTTAATCACCTACTAGTGTTAATCACCTGCTAACCTACTAGTGTTAATGGCCAGCTAATAGTTGACGGACTAAAGTCCGACCTACAAAAAAAATCGCCAAAAGCTACGTTATCACCCGCAAGTTTTATGTGGGCCTTTGTAGGTTGGACTTTAGTCCAACAAGTTAAATGAAATTTAACCGTCTTTGCATCAATGCGAACGACAAAATAATACCCGCTACAGGTATTTTATGGCCCATCATGTTAATCGCCGGTTAAGAGTTGACGGACTAAAGTCCAACCTACATAAACAATCGCCCAAGGCTACTTTATCACCCATAGGTTTTATGTCGGCCTTTGTAGGATGGACTTTAGTCCATCAAGTTAAATGAAATTTAACCATATTCACATTAATGCTAGCTAGAAGTATTTTAGTTAATCGCCAACTCAATCAGTGATCAAGCCTTGCGCGATCAGATAATTAACCACTTGTTGAGCACATTGTTCAATACTTTTATTAGCCGTGTCGATATGAATGGCTGGGTTTTCAGGTGCTTCATAAGTAGAGTCTATACCGGTAAAATCTTTAATCTCGCCTGCTCGCGCTTTTTTATATAAGCCTTTTGGATCACGTTGTTCGCAGACAGCTATCGGCGTATCGATAAATACTTCAATAAATTCTCCGTGCTCAAGCTTGTTGGTTGCCATGGCGCGATCAGCGGCAAAAGGAGATATAAATGCGGTTGAGACAATTAAACCCGCATCTACAAACAGTTTGGCCACTTCGCTAATACGGCGAATGTTTTCAACTCTCTCTTCATCACTAAAGCCCAAGTCACCATTTAAGCCATGGCGAACATTGTCACCATCAAGTAAATAACTATGACAATGGCGTTGAAAAAGTAACGCGTCAACCGCATTGGCAATGGTTGATTTACCTGAGCCACTAAGCCCTGTGTACCATAACAAACAAGCTTTTTGCTTTTTGATATCAGCGCGTTGTGTTTTGCTTACTTGTTGAGTGTGCCAAACGGTATTTTCAGTTTTCATATTATTCCAGTTTCATACGTCTGATTAACTCTATTGTTATCGTTTTAAGCGCTCAGTGAACACGTTAAGTGCCAAACGCTTAGCTTTCAGTGAACAATAACCGTGAGTTTTACATTTATATTCGTGTTTAAAATGACCTTGTCGAAAACAGGGTAAAAGCTTTCTAGGTAAAGGCTAAAAAGGAAATATTTGTGGTATCAAGATTAACACCACTACACTATAAGTCAGTGTTATCGGCCAACCGAATTTAATAAAGTCAGTGATTTTATAGTTGCCGGCATTAAACACCATAATATTGGTTTGATAACCATAAGGGCTAATAAAACTGCCACTAGCGCCAAACGCTACCGCCATCACTAGGGGTAAAGGGCTAACACCTAAGCCAATGGCAATATTATAAGCGACTGGAAACACTAGAGCCGCCGCGGCGCTATTGGTAATAACTTCGGTCAACACTAAGGTAATGAAAAATATCACCACCATAGCGATTAAGGCACTTTCCCCTGCCAGTAACTGCTCAATTTCATGAGCAAAAATTCCTGCGACACCGCTATGTTCAAAAGCTTGCGCTAAAGTTAATGCACCCAGCACAATGAGCCAAATTTCAATCGGGAATCGGCGCTTAATTTCATTCACCGTTAAACAACCAGTTAAAATCAATAACGCTAGATAAAACATCAGGCTCGATAATAAACTTATTGTCGTCACCATGGTCAGCGCAATAGCAATAATAAAGCCAAAAATAGCTAAAGAGTCACGCCAGCCTGAAAGCATATCATCGGGTTTATGACCGGAAAGAATAAAAAAGTTTTTCGTTAAATTAGTGCGCGCGCAAAAATCAGAGCCAACCGCTAAGACTAAAAAGTCACCCGCTTGCACTTTGATATCACCGAGTTTGCCAGAAAGCGATGTGCCCTCACGGCGAATAGCGACAACGGCCGCATCAAATCTTGCCCTAAACCCAGCTGTTTTTAAGGTTTTACCTACAATAGCCGCATCAGGTTTAATCAATACTTCGGTTAAGTTTTCCCGTAACAACCCCGTTTGCTCAGCAAATAGGGTTAAGCCATCAAATTGCTGTAAGACTAAAACTTTGCTGATGTCACCACTAAAAATCAGTCTGTCATTCGGCTCTATGACTTCATCTGGCGTTACCGGGGAAATAAGCCGACCGTAGCGAACTAACTCAACCAAAAACAAGGTGTCTAAATTTCTTAAGCCATTATCTTCAATGCTTTTTCCAATCAATTTTGAGTTAGGTTTTACTTGTGCTTCAACCAGATATTCCTTATCGCCCAACTGCTCGTCTGGCGTGTCAGTTAACGTATGTTGACGCAATAATATAATCAATAAACAAGCAACCAGTGCAGCACCACCGACGAGTGTAAAGTCAAAAAAACCTAAACTTTGTTGACCTTGCTCTAGCCATAACGAATTAACAATTAAGTTAGTTGAAGTACCAATTAAGGTTAAAGTGCCACCAAGAATAGCAGCGAATGACAAGGGTAAGAGCAATTTACCCGGGTTGACCACAGTATTTTTTTTCACTACCGAAATTAACGTAGCGACCACCGCCGTATTACTGATTAA
Organism: Colwellia sp. MB02u-6; assembly: GCF_014077095.1. Taxonomy (GTDB): domain Bacteria; phylum Pseudomonadota; class Gammaproteobacteria; order Enterobacterales; family Alteromonadaceae; genus Cognaticolwellia. The sequence goes on along the minus strand of NZ_JACGVG010000035.1, from coordinate 232,107 downwards.
GGCCGAACTCAAAGCGGTAAATACAAGCGTTCTAAAACTTGCCGTAGACGCTTTGCCATTGAGCATTAACGCTGATATACGCCTTAAAATGCTGGTACGTTCGTAAGCAAAAGAACACAACACCAATAATAATAACGTCACTAAACCAGGATTTACCGCATTGCTGAGAATATCATCCGTGCTAACAAATGACGCCGCTAAACACAATAAGGTTGTACTACCAAAAACGCGCTCGGGTTTGTTTGGAAAAAAAACCAGCCCAATAAGCGTTAATGCAAATATTGCGACCAGTAGCCACTGCGTATACAACATAATGTAAACCTAATCCAAGTTCTAACTACTGTTCGAAAAGTAAATATCGTAAAATTATAACCAATTGCCCAGCACTACATTATCACCTGTAGGCTCTATGCAGGTTGGACTTTAGTCCATCAGGTTAAATGAAATTTAACCGTCTTCGCATCAATGCGAACGACAAAACAATTCTCGTTGCAGATAATTTTTGGCCGATCACCTTAATGGCTCTATACAGTTGACGGACTAAAGTCCGACCTACGCATAAGCGCTTAACTTTTAACGCTACTTAAATAAATCGCGTGCGCCCCAATGTGGGAAGTGCTTGCGAACTAAAGTGTTAAGTTCTTGCTCAAACGCTGAGTACTGATGGTCTTGCTTGGTTTCAAGTGCGCCGTTAATCATACCCGCACCGACAGTAACATTACTCAATCGGTCAATAATAATAAAAGCACCCGTCGCTGGATTATCACCATAAGCATCAAAATGTAGTGCTTCAGCTACTTCAAGTTGAGCAACACCGATTTCATTTAACGCTAATTGGTCAACAGGAAATTTCTCTAAGGTATTAACATCAATACGGTGGTCAATTTTTATTGCGTGCCCTGTGGTGAGCTTACTGCCGTGCTTAATGTAGTATTCACGCCCTGGTTCTAATTCGTCTTCATGCATCCAGACAATAGTCGCACTTAACTCTTTAGCTGAGGTAGGAATACTGCCCTTTTTAACAATCATTTCGCCGCGACTGATGTCTATTTCATCTTCAAGGGTCAAAGTAACCGCCATACCGTGATCGGCGCGATCAATGTTACCTTCAAAAGTTACAATCGATTTGATCTTACTTTGCTTACCTGATGGCAAAGCAACAATTTCATCACCAACGCGAATATGTCCTGAGCCCACTGTGCCAGCAAAACCTCTAAAATCAAGATTAGGACGGTTAACATACTGTACTTGCAAACGAAATTGGGTAAAGTGTTTTTGATCATCTACTTTAATAGTATTTAATAACTTCATTAACGTAGCACCTGGATACCAAGGCATCTTAGTACTTTCGTCAACAACATTATCACCATTAAGGGCTGAAATTGGCACAAAACGTACATCTTCAAAAGCTAAGTCATCGGCAAATTTACGGTAATCTTTTTTAATCTCTTGATAACGGTCTTGGCTATAATCAACCAAGTCCATTTTGTTCACCGCCACTAAAACATGCTTAATGCCTAACAAAGAACAAATATAAGAATGGCGACGAGTTTGCACTTGCACGCCGTGGCGAGCATCAATCAAAATAATGGCCAGGTCACAAGTTGAAGCGCCCGTAGCCATATTGCGGGTGTATTGTTCATGGCCTGGGGTATCGGCAATAATAAACTTACGTTTGTCAGTAGCGAAATAGCGATAAGCAACATCAATGGTAATGCCCTGCTCTCGCTCTGACTGCAAGCCGTCAACGAGCAAGGCTAGGTCAATAGCTTCACCGGTAGTGCCTGATTTTTTACTGTCGTTTTTAATCGCCGCTAATTGATCTTCAAAGATCATTTTTGAATCGTGTAATAACCGGCCAATTAATGTGCTTTTGCCATCATCAACGCTACCACAAGTAAAAAAGCGCACCATTTCTTTGTTTTCATGCTGCTTCAAATAAGCTTCAATATCTGTTTCAAGCAAGTCTTCTGTATGACTCATGTTTTTTCCTTGGAAATCTCTACTCGACAAATTGTCGATTTAATTAAAATGCTAACACCGTAAAATAAACTGGAATAAGATGACAAAGTTTTAAAAATATCCTTCCATCTTTTTCTTCTCCATCGAGCCTGCTGAGTCGTGGTCAATAACACGGCCTTGGCGCTCAGAGGTTTTGGTTAATAGCATTTCTTGAATAATTTCAGGTAAAGTCGTTGCGGTTGACTCAACAGCGCCGGTTAACGGATAACAACCTAAGGTTCTAAAGCGCACACTTTTCATTTGCACCACTTCGTCTTTACCAATAGGCATGCGCTCGTCGTCAACCATAATTAAAGTGCCATCGCGTTCTACTACTGGGCGTTTCTCAGCTAAATAAAGTGGCACAATTTTAATGCCTTCTAAATAGATGTATTGCCAAATATCAAGCTCAGTCCAATTCGATAATGGAAAAACACGAATGCTTTCACCTTTATTGACTTTACCGTTGTAAATGTTCCACAGCTCAGGGCGTTGGCTTTTAGGATCCCAACGATGATTTTTATCACGAAATGAATATACCCGCTCTTTCGCACGCGATTTTTCTTCATCACGACGTGCGCCACCAAATGCTGCATCAAAACCATATTTATCAAGAGCTTGTTTTAAGCCTTGAGTTTTCATGATATCGGTATGTTTAGCACTACCATGCTCAAATGGACTAATATTCATCGCCATACCTTCAGCATTTTTATGCACGAGTAAATCAAAGCCATGTTCTTTCGCCATTTCGTCGCGAAAGGCAATCATTTCTTTGAATTTCCAGTTGGTATCAACATGTAACAGTGGAAAAGGTATTTTTCCAGGGGCAAAGGCTTTTCGCGCAAGATGAAGTAGCACGGCGGAGTCTTTACCAACTGAGTAAAGCATCACAGGATTATCAAATTCTGCGGCAACTTCGCGCATGATATGAATAGATTCGGCTTCTAACTTTTGTAAATGGGTTAATTGCATTGCTGACCACTAATGTTGGCATGATATTATTGATTAATATCATGGCACAAGAATAAAGTATTATCCATATGAGTAAAAGCTTGGTTATACCAAAAAGGTATAAAGAGAAAGGAAGATTAAGCTTCTTATTCTAAAAATTAAACCTACGCCAATTCAGTTAAGTAACTGGGCTAAGTAACTGAACTAAGTGATTACCTAATGGTAAGTAAGGAACAATAATCCAGCGCACATGTTTATTGTTTCGGACTAAACATAAGTATCTAGATCTCTGTAGGCACATGTTTATTGTTCCAAACTAAACATAAGTACCTACATCCCTGTGGGCAGGGCAGATATTGCCGATTTAGACCAGCTTAAAATGATCGGTTATCTATTTCAAATAGCGTTAGTTAAGTTATTTTTATAACGACGAATTAATGCCAGTGACGAAGCAGAAAGCTTTTCGCTGTCAATATCGCTCATTGGCTGCGCCATCACGTTCAGTACTTCTTTGCCAAGCTGCTTACCTAATTCAACGCCCCATTGGTCGTATGAATTTACCTGCCAAATTACACCTTGAACAAATATTTTATGCTCATACAGCGCTAATAAAGCGCCAAGGGAGTGGGGATCTAACTGCTGCATTAAAATAGTATTACTTGGAGTATTACCTTTCATAGTTTTATGAGCAGCTAGCCTATTCGCTTCAGCCTCACTTGCGCCAGTATCAAGCATTTCTGCTTTCGCTTGGGCCAAGGTTTTACCTTGCATTAACGCTTCACTCTGAGCGAAACAATTAGCCACTAAAGCGTCATGGTTAGCCAAATGTTTACTCGTTGGGGCAAGAGAGAGAATAAAATCTGTTGGAATAATATCGGCACTTTGATGCATTAACTGCATAAAGGCATGTTGGCCATTCGTACCTTCCTGACCAAAAACCACGGGGGCTGTTAAATAATTAAGCGTTTTACCGGTAATAGAAACCGACTTACCATTACTTTCCATATCGGTTTGCTGCAAATAACCCGGTAAAGCTCTCAGCGCATGGTTATAAGGTAAAATAGCTAAGCTAGGGTAACCTAAAGCATTTCGATTCCAAATACCGAGCAAAGCCATCATTACCGGCATATTCTGCTCAAACGGTGCATTTTTAAAATGCTCGTCCATGGCATAAGCACCGGCTTTTAAAGCGTTGAAATGGCTATTACCAATAATCAATGCCAGTGGCAAACCCACCGCTGACCATAAAGAAAACCGACCACCTACCCAATCCCAGATCGGCAAAATATTATCCGCATTAAGTCCAAACTCTGTGGCAGCAGCGATATTCGTACTTACCGCATACCAATGTTTCGCCATAATCTCAGTAGGTGAATGATGAGGTTCAGCCAAAGCATTAAGCATCCAGGCTTTAACGATAGTGGCATTGAGCAGGGTTTCTTGCGTAGTAAAGGTTTTAGAAACTACCACTACGAGCGTGGTTGCGGCATCAAGTTTAGCAAATTTTTCTTGCGCGGCATCACCATCAACATTGGCTAACACATGCGCTTTCAAACCCGGCTGATGGTAAGGCACAAGTGCCGACAAGGCGACCTTAACACCGTAGTAAGAGCCACCAATGCCGATAGCGAGAATATCAGTAAACTTTTCACCAGTAACCGAACACACCTTACCCGAATGTACATCATCAACAATGGCAGCCATTTTAGCGTCAGTGTTAATAACCTCATCAGCTTGCGCCCCTAACACATCAAACTTAACCGAGTCAGGCGCACGTAATACCGTATGCAAAACAGCGCGTTGTTCGGTAGTGTTGATCTTTTCACCCGAAAATTGCGCTGATATTTTGCCCGCAAGATCAACTTGCTCAGCCAAAGTAAATAATGGCGTAAACTCACTATCAACAATATTTTGCTTAGCATAATCTAAGAACAAACCCGCCGCCGAAATGGTATAGTTTTCACTGCGATCACAGTCTGCAAATAGTGAAAAAATATTACGCGTTAATGCCAGTTCAGTAAACTGCGATAAATTAGTTACGTCCATATACCTATACTTTTAATAAATGAGTGTTAATAAAGAAAAATGACAATGAACCTGATGGACTAAATTCCAACCTACAGAGGACCTACATAGAGCCTACAGATAACACCATAAATTTTGCAGCTTATCTTTTGTAGGTCGGACTTTAGTCCGACAACCACAAAAATAAATAAACAGGAAAACCAGCCAACAAATAAACCAACAGCTATACGTTTTTTCTTGCTGCTTACTGCCAACTAACAGCTAATAACTTAAATCTATGTTTTTTGCATCAACTCAGTTAAATAACTTCTAAAGTCATCAGCCAATTCAGGATGACGCAAACCATATTCAACATTGGCCTTCATATAACCTAACTTAGAACCACAATCATGAGACTTACCCGTCATATGAAAGGCTTCAACCGTTTCTTTTTCCATCAACATCGCAATAGCATCGGTTAATTGAATTTCGTCACCCGCACCCGGAGGCGTAATTTTTAACAAATCCCAAATTTTTTCAGATAATACATAACGGCCAACCACAGCCAAGTTTGACGGCGCGTCTTCCATCGCTGGTTTTTCAACAATAGCCGTCATAGTTTTTGACTCACCAGGCGCAAGCTCAACACCACCGCAATCAACCACACCATAGCTACTTACTTGCTCCATTGGTACAGGTTCAACCATAATCTGGCTGTAACCACCAACTTCGTTATAACGGGTTAACATGGCAGCTAAATTTTCAGTTTTCAAATCTGCTGTAGCATCATCTAAAATAACATCAGGTAGCACAACAACAAATGGCTCGTTGCCGATAATAGGGCGAGCTTTTAATACCGCATGACCTAAGCCTTTGGCTTCGCCTTGGCGCACATGTAAAATGGTGACATCTTTTGGGCATATCGCTTGAATTTCATCAAGTAACTGGCGCTTAACCCGTTTTTCTAAAGTAGTTTCAAGCTCAAATGATTTATCAAAATGGTTTTCAATGGCGTTTTTAGAAGAGTGCGTCACTAAAACAATTTCTTTAATGCCAGCCGCAATACATTCATTCACTATGTATTGAATAAGTGGTTTATCAACAATGGGTAGCATTTCTTTTGGAATAGCTTTTGTTGCTGGCAACATCCGTGTACCTAAACCGGCTACAGGTATTACCGCTTTTTTTATTTTGTTTGGCATTCTTATCCTTAATTACAAATTTTATTTATTGTATGGATTACTTGTGTAAATGTCGTGATGTTTATAGATGAAAAATTTGCATCCATCATATTCTCTAGCAATAGGATTAATTACTGCGTTTAAAAACACTTAAAAAATTATAAAGAATGTAATCTAAAGCTAAAACATCGCAGTATTTTAAATCTACAAACTTATTACGACAATACCATAATATAATATAGAAAAGGCCGGAAGCCCGACCTGTTAATTATAACAATTATATATATTTCAAATATTTTTAGCTACCGGCATAACTTATGAGTATTGCTCGGCTATCCAGTTTTGGTATGAGCCATCCATGACACTTTGCCACCAAGCTTCATTATTCAAATACCAAGCAACAGTTTTAGCAATACCGGTTTCAAATGACTCTTTCGGTTTATAGCTCAACTCATTGTTGGTTTTAGTCGCGTCAATGGCATAACGACGGTCATGGCCAAGCCTGTCTTTCACGTAAGTAATAAGTGATTCAGTGTTTTGCGCCCTCGCCGCTTTAGCCGCAGGAAAACGAGTAGCTAAATCTTTGTTTTTAATGAATTCTTGTTCAACCAGTTTTGAAATGGTTTTAACAATATCAATATTTGCCCATTCATTATCGCCGCCAATATTGTAGTTTTCACCAACACGGCCATCTTGTAAGACTAAATCTATACCGTAAGCGTGGTCTTCAACATATAACCAATCACGAATTTGTTGGCCATCGCCGTAAATTGGCAAGGCTGTATCATGCAAAATATTAGTAATAACTAAAGGAATAAGCTTTTCAGGAAAATGAAACGGCCCATAGTTATTTGAACAATTACTGGTAGTCACATTTAAACCATAAGTATGGTGATAAGCTCGCACTAAATGATCACTGGCGGCTTTACTAGCCGAATAAGGTGAATTAGGCGCATAGGCTGTATCTTCTGTAAAAGCAGGGTCGGTAGGTGAAAGCGTGCCATAAACTTCATCAGTAGACACATGATGAAACCTATGTCCTGCAAGAATACTGTCGCCGTCTAACCAAACTTTTTTAGCCGCTTTAAGTAAACTATAAGTGCCGATAATATTAGTTTCGATAAAGGCATCAGGGCCTGTAATCGAACGATCAACGTGAGATTCTGCCGCAAAATGCACTAAGGTATCAATACTGTGTTCAACCAGTAATGTTTCAATTAAGGCTTGGTCGCAAATATTGCCATGAACAAAAGTAAAATTAGCATCGTCTTTTACGCTATCTAAGTTAGCAATATTGCCCGCGTAAGTTAGCGCGTCAAGTACCACAACTTTATCGGCTGAATATTTTGCCATCCAATAATGTACAAAGTTAGCGCCAATAAAGCCTGCACCACCTGTAACTAATAATTTTTTCATAAAAATCTCGAATTAATAATATAATTTAACTAGGCTTCGCGTTCAGTTTTTAACGCGATCATCATATGTGTTAACTGTTCTTGCCAATGCATTAACGAAAGCTCCGGCAAAGCGTTAACTAAACTGCTTTTATCCAACACACTGTAATGCGGGCGTTTGGCGGGTGTTGGGTATTGCGCAGTAGTAATAGGTTTTATGGCTATTTTTTTATCTAATAAACCAAGTTCAACACCGATATTTTGAATAGCGACAGCGAAATCAAACCAACTCGCCACACCGGTATCAGTATAATGGTGAACACCCACGATTTGGTTAATTAAACTGGCAATACAAGCTTGCGCTAAGCCTTTAGCGTAAGTTGGCGTGCCGATTTGATCACAAATAACACCCAGTTCAGGTTTAGATGCCATTAAATTCAGCATAGTTTTGACAAAATTATTACCGTGCGTTGAATACACCCAAGACGTGCGAATAATAGCGCTATGCTCAGGGTAAATATTGGTAATTAACTGTTCACCTTGCGCTTTACTCGCGCCATAAACACCTAAAGGATTTATGTCATCACCGGGTAAGTAAGGTGCGCCTTTATCACCATGAAAAACAAAATCTGTTGATATATGCACAAATGGCACGGATAACGTTTTACATGCTTGCGCTAAGTTACCCACAGCGTTGGCATTAAGCGCAAAAGCATTTTCAACATCACTTTCAGCGTTATCAACAGCGGTGTAAGCTGATGCATTAATAACACCATCGGCGTTATGTTGTTTAAAACAGTTAACGAGTGCAGGAGTGTCTTGCAAGTCAACATCGTCGCGACCTAAACAGACTATTGTTTGTTCAGGTGTTGAAAGTTGACTTAATTCCCAGGCAAGTTGACCAGATTTTCCAGTAACGATTATTTTCATTGTGTTGTTATCTGTCATTATTTATCAATTTAGCTAAGTATTTATTTAAATGTTGGCGCATCTTTGAACAACAGCCCAACTTCATCTTTTGCAGATAACGAAGGTTTATTGCCATCGCGTAACGGCCATTGAATATTTAACACAGGGTCATTCCATAACAACGACACTTCATGCTCAGGGGCATAGTAATCGGTACACTTATAAACAAACTCTGCCGAGTCACTCATGACATAAAAGCCATGCGCAAAACCCTCTGGCACCCATAACTGACGCTTATTTTCGCCAGAAAGTACCACACCAACATGTTGGCCATACGTAGGTGATGATTTACGCATATCAACCGCAACATCATAAACTTCGCCTGATGTTACCCTGACTAATTTACCCTGCGTATTTTTCAGCTGATAATGCAAGCCACGTAAAATTCCGTGACTTGATTTGCTGTGGTTGTCTTGCACAAAAGTTTGCTCTGCACAGTGCTTAGTAAACTCGTCAACACGAAAAGTTTCCATAAAAAAACCACGTTCGTCACCAAATACATTCGGTTCTATTATTTTAACATCAGCAATATCAGTATCTATATATTGCATTAAAATACACGCTCTTCAATTAGTTTGATTAAATATTCACCATAACCACTTTTACGTAAAGGCTGTGCTATTTCACGCAATTTATCTTCACTTAACCAACCATTACGATAAGCGACTTCTTCAGGGCAATTCACTTTCAAGCCTTGGCGCTTTTCTATTGTAGAAATAAAATTAGCAGCGGCGAGTAAATCATCATGTGTACCAGTATCAAGCCAAGCGGTACCACGGCCCATAATTTCAACTTTTAACTCGCCCGCTTTTAAGTATTGATCAATAACATCAGTTATCTCTAATTCGCCACGCGGCGAAGGCTTAACATTTTTAGCGAATTCAACTACGCGAGAGTCAAAAAAGTATAAACCTGGTATGGCATAATTGGATTTAGGTACTTGAGGTTTTTCTTCTATTGAAATAGCCGTACCTGCAGCATCAAATTCAACCACGCCATAGGATTTTGGATTAGACACATGATAGCCAAATACTGTTCCGCCAGACGTTTGATCATTAGCATTTTGCAAAGACTTAGTTAAATCATGGCCGTAGAACATATTATCGCCAAGCACTAATGCGGCTGCAGCGCCTGCAAGAAACTCTTCAGCCAAAATAAAGGCTTGCGCTAAACCATCTGGGCTAGGTTGCTCTTTATAAGAGATTGAAACACCGAAGTTTTCGCCATTGCCCAACAACTCCTCAAAACGATGAGTTTCTTCGGGCGTAGAAATAATAAGTATTTCTCTAATGCCTGCTTGCATTAAGGTGGCAAGTGGATAATAAACCATGGGTTTGTCGTACACTGGCATCAGTTGCTTACTAACTACTTTGGTTAATGGGTAGAGGCGAGTGCCGCTGCCACCGGCTAAAATAATCCCTTTTCTCATAATTCTCTCTTTTATTTGAACAAACTAAAATACTGATCTTTTACTATTTTCCAAGTATATCGACGCTCTGCAATTTCTTGCATAAAACACCCGTTATTTAAAGATGTTGAATTTTCAATAAATTTAACTAATTCCGCAGTATTACTGAAATAATCAGCCTTACCCTCAGTCGAAGCTATATTATAAATGCAATCAAAGGCAGTGATATTTTTAGTAAAGTGCATCATCTCAACTAAAGAAGGGTTAGTGCCTCCTGCTGAATGGCCATGGACATAAAAACTACATTTTTGCCGAATATCAAAAAGTACTGAAATATCATAAATAGGATCAATTATATCAATATTATCAAATCGTTGATAATTGGCTTTCATGGCAAGACCAAAGTCACTACTGTCCCAATTGCCAATAAACTTTAATGGCTTAATTGTTTGGCTAAATGCTTCTAAAATTAATTCAACATTATTTTCAGGCTCTATTCGGCACAATGCAAAAGCGTAGCCTTCATCAGAAAGATTTAAATCATTTACAACCGCATGATCACCGCCATAAGCGATAACTTCTGACTCAACCTTGTACTCATCCCATACATAATCAGCAATACCTGCATTATCTGCAACGACAACATCAGAATATTTAACCGCTAATTTTTCCGAGAACTTCAAGAACCTCTTAACTAAACCACTCCATTTTGCTCTTTTCCACTCTAAGCCGTCGATATTGGTGACAATTCGAACTTTAGAAAACAACCGAATAAATGGTAAGCAAATTGCGCCTGAAACACCTAATAATAAAATATTATCGGAACCACGTATAGCATGTAGTAATGACCAAATATCATACGGAATACTTTGTGCTCCATTCGCATGTAATGGAATATAATGAAGCTTGGCATTTTTATACTTTAAAGTTGGTACTGTATAGTTTTTTGTGGAACAATAAACAGTTATATGTTTATCTTGTTCATTTTCATCTAATAAATTTTCCACAAGTGTTTCAAAGCCACCATAACAGGCAGGAACACCTACCGTACCAATAATTGCAATTCTCATTCTAACATTTCCAATATTCTATTTTTATATTCAGGGTATTTAAATCTTTCGGCTGTATTTATAGCGTTCAAAACTAACTTTCCATGTAAAGGTTCATCACCCAATATTTCAACTATTTTATTGCAAATTGCATTTGTATCAGCAACTGAAATTTTAAAACCGTTATACCCTTCTACCACTATTTCTGTTATCCCCCCTACGGTAGGCACAATAGCAGGGCATCCATGTACAAAGCCTTCAATAACAGTCATACCAAAAGTTTCCACCCATTCATCTGGATGAGATAAGTTGATCACTAATGAAGATCTGCTATAGATTGCATTTATGTCTGAAGGTCTACGTAGTATTTGAATATTACCACTAGATTTAAAAGTATTAACAAATGCTTTAAACTCAGATTCTTCTGCGTTTAAAGCTAAAATGAACTTAGCTTTAGTTCCTTTTAATTTCCCTGCTATTTCAAGAAAGTCATATACTCCCTTATATTTCTTTAAAGATGAAGGCATAAATACTATAAAATCATCTGAGTTTAAGTCTAATGGGATTACTTCTAGTTTTTTTGGTAAAGAATTATATATAACAACTTCTTTTATTACCTGATTGTGTACACCCTCATTTTCTTTTAAGTAATTAGAAACATAGATAGCATCATCGGCTGTAAATCTCAGCACAAACTTCAACCACCGTTTCAAGATTAGTGGTCGAATAGAAATTTCATGAACGTAATAGGTTATGTGACAGCTTGTCAATTTCGCAGCTAATGCAGCTCCGAATGGCAATATTGTGTTTACCAAAATTTTAGGCTTGTTTTCCTTTTTTACAAATAATGTTTTCGATACAACAGTCGCAAAAAGTATCAGTTGACAGAGTATAAACGAAATCAAAGTTAAGACTTTATTACTAAATCTCCGATAATTTATCGAAGTTTTATCACAGTCACAGTGACTTAGGAAACCATCATCACCACTTGTTAAAAGTTCGACGTTATGACCAGCCTCAATAAGAGAATCGATACAGTTAGCTAAAACTAAAGGACTACCACTGAAATCATTTAACAGATGAATGGCAAGATATTTATTATTTTTCATATAATCACAAAATGGTAGTGTAAATATTACTTATGGCTTTAGATTTTGCGTGCCAGCTTAATTTTTTTTCTGTATGGCTATAAGCGGCATCACACATTAATTTATATTTGTTTTTATCATTAATAAGTAACGTTATCGCATTGGAAATACCAGAAATAATTTCATCTTTATCAGAACTACTTATAACAAATGCGCAATCGTCCGTTAATTCATGTGCAGCACCATTTTTATCAATAGTTATAACAGGAATACCATATGAAAGCGCTTCAGCAATAACCATTCCAGCGCCTTCATAAGAAGGAAAACAGAAAACATTAGCATCAAGGTAATATTGCTCAATATCTTGAAATCCCACCCATTCATGAACACTCAAATGTTGCTCAACATCTAGTTCTAATGCTCTGGTTAATAATTTATTTTTAGCATTTTTTCCAACACCAACAAAGGAAATTGAAAGTTCCTCATTCGATATCATAGTATTTTCTAGGCAAATTTTAAACGCATCAAGAACAGCTAAATAATTTTTAATTAACAAACCTCGGCCAATAAACAACACATTAAATCCGTTATGATTATTTTTATCTACCTTTTTATGAACGTCGGTTGCTATTTGATTAAACAAAACACATTTACTAGGCAGTAAACCAAGCCTTTTTACAACACCAGAATGACCAACTAAAATCTTATCCGCCTTTATTTTACATATAAATAAAAATGGGTCTAAATTCCAAAAAAACCATTTAAAAATTTGCTTAACTTTTTCTTTTCTCAATTCCCCCTTAGTTAGCCCTTTCAAGACATAATCCGGTAGAGTTTCATTATGGTTAATTGGTCCCCAAATAAACGGTTTTCCTAATAGCCATAAAAATGAAGGTGCCCAATCACAGTGAAAATTTAGACTGTGGCATACATCAAACTCATTTCTTTTAGAGAAAAAAGAGATACTCAAGAAGAACTGCCATAAATAAAAATACAAAAATGAGCCACGAGCACCTTTTTTCCAAAAACGTGCCCATACAGGTAAATCAAAACCTACAAACTTAAGGTTTTCCACATTTAACTGATTTTCAGCGATAAACCGTCGAATCTCAGGTAAATTATTTTCCCTAGTAACCACCGTAATTTTATTATACTTTGATAAGTGATAAGGGTAATTCCAGCCTGTCGCAGACTCGGAACCTTGATAAGGGTTAACATCGTATGCTGTTATCAAAATGTGTTTCATTAAATAGTACGCTCCTTAATAATTTTAGCTGGCACACCACCAATAATGACATTATCAGGAAACTGCCCTGTGACAACAGCGCCAGCGGCAATAACACAACCATTACCTACAACAGCACCATCTAAAATAGTTACTTTTGAGCCTATCCAACAATTTTTGCCTATTTTAATTCCTATACGTTTAACTCCTTGCTCTCTTATTTCACAAGCTATATCGTCAAACACATGATTTTCTGAATGCACACTAAAATATTGCCCAATGATACATGCAGAGCCAATTTCAACCCCCCCCGCACCGCCTATATATGCAAACTCACCAATAGCGACGTCATCATGTAAAGTAATTCCTTTACCAATATTATCAAAAGAAGTTGATACAATGATTCGTGAAAAGTCACCAATATTAACCCTATTACCGATTATAACTCCTTCGCTGCCTAAGCCGCTAATATAAGTAAACTCACCAAGCGTCACGAAACGCCCAAGCTGTATGTTACTGAAATAAAAAAATCTCACACCACGGCCAAGAAAAAGATTTCTCGGAAAATGAAAATGAATTAATAATTTTAAAGATCTAACGCTAGCTAAGACTCGAATAAAGATAAGTGAAAAAATAATTTTTGATGAAATATGTTCATCAAATTGAAATTTTGGATTCTTATACTTTCTAACAAACCAAGTGATTAACTGTTTCATTATTTTTTATACTCAATACAGCTTTTGTATTCAAGTAATAACTTTTCAACTACAACATCCCAGTTAAAAACTTCGTTTACTAAATTCACGGCCTTTTGCGACATACTTGACCACTCATCTCGCTTATTGACCATTTCAATAATTCCTCGAGCAATATCTTTAGGATCAGGCTCGACCATGATAAAGGCACCACTATTATAAAAGTAGCTCATATCTGAGGTGCGAGTTATAACCGAAGGTAAACCAAGCGACATAGCCTCCATAACAGCGATACTTACAACATCTGAAAAAGCGGGGTGTATGTAAAAATCTAAACTAGACAAAACATCATGTTTATTTTGAGCATATAACGCACCTTCAAAAACAATGTTATTTTCTAAACCTAAATCATTAATAGTTGCCATTAATCTTGGTTTATCTACTTTATTAGGGCCAATTAGGTGCAACGTTATATTTTTCTTAATCTGGCTTGGTAATAATGCTAAAGCAGATATAAGACCATCAATATTCTTCTCTACTGATAAACGACCAATAAAACCGATATTAATAGTTTTACTATTACCTATATAATGTTTGGGCTCTAAAGTAACACCATCTAAATCTTGACCGTTTTGAACAACGAATATATTAGTATTATTCGTGTGTTTTCTTAAGTTTGTAGACTCTTCTCTCGTCAATGCTTGAACACCAGCAGCGCTATCGAACATCTTTTTTTGAAATAAATAGTGATAACACCTTTTGAACCAATAACGGCTTTGTTTTAATCGGTCATCTGTTAAACCTGAATGTGCAGTAATAACATAAGGTTTATTTATTCTTCTAAGATATGCTGCAACAACTAAATTATAGTTATTCCAAACACTGTGCAAATGTACAATATCGCAATCTTTTGCTAACGTTTTTATACGACCAAATGCGCCTTTTGAAAATTGATTAAAACTTTCAACTTCAAAACCATCCCGTTCAACTAGTGCATAAGACTCTTTTTGGCTTGAACTTAAACCAATAACATAAGCTTTACAGCCATTTTTGTTTGAATACTTAGCCAAACCTGCAATAACTTTATTAACTCCATTAGAAGTGTTTTGGCTAGCACGCCCTAAGATAAAATGAACAATTTTCATAGACAATACCCGTATACATATAAATCAAAAAAGTTGGTAGAACTCAAACGAAGGTAAAAGATTTTGTGGACCCCAAATATAAATAGTAAAAATAAATTGCAGTACGGCAGTCATAATATAAGGTAATAACCAACGATGCGAAAAATATGCTTTACAACAAATCAAAAACAAATAGGGTTGAAGTATCTGAGAAAAAATAATTACACGATCATACAAAAGTACGTTATTACTCAGAAGAGCGGAAATACCCAGCGATAAAAAATAAACCCAAAATAAACTATTGTTTTTTTTATTCTTTTGTATATCAATCTTAAAAAACAGTAATGATGTTATTAACATTGGTAAATTACGATGATTAAGTTCAGAGCTAGAAATCAATCCTTGTTGCGCCATTTCAACATACGCAGTTAAAGTTCTTTCCATTATAGGTATAAATTTCCCTATGATTACCGCTATATGAGAATAGAAGGTAGCCCCAATAGGGAAAAAACTTAAAACTAATACAGGCAATATATATATTTTTTTAAATTGAAATCGAGAAAAAAAAATAAAAACCACAGAAATAATGGCTGCTTTGTGAAAGAAGATAGCTAATAGCAATATCATACAAGAATAAAAGAAATGCTTGTGGAATATAGCTATAGAAATCAGAACTAGGAGAACTGCAACCCCCTGTCTAAATATATTTAAATTAATTTGATAATAGATAAAAGTTGAACAAACATATAAAAACAATAACATTGAAAGTTTACGATCAAGGATCCTATACAAAATAACTAATAGAGAGTTAATCAAAACAGAATAACTTAAAGAAAACCAAAAATATTCAGTTGTTACCCATCTCAAGGCAATATTGAAATAATATAATCCATACTCATCCAAATAATATCTTTCTGGGTGAAGAAAAATATAATAATAATATTTAATATCTTCCCCGTAACTTTCACGTCTCAAAGAAAAAATCATTATCCAGAAAAATAAAATAGGAAAAAGTACGAAGACTTTACTTCTATATTTATTAACGGAGAAATACCATAAATAAGAACATTGATACAGCAATCCCCAAATCATAGTTTTAGCCAAGAATCAATCTGATTAAAAACTTCTTTATGAACAACAGGCTGCCTTATATACTTAAGTAAATATTCTGATATATGGTACAAAAAATATAAATCACTGTACATTTTAAAGTCATCTTCTCTAAAATCAGTACTAATATCCTTTAACATTTTAATAAGGTGATTTTTTGTATTTTTAGTATTTTTAGTTTCCAACAATCTATTTTGCATAAGTTCTGTTTGGTAACTAAAGTGAAATAAATCAAACCCATATGAAAGATTGGGTTTCGCCAACTCTAAATCAAACATAATCAAACTATCTTTCGAGATTAATGAATTCCAAGGAGTAAAATCTCTATGGGCAAAAGATACATATATATTTCGATTTCCATAAGTTAAGACAAGTTCATTTATACGCCTGATAGCATTCTTTGCAATTAGCTTCACTTTATCTACATTAATTCGTGGATCTACTGGTTTTTCAATTTCAATGGATTTAAAATTTTTTAAAATTAAGTGATGTTCAATATATGACTTCAATGTAAGCTTTGAGCGACTTTTTTTATATACTTCACTAAGCCCTTTAATATGAATATTATTTAATAGTTGTGATATTGAAGTGTCGTTTTTATTTACGTTAGAAATAACAACACTATGATCAAAAAAAGATGCCGTTGGTAGGATTACTGTTTTTAACTTTAACTTTCGAAATTTCTCAATATTCTGAAATTCACAATTAACCAGAGCTTGGCTTTGAACTGAAATGGGGACTTTAATATATTTAGATATAATATTACCCTTCTTTATAGCAAGAACAAGTTTACGATCAGCACCTGGGGTACCTGCAAACAAAGCCCAAGTTTCACAACTATACTCTTTGAGAGACTTAGCTAAGACTCCATCTTCAAGTAAACTTACACCCTCAATTTTTTTTGCAAAGAAGCCCATAAAACCAAAAGCACCGACTAAACGCATAAAAAAAGCCCTGATTTTTGCTCTAATAGTACCTGCAGGATAGAAAGCTAAAAATCCGGGGGTAAATCCATCAACTTTAAATAACCAACGTAAAGAACCATCCGGCCAATGGATCGCGTAAAATTCATTATCATGAACTATATTATGACTAGAATTTTCTAGCTCTATACCTGCATATTGTAATAAGTCTTTATTAATATCTTTAACTTTCTGCATTATTTTAATTTCTTAATATTTTTCATATTTAAAACTTCAAAAAGTAAAGAAAAACATACGGATAAGCCTTGCGATAATGAGCCATTATTTTCTAATAGTGTGTAGTTTTTATCAGAGCATATACCTTTGTATTCTGCCACAAGCTTCTTAGCTTTATCTCCACTAAGTTCACCTTTACGTTCAATCAAAATATGAGGTTCCGCAACAAAAATCAGTGCTACATCCGGTATAGCGGCAACTCTAGGAAAAACATTTGCTAATACTTTCCTATTTAAAGATAGCCTTGCACGGGTCGGGTCTGCGATAAGGTCGGGATAATAACGATCAAAAACCACCACCTCATTTTGTTTGAATTGTGGTTTTAAATATTTATATTTCGCAAATATAAAGGCTAAAACATAATATATAAAGCGAATTACAGATGAGATTTTACCTACTGGTTTTTCAGAATAAGGCTGTGTATAATTTTGCTTACTTAATTTTTTGTTAAATTTAAGTAAGCGATGTAGAGGGGGTATTCCAACAGGTAAAAAATGATGGGCTACTTCTTGCTTACAAATACCTGTTAGCTGAAAAAATTCTAATACTGATTCCATAATAGAGCTCTTACCTGCCCCATCAGGTCCAGAGAAAGAAAGCAAATAACCAAACTTTCGCCTAGTTATATATTCTGTTCGTGCTGATTTTAAGAAGGCACCAATCAAGCCAAATGAAAACTGTTCTTTTATCAAAACTTTAATTAACTTGCTTCTAAAGGCAAGTATACTAACAGGCTGTTTATCATTAGTATCATTAGCCAACAATTCATTTACTTCGTCATTTAGAAAATTTAAACCTGAGCTTGCTAACAGTTCTTTAAATTGCAATGAATGCTCAAAATAACCTTGCTGGATTAAATGTTTATACTTTTTGTTTATTGATTTTCCGTATAAAGCACCATTTAAAACATGTATTAAAGCTTCATGACCAGGTGCAGGAATATAGTAGTTTTTTACTTGTATGCATTCTGATAATAGATGCGAAGAATTTATAAATTCAACCCCACGCCATTTTAAACCATAGAAAAAGTCTAACTTTGCATAAATAACTTGGCCATTTTTATTTTGACGAGCTAAAACAAAACCTGAAAGATAATCAAGTTCATTAATCCAAATGATACTCGCATGAAGTGAAGCACTTACTTCTTTAATTATACTGTTAATTTGACAAGGCTTGATATCGCTAGGTATTAAAATATCGACATCTTTTGCATTATTGCTTTCTGGTAAACCTTGGTGATTTCTTAGAATTAAAAACTTCATATTTTGATTTAAAAGATCAAATAATTCATTCAATAATTCAGTATCTATTTTAAACAAGACTTCATTCCTCTAATCGCATTATTTTGTAGGTTTATTTTTTTCAGATAGTAACACAAATAGCATTACTGCTTGTGCAATAATCATCGCTTGTACGGCAGCAAGACCACCATATAATGTTATTAGTGGGTACACCGCAAGTAAGCTTAATACTGATGAATATACATAAGATTTATATATGACTTTGGTGTCTTCTCTAACCTTTATGATCAACCTTTGAAGAAAATTAGCGCCTGTAAAAGCACTGAGCACAAGCATTAAAGCTAAATAAACATATATAACATCAGGTTGTTCATCGTAAATAAATAAAATAATATTTGTTCGGAAAATATAAATTGTTGATAACACCAAAATCAAACAACTCATACAAGCGATCACTATTTTTACATATTCTTTATTGCATGCATCTTCGCCTTTTTCAAACCTTGTTTTAGCCAAGTATAACTGTGCATGATTATCTAAAAAAACATAGATAGGATTTATAATTCCAACTATATTTTGTGCCATTTTTAAATATGCTACTTGAGCAACCCCTAAAAAAAAACCGGTTATCAGCACATAAGCATTGCCATTAAAAAATTGTAAAATAGAAGATTTAACCAACCATTTTGAAAAGTCATACTGCTTAATAACTAGCGACCGATATGATTTAAAGTCTTTAATTACTCGAAACAATTCAAACCTAGATTTAAAACTCAGTACTACAATTGTTAAAGTAAAGCACGATGAAACAACAAGGAATACAGAATTAAGTTCAATAGTTTCAGATAAAAGTATCGTAGCCAATATGAGCCCATAGCAAAGTATATCACTTATTAATAGAAATAAGTTTTCACCCCTTAGCATAAGATCCCTTCTAAGAAACTCGTATAAATAATAAGATGGTGATAAAAATAGTAGACCAAATAATATGGTAGTTACATCAATATAGTTGAGGTATTTGGCAATAAAAAATAGAGATAAAATACAGCTGGATAATAAGGTTATCGTTATTATTAATTCTAAAAAGAGCAATGAACAAAATCTTTTTTGATCTACTTCTGAAAATTTAGGAGTCAAAGATAACATTGGCGCAATAAAGACAGCTTGGATTAAAGATGCAAGAGAGATAACAATTAACCAACTAATTGAAAAAAAGCCAAAGTCTTCAGTAGACAGTGCTCTAGCTAGAAATATAGTTAAAGCAAAGTTCCCACCACTAACGACTAGCTGATCAAAAAAAGAGGCTGATTTTCTTAACATTTTTTTAAATCCAAAAATAGGTTGTTTTTTAGAGTTTAATTTAAAAATCACACCAAAAATTATTTATGTGGATTAAACCTTTAATTACTAAATTAACAGATAAATATAATTTAAATTCGAATATAATATAATCGTTCAATTACGTGGTTTGGTTAATATTATAACCAACGGTATTATATTTTTCACCAAACTCTACAGCTAATGGTAGCCCTACATAACCAAGACCAATGATTGCTATTTTTGTATTTTCTTTATCAAACATCTTAAAAAACCCTGTATATATCAATACATTTCAAATTAATAAACTGCAGTTTAAAAACAATTATTGTTGAAAACATTTAACACTATCACTCAGGTATTTATTACCCATGAGACAAAAACGGTCGCCATTGAGACACCTATTGATGCACTCAATTAACGTTAATTTATTAAAAAAGCCCTTATTTGTAAGGGCTTAGCCATTAAATTCTTCATTCATATCAATAGGTTTTCCTATTCGTTGTATTTCCAACTAAAATGCCGAGCATACTTATTATAAAGAATAAACATCAGCACAAATAACGCCAGTGCAATACTTTCAGGTACTTGAAAATATTCACCTAACACACCTAATAATGACATAAGTGCTGAAGCGATTGAAATAACTACTAGTGTTTGGCGTGAAGACAAACCTGCGCGTTGTAATATGTGGTGTAAGTGATCTCGGTCTGGCTTGAAAGGAGATTTACCTTTACGGTATCTGCGCATAACTATAGCAAGCATGTCCATTAAGGGTATGGCACATATCCATAATGCCGTCACCGGTCTAAACGAGGCGCTTTCGTCTTGCGTGCCAATGGTCAATAGCCATATAACACTGAGGCCGATAAACATACTACCGGCATCGCCCATAAATATTTTTTTACTATAACTTTTGAAAAAACCTAAATTGAAAATCAAATAAGGTAAGGTTGCAGTCGCTAAAATTAGTGGATAGCTTAAGTAGCTCGTATTGCCACTTATTAAAAATAAAACCGCAATGGCGGTAAAGGTATTTAAACTTAAACTACCAATTAAACCGTCAATGCCATCAACCATGTTGTAAGCATTAATTACTACGATAATAGCAAAATAAGTAAATAAAATACCTACTGGGCCCAGCTCAATATCGCCGAAACTAAATAAGTTACCTAAGTTTGATATATAACCACCTACGCCAAAAATCATTAAACTGGCAATAATAATTTGCCCTACTATTCGAATACGTACTTTAAGGTCAAATTTGTCATCCAATGCGCCAATAAAAACCATCATCGCAGAGGCAATTAGGTACATACGTAATTCTAAGGTATTAGGTAGCCAGATTAGGCTTGCCGCTAATACTGCAGCAAATATTGCAATACCACCAATAAGCGGCACTTGGCCGTCGTGGTGTTTACGTGCATTAGGTTTGTCTACTAAGCCAAGTTCAATGGCAAGTGGCTTGAATACTTTTATTGCAATAAAAGAAAAGCAGAAGGCTGTTAAGGCAGCGATGGTCATTAAATATACTCCTATTTACTTGTAACTTCTGCTGAAACTTGAACAACAGTAGTCGAACTTGTTGTTGGCTCGACTACTTGGTTAGCGCTATTTGAATGGTTAGTCTCATCTTTATTACCTTTATTAGAAAAGTAACGCACTAACACAATTAACACCGATAAAATGCCACCTAAAATAGTACCTAGTACAACAATTAAAGCTCGTTTAGGCTTAGATTTTTCCTCTGGGGCATTAGCGGGATCAATGGTTTTTAACACATATTCTAGTGATACTTCCGCCAACATAATGGTTTTGGTTTGTTGCTCAATTAACTGATAGAACACCGTTTGCATGTCCGCTAGTTGAGTTTCTTGCAGCTTAGTAGATAAATAGTCGATACTACGTTGCGCTTCGGCTTTATCTTGTTCACGCATGGCGGCGTTAATGTCACTTACTAGCCATAATAACCACTGCGTGGCAATTTCTGGTGAGTAATGCTCTACGGTTAGGGTCATCATGCCCGTTTCTTTATCCGTTACCACCGCTAAAATATCTTTAAAAGCTTTATAAGCTTCCCATGAAGAAGGTTCTGGCTGTTTTGGCGCTTCAACTTCTCGTAACCATGTTTTAGTTGTTGAATTATAAATTTCATCGTTGTATATTAGTGTATTAGTCTTAACATCCCAGTTTTCAGATGCCATTAAAGGCACTAATAACTGGTGTCTATTAATGAATTTTTCGAGAAATACTCGAGATTTTAACACTTCAAGCGCTAGGCCTGTTTTATCGGTGCCGCCGCCGCCAAGGTTAATACCGGCAAGGCTTGCTAAACCACCAAACTGGCCAGCCATTTTCGCTAGCCCGCTTGCACCACCTTGCTCACTGGCAGGCGCTAACAACGTTGTAGCTTTATATATATTGGGATGATTAATGGCATAAATAATGGATGAGATGGCGAAAAACACACTGATAACAATAATCAGTAACTTACCTGACCAAATAGCATGCCAAAGCTCTGCAAGGTCAATTTCGTCGTCTTCGGGAAGGTGGTGTGGCTGATGAAATTCGTTTGAATTCATTGCTTCGGCTTCATTTGGAGCACTTCCTTGCAATTTATGACTTTTCACAATAACTCGCATTTATATTTATTTGATTATTCCTCTGGACGATTAGTTCGAAAATTTACTTTAAACGTCCAATACCTGTGTATTATAACAATAAATTTGTATTTTTTAATAGTTGTTTATTAGTGTTATTTAAATTACCTGTTAATTTTTTGTTATTTATTTAAAAAAACATTTGGCTGACTACCCCTTTTTCGTCATGGGTTCGTTTTGTGGCTGTCGAACTGAAGTCCGACCTACAAGTAGCTTTCAGTTAAGAAATAGCTAACAGTTTTAAGCTTGCTTGGTCAAGAACTTGATATACCAAGGCATTGCTTTATCTATGCCTTGCTGAATACGGTATGCTGGTTGATAACCAATAAGTTCTTTAGCCTTTGATATATCAGCCTGAGAATGCCGTACGTCACCAACTCTAAAGCCTTGATATATCGGAGCTTTGATATAATTCACATCGTTGGCAGCTAATGCAGAAGCTAAACTTGAAAATAATTCATTAAGTGTTGTTCTATCGCCTAGTGCAACATTATACACTTGGTTTTTGCCTTGTTCATTCGCTGTGGCTGCTAATATATTCGCTTGTACGGCATTTTCGATAAAACAAAAATCACGACTGGTTTTACCATCGCCATTAACAAACAAGTCTTGGTTTTCTATCATCGCTGCCGTCCATTTGGGAATAACCGCAGCGTAGGCTCCATCAGGGTCTTGGCGTTTACCAAATACATTGAAGTAACGCAGGCCTGTGGCATTTAGGCCGTAGGTTTTATTAAATACATCAGCATAAAGTTCATTAACATATTTAGTCACGGCATAAGGTGATAATGGCTTACCAATGTTTGCTTCAACTTTTGGTAACGCGGGGTGATCGCCATAAGTAGAACTTGATGCGGCATAAACAAAAGTGGCTACTTTGGCGTCTTTTGCTGCGGTTAACATATTAACAAAACCTGTAATGTTAGCCGCGTTAGTTAAAATAGGATCCGCTATAGAGCGAGGCACAGAGCCAAGAGCGGCTTGGTGTAGCACATAGTCAACGCTAAGGTTGTTATTAGTGAAGGCTTGCTGGCAGTCATCAAAGTTTCGAATATCACCATTTATAAAAGTAAAGTTATGCCATTGCTGTGCTGATACCTCAGATTTAACTTCGTCTAAATTACGTTGGTGACCGGTAGCAAAGTTGTCTAAGCCGATAACTTTTTGATTCAATAGTAATAATGTTTCTAGAAGGTTTGAGCCAATAAAACCTGCAACCCCAGTAACAAGCCAAACTTTTGGTGCTTGTTTAAGCTGCTTTTGTACTTCTTCATATTTTGACATTATTACTTCCATTTAATTTTAAATATTAAGTTTTATTGTATTCGCTGTAAGGTTGACGGACTAAAGTCCGTCCTACAAAACAATTGCCTAAATCTACATTATCACCTATCGGCTTGATGTAGATTGGACTTTAGTCCCTCAGGTTAAATGAAGTTTAACTGTTTTCGGAATAATGCCAACTGCAAATGTTTGTTCACTCATCTCGTTAATAGCCTGCTGTACGTTTGTCGGACTAAAGTCCGACCTACAAAACAATCGCCTCAACCTACATTATCAACCGTGGGTTTTATGTAGGTTGAGCCTTGGACTGCATTGCTGATTTAACCGCTACACTATAAACGCATGTCTACTGACTCTTTTGGTAGTATATATTTCAGGTCATAAAGTACATGATGTTGTTTACCTAGTTTGCGAATTTCGTCAATGCCTAAACTCTTAAATTGATTATGTGCTACCGCCAAAATAATAGCGTCGTAATGACCAGCTTCGGGCTTTTCTGTTAGGCTTAAATTATATTCGTGCTCGGCTTGTTCGCTTGAACACCAGGGGTCAGTAATATCAACATTCATGTTGTATTCTTTGAGCTCACTGACGATATCAACAATTTTGGTATTGCGTAAATCCGGGCAGTTTTCTTTAAAGGTCAGGCCCATAATTAACACATTGGCACCCTCTACCTGAATACGTTTGTGTAGCATATTTTTGACTAACTGAGAGACAACATAAGCGCCCATGCCATCATTTAAACGCCGACCAGCGAGTATCATTTCAGGATGATAACCTACTGATTGCGCTTTATGCGTTAAGTAGTAGGGATCAACACCAATACAGTGCCCACCGACTAAACCTGGGCGAAATGGCAGGAAATTCCACTTTGTGCCAGCCGCTTCAAGTACTTCTAATGTATCGATATTGAGTTTATTAAATATAATAGACAGCTCGTTAATTAAGGCAATGTTAACGTCGCGTTGTGTGTTTTCAATAACTTTTGCCGCTTCTGCAACTTTGATTGAACTCGCTTTATAAGTGCCTGCAATGATAATAGAGCGGTATAGGTTGTCTACAACTTTTGCTATTTCAGGTGTTGATCCAGAGGTAACTTTTAAAATATTAGTCACTCTGTGCTCCTTGTCACCCGGGTTAATACGTTCAGGTGAATAACCCGCATAAAAGTCTTTATTGAACACTAAACCCGATGCTTTTTCGACTACGGGAATACAAGCTTCTTCAGTTGCACCTGGATAAACCGTTGACTCATAAATAATAATGTCGTTTTTACTGATCACTTTACCTAACATTTCGCTGGCTTTAAGTAATGGTGTTAGGTCGGGCTGTTTATGCTGGTCGATAGGCGTTGGTACGGTAACGATATAAACGTTAGAGTTTTTCAAGTCCTCGGGTTGGCAAGCATAACTTAGCTTGGTTGTTTCAGCTAACTCTTCGTCGCTAACCTCAAGAGTACTATCTGTGCCATTATTTAATTCGGTAATACGTGCTTGGTTGATATCAAAACCTAAGGTTTGATATTTTTTTCCAAACTCTACTGCCAGTGGTAAACCAACATAGCCTAAGCCTATTACAGCTATTTTCACATCATTTAAATCACGTATCATTTTGGAAGTCCTTTGCCTTTAATAGCGGTTATTAAAAAATTTATAAGTTATTAGCTGTCAATAGAATAAAACCTTCTGTTTACTGTTTACGTGTCGGTTGATATTTTAATCATCAGGTTTTAAAAGACAGCTGTCAGTTTTAAAAAATAGCTTTCAGATTACTTGTTTTTTTGGCTTTTATCCCATTAGGTTTTGTATTCGCTGTGCGGTTGTCGGACTAAAGTCCGACCTACAAAACAATCGCCTAAAGCTACATTATCACTCGTAAGCTCTATGTAGGTTGGACTTTAGTCCATCAAGTTAAATGAAATTTAACTGTTTTCGCATAAATGTGAACGACAAAAGATGATACGCTGTAAATACCTGTTGGCTCATCTCGTTTATAGCTTTCTGGACAGTTGACGGACTGAAGTCCGACCTACAAAACAATTGCCCAAATCTACATTGTCACCCGTGGGTTCTTGTAGGTTGGACTTTAGTCCATCAAGTTAAATGAAATTTAACTGTTTTCGCATAAATGCGAACGACAGAAAAAGACCAACTGCAAATGTTTGTTACCCCAGTTCAATAATGGGCCACTGAACAGTTGTCGGACTGAAGTCCGACCTACAAAACAATTGCACAAATCTACATTATCACCCGTGGGCTCTTGTAGGTTGGACTTTAGTCCATAAAATCAAATGAAATTTAACTGTTTTTGCATAAATGCGAACGACAGAAAAAGACCAACTGCAAATGTTTGTTACCCCAGTTCAATAATAGCCCGCTGAACAGTTGACGGACTGAAGTCCGACCTACAAAACAATTGCCTAAACCTACATGATCACCCGTGGGCTCGATGTAGGTTGGACTTTAGTCCATCAGGTTAAAGGCCGCTGATTGCTGCAACAGCTACAGCCGCATTATAAATAATTTGTGTCGCTGTTGACCACAATGTTAGGTCATTCATATATTCAGCATCAAGCGGCACTACAATGGTGTCGCCTGGTTTTAATCCGCCATCTTCTGCGCCAGCAAACCAGTTACTTTCTTCAAGCATTTTAATACTACCGCTGGCCGAGATAACGTAAATGCGCTCGGCGTCAGCACGTTTTTTAATACCTCCACTTTGCACGATATAATCTTCAGTCGACATTGTATTATTATATAAATGTGATGATCCCACCTGAACTTGGCCAATAACATTAACTGAATTTGTCTTAGTCGGTACATAAAGTATGTCTCCGCCTTCTAGTAACACACCATCATTATTTGAAGCCATTAATCTGGGTAGATTAATAACTAAACGCCCTACTGGCTCTAATTTGGTAATATCGGCTAATATTTTTTGACCGTCGTCGTAAGATGCTGAGCCACCTTGCTCGGTCAAAGATTTAGAGGCCATTTCAATACGTAAGTCGCCAGCAAGCTTAATTAAATTTTTCTTTTCTAGTTCTTTTAACTTTATGCGAGTAAACACTGACGCGTCAGGGTGAGCATATCGGGTTAAACCGCCGGCTTTACTAACTAAGTCAGCGATGGTTTCACCGCGACGAATGGTATATTTGCCAGGAAAAACAAACTCACCTCGTAATTCAACCACATGATTTTCACTCCAGGCCGGAATTTTATGCACATTCAGTCGATCTTTACTTTGCAAAGCAATATCGAAAACTTCATCTCTTTTTAAAGCTAAACCTAGGTCGACATCTAAAGAAATTTTTGTCGCACCTGCCACGGTAAGTGTATTACGAGTCACTTCTGCTCGCGCTAAGTAAGCAGACTCTTTCACGCCACCAGCAGCGGCTACCAAGTCACTCACTTTTGTATTTTTCGCTAGTGGATAAACACCAGGAAATTTAACTTGACCATCTACTTCAATCAGTTGAATGGGTTGGCCAGAAGCACCTTGTTGACGTAACTTTCTAAGCACTGGCGCTAACAAACGAGGGCGAGAAAACAAACCCATTGCACGAATATCGATTTGGTCATCTAAACTATTATTGGTCATCTGCACTAAAGATTGATTGGCTAAACGCCCTACTTCTTTAGTTGCATCGGTGTCTGTTGCATATTGTGACGAACTGCCACCATATTTATCCCAAAATAATTTTTCTTTATGTGACGTTTTAGCCTGTTGCCGCTCTTTGGCAAAAAGTTGCTCTTGGGTAAAAGCCAATTCATCTAGTGATATTTTTTCATCCAACTGCTGAGTAACATTAGCAAATATCAATAGTTTGTCGCTAGGTAATAAAACAAGGTTATCAACCGGGTTAGGTATTGAGTTATTAAGCGCCTTGCCTAAATTAAATTGTAATACTTCAATATTTCTAGCTTGATCTTTTTGACGCACAATTAAACCATAACTTAAATCGGCAGAAGGCAAGATATGAGAGTCTAAATTAGGCAATAAATCAGCTATTTTAAGACCTTGTTGCCATTGATATTTACCTGGGCGTGTTACGGCACCAATAACGGTAATTGACTGTTCATACATACCCGAACTTTTTAACACCCGAATATTGTCACCGCTTTTCAGTAATTGTTTACGCGCTTTACTATCCGTTAAGTCAATATTAATGATGCTACGTAAACTGTCTTGATTGTAACGTTCTACCATGGTTGATTGCGGATAGGCAGACGGTAATAAACCACCAGCCATTTCAATAAGTTGATTAAAATCATCACCGGCTTTTAATTCGTATATAGCCGGACGCCTAACCTCACCCCGTATTGAAGCATTTTTACTTTGAGTTGGAATGAAAACCACATCGCCTGATTGCAACAAAATGTCGCTTGAAGAATCACCGTTTATAAGCAGGTCGTATAAATCAACGGTTTGTACTATTTTGCCCGCCCGTTTTACTTCAATATGACGTAATGAGCCAATATCACTAACCCCACCAGCAGCAAAAATAGCGTGCGTAACACTTGAAAGCGAACTTAAGGTGTATGGGCCTGGTTTGTAGGCGTCACCTAAAACAAAAATACGCATAGAACGTAATTCAGCCAAACTGACCACCACGTTGACACCTATGATGCGTTGTTGAATTCTTTCAGCCAGAAATTTTTTCATTTCAGCAAATGCTAAACCAACCACTTTTATCGGCCCAACATCAGGAATAAGTATATTGCCCTCGCGTGTTATCGGCAGTATATATTCAGCATTTTCTTTACCATATATTTGTATCGACAATTGGTCGCCAACACCTAATATATAGTGCTTAGGAATAGCGATGTCCATAGTAGGAGTAAAGGTGCTCGGCGCATTGGCAAAAACATCGATACCAAATCTTGTTAGTGGCTTAAATAATTCAGTATCACTTTCAAACTCAATAACCTCTGCTTGCCCTTCCACATTATTTTCAACTGTAGATCTTGGCACAACCGGTGTAGATGATAATTGTGTTTGTTGGTTGCTGCCGGATATTTGTCCCATAACCGCATCGAGATCAACACCCATGCTTTGCGCTAATGCCTGCTGCTGAGATTTAGGTAAGTTTTTAAATTGCTCTATTTGTTGTGGGCTAATTTGCGCTGCGATAGCACTAAAAGAGAATGTAAAAACGACGAGAAGGCTTGTCAGTTGACGAATAAAATGCATCATTGGCGCGTATTTCTTCCTATATACGGGGGACATAACTTAGATATAAAGTTAAACAGCGTCAAGTTTATCAGTAAGTGTACTTTGATTACAGTAACTTTTTTAGCCGCTTATATTTTGCATTAATGATTAAAATAACAATAATTAAAAGTGATAACGGTCAGTTAAAAAAAACAGCCTTGAGTAAACAACTCCTTAAGTTATTAGCTGTCAGTTAAAAAAAACAGCCTTGAGTAAACAACTCCTTAAGTTATTAGCTGTCAGTTTGAAGATAAACAGCTTTCATTATACTTGTCTGGTTCTTAATCATTACGTTATGTGTCACTAAACGGTGGACGGACTAAAGTCCGACCTACAAAACAATCGTCTAAATCTACATTATCACCGGTGGGCTCGATGTAGGGTGGACTTTAGTCCATCAAGTTAAATTAAATTTAACTGTTTTTGCATAAATGCGAACGACAAAAAATGCCAACTGCAAATGCTTGTTACCCCATTTCGTTAATAGCCCGCTGTACAGTTGACGGACTAAAGTCCAATTTACAAAAAGATGCTATTGTGCATTGAAATTAACGTCCAATTAAAATGTATCGACAGCAAAATAAATTGGTTTAATATAATTTTACATTAATTAACATAGAGATTAACCGCGCTTACTTGCCTTTCCATGCTAGCAAAGGTATAAAGCGGGTTGATTAATAAAACTTTTAATTTATCTGAGCACGTTCAACCCGATATATATTCATGTTGAAATAAAAATAATTTTAAACCGTGTTTGGTATTACCTATCGAGGATATTATATGAGTACCCCAAATTCAGAGGCTTTTTATGGCCATCCGGGCGGGTTAAAAACACTTTTTGTCACAGAAATGTGGGAACGCATGAGCTATTACGGCATGCGCGCATTACTTGTTCTTTTTATGACAGCAACCTTACAAGAAGGTGGCTTAGCATTAACTATTGCATCGGCAACCGCTATTTATGGTTTATATACCGGTACCGTCTATTTTATGGGCTTACCCGGCGGTTGGATAGCAGACAGATTACTGGGTGGGCAAAGAGCAGTTTGGTATGGCGGCATTATCATCATGTTTGGCCACATAGTTTTAGCTATCCCAAATGACAAAACATTCTTTATTGGTTTGATCTTAGTTATTTTGGGTACGGGTTTATTAAAGCCCAATATCGGTGCTATGGTTGGCCAATTATATAGTGAAAATGATAAGCGCCGTGATAGTGGTTATGCTATTTATTACATGGGCATTAACTTAGGTTCTTTTATTGGCTATTTAGTTTGTGGTTATTTAGCTTCAGATTTTGGTTGGCATTATGCCTTTGGTGCCGCCGCAATAGGCATGGCAGCAGGCCTTATTCAATATAGAATGACGACACCAAAATTAGAAGGTGTTGGCGCAGAACCGGTTGCACCTTTATCAGCAAAAGGTCAACGCACTAGCTGGATAATTATAGCGGCTTCGCTAGTTGCCATTGCAGTGGTCACTGTTTTAACCTTTGAAGGCATTGTGGTGATAGACCCCATTGCTACAGCACAATATGTTGCGATAGCCTTTACCTTAATTTTTGTTATTTATTATGCCATTATTTACTTTTTTAGTGACTTAACCGCCAATGAAAAGAAAAAACTTTGGGCATTATTATTAATTTGTATTGCCTCAGCTTTTTTCTGGTCTGGCTTTGAACAAGCCGGCTCATCATTAAACTTATTCGCTCGTGATTACACTGACCGTATGATAGGTTCGTTTGAAATTCCAACAGCATGGTTTCAGTTCTCTAATGCTATGTTTATTGTTTTGCTATCACCTTTTTTCGCCGCATTTTGGATTAAATTAGGTCAAAGAATGGTTACACCTGCCTACGGCATTAAATGTGCTGTTGGCTTAATTATTATGGCAAGTGGCTTTATCGTAATGTTTTTTGCCGCACAATATGCAGCCAGTGGCTTACAAGTTGCGCCTGGATGGTTAATTACCACTTACTTTTTACACACAGTGGGTGAGTTATGCTTAAGTCCTATCGCCTTAAGTGCCGTGAGTAAATTATCACCGAGAAGATTTGCTGGCCAAATGATGGGTGTATTTGTCTTGACGTATTCAATTGGTAATATTATTTCAGGTTTGCTTGCTGGTAATTACGATCCAAACAACGTTGAACAAATTCCAGCCTTATATATTCAAATCAGTCTATTTAGTATTGGTATTGGTATTATTATTTTACTCATTGGCTTGAAATCTAGATTCTGGGAAGCGCTAGAAACAGAAGAAGAAGACCCTTCATCGCCAGTTAAAGGTAAAAGCACAACATCTACTGCATAATTATTTTGAATAACTAACAGTAAAAATAGCCAACTAAATGTTGGCTATTTTTTTGTCTATGAAAATTTTTAAGCTGTCAGTAAAGAAAATAACTGTCAGCTATCTTTACTGACAACTGATAGTTATTTTTCTACTGACAGCTACTGCTTAAAACTTGTTGGACTAAAGTCCAACCTACATCGCCTCTAGATAGAGCATGTGGGTGATAATATAAATTTAGGCCATTGTTTTGTAGGTCGGACTTTTGTCTGACAACATTACAGAAAATACAAAACTTAATGGCATAAAACCAAACAGAAAAATAAACTGAAAACTATTTTCTTTAAATCTGACAGCTCAAAACTTCAAACTGAGCGCTGTCTTTTAAAGCCTGATGGACTAAAGTCCAACCTACATCGCGTCTACATAGAGCATGTGGGTGATAATATAAATTTAGGCCATTGTTTTGTAGGTCGGACTTTTGTCTGACAACATTACAGAAAATACAAAACTTAGTGGCATAAAACCAAACAGACAAATAAACTGAAAGCTATTTTCTTTAAATCTGACAGCTTAAAACTTCAAACTGAGCGCTGTCTTTTAAAACCTGATGGACTAAAGTCCAACCTACATCGGATCTACATAGAGCATGTGGGTGATAGTGTAAATTTAGGCAATTGTTTTGTAGGTCGGACTTTAGTCAGTCAACTGTTAGGCAAGCAATTAAAAAGATGGGTAAACAGGTATTTGTAGTACCTTATTTTTTGTCGTTCATATTTATGCGAAGACCCTACAGCGCACACATAACCTAATGAGAAAACGCTATTGATGATGTCTACACGAAATGAAATAAGAAAATCACTTAGAACTAAACGCCAAGGTCTTAGTCAGGTTGAGCAAAAAGAGTTCTCCGATGATTTGCTCATTCAACTCAGCGCCCGTAGAGATGTTCTAGCAGCAAAAAACATTGCGCTCTATTTAGCCAATGACAGTGAGCTTGATGCTATGCCCTTTATAAAATGGTGTTGGCAAAACAACAAAAAAATCTACTTACCTGTCATTCACCCTTTTAGTCATGGCCAGTTATTATTTCTCCATTATGATGAAAACAGTGCTATGAAAAAAAATAACTATGGCATTTTAGAACCTAAACTTGACGTTCGTTTGATTAAAACTATCAGCGAAATAGATATTATTTTTACCCCCTTGGTTGCGTTTGACCGATTAGGTAATCGTTTGGGCATGGGTGGCGGATTCTACGATAGAACCTTATCATCGTGGTATCAACAATACCGTTATCAAAATCAAGAGCTTGACGTTACATCCAGCAAATTAACAAAACCTTATCCAATAGGCTTAGCGCATGACATCCAATTAATAGACGCTATTCCCACGCAACTATGGGATATTCCGTTACCTGAAATTATTACGCCAACAAAACAATATAAGTTTAATATCCATAAATAAAATCTGATTAATTCGATACTCTTGTTATAATACTGGCCATAGTTAAAAGAGCTAGTTAAGAAATAGCTGTCAGTTCTAAGCTCTCAGCTTTTAGTAAGTTACAAAGACATAGTCAAGAGATAGCTGTTACTTTTAAGCTCATATATTTCAGTGCTTTACAAAGATGTAGTTGAGAGATAGCTCGAAAACTTCTTTTGATTTATAACTATTATTTACTGAGAGCTGAGCGCTTAAAACTGATCACTAATTTTATTTATTTATTTAAAATAGGTCCATTATGACTCAAGATGAAATGAAAAAAGCGGCAGCAATAAAAGCCCTAGATTATATCAAAGCAGATACCATTGTTGGTGTTGGTACTGGCTCAACGGTAAATCATTTTATCGACGCTCTTGCCACCATTAAAGATAAAATTATTGGCGTAGTGTCAAGCTCTGAAGGCTCAACTGAGCGTTTAAAGTCATATGGTATTGAAGTGTTTGATCTTAATAACGTTGACGGTATTGATGTTTATATTGATGGCGCTGATGAAATTAGCCCTCACATGCATATGATCAAAGGTGGCGGTGCTGCCCTTACCCGCGAAAAAATTGTTGCTGCGGTGGCAAAAACCTTTATTTGTATCGCCGATGACACTAAGCAAGTGCCTATGCTAGGTCGTTTTCCATTGCCCGTAGAAGTAATCCCAATGGCACGCAGTTATGTCGCCAGAGAGCTAGTGAAATTAGGTGGTGATCCAGTTTATCGCCAAGGGGTTATTACCGACAACGGCAATGTTATTCTTGATGTGCATAACTTAAAAATAATGGACCCTAAAGCACTAGAAAACAGCATTAACGCAATTGTGGGTGTTGTAACTAATGGCTTGTTTGCTAATCGTCCAGCAAATGTCTTAATTATCGGCAGTGCAGAGGGTACGAAAATAATAAAATAACACTTTAGAGTTTATACCCTATATGGTATTTTAGGTATCTAGCCATCTAAAAGCTTATTTGAAAGATATTTAAGTACATCAATGTTTGATCGAGAGAAGATAAACTATCATGAGCAACAATTCACTAGCAAAAGACAAGATTAAGATACTACTTCTAGAAGGTGTTCACCAGAGCGCCCTTGAAGAGCTGAAAAATAAAGGCTATTCAAATATTGAATATATTAAAGCCTCACTTTCAGAAGCAGAGCTAATTAATAAAATTGCTGATGTGCATTTTGTTGGTATACGTTCTCGTACTGACTTAAATAAAAATGTTTTAAGCCACGCTAAAAAGCTGGTTGCTATTGGTTGCTTCTGTATTGGTACCAATCAAGTAGACAAAGCCGCAGCGCAATCATTTGGTATACCAGTATTTAACGCGCCATTTTCAAATACCCGCTCGGTCGCTGAGTTAGTA
Organism: Colwellia sp. MB02u-6; assembly: GCF_014077095.1. Classification (GTDB taxonomy): domain Bacteria; phylum Pseudomonadota; class Gammaproteobacteria; order Enterobacterales; family Alteromonadaceae; genus Cognaticolwellia. The sequence goes on along the minus strand of NZ_JACGVG010000035.1, from coordinate 197,840 downwards.
TTGGGCGAAACATTATTATTATTACGTGGTATTCCAGAAAAAAGTGCCCAAGCACATCGTGGTGTTTGGAATAAATCAGCTACGGGTTCAGTTGAAGCCAGAGGTAAAACCTTAGGCATTATCGGTTATGGTCATATTGGTATGCAACTTGGCATACTAGCCGAAACTTTAGGGATGAAAGTTCGCTTTTTCGATATTGAAACTAAACTGCCGTTAGGCAATGCCAGCCAAGCGCCAACTATGACTTCATTATTGAAAGAAGCGGATGTTATTAGTTTGCATGTACCTGAAACGCCACAAACCAAAAATATGATGGGGGCGGCAGAATTTGAGGTCATGAAACCTGGTGTTATCTTTATTAATGCCTCGCGCGGTACTGTCGTTGATATTGATGCCTTAGCCGAGGCATTAACCAGTAAAAAAGTGGCTGGTGCAGCAATTGACGTATTCCCGGTTGAACCTAAAAGTAATGCCGAAGAGTTTTTTAGCCCATTACGTGCATTTGAAAACGTGATTTTAACACCACATATTGGTGGCAGCACTAAAGAAGCGCAAGAAAACATTGGCCTTGAAGTAGCCAGTAAACTTGCTAAATATTCAGACAATGGTTCAACTTTATCTGCCGTTAATTTTCCTGAAGTATCCTTACCTGGCCATCTTGGCACCAGTCGTTTATTGCACATTCACCACAATAGGCCTGGGGTATTAACACAAATTAACCAAATGTTTGCCAAACTCAATATCAATATTGCCGCTCAGTATTTACAAACTGCTGACCAAATTGGCTATGTAGTTATTGATATTGAAGCTGAAAACAGCAAGCTAGCCTTAAAAGAGTTAAAACAGATTGATGCAACAATCAGAGTAAGATTATTAAACTAATATCACCGCTGATTTGAAAAACCAAAAAGCCAAAGAATATTTTCTTTGGCTTTTTTATTTCTGCTGCAGTTTGCAGCTATAACACACTATGTTAAGTGCCTAACTTGGCAAGATAAACACAGAATTACAATGACTCACTATAAAGACTTATTTGCCTCACAGCTACTTGATCGTAGCATTAGCATACTATCAGTACATAAAAGGCAGTAAAAACTGCCCTTTACCCTGATCTTGTGCTAACTAATTCAGTAAGTACGCTCTAAGTTCTGCAAAGTCGGTTGAACTTGTGGTTGATAGAATGGTTTCACTGGCACAATCGGCAAGCTCTTTTGGTAAGCCTATCGGTTGTCCTAAGGTACTTTCAACAATATCTTTAAATTTTGCTGGATGCGCGGTACCCAAAAATACACCAAATTCAGTATCAAGGGCATTGTATTGCAGTGCTCTATAAGCAACCGCCGCATGAGGTTCACTGATGTAGCCCAGTTTAGCCAGTTGGATCATCGCCATTTGTGTTTGCTCTTCATCAATTGATACTGAAGTGACACAGTCTTGCTCAACTAACCCAGCTTTTAACATATGTTCTATACGTGGCCAATTATTTGGGTTACTAACATCCATGGCATTAGAAATGGTTGCTACTGTTTCATTAGGTGTCCATTCGCCCGTTTTTAAATAGCGAGGGACGGTATCATTGGCATTTGTGGCAGCAATAAAACGCTTAATAGGTAAACCTAAGGCTTTAGCAAAAAGTCCGGCGGTAAGGTTACCAAAATTACCACTGGGAATAGCAAAAACAATATCGCTAAGTGCATCAGTACCTTTTTGGCGATAAAGTTGTGCAACCGCTTCAAAGTAATAACAAATTTGCGCCAACAAGCGACTAATATTAATCGAGTTAGCTGAATTTAACCCAATAGCCTCTTTAAGCTCTTGATCATCAAAAGACTGTTTAACAAGCGCCTGACAATCGTCAAACGTGCCTTCTACCGCAATAGTACGAATATTACCGCCTAGGGTAGTAAACATTTTTTCCTGTAATAAACTTATTTTTCCTTTCGGATATAAGATCACGACATCAATGTTGTCGATACCGTGAAAAGCATGCGCCACAGCAGCGCCAGTATCACCAGAGGTTGCAGTTAAAATAGTGACTTTTTTGCCATCACCAAACACTTGTAAACATTTGGCCATAAAGCGAGCACCAAAATCTTTAAACGCCAGCGTGGGTCCGTGAAATAATTCTAGTGTTGCTCTACGTTCACTAATAGGCTGTATTTGCGCTGGAAAATTAAAGGCGTCAGTAACAATTTCAGTTAACTGCTCTTCGGTTAAATCGTCACTAACAAAAGGGTAAAGTACTTTAACGCTACGCTCAACCATCGGCAGCGCAAGTAAGGCTTCAATATTATCAAAACAGGGGATTTCTTCTGGAAAAAACAAGCCTTGATTACGCCCTAAACCTTGCTTTACCGCGCCAGAAAAGCTGACTCGTTCATCGTTTTCTTTTAAATTATAAAATTTCACACTCAATTCCTATATAGGGTTTAATCTCGAGGTTTAAAGCAACAGATAGCATTGCTTTTAGGGTAAAGTCACTGCACCTTGAGTATCAGCTTGGCAAATATGCACAAATCCTTCACTGTTGCCAGTAGCTGATGTTTGTAAATAATTGTCGTTTAACCAAGTAGCAAATTCTGTCGCTTTTGCTAGATCGTCTGTGACACAAAAAAGCGTTGGGCCTGAGCCAGAAATGCCAACAGTCAAACAGCCCTGTTGTGTTAAATAACTTGCCGCTTCACTGTAGCCAGGTAAAATTGATTTTCGATAAGGTTCAGCAACCACATCAGTTAATACGGCAAAGGATTGCGCTTTATCACCGCGATGACAAGCATCAACAAATGTCGCTAAATTCTGCCCAAAACTGATCAAGTCAGCACGAGAATAAGTGTTTGGTAATATATCTCTTGCCACTTTGGTTGATATTTCAATGCCTGGATATGCCATCACAAAATAACAATCTTGAAGTGGCGGTAAATTACGGGCAATGATATCGTGGTCGGGCACCATTAGCTGCATACCGCCTAAAAAACATGGTGCAACATTGTCGTAGTGAAGACTACCACTAATTTGTGCTTCCATCTTTCCCATCATTTTTAACAGCGCTTGCTTTGAAAAGCTAAACTGATGGTACTTTTTATAAAAAGCATTTAAGCCGGCAATGGCTGCCACCACTGAACAGGCGCTAGAGCCTAATCCGCTGCCCACCGGCATGCGTTTATCTAAGCTTATTTTTACTTCAACACTAGCTTGTTTACTGGCGAATAATTCTTTATTAAACAAGAGTAAACACTGCCAAACAATATTTAGCTTAACATCACTGGGTAACTTATGTGCAAAATCACCAGTAACCGCTAATTGATCGCCATCATTACTATGGCTAACTGTCACCACATCACCCAATAATGTGCCATCAAGGGGTTTAACCGCTAAGCCTAAAACATCAAAACCAACATTAACATTACCAATTGAAGCCGGTGCAAATACTGAAACGCTCATTAGTGTTGTTGCTCCCATGCTAATGTTCTTAATAAATCACCAAAGACACCGGCAGCGGTTACCGCAGCGCCAGCACCATAACCCCGTAAAACGAAAGGTAATGGTTGATAATAGCGACTATGAATCGCTAAAGCGTTTTCGCCATCTTTAACACTATATAAAGGATGTTCTTTACCAACAGCTTCGATAGTCACCTGACATTTCCCTTCAACGATATTACCAATGTACCTAAGCACTTTGCCATCAGCTTTTGCGACATTAATTCGCTCAGCAAAGGCCTGATCTAAGGTGGGTAAATTACTCATAAAGGTGGCCACGTCGCCACTAGCGTCAAATGTGTTAGCCAACACTGGCTCTATTTCAATGTCATCTAGTTCTAACGCCATTCCCGCTTCTCTAGCCATAATGAGCAGTTTACGCGCTACGTCCATACCGCTCAGGTCATCACGCGGATCAGGTTCAGTAAAACCTTGTTCTTTGGCTAAATTTGTTGCTTGAGATAAGGTCATGCCCTCATCAAGTTTACCAAATATATAGGATAAAGATCCTGATAGTACCCCCTCAAACCGCACCAGTTCATCACCGGCTTTCAGTAAGTTTTGTAAGGTATCAATCACAGGTAAACCTGCACCAACGGTTGTTTCATATAAAAATCGACGGTTGGTTTTTTGTGCTGCTGTTCGTAGTGCTTGATAATACTGCCAAGAGTCGGTGTTGGCTTTCTTATTGGGCGTTACCACATTAAAGCCCGCTTCTAAATAATCCACATATTGCAACGCGAGTGTTTCATTAGATGTACAATCAACTAATACTGGGTTAATTAAATGATTTTGACGCACAAAGTTTTTAATGTTTTCGACATTCACCGTCACAGGTTGTTGACTTAAGCTTTCCTGCCAATTTGCCGCATCGATACCTTCACTATTAAATACCATGCCTTTACTATTAGCCAAACCATAGACGTTTAGTGAAATATTGTCTGTTTTCAATTTTGCCTGTTGGCGCGCTATTTGAGCGAGTAACTCACTACCTACCACACCACTGCCTACTAAAAATACATCAATAGATTTTTTGTGTGAGAAAAAGTTTTGATGACTCACTTTCATGGCATCAGTGCACTTTCTACTTTCGATAACAACAGAAATACTCCGCTCTGATGAGTCTTGCGCAATCGCAACCACATTGACTCTAGCTTGTGCCAATGAAGCGAAAAATTTTGCCGCCACACCTTGTTGATGATTCATACCATCGCCAACTAACGAGACAATTGACATTTCAGGGGTTAATGATAACGGCTCTAGTAAACCGTTTAACAATTCCAATTCAAATTCTTCTTGTAGACTGCGCTCTGCTTTACCGGCATCAGACGAGTAAATACAAAAACTAATACAATATTCGCTTGAAGATTGACTAATTAAAATTAAAGAAACATTTTCACGACTCATAGTAGCAAAAACTCGGCTTGCCATACCTACCATGCCTTTCATACCTGGGCCAGAAACATTCACCATGGTTAAATCATCTAGGTTTGAAATCGCTTTAACCCGCTTTTGCTGATCATTTTCATTAGCTATTAAGGTGCCTGGCGCGTCAGGATTACCGGTATTTTTAATTAAACAAGGGATATGGTACTGGGCAATCGGTCCAATAGTTTTAGGGTGTAAAACACTGGCGCCAAAATAAGATAGCTCCATCGCTTCTTGGTAGGATAAATAATCTAATAATTGCGCTTCTTTGATTAAGCGAGGATCCGCATTATAAACGCCATCAACATCAGTCCAAATTTCGCAATACTCGGCGTCACTACAAACCGCTAATACTGCTGCAGAATAGTCTGAGCCATTGCGGCCTAAGGTCGTTATATTGCCAAGGCTGTCAACACCAATAAAACCAGGCATGAGCGCAATGGTATTCAGTTCGTTATATACATGTTGAAACTTTTCTTTACATAACACCAAGTCAGCCACTGCATTCATAGCTACATCATTAGTGCGTAAAAATTTTTCGGGTTCAATAATACTGACTTCAATGGCATCAACTGACAGTACCGATTGCAACAAGGCTACACTTAAGCGCTCACCAATACTGATAATACGCGCACGTATATGTTCAGGACAAAATGACAGTAATGTTGCACCATGCAAATATCGACTTAACTGGTGCTCCCAAGTTGCTAGTACTTGTTCGCTATGTTGCTGGCAAAAATCGGGCAATGTTGCTGATAAGTCGTTAATAATATTTTCAATTGCGTGTTTAAAATGCAGTAAGTCACTTTGCAACTTTTCTTCATTGGCAATATTCTCTGCCATCGCTACCAGATGATTAGTAACGCCCTGAGGCGCAGAGACAACAATAGCAAGACTAGAAGACTTACTTTTATTTTTGATGATATTTGCCACTTCAATAAATCGCTGAGCTGAAGCCAAAGAGGAACCACCAAATTTTAATACACGCATTTTTACTCCTAAATCCTAAAACAAAAAAAGCCCGTAACTTTATAGGTCACAGGCTTGATAAAATTGACAAATTCTACACGTCAGCCGATGACCACCATTCCGGTGAGGGTGGTAGTGATAATAATAATAATTCGGCTAAGTAAAATATTCATAGGATATAAAATGCCTGATATGGATTTTTCTGTCAACTGATTTTTATGAATAAAAAAAACTAATATATGTATAAAAGTGAGGTGGATTGAATATTTTTATAAAATATTCATCTAATAGCCCAGTTTTTAACTTAGCACCTGTGATTAACACTGACATTTTTGTGCTTAATAAAGGTGATTTTAGACGACTCATCAAGTCTTCAACACTGCTTTTGTTGGTGACACAAAAACTGACAATTAAATGGGGTAATACGTAATAATTTACACTCAAAGTGATTTCTCCCTGCTCAGTAAAAACAGAAAAACACCCTCAGAAATAATTTTATTTTTTGCCAATACAACTAAACGAAGATCCGACAGTGCGGTATTTAAGTGACTAGAACCACTGTAGATAGGCTTGGTGTTTTTGCACCCAACACTTGGCACTTTGATATTCTGGATAATGCTTGGCTACTAATTGCCAAAATTTTGTCGAGTGATTCATGTGCTCCAAATGAGACAATTCATGAATAATGACATAGTCAATCACCCAAGTAGGCAACATTTTCAATAAATAATTAAAACTCAATTCGCCGCGGCTATTACAACTTCCCCAACGTGCTTTATATTTTCTCACTTTAAATGACGAGGCATGCAGCGACATTTGTTGTGAAAAAATCACAAGATTATGCTCAATATAGTCTTCAACACAGGCTTTAAACCAACATTCGATTTGTGATTTTATTTTTGTGCTAACCATAGCTGAGTTTAGAGCGTGGGGTTTATAGCGAGGGTTAAGCACAACGGTTAAACTTTGTGCTAACTTATTGTGAATAACGTTTTTCTGACCAAAATCAATAAGCACGCTATGAGGCAAACCATCAATATATACGCTTGGGTGCTTACCTAGTGCTTCATCAGAAAATTGCAGCGTCAAATGAGGGCTCAGCACTATACTTTCTTTTTGCTCGGCGACCTTTTGGTGCAACCACGGCAATTTAGCTTGTATAATTTGCTCAACATAAGTTGTTTTAACAAACCTTGGCGCTCTAACAATAACTTTTGCGTTACTGACTTGTAACGCAATAGTCTTTCGGCGCGAACTACGTATCAGTTGATATTCCAAAACGCCATCCTAAAATATCAAGTTAAGTGATACTTTGATTAGTCAACTTGTGATAAAAAATACTGTCATATTATGACGAACTAAACTTTAGCTCAGAGGAGCAAAGTTATTCATAAGTTGCTTTCACACCGACTGGTATTGAAGCAGGTACTAAGCAGCGTCAGATTTGGCTTTACTACTCGCTTTAACACTAGCTGCTTTAGACTTTTTTACTTGCTCAGTTGTGGGTTTAACACTATCAGCTTCAACAGTATCATTAGCTAACTCTACTGTGTCTTTAGTCTTTTTTTGACTGCTGCCAGCGGATTTTTTACTGACAACTTTAGCTTTTTTTGCCTGTAACGCAACGAGTACATCTTCACGGTTTTGCGCTAAATAAACACTCAGTTCTTCACGGATACTTTCTGAAAGATCGACAGGTGCTTGTTCAAAAATATCAGATAAACCATCTGCAATATCAAGCATTTTGTCGTATTCATCTGCGGCTCTTTTATCCATGAATGTTTCTACCTCTACAGCTTTTCTTATGACGACATATCGACTTTCAACTGCCATTATTATCCCTTAATTAACTATTATTTAACTATTTACCAAACTCGACTCATTGCTATGATGCAATAAAACTATGCATATACCACCACAGTAGTAGCAACAACTGTATATATTAACAGTATCATACCCTGATTACTTTAAATTACCAAAGGCTATTATTAACCCGCACTATTTTCATCGTGCTTATCGTACAATATATGACCTTACTATGCGTTAATATTTATAACAAGGTCAACCGGGATAAAGCCTGGTATCGTAAAATTTATCTGCGTTGCCCATTTTGTTTAATATAAACAGCAAAGTGTTATAGATAAGTACATTGAAATAGCCCTTGTTAAGCACTGTAAATCGGCATGAACTCATATTTTTCAAAGTAACTTAATCAAAACCCTTACAATGAAAGTAGTGGCTAATGGTTAGTAAGTGATGGCCCGTGAGTAATAATAGTCCTTGGGAGATATTATTACTCTGCTGAGAAACATGGCGCAAATGAAATTGCAGTATGTTTAGAGCGTTACATTGGTTTTAATATAAATGTTATTGCTGTAACAATCATTGAAAAATCAAGGTGGATTTTAAGTGATAACACTAAGAACTATGCTTTGATAATAATAGCATGGTCACCATCGCAGGTACTCAAATTTGCCACTGAGTACCTGGTTAGTCACCTGGATATGCTAGGGGAACAGTCTTATTTTAATTCTTTAACCCTAAAAGTGCGGCCTTTTAACTTACCATGGGTTAATTTATTTAACGCTTTTCTAATCACCATTTTATCTACAGCGACATATGCCCAATTTGCGCCTAGTTGGATTTTACCCACTTGCTCAAAGGTTATGCCATTCTCACCGGTCAATGCACCGACGATATCGCCTGGTCGCACTTTTTGCTTTTTACCACCATCAATTTGTATTGTAGTCATTTTTGGCGTAAATATACTGCGCTCTAAGGCCTCACTACTGGGCAATTCTTCGCCTTCAATACTGCGCTCTAAGTAATCTTCTAATAAACCAATTTTATAACTGTCTTTTTTATTAAATAAAGAAAAGGCATAGCCCGTGCTGCCTGCACGACCGGTACGACCAATACGGTGAATATGAACTTCACTGTCGTGGGCAATATGATAATTAAATACCGCATCAAGCGCTTCAATATCTAAACCACGAGCGGCAACGTCAGTCGCAACCAGTATCGAGGCACTTTTGTTCGAAAAACGTACTAAAGTTTGATCTCGGTCTCTTTGCTCTAAATCACCATGTAGGGCGACAACACCAAAACCATAGGCAGCCAATTTATTAGCCACACTCTGCGTTTCTACTTTGGTATTACAAAATATTACGCTCGACTCAGGCTGATGAGTTAACAGCAGTAAACGAATCGCCATTAGGCGGTCTTCATCACTTTCTACCTGATAAAAATGCTGTGAAATAGTGCTACTTTCATGGCTTGATTCTACCTTTATTACGGCTGGTGTTTGCAAATAGCTATTGGCTATTTTTTGGATCTGTTGCGCAAACGTAGCGCTGAACAATAAGGTTTGTCTTTGCTGAGGCATCTTAGCCACAATGTTATCTAAAGCCGCTTGAAAACCCATATCAAGCATACGGTCCGCTTCATCTAAAACTAAGGTATCAACATGCTCTAATGACAAGGTACCACGGCCTAAATGATCTTCGATTCGCCCTGGCGTGCCAACAATAATATGTGCGCCATGTTCCAATGAACCCACTTGCGGGCCAAACGGTGTACCGCCACATAAAGTTAGTACTTTAATGTTATGCACTGCTCTTGCTAGCTTTCTAATTTCTTTCGCTACTTGGTCGGCTAATTCGCGTGTCGGGCAAAGTACTAAGGTTTGAATTCTAAACTTTTTAACTTGTAGTTTATTCAAAAGGCCAAGACCAAATGCGGCTGTTTTGCCAGAGCCAGTTTTACCTTGGGCAATAACATCTTGTCCCGCTAAAATAGCTGGTAGGCTTTTCGCTTGTATTTCTGTCATCTCATGGTAACCCATTGATGAAAGGTTTTCTAAAAGTGCCGGTTGCAAGCTAAGTGATGAAAATTTGCTGTCGCTCAACGTAAAGTCCTAAGGTAAAAAATAATTGTCGCTATTTTACACGCTTTCGCTCAGGCAAACACAGCTTTAGACAATTAAATTATTAACCACTTGGCAGCTGACAAAAAGTAGCATTAGCTAGCCAACAAATGCATTAGTATTGTGGCCAAAGCTTGAGGTGATTCTAATGGTAACATGTGGCCAGTATGGGGTATTTCTTTTAACACAACATGACTCACACCGCGCAGTTCTTGCTTTAATGAAGCAAGATCAACTAAGTTATCCGCATCACCAACTAGCAAAGTAATAGGTAAGGATAATCGAGTTAAACTAGGTAATAAGTTGGGCCTATGCATAGAAATTCTGAGTTGATGCAATAAGACATCAACACCCAATTTGCGGTCCATCGCTACGATAACTTGCTTTATACCTTGATAACCTTGTCGATTAATTTGCTTAATTTCTGGGTGTAATAAGTCATCAACACGCTTATCTGGAATACCACAATAACCGCGCTGACTTATACCATCAGTAGTACGTTTGCGCTGTTTCATTTCTGTTATTGGTAAATTTTTTGGAAAATTAGATACTATTAATAAGTGTTTAATTTTATTGTCGAGCTTTAACGCTATGGCACTCGCAATATAACCGCCTAATGAAAAACCAACTAATATCGCCTTATGTTCAACGATTTTTTCTGACAAAGCACTCACCACTTCATCCATACAACCGGTATTGGGGATCACCAAAGAGATTAATTGGTGATCTTCATGACATTGCTCTTGTAGCAGCTGCCATACAGGCGACCACAAATGCTGATCGCACATAGTACCGGGAATAAAGTAAATAGTTTGTGACACTTTTATCCCTTGTAGGTTTTTTTGAATGCTACTTGGTATAAATTATGACGCAAAGTAGCGTTCAAACAAGCGAACATTGACTACGTTTCCAGCCGGTACTCGACCTTGCTCAGCCGGTAAGACAATATAACAATTGGCCGACGAGATACTGGTTAAAATACCAGAGCCTTGACTGCCTGTACTATTAACCATTAACTCACCTGTGTTGTCATAAGAGAGTAAACCGCGCTGAAAGTCCATGCGCCCGGGTGACTTTTTTAAATCAGTGATAGTTTTTGCTTTTAAGGTTATTGCCGGTGTTGAGTGGCAATTTTGTAATTTAATCAGCGCTGGCATGGCTAAAATATCCGCGGTTACCATGGCAGAAACGGGGTTCCCCGGTAAGCCAAAAAACACACTGTTCGGCAATTTACCAAAGGCAAAGGGTTTACCGGGTTTCATCGCTATTTTCCAAAAGGCAATTTCACCAATTTGTTCAAGCACGAGTTTAGTAAAATCTGCGTCACCTACCGACACACCACCAGAGGAAATAACGGCGTCAGCTTGGGCATCCGCTTGAATAAATGCCGATCTTATCGCATTTTCATCATCAGCAATCACGCCAAAATTAATGACATTAACGTTTAAGTTACTTAACATTGCCGCTAGCGCGTAACTGTTACTTTCAAAAATATCACCACTGCCTAAAGGCTCGCCTAATGCTTTTAGCTCATCACCTGTGGCAATTAACGCGACATTAAGCTGGCGAAATACAGTTAATTCATTAATACCAAGAGAAGCTAATACACCAATATCAATAGCAGACAAACGCCGACCTTGAGTAAAAACCAGTTGGTCTTGCTTAATATCTTCACCGGCGTAGCGTACATTGTCAGCCAATTTACTCTGCCCTAAAAATTTAACGCTCTCGCCTACTACTTGGCAATTTTCTTGCATTTCTACGCTATCACAACCAGCAGGCATTTTAGCGCCCGTCATAATACGAATACATTCACCTGCACCACAAACCCCTGCAAAAGGCTGCCCAGCCATAGAGCGACCAGCTAAACTCAAGCATGCTTGCTTGGCCAAACTCGCATGGGCGAAAGCATAACCATCCATAGCGGAATTATTATGCGGAGGCACATTAATTGGGCTAGTTATATCTGTTGATAAAACCCTACCTAAGCTTGCTGCTAAGCTAATATTTTCAATGTCAGTAATTGGGGTAATAGCCGCTAGCATTGTTTCTAGTGCTTGTTCAAAGGGCATTAATCCGGGTGCAGAATAACAATCAACCATAATAAACTCTTCCAACTTATATTGTGTTTTATATTTCTAGCTTTAACTAAACGCATTAAAATAGCGCAATTAAGCAACATTTGACTTTATACCAAGTTGATTAATTACCTGTTCATTTTAATGGTTAAATGAAAAAAAACGGCGTTATAAAACTTATAAGTAGCATAACTACTGACTCAGTTTTATAACTTGTATTTCTTCATTTTTTCTCATGAAAAAGGTGATCACTGATTTAATCAAATGGTATGAGTTATCTAATTTTTCAATAATAATTATATTATTGAATGTCATTTACTATAACAAAGGTCTTTGTCTGTTATAGTGATCGTAATCATACTATGCTTGTAAGTAGATGATATAAAATATTTAGATAGATGATATAAAATATTATTTTTTTTTCGCCGAGCTATCTTAGCTAAATTAGTTGCTGTGCAACTAACATGCTGTTTTAGCCGTAAACCAAATTTGAATTTGAGTTTGCCAGGGTTAGTAAGGAAACTTGTTAACCTCCCGACATTGGAAAGGTGACATGTTAACAGACAACTTTGGTCGCAAGTTTTATTACTTGCGCCTATCAATCACTGACGTATGCAATTTTAGCTGCGACTATTGTTTACCCAATGGCTATCAATGTGATAACGATAGAAAATTTCTTACACTGCCTGAAATAACCCGCTTAGCTTCAGCGTTTTCTGCTATGGGTACGGAAAAAATTCGTATTACCGGTGGTGAGCCCTCTTTACGTAAAGACTTACCTGAAATTATTGCCCGATGTAAGCAAACACCTGGCATTAAAAAGGTTGCTATCACCAGCAATGGTTACAAACTTCCTGAACATTTACCTGCTTGGATAGATGCCGGTATTGATGCCATAAATATTAGTATTGATACTTTAGACCCAAGACAATTTCATGCTATTACGGGCCACGACAAGCTTAAACATATCCTCAAAGGTATTGATATGGCAGTGGCGGCAGGTAATATAGATGTTAAGGTTAATACCGTATTAATGCGTGAATATAATGGCTACGACATCGCCAGTTATTTAGCCTGGTTAAAAGACACACCCATTACCTTACGCTTTATTGAATTAATGCAAACGGGTGATAATAAAGAATTTTTTGATGCCCAACACGTGCAAGGCTCACGCATAAAACAAAATCTGATTTTAGATGGCTGGTTACCAGTTATTAATGACAAGGCGGCAGGGCCCGCACAGGAGTTTTCCCACCCTGACTATGCCGGTAAAATTGGCTTGATCATGCCTTACTCTAAAGATTTTTGTAATACCTGTAATCGCTTACGAATAAGCGCCATAGGTAAGTTACATTTATGTTTATTTACTGAACAAGGCTTGTCGTTGAAAGACTACTTGAAAAGTGATGATGTTGAGCCTTTAAAAACGGCTATCACCAGCATGTTGACTGATAAAAAGGAAACGCACTTTTTACATGAGAAGTTGACTGGCGCAACGAAAAACTTAGCTATGTTGGGCGGTTAATGGCGGTGGAAAATACCTTATTTCAACCCTGCTTAGGTGTGGTTTTAGCTGGCGGTAAATCTTCCCGTATGGGACAAGATAAAGCCAGCTTGCAACGGGAAAAACAAGACATGCTCAGTTACAGCATGTCTTTACTCAAAGCTGCCGGCAGTTCACAAGTACTGATTAGTGGTGGTGAACAAGGTATTGACGATCTTGTTGCCAACCTCGGCCCCCTTGGTGGTATTCAAAGTATTATCAAACAATTTAAACCCCGAGCACTATTAATTTTACCGGTAGATTTACCTTTAATGACCTCGGTAGAACTTGCAAGATTAAAGCAAGTGGGCGAATTGAGTCACCAAGCTTGCTATTTTACTGATAATTACTTGCCCTTGTATTTACCGGTTAATGCCTTTGTTGAACAGTTTTTTCAACAACTTTTAACCAAGCCGCACTCACAAGCTTCATCAAATCCTTATTCACCATTAAAGTCAAAAACAAGCTTTAGTCATGAACAAGTCAGTGCGGATAAAGCAGCCAGTAAGCGAAATTTAACTGGGCCTTCTGTGCGCAGTTTATTAGCACAAATTCCGCATAAGGTGGTTACACCAAAAAACAGCAAATGTTTATTTAACACCAATACGCCTGAGCAATGGCAACAGGCACAACATTTATTATCTTTGCAAAGGAAATCTCATGTCTAGCAAATCTTCTATTCATTGTGGCGATGGCTTCGTACCATTAAATATCGCCGTATTAACTGTTTCAGATACCCGAGAAGAGCATAACGACACCTCGGGCCAAGCACTCGTTGAACGATTACAAGCAGCAGGCCATAACTTAGCCGCTAAAGAAATTTCAAAAGACGATGTTTACCAACTACGCGCTGTAGTTTCTCAATGGATCGCTGACGAGGCTATACAGGTAATATTGACCACTGGCGGCACGGGTTTTACCGCAAGGGATAATACACCGGAAGCGTTATTACCTTTATTTGACAAAGACATTGAAGGTTTTGGTGAAGTATTTAGAACGATTTCTTTAGCTGAAATTGGCACTTCAACCATTCAATCTCGTGCCTTTGGTGGTATGGCAAATAGTACAGTCATTCTATCTGTACCCGGTTCAACCAACGCTTGTAAAACGGCTTGGGACAAATTAATTGTTGAGCAACTGGATGCTAGTCATCGCCCCTGTAACTTTGTGCCGCACCTAAAGTTTACATAGCATCAGCTATATCGATAGCACTCATGCAGAAGCTAATGCCAAAACTAATACAAAAGTTAAGACAAAAGTTACTCCCGCTATGCGTTATTTGGCTGGCCTTACAAGCCAGCTACGCTTGTGCACTCGACAAACCAAAACAAACTAAGCCCTTACGTATCGCGGTAGCGGCAAACTTTGCGCCTGCCCTTAAAATATTGCTGGCTAACCTACCCAACAAAGACGCTATTAACGTTCAAATGATCAGCGCAGCGACCGGTACGTTATATCTGCAAATAAAACACGGCGCACCCTTTGATTTGTTTTTATCTGCCGATTCAACGCGAGCTGAATTACTTGAACAAGAAAAGCTAATAATAGCCGACAGTCGCAGAACTTATGCCTACGGGCAAATTGCTTTGTGGTCAGCTACTCAAGCATTATCTGGCTTAAGTGAGCTTAATCATTATTCCGGTAAGTTAGCTATTGCCAATCCAGATACCGCTCCCTATGGCAAGGCTGCTGAACAGGCGTTAACAAAATTATCGCTCTGGCCGCAGGTTAAAAACAATTTAATCACCGGCATGAATATCAACCAAACCTTTCAACAAGTTCGCAGTCAAGCTGTGCCGTTTGGTATTGTGGCGTACAGCCAATTGGCCATGAATAAATATCAAGGGATCATTATTCCACCTGAATATTATCAGCCCATTGCCCAGCAATTAGTAATTATTAAATCTAGCCAACAAGTCAAATTAGCACAGCGAATTAGTGATTTTATTTTACAGAAAAATAACCAAGAGAAATTAGTCGAACTCGGTTATTTGCCGATAAAATCAATACGATTGATAGAAAAAAATAGCCAGGTCAATACACGATATGACTGATATTTCAGCCGACTTACTCGCGCTTATCACCACCTTGAAAATGGCAGCGGTGACTACAGTTATCTTGCTCATAATAGGTACGCCAATGGCGTGGTATTTAGCAAAATGGCAAAGTCGATTCAAAGTATTTTTTGAAGCCGTGGTCGCTTTACCCTTAGTATTGCCGCCAACCGTATTGGGCTTTTACTTACTGTTAGCCTTTTCACCAACCTCCTTACCAGGGCAGTTATGGCAAAGTGCTACGGGCAGCCAGCTCGCCTTTAGTTTTAGCGCCATTGTTATAGGCTCAGTACTCTATTCACTGCCCTTTGTCGTACAACCCTTACAAAAAGCTTTTGAACAGCTAGGTGAACACCACCTTGAGGCAGCAGCTATGCTGGGTGCTGGTCCGATAGATCGTTTCTTTAGTGTGGTACTACCATTAACTAAGGCCAGCTTTATTACGGCAACCGCATTAGGTTTTGCGCATACCGTGGGTGAATTTGGCGTGGTACTGATGATTGGCGGTAATATTCCTGGTGAAACGCGGGTACTATCTATCGCTTTATTCGATCATGTTGAAGCCTTTAATTACGCTAATGCCCACCTGCTCTCGGCTGGGTTATTAATGGCCTCTTTGTTACTCTTATCTTTGGTTTATTTATTGGGTAATAACTTCAATAAAAAGCAGCAAGGGGCAGAGAAACTATGAACGCAAACAAATCAAGTGATATAAGTGATGAACAGCTAACCGTTGAACAGCCCAAAAGTGCGGCCCCCTCAACATTAGCCTTGGCGTTTAAATTAACGTTTAGCCATCTTGAAATAAGCATTAAACAAAACATTAGCATTTCAGCTATTACCGGTATTTATGGCGATTCTGGCTCAGGAAAATCAAGCTTACTGCGCGTTATCGCCGGCCTTGAACTGCGAGCAAAAGGCCAAATATCATTAAATGGCACCGCGCTACAAGATAGCGACAACAAAGGTTTTATTAAAGCTGAGAAAAGACAAATTGGGCTCGTTTTTCAAGACAGTCGTTTATTTCCACACTTAAGTGTTTACCAAAATTTAGCTTATGGCGCAAAACGCCAAATCAACCGGCAACTGACTATTGAAAAGGTACTGGCGTTAACGCAATTAGACCAACTACAGCATCAAAATGTCACGCTGCTTTCTGGTGGTGAAAAACAAAGAGTATCAATTGCTAGGGCGCTATTAGCCGAGCCTAAATTATTGTTATTGGACGAGCCTTTCAGTGCCTTAGATAAAAGCACTAAATCACAAATGTTAACGATATTAAAAGCCATTCAACAACAGCTTCAGCTACCTATGCTTTATGTCAGTCACAGCTTAAGTGAGTTACAATATATCGCCAATCAATTGGTGGTATTTTCAGCAGGAAAAATAATCCAAGTAGCCCCTATTCACCAAGCGATTCACCAGCTAAACAGTCGCGGTGAAACTAGCCCTAAAACCAGTTTGTCATTAACTATTGCTGAACATTTACCTGATTACGGCCTAACTCGACTGACACTACCGGCAACAAAGAGCAAAAGCCATAATATCTACTTACCCATACTAGAACAAAGCAACAGTCAGCGCTTAATTGGTCAGCAATTACCTTGCATTATTTATGCGCGCGATATTAGCATCAATAAAACCAAACCGGAGCACAGCTCGATTGTAAATCACCTACCCGCAAGCATTAGCGTAATACAATACAACAAAACTAATGCGTTAGTGACATTGAAAACTAGCGAGCAAGAGTTTTACGCCCAAATAAGTTTATGGTCGGCAAAACGTATGGCGCTAACCACACAGTCAAAGGTGTATATTCAATTTAAAGCCAATGCCGTACATAGTTATTATTTTACGGAGCCAACACCCAATGCTTAGTAACCAAGAAAAATTACGTTTTAGCCGTCAAACCATGTTAAAAAATATTGGCGAACAAGGTCAAAAAGCCCTTAAGAATGCCAGTGTATTAATTATCGGTGTCGGTGGTTTAGGTAATCCTGCTAGTCTTTATTTAAATGCCGCCGGTGTCGGTAATATTTACTTAGCCGATGGCGACAATATTGAACTTAGCAACCTGCACCGGCAAATATTGTTTACCGAAACAGATATTGGCCAAAATAAAGCTGACACGAGTGCAGATAAGTTGCAACAGCTTAATAGTGCTACCAACATTGAAGTGCTCGATGAAATGCTTGATGCAGAACTGGCTGATTACTATCTGCCACTGGTTGATTTAGTGCTTGACTGCACCGACAACATAAACAGCCGTTATTTAATTAATCAAAAGTGTATTAAACATAAAAAACCTTTAATTATTGGTGCAGCAACAGGCTTTGACGGACAGCATATGTTTGTTAATCCAAACATCGCTGACAGCGCATGTTATCAATGTTTATTTCCTGCCAATATGAAGCCACCAGAAAACAATTGCCAAACCATCGGCATATTAGGCCCAGTACTGGCTATTATTGGTGGTATGCAAGCATTGCAAGCCATTAAGTTTTTAACTGGCCATGCAGTTGCCACAAATCAATTAAATATTTTCGATGGTTTACATAATTCGTGGCAAAAATTCACATTAAAAAAGCAAGCTAATTGCCCTATTTGCTCAGTATAAATTTTAACGGGGTATATTGAATTTTAACGAGGTATATTGAATTTCTTTGTTAATACTGGTGACTTATCAGCTAAGATAAGCCACCTTTTAACATTTTGCTTTGACGTTTAAGCCTATGGTTAGGGCTTAAACTGAACTCAGCTCAGTTTAGATCAGAACTTACTTACGATATTCAACTTCTACGTCATAATCGTCTTCATCCCAATCTTCATCATCAAGATCATCTTCGAGTTCTGCAATAGTATCTTCGTGATAGGTATCCCATTTAAACTCAACAGTTTTACCATCAACAGGTGCTTCTTCTTCTTCCGGTGGAAGGGCTTCAATAAAACCCATGACACCTTGACACAAATCGTCAGTACCCGTGCGGTTAACAGCTGAAATACTGCGAACTTCACCTGTCCAGCCTAAGCCTTCAATAACCCGCTCAGTAATTTCTTTTGCTTCTTCTTCAAGTAACAAGTCTAACTTGTTAAAGACTAACCAGCGTGGTTTACCAGCAAGCTCTGAAGAATGTGTTTCTAATTCGCCAATAATAGTTTTTGCATTCTCTAATGGGTCTGAACAATCCACTGGCATGACATCAACCACATGCAATAAAATACGACAACGTTCTAAGTGTTTTAGAAACTGTGTACCTAAACCTGCGCCGTCAGCAGCACCTTCAATTAAGCCTGGAATATCGGCAATAACGAAGCTACGTTGAGGATCTAAGCGCACAACGCCTAAATTAGGTACTAGGGTAGTAAACGGGTAGTCTGCTACTTTTGGCTTCGCGGCCGAAACACTACGAATTAAAGTGGACTTACCTGCGTTTGGTAAACCGAGTAAACCAACATCGGCAAGCAACAACAACTCAAGTCTTAAATTGCGAATTTCGCCCGGGGTACCATCAGTTTTCTGACGTGGTGCACGATTGGTACTACTTTTAAAACGTGTATTACCCAAACCATGCCAACCGCCTTTTGCTACCAGTAAAGCTTGGTCATGGTGAGTTAAATCACCGAGTTGCTCACCGGTATCAATATCTGCAGCACGTGTACCTATAGGAACTTTTAAGTACAAGTCTTCTGAGCCTCTACCGGTACAGTCACGGCTTCTGCCATTTTCACCACGTTTCGCGCGATGAAATTTTTCAAAACGGTAATCGATTAGCGTATTCCAGCTTTCATCAGCAATTAAGTAAACATCACCTCCATCACCGCCGTCGCCGCCGTTTGGTCCACCAAACTCAATAAATTTTTCTTTACGAAAACTGGCTAAACCATTACCACCGTCTCCGGCCTCTACGCGAATTTCTACTTCATCTACGAATTTCATGGTGTTTTAAAACACTCCAAAATTTTATTTTCTGCCACATATTATAAATGATTTATTTCAAATAGTTTTGAAAAATGTCATTTTTTATACAATTTGTAACGAATTACTATAAATTACCTGCAAAAAAAAACCCTGCGTAAAAGCAGGGCTTTATAAGTTTGCGTATTACTACTCAGCAACAATACTTACAAACTTGCGGTTTTTAGGACCTTTAACTTCAAATTGTACTTTACCATCAGATAAAGCAAATAGAGTGTGGTCTTTACCGATACCCATGTTGCTACCAGCGTGGAAACGAGTACCACGTTGACGAACAATAATGTTACCCGCTGAAACGGCTTCGCCGCCAAAACGCTTAACACCTAGGCGTTTAGATTCTGAATCACGACCGTTACGTGTACTACCCGCAGCTTTCTTATGTGCCATTGTAAATCGCTCCTAGTTAGCCGTTAATGCCAGTAATTTTCACTTCAGTGAACCATTGACGATGGCCCGCTTCTTTACGTGAATGCTTACGACGTTTGAATTTAACAATTTTAACTTTGTCAGCGCGACCTTGGTTTACAACCTCAGCAACAACTTTACCACCAGCAATATAAGGCGCGCCTACATTGATGCTCTCGCCATCGGCGATCATTAAAACGTTTTCGAATTCTACTGCAGCACCAATTTCAAGTTCAATTTTCTCTAAACGAACTGTTTGGCCTTCAGTTACACGATGCTGTTTACCACCGCTTTGGAATACCGCGTACATAGCTACTCCGTACTGCGTCATCATCTAGGGACGACGCTTAAATTTAAAATTATAGGGCGCGAATTCTACGCGAAGAAATCAGTCAGAGCAAGCATAAAAGTAATGATTTATTATTATTTTTACTAAACTAAAAACTTATCACTCGGAAAACTTCTATCGTCATGAATTTCGTGTAAAATTACCCCGTGAAATTACTAGTATTCTAACACTAAAGTATATCTAAGGTAACTTGTTACGTTCTATGAATATCAAAAATATCCAAGCTTTGGCTCAACAAGACATGACAGCTGTCAACGATCTTATCTTTTCAAAACTTCATTCTGATGTGGTGCTGATTAATCAATTAGGCGTTTATATTATTAATGGTGGTGGTAAGCGTATGCGTCCCCTACTCACGGTATTAGCGGCAAGAGCTATTGGCTATCAAGGCAATGAGCATTTACAACTTGCAGCAATAGTTGAGTTTATCCATACCTCAACTCTACTACATGACGACGTTGTTGATGAGTCAAATATGCGCCGAGGCCGTGAGACCGCCAATGCTATGTTTGGTAACAGCGCGAGTGTCTTAGTAGGTGATTTTTTGTATTCTCGCTCATTTCAAATGATGAGTGAGTTACGTAACTTAAACATCATGGATATTTTATCCGATGCAACCAATATCATTGCTGAAGGTGAAGTACTGCAATTAATGAATTGTAATGACCCCGATACCACAGAAGATAGCTACATGAAGGTTATTTACTGCAAAACAGCTAAATTATTTGAAGCCGCCACGCGACTTGCTGCGGTCATTGCCAAACAAGATCAAGCAACAGAAACCGCCATGCTAAATTATGGTAAACATTTAGGTACTGCCTTTCAGCTTGTTGACGACATTATGGATTATACCGCTGATGCACAAGCCATGGGCAAAAATGTTGGCGATGATCTTGCCGAAGGTAAGCCTACTCTGCCACTTTTATATGCTATGGAACATGGCAATGAACAACAAAAAAGTATGATCCGCAGCGCGATTGAGCATGGCGATGGTATGGAGCATTTAGACGATATACTCGCCGCCATGAAAGAAACTGGCGCTTTAGTCTATACCCAAGATAAAGCCGAGCAAGAGGCGGATAAAGCCATTAATGCGATTGCCATACTGCCTGAGTCACAATACAAACAAGCCTTAATTTCATTAGCCCATATAGCTGCTAATCGCAGCCATTAAGTCTCTGGCCAAAAAAACAACAGTTGGTTTATAACTAACTGTTGTTTATATTTATTCCTTAAGATAATTTTGTAGCACTAGTAAAGCCATAAAAATATTTGCTATAGTCTTCTTATTATTTTTGATAGCAGTATAAACATGTCAACCCAGCCCAAAATTAACCGCCTAAGCATTACTCAGCGCGCCTTTGGCACTTTAAGTAATGGCGAAAGCGCAACACTTTTTACCTTATCAAATACTCACGGTGTTCGAGTAAAAATCAGTAATTACGGCGGTATTATTGTTGCTTTGGAAACCTTAGATAAAAATGCTATTTCAAGCGATATTGTCTTGGGTTACGATGACATTACAGCCTATGAAAATGACCCTTATTATTTAGGTGCTATTATTGGCCGTTATGCCGGTAGAATAGATCAAGGACTATTGTCTATTGATGATAAAACTTATCAGCTTGATATCAATAATAATGACAGTCAGCTTCATGGCGGTCACAAGGCGCTAAACAAAAAACTCTGGCTGGCAACAACTGAAAGTTCGGCTGAAAAAGTCAGTTTAATACTCAAACATACCAGTCCTGATGGTGACAACGGTTTTCCGGGTAATGTCCAGTTCAAAGTAAAATATAGCCTTAATTGTCGCAACGAACTAGCCGTGGAATACTTTGCCAATACCGATAAAACCACCGTAATTAACTTAACTCAGCATAGCTATTTCAACCTCGCAGGGCATAAATCTGGTGATATCTATCAGCACCAGATTCAAATAAACGCTGATTATTTTTTACCGATGAATGAAAATATTTACCCAACAGGTGAAGTTAGAGCCGTGCTAAATAGCGCGCACGACTTCAGTCAGTTATCTGCTTTAGGTAAAAACATTAACTCAAACGATGAACAAGTGATTATCGCTAAAGGATACGACAATTATTGGTTAAGCAATGATAATGTTATCAGTGGTGAAACATTTGCAGCAAGAGCATTTGAACCTAACTCAGGCCGGCAATTAACTATGTATAGCGCTCAGCCTTGCTTGATTTTATACACAGCTAATTACATTGATGGCAGCGAAACAGGTAAAGAACACTGCGTTTATCAACAACATTCAGCCTTTTGTTTTGAACCACAAAACTTGGCTACCCGTATTAACGGCGCTAATATCAACAACACCATAGTGCGGCCAGAACAGCCTTTTTATAGCCAAACTCGCTTTGTATTTGAAACGGTTTAACGTGAATTACCTATGCATCAGTGCTTGTTGTGGATTCGTGTTTACACCATCGAATAGACGGTTAGTTATGATGGATTATCAAGCTGAATATTCTTCTAAATCAAGATGAAGGACTAAAGTCCAACCTACAACGAGCCTACAAAAACTGCTCACTAGGCTTATCGCTACTTTCTGCTAACTGATAGCTCAGAACTGACAGCTTAAAACTATTTTCAGTTCGCATTTATACCTGTCAGGTTACACTAGCATCTAATTCAATATATTAAACTATTGCGTTGAAACACCTAACAACAAACTAATATCTCTGGTTATTTCATCAATGCGATTAATATCTGTAGGTGCAATAAATATGGTGTCGTCACCTGCTAGCGTACCTAAAATACCGGTTGATTCACCTAGACTATCTAGCATTCTTGAAATTAATGGTGCGCCACCAATCCCTGTTTTTAAAATAATCTGCATATTATTATGTTTGACACTGATCACCACAGATTGAATAGCTTGCTTTGATTTTGGTACGGCTAACTCATCTGGCAGAATATAGACCACTTGATCATTCGCATTTCGCATTTTCACTGCGCCAAGTTTAGATAACAAACGGGAAATCTTTGCCTGCGACATGTTCTTAAAGCCTTGCTCGGCCAAGGCCTCAGCAAGTTGACTTTGTGAGCCATAGCACTGTTCTTTTAGTAATGCTTTAAACGCGAATACTAACTCTGCTTCATTTTTTTTACGGCTTGTGATCATTAATTAACTCGAAACGGAAATTGCTTTTGTCTATTGTATAAAATAAATATTTTTTCGGCTATTTTATTTTACATCAAAATTGTAAACGCTATTTAGCTTGAAATAATACCTGTCGACATAAGGCTTATTTTACAACCTTTTTACGTTGTTCTGCTAAACCCATAGCGAGTATAAAGGCATCTTGTTTTTGCTGAGCGATAAAGTCAAGCTTACTTTCTAAGTTAAGCCAATGATGACTGATCAAGCTTTGCGCTACAGCACCGCCTAAGGTCGCACCTGGGCCTAAAATAATCAGCTTATCTGGCGCAAACTCTTTAATGGCCACTTCTATCGCTTTTGAAAAGTTATAAGGCTCAACCACTTGGGTAGCAAGCGTGTAGTGATATAACTGCTCAGCATCACAACTATAAGGTTGCCATACTTGTCCTAAACCATCAATTAACGGTATTTCAGGAGCATTAAACAGTTCAGCTGACATTAAAGACATCGCACGTTTTGAGACATTATCAAGCAGCGGTGTATGAAAAGCCGCATGGTTAAACAAATGCATGGGGTAGCGGTCTTGCATCTCAGGTAGTAAATGCTCTAAGGCTTTTAAACCCGCTTTATTACCACCAAAAACAAGGTAGCCACCGAGCTTAATTGACAGATAAACTTCACAATCACTTTGTTGATTTGCCTGTGCCAAGCATTGCATTACTTTTTGCTCTTGCGCTGGATCAACTTGCCAATCATCGTTAATGATCGGGTAAATCATTTGCCCGCCAATAAGCCCTTTTGTCATCATCGAGCCCATAGTATTAATTAACTCGATAGCTTTATCTGGTTTTAAAGCGCCGGCAACCGCTAACGCGATATACCAACCCATAGAGTTTCCTGTCACCGCGACAATATCAAACTGGTCTTTATTAATCGCTTGAAAGTCTGCTAGCGCACAAGCATAAATAAGCGCAGAGGCATTTTCACCCGCCGTATGTGTACGCATGCTGTAATTTTCCATACCGTCAAGTTCAGCGACTTTTATTTGCCCTTCGCGCTCACGAAAATCATCAATTAATGAAATTATTTCAGTTTTATCACTATGTAAACGCTGTAAATAACCTAGCTCTTCTTTATTGTAGGTACCACGACCAGGACAAATAACTACCACTCTTTGCTTGCTGTTATACATTTTTTTTACGCTTTTTTTAGCGCTATTGTTAACTGACGAACTCATTGGCAAATCTCCTTGGCAGCATCGACAATATTTTCCACCGATGGCAACACTTCATAAGCCGCTGCGCCAAGAGGAATAAAGCTGTCGCTGGCGGTAACACGTTTGATTTTAGTGTCGTTGCTGGCTTGTTCATGAATTAAGGTCACTAAGGCTTCGCTAATGGATCCCGTTTGACGACATTCATCGACAATAAGCACCTGCTCACAAGCATTTACTTGCGCCAAAATACCTTGTTCATCTAGCGGTGCTAACCAACGTAAATCAACCACACGCGCCTCAATGCCCTGCTTGGCTAGTTTTGCTTGTGCTTGGCGAGATAAATAGTTGCCATTACCATAAGTTAAAATACACACTTGCTTACCTGAGCCTGCAACCTTAACGCCCAAATCAATACTCTTGTCTGCCAATGCTGGCGTTTGGTATTCAAAAGTCCATAAGCCATCACCTTCTTGATGTAAATCTTTCGCCATATATAAGGCTATTGGCTCTAAAAATATCACCATGCGTTGCTGCTCTTGTGCTAAGCGCACACTGGCACGCATCATTTCAACCGCATCTGCGCCATTTGACGGACAAGCAATAATCAACCCAGGAATATCACGAAATACAGCAAAAGAGTTATCATTATGAAAATGACCACCAAAACCTTTTTGGTAAGCTAAACCTGCAATGCGGATCACCATAGGGTTAGTAAACTGGCCATTAGAGAAAAACGGTAAGGTGGCTGCTTCACCACGAATTTGATCTTCAGCGTTATGCACATAAGCTAAAAATTGAATTTCAGGGATAGGTAAAAAACCGTTATGCGCTAAACCAATTGCTGTACCTAAAATTGTTTGCTCATCTAATAAGGTATTGATCACTCGGTTCTTGCTAAAACGTTCGCATAGTTTAGCCGTAACGTTATAAACACCACCTTTTTTGCCAATATCTTCACCGCACATCACAATATTGGGGTATTCAGCCATCAAATCCATTAATGTCCAATTAATCAATTTGGCTAAATGCTGTTTTTTAGGCAGATTATGTTGCTCATGCTTAAAAATTTCTTTGCGGGTTTCCTCGCTGACCGCGATTGAACTTGGTGCTTTATGAACCTGAGGGACAATGCTCGCCATTATCGCCTTAGCGCTAGTTAGCTTGTCTTTGCTAGCGGCATTTTCAGCGATTACCGCAATGCGACCTTCAATATCTTGGTAAATTTCAATCAGCTCTTCTGGGTTTAATAGATTGTTTTCTAATATAATGCGCGCTGTGTGTAATAGTGGGTCTTGAAATTCTGTTGCGGTAATATCGGCCATATCACGGTAAACAAACTCAGCATCAGACCCCGCATGGCCGAGTATACGCACGGTGCGAATATGTAAAAACACCGGCTTACGTAATTCTCGAGCAATACGTTCCGCTTTTTTGGCGGTTTGGTAAGTATCTAAAATATTCAAGCCATCACAATAGAGATAAGTTAAACCGGCTCTGTTTTCATAATTAGCCGCAATCCAACCTTCTGGGGTTGCAGTTGAAATACCAATGCCATTATCTTCACAGACAAAAACAATCGGCATAGGAATCGACTGATAGGCCGCCCAAGCTGTGCTATTAATTGCCCCTTGTGTAGTGGAATGGTTCGATGAAGCATCGCCAAAATTACAAATAATCACGCCATCATTGGGAATTTCGCCTTGATGGGCTAAACGCTCTGCTAGCGGAATACTAAAAGCAGCACCCATGGCTTTGGGTAAATGTGATGCTATGGTGCTAGTTTGTGGCGGAATAGCGAGTGCTTTACTACCGAGCACCTTATGACGACCACCAGAAATAGGGTCATCTTTTGAGGCCGCAAATGACAATAGCATGTCGTATAAAATGGTTTGTCCAGGCACTTGCTTACTACGCTGTATAACAAACGCGGCACTGCGATAATGTAGAAAGGCCATATCTGTCGGGCGAAATGCCTTGGCATAAGCGGCATTGCCCTCATGGCCAGAGCTACCAATAGTATAAAAACTTTGACCTTTTTTCTGCATCACGCGTGACTGCAAATCAAGGTGGCGACTCATGACTTGCGTTTCAAATAGGTCAATCACTTCAGCTGAACTTAGTCCGACATCATTAGGGCTTAAAGCACAACTTGATTCAGGTAACGTTCGTGCTCGAACAAAATGGATAAAGTTTTCATTCACCAATTGATTGCGATCAGACATCATATCTCCACGGGGATAGTTGTTATTTTTGTGGTTTAAAATTAGTCTTGTAAGACTATTTAAGCTATCAAACAAACGCTAAAACAAAGTATGTAAAACAAAGCACAAAAATAATAAGCAAAAACCAGCCAAAGTTAAAATATTCTTTTCCTTTATCTGCTATAGTTTTTTCCTATACCGATTCTGATAACGTTACCAATAACGATAACGATAACGGCACTAAGGTAACTAAGATTATTATGGATTTAAAATCACTGAATTATTTTATTGCCGTCTATGAGTTAAAAAGCTTTAGTGCGGCGGCAAAAACCTGCTTTATTGCCCAACCGTCAATATCGGCAGCAATAGCGCAATTAGAGCAACAACTTAGTGTGCAACTTTTTATTCGTCATGCTCGTGGTGTAACGCCGTCAGAGCAAGGGGAAAAACTTTTTCCGTTAGCCAAGCAACTGCTAGGACAAGCGGGGGCAATCAAAAATGTCTTTTCAGAAAAAACTGATAAACAGCCGTTTAACTTAGGCGTAACCCGAGGTTTAGGTGTTGAGCGCATGAGCCTGCTATTAAAAGATTTTACCTCAGCCAATCCTTTGGTTGAGCTGACCTTAGTCCCTCATACCGATAAAGTTGATGCGCGTATTATTTTAAAAGACGAACTCCATGATAGTGAACAATATATCAATATGTGGCAAGAAGACTACTTGCTGGTATTGCCTTACGACCACGTATTAGCACTCAAGGATACCGTAACGTTAAAGCAGCTCGATGGCTTACCTTTTATTCAACGCACACCCTGCAGTGCTTGGAATAACTTACAAGACACTTTAGCGCTGGCGGGTATTAGTCTTGATGTGCGAGCAAAAATTACCACCATAGATTATGCACTGGGTTTGGTACATGCCGGTTTAGGTTGTGCCTTTTTACCGGCACATAGTGAAATTATTAAGCGCAGTGACGTAGTGTTTAGACCGATAGTTGGCTTACAACTGACTAGAGAAATTGTCCTCGCCTATGCAAAATCATATGAAGCTATCGATAATTTAAAGCGTTTAGCGCGTAAACATGCACACTAGCCTTGGTTATCTGCTTGTTTTCTCACTGTAAAAATAAGAAACATCTCACAGAGAGAAAAGCATGTGGACTGCCGGAGGTAAAGCACGGCAAATATAAAGTGCTTTCGCCTTTAACATAACACCCCCGCAGCCCTGCAATATATTAAATTTTTCTCCTTGTTTCCTCCCTGTAAAAAAAAGAAACATCTCACAGGAAGAAAAGAATGAAGACGGTCGGAGGTCAAGCACGGTAAATATAAAGGCAAAAAGTTAACTGTTACTAGCTTGGCCTCGCTTTTCTTAAATACTAATAGCAAATGAAGACTTTTAATCTTGGCAACTATCTCTTAATATGTCAGTAACTTAAAATGTCGAACGCTTAATATGTGCAACTCTTTATGTAGATAAGGTTTCGCGTATTTATAGCGTCTTATCGTCAATAATAAACATCCTATGACTTCAGCCTTACCTCATAAATTAATCGCACAAGTATTAGCACAATTTGGTTATGCTATAGAAAATTGTAAAATCACTTTGCTCGGCAATGGCCTGATCAATAACACTTACTTAGTCCAAACACTTGATAAAAAATTTGTTTTACAACATTTAAATCAACAAGTTTTTAATGCTCCACTGCAGGTAACTGATAATGCTGACCTGATTAGCGCATACTTAAAAATTCAGTCTGACAATAAAAACTATCCTTTAACACCGGTTTATCAGCTGCGCAGTATAGATAATAAAAACCATGTTAAAGTACAAGAACAATATTGGCGTTGCCTGCATTATATTCCCCAGTGTTATACCCTAGAGTCAATAACTAGCGTCGAGCAAGCCAGTGCAGTGGCTGGCGCATTTGCAAAATTTACTGCCGCACTCAGTGATTTTAACAGTGAAGAATTAGCTGAAGTCATTGCACATTTTCATGACTTATCCATACGAATAAAACAATTTCAACAAGCACTAGCAAGCGCTGAAGATACACTATTAGTAAATGCTCGGACAAGTATTGCCTTTATTAAATCTCAGCAAAGTTTTATCGACAGTATCGCTGAAATCACTAAAAAATTGCCCTTACGTGTTACCCATAACGACACTAAAATTAACAATCTACTTTTTAGCAAAACAACCAAGCAGCCCGTTGCAGTGATTGATCTAGATACCTGTATGCCAGGTTATGTGATGCATGATTTTGGCGATATGGTACGCAGCTGTTGTCCGTCAATTGCCGAAGATAGTGCTGAACTCGATAATATGAGCGTTAATTTTGAGATATTAACCGCGTTAACCAACGCTTACATTGGGGGTTTTAATGGCTCGCTCAGCGAAACTGAACGCAGAAGTTTAATCCTTGGTATTAAATTG
Source organism: Colwellia sp. MB02u-6 (assembly GCF_014077095.1). Classification (GTDB taxonomy): domain Bacteria; phylum Pseudomonadota; class Gammaproteobacteria; order Enterobacterales; family Alteromonadaceae; genus Cognaticolwellia. The sequence goes on along the minus strand of NZ_JACGVG010000035.1, from coordinate 168,655 downwards.
ATGCCGTTTATGCTCAGTATTCGATTTTTAACTGACTTTTTAAATGGTGATCAGTACTTTAAAACCACTTACGCCAGCCACAATTTAGTCCGAGCAAAAAATCAATTACAGCTTTATCGCTTGTTTTGCCAACAAGAAGCACTATTAACTAAAATAGTGTTATCAGCGCCCACATCGAACACACTCGGATAAAATAAAAAAGGCACCCTACTGTTATAGAGGGTGCCTTTTTTATTTATAGGGCTATTTAATCACTCTTTTAAAAGCGCTTTAAGCACTCTTTCAAAAGCGTTAAGCCATAATAACAGCCAACAGGTCAATACAACTTAGTTATGATAAGTAATACCAAGATAAAGTGCGCGTTCTTGGCTGTTGAAGCCACTTGCCGTTTGATAGGCTTTATCTAATAAATTAGTAATACGAGAAGAGACGCTAACATTGTGAGATACATCGTAGTTCAGCCCTAAATTAATTAATTGATAACTCGCTAAATCAACCTTACCAATGCCGAATACGGCATCTTCTCTTGCACCAACAAATTGATATTCTGCGTAAACGTCTACTGCGCTCACTGTGGTGACAAATTTATAGTTGAATTTTTCTTTCGCGCGACGAATTAACTGCTCATAACTTAAGCGCCCAGTATTATCTGTTGTCGATTGATCTTTGGCATCCGTATAAGAAAGATTAACGTCATGCATACCACCAAAGCCAGCATAGTTGGCTGAGAGTTCAACACCATTAATTTCAACTTTTTTGAAATTTGCTGCCACACCATCTTTTTGACCAATTAGGTCATCAATTTTTGAACGGTATAAGCTAACACTAGTGTTAACTTCAGCAATTTTTGTTTCGAAAAACAACTCTACCGTTTCAGAAAGCTCTGAATCAAGTGTTGGCGTGCCAAAACCTGGGTAGAATAAATCATTATAAGTAGGCACTTTAAAACCAGTACCATAATTAAGTACCACGCGAGTATCTTCATCAACTTTATGACCGACGCCGAAATTATAAGTATTTTCTGAGTTAACATCTTCAACACTGTCGTGTCTTAAGGTCGCTTCAAATGTCCATGCATTTTCAGTATATAAGGTATGGGCGAAAACACCTGTGGTGTCTCTTTCTTCTTTGTCAAAAACTATGCTACTTTTAGAGACATCGTCTTGATAATAATCAACACCAATATTAACTTGCAGATCATCAGAAAGTTGGCTGTTATTAACAATCGAGTATTGATTGCGACGGGTTTCAAAAACCCCTTGTGAAAGGCCATCGCTTAAACTGTCGATACTGTCACGACTTTGCCCAACAGAAAAAACGGTCTTGTTATTTACACCTTTAATACTCGTGGCATAATTGGCACGAACTAACCACGCATGATTTTTAAAGTCAGAGCCATTATAATAACCATCATATTCATTGTCGCCGCTATCACTTGATAACAACCACTCTGCTGAAAAATCTTCTGTAATTTTTTGCTGACCTCTAATTGCTACCGAGGTAAATTCGTAACCATCATCATCAGTTTCAGCGCCTTCTTGAACATCATATCCATCACTTTCTTCTTTGCTGATGGTGATAGTCGTTTGGCCGTCACCATGGCTAATACCTACGCCAGCTTTATATTTTTGATAGTTGTCAGTACCAAAACTAGCACCGGCAAACAACTCTCCCGCGGATAACTGACGAGTAAATATTTGAATAACACCACCAATGGCGTCTGAACCCCACAATGCTGCACGTGGGCCTTGCACGATTTCAATACGCTCGATCATCTCTGGCGAAATGGTATTTAAACTTGTGCCGCCCGATGTGGCAGAACTCACTCGCACGCCATCAATCAGTACTAAGGTATGATCTGAGTTAGTGCCACGCATAAAAATCGAGGCGTTTTGCCCTCTACCGCCATTAGTGGCAATATCAATACTGGGTACTGTAGATAATAAATCTAATAATGAAATTGGGTTAGCTAGCTCGATATCTGCACGTGTAATAACCACTTGGCTAGTCAGCGCGTCGTCAATATTCAAGTGGGTACGGGTTGCCGTTACGGTTAATACTTCAATATCTTTTGCGTTACTTTTGGTACTTGCTGAAGCAACAAAAGCTGTCGACATAGCACTGATAACGGCAAGTGATAATAGTGATTTTTTGAAAAAATTGTTTTGCTTAATGTTCATATGACCTCATTAACGATGCCCTCCGCACCATTGGTATTACCGCGCTTAAGCGCAGTTTAATTATGCAAGTTAAAGTGCTCGGACTAACATGGCCAAGCTTTCTATCAATATATCTTTATATAAATAAAACGCTTAACACTGTGATTACCGTTGCGGGGGCAGTGAAAAAATTTCATTTTCTTCCCTCGAACTTACCATGTAAAACAGTCACTAAAGTGTTCAGTTACTGTCGCTTGTTTAAATTCTTTCGCCTTACTGAGTTGACAGCTTATTACTCGGCGTATCGACACCATGATTAATAATGTTGTAAATTTTATCCATAGCTAAATGCTGCTGGCAGACATCAGCTAATCGCTCAAGTTGTATTTCTCGATGTTGATTAATATCAACTATGGCTTGATGTACTTGGTTATTCATTTGCTTGATGAGTTTACTGGGCGCAATAGCAACACTTTCGCTAGCAACACCTCAATCGTCAGTAAAATTCTTGCTGACAAAGTACTCATCAGTAGAGTGTTACTGGCAAAAAACGTTAAATGAGCAGAGTTGAAGTGTAATTTCTGATCAAGATGATTAGGCGCATAATAAACCTTAACCGTTTTAATTTTTCTGAGTGTTCATTACTAACAGTTTTCATATCAAACATTTCAACACCTAACTAGTAGCAAACTAAACATCAGTTGGCCAATATATGTGATTAACGTCAATAAGGTTTAGTGATATAGCGAGCAAATTCATCTTCACCACTGAGGCGGTATAAATGAAAATAGATAAAATATCCAATGCCCGAGTAACCCGCTCAACGTGGTAACTAATGCTCATAATTCACCTGGTATCCTGACTTACAGCATCTAAATATATCCCTTCCCAAATCACTTTTAGCCAAAAGATTTAGTGGTTAATATATCGCTCTGTTTACAGTTGCGGGTACAGTTGTGGACTTTCACCACATTCCCAGTTTTATTTCATTACGCTTTCAAAACATAAAAAAGTAAAATTGAATATGACATTATTTAATTAATGGCGCGATTATCGACAGCTAGAGCGAAATAGCAAGGTTTATTTTTTATTCACTTGGCTGTTAAGAATATCAATATCCTCACTTTTTTCAAAATAATGTTGCTGTAATATAACCGGGTTCCTAAGCATAAAAGCTAACTTATTAGCTTTATTTCGTCTCCATGGCCGTTAAACTAAACAAATAACAATTTATCGTTCAAGCGTCAACTTAAGCCAACTTTCACCCCATAATGCCGAAAAATATAGCAAACAAGCTTAGCGCATTAAGTACTTAATTATGATGCGATAACATCAAGTGAGCCAATAATAGCCTGTAGGTTAATTAAAAAATCATCATTGTGCCTCTGTTTTTGATAAAGTAAAAAGCACTCAGCCTAATAACAACTAGCTTATGGCGAGACATAGTTCATGATATTACTCGTGACATGCTCATATCAAAACGAATACTAGTAACGAGACTGATAGCGAGTCAACAAGGAAAATACATGATGCCAGTTGCTGAACCTAGATGGCCAGAACGAATTATCTGCTTAACAGAAGAAACCACCGAAGCACTTTATCTGATGGAAGAAGATCATCGCATTATTGGCATTTCAGCTTATACCATGCGCCCTGAACGCGCGCGAAAAGAAAAAACAAAAGTAAGTGCTTACATCACCGCAAGAACAGAAAAAATAGTCTCACTAAAACCAGATTTAGTGCTGGCCTTTTCTGATATGCAAGCCGATATTGTTGCCGATTTAATCAAACAAGGCATACAAGTGCATTGCTTTAATCATCGCAGTGTCAGTGAAATTTTGCAGATGATACGCACCTTATCTGGCTTAATCGGTCAACCAAAAAAAGGCGAAAAATTAGTCAGCGATTTACAAAATAATTTAAGTAAAATTAAACAACAAGCAGCGAAGTTACCTGTACGCCCGAAAGTTTATTTTGAAGAATGGTTTGACCCTATTATCACCGGCATTGGCTGGGTAAGTGAGCTAATAGAAATTGCCGGTGGTATAGACTGTTATCAAGAGTTTTCTGGCCAGTCCTTAGCCAAAAACCGCATTGTGGCTGACCCCAGTGATGTTATTGCCAAACAGCCTGATATCTACATTGCCTCTTGGTGTGGTCGTAAATTTGAGCAAGAAAAAGTTACCTCTAGAGCGGGTTGGCAAGCAATACCTGCGATAAAAAATGGTGACATCTATGAGATAAACTCTACCGATATTTTACAACCCGGACCCGCAGCGTTAACTGACGGGGTTGAACAACTAGCCAACATTATCAAACAATGGGCCGAACGCGCGTAATATGTTAAATTTTTTTACCATTAAAAACAGCTTAATCACCATAGTCTGTACTTTATCTTTCATGTTTAGTGGCCAAGGTTTAGGGCAAGAACTTGATAAAGTTTCTATTCAGCTCAACTGGCTGCATCAGTTTCAATATGCTGGTTATTACGCAGCAAAAGAACAAGGCTTTTATCGAGCACTGGGCTTAGAGGTAGAGTTAAGAGAATTCAAAGGTTCAAGCCCCATTGAAAATTATGTCATCGACGGCAGAGCCGATTATGGCATCAATGACTCAAGTTTAATTGTCGCGAAAAATAATGGTAAACCGGTTGTTATTGTCGCACAAATATTTCAACATTCACCGGCGACTATCGCCACATTAAGATCTTCCCGTATTGCCCGTCCATTTGATCTGCTTGGTAAGCGCATCATGATAGATACAAGATTAAAAAATTTCGCCCCTATTACTGCCATGCTTATGCAAGCAGAACAAGATATGTCAGCCTTTACTTGGCAAGAACAAGGTGACAGATTTTCAGCCTTAATTACCGGTAAAACCGATGCTATTTTAATTTATGATACTAATGAACCGTTTGAATTTGACCAAGCCAATATTGATATATTAACCATTAGTCCAAGAGACTATGGTATTGATTTTTATGGCGACAATCTTTTCACCAGTGAGTCAGAGGTAAAAAACAACCCTCAACGTGTACAAGCAATGCGTCAGGCAACCATTAAAGGTTGGCAATATGCGCTCAATCATAAAGCAGAAATCATTAAATTAATTGCAGAAAAATATAATAGCCAAAACAAGTCTTATCGCCACTTAGCTTTTGAAGCAGACGAAATTAGTAAAATAATTTTAGCTAAATTTATTCCTCTTGGCTCAATCGCCCGCACCCGCATGGAAAAAATAAGTGAGATTTATTATCAACTGGGCATGATAGATAAGCCTTTCATTCCCACTAATCTATTACTAGAAGATGCCTTAAGCAGCTTTGCTCCTAAACAACTTACCATTAATAGCAGCACGTCATTAATTATTGTGATGGTAATAATTTCACTGTTATTAATTTTTTCAACACTGCTGCTACCAAGATTAGTTAGCCAACAGCACCTAGCCTCCTTTATGGCATCAAAAAAATTCCCCTTTATCGTTCATACCGTATCGATATTAAATATTGCCATTATTTTTAGTGTTATTTACTTGTCCTTGCAAGACAATGAAAAAATCAGCCAAGCCAATATCAAAAAAAACCTTGAATTTGTCGTTGAAGCAACAAAAAATAGACTCAATGATTGGCTAAGTGAGCAAGAAAACTTATTAAAAAAAATCGCTAAAGATGAGACATTAGTTAATCTCACTAAAAGCGTACTGTTGCAATTCCCGTTGCACGACACACTCATCACAGTGAAATCACAGCCTAATATTCGCCAATACTTGCGCCAAACGAGTCTTAAAAACCAAGGTTTTTCAGTTATTAATCAAGACTTCATCAACATTAGCGCTGATGATAATGACAGCCTAGGTAAAATTAACCTAATAGCCCAACAACACCCCAATATTATCGCTGCTGTTTTTGCTGGAGAAAGTCGATTTGTACCCTCGATAAACTCTGATATTAAGCACTCACTTAGCCACTCGGTCAATACAATAGATCAATACAATATGTATATGATTACGCCGATCCTCGATGAAAAAAATCAGGTTATTGCGGCATTATCCATTAGCATTGAAGTGAGTGGCCAAATATCTAGTATTATAGCCCAAGGTCGCATTGGCGCCTCAGGCGAAAGCTACTTAGTCAGTCGATTAGGCCAAATGCTCTCAAAAAGTCGCTTTGACGCTGAATTATCATCACTACACTATTTTCAAGAACACAGCAAAAACAAGCAACTGATCACACTTAAAGACCCACAAGTTAATGTCATGCAAAACCCTGATGCGGTGATTAACAGCCAGCAATTACCCTTTACTTTTATGGCAAACCAACTAGTCAATAATGCCCGGTCAGACAACATTAGCTTGATCACAGATCATAAAATTGCCAGCAATGTTTTGGGTTATAACGACTATCGCGGTGTCACCGTTTATGGTGCTTGGTTATGGAATAATCAGTACGGTTTTGGTATTGCAACCGAAATTAATGCAGATGAAGCGATGGGAGGGGTAAGTTCATTGCGTAATGAATTAATGTTAATTGCTGTTATTACCTTACTATTAACCTTAACGTCTAACGTATTTACACTCACGGTTGGCCAACGTTCAACAAAATATATGCGCCACTCGAAAGCAGAATTAGAGCAACTCGTTGCACAACGTACTGCTGAATTACATCAACGCGAGCGTGCGATGTGGCAGTTATATGAACATGCGCCAGTCGCTTATGTGACCTTAAACGCTCAAGGTGAGTTTATTAAACACAATTTTGTCTTCGCACAAATGTTTAAACGCCCAAGAGGTACGTTTTCCTCCTTAAATTGGCAAAACTTTGTTGCACCAGCCCATTACGTGCACCAAATATTTCAGACTAAATCACGGCTTTTAGAGTGTGAAGTTCCAGTCAAAATAAATGACAAAAAAACTATCGACACTATGATGTCTGCCTTGCCAGTTTATGATGACAACAATAAATTAACCGAAGTGCGGTTAACTTTAATCGATGTTACACAAAAAAATGCCGCCAAAGCACAATTTGCCGCCTTAATGGAGTCAGCACCTGACGCCATTTTGATGTTAGATAAACATCGAGAGCACAGCATTGTTAACTCGCAAGTATTAACCATGTTTGGCTACGAAAAAGCTGAACTTATTGGCGAAAAAATTGAGCGATTATTACCAGAAGAAACCAGCTTACATATTTTTCATCACTTATTGCACGAGCCTACCCTAGAGAAAAAGCTCCTCGAGCTAAACGGTCGACGCAAAAACGGTAGTGAATTCTCTGCAGAAGTAACCGTCAGCGCTGTTGATATTCATAATGATCGCTTTATTGTTGCCATTATTCGCGACATCACCGAACGCAAAAAACGTAACGCGGCATTAGTTGAACACCTACTTTTCCAACAAGCACTGGCTGATACTATTCCATACCCCATTTTTGTTAAAGGCCCTGACTTGAAATTTACTAACGTTAACAAAGCCTATGAACAAACCTTTAATGTGAAAAGAGCCGATATTATTGGTAAAACCGTACTAGACCTCGCCTATTTGCCATTAGCAGACCGAAAAGCCTTCCAAACAGAAGACAAGGCAGTTATTGACTCAATGGGCATGGTGCGAAAAGAAATACCACTGGTTTACGCCGATGGCTTAGAACATACCACCATGTATTGGGTAAAAAGCTTTGCCAAAGCTAATGGCTGCACTGGCGGCTTACTAGGTACCTTTGTTGATATCAGTGAACAAAAAATGGCTGAGCAAACGTTGGCTCATGCCAAAGCATTAGCAGAAGAAGCGGTTAAAGCTAAGTCTAATTTCTTAGCTAATATGTCACATGAAATTCGCACACCAATGAACGCTATTATTGGTATGTCGGCGTTAGCATTGAAAACCAATTTAACACCTGAACAAAAAAATCATATCGCCAAGGTCAATCTCGCGGCCGAATCTTTGCTAGGTATCGTTAATGATATTTTAGACTTTTCAAAAATTGAAGCCAATAAACTCGACGTTGAATCTATCCCATTTTGCTTAGATGATATTCTCGATAACCTTAGTATGATGTTAGTCGATAAGCTTAACGAGACACAAACTGAGTTGATTTTTGATGTTGAAAATACCGTCCCCATTAACCTTATTGGTGACCCACTGCGGCTGAGCCAAATATTAACTAACCTTGGCAGTAATGCCGCTAAGTTCACCGAACAAGGGCAAATAAAAATTCACGTTTCATGCCTCAATAAGCGTGACGATAACGTCACCTTAAAATTCTCTATTTGTGACACTGGCATAGGGATAAGTGCACAGCGACAAAAAAAATTATTTCAATCCTTCAGTCAAGCAGATGCCTCAACAACACGAAAATATGGCGGAACTGGTTTAGGATTAGCGATTTGCAAGCGCCTTGTTGAACTATTGGATGGTGAAATATGGTTAGAAAGCGAAGAAAATAAGGGCAGTAAATTTCATTTCACCCTTAGCTACCAAAGCCAGTCGTTAGAAAATATTAAGGCTAAAAAACCAAACTTATCTGCAATTGAAGGTTTAAAAGTTGCCTTAGTAACAGACAATGAAATTTACAAAGCTATTTTACAGCGGATGTTAAAATCATGGGGCTTTATAGTCAAAAATTATAGCTGTGTTGCAGCAGTGCTACCTAAGCTAAAAGGCAAAACCAAGGTTTTTGATGCCTTAATATTCGATCTTATCCATTGCAGTGATAACCAACACTGTAGCGATTTAGGTTTAATTCGATCGGCGAGCATGGGTTTACCCATATTACATATTCTGCCTAACAAACAAAGAATGTCGGAGCTGGCACTCAAAGGGGATGAAAAATATTCCACTCTTTGTAAACCAATAACTTCTTCTAATTTACTCGACAGCCTATTAATAGCTTTAGGTCACGAAAACCTGCCTAGTGTTAAATATAATTTTTCTGTTCATGATGCCCCCTTGGCAATACATACCCTACAGGGTGCAAAAATATTACTGGTTGAAGATAATGAAATAAATCAAGAGTTAGCGACTGAGTTATTAACTCATCATGGTATTGAAGTGGTGGTCTCCAATAACGGACAACAAGCCATAGAGCGTCTTAATATTGAACACTTTGACGGTGTGTTAATGGACTGCCAAATGCCGATTAAAGACGGCTACACCACCACTGGCGAACTGCGCCAAGATCCTCGTTTTATCGATTTACCTATTATAGCGATGACCGCTAATGTGATGGCAGGCGATCGTCAAAAGGCCTTAGACTCTGGCATGAATGAACATATTGGCAAACCCATCAATACTGATGAGTTATTTGTCAAATTGGCACAGTGGGTAACACCTAGCAAGCCAAGTAAACTCAATACTCTAGATAAAATAAAGCATAAAAAAAATGATAGAGCTCTGTCATTAGCTGACAAAAATCAGCAAATTACTATTCCTGAACTCGACGGTATCGACATAAAAGCAGGCTTAGCAATAGCGCAAAATAATCAGGCACTGTATTTGCGCTTACTGCTTAAATTTAAAGCTAACCATGTCAATGCCATCACACCAATAAGCACGGCATTTAGCAACCATGATTTTGCTCACATAGAATTACTGGCACATACCTTAAAAGGTGTCGCTGGCAATATTGGCGCGACACCACTTTACGAACTTTGCCAACAGTTAGAAAACAACGCTGTCCAGCGTGATATAAAACCACGACTTTTAACACAGTGCCAAAATGAACTTAGTCGTATTAAAATTGCACTAGCCAGACTAGAGCATCAAGAGCCTACTGATATAAATTTCAATATGTCAGCCTGTAAAGCACTTATGGCTCAACTCATTATTGATGTAGAACACTGTGATGTAGCAGCTATTGATAGCATTCATACCTTGCTAGCAATGACCCAACAGCAAAGCTATCATCAAGCACTAAAAGACATTATGGCAAAAATTGAGATTTATGAATTTGACGATGCGGCAGAACTGCTAAAGGACATTAATATTTCTTCATAAACTGACAAACTAATAAACCAACAACACAGCAGACATAACTCATTGAATTTTAATTGACATTAGTAAATTGTTGGGCGAAAGTCGGAGTGAAAATCCATCTACTAATGAATAATTCAATCCGAACAGTTACCCGGAGAAATAAATGATGGTTCGAAAATTAAGACTTAAACAGCATGGTATCAAGAGCAATTAGCCTAGTTCAGTGGCTTAAATATAAGCTCTATCCAACGCATCGAACAAGGCCAAAAAGCAGGTTTGGAATCACTAATTATTTTTAGCTATTAAGTTTACGTTTTCGAAACGCAAATAAAAGCGCTAAGCCAGCTAACAATAGGCTTTTAGGCTCAGGAACGGCTTGTGGACTTTCAGCAAAGCCAAAACTATCTGCGATAAAAAAATATTCTTCGGAATCATTATCAGCTAAAAAAAAATTAAAATTGACTTGAAAAGAGTCGCTTTCACTAAAGTTTCCAGGCCCTTTAATAAGACTGTCCAATTCGATAAAGTCTTCAAAAACCATGTCGCCAAAACTATCTTCAATAAAAAAACCAGCAGTAGCATAGGCTTCTTCGTCACTGCTAGTAGTAAAAATTTCTGCAAACCAAGTGATATCAAAAAGCACATTGACAGAAACATCTGAGCCCGTATTATTATCAAACAATAAATATCCCCCTGTTACCCAGTAACTCTGAACAAACCCTCCCATACCGTTTACTTGGCCATCAGCCGCAGCGCTGATTATACCAAGCTCATCAGAACCAAGGATAACGGGGCCAAAATCATCGCTACCACTTGCGTCTCCAGATGCACTGCCGTCGACAAACACTTGACTAGCAAAAAATTCTGTTTCAAATTCATTGACAGAAAATGTAGATGAGACTTCAACATCAACGCCAGTATCAAAACTGGTTATAATCGCGCCCTGACTTTGAGCACAAAGTAAACTGAGACTCGATAAGACTAAGCCAAGTCCAAATTTTTTCACTAATATTTTTTTTAACATTTTAAGTTCCCTCTTAGTTATATACTTAGTTATTTACTTAATTATATAATTCCATCGTGGACATACTTAAGCATTAAAATACGCTACTTAAATTAATGTAGGTCAGGCTTTGCCAATGCACAAGCCAAAGCTGGTGCGGTAAAACTTATTGCAAGTGAATTAGTTATTTTTGCTGCTTGCACTAAATTTTAATCGCCATTTTATATACTGCTTTAGCAGCCGCACTGAATGAAGTTTTAGCTCATAAATTTGGCTTATAAAAATTTGGGAAGAGTTCTGACGAAATTTAGCGCAGAGCTTGGGCTTTATCTTAAGTATACAAAATATACCTGATACCTGTTATTTAATAGCTCTCATGAGCGAGCTATTAAGATGAATTCTAACTTGAGCCAATTCAGCTTAACCGGTTAACAGCCATACGATTTAACCTAATAGAGCCAAATCCTATGACTTAGCTGTTATTGATTTATAGGCTAATTGGCTTTTATTCGTCAGTGATCAAACCCAAAGTTTATGCAGAATTTTTCACTAAAAATCAGCCGCGACTTCAAACACTAGCTTAGTCTCATTAATGGGATGACAGAACGACAAATACTCGGCATGTAAATGTAAGCGATTTGCTTTTAAACCATAATGATCATCGCCAATAATGGGCATATTTAGGCCCATTTCATGGGCACAATGCACTCTAAGTTGATGCGTTCGCCCAGTTTTAGGGAACAAGTGCAGTCGTGTGGTGTTATTTTTTCGCTCAATTACTCGCCAAGTGGTTAGCGCGTGTTTGCCGTGTTGATAACAGACCATTTGCCGTGGTTTATCATCAAAATCTAAAGTCAGTGGCAAGTCAATACTGCCACTTTCTGCCACAATATTTCCATCAACCAAAGCGACATAGCGTTTTTCTATGGTGCGTTCAATAAACTGTTTTTGCAGCGCTTTATGGGCTACTTTATTGAGAGCAATAATTAACAGACCCGAGGTCGACATATCTAAACGATGGACAATAATTGGCCCGGAGGCCTGTGGGAATTGGTTTTTAATGCGTGAATAAACTGAGTCTTCAATATTTCTACCTGGCACTGACAAAAATTCGGCCGGTTTATTAACCACCAACATATCTGCGTCTTGATAAACAATCGCTAGCTCTTTACCCAGTGCAGGGTTGATCAACAGCGGATTATCATCGACCTGCAAACCTTGCAGCATATGGGTCAAAATGGGCTGACATTTACTGTAACAAGACGGATAATAATTTTTGTGTTGTCTAATAGCCGATTTTGGCGCAGCGCCCCACCAAAACTCAGCCATAGCGAGTGGTTTTAAGTTATGTTGATAAGCATATTGTAATAGTTTAGGCGCAGCGCAATCACCCGCGCCAGCCGGTGGAGTATGATCAGGTAGTTCAGCAAAAATGGCGTTTAAGTCTTTAACCTCGCCCTTAGCATTAAGAAATTGGTACTGAGCAAAAAGTTTTTTCTGTAAATTTTTCGAGCGTGATTTTCTCAGTTTTTTTAACTTGGCAATTTCACTGGTAATACTCGCTAGTGCTTGCTGCAATAAGTCGAGTTGGTCTTGCCAAGATTGCTTTAGCGCTTGCAGTTGCTTTTTTTCTTGAATACTTTGCCCCGCTAAATTTGCTTTTAACTGTTCAAAGTCATGATCCGCGAGACGATCAATAGCTTCGCTGCGTTGTTGTTTTCTTTGCAGACGACTCGCTACCATTAAACTTTGCTGCGCGATTAACTCTTGCTGATAACTTGCTGTCGCCGCACTAAGTTGGTTATTAATAACACTCAGCGGCTCGCAATGCGCTAACTGCTCAATTTCAGCATTAATATTATTGATAATACGATTTTCTGCCAAAAAGGCAGCGTCTTGCAATTGCATATTAGACACTGCAGGCACAAAGTTAATATCCGCCGTGTTGTCCTCAAGTTGCCCAGAATAAGCACTTAAAAAGCCTAACTCTTGCTGGTTTTTTTGCACAACCAACACACCAAACATTTTTCCAGCATTGGTTTTTTTTGATGCAACTGGCGCATTTAATACTGTTTCCTCCAGCCATTGAGGCAGTATTGCAAGTTGTTGCTGTAACTGCTCAACGGCTTTAACCGCTAACGGTTGTGGTTGGTAATAAAATGGGAAAGTAAACTTTTCTGGCAGCGTTATAGAGTCAACAGCTTGGGAGAATAACGTAAAGCAAGGGGCAAGATTTGTCATGGCAATATAATGATGAAATGTTCAATAAGGCAATTAGTCAAGATAATAACATAATCAGCGTAATCTTGATAAATTGATGTTAACTACCATGCAGCGCATGCTTAAGCTAGATATGCTATAGCCTAGCCAGCATTTATAGCAATAAATGTTGGCTAAATCACTACCGACGCCGCCATAAAAAATTAACCTGTGGCAAAGAATTTTTTAAGTAAAAGCCTAAACACTAAAAACTGCTATTTTAACGGCTATCGCAGCAATTAACTTGCAACAGATAGGTTTAACCTAAAGTGCTAAAACTCTTGCCATTACACACAGCAAACTGTTTTGATGATAGTGGTTATGTGGGTTTCATTGTTTTGTCTATAAGCTGCCTGCAGCGCTGATATATGCTAATTTGTGCTGCTGTAACTTAGCTATAAATGAGCTTTAACCAATTACTGAGCGCTAAGTATGAGTAGTACTTTTAGCAATATCATCCTAGCGAACAGTTGGCATAATTGACTGCTGTTATTTAATTTTTGCCACACCCGCAACTTCTATAACCGTTTTTGCCTCTGCCCGTTCAATAACTTTTACTATAGTCGTTTGAATAGTTTCGTCTTTTCTAATGTCACTTTTGCTAGAAAAACGTTCTTCCTGAGTATCAGCACCGGCTTCTAACATAAAACTAACCACCACTTGTGTCGCACAATCTTCAGCTTCGCCAAAATATGCCAAGGTAATTTGAGGATAGCCCTGAAAACCTGCCTTAACTTTTTTTGCTATACGTTTTGTTGATTTATCTAAATTCATAATATCTATCCAGAAAAAATATGGCGCCATTAATGGGCTAATTGTGTTAACTAAAATATGCAGCGAAATGAAAATAAGCTAGCAGTTAACCCGTTCGCTTAAGTTATTTGCTAGTTTGCATTACTTTTCAGCCATTGACTAATAGAGTTTGTAATATAGTTAATTGATGTTTATCGCCAACTCGTTTTGACCAAAAATTAAAATTCACGCCAATAGTTTTTTACCTGCCTTATTTCTGTGTATTTTTAAGTTACTATTCCAAACAGATTTACCCGCGAAAAAAGACAGCAAGGAGAGTTAAATACGAATACGCGGGTCTACTGAATAATTAAATAAGTCATTGCTAAAATGGCTAAGCTGTTAATAATAAGTTAACTACTAGCCTGACTCAGTATTAGCATTCATTAAGGTTTAAAAATACTTAACACTGTGTAGATAATACTTGGCCATTTTAGAAAAATAGTTTTATTATGCTATTAAATTGCACCCTCACAATAAAAGTGTTACAAATTGTAACAGGTTTAAAACAGTATAGTTATAGTGTTTTTTATTTTCAAATATTTGAAGTGATTACATAGCCGATTTTTCACAATAAACAAAAAACTATGCATTATAGATATGGATTAAAGTTTATATTATATGAATACATCAGTTCCAAGTAATAATAAGCAGGCTGATAATAGAGAGAAGTTCTCCCATTTTTTGATGTCGCAATGCTTAAACGTTAGGCGCGGGGCTTTAATCGCTGGATTGCTCTTATACCTAGCATTTTCGATTATGGATGTAGTTAAATTCCCCAGTGAAATATACCTATTAACACTAACATTTAGGCTAGTTTTAGTGATACTGCCCTTATTGTATTTAAATTTCATTTATTGGTTCACACCCCCAATAACGATACGTTCAAACATATTATTAATATTGTTTATCTACTTGGCTGTGGGCTTAAATCACACCTTCATCTATTATCTTTCTGACATAAATGGTTTCTCATTTCCTCAGCTTGGTTTAGTACTCATTATAATGTTTGGCTGCTTACTTATGGTTCTGCCAATCAAACCTGCAGCCATAGTCACTGTAATTATTCTCTGCGTATTTACAACGGTAAATATTCACTTAAACCACCCATTAAACGACTTAATATTCATGCTGATAATTCTTATTGTTGTTGCAAGTATTTGTCTTATCGTTAATATAACTGGCCAAAAAACACTCTATCAAAATTATTTATTAATCAATCGCCTTTACAAAGAGTCGACAACAGACGGATTAACAAAACTCAACAACAGAAGATCATTTCAAGAACAAATAGTAAGATTAAATGCCATTGCCGTGCGTGATGATGTGGCCCTAGGTTTAATTTTTATTGATGCAGATTATTTTAAAATAATTAACGACTCTTGCGGACATAGCATGGGTGATGAGGTTTTAAAAAAGCTAGCTAGCGTCATAAAAGACAAATGTCGTCGCACTGAAGACATTGGCTTTCGAATAGGTGGCGATGAATTTGCAATTATTCTCTATGGTGTAAATAGAGCAAAACTTGAAGAAACGTGTTTAGAAATAGTTAAGAGTGTGGCAAATTTCAACTTAAATAATAATGGCAAAATTCTTAAAACGTCAGTCTCTGTCGGAGCGGCGTTAAAAACTAAAAGTACTAAAGCTTCCAGTGATAAACTGGTTAAAATAGCTGACGAATATTTATATAAAGCAAAAGCAAATGGCAAAAACAAACACTGTTTAAAAACTATTTAACAACTGTTTCATAGTCGTTACTGATCCTTATTGTTGAGTGTTTAACGCTTAAAATACAGGTAATTTAATGCTGATCAGCAAAACAAGCACAGCGGTTAGCGTTTTAATGTTCTAATGTTTTAGGGCTTAATGAATAACTTTTGGGTCACTAGATAACCTATCATAGTAACCTAGGAATTTACTTACCTAGGCAAAGTAAAGTCGTCATTAAGCTATACTAGTATCGTTAAGTCTTAGTTTTTTTGCATCAACGCTGCTTGTATTGTGTTGGGCAGTAACCTCTGGATACATCGTCACTTCTAAGTTGCAGGTGTTTTGTCGCACGACCACCCACCCTTTTACGCCATAACCTAAAGCTTTTTGGCTTTAAATGACTACGCATAAATTTAATCACTTCGGGCTCTCGTAAGTTGAACTGATGCTCTATCGCTTCAAAGGGAGTTCGGTCTTCCCAAGCCATTTCTATAATTCTTGATTCTTCATCCATCAAAAATGCCATAAAAGCTATCCTAACATTGGTCAATAAGTTTCCTAGCTATACGGATAACAAATAAGAAAAGACCAATTCGCCGTTATTTATTTTGCCAGCTTTAAGTTGGAATAAAACCTAAGCGATACTGGTTGCAACTGTTTTTGCACTCACTCATATAAATTCACTAATATAAATTCACTAATATAAATTCACTAATATACACTTAAGAAAATTTATAACTCTAGTGTTAACCCATTACTTTCAAAATTAAAATAAATCAATATGATAGGTAAAAAACAATAAAAGTATGGAGTGAAAATAAACATTAATCACCCACTTAAGGGTTAACAGGCTGAAATGTGAACTACAAAAAATCGCCAAACGGTGTTTAGAAAAAGCGTTAAAGTTACCCTACAACTACCTTCAAAAACACCGCTACTGAGTACATCTATAACTTGTCTAAATTATTTAATAACTCGGCCGCTTTTTCTCTAATGGCAATTTTTTGCGTCGGTTCGACTTTATCCCAATTACGGATAGGGAAGCTCATGCGATGGTTTGTGGCAAACTTGTCATAGTTTTGGTCGATAAAGTTCCAATATAAACTATTTAACGGACAAGCATTTGAGCTGACTTTTTCTTTCACTTTATAATGACAGTTTTTACAGTAGTCACTCATTTTATTCACATAGTTACCGCTTGCCGCATAAGGTTTTGTGGCTATCCAACCACCATCAGCAAAAAGCGCCATGCTGCGAGTATTCGGTAGTTCTACCCATTCAATCGCGTCTATGTAGATGCCTAAATACCAATCATCAACTTGGCTAGGTGCTATACCGGCTAACAAAGCAAAATTCCCTGTGATCATTAAGCGTTGAATATGGTGGGCATAAGCATGCTCCAATGATTGTGATATCGCGCTTTTTAGACACTGCATTTTAGTGTCAGCATTCCAGAAAAAATCAGGTAAGTTGCGCTTAGCGGCTAAAAAATTTTGCTCTGCGTAGTTCGGCATATTCACCCAATACATACCTCGAACATATTCTCGCCAGCCTAGAATTTGCCTAACAAAACCTTCAATTTGTGCCAATGTAATCTTACCCTCAGAGTCTTGATAAGCGATAAGCGCGGTTTCGATTACCTCCATTGGGTTGAGCATTTTACAGTTAAGTGAAAAGCTCAACCGCGAGTGATATAAACTCCAAGCATAGGGTGAGGCTACGGTCATTGCATCCTGAAAATTGCCAAAATTAGCCAGTTGATGTTGACAAAAATAATCCAGTAACACTAACGATTGTTGCCGATTAATGGGGTAAGCAACATTGGTAGACTCATGCCCTATAGTATTAATGTTATGCTGTTTTATACGCTGTAAGTACTCATCTGCTGAGTTATCAAATACCAATGGTTTGGGAATAAGTTTGAGATCAGCCTGCTTAAATGATTGACGATTATTAGCGTCAAAATTCCATGCACCACCTACCGGTTTTAAGCCCGACATCAAAATAGAAAAACGCTTACGCATCAAGCGATAAAAGTTCTCCATTCTTACGTGCGTTGCCGCTTTAAAATGACTAGGTAACTCGTCAAAGGGCAGTAAAAAATGTTCACTGTCGACTTCAACCACAGGTAAAGTTAACTGCGCTGACATGCCAGCTAATTGTGTTCGTAAACGATATTCGTCAGGCCGTTGAAAGGTAAAACTCTGACAAGCATAACGTGCAACTAACGCTTTTATTAGCTGAGGAAGATCTTGATATTCTGCACTGTCATCTAAGGTGAGGTAACAAACCCGATGGCCTTTACTTTCAAGGTTTTGAGCAAAATTAGCCATAGCAGCAAAAAATGCGCTTATTTTTTGCACATGGTGCTTAGTATAGTTTGCCTCTTGGTGAAGCTCAGCGATGACATAAACAACGTCAGCGTCGATATGTTCAAACCAAGTGTGCATAGGGTTGAGCTGATCACCCAATATAAGCCTGAGATGTTTTGCCTTCATGAGTTTACCTTACCTTTATTTGAACCCTGAGTAGAGCTAAGCTTTAGCGCTTTGTTTATTTTAAGCTTGAGTTTAGCTATTTTTTTTGACTCTCGATTGAGCTATCAAATTAACTATCAATCGTGTTTTTATTGCGCCGACATCGCTCTGAGCAATACAACACGTGAGCCCAATTGGCTTGCCATTTTTTACGCCATAAAAAATCTTTTTTACAAGTGAGACAATTTTTATGGGCTAACAATAATTTTTTATGTGTCATTGATCATATTAACTTTACTAATGGTTTAGCCTTACTTGCTTTCGTCGGTTTTTTAGTTGTTCTAACATGCTTTGCTATAATGCGCTGACCTTCTTTTTTACTGTCAAATCGTTTTCTAAAACCCCAGAGTAAATCGCGAGCAATCTTCCCTGTTTCCTTGATATCAACCATAGGTAGAGGATAAGTCTCGCCTAATTGACATTGATAAAGCTGTTGCTCCATTGCCGATAATTCCCAAGGGGTATGAATAATTTCATTTGGCAACTCTGATAATTGTGGCAACCATGTTCTAATAAATAAGCCATCTTTATCTTTTTCCAATGACTGTTTCACTGGATTATAAACCCGAATGATATTAGTGCCGGTTACCCCTGACTGCATTTGAAATTGTGGATAGTGAATACCTGGTTCAAAATCGAGAAATAATTTCGCTAAATACCTTACACCTAAACGCCAGTCTAGCAGTAAATGATGGCATAGAAAGCTGACTAACATGGCGCGCATGCGAAAGTTGATATAACCGGTTTTTATTAAACAAAGCATGCAAGCATCAACTAGCGGATAGCCTGTTTGCGCCGTCTTCCATTTATTTAATCGAGTTTCAACACTCAAACCACAGTGAAGGTCAGGATAGCTAAAATCACTGTAAGCTCGATTTACCGGACGCCACTGCATTTGATGTTCGCTTTCAAATTTTTGTATAAAATGACAATGCCAATGCAGACGAGATGCCAGTGCATCTATCGGTCGTTTCCAACCGCTTTGTGGCCTTTTCGTTAAAATGGTTTGATAGAACTGCCTTAAGCTTATATTGCCCCAAGCTAAATAAGGCGATAACCGTGAACAACTTTTACGACTTGCCTGCGGTTTAGATATGTCAAAATGATAGTTTTTACCTCGGCCATTCAAAAATGATTGCAACATTTTTTGCGCCCAAAATTCACCACCTTTTAACATGAACTCGTCAGCTGTTGACCACGACACAGGTAAAATAAACTCAGGTAACTGCTCTAAAGATTGTTTACTTACCAGTGTGTTACAAGATAACGCTGGCTGAAATAATTCAGCTTTCATGATCTTACGCCAATCTTTGTCCCAGCTATTTCTATTCTTTTTACCTCGACTTACCGCTCCTGATACACTTTCATGCCAGACGATTTTTTTTGCTTTACACCATTTTTTAACCGCTTTGTCGCGCTCAAAAGTAGACAACAAGCCGACTTCTTCATGACTAAATAAACCGGTAATGTTAAAGCGTTGCTGAATTTCATTAAGACCGGCAACCGCATCACCCAAATAAACATAAACCTGAGCATTAAAAGCGCTGAGCTGAGCGTTAATATCTTCAATTGATTGCCAAATAAAACGCCAATGTCGTTCGTCGTAATGAGGGTCTGCTATTAATAAAGGTTCAAAAACGTAATACAGCAGTGTTAAACCTGACTGAATTGATTCAGTCAGCGGCTGATGGTCGCTAAGTCGCAGGTCACGCTTTAACCAAACAATATTGACAGCATTATCTGCCACGATATTAGTTGTCATTCTAGTTTACTGAAGCACCGGCCAATCTGAAGCATCTACAGAGTCTAGTGGTTGAGTGCTTTGCTGACTTTGATCTATCCATTTAGCTTGGTAATCACCATTAGGGTCATAAAGTTTAGTTTGCTTCTCAATATTGAAATGTCTGCCACCTCTAGGGTCAACACCTACGCCGGCGATGTATTGCCAATTACCCCAATTAACTGCAGCGTCATAATCAATTAACTGCTCTTCAAACCAGGCGGCACCGTAGCGCCAATCAACACTGAGTTCATTCACTAAGCAACTTGCCACAATTTGACGTCCTCGGTTACTTAAATAGCCGGTTTGTCTTAGCTCATGCATAAAGGCATTAACCAAGGGATAAGGGGTATTGCCTAAGCACCATTTATTAAAGCGCTCAGGATAGAATGTTGTTAGGGGTGGGTTTTTAGCCAGGCCTTTAAACTGGTAGGTTTTAGCGCCAACTTTATAATGTACCCATTGATAGTACTCTCGCCACAGTAATTCTAAATACAGGCACTCGGTTGAACTATTTTTACCCTGCTGCTGTTCAAAATCAGTAAGGTAATTCATCACTTGACGCACAGAAATACAGCCAGAATTTAACCACGGCGATAGCTTGCTGCTATTTTCCCAACCGTCTAAATTATTTCTGACTTGCTTATACTCTGCCGGCGAATTTGATGAAAAATATTGCCTAAGATGCTTTAATCCCTGTTCTTCCCCTCCTTCAAACTCAAAGCCCTGCTTGGCCTTTATAGCACTCACACTAGGAAGCCATTCAGGCTTAAAGCGAGTTGGCGCCGGTAGGGTGTCAAACATACTAGGCAGAGATTGTACGCTTGGCACTGGCTTGGAAATACTGACTTCAGCCATTTTTTTGCGAAATTTAGAATAACTCACCGGCAATTCATCTAGCTCAAAAGGCAAAGCGTTTTTGGTAAATAAAGTAAATTGATCTACCTGATTAATGGTCAACTCAGGCAGGCGCTCATTAAGCTGAGTAATAAGCCTGTTTTCATAAGTGCCGGGTAATTTCGTGGTGATTACATCAGTAATTTGATAGTTTTCACAGAGCCTTGTTAAGGTCGATAAGGTATCGCCATAAACAATATACAGCTCTTGCCCAAGCTTTAATAAGCTCTCGTTAAAATCATCTAAACAGCCTTGTAAAAATTCCCACCTGATATCACCTAACGGTTTTGACTGGAAATTATTTCCCTCAAAACATTGTTTATCAACAACATATACACAAAGCAGATGCTCACTTTTACTGGCTAAGTTAAGCGCGGCGTTGTCATTGATGCGAAGATCTTTATTCAGCCAGTATAAGGTACGTTTCATGGATATAATTCAATTAGTTAAAAAAAATTATACGCGTAAAGCTCGCACTTAGATCAAAATAATTCAGTTATCGCCGGCTTTAACTTACCGCCATTGAATTAAGCGCTGCAATGGCGGTAAGTTAATTATCAAACAAGCGGTTCAAAAAAAAATTCAAGTCTTCAACAAGAGTATTTTTATGAAGCCTATATTGCTGTTTTAAAATGTATACTCACCCTACTGTAAGATACAGGTTATGACTTAGCGGGGGTTTCAGCATTGGCTGATTTTACCCTATGATAATGTTTGATCAGATTCCAAGTAGAACTGTCGTGAGCGGGATTTTTTTTGTCACAGTGTAGATCATGTTCAATTTTATTAGCTAAACCTTTGCCTAACTCGACTCCCCACTGATCAAACGAACATATTTGTAAGAGAATCCCTTGTACAAATATTTTATGTTCATAAAGTGCGATTAAGCTGCCTAACGAACGAGGTGAAATACGGTTCATTAATATGGTGTTAGAGGGGCGATTTCCTTTATGTACCTTATGTGGCGCAACTTTATTAATATACTCATCTGTCCTGCCTTTGGCTTTTAGGTCATCTCTAACTTGTTGTTCATCTACTCCTTGCATTAACGCTTGAGTTTGAGCAAAAAAGTTCGCCATCAGTGTTTCATGATGTCCCTCAATAGGGGTATTACTTTCAATTGAACCAATAAAATCAGCTGGCACGACATTATTACTTTGATGCAAATATTGATAAAAGGCATGTTGGCCATTAATGCCTAATTCGCCCCAAATTGACGGCACAGTTGAATAACTAATGGTTTCGCCATGCCAGTTAACTGATTTTCCGTTACTTTCCATTTCTGCTTGTTGCAAATACGCAGATAACATATGTAAGGATTGATCATAAGGTAAAATAGCCTGTGATTGTGAACCGAGAAAAGTACAATTCCAGACACTGAGTAAGGCTAAAATCACTGGCGCGTTATGCTCCAGTTCAGTCTGACAAAAGTGCTGATCCATTTCGTGAGCACCTGCTAATAATTCAATAAACTTATCGAAACCTAAGTCTAAGGCTATTGGTAAACCTATGGCTGACCATAATGAAAATCGACCGCCAACCCAATCCCACATCTCGAATATATTATCGGCTTCAACACCAAATTTCATCGCATTTTCTTTATTGGTGGTCACAGCGACAAAATGCTGAACAACAGCACTTTTATCAAATGAAGCAGAGGTTAACCAGTTTAGCGCTGTTTTAGCATTGATCATGGTTTCTGTGGTGGTAAAGGTTTTGCTAGAAACAATAAATAGTACTTTCTCTGGATTTAATGGCTTCAATACATCAGCAATTTGGGTACCATCTACGTTAGAGACATAGTGAACATTGATACTGTCATCACTATATTTTTTTAACGCCTCAGTAACCGTTTGAGGGCCTAAGTTAGAGCCACCCACACCAATATTAACCACGTCGGTAATGCGCTTACCAGAATAGCCTTTCCATCTTCCTTGACGCACTTGTTCGGTAAAGGCTTGCATTTTATCTAACGATTTTGCAACGCATTCATTGATGTTTTCGCCATCAAGAAATATGGGCGTTTGTTGCTGATCACGCAAGGCGGTATGCAAAACGGCTCTATCTTCTGTGCCATTAATACGCTCACCTTTGAACATTTTGTCTCGCCAAGCCTCTACATCACATGCTTTTGCGAGTAAAATTAACAGTGAGCGAGTTTCTTCTGTGATCAAATTTTTAGAATAATCTACTAGCATAGAAGGTAATAACAGCGAAAATTTATTAAATCGTTGTTTGTCTTCATTGAAAAAGTCGTTCATATGAGACTTTTTAATCTGTTGTGCATGAAGCGTTAGCTTTTTCCAACTAGCAAGGGAAGTTCTAGATTCCATATTTATTCTCGGATATTTGATAAAAAACAATTAAAGCGCTAGCGCTTTAATTGACGGCAAGGCAGCAAATGCGCCCATTTTTTGGCAAGTTGAGGCACCACATTTACTGGCGAATAGTACCGCTGATGACACAAGCGTTTGGTTTTCTAATACACTAAATAAACACGCTTGATTAATATCGGCATCTTGACAGAGATAAAATAAGAAGCTGGCAATAAAACTGTCTCCGGCAGCGGTGGTATCTAGTGCGGTTATTTTAGGCACAGCCATCATCAATGAGTAGCTAGCACAAGTTACTTGCACCTCGTTAGGGCCATCAGTAATAACAATCAACTTAACGCCTAGTGCTAATAAGAAGCTAACATAGCCTGGTATATCAACATTTTTAATGGCGGCTAAATAGCGGGCTTCATCTTTACTTAATTTTACAATGTCACTTTCATTGAGACAGGCTTCTACGCGAGCAGGTAATAAACTTAAATCAGCCCAAAGTTGCTGTCGTAAATTAACATCAAAGCTAATTAATACCTTGTTCGACTTAGCGCGCTTTAAGGCATAGAGCGTATTATCATGATTTTGTTCATTGGTGAGGGTATTTGAGCAATAATGAAAAACAGCCATATCCTGCCAGTTTATTTTATCAACTTGGCTCTTTTCATAATACATATCTGCCGTATCATTACGATAGAAATTAAAAGCACGTTCGCCACTCGCATCTAAGGTCACCAACACTATGGCCGTATTGGCATTTTCTACGGTATTTACGTAGCTTGTATTCACCCCTTGATCTTGTAATTGCTGCATTAACATAGTACCAAAATCATCGCTACTGATACCGCCGGCAAAATAACTATTACCGCCTAATTTAGCAAAGGCGACAGCGACATTTGCAGGAGCACCTCCCGCTAACGGAGTGTAACTTGGGTTATGAGCTGAGCTTGGTAAAAAATCAACCAAAACTTCGCCATAACTGAGTAAAGAAAGCATAAAATCACCTTTGAATAAAAAAGCCCATATAAAATGGGCTTGTTATTATTTGTACTATTAGTTTAAAAAGTTATAGATTAAAAATCGTATTTAAGCGTCAGAGTCGCTGAACGACCTTGAATAGATCTTGCTCGTATAATAGTTTTAGCCGTTGCCGCTGTTGCATCTTCTGCTTCAGTAATACCAACAGTTTCAAATAAGTTATTAATGTTTAAAGAAACACTTAATGAATCTGAAAGGTTGTATTGAGCAAAGGCGTTCGTTTGAACATAACCGTCTAATATAAGAGCGTTAGGGTCGTTTTGGTCAAAGTTATCTTGAGCAAATGAATCAGTAGTACCAATTAAGTTAATACCCGCAGAACCTTGGGCAAAGTTGTAACGACCTGTTATTGAGTAAACAACATCGGCTTGTCTTCTTGGTGTGTTACCAACTACAGCTGGATTAATGACATCTTTAGTTATTTCAGAATCAGTCCACGTTAAGTTAGCACGCAGATCAAAATCACCAATGTAGTATGTAGATTCTATTTCAATACCTTTTGACTCATATTCACGGTCAAAAAATTGTTGGCTAGTGGCTTCAAAGTTTTGCTCTTGAGTTTGTGCAAAGAAAGCCGTTGCAAAGACAGATAATTCATCTTGACGAAATTTAACACCAAGTTCTAACTGATCAACTTCATCAAAGATGTCTTCATCTTTGGCAACACCAGCAGCATCTATTTTACCAAAAGCTAAGCGGTCAGCATTAGCTGTAGCGCCTCTACTGATCCGAGCAAATGCGGCTAAATCATCATTGATTTTGATGTTACCACCTAGTGAATAAGACACGTAGTTCCAATCGTAATTTACGTTGTTAGCTGAAGCGTTATCAACATTTGAAACACTAGTTTCGATTTGATGTATAGTGCCGTCACCGTTCATGTCAACTGCAGATTGAGCTGCACCTGAGAAAGAACCTGTTGCAGAACCACTATCAAAACGAACACTACCGTCAATGTTTATGTTATCAAAGCTTGTGCTAAACGCAGCATAAGGCGCTGTAACTTCATATTGTAAATCGTAATTACGTGTACAGCAGTTACCCCATGCAGGTACGCCATAAGCAATTACACCATTTTGAGAAAACTCTGTACCGTCAGCGGCAGTTACATCAACAAGTGCGGCATCTTGGCCTTTTACTTCATATAAGTAAGCGTTCCATAACCATGATTGTTGAATAGTTTGAGACGAGTTATATAAACCAACAGTAAAGGTAGAGTCGTTAATCGTTTTTGTTAATTTGAAATCGTTAACCATAAAATCAAGATTAGTCATTTCAACATCAAACGAGTGAATACGCATCAGGTTATCAGCAGTATAAGCATTACCTGCTTGTGGACCATTTGCGTAAGTTAATGTTGCACCAGCACCCGCTATACTGTCAGCTAAGCCTTGGCTTCCTTGAATACTTTCAGGGAATGGGCCTGTAAAGCTACCTTTAGTGCGAGAAATTCTCATTCTGTTTTCAACAGACCAGTCATTGCCTAAATCAAATACAGCTTCAAAACCAAGCGCATCAACTTTCGGGCTCATGCCATTACGCATATCAGCAAGACGGCCATTACCAGCACCATCAGTTGTGATCATTGAAGTATGGTAAGGGGTATGGGGGGTGCCAGTAGAGGCGTCAAATCCTTCAACTGAAGAACCATCAGCGTGAACAGGCATAGGTAAATAAGCTGTCGTTGTATCATCTAAGTGTTTAAAATAAAGTCTAACGTAACCATCACTAAATTCTTTAGTGATGTTCGCTTTAATTTGACCACCTTTGTTACCCGTATAACCAGTATCACGTACGCCTTCACCTTGACGGTAGAAGCCACCAAGATGGAAATAGGTTGAGTCGTTAATCTCGCCGCCAAATTGAAAATCTGTACGAGTAGAGTCATGATCTAAACCGAATGTTGTCGCTACGCTACCACCTTCAGCTTCACCCGTTTTACTAACGATATTAATGATGCCGCCAGGAGCATTTGTAGCTAATGTTGATGCAGAGCCACCACGAATAGCATCAATAGATGCCATTGTAGAATCTATGCGCAAGAAAATATCTGTGTTACCAAAAGCGATATCACCAAATTGTAGAATGGGTAAACCGTCTTCTTGAATTTGCATGAATTTAGCACCACCCGCTGCTACAGGAAGACCACGTACTGCAAGGTTAGCGTTACCGTCACCGCCTGATGCTTCTGCACGAACACCTGGGATGTTTCTGAATGCTTCAGCACTACTTCGTGGTGACGCTATTTCAATTTGATCAGCAGAGATGCTACTTACAGAGACACTTGATTCCATAACCGTTGTGCCTTTACCAACAGAGCCAGTAACGACGATTCGCTCAAAATCAATACCTTTGTGTTTTACTTCTTCTGTCACGTTTGTTTCTGCTGCGCTTAAGCTAGAGCATATAGCCATAGCTAATGCGCTTACGATAAATTTCTTATGAATAGCTTGTTTCATTGTCTCACCCCATATTCTGTTAATTTGTTGTATTAATATTTTTATAGTTAATCTAAGTTGCTCACTACCAAAGCAGTTAACTTAATCGATTAAGCTGATTATTCGTAAAAATACAAATATTAGCAAGTCTTTTTTTTGTACAATAGGTTTTATTGAATTAATCACATGATAAATATAATTAATTAATTTTTATATGTTGAGTAGGATCCACTTTTAGATTGTAGATTGCCGCAACAAACAGTAAGCCAGCGAAGAATGTTGCCAAATAAAATCCATAAGAAACATGGCCAAACAGATCACTCACAATCCCCATGAGTAAAGGCGATATAGCCGCTGATACCGCAGTGAAGAATAAGATCACACCCGCGACGGCACCATGCTTTGACTTTTGAAAGCAACTAATACCTTTAGAGTTTAAGGTTGGGTAAATCACTGACATAAATAAACCTGACAAGGGTAATAAAACAACTGCGACGTCAACCCCCATTAAAGCAGTACCTAAATAGCAAAGAAATACCGCTAATGAAAACCAAAACATCACTTTTTGCCAGCTAAAGTGCTTAAGCATCCAAACCCCTAAAAACCGCCCACTTGCCCGTAAGACAAAGAAAATAGTTAAGGCATAAGTCGCTAACCAAACAAGAGAGCCGGTATAGTCAGCAAGCAGTGTTGGCATCCAAACGTATATAGCCACTTCAGTAGCCACATAAAGCGCAATGGCTAATGAAAACCCTAAAGCATAAGGGTCTTTCATTAATTTAAACGAGCTTTTTAAATTAATTTTTTCTGCCACATGTTGTTGAGTCACTGGGTATTTTGATTTCATTGCAACCAAACACAGCAAAATACAAATAGCCCCCGCAGCTATGTATAAATATTTCCAAGACACACCCGAAACTAATAAGTAACTGACAATCGCAGGGCCTACTATAGCGCCTACGCCAAAAAAGCCTTCCACTTTATTCATTGTCGCCGTATGTTCTTTACCTGACGAAGATATGTCACCAATCAGTGCCAATGCGCCCGTTTTAAACAAACCAATAGCAATACCAATTAGCGCTAATAAAAATAAGAAGTAGTAAAAAGACTCGCCAACAGAAAACATAAAACAGGCGACAGAAAAAATCATTAAGCCGATAACAATCGTTAATTTTCTACCCCATTTATCAGCAAGGTAACCCAAAAACAAACCACTAAATGCGATAAAAATCATTGGGATATAATGGAATGCACTCGCTTGTGTTAAGTTTAAATTGTAGGTTTCAATTAACTGAGGAATGATGACACCAACGGCATCTGAGGTCATCGCAAAAACAAAAAACATCATATAGGTTAAAAGCTTAATACGGGTTATCGATGCGTCCTCGATTGAAGATTTATCTACTGTTAAGTTACTCGTTGGATTCATTATTTTCCCCTCTTATTATATTTATATATATTGGCTTTAGTTGCTTAATAACTAAAGTGATTTATTGACTATTTAACCTTAAAACATCTGCTGACACTTAATTTTTTAAAGAAAAAGCAAAATTATTCTTGATTAAAACTGTGTTGTATATAAACATATACCTTAATCGATTAAGATTCAACTTGTACTTTAATGGTAAATTTATGAAAAATAATGTTCAGCTAATAACCTATGTTGATAGGCTAACCGGTTCTGGTGTCCAAGCACTCGATAATATTCTGCATAACCAGTTGTCAGGTTTATTTTCAGGTGTGCATTTATTACCCTTTTATTATCCCATAGATGGCAGTGATGCGGGTTTTGACCCTATTGACCATACTGAAGTTGATAGCCGACTTGGCGATTGGAAAAATGTGAAAACATTAGGGGAAAGCCATGAATTAATGGCAGATCTTATCGTAAACCATATGTCTGCTCAATCTAAAGAATTTTTAGATGTACTAGATAAAGGCAGTGATTCACCGTTTTGGGCGCTTTTCTTAACGAAAGATAAAGTTTTCCCCGCCGGCTTAAATGAAGAACAGCAGGCGAAAATATATCGTCCTAGACCCGGTAGCAGTTTTACCAATTATTTATTACCCAATAATCAATCTGCTGATTTTTGGACCACGTTTACCGATAGCCAAATTGATATCGATGTCACTTCAGATGTTGGACAAGCCTATTTAACGCGGATTCTAAAAACCTTTGCTGAAAATAATATTAATATTATTCGCCTTGATGCCGCGGGTTATGCGATTAAAAAGGCCGGTACCAGTTGCTTTATGCTTGAAGAAACCTTTGAGTTTATTGATCAGCTAACCCAGAAAGCTAACGCACAAAGTATTGATACCTTAGTAGAAATTCATTCGTATTATCAAACCCAAATTGAAATAGCTAAACGTGTTGATCAAGTTTACGATTTTGCCTTGCCGCCATTAATTTTACACAGTATTTTTAGCCAAGACTTTAGTGCATTAATTAAGTGGCTGAACATTTCACCTAGAAATTGCATCACGGTTTTAGACACCCATGACGGTATTGGCATTATTGATGTGGGTCCCATGAACGGCAAAAAAGGACTACTTGATAACGCTGAAATAGATAACTTAGTTAAAAAAATTCATCTTAATAGTGCAGGCGAAAGCCAAAAAGCGACCGGTGCAGCGGCAAGCAATGTTGATTTATATCAGGTTAATTGTACTTACTACGATGCGTTAGCGGCCAATGATTATGATTATTTATTAGCCCGAGCCATTCAGTTTTTCGCACCTGGCACACCGCAAGTTTATTATGCTGGTTTATTTGCTGAAAAAAATGATATGACCTTGTTATCTGCCACCAATGTAGGCAGAGATATAAATCGCCCTTATCTTAATAATGCACACATTGAAAAATCACTCGAAAAACCTATCACTCAAGCTATAATCGAATTGATAAAATTACGTAATAACAGTGAGGCTTTTAATGGTGAATTTACTATTGAAGGTCAGCACTCTAGGTTAGCAATGACTTGGACTCATACTAAGAGCCAAGCCACTTTATTAGTCGACTTAACTGCCAGAAAAGCGTCTATTGAGCTTAATAAAAAGGGCGAAAAACGTTTAATTCTCTTAGAAAGCCTTTTGAATTAGCCTTGAAAATAACGAATAAAATAGCGAATAAAATAGCGAATAAAATTAAATTATATATTGATAAATAACAGTATACTATGTCAACAATAATGACAAAAAACTGAATAAGTCTGCGTGATATTTATGCACAACAATAAAGTAAGCTCAACATGACAGAAAAAAAAACATGGACACTAAAAAGCATAGCCAAAGAACTCGGTGTGTCAAATGCCACTGTCTCTAATGCCTTTAGTCGTCCAGACCAACTGTCTAAAAAGCGCAGAGAGGATATCCTTGCATCATGTCAAAAGTTGGGTTATTCAGGGCCTAATAAAGCGGCGCAATCGTTAAGAAAAGGTCACTCTAATATTGTCGCTTTGGTATTACCCGATAGTGTCGAGTATATGATTTCTGATCCCGTCGCCAGCAATTTTGTCAAGGGTGTTTCATCTGTATTAGAAAAAAATCAGGTTAATTTATTATTATTCTCCGGGGCTTCTGACAACATTAATGCGGTTGCTGACTTTGTTGACGGCTTTATTTGTTATGGCAGCCCCCGCAACGCTAAGTTGGTTGAGCAGTTAAGAGCCACCACTAAAAAAGTGGTTACCGCAGACTTTGACATTGATCGTAATGCCTCGGTAGGCGTTGATAATGAACAAGCGGCATATGAAATAGCAAAACTGGCGATAAAGTCAGCCGATGATAATATCGCAATTCTCGGTTTAAGATTACTCGACTCAAACTTAACCTGTCGAGTGTATGAATTACCTGACTTTGATCTTCTGCCTTCAATTGCTCATCGTCGTTTAAATGGTTACAAGAAGGCGATTAATGAACTCGGTGCTAAGTTAAGAGATGATAGGATATGGAATATTCCAAAAAGCAGTCATGATATCGCCTTAATAGCCGTTAGAGAAGCGCTAACCTCTATTCCTCGGCCAAATGTTCTGCTTTGTATGAGTGACTTAATCGCTTTAGCGGCGTTAAAAGAAATTAATGCCATGGGCCTTAAAATACCAGAGGATATCAGCGTGGTGGGTTTTGATGGTATTGACGAAACAAACCGGTCGAATCCCCCCTTAACCACTGTGCACCAAAACAGTGAAGAAAAAGGCAGCAAAGCCGCTGAACTTTTCATTAACCGAGCTACAGATTCTGTTTTAATTCCTTATCATATAGAACACAGACAAAGCTGTTAAACAGTTGAGCTTAACAAACACTACATAGATAGCCATAGGTTTATTATGGCTTATTAGTTGAGATCAAAGTTACGAGTAAAAGCGCTTAACGACTTACTGGATAGTAAAGCGCTTGCTAACATTACTGAAATAAAATTGCTGATATAACACATAAGTCAGGATTGCAGTTATCTAGACAACTGCAATCCAAAGCTCAATTATTTAAGATTTCTCAAGTAACAGTTTAGTGATCTCTTCTCGCTCAGATAATACCATCAGTAACGCTAAATCATTGGCTTGCAGCTGCTCTATAATATATTTCGCCCCAGCAAAGGGACTCTTAAAAGTAAAAATATTATGCTGTTTTATACCATGAGCCAACGCGGTATCAATAATTAACTGCGGTACTTCTCCTAACGCCCTACCGCGCAAATACGGCTCTACCTCAACAGCAATAATAAAGTCAGGCTGCATTTTTAATGCGGTTTTCGTCATGTTGATGATTTCACTGTCAGTTCTGTCGCCAGCATGACTGAGCATTAAAAATTTACGCTCAGCTTTGATATTCGCCGTAGTGACTGCCATGGCCTGCATACTATGAACATTGTGGGCAAAGTCCATGATCACTTGCGCGTTATTGACGTTAAACTGATTGCCTCTACCGGGATTGTCTTCACTGTTGCTAGCAAATTTCGACAAAGCGTTTTTAATCGCTTTATTGTCAATATCTAAGCTCTTAGCTAAGCCAATCGCGCCCAGCGCATTTTGAATATTGTGTAGCGCAGCGCCATTTAGCGTCATAGGAATATCGTTAACACCGATAATGCTTGTTTCTTCATTAGCATCTGCATAAACCAATTGCTGGTCTTTAACAAAACAAACCGCATCACCTTGTTGTTTATGTTGTTGCAGTGTCGTGTTGTTTTCATCTAAAGAAAACCAACACTTATTCACCAACAATTCAGGTGCTAAGGCCACTAAATACTCGTCATCGGCATTCAGAACTAAGGTGCCTTTACTTTCGCCGTTATGCTGTAAGCCTTTAGCAACCACAGCTTTAGCTTGGGCAAGTGCAGCAACAGTATTAATACCATATTGCCCTAAATGATCTTCGGCAATATTGGTGATTAAGGCAGCATCAACCTTATCTATGGGTAAACCCCGACGTAAAATACCGCCACGCGCTACCTCTAAAATAGCGGTTTGGGTATTAGGATGGCGCAATAACATTCTTGCCCCACCCGGACCTGAATAATCGCCATGATCAATAATATTATCACCGACCCGAATAAAGTCTGTCGAGGTAACACCACAACATTTACCCGCTTGCTCAATAATTTGCGACATAATGCGCACACTGGTTGATTTACCATTGGTGCCGGTGACATAAGCAAGCGGTATCGAGTGGTATTGTGACCAATTTATGCTGGCTAGTTCAGGCAGTGCCGATATCGGCCAACATTGCGCTGTGGTGCCATAACCCAATGAAAATTCATCATCATCAACCAAATAAACAATACCTTTAGCTTTTGATTGTTTAATTAATGCTAGCAGTTTTGGATTAACTTCTTCTGCTATCGCGGCTTTTAAACGTACGATGGCGGTACTCATTGGCTCTGCATTTTCAGTATGGGTTAACTCTTCGCAGGTCAACTGCCAGGCTATTTCATTTAAATCACAGGCAGCATAAAGCGCATCGATGGGAGCACTAATGGCAATCGTGATGCCATCTTCGAAGATACGCGAGTATATTTTTTCATTTGACCAATTAACCGCCTTCAGTAGCCGGTTAACGTAAATAGACCAAACATTAACCACAACAAGCTTATCAATACCCGAGACAAAAGCATCAATGATCGCGCCTGGCTGATCAGATAATAAATTTTTACCTGTCAGCCGACGATTATCATCTAAGCTCAGTGTTATATTTTTTATATTCATATATTACTACGCTTTTTGATGTTGATTTTTCTTAGCAAGCTTAATCACTTTCTTCATCGTGTTCAGATACCACACGCACACCGCGTTCATCAGAAACAATTCTCATGCCGGTTTCCAAGACAAAAGTATCAGGCTCGCTAGTTTCTAACATAGACACCACAGTTTGACGTGGTGTTTGCTCTGTTTGATGCTCAACTTCATTAACGCCATTGAAATTGATGATTTGTTTCCAACAACGTGTTATTGCATCACCAAAAACCATTAATAAGTCGTCATTACTGGCCAATTCTAGACCTTTACTTATAGCTTCTACTTCATCTGAAATACAATGAATTTTTGACTCATCGATACCTTGAGCTTTTAATGCCGCAGCTAAAAGTTGAGGCACTTCATCCTCACCACGACCACGGCGATTGTCATCGGCCTTACAAATGTAGATATCAAAATGTCCAGCCGCCGCTTTAGCAATATTCACGATATCTTCATCACGACGATCACCGGGTCCTGCCAACACTGTAATACGCTTACCCTTAACTTCTAATTTGCTCGCCAACTCGCTCATACAACTCACACCATCAGCATTGTGAGCATAATCAAGTATCACTCTAAAATTGTGCTCATCAAACACGTTCATTCGACCTGGGGCTTGATAAAATGTCGTTGTGAAGGTTCTTAAGCCTTGTTGAATAGCTTCTAACGGTTTATCTAAACAATAAGCTAGAGCAGCAGCAAACATAGCATTTTGTACATTGTGCAGTGCTTTACCTTCTAAGGTGGCCGGAATTAAATGCGTCCACAGCAGCGGGATATGGGTACCATTATCAAAAATGGTGATCATGTCACCGTTAATACCTTTCTCTAATACCACGGCTCGACCTCCAGCACGAATGTGCTCGCGAACTAAACTATGGCCCGTATTCATGGTGACATAGCATAAATGTTTAGCTTTGGTATGATCAGCCATTTTTAAACACAGCGGATCATCCGCATTGAGTACCACACTGTCGGTAGCAACTTCAACCACAATGCGTTTAATTTCAGCTAGTTGCTCGAGCGTATCTATGCCTCTTAGCCCTAAATGATCGGCTTGCACATTCAGACAAGCAGCGACATCACATTCTAAGTAACCCAGACCTGAGCGCACAATACCACCTCGCGCCGTTTCTAATACCGCGATATCAACCGAGGGATCACGTAAAACAATTTGCGATGAGACAGGACCTGTCATATCACCTTTAACCGATAATTGGCCATCAACATAAACCCCATCGGTGGACGTCATGCCAACAACATGCCCAGCACTTTTTAATATATGCGAGAGCATTCTAGAGGTGGTAGTTTTGCCATTGGTGCCAGTAATACCGGCAATAGGAATACGTGTAGGTAGTGATGGTGGAAACAACATATCAATGACTTTGCCAGCAACATCTCTAGGCTTACCTTCACTTGGCGCTACGTGCATTCTAAAACCAGGTGCGGCGTTAACTTCGACAATACCGCCGCCAATATCTTTATAAGATTGAGTGATATCTGCGGTTAAAAAGTCAACGCCACCCACATCTAAACCCACCGCTTGTACCGCACGTTCAGCCATGGTTTTATTGTCGGGGTGTACTACATCGGTCATATCAATTGCCGTGCCACCGGTCGATAAATTTGCGGTTGAACGTAGGTAAAATATTTCACCTTGGGGTAGTACAGTTTGTTCAGTAAAGTCCGACTCACCTAGTAAACGTAAGGCTTGAGTATCTATCTCTAATTGCGTTAATACTTTTTCATGGCCAACACCTCGACGTGGGTCTTCATTAATAATATCCACTAATTGGCTAATACTATTAACGCCATCACCTATGACATGGCCGGGCACACGTTTGGCCACCGCGACTAATTCACCATTAACTACCAACATCCGGTGATCTAAACCGGTTAAAAACGACTCAACTAAAACCGCTCGGCTGGTTCCATGTTCACGAGCAAAGGCAAAAGCTGTGATCACTTGTTCTTCAGTCGTTAAATCAATAGATACGCCACGGCCATGATTAGCATTTAACGGTTTTAGTACCACCGGATAGCCAATATTTTTTGCCATTTTTACCGCTTGGGTATCTGAATACGCCATACGCTGTTGAGGAACAGGTAAGCCGAGATCATTTAATAAATTATGTGTGTCTTCTTTATCACAAGAAATTTCGACCGCAATGTGCCTAGTTTCACTGGTAATAGTCGCTTGAATACGTTGTTGATATTTACCATGACCAAATTGCACCAAACTATATTCGTTTAATCTTAACCAAGGAATATTACGTTTTTCTGCGGCATCAATAAGTGATTGCGTACTAGGACCAAATTCTTTGCGTTGTGCAAAGCGAATAAAATCAGCCACTTCTTGCTGAAAATCAAAATCGTCTTCAATTTGGGTTGTCAATTCGGCTTTAATGTTTCCGGGCATTAATGAAATTAATAATTTTCGAGCTAACAAAGCCGCTTCAAGGCCTACATTTCGTTGTTTATACTGGAAAACCATATTGTATTCGCCAGTCTTTCCAGTACTTCGAGTTTTACCAAAGGTTACTTCAGTACCTGCTATACATTGTAGTTCGAGCGTAACATGCTCCCAAATATGAGCAATCCAAGTACCTTCATCTTCTTTTAAACGTCTAAGAAATCCGCCGGGCTCACCATAGGAGCAACCGTGTTGATCTAAACTGGGCAAGTTAGTGATTAAGCCATCGATAAATTCATTACCTAACTTAACTGAAGGGTATTGTTCCAAAATGCCTATATCAACTATGTGGCGAATCACTGGAAAATGAGCATAAACATTAGGGCCAACATAAACGTTGGAAGATAGCATTTTCATCGTAATTTCCTTTTATTACTCTAACGAGAATTTTTTATTTATATTGACTACGCAAAACGCGATCTAGAAAAGATA
Source organism: Colwellia sp. MB02u-6 (assembly GCF_014077095.1). Taxonomy (GTDB): domain Bacteria; phylum Pseudomonadota; class Gammaproteobacteria; order Enterobacterales; family Alteromonadaceae; genus Cognaticolwellia. The sequence continues at coordinate 132,612 of NZ_JACGVG010000035.1, read as the reverse complement.
ACACGCTTTGAATAGCGAGCATACTACTTGCGATAAAATATTATTCTGCAGCGGGAGGGGATCTTAGAGTGAACTTTAAACCATTGTAATAAAACAAAAAAGCCACCTAAAACTAGGTGGCTTTTTTAAAAAAAAGTAGCTTGTAAAATAGCTTATATTGCTGGTGTTGCTATTCTTTCGTTGATGCAGTAAGTCGCACCTGGACCAAGCACATGCAACTTAAGGCCGATTAATGTAATAGCTTCGCCTCTATTAGCCTCTGCCATTGAGCTATGCGACAGGTCTGACGGGTCAACTACCGTGATGCTGCCATGACCTACAACTTCTAAAACCCCAGAAGGATCAATAAAGGCAGCCGTATTTTCACAAATACCCAGGCCTGAAGCAAAAGGGTTGTATGAGATAGCCGATAACAAACGTCCCAAGCGGTTTCTTTGACTAAAATGCTGATCAATAATCACTTTATTAATTAAGCCCATGCCTGGTGCAAAAGTCACCCCTTCTTCATTAGGTAAAGCACCTGTGCGTCCACCCGCTATCATGTGCTCTGGCATAATCGCTGCGCCTGCAGAAGTGCCTGCAACATGAACACCCGCCGCATTACGTTTACGAATACTTTGCGCTACTGGCGTGCCACCTAAAATAGTAGACAAGCGTAATTGATTACCGCCGGTGATAAAAATTCCGGTGGCATTGTCCAATTCAGCTAGGTATTCATCGCTGTTTGCCTGTTCACGATCATTAATTGGTAACGAAACAGCTTTTTTCACACCTAATTCATGAAAAACCTCTTCGTAATTAGACCCAGTATCTGCAAGTTGTGAAGCGGTTGGAATGATAACAATATAAGCATTCTCGCCACCACAAAGCTCAACAAAACGTTGTAAAATTATCGGATCTTTTACACGCTCTTCTGCCCCCCCGATAGGAATTACAAATCCCCGTTGTTGACCATCAGTTGTTTTAGCTGGACACATATCTACCTCTATTCAAATGTACCTTTAATAATTGTCTGATTATTTTGCTTGTGCCATACACCTTGCGCCATTACATCAGTAATTTCATATTTTTCATTCATCACCAATAAGTCAGCGTCAAAACCAACGGCAATTTGCCCTTTGCTTTTAAAGCGTAAAATAGTAGCAACATTGCTCGTTAGCATCGGAAGCACGGTTTCAAGTGCTAAACCTTTATGTAAAGTTGCCACTAAAGTTTCTCCTAACGTACTCGCTCGACCAAAATCCATATGCTGTAATTCACCTTGTAGGTCAAAACAAGGCAAGCAACCCCCACCATCCGAGCTAAGGGTGATTTGTGCTAAGGGCAATTGTCTTTCAACAGCCATTTCAATGGCGTCACAAGCTTCCCAACCGGGTTGAGCTGTGCCGGCAGGAAATGCCGTCAGATCAATATGACACCCTTGAGTGAGTAATTTACAACTATCTTCAAACAAAGCTTTGTTACGATTAACATGGGTGGGATTAAACACCCGCGCTGGCAACTCTGTGTCTCTAATCGCTTGTTCAATTAAGGCTAAACGTTTTTCGCCATCGCCCAAATGAAAATGAATAATACCGGCTTTACCTGTCATCAAACCCGCCACATGGGTTTCACTGGCAAGGCGGATCACTTCTTCAAATGTTGGTTGACTAGAGCGGTGGTCACTAATGGCAAACTCACCAATACCTATAACGGGCTCAAGAAAAACAATATCTGACTTAGCGCTGCCCGTAATGGTGGTTAAAGGATAATGATATCCTCCGGTCCAACAGTAAGCAGACAAGCCTTCCTCACGCAGACCATAAACTCGACTTAATAAGTTTTCAGTACTACGAGTGGTATCATCAGTGCCAAGTAAGCCCACTACGGTAGTCACACCCGCATGGGTAAATTCAGTGAGGCCAACAGGCGGTACTTGCGTTGCAAAACCTGCTTCGCCACCGCCACCAGTAATATGGGCATGGCTATCAATAAAACCTGGCGTTAAGATCGCACCATCAAAATTAATGACCTTAACCTGCCACTGCTTAGGAATATCGATTTGCCCTTTTCCAGGCTCATAAATAGCAGCAATTTTATTACCTGCAATTAGAACGTTTTTAATGCCTAGGGGAGTTGGCGCATAAATATTAACATTGCACAATAATGTCAGCATGGTTTGGTTATTTTTCATGGTATATAAAGTGGTGTGGTGTTGTGTTTAGTTTGACTTATTCATTGTTTTTACTGAATAAAACATAATATCGAGTAAACTAAACTAAGAGTAATAAATAGTTAAAAATATTGTACCACAGTTGATATTTCACCTCCAAGGTTCACTTAGAAAATATCCAAATAAATATCCAGAAAAATTATAACAACATTCATATTTATTTGATTTACTTATACTCACTGCAGTAATAAATTAGCTCACTTAGCGCTACATTAATAAATTTAACGTAAAGCCGATGTATTAAGCAATATTGATGGAATTAATAAGGTAATTTCCATTAAAAACAGTGACTTTATTACTAGCCGTGTAACACTTTTTCGTTGTAAGTCTTTAACCTGAAATATATTATATGGTCAGAGGGGATTTTAGCGCTATTTTAAATGGCTTAAAACTAAAATTTAACTAGCACATACGGTCAAGTTTTAATTAGAATGCACAAATTAAAACTAATGTAACTATCGCTAACTAGTACCACGCTACTACTTAGTAATTTTGAGGAAAAACCTATGCTTTTTAATGATTCATTTATCACCGATTGCCCAATTCGTCAGAAAATTCGTGAATTTTATCGTATTGATGAAAATACAGCGGTAGATCATATTTTGCCACTAGCGGAAGTTAATGTTAGTGCTCGAAGTCGTGCTTGGGAAAGAGCGCGTAAAATGGTGTTAAAAATTCGCCAAGACCAAGCGGGTACTGGCGCGATAGATGCTTTATTAAAGGAATATTCTCTATCAAGCGAAGAAGGTGTGGTATTAATGTGTTTGGCTGAAGCCTTACTACGTGTACCAGATAAGCATACTCAAGATGCCTTAATTCGTGACAAAATTTCTCAAGGACAATGGAGTAGTCATCTTGGTAGCAGTGACTCACTGTTTGTAAATGCTTCATCATGGGGCTTGTTAATTACCGGTACTATGGTTAATTATGCTGATAAACGCAAGAAAGATAGCTTTGGTTTATTGAAAAAAGTTATTGGCCGTTTAGGCGAGCCAGTTATTCGTAAATCAATGAATTACGCCATGAAAATTATGGGCAAGCAGTTTGTGATGGGCGAAACGATCAAAGCGGCCACTGAGCGTGCTGCTACAAAAGAACAGCAAGGTTATGTTTACTCTTACGATATGCTAGGTGAAGGCGCTCGTACAATGGACGACGCTAACCGCTACTTTAAAGCTTATCAAGATGCGATAGAAACGATTGGTAAAGTTGCTCGTGCTACGGGTAAAAACGACCCACGCAGAGTACCAGGTATTTCAGTAAAACTTTCAGCTATTCATCCCCGTTATGAGTTTAGCCACCAAGCACGTGTAATGGCTGAAATTGTACCAAAACTAAAAACGCTTTGCCTGCAAGCAAAAAGTTATAACATTGGCTTGACCGTTGATGCAGAAGAGTCTGAGCGTTTAGATATATCGCTTGATGTTATTGAAGCAGTATTTAGTGACAGTGAATTAGCCGGTTGGGATGGTTTTGGTATGGCATTACAAGCCTATCAAAAACGCGCTATTTTTGTTGTTGAATGGTTACGAGAATTAACCGTTCGTGTTGACCGAAAAATGATGGTGCGCTTAGTCAAAGGTGCATATTGGGATACAGAAATAAAGAACACTCAAAAAGAGGGTCTTAACCACTTTCCAGTCTTCACACGTAAGTCTTCTACCGATGTTTCTTACCATGCCTGTGCCAATAAATTATTAGAATATAGAGATTCTATTTACCCACAGTTTGCCACACATAATGCTTACACTGCAGCAACCATTGTTGAACTTGCCGGTGATGATAAAGAGGGATTTGAATTTCAATGCTTACATGGCATGGGAGATTCTTTGTACGACCAAATTGTGTCACTTGAGAACATTCAATGTCGTATCTATGCACCTGTTGGTCATCATGAAGAATTATTAGCTTATTTGGTCCGTCGCTTATTGGAAAATGGCGCTAACTCTTCTTTTGTAAACGCCATTGTTGATGAGTCGCAACCGGTCGAGTCTTTACTTGAAGACCCCGTTGAAAGAACTCAGCGATTAAAAGATAAGTATAACAATCAAATACTTAGGCCAATTGCCTTATACCATGACGCCAAAGGTCTTGGTCGTGATAATTCTAAAGGCTTAGATTTAAACGACATTAGTATCATCACGCCGTTAAAGGCTTCGTTAGATCACTGGTTTGATGAACACCTGCTTAATAAAAATGATATCCCCGATGGTGCTATTGCGGTTAAAAACCCAGCTAACCATCGTGAAATCATTGGCTTTCATCATCTGCACGACAAAGCCGCCATGCTTGAGATGATCGATACGGCAGAAACAGCATTTACTTCATGGTCAAAAACGCCAGTATCTGAACGCGCTGATTTATTATGCCGCGTGGCTGATATTCTTGAACGTCATACCGACGAGCTCATTGCCTTGTGCATTAAAGAAGCCGGTAAAATAGCTCAAGATGGTATTGATGAAGTGCGTGAAGCCGTTGATTTTTGTCGTTATTATGCACAACAAGCGGTTGAAGTTGCCGCTGATGAACGCTTAGAAGCGCGTGGGGTTGTCTTATGTATCAGCCCTTGGAACTTCCCATTAGCGATATTTTTAGGTCAAGTGGCTGCCGCTATTGCCACAGGTAATACGGTATTAGCAAAACCTGCCGAACAAACCAGCTTAATTGCCTTACGCACCATTGAATTAATGAAGTCGGTTGGCTTACCTGAAGGCGTTGTCCAAGCGGTTATTGCTCGAGGCAGTCAAGTGGGCAGTGTTATTGTTCCTGATGCTCGTATTCAAACCGTTATGTTTACCGGCTCTACTGAAACTGGCACTATTATTTCACAAACCTTGGCTGACCGAGGTGGCGATCAAGTACCATTTATCGCAGAAACTGGTGGCCAAAACTGCATGATAGTTGATTCTACCGCTCTACCTGAGCAGGTAGTTGATGATGTTATTTCTTCAGGATTTCAGTCTGCAGGTCAACGCTGTTCGGCGCTGCGAGTGTTATTTTTACAAGAAGATATTGCTGATGACGTCATTACTATGCTCAAAGGCGCATTAGCAGAATTACATGTAGGTAACCCAGAAAAATTAAGTACAGACATAGGGCCAGTGATAGATCAAAAAGCATTAGATGCCCTCAATGCTCACAGCGACTATATGAAAACTCATGGCAAATTACTGTACCAATGCCCTATTGCCAGTGAGATAACAGATGAAGTAGCACAAAACGAACATTTCTTTTTTGCACCACGACTTTATGAAATTAAAGACATTAGTGTGCTAGAGAAGGAGGTGTTTGGTCCTTGTGTCCATGTTGTGCGCTTTAAAGGCAATGACGTAGAAGCGGTTGTAGATAGAATTAATGGTACAGGTTTTGGTTTAACTATGGGTATTCATACCCGTATTGAACACCGTGCCTTTGATTTAGCCAAGTTATCACGTGCTGGCAATGTCTATATCAATCGTAATATGATTGGCGCTATTGTCGGTGTACAACCTTTTGGTGGTCGAGGCCTGTCAGGTACTGGACCAAAAGCAGGTGGGCCAAATTACCTCACTCGTTTAGTAATAGAAAAAGCAACACCCGATGCTGAGCAATTTAAATTACTACCATGGCAGGTAGAAGCTTTAGACGGTGGTGAACAAGCAGAAAAAGAAGCTGTATTGTTCATGGACAAGGCTAATGCAGCAGAAAAAGGCTGGCGCTTAACTGAGTTAAATACTCGCCTTTCTTCTGTACGTCAATTGTTAGCAAAAATTTCCCATGTTGAAATTGTTGAAGATTTAGCTGACGATTTAAACCGCACCTTAAAATCAGCTCGTTCACAATTAATTAGTATTGAAAAGCGTTTGAAAAAGCCAACGTTTTTACCTGGGCCAACGGGTGAGTCTAATGTGCTTTATTTGGAAAACCGCGGCAATATCATTTGCTTTGCCGATAAAAATGTTAGCTTTCATTTTTGGTTACTTTCTATTGTAACGGCTTTAGCAACGGGTAATACCGTTATTACTGTGGTCTCTGATTTATATTATGACGAAGCGATTGCCTTTAGAGATAAGTTCATTGCTACCGGCCAAGATGCAGATGTTTTCCAAGTGGCTAAGTTATGTCACTTAACAACTATGCTGGCGCATCCTGCGTTATCAGGTATTGTTGTAGACAGTCATTGTGATCGTAAGCACTTTATTAGTGAGAAATTAGCTGAACGTTCAGGGGCAATATTACCTGTGATCAGTTCTGAATATTTTGATCACTTGATTCAGCGTTTATTAACAGAAAAAACCATTAGCATTGACACGACTGCCTCTGGTGGCAACACGTCACTAATGACTTTAGTTGAAGAAGATTAATAGTTAATGAGAGATAGTTAATACCAAACGAATAGGTATTAACTATTAGGTATTAAGTGTTAACTGAAAACGGGCATCTGATGATGCCCGTTTTTTTTAAAGACTACATGATATATTGGTGATGAGATATTGATTATAGCTGTCAGTTATTAGCTATCAGTTTAACTGACACCTTTAATCGCTCAGTATTTAGAAAACCGCTGACTCTGCATAGCTAATCAAGCGGTATCTACAATAGCTAGACAAGGATAAAAGACCATAGCGGGTGTTATTTAACATCGTTCATTGCAAAAACTTTATTATGCTCAAGAATATATTCATCAAATCTCAATTGTAACCTAGGATGCATACGAGCTATAGCGAGTTCTAATCCTTTTTCAATACTGATACTTTTTAATAAAGCTAGATCAAGGCTATGGGCAATTTTAATAATATAGCGCATTCTTTGCTTCTCAAAAGTAATTAAATGCTTAGCGAATAACTTATCAACATGTGAGCATAATAAAATACCATTTACGCCATCTAACCTTTGTTTATTGTCTTCACATTTTGCCCACGGAATAATATGAGAAGCGACTAACATCTCAGCAATATTTATACCTGTCAGTGCACATGTCTCGCCATTCCCCCAAATATCGATAACGTTTTTTCTAAATTGCCCTTGTCCAATTCGGCACAGGATTAAGTTTTCTTTTTCTGTCTTTTCGATAGCTAAATTAAGTATATCTAACAGATCTACAGCCTCTTTTGCGATAGGTTTTGCGCTATATTCAGGCTTGTGTGCACCTTCTGCGTACCATTTATCATCAGTAAAGTTGAGGGTCATATCCGTTAAGGCTTTTATAAACTCTTTTATGCTGGTTTTACCACTATCAGTGGCATCTACATAGTCCAAGTCTTCAATTATTGGAAAGGTTTTTAGTTGATAACCCTCCTCTTCAACTAATCTAATATGCTCTATCGCTTGAATATAACCCGGTTGCTTTCTACCTTTTTTATTTTGCACCCAATCCTTATCAAGGATTAAGCTCCGACCTTCTTGAGTATGAGTATCCCAAGCCCCAAAAATAACAAACTTAGCTGCATGGTTTACAAATGAAAAATCAGTTCTCCAATTATTCGCTGTACCACCATGAGACTCAATAAATTTCTTCCTAGACAACTGACGTACTCCTTTCAAAATGATTGATAAAATTACATAGCTTATAAAGCTGTTACAATTGATTCTGCACTAAAGTGAGTTAAACCTGTACAAATAAATTTAAAATTGCTGATATAGGTAAAAATAACAGTCGCTGAATCAATCACTGTGTAGCGCTTATCACTATAAAATATTGCTATAAAGTTAATGCTATACCTTAACTTTATTATTTATACGCGCTGCAAGCGCTAACTCAAAGGTGAGTGAGCGTACAACTAGAATAACGCAAACTAAAAAAAGATTAACACCTTGTTTTAGTTAGCAATTTAAATCAATACAATTAAAAAAACAGCCAAAAAATTGTTTTGAATTGGATCAAAAAAATAGTAATTAACGGTAAATTTCAACCGTTACCGCTGGCTAAATAGCCGACTATTATCGTGGTTACGGTTCAAGCTGATCCACTTCTTTAGCACTTAAAGCTTCGATAAAAGACTGTAGCCCTGCTTGCACTAACTGATAAGTTTTATCAATATTATTGCTAATATCGCCCGTCAATACTTTTAAATCAGCTAAAATATCCTTGGCTTCAGCAAAACCTTGCTCTATACCGCCACTGATAATATCAACAAAAGCCATTAACGATTCTTCTGCAGCCATTTCAGGATGCTGCTCTTGATAAGCACCTAGAAACTGAGTACTAAAACCAACAATACGCTCCGCTGTTGCTTTAGGACTGAAATCAACCCCCGACTGATAACTGTCTTCAACGCTACTTTCAACACGAGTAATAGCCCCGGTTTCCTTAAGCGCTTCGTTTATGCCCTGTAAGGCAGTTTTTAACAATAATGACAGCGGCTGATCGCCCATGGTTGCATTGAACTTCAGTGAAGATTCTATAATAGCGGCATTAAGCTGCTTTTTATTGTTGGCATAAATAGAGTCTTGTGCTTTAACAATATTTTTATCATTAGCCAGCTCAGATATTTGCTGCCCCTTTGGCTTGTTCAAGGTTTTATCTGACGCGTTTGCTAATGTTCGAACATCTTGGCTATAGGTATCATTAGGTTTAATTACTGAGCTCATAAAATTTACCTCGGTTTATCACAGCATATATCACAAGTATCGGCACAATGAAGTGTAACTTAAGTTTACCCTCTAACTACCCCACTCAACGCAAGCTTACATTCATCATCATAATGCTAATTTATCAAAAATTGTCAGAGATCATTACTGACAATAAGAGTTTTAATCATCAATTTTCCCTTGAGTATTACGAGTTAATTTTGGCCTATGCAGACCTTATTATTTAACCAGCTACTGGTATGGCTAACGATAATGAATACCGCGCAGCTTTAATCATTATTGAAAAAATAATGATAGTTTATTGAGCACTTACCACGGCAATTTCCCCTTGGTATTTTCGACATTACATGGCCAAAATGATACAATTTCAATTTTAAAATAAACAAAAAATAAGTGTTGCTGAATGTCTGACATTGTATTATTGAAAACCGGTATAGAACTCCCAATGAACGCAGAAATGGTCTATTTCAATTATTTCTGGTTACGCGATAATTGTGCCACCTCATGGGATAGCAGCACTCAGGAACGGACCTTTGATATTCTTGATGAAGCTGATGATTTACACGCAACAAGCGCCTGGATAAATGGAGCCTCACTGGAAGTTATTTGGAGCGATGGCTATCAAAGTCGTTATAACCTACACTGGCTTGAACGTTGGCACAAGGGAGAAAACCATGGTGATTTGGCCGTTCGTGCCCGTAAAACTTGGTATGGCGATCACTACCCAAACATGGCGCGTTTTAGCTATGACGATGTTATGGCTAACCCCGCCAGTGTAGCTGATTGGGCTGAGGCGATGTTAGATGAAGGTGTTGCCCTGATTCAAGATATGCCAAATTCAAACGAAGGGCTGAAAACCCTATGCGAACTGTTTGGCACTGTGCGGCCATCTTTTTCTGGTTACACCTTTGATGTTCAGTCTAAAGCCAATCCTGAAAACCTTGCTTATACCAGCAAAGCACTTGAGTTACATACTGATTTACCTGCAGAAGAACTTGCTCCAGGTATCCAGTTCCTGCACTGCCGAGTTAATGATGCAGAAGGCGGCAACAGCTTGTTTGTCGATGCAACTACCGTTGCTAACGCCTTAAAACAAAGCTATCCAAAATACTTTAAAATACTGACAGAATACGAAGTGCCGTATCGCTATACCACCCACTATCAAGATGTACGCACTAAGCAGCGAATAATCGAACTCGACCCTAATAATGGTGAGGTTAGCGGTATTAATTTTAGTCAGCACTTGGCTGATGTCTTTGATTTTTCACAGCGTGAAATGGATACTTTTTATCCCGCTTTTCGTAAGTTTGGACAGATGCTACAAGACGCTCAATATTTGATGACCTTCCGCCTAAATGCTGGCGAGTGTATGGTGTTTGACAACCACCGCATCGCCCACGGCCGAGCTTCCTTTATCAAGGGTAGCGGCGCTAGGCATTTACGGGGCTGTTATGTTGACCGAGGCGATCTGCGAAGTGTTTACCGTGTTTTACGTGCTAGCTATCCAAAAGCAGAAGCAGAAGTGACGGCTCCACTTTAACCATCATTAGAGACGTAATCAGTCGAAACCTATTGGGGATAAGCAAAATGCAAACAGAACAAGAATTACGAGTCGATTTGGCCGCTACTTTTAGGCTTATTTATGAAATGGATATGCATGAGTCAGTGGCCAATCATTTAAGTGCTGCGGTATCTGCAAATGGTAAACAGTTCCTGATGAACCGTCGCTGGATGCACTTTTCAAATGTTACGGCGAGTAACCTACAGTTACTGGATAGTGAAGACGATAGCATTATGCTGACTGACCAAGCGCCTGATGCTTCGGCTTGGAGTATTCATGGCAACATGCATGCGTTATTGCCCACAGCTAGGGTTATTCTGCACCTGCATTCTACCTATGCAACCGTACTCTCAACGTTAAAAGATCCACGTATATTACCCATTGATAACAACACCGCACGGTTCTTTGAGCGCATCGCTTATGACGAAAGTTTTGGCGGTATTGCCACCAGTGATGCAGAAGGCAAACGCATCGTGGATAACCTAGCCGGTAAAAATGCTTTAATGATGGGTAATCACGGCATTACGGTTACTGGCGCGACGATCGCCGAAGCTTTTGAGGATCTGTATTATCTGGAAAAAGCTTGTAAGACTATGGTGTTGGCTTATTCCACTGGCCAGCCTCTGAATATTCTCTCTCATGAGCTAGCGCGACAAACAGCAGAAAGTTGGGATGAGTTTCGAGGCCAGTCTTTCGCTCATTTTGAGCAGAAAAAAGCTATGCTCGATAAAAAGGGTAGCTCGTATCGGGAGTAATAATACTTTATTAGTGCATACTCACGGCTTAACATGTCTTGGTTCTGCGACAAAAAACTATGTTTGATCAAGCGTTATGCCAAAATCAGGCAATAGTTAGATCTAAATTAGGTCTGAACTAGGCCAGAATTAATCTGTCCTCAGTGTAATCTGAATGGGTTACAAGCCATACTGGGTTTTATTTAGCTTTGCCAACTAATGTCAGGTTTCCAGCGACTAACCCACGCTGGAATATCACTAGCAGGCATAGGTCTGGCAATGCCGTAACCTTGTGCTAATTCACAGCCCAGTTGCAATAGCGCCGCACCATGTTCAATCGTTTCAACGCCTTCTGCAATCACTTCACGCTTAAATGATTTAGCTAAAGCAATGACGCCTTCAACAATGGAAAAATCGTCGACATTAATGAGCATATCCCGAACGAAGCTCTGATCTATTTTAATCAGGCTGGCAGGTAAACGCCTAAGATAAGTTAGTGACGAATAGCCAGTACCAAAATCGTCTAAAGAAAAGATTACGCCTAACGCCATGCAGTCATTCATGGTGTTTGAGACCCGAATCACATCATCTAAGGCACTTGTTTCCAACACTTCTAGTTCTAAATAGCGCGCTTCAACATCCGAATGGCTGGCTAGTAGCCTAGTGAGTCTATCGGTAAAGTCAGGCTGTTGTAATTGCATGGCAGCAATATTTACACTTATACCTGTGGGTAAGATAAGACCTATAGTTTGCCATTGGCTAATTTGTCTCAATGCCGTATCAATAACCCATTCACCCATCTCGATACTCATCGGGTTATTTTCAATCAACGGCAAGAACTCAAAGGGGTTTAATAAGCCTCGCTCGGGATGTTGCCAACGAATAAGCGCCTCTACACCCATCACAATGCCTGTCCTCATATTAACTTTAGGCTGATAATGGAGGACAAATTGCTGCTGGTCTAATGCGCGACGAATAGTCTTTAGGTTGTCTAGTTGTAATTTAATGGCGTCATCTACAGCGGTATCAAATAAATGATAGCAATTTTTACCCAACTCTTTAGCGACACACATGGCCTGGGCAGCATGGCGTATAAGCAAGTCTGCACACCCATTGTCTTGCGGATAAAGGGTGGCACCAATACTGGCTGAAGTATTTAATACCACATTACCTACAGCAACAGGCTCTGACACTGCCCGTAATAAGCGCTCTAATGCCGACTGACAGTCTTCAGTTTTACCTAAGTCGGTTAATACCGCGACAAATTCATCGCCGCCAAAGCGGGCTAAAGTATCACCTTTACGTAATGCTCCTTTCATGCGAATGGAGAGGGCAATTAGCAGTTCATCACCTAAATGATGTCCATAGATATCATTAATCTGTTTAAAACCATCTAAATCTAAAAATACCACCACTAGTGACTGCTGGCGGCGCTTGCACTGCAACATAGCTTGAGTTAATCGGTCGGCAAGTAAAGCACGATTAGGCAGGTTGGTCAGTAAGTCATACTGGCCGATATACCCAAGTTTTTTTATTTTACTTTTCATCACACTAATGTCACCAAACATAGCTAAATAGTTTTGTAACTCGCCAGCATCATTATGCACTGCACAAATGGTTAGAATTTCTGGATATACTTCACCATTTTTACGTTTATTCCAGACTTCTCCGTACCATTCTCCTGTAGTAGAAATTGTTTGCCACATGGAAATATAAAATTCTGCTGATTGGCGTCCTGATTGTAAAAATCTTGGATTTTCACCACAAGAGTCTTCGCGACTATAGCCGGTGATCTCAGTGAAGGCGTCGTTAACTTCAATGATAATACCTTTAGCATCAGTAATTAAAATGCCTTCGCGGGCGTGAGTAAAAACCTTGGCAGCAAGGGCTAATTCATCGGCTCGTTTCTCTTTATCTTCATTAGCAAGATTTTGATCATGTTCAATTTTTTTTCTCTCACTAATGTCCGTCACTGCAACAAGACAGTCGGTACCTGTGATACCAAGATTAGCCTCGATATTCAGCCAAAATGTTTTTTTACCAACTTCTGCTAAAATCTCACAAGATTGTATACCACTGCCGGAAAATGCTTTGACTAGACAACATTGAAAGCTATCTCGATATTGGGCGTTAACGTAGTTTAAAAACTGTTTATTGACTAAGTCAGCTGGCTCAATACCCAGTAACTTAGCCCCTCGAACATTAACCTGATTAATGATGGCATTTACATCAAAAGAAAAATAGCCAATGGGGGCAAATTCAAATAGCTCAGTGTATCGATAATGTAATTTTTGTGTTCTTTGCGCTTGATGTAACTCTTCGTTCTGCATTTTTAATTCAATCTGATGCACCTGTAATTCGTGTAGCATTTTTTGCGCGGCAGAGTCGCTAGGAAAAGTTTGTTTTGTTGGCTTTATTTCCGCACAATCGCGTAACTCTTTGGGCAACAGCTTGACTGATTTTACAGGCGTATTCATTTGGCAAGTTCCATTTTATATAACACTGACTCAAACACCTTGGTTTGACTAAATATAGGTAAAGTTAATAACCATGCTATCAATTATCTTTTCTTGTCTTTTAAAAGGTATATAAACTAGGAAAAGAAAAGCCGATACCTACAATAACTGATGTCATCACAACAATTATTCTACTGAATTTCTTCCGCTATTTGATCACAGGTTTAGTCTACTTTTCTGTCTCATGATGAGTTTTCTGTCTCATGATGAGAGAGTCATCTTCTATCATTCGCCGAAAATATTTCATATTTTTTAGGTAGACCCCTATTTTTCAATTAAGATTTTTAATTTTTAAAGACAAAAGTGACTGTTAGACCACCTGGGTCTCTAACTCAGAAAATCGCCCTGAAACAGAATAAAAATTAAATCAAAAGTTAAGCATCATTAACAATTACTGACTTTTAACTATAAATAAAAGCGAGTCTACCAGCCAAAACATCCCTAAAGGAGAAAAGCCAGAGCCCTAGACATAAATTTTAAATCATTGATTAAATAGATTTAAGAAGAGAAAAAGAGTTTTAAAGTCATTGCAATGTAAATAAACAATGTGAATAACATTAACTTCAGTCTCACAGAAATCAGTAAATTAGCAGATTAACATATTAGCAAATCAACAAAGGTTATTTCTTTGTTAAGTTATTGTTACTATGGATGCGCCTTATCACCTGAACCGATATAACCTATGATTAAGGCAAGGCTACAACAGTAAATTCCTTATGTGTGCAAAAATGAAGTTAACTTTTGGTGATAATAGCTTTTGATGCGATCAATAAATGTGGTGAATAGATGCGGGCAATAATTTTAGCTCAAAGACCAAAATTACCTATGAAAATAATTGAGAATAGCGTCTGATTAGCCAAATTTTCATTAACTACTTATTGGTCAATAAAACAGTAATTCAGTGGTAGAAATCGATACTCTTAGCTTAACGAATTTATGTTCAAGGTTGATCGTATTGATTAGTCGAACCGATGTATTTATCTAACCTAACTGTCAGCTTAATAATATTAACTTAGCCGTATTAACTGATAAATAATGTACCAAAAGCTTTAAGTAATATATCTTAGAGGCATCAGCATACTTTGATTGAAAAACCTATGGTGTTAAAAACAGATTTAAGACATTTTCTGGACGAAGAAGGTAAGTTACTCACTCTTACTGAACAAGCAAAAACAGTATTCGAATTTCTTAGTAAAATTGTATCATCGATTTCTGAGTGTATAGCGCAGCCAATAGTTGATATTGACTTAGTTGCTGTAAATTTGAAATGCAACACTCGCGCTGAGCAAATTAATTGTCAAGGAGATATTGAAGCAAGCTGTATTAACATTGGCCTTATTGAGTGGCATTGCGATAGCTGCAAGGCGGCTGGAACCATCTCTAATTGGCAAGGAAGTCTGTGGGACAAACAACAACACATAATGCATTAGTCGACAATCTAGTCTTAAAACCTAATCCTAAAAATTGCCAGCCTAACCAGTGCAGTGCACAAGAAATAAAACAATGATATAACGATAAACAGCACTCAAATTACCATTTGTCAGATAAAGGTGACCGTTACAGCACTTGAGTTTAATTCACTATTGATGACACAAAGTTAAGCACTAAAAGTGCCCCTATTAGGCAATAAAAAATAATCATTAAATATGAATATTTATTCATATTTTAATGCCAATACTCCAATGGTATAGTTTTCAAGTAATAAAAAACCAATATATGTAATTCAATTCATATACTTGTGTTAATAAAAGCAAGGTAGTTAAATTGATTGTCAAAAAAAGATATAAAAACTGTGGTTAGTTTTAACTATCAGGCTTTTATAAAAACATACATTCACCTTAATTATTCTCTTTTTTTATACTTGATACAGCTTAGCTGTGAATAATTTAGAACAAAAAATAACGGTAAAAATTTATCTATTTTATGCTCAAATAATATTTTTTGAAAATAAATAGCTCCTGTAATTACCATTTATAAGTTTTCTAGTTGTACAAGTATAAATATTTATATCAAGCTGTAGCTATAAGGTATTAAATAATGTCAAATAAAAGTGGGGGCTTTTTTTCTTTCTTAATGAAAGATAAAATAATTGCTAAATCGGGGTTTAATCGCTGGCTAGTCCCTCCAGCATCTATTGCAATTCATTTATGTATTGGTTCTGTTTACGCATGGAGTATTTTTAACCCTGCGCTTATTAAAGAATTAGGCGTAGTGACTAGTTCATCTGGAGATTGGTCTTTAAGTAACGTGGTTTGGATATTTTCTGTTGCTATTGTTTTTCTTGGCTTATCTGCTGCAGTTGCTGGAAAATGGCTAGAAAAAGTCGGTCCTCGCTGTGTTGGTGTTACTGCTGCATTTCTTTGGGGTGGCGGTTTTATCATCGGTAGTATTGGTATATCAAGCCATCAATTATGGCTTGTTTACCTTGGTTATGGTGCACTTGGGGGTTGTGGTCTAGGTTTAGGCTATGTTTCACCCGTGTCCACTTTGCTGCGTTGGTTCCCTGATAAACGGGGTATGGCTACGGGTATGGCCATTATGGGATTTGGCGGCGGTGCGATGATCGGTGCTCCACTTATTGCTGCTTTGTTAAAATTCCATGCCGTTGCTCCTACTTATTTAGGTACAGAAGGTGCTGTAAAACTAATAACTGAAGCGGGAAAACGTTTTGCAGAAACAGCTTCTGGTACAGTAGAAGTTATTGTTGCAACAGCTGGTGAAGCGGCCAATATGGCTTTTCCTGGTGATGCAGGTGTTTATATTGTAGGTACTGGTGATACTGGTGCTGCAGGAACATTTCTGACATTAGGTATTGTTTATTTTATTGTGATGATTATTGCCTCGTTCTCGTATCGTGTGCCGGCTGAAGGGTGGACGCCTGAAGGTTGGACTCCTCCAGAGAAAGATGAATCTGCCAAAAGCATGATTTCACATAACGATGTACACATAGATCAAGCACTAAAAACACCACAATTTTGGAAATTATGGGTTGTACTTTGCTTTAACGTCACAGCAGGTATTGGTGTTATTGGTGTGGCTAAAACCATGATGGTTGATATTTTTGGCTCGACTTTACCTGATGTAGCAACCGCGACCTTTGCAGGTACTTACGTATTAATGATTTCAGTCTTTAATATGTGTGGTCGATTTTTCTGGGCATCAATTTCTGATTTCATTGGCAGAAAAAATACTTACCACTTTTTCTTTGTCTTAGGAACGCTACTTTACTTATCAATACCTTACGCTGCATCTCAAGTCAGTGCAGATCCATCTACGGTCTGGTTAGTTATGTTCTACGGTGCCACCATGGTTATCTTCACTATGTATGGTGGTGGTTTTGCAACTATTCCAGCTTATTTAGCCGATATATTTGGTACATTACATGTCGGTGGTATACATGGTCGTTTGTTAACAGCATGGGCAACCGCTGGTGTTTTAGGTCCATTTGCTATCACGTATCTTAGAAATATGTCGGTCAATGACGCTATAACCGACTTAGTAGCAAAAATAGATCCTGCGGTATTTCAGGCTAAATTTGGCTCTGCCGTTAGTCAGTTAAATGAACTTGTTGCAGCAAAAACAGTAACGGTAAGTAAGTTAATGGAATTAGTGCCAGCGGGTACTATTGACCCAACACCAAGCTTATATAACACCACTATGTATGCTATGGCTGCGTTGTTAGTTGTTGCTTTCTTTGCCAACTTAACCATTCGTCCTGTAGAGGCTAAGCATCATGTTGAAAATACACACCCTAAGGGCTAATACTTTCAACTTATAAAACTATAATTCAAGCCACTTTAAATTCGTTTAAAGTGGCTTGAATTTTATTATAGCGAGTAGAGTAACAAGCACTATAAAATTAAACGTGCCAAGGTAACATATCTTCTAAATCCACAATATCACCACAAGCAATAGACTCATAACCCGCTAACTTTGATACCTCCTGATGAAATTCATCACTTTTTATCTCGGTAATTAAGCGCTGTACAGAGAGTTCTTTAAGGGTCTTGTGATGACAAACCAACACGTAGTGTTCAGTGGTTAATGGGATAAAATTCAGACCAAATTGACGAGCGGCGGTTTCAATACCAATGCCCACATCAGCCATGCCTGAAGCTACATAGGCAGCAATAGCAGAATGTGTAAATTCAAATTTATCAAAACCAATCACCTTTTTAGGGTCCACTGATGATCTTGCTAGTAATTCATCTATTAATAAGCGTGTCCCTGAATGTTTTTGCCGATTAATAAATTTAACCTCATCCTGCATTAAGTCTGAAATTTTAGTAATATTTTTAGGGTTGTCTTTTTTGACAATTAAGCCTTGTTTACGGGTCACAAACCGAATGACTTTATAAGTATTAGCTTTAAAATATTTATTATAAATATCAATTAAGCGTTGGCTAACAATGTCGGTAGGTAAGTGAAATGCAGCAATATTACACTCACCTTTGCTTAAAGCGTCAAATGACTCTTCATAGCTTTTATATTGTAAGTCTAGCTTAAATTTATTAGTAAAATTAGGCAGTAAAGCCACCGCATAACCATAACTTGCAGCAATTTTTAGTAAAGGCTCTTTAACCATTAAGTGTTTTTGTATTTCTAAATTTAATTCTGACGCAATGCTGACTAACTGAGGTTCAAATCGAGCCTGTGCCCTTTGTTCAGCCCAAAGTAGCTTTTCACCTAACGGTGTTAAAAGTGCCCCTTTGCCTTTTTTTAGCTCGACTAAATCAGAGCCAAAAAAGTCAGTCCATTTTTTTAGTACATTCCAAACATGACGATACGACATACTTAGTTCTGTTGCAGCTACCGTCAACTTGCCATATGTGTGTACCGCATTAAGCAAGACAAAAAGTCGAGGGTCTACATACTCACCCTGCTCATCGTAAAATGACCATGCGGGCTTAATTTGAATTCTCTTTGACAATACTGTTCTATTGGTCATTTTCTTCACCTGTATATTATTTTTTATTTTTTATTTTTTATTTTTGGCTGTTCTAATTATCAATAATACTTTACGCCATTGGCCAATAAATTTTATATTTAGCGGTCAAATCGCATCTCTAAAGCCATCCAAAAAGACACTCAATTATGAATAAAAATTCATATTCTTATAATAAAACAATGGTGCTATAGTCAGAATATAATAAGAACTATAAGACAATAACAAATATGCAATTCACTTCATATGTATATTTTATAACAGGCCTTCGGAGTTAGTATGAAAATAGAATTTTCTTCCCCCTTATCAAATGTGGAAAACATCATTGATTCTTTGAAAAATAAAGAAGGCTCTCTGTTACCAATATTACATGCCATTCAAAAAGACGTCGGCTATATAACTCCTCAAGCGATTGAGCGAATAGCGACAAAATTAAAACAAACACCAGCAGAAATTCACGGTGTGATTAGTTTTTATCATCAATTTCGCACATCTCCTCCTGGTAAATATCAAATTCAAATTTGCCGTGCAGAAGCATGTCAATCTCGAGGCAGTCGACAACTTGAAGTACACGCTAAAGATTTTTTAGCTATTGATTATCATCAAATGACGAATGATAAAAAATTCAGTTTGGATAGTGTTTATTGTCTCGGTAACTGTGCAACTGGCCCTAACATTAGAATTAATGATGATCTTTATGGTCGTATTTCTAATCAGAGATTTGAAGAGATCCTTTCTAATTTAGACCGCGAATTAAAGTGAGATAGACCATGACAACAAAAATTTTTATTCCAAGAGAAAGTACTGCTATTTCTTTAGGGGCACATGAAGTTGCTCAAGCATTTACGCACTATTTATCCAATCATGATATTGACCTAAAAATAATCAGAAATGGCTCACGTGGTTTATTTTGGTTAGAGCCTATGGTTGAAGTAGAAACAACACAGGGTCGTATGGCATATGGCCCGGTAACATCCGCTGATGTTGCAAGCATTATGGAAGATATCAGCCAGAATATCCTCCATGAAAAGCCACAATCTCATGCACTAGCGCTAGGCCTAACTGAAAACATTGCCTATCTAAAAAAACAAACTCGCCTTACCTTTGCCCGTGCAGGTATTACTGACCCGGTTTCTCTTGATGAGTACCTTGCCTTAGATGGCTTTAAAGGCCTGCAAAAGTCACTCGCATTATCGACTCAGGAAATTGTCACCGCTGTTGTAGACTCTGGTCTTCGTGGTCGAGGTGGCGCCGCTTTTCCTACCGGCATAAAGTGGCAAACGGTAAGAGATGCCACGGCGGATAAAAAATATATTGTCTGTAATGCTGACGAAGGCGATTCTGGCACCTTTGCGGATAAATTAGTCATGGAATGTGATCCCTTTATGCTGATTGAGGGCATGATTATTGCTGGACTAGCGGTTGGTGCAGACCAAGGTTATATTTATTTACGTTCAGAATACCCTATTGCCGATGAAATATTACAACAAGCTATTGAGATTGCTAGTGCCGCCGGTTATTTAGGTAATAACATTTGTGGTAGTGGTAAAACCTTTAATTTAGAAGTGAGATTAGGCGCAGAAGCTTATATTTGTGGTGAAGAAACGGCCCTTTTAGAATCACTAGAAGGTAAAAGAGGCATGGTGCGCTTTAAGCCACCACTTCCAGCTTTAGAAGGATTATTTGCTAAACCCACCATTGTTAACAATGTACTGTCGTTGGCGGCTATTCCGTTTATCATGAGTGAAGGCAGTCAGGCCTACCAACAATATGGCACAAATCGTTCACGAGGCACCTTACCTTTTCAACTCGCGGGTAATGTTAAACAAGGTGGATTAATTGAACTACCTTTTGGCTCAAGCTTAAAAGATCTTATTGATAACTTTTCTGGTGGCACCGCCAGCAACCGTCCAATAAAAGCCATTCAAGTTGGTGGCCCATTAGGCGCTTATTTACCTAGCCATAAACTAGATATTCCACTTGATTATGAAGCATTTTCTAAAGCCTCTGCCGTGTTAGGTCATGGCGGCATTGTCGTGTTTGATGACAGTGTTGATATGCTAGAACAAGCCCGTTTTTCAATGGAATTTTGTGTGGTTGAATCTTGCGGTAAATGTACGCCTTGTAGAATTGGCTCAACGCGTGGTGTAGAAGTGATTGATCGTATAAAAAATGATGAGCGCCGCGCTGAGAATATGATTTTACTTAATGACCTTTGCGACACCATGATTGACGGTTCTTTGTGCGCAATGGGCAGCATGACACCTATACCCGTGCGCAGTGCTTTTACTGATTTTCCTCAAGACTTTTTTTTAACCACACAGGAGAGTAATCATGATTAATTATTTTGATCCAGCCACTAATACGACATCGAATAAACCAATTGATTTTAATAAAGATTATGGCACTCCTGCCAGCACCTCAACACAAACAGTGTGTCTTGAGATTGACGGGGTAAAAATAACAGTTGCTGCAGGTACTTCTGTGATGCGCGCTGCTGCAATCGCTGATATTAATATTCCTAAACTTTGTGCAACTGATAACATCGAAGCCTTTGGTTCATGTCGTTTATGTGCGGTACAAATTGAAGGTATGAGAGGCTATCCAACCTCATGTACGACATCGGTTAAAGAAGGTATGGTGGTGTCTACTGAGAATAATGACATTGCAAAATTACGACGCAATATCATGGAACTCTATATATCTGATCACCCACTTGACTGCTTAACCTGTTCAAGTAATGGTGACTGTGAATTACAAGATATGGCTGGAGCCGTTGGCTTACGTGAAGTGCGTTATGGTTTTGATGGCGATAATCATCTTGACGCCAAGATTGATGACTCCAATCCTTATTTTACCTTCGAACCCAGTAAATGTATCACCTGCTCTCGTTGTGTTAGAGCCTGTGAAGAAGTTCAAGGTACTTTTGCCTTAACCATTGAAGGTCGCGGTTTTGCCTCAAAGGTCAGCGCTGGTACTAGTGAAAACGATTTTTCATCCTCTGATTGTGTCTCTTGTGGCGCCTGTGTACAGGCTTGCCCAACGGCAACACTGATGGAAAAATCAGTGATTGACAAAGGACAACCAGAACACAGTATTATCACAACTTGTGCCTATTGTGGTGTCGGTTGTTCTTTTAAAGCTGAAATGAAAGGTGAAGAAGTCATACGCATGGTGCCCTACAAGGGCGGTAAAGCCAACCAAGGTCATTCTTGTGTAAAAGGTCGTTTTGCCTTTGGTTATGCAACTCATAAAGATCGCGTCACTGAACCTATGGTCCGCGATAGTATTGATGAAGAATGGCGAGTCGTCAGTTGGGATGAAGCCTTAGGATTTGCCGCCAATAAAATTAAAAACATTCAGGCTAAATATGGTCGTGAAAGTGTTGGCGGTATTACTTCATCTCGCTGTACCAATGAAGAAACCTATTTAGTACAAAAATTGATCCGCGCTGCTTTTGGTAATAATAATACCGACACCTGCGCTCGTGTTTGTCATTCACCTACAGGTTATGGACTCAAAGCAACTATTGGTGAATCTGCGGGTACACAAACTTTCGACTCAGTGATGAAGTCTGATGTTGTTATGGTTATTGGTGCAAATCCTACTGACGCTCACCCGGTATTTGCCTCGCAGTTGCGTAAACGCTTACGCCAAGGCGCAGAGTTAATTGTCGTTGATCCCAGAACCATTGATTTACTTAATACCGCTCACATAAGTGCTAACCATCACCTGCCACTAAAACCTGGTACTAACGTTGCTATGATCAATGCCATAGCACACGTCGTTATGAGTGAAGGCTTAGAGGACAAAAATTTCATTGAGCAACGTACTGATGAATATAACGCTTGGCGTGAATTTATTCTTGATGAGATCAACTCACCCGAAGCAATGGAAAGTATTACCACCGTTAATGCCGAACAAGTTCGCATTGCCGCTCGTGCTTTTGCCAAGGCAAAAAATGGCGCTATTTATTATGGCTTAGGCGTTACCGAGCATAGCCAAGGTTCAACCATGGTGATGGGTATAGCAAACTTAGCATTAGCCACAGGTAATATAGGCCGTGAAGGCGTAGGTATTAACCCATTGCGTGGACAGAATAATGTTCAAGGCTCTTGTGACATGGGTTCATTCCCACAAGAACTACCAGGTTATCAACATGTCAGTGATGATGTATTGCGCGCTAAATTTGAAAAAAGTTGGGGCGTAACCTTAGATAACGAACCGGGTTTTCGTATTCCAAACATGTTTGATGCCGCCATTGAAGGTACGTTCAAAGCCATGTATGTGCAAGGAGAGGACATTTTACAGTCAGATCCTAATACCCAACATGTACAGGCGGCATTGTCATCATTAGAGTGTTTGATTGTTCAAGACATTTTTCTAAATGAAACAGCGCTATATGCACACGTATTTTTACCTGGCTCTTCATTTCTAGAAAAAGATGGTACCTTTACCAATGCAGAAAGACGCATAAACCGGGTGCGTAAAGTGATGAAGCCATTAGCTGAATTCGCAGACTGGGAAGTTACCCAAAAGCTGTCTAATGCTTTAGGTTACCCGATGAATTATCAACATCCTTCTGAAATAATGGATGAGATAGCCTCATTAGTGCCTACTTTCAGTATGGTAAGTTATAAAAAATTGGACGAACAGGGTAGTATTCAGTGGCCCTGTAACGAAGAGTTTCCTGATGGTTCACCCATCATGCACGTGGAAAGTTTTCCAATTGGTAAAGGTCGTTTTGCGATTACACCCTATCTTGCTAGTGAAGATCGCGCTAACAAACGCTTTCCGTTATTATTAACCACTGGGCGAATACTCAGTCAATATAATGTCGGGGCGCAAACACGACGCACCGCGAACAATACTTGGCACCAAGAAGATTTACTTGAAATACATCCTAACGATGCCGAAGAAAGAGGTATTAACGATGGTGACTGGTTAGGCATTAGCAGCCGTGCGGGTGATACTGTACTGAAAGCAAAAGTCAGTGAACGTATGCAAAGTGGCGTGGTATTCACTACCTTCCATCACCCAATCAGTGGCGCCAACGTTATTACCACCAACAGTTCGGATTGGGCAACTAATTGTCCTGAATATAAAGTCACTGCGGTACAGGTGGAAAAAGTCACCTCACCATCAGCTTGGCAGACGCGTTATAAAAAATTCAGTGCACAACAAAAAGAGCACTTTAAACGTTCACCTAAAAAACAAAAAGCCACTATAGGAAGTTAAGTTTGACGCTGGAAGACGAAGCAAAATTGCAACCAAGCCATTTAACACTACCTGTTGACTATTGGCAGCAAGGTAGTGAGCAAAGAAAACTTGACTGTATCGCAGAGGAAGTGCCTATTGCCATGGTTTATAATGGCATTTCTCACGCGGTTATGATGGCCTCACCAGCCAATTTACATGAGTTTTCCTTAGGCTTTAGTTTGTCTGAAGGCATCATTAATCATGCGGCTGAAATGTATGATATTGATCTGGTGGCCAGTGAAAAAGGCATAGAAGTACGTCTTGAGATTAGCTCTGAACGTATGATGTCTTTAAAATCACACCGACGTAACCTTACTGGCCGTACAGGCTGTGGTTTATGTGGTAGTGAATCACTGGAAACAGCCATTCGGCCAATTAAGAGTGTAACGCCACAAGCGCTGCCCTCTTCGCCAGTAATACAACATGCACTGTCACAGTTAAGTGAGCATCAAAAATTACAAGCATTAACAGGTGCTGTGCATGGAGCAGCCTGGTGTGACGATACAGGCGAGATTATCCTCCTATGTGAGGATGTCGGTCGACACAATGCTTTAGATAAGTTAATTGGCAGCTTAGCGCTGCGTAAAATCAATACCCAAAGCGGCTTTGTTGTCATTTCAAGCAGAGCAAGTTATGAAATGGTACAAAAAGTCACCAGTGTTAATATCGCCACATTAGTAGCAGTTTCGGCGCCAACTGGCTTAGCAATAAGCTTGGCAAATCAAGCTAAGCTCAATTTAATTGGCTTTGCTCGTCCTGGTAGACATACTTTTTATACCAAACTTGATAAATAAATAGGAAAATAGTGATGAGTAGTTCTCAAATTGACAATCTAATTAGTATGCTCAACCAAATTGCTAATAATAATAATTACAAAAAAACTGACGAAGAAACGGCTATGATCGTTGCTAATCACGTAAAGAAATTTTGGGCACGTTCAATGAAAGCAAATATAATAAAGTATGCCGATAGTGATGGTTCACAATTATCCCCTACCATAAAACTAGCATTAGCCCAGTTATAAAAATGGGATCATCATGCTTATCCAAATCTGAATACATAGAGTTAGTTGGCTGATGATAGCATTATCGTCATGAGTAATATTGCCATGATATCCTGTAGAGATATCATGGCAAGTAAGTGCCCTGCACGAGCATATATTGACCGCTTTAAATGAAGGCCGGTAGCTTAAGCTTCCGGCCTTTTTTGCAAACTCGATTAGGTGTTTAGGTTGATTGGATTCAGACAACGAAGCTTTTATCGCGCTGTTCAATCACAAGATTTTTGATGGAAGGACAATACGATATGAGGCAACAAAAGCAAAAAAAACACTAAATAAACCCACAGTAATAAAGGTAAAAGGGTAGCCCATAAACTCGGTAATCACACCAAATAACAAACCACCTAGAGCACCGCCACCCATGTTTATAGAACCCCATAAACTCATAACCCTCCCTCTAAAGGCACTTGGTACTGATACCTGAATGAGTGACTGTGTCCCAACACCACATACCGTCGCACAAAAGCTTAATCCTCCTACCATCAGTAAACCTAACTCAAAGCTATTACTGTAGCTAAACATGAGTAGTAATAAGCCTGAGCTAATGACACCTAAACGCGTAACGAGTAACAAGCGTGCAGAGCTTAAAGATGATAATAGTAAACCCGCAATAATAGCGCCAACGCCTGCCGCTGAGTTTAACCAAGCTAGCCCCTCCACTCCACGGTTGTAAAGTACATCTGCCGCAGCGGGTAAAATCTCTAATAAGCCACGCCCTAAAATAGCAGAGACGGCAATTAATATTAATAAGCGTAAGATCAAATCTGAATTCAGCGCATAATTCACCCCAGCTTTTATATCCATAAAAAAGGTGAACTTTTTTTCCACAACAGATTTCTTTCTGTCATCAAGTTTTAACAGTAATAATACAACAATTAAAGGTATATAAAAGGCAAAAACAACCGCAAATGCCATGGTATTACCTCCATATTTAATCAACAACCCGGCAATAATAGGGCCAATAAAACGCGAGGTGTTATATAAAACAGCATTAATAGCCACTGCTTTGGGCATGTTATAAACGCTAACTAACTCAGGGACTAAAGACAGTCGTATCGATTGATAGGCACTATTAGCGACGCCAATAGCCAAAGCAAAGAATAACAGTGCTAACTCATTGACTAACTGCTGGCAAACTAACAACGCTAGTAATAATGATAGCAACGCCAGTATAATACTTGTGACAACGGCTGCTGTACGACGATTAATGCGGTCCACCATCACTCCAAACAATGGACCTACTAATATAGACGGGAAAAACATTAAAAAGGCCAACATACCTAACCAACTTTCTGAGTGGGTTTGATCCCACATCATCCAGCCCATTGTCATACGCTGGATCCAAACACCTTGAGTAGAAAATATACTGCCACACAAGTAAGTTAAATAATTGCGTTCACTGAAAATAGAGCCCTGCACTGTTTATTGATATCCTGATAAAATTTAACATTATACAGTAAATAGAATTGGGCAATGCCAACTTAATTTAAGCCCGAAGGCAAAACATGCACTAGATCCTACTTAAATCGAGTCAACTAGCTATAACAACAAATAAACTTATATAGTTATAGAGTTATAGAGTTATAAGAAATATTTGTAACAGCTAATTTGTAAAATTTCGGTTGAAATTAGAAGGATCTCTAAAATAAATTTGAAGTGGGGATTAGAAAGTAAAACTTGAAACAGAAAAATAACCACGCATCATTTTTAACTTAAATAATTGATATATATATTGATTTTAAAGTAACTTACTATTTATCAAATCAACATTCACCGACAAAAAAGCATCAATATTGCTATCGAAGCTGATTGTAAAATAATTGAGCTGACGTATTAATCAGCTCAAAAAAAATAAAATATTTAAAAAATTTAAAAAATACTAAAAGTATCAGATTCCACTTTGATCAGCCAACATTGTGTCATGTTTCATCGTTCAGTTGCTTTGCACTTTTCGTTAAGTAAGGAGCAAGTGCGCTTTTAAAATCCAGTGTTGCGCCTAACTTATTGGCTAGCAATATTATGCCGGTAATTTTGCGATTTACTAATGCAACCTCAAATATAGGAGATGCTGCGGCTGTTTTATCAGTAATCAGTGGCATACTGACCTCTTGGATTCGCTTAATTAGCTGTTGTTTTTTTAAGTTGTAGCCAGTATCAGTTTGCAAGCAATCACTCGCTTCAAAACACGCCTTTAGCACAGTATCTATGGCCGTAGCATTCATGTTGTTATCAATTAAACCAAGCGAATACATGGCTGAACGCATGTCGTTAGTATCTTGCCGCTGCATAGCATCAGCCATGGCGAGATAATGTTCTGAGGTATGCTGAGAAATCTGCCGGCAGGCTCCAAAATCGAGTAACACTATTTTTTTCGTATCGCTCTGATACAAAAAATTGGCAAAGTTGGGGTCACTTTGCATGAGTTTATGGGTGAACAGTTCTTGGTAGGTTAGGTACATTAACTGGGTACATACCAGATCGACAATGTCAGCACTCATGGTACTAATATTCGTGATGGGAGAACCTTCGATATATTCCATCGCAAGTATGTTTTGGTCAGTTAGCTCATCAACGACAAAGGGCACAATAAAGCGAGAGTCGTTGCACAGATTTACACGATAAGCGTTAAGAAACTTGGCTTCCTGCAAATAATTAGCTTCGTTTTTAAGTTGTGCTTTTGCTTCAGCGAGCAAGCTGGTCAAATCGATGTGTTTTGGTAATACACCACTCAGTTTTAGTAAACTCATGACGTTATCAATGTCGCTGTCAATGCTTTCTCTTACCCCCGGGTATTGGACTTTAATCGCCAGCTGACGACCATCTTTTAGTGTAGCTCTATGAACCTGACCAATGCTTGCTGATGCGATGGGGGAAAATGAAAAATAACTAAATTGTTGATACCAATCTTTTGACCAAGATGCTTCTAGGGTTTTGAGTAGTTGCGCCTTAGGCATTGGGTCAGCTTCTTGGCGCAATCGTGAAAGAATAGGTTCCCATTCAGCAGGCAGTAATTCACCTGCATCCATCGAGAGTAGTTGGCCCAGTTTCATGGCTGCGCCACGCATATGTGCTAGGCGCTTGGTAATCGATATGGCGTTGTCGATATTCAGTAAGGACTGAGTTAATGATGGGCGCTGACCACTCAGCATTTGTTTTGTGGCGCCTTTAACAATGTTGCCACCAACAGCTGAGGCTAAACCACCCAGCTTAGCTAAGCGAGCAATTCTTCCGGACGGTACTTTCCGCTCGTTGCGTTTTTCTGTCATAGTAAAATTGATTCGCTGGCCATGGTAACTCTTCTACCTTTGTTTGTTTAATGCAGCCTCCCTAGAATTTACAGCGAGGGTCCACGCTAATACTAGCAAAAAAACTTTGCTGATTCCTGCGCTATCGGCCCTCTCAAAAATTTTGTTTGGCAACATAGCATACTTAACTTTTTCACAGATGACATATTTTAGAGCAAAAATAGCAGTGAACAGGTCGGTATTGTGCTTATTAGCATGACTTTAGACTTATTAAATAAATTGAAAGCAATTATTTTTTTACTCATAATACTTGAGTGATTTAGTCAGGTACTATATGATTAATACTTGAGTAAATCACTCAAGTATTATGCTGCTGCCGTCAAAATTCGTGGTTTACAAAAAATTAGACAGCCACTCTGGTATCTAATTATTTAAATCAGGGCAACAAAGCTATGGAGAAACTAAAGTATGAGTGAACAACTCGATCAGGCGTTATCCCGCAAATACGATGCCGGTTTTGTTTCCGACATCGAATCTGAAACCTTTCTACCTGGCCTGGACGAAGATGTTATACGCCGCATCTCCGCCATGAAAGAAGAGCCAGAATGGATGTTAGAGTGGCGTCTTCGCGCCTATAACAACTGGCTTGACATGGAAGAGCCTGAATGGGCCCATGTGCATTACCCAAAAATAGATTTTAAGGCTATCTCATATTACTCGGCACCAAAGAGTATGGCGGACAAACCTCAGTCCTTGGATGAAGTAGACCCTGAACTGTTGCGCACCTATGAAAAGCTGGGTATTCCACTTTATGAGCAAGAAATGCTCGCTGGGGTTGCTGTAGACGCCGTTTTTGATTCGGTGTCTGTGGTAACCACCTATCGTGCAAAGTTGGAAGAAGCGGGTGTTATTTTCTGTCCTATTTCCGAGGCTGTACATAAGTATCCTGAACTGGTAAAAAAATATCTCGGATCTGTGGTTCCCCGTTCAGATAATTATTTCGCTGCCCTTAACAGTGCAGTATTCACCGATGGTTCATTTGTCTTTATACCCAAGGGCGTGCGTTGCCCTATGGAGCTGTCCACCTACTTTCGTATTAATGAGGAGAATACCGGCCAGTTCGAACGCACACTTATTATCGCTGAAGAGGGCAGCCATGTGAGTTACCTGGAAGGCTGCACTGCGCCTCAACGGGATGAAAACCAGCTCCATGCTGCCGTAGTTGAACTCGTTGTTATGGATGATGCTCAAATCAAGTACTCCACCGTACAAAACTGGTATCCCGGTGATGAGAACGGTAAAGGGGGTATCTATAACTTTGTCACCAAACGCGCTATATGTCACACCAACGCCAAGGTTTCTTGGACTCAGGTGGAAACCGGCTCTGCAATTACCTGGAAATACCCCAGTTGTATACTCAAAGGCGATAACAGTGTAGGTGAATTCTATTCTGTTGCCCTGACCCGAGGCAGACAGCAGGCCGATACAGGCACCAAAATGATCCATTTGGGTAAGAATACCAGGTCTACTATTATTTCCAAGGGTATTAGCGCCGGTAACAGCAACAATACTTACCGTGGTCTGGTCCATATGGGTGCTAAGGCGGAAGGTGCGCGTAATTTTACCCAGTGTGATTCACTGCTCATTGGTGATCGCTGTGGTGCTCATACCTTTCCTTATATCGAGAGTCGCAACCCCTCTGCCATAGTGGAGCATGAGGCTACCACCTCCAAGGTCAGCGATGATCAGATGTTTTTATGCCAGCAACGTGGTCTTGATCCTGAAAAGGCCGTATCGATGATCGTTAATGGCTTCTGTAAGGAAGTATTCAAAGAACTGCCAATGGAGTTCGCCGTAGAGGCGGGCAAATTACTCGAGATCAGTCTTGAAGGCTCAATAGGATAAAAATACATGCTTAAAATTAACAACCTACACGCCAGTGTAGAACAAAAAGAGATACTAAAAGGTCTCAACCTAGATATTAAACCCGGTGAAGTTCATGCCATTATGGGCCCTAATGGCGCGGGTAAAAGCACCTTAGGTTACATTCTATCCGGTCGCGAAGGCTATGAGGTGAGTGAAGGCCAAGTAGAATTTCACGGCGAAGACCTGCTCGACATGGCGATAGAAGAACGAGCCCACAAGGGACTGTTTCTCGCTTTTCAGTATCCGGTAGAGATCCCCGGTGTCAGCAATATGGCCTTTATGAAAGAATCGGTGAACGCCATACGTGAACAACGTGGTGAAACGCCATTGACTGCCACAGAGTTTCTGAAAAAAGCCAAGGAAGCCTGCAAACAAGTGCAGCTATCGCTAGATTTTCTTAAACGCGGTGTTAACGAAGGGTTTTCCGGCGGCGAAAAGAAGCGCAACGAAATTATGCAGATGATTCTGCTTGAACCCAGTCTATGTATTCTGGATGAATCCGACTCTGGTTTGGATATTGATGCCCTGCAAGTAGTGGCTAATGGCGTGAACAGCCAACGTGACGGCAAACGCAGCTTTATTATCATTACCCATTATCAGCGCCTACTCGATTACATTAAGCCAGACTATGTACATATTTTGGCCAATGGTAAAGTCGTCAAAAGTGGCGATGCCTCTCTGGCCACAGATGTCGAAAAAGAAGGTTACGCTTTCTTAGGACAGGATAACGCCGAGGAGAAGAATGCATGAATCAGTGGTTACAGCAGGTAATAGACCGTGGTCAGGCCATTGATGATTGGCTTAGCCCGCACCGGGCTCAGTCTCTGGAAGCACTCGGCAAGGCTAAATGGCCAAATCGCCGGGTAGAAAGCTGGAAATATACCTCACTGGCACCACTGGAACAGCTTGAATTAAGCCCTGGTAGCGCTGTAGGCGAAGCCATCATTGAAGATATTGAGGGTCTGAACAGCTTGGATTTGGTCTTTGTAAATGGCAAATTACAAAGTGATATAAGCTTACTAGTTTTACCACAAGGGCTGCACATCAGTAGCTTACAAGATGTATCAGTTAAGGAAAAAAATACGGCCAACGCCCTGTTTTCCAAGATTAAACCTCAGCGTCATCTTTTTGGGCTGGTCAACGATGCCTTAGCAGAAGATGGGCTGATTATCGATATTGATGCCAACAGCAAGATTGAACAACCCATTCGGATTATTAATATCAGTAGCGATGGACAAGAGTCTCATCATCGTGTTCTGGTGCGCTTAGGGAGCCATGCCAGTGCCACAGTAATTGAGCATGGACAAGGAGAACAGGCTAGCCTTAGCACAGGTTTTGCCGAATATGACATCGGTGAACAGGCTTATCTTGAGCATTACCGGCTGGCCATGCATACCCATCAGGCCATTCATATCGGCGGCTGTCATTTTAGCCTGCAGCAAAAATCACAGCTTAACAGCACACTGATCGCTTATGGCAGTGAATTGTCACGGATGGATGTGGATATTATTCACAACGGTGAACATGCCAAGGCCAAATTTAACGCCGTTTACCTACTAGGCGAAGCAGAACACTTCGATTTGCACAGCACCATCGAACATGTGGTGCCCAATGGCACCACAAAAGAAAATGCCCGAGGTATTGTCGGTGACAAGGCCAAGGCCGTTTTCAATGGCCGTATTCATATTCACCGCAATGCCCAGAAGACGCTAGCAGAGCTGCATAACCGCAACCTGTTATTGTCCCGTCGTGGTCAGATAAATACTAAGCCTGAATTGGAAATCTATGCCGACGACGTGCTGTGTGCTCACGGTGCCACCGTTGCCGAGACCGAGGAAGAAACCTTGTATTATCTACTTTCCCGCGGTATATCACGATCCCAAGCGCTGGTTATGCTCAACTTTGGCTTTATTCAGGAACTAGTGGATCAGATGCCTAATCAGCACCTGGCGCAATGGCTCAAGCCGCAGTTGCATTCACGCTTCGTAGAGATGGAAGTCAAATGAATACCAGCAACAGTACACTGAATATGGATGAAATCCGAGACCAGTTCCCTATTTTGCATCAGCAAATTGGGGGGCACCCCTTGGTATATTTGGATAATGCCGCCACCACCCAAAAACCTCAGGCGGTGATCCAAGCAATAACCGATTTTTACAGTCAGTGTAATGCCAATGTGCACCGCGGTGCCCATCATCTTTCCGATGAGGCAACCCGGCGCTATGAAAAAGCCCGAGATACAGTCGCCAACTTTATGCATGCCCATGATCGCCAGGAAGTGATTTGGACCAGTGGCACCACCGAAGGTATCAATATTGTTGCCAATGGCATGGCCCAACGCCTGCAAAGTGGTGATGAAGTGCTGGTAACTGAAATGGAACATCACGCTAACCTTGTCACCTGGCAGCAGGCCTGTTTGCGCAGCGGTGCAATACTGAAAATTGCGCCCATCTATGATGATGGCACACTGGATACCGAAGCCTTTGCGGCCTTGTTGTCACAGAAAACGAAAATGGTTGCCCTGCCCCATGTCTCTAATGCCTTGGGTACAGTTAATCCGGTAAAAGAGCTCACTGCCCTGAGTAAAGAAAAAGGCGCATTAGTACTCATTGACGGTGCACAGAGTATTGCCCACGGCAATGTGAATGTAAGCGATATCGGCTGTGATTTTTACGTATTCTCCGGCCACAAGCTGTTTGGCCCTACCGGCATCGGTGTGCTTTGGGGTAAAAAAGAGGTACTTCAGGACTGGCCTGTATGGCAGACCGGCGGTGAAATGATTGCCACCGTCACTTACGAAAGTTCCACCTGGGGCGGATTACCTAACCGTCTTGAGGCTGGCACCCCCAATATTGCCGGTGCCATAGCTTTAGCCGCCGCCATAGACTGGTTTACTAGTCTAAACTTAAGCGCGGTACAAGCTCATGAGCAGGCACTGATGGCTAGCGCCCTGGAACAGGCGCAAGCCTTTGAAGGCTTAACCATTATCGGTAATGCTCCCAATAAGATGGGCGTGTTGAGTTTTATATTAAAAGGCTGCCACCCCGCCGATATAGGCTTTCTTCTGGATCGACAGGGCATCGCCATCCGTACGGGTGAACATTGTGCCCAACCATTGATGCGCCGCTTGAATTTGCCGGGGACAGCCAGAGCCTCATTCTCGGTATATAACACTTTAGAAGAAGTGGACGCATTATTTATTGCTCTTAAAAAAGTCCAGAACATGCTGGCATGAGGATTATTTGATGAATGTAGAAAAGTTTACCCCAGAAAACAACCAAGGCGAAGCCGTCACCCTGACAACAGCGGCGATAAAGTATTTTGAAGGCAAGTTAGCGGAGCACCCCGGTCATCTATTGCGCCTGTCTAGTAAAGTCAGCGGCTGCACTGGTTACTCCTATGTGCTGGACGTTGCCAAGCAACCAGAAGACGGAGATACGCGAATCGAGGCGAGCGATAAGCTCACCCTGACCATCGCCGCCAAAACGATGGATTTAGTCAGAAACACTGAAATTGACTATGTAAAAGAAGGCGTCAACGGCGTAGTCAGGTTTAATAACCCCAATGCCGTCAATGAATGTGGTTGTGGTGAAAGCTTTAGTGTCAGCTAAATGTCATTACAAACCTGTACTTTGTCATAAAGAGGTTCAATAAATGCTACAAAAAATGGTCGTTACTGAGCGCGAGTGCAAAGCAAGGGGTGTGCCTAATGGCGATTTACAACTAATCCCAGAAGGCGAATTTGTCAATATCACCCAGGATCTGGGCGGCAACTACACCGTCACTTGGCGCGGCAATATGTTGCGTATTGATGGCACTGATGCCGATGCCATAGGCCGGAAATCACAAAAACTGGATTTTCCTATCCTCAACGATGGTCTTATCCATAAGGATCATGTTTTACAAGCCCTGGCTACTGTCTATGATCCTGAAATTCCCATTGACTTGTTATCTCTGGGGCTGATCTACAAAGTTTCCATCAATCAGGATACACAAACCGTGCATATCGATATGACCCTGACGGCCCCCGCCTGTGGAATGGGACCGGTGTTGGTAGGCGATGTAGAGTACCGAGTGAGTATGGTACCCAATGTTAAAAAGGTTGCAGTAGAGCTGATATTTGATCCCCCCTGGTCCCGCGAGATGATGAGCGAAGAAGCTCAGCTCGAAGCCGGTATTTTTTTCTAGCTAGATAACCTGAGAGTCCCTGATGAACCTACCAAGCAGTAAAGAAATTGTTGAGGATATGGCCTTTTTTGATGACTGGGAGCAGCGCTATCAGTACATCATCGATTTGGGCAAAAGTATTCCACCTATTGATGAAAGTCTGAAAACTAATGAGAATATAGTCAGAGGTTGCCAAAGCAATGTCTGGCTAGTGAGCACTGAACAGGACGGTAAATTACAGTTTCATGCAGACAGTGACGCGGTAATTGTTAATGGCTTACTAGCCTTAGTGATAGCCGTTTTTAATGACAAAACCATGGTGCAAATCCTAGATTTTGACATTAATGGCTATTTTAAAGAGCTGGACCTTGAGCGCCATATCACCCCCACCCGTGGCAACGGCCTGCAGGCTATCGTCGCTAAAATTCAGGCCATTGCTAAAACGAAGATATGAACAGATAGGACTTAGACGTATTTACAAACTACCTTGGTTCAAACCCTGTTCAGGAATTAATATTAACATCATATAGGTACGGATAGCTTTTTCCATCCTAGTTACAAGAGTATTAAATGAGACAGACCATTACAGAAACAGTCACGAGTGTTCATCACTGGAATGATTCGTTGTTTAGCTTTAAAACCACTCGTCAGCCAACATTTACCTTTGAAAACGGACAGTTCGTTATGATAGGCCTTGAGGTCGATGGCAAACCATTACTACGGGCTTACAGCATTGCCAGTGCCAATTATGAAGATGAACTCGAATTTTTTAGTATAAAAGTTCCCGATGGGGCACTCACCTCTCGTTTGCAACACATTCAAGTTGGTGAACCACTTACTCTATCAACAAGGCCTACCGGAACGTTAGTAGCTGGCAGGCTTAAGCCAGGAAAGCACCTATACCTGCTAGCGACCGGAACTGGGTTAGCGCCATTTATGAGCATTATTAAAGATCCAGACCTATACGAACAGTATGAAAAAATTATAGTGGTTCATGGTGTGCGTAATATTTCTGAGCTCGCTTATCAAGACACCATCTGTGATGAACTACCAAACAATGAATTTTTTGGTGATTGGGTCAAAGAGAAACTGATTTATTACCCCACAGTGACTCGAGAGGAATTTCGTTCTCAAGCTCATCAACAAAGAATTACTCACTTGCTAGCGAATAATACGTTAACACAAGAAATTGGCTTGCCAGCTCTTGATCCAAGTACGGATAGATTCATGCTTTGTGGTAATCAAGCCATGCTTGATGACACAATGGCAATATTAAATAAACAAGGTTTTAAAAAGGCCACATCCCGAGAACAAGGTGATTATGTCATCGAACAAGCCTTCCTCGAAAAGTAGTCACAGACAAGTAATTAATACACTTAATACACTATATATTAAG
Source organism: Colwellia sp. MB02u-6 (assembly GCF_014077095.1). Lineage (GTDB taxonomy): Bacteria > Pseudomonadota > Gammaproteobacteria > Enterobacterales > Alteromonadaceae > Cognaticolwellia. Next base: position 97,021 of record NZ_JACGVG010000035.1, on the reverse strand, counting down.
CACATGCAGTGGCGTAGTTAATTTGGCCACCTAACTGGAGGTGTTATTTCGCACTCCATCAAAATTAGGTGGCACTATGAAAAAAAACAAGACCAGGCTTAATAGCAGAATTCAGTCTTGAATGTGCTTAATTAATTATTGATACAAATTTGAGATTGTAAGACATTAAAATTGATGTATATCTGATAAGTTTATCAGACAAAAAAATGGGCTTAAATCTATTTTATAGAAAAATATGAAAGGATTTTAGAAAACCGCTTGAACTATTAATAACAGATCAAGCGGTGTCTAAAATTGGTGAGATGACACATAAGTCAGCTCAATAAAAACACTCAACACTATGGTTTACAAGAAATTACTAACACATCACAAGTTAAGGTTTTTCTGCCCATCAAATTTGTACCCAAGTGCTTTATAACCATTCTCTCGCTTCTTCCACATTCACTTTAAAGTATGAAAATAATAAACATAATCATAAGCTTGGATATATTTTTCATTATTACATTCTCTTTGAATCCGCCCAGCATATTGAGCCAAAAGTCCTTTCCAAGCTATGGGCAATGTTATAAACAGTGTATCCAAAGGGGGTAAATCAAACCCTTCACCGACATATTTCCCTGTTGCTAAAATTCCAGTAGGTTCACAAACTTGGGTTTTATCCTTTGTACTTTTATTATTGTGAGTTGATAAAAAAGCTATACGTTCTTGTCACTGTTTTGTCGAGATACCACCATGTAGCTCAACAACATTTATTCCTTTACTAGCAATAATTTCAGCTAGTAATTTAATATGCTCTTTTCTTTCAGTAAGTGCCATTACTGACCTATTGTTATCTACTGACTGTTTGATGCCTTTAACGATCATTTCATTCCTGGCTTGATCACAAACCAGATGCTTATAGACCTGAGAGATATGAGGCTTAGTTTCAGGAAATAACCATTCTGGTGGAAAGCACGTTGTTGTTTGAGTAACATTGTAAAAAACATGACAATTGAAATATTGATAAAGCGAGCTTTAATTTCTCATTCGGTTAACGGTAAATTTTTTCTCATAGTTAACATCTGGAATTTGAACACCAACGTCTGCAATGTGAGCTTAAACCCGTATCACAGCAGAGTACGAAAGCTTGGCTAATACTCTTATAAATATGCTCCTGAATTTGCAAAGGCTTAATGTCCGCAATTGGCTAGGAGCCAAAGTATTAATTTAGCCACTCGAAGCTTCCGCTTAGCGCACAAACTTGTCGTAAAATCCGTGATCCTAGACATGGCCCTACTAGCTGGATTTCTATCACACTCCGTGAAGGAAAAAATCACCAGATAAGAAAAATGACGGCGGCGGTGGGCTTTGCTACATTAAGACTAGTAAGAGTTCGGATCGGCAACATTAATATCGATGGCATGATTACCGGTGATGTTGCCACACTAACCAACTTTGACAGCACACTAAATCGTTAAAACTTCAAGCATCAACCTCATACCAACCTTTGGCTGATAAATGTCAGTACCGAGAAGAGTATTCAGATAGATCTTTAAAACTATGGCATGCATTATTTCCACACTTACACCACTATGTCCTCAGACTTAGTGAGCTACTAAAATTTCACAAGTAAACACCATTTAATAATTAATACACATAGTAGAATATCCTATGTAAGAACACCTGCAGCAACAAAAAGCTGTAGGTGTACATTAACTAACGCTTCAATATCTCTTTGGTAACCACCACCAATGACCGCAGCGATTGGTATACCTTTATGCTTACAGTAATCAAAAACTAGTTTGTCACGAGCTAAAACACCTTGAGTAGAAATATCAAGATGACCAAGATCGTCATTGCAATGAATATCTACTCCCGCATCGTAAATTACTGCATCAGGCTTAAAGCTAGTAAAGGCTTTATTCAAAGCATTACCTACTGTCTCCAAATAAAGCCCATCTGTTGTTCCCTTCGGCAATGCAAAATCTAAGTTTGAAACTTGTTTACGATGTGGGAAATTTTTTTCACCATGAATTGAAACCGTAAAAACATTCTGATTATTTGACGCTAACTTTGCTGTTCCATCACCTTGATGTACATCAGCATCGAATATAAGTACCTTGCTGATATTATCATTTTGTAACATGGTTAATGCGGCTAAGTATAAATCGTTAATCATGCAAAACCCAGAGCCAAAGTTAGCAAAAGCATGATGATAACCACCGGTTAAATTTATAGATTTTCCATATTCTAAGGCTAATTGTGCAGTCATTATAGTTCCACCAACAGCAGTTAGTGTTCGTTCAATCAATTGCTGAGACCAAGGAAAACCGATCCTTCTCATCGCTTTAAGATTTAATTGATTATTAATCAACTGATTTATATAGGTGGGATCATAAACGGTTTTAACATTATCAGGATTAACCGGTGTTGGTTTTTTAAACCAATTTTCAGGAACTCCATTTGCGGTAAGTGCATTTCGTATTCCAACATATTTTTCTATTGGGAATCGATGTCTAATCGGTAATTCAAGTTGGCTATAAATAGGGTGAAATACTAGTGGTGTCATAATTTAACTTATAGAATATTTAAAAACTTTAATGATAATAACTCAAATGTCGAGCATTTAACCTTATTCTCGATATCTATCACATCCTATCTTAAATACACGTATCCATTTCCTTCAAAAATGCTTTTTGAAGATGATTAGTACTATTAAATAGTCATCAGATAAATTCAAAATTTCTGCTATCACTGACATAAATGTTGTTAAAGCCTTCTTAGAAAGTGGCAAACATAGTGATGTCGTTGATTTTCCTTGTATCGAGAAGTCTCTTCGTCAATGTAGAAAAGATGAAATATCTGTTTATTGGTAAATTCGGCAAATAGTGGCTGTTTTAGACCGGTGTTAACACCGAATCACTACGTTTACGATTAGTTCGAGTTGAGCTAGGCCGCCGTAAGCTCACGCTACGTTTAATTCAAGAATATTAAAATTGAAGATAAAGTCTGTCAGGGAATGATATGAGCCTAAATCAGTTCCTCAAGTAATTTTAATTGTGAAAATTAAAGAATATTTGTGCTGAAAAAATGATGTTTTGAAAAACGAAACGTGTACCGTTTTTTGAATTTAACTAACTGATATGAAAAGATCTTAGAAAACCGCTTGAACTATTAACAACAGCTCAAGCGGTGTCTAAAATTGGTGAGATGACGCATAAGCCGGGTTTTGTATCTCTTCCAAGGAAGAGTGACAATCATTCGTCTAGGCTATAAATCGCTCTATAGCTCAAGCAACCTACCCGGTTTCCACGCGAACCACGCTTATACTATGAGAACTTGCGTTAACATAGTCATGAAACCCTATTTGGTCTTGCTCCGGGTGGAGTTTACCCTGCAATTACTGTTACCAGCAATCCGGTGCGCTCTTACCGCACCCTTTCAGCCTTACCTGTGAAACTTTCGAAAAAGTAACCATCGGCGGTCTTCTCTCTGCTGCACTTGTCGTGGGCTCGCGCCCCCCAGGCGTTACCTGGCACCCTGTTCATTGGAGCCCGGACTTTCCTCCCCTCTATCTGTTTACCGCTTATTAAAAATAAAGGGTACAACGATAAAGCAGCGATTGTCTCGTCAACTCAAGGCGCATTCTACCCGATATATTCACTTAGGTCTAAATTAAATATCGCGGGTATAGATCTGCTGTTATAGTAAGCTAAAAATGACTTAGGTTTTATTTATGCTCGAACTTTGGCATTGCCACAATACTCGCTCGCTTCGTGTTTTGTGGGCTTTAAAAGAAATGCAGCTTAAATACACCTTACACACATTGCCATTCCCACCGCGTTTTTTAGATAAAGCTTATTTACAGACCAACCCTCTAGGTACAGTACCTTTTCTTAAAGATGGCACTACCACGCTGACCGAATCAAGTGCTATGTTGTTATACTTAGTAGAGCGTTACCCACAAACTCATTTGAGTTTACCCGCAACACACCCAGAATACGGTGCCTACCTAAATTGGCTCTTTAGCAGTGATGCTACGCTGACATTTCCACAAACCTTAGTCTTGCGATACAGCCAGTTTGAAAAGCCTGAACGTCAACAGCCGCAAGTAGTTAAAGATTATGCCATTTGGTATTTAGCGCGCTTAAAGCGCTTAAATATCCATTTACAAAACCATCACTATTTGGTCGACAATCGCTTTACTATTGCCGACATAAGTGTCGGTTATGCGCTTTATTTAGGTGAACTACTCGGGCTAGCCAAACACTATCAGCCACAAACTCAAGCTTACCTACAAAGGCTTAAAAACAGAGAGAGCTTTATAGCGGTAAAAGATATCGGTGAAAAAAACAGTCATTACACCATAAAGCCAATAGACATAACCTAAGCAGCTACTCTTTCATTGCTAACGCATATTCATAAAGCGCGTTTTTCTTCACCCCATGAATTTCTGCCGCAATAGCACAAGCTCTTTTTGGCTTCATTTCTGACAGCAGTAACTTCAGTGTTGCCACCACATGGGCAGGAATATCATTAGGATCGATCTTATGCCCTTCAATAATCAACACCATTTCACCTTTAAGCTGATTAGGATCTGCTTGTAAAAAGCTTAATAAGTTGGCCGCTGTGTCTGAATGAATAGTTTCAAAGGTTTTAGTTAATTCTCGCGCCATCACCACATAGCGTTCACCGCCTAGGGTTTTAACAATATCTTCAACGGTATCAATAGCCCGGCGCGGCGCATCATAAAACACCATGGTACGTGTTTCGTTGGCCAATTCGTTTAATGTCGATTGTCGCGCACCTGTTTTTGAGGGTAAAAAACCTTCAAAGGTAAATCTGTCAGTGGGCAAGCCTGCGACAGACAGCGCCGCTATGGCCGCACAAGCACCTGGAATCGGCGAAACCTGAAGCCCTTGCTGGCGGCAATGGCGTACCAAATGAAATCCTGGGTCACTGATCAACGGCGTACCCGCGTCTGACACTAAGGCAACACTTTTGCCTTCTTTTAATAAGGCAGCAATTTGTTCTTGGCGTTGACGCTCGTTATGATCATGCATCGACATCGTTTTATTTTTAATCGCATAAGCTGATAACAAACGCTGGGTATGCCGAGTATCTTCACAGGCAATAATATCTACCTGTTCGAGTATATCCCGCGCCCGTTGACTAAGATCACCGAGATTGCCGATAGGTGTGGCAACTATATATAAGGTGCTGGGCTGAATTTGAGAATCCGACATAATAAAATACTTGTGTTGAGACTGAAGAGGATGAAGTTTATTATAAAGCACTATTAAAAAGTATGGATTTATTAACTTTGACACTCACTAAATGGTTTGTATCTTATAAAAGTGGTCTTTGTGCGTTGGCAACAGTAGCTATTTTGGCCAGCTGTTCAACAACTAAGCCGAGTCAACCAACAAAGTCAGCTGAAAAACAAGCTGAAGTTATGCCAGCGCTCGGAACAAATTTAACCACTGAGCAACAGCTTGCACAAGCGGTATCACAAATATCAGACAACCAACAGGATGAAGCCCTTAGCTCGTTATTAAATGCCAGTGAGTTATATCTAGCAGAAGCTAAACCCCATAAAGCACTTTGGTTAGCTAAGCAACTCAATGGCTTAGCTACATCACCAACAGAGCAATATCGCCTAGCTATCATTGAGGCTAAAAGTTTATTAGTCTTGGCAAGAACACCTGATGCTTATCTTGCACTGGAAAACGCAAATAGTATTAAAGAAAAAGCGCAACTGACTCATCGCCTTGATTATTTTCAAACATTAACCACAGTGCAAACACAAAGAAACCTGCCGATTGCCGCACTAGATGCAAATTTAAGAGCCTTTGCTGAAAGCTCACCGGCAACTGAGTACGATATTGACATTATTTGGCAACAACTTTGTCAACTATCTCCTTGGCAGCACCAGCAGCTAATTAAAATGTCACCGCCAAACTTTAAAGGTTGGAGCAAACTGCTTTCTTTTGCTAATAAATTTGGTGATGACGACGTAAGATTCAAACGCTATTTACGCCAATGGCAACGAGAATTTAGCCGCCACCCTGCGCAATATATTGTGGCAAGATTACGACAACAGCCACCAACATTAACTAAAGAATATCAAAACATTGCCATTATTATCCCGCTTTCAGGTAAACAAGAACGCGCCGGTAAAGTAGCACAACAAGGTATACTAGCTGCTTACAATATTAATAGCGCTAAAACCTTACACTTTATTGATTCAACAACCTTAGATATGACAACCTTAAATGCCAAGTTAACCGAGCTAAAGATAGACTATGTTGTAGGCCCGCTGCTAAAAGAAAATGTTAACCTCTACTTAGCCCAAACCGAGATAACAACCCCCACGTTATTACTTAATTTACCATCAGCAATTACCTTATTACCTCATCAAGTTGCTCTATCAATGCGACCAGAAGAAGAAGCAATACAAGCGGCAACTACGCTCAGTCGCCAACATTATCAATACCCTATAATATTAAGCCATCAAGACAGGGCCAGTCGTCGCATCGCGCAGACCTTTAGCCAACAATGGCAACATATTACAGGTAAGGCACCAGAAATTGTATTTTTTAATAGTGATGCTAAAATGCAAAATCAACTTAAGGCTAGCCTTGGCGTTGATCTAAGCCAGCAACGCACAAAAGAGCTAAATCGCTATATAAAATATTCCATTAAAAGTGAATTACGTAACCGTCGAGATATTGATATGATTTACGTTGTGGGTTTGCCGCTAGAAACCAAGCTGTTAAAGCCTTATATTGACGTTAACATTAGCCCTTTTGCTGATATAATTCCGGTCTATGCCAGCTCGCGCAGTCACAGCTCTAAAATAGACAAAAGTGATAATCGTGATTTGTCTGGTCTAATATTTACTGAAATGCCTTGGCAGCTAAAAAGTAAACAACAAAACCAAGTCTTAGCCGCACAAGCAAAAAAACTTTGGCCTAATCGCAGTGACAGCTTACAAAGCATTTTTGCCATGGGCTTTGACAGTTTAGCGTTAGTAGACAAAGTTTCTGCCATGCAAAATAAAACTTATGTCCGCCATTATGGTCAGACGGGTATATTACAATTGGGCGTTGATAATATTTTGACACGCAGCCTAATTTGGGGAAAATACAGTCGTAGCAAGGTACAAGAAATTGCTATGGACCAATAAAACTAACACAGTAACCACAGGTAAGAATAGTGAGCAATTAGCCGCCCACTATTTAAGCCAACAGGGGCTAGTATTACAGACCTGTAATTTTCAAAATCGTCGTGGTGAAATTGATTTAATCATGACCGAAGATGACATTTGGGTGTTTGTGGAAGTGAAATATCGCAAAAATAATCACTTTGGTGGCGCTATTGCTGCTGTTTCTGTTAAAAAACAGCAAAAAATTAAACAATGTGCGGCATTTTACCTGCAACAGGCCGGATTAAATGAATATAATACCCCTTGCCGATTCGATGTTATTGCGATGCAAGGCGATATTAATAACCCAGCAATTACTTGGCTTAAAAATGCCTTTTAATTAATGCCTTTTAAGCAATGAAACAACGGAGCTAAATCCACCATGTTAGAACGGATAAAAAGTAATTTTACTGAAAGCATACAAACAAAAATTGCCGCCAGCGAATTATTAGCAGGGCCAATTGAGCAAGCCGGCATGACAATGGTACAAAGTCTATTAGCCGGTAATAAAATATTAGCCTGTGGTAATGGTGGCTCAGCCGCTGATGCCCAGCATTTCTCCGCCGAACTATTAAATCGTTATGAAACTGAACGTCCACCCTTGCCAGCTATTGCTCTGACAACCGACAGTTCAACTATTACCTCTATTGGTAATGACTATCATTTTGATGAAATTTATTCTAAGCAAGTGCGCGCATTAGGTAACAATGGTGATGTATTGCTCGCTATTTCTACCAGTGGCAATTCTCGCAACGTGATCAAAGCGATCGAAATTGCTGTTTCTCGTGACATGCCAATCATTGCCTTAACCGGTGGTGACGGCGGTGATATAGCTGGCCTACTCGGCGAAAATGATGTGGAAATTAGAGTGCCGTCAAGTCGCACAGCACGAATTCAAGAAGTCCACTTAGTGGTTATTCATTGCTTATGTGACATCATAGATACTACCTTGTTTCCACAATCTGAGGCTTAGCATGTCGATAAAATCAATTGTAAGCATAATCAGCCTTGCTGTATTACTGCAAGGCTGTGTTGCTGTTGCTGTTGTTGGCGTTGTTGGTGGGGCCAGTATGGCAACTGATAATCGTTCTTTGGGTAATCAAATAGACGACCAAAAAATTGAACTAGATGCGTATGCAAAACTCACGAAAATAGACGCATTAAGTGACAACACCAACCTACAAGTAGTGAGTGTTAATGGCAGTGTGTTAGTTATTGGACAAGCGCCAAATAGCTATTTGCGCGATCAAGCTATAAAAGCCATTAATGAAGTGAATGGTGTTAAGCAACTACATAACCAAATTCGTATTAGCAACACTACATCTTTTATCACAAAAACTAGTGATATTTGGCTAACGTCAAAAGTAAAAACCTCTTTATTTGGTACTGAGAAACTAGACGCAACCAATATTAAAGTGATAACAGAAAATGGCGAAGTGTTTTTAATGGGCTTAGTGACTAAAGCACAAGCGACTATGGCGGTAGATGTTGCGCGCAATGCGGGTGGCGTTAACCGAGTATTTAAAATATTTGAATACCTAGATTAGCATTTGCAAGAGCGTCTAAAACACTAATATATCGCAAGACACCGGGTGTATGAGAAGCCTGAACATCGTCACTCTTTCACATCCATGTGATCGTGACATACTGTTCTTCCTGAACATAAAAAAGCAAACCGTATGGTTTGCTTTTTATGTTCAGTTTTTCTTTGTTTATCACTAACAAAAAATATTCACCCTTAATTCTTAATTCTTAATTCTTAATTAAGGTTAGCCAATGTTTTCAGCTTGGTCATTAGCCATTAATAACTCACCTTGTAGCCATTGAAATGCCTGTTGCCACTCAAGGTCTAGGCCAGAAAAAATACAACTATTCCACTGTTCGTATACCCGTGATAAATTTATTTCTTCAACAATAACTTGGCTGTTATCTGAATAGTAAACAAAGGCAATGGCTTTTAAGCCCTCATAAAACCCTAGGCATAATCGCGCTTCATCACTATAACTATGTTTATTAACTCTGTTGATAAGCATGCCAAAGTTACCAAAGATATGCGCTTTAAAAAAAACATCACACTCTTCAATCATTTCAAGTGACAATTCAATACCTTCATCGATAATAACTTCAACAATATTTTCAGTAAGCAATGTGAAGTAACCAAAGCTTAATCTATGTTTCATTCTTCTCCTATTACCTAGATACTTTTAACTCCTTTCCAGCTAATTTTTACTGTAGCTTGGTTGCTTAAGTGGTGTTAGTTAACGGCCACTTTTATACACGACCTATTAACCATAGTGCTGAAAACGGGGTTATTCAAACAACAAAATAGCGAAAATCACCAGCTAAAAGCTTAGCAGTTGAATTCACTATAAAACTAAGTGCCAAATAATTTTTCTAGCCAAGATGTCTGCTTAATATTTTTAGGATCTGCTTCGCACTGTCTGTCATAAATCAGGCCAGTGGTAACAGCAGGCAGTAATTGCGAATTATCACAAGTTTGGGTAACCGCCCGACCACTTTTATTATCAAAGCGCACTAATTCAACACTTGCTGGTACTTTAGACTGACGACTAACTGCCCCTGTTTTTTGCATAAACTCAGCAAATAGTACCAGTGCACCACTACTACCGGTTAATTTAGTTGGCTTGTTATCGTCTCGACCGACCCAAGTGGTGACTAAAACCTCATTGTCATAGCCGACAAACCAACTATCTCTTAGGTCATTAGTTGTACCTGTTTTACCCGCTATTTTTTTATCTTTAAGCCGCCACGTTAACGAGCTCGCGGTGCCTGACGTTGTCACTTTATTTAAGGCAAAGTTGAGTAAATAAGCCGCTTGCGTTGAGATAATCGCCTGTTCTAAAGCCTGAAACTGCCATAAGGTTTCACCACGGGCGCTAACTATCCGCTCTATTGCATGTGACGTTTCACCAACACCATGATTAGCAACAGGTATATAGAGTTGGTTTATTTGCATTGGTGACATATTTAATGCCCCAAGCAGCATTGACGGACGAGTAACAATATCATCCTGATAACCCAATAGATGAATAGCTTGAGCAACATTGTCCAAACCCAATGCCATGCCTAAATTCACGGTAGGCACATTAAGGCTTGATACTAAGGCATCAATCAAATGCACTTGGCCTCGATACTGACCATCGTAATTTTTGGGCCGCCATGCTTGGCCGTTTTCAGTTGACAGGGTAATCGCTTTATCGGCAATTAAAGTGGCTAAATTAAAACGTTGATAACGCTCTAACGCCGCAATATATATCGCAGGTTTAATTAAAGAACCAATAGGTCGCTTAGCATGTAGCGCACGATTAAAGCCTGCATAGCCCGCTTCTTTGCCACCAACTAGCGCACGAACCGCACCGGTTTTAAAGTCAGACACCACCATCGCCACTTGTAGTTCAGCGCCCGATCCTTGCTCTAAACTCGGTAAGGTTTGATCAATACTGGCTTGTAATGCCAGTTGTTGATTAATGGCAAAACCGGTAAACACTCTAACGCCAGATTGCTGCTCATATTGAGATAAATGCCGCGCTAATTCAGCTTTGACTAATTGCAGATAGGCGGGGAATTTTTGCTGCTTTACTCGACGTTTTTTTCTGATCGATAACGGCGACTCAACCGCACGCTCAAACTCGTGTTGGGCAATAATTTCTTCTTGATACATTAGCCTTAAGACTAGATCTCGACGCTTGATAGTGCGCGCTGGAAAACGCCAAGGATCATAGTAACTAGGCCCCTTGACTTGGCCAATAATCATTGCCATTTGTTCTAAGTTAAGTGATTGAATTGACTTACCAAAGTAAAACTCAGCGGCAAGGCCAAAGCCATAAATGCCATTAGCATAATGCTGGCCTAAATAGACTTCGTTAATATACGCTTCTAACAATTGATCTTTGCTATAGCGATACTCTAATATCAGCGCCATAATGGCTTCATTAGCTTTGCGCCATAAGGTTTTATCGCGCGTTAAAAACATGTTCTTAACCAGTTGCTGGGTTAAGGTACTGCCACCTTGCACCGTTCGCCCTGCCCTAAAATTTTGGTACAGTGCCCGTAAAATGCCTAAGGGTGAAACGCCATGATGAAAATAAAAATCACGATCCTCGATTAATAATAAGGTGTCTAATAATTTTGTTGGCACCGCTTGCAATGACACCAAAACTCGGTCTTCTTTGCTTTCAGGCAAAATTCTATCCAATAAAAGTGGCTCTAATCTCAGTTGCGAAACCCTCTTATCGTTAAGGTATAAATTTTGAACTTTACCGTTAGCCAGGTCTATGGTTATTTTTGTTGCCGCTTCCATACCGGCGCCAAAATCAAATGTGCGGCGATAAATAATGGCGCGAGTTTTTGATAAGGCAAACTCGCCAGGGCGTCTAACATCAAAAACTTTTTTATAACGATTAGCCATTAACGACTGCTTTAAGTTAGTCAGAGTTAACTCACTACCTAGCTGATAAGTTTCTATCGCACCATAAACCTGAACAGGCACCTGCCAACGCTGACCTTCAAACTTATCGCGCACTTTACCATCAAGATAAATACTATAGAGAAATAGCACAAATACGGCGATAACAGCTATTTTCACTATTAGCCAAAATGACCAACTAATAACATTTTTTAAGCGGTTATTGCTCATATCCTCTGGTTTATTTGCGCTTTTAGGTTGGTCATTTTTTGATTTATTGCTCGCTGTTTGTGCCGTTTTTTTGACTGTCATAGGTAATTAAAAAGCCTCAAGGATATGCGATTAAGCACTTATAATAATCTAGCGAAGACGAGATCCCAAACGATAATTTTTAAGGTTTTAAAATAGTGCTTAACTCACAAGCATAACGGCGAAATTAACGATATAATTCTGCTTTTATCTCACTACCAATGGCTAAAGGTTAACTATGTCTGCATTTAACATGCTCGTTGTGCTTGGTTCAACAGCGTCGGGGAAAACCAAACTGGCAGTAGAGTTAGCAAGAATGCTAAATGGTGAAATAATTTCTGCCGACTCTCGACAAGTTTATCGCGGTTTAGATATTGGCAGCGGTAAAGACCTTGATGAATACCAAGAAATTAATCATCACTTAATTGATATTGTTGACCCTGGTTACGAATATAATATTTTTGATTTTCAACAAGATGTTATTAATGCCCATCAGCAAATAAATTTAAAAAATAAGCTGACTATTTTAGCTGGCGGTTCAGCCCTTTATGTTGACTCCATCTTAAAAGGCTATCGCTTAATTGCCGTACCTGAAAATAAAGCCCTTAGGTCAACATTAGCTAAGCTAAGTCACGAGCAATTAATTCAAAAGTTAATACAGCTTAAACCTAATGTCCATAACACCACAGATCTTATCGAACGTGAACGACTGGTACGAGCCATTGAAATAGCTGAAGGCGAGCTAGCAGCACAAGATAAAATGAATGACTTTCCCGCACTCAAGCCACTTATATTTGCCATAAAATGGCCCAGAGAGGTTATTCGACAACGTATAACCTTGCGTTTAAAGCAACGCATGGCACAAGGCCTTATTGAAGAAGTCGCACAGTTACATGCTCAAGGAGTTAGTTGGCAAACCTTATATTTTTACGGCTTAGAATATCGTTTTATTGCCCAGCATTTACAGGGACAATTAAGCGAAAATGACTGTTTTCAAAAATTGAACTCAGCTATTCATCAATTTTCTAAAAAACAAGATACTTGGCTGCGACGGTTAGAACGAAATGGCACTAAAATACATTGGCTAGACGGAGATAAAGATACGCTTGCACAAGCCATGGCCGTGATAGCAGGTTTAAATAACGTAAATACTGCAAATGAGTGCAAAACATAGCACAATAAAATTTAGCCGTTTTCGACTGAAAATGATCTTTGTAAGCTTAGGTATTAACTGAGAAGAAAGTTAGCCGAGTAACCTGTGCTAATAAAGATGATAATACAGATGGGCTTAGCCTGCGCTGCTCATAAAAATTAGAGCAGCGTCAGCTTGACAGTAGATGGAAAAATAGTGTGTTATTAACCGCAACACTTTTTATATTTTTTGCCACTACCACATAAACAAGGATCATTACGGTTGGGCGTTTTGTCAAACCTAGTGGTGCTTGGTTTGTTCAGTATGGCACTCAGTTCAATAATATCTTCATCAGCGGTGCTATCTACCGTGATATTAGCAAACAGTTCATTATCGGCAACTAATATGGCGACCTCTAATTTCTTTTCTTCACTTGTCACCACTAGCGTTAACGGGTGTTTTTCTGTGCCAAGCTTAACAGCACGCTTAGTGTTATAACCTGTTTTTACATGGTTTACTCTGGTATGGATACGCCCTTTGTAATACAGATCGTGCATGATGAACTCCGCTAAATGAAAAACTAAAAATTAAATACTAGGTTTGAGCGCGGCAGTATAACGTAAAACGTAAAATAGTCGACTGTTGAATGCAGGAACTTAAGCCTTGCCTAGCTTTTAAGCAAGGGTGGGGTGATATTAATTTTTTTGCTCATCAGCCACCGGGGTAAAGACCCTTGATTAGAAAATTAAGCCCATAGCGAGTTATTGGCTTAATGTCATAGATATAAAAAAGGGCTATCCACTTAGCCCGACCAACCACCACATGTTGTAGTTCCTTTCTTTTGTTATTTAAGTCTTGTTGGTGCGCACTGCTGACATTAGGCTAAAATTTTTTGCCATATATTTTCTAATGAATTTTTCGTTTCATATTACGGAGAAGTCTTAGTAACACACATCGACCAGTTCATAAATTACATTAAGTTCATGAAAATAAAAATTACCATACATTTTGGGGGGCGTATTACTGAGACTTCTCACTAATATCCAAGCACAACAAGCTATGGCTAATTTATTTCCTCTAATTTATTGAAATTTTAGAGTATCAAGTAATAATTAATCAATGTTATGAAACGGACATTACTGCGAAGTCTCCATAGTAAGCAGTGAGGCAAGCAAAAGGAAGTATCTATGATTCGCCAACTTACAATTTTAGCTATATGTTTAATTTTTACACTTTCGGGCTGTACTAATAAGGAATTTTATAATTCTACCCAGCCAAAAAATAATGAATCTGAATGCAGGAAACTTCATCCTACAGAGTATGAAAAATGTATATCTCTTGGTTCTAAATCGTATGAGGAATATGAAAAAGAACGTCAAGAAGTCATAAAGAAGTAGCCGTGTGAAGTTTGCCTAACAAGCCATTCAAGCAGGACTTTTAACAGTTGGTTAGGTTTCGTTTCACATTATAACCAATAATTAAAAGCCTCTTCATGGGGCGTTATGTTTTAATCATAAAATTAGGAAAATATTATGTCTAAAGTTATTGAACAATCAAGTATTAACAAAGAAAAATGTAACTGTTCAGAAATTCATGTAAACGAAAATTATTTGATCGGGAATAAATCAGATTTTATTGCTGCTGTGGCTGTAGCCAAAGATATATTCGCTGCGACTCCAATGCTAGAATCCATGGGAGTCAAACCTTTATTCGATCAAAGCAGATTGTTAGGTGATGTTGTTGGAAGCAAGGAGGCGACAGATGATATTTGTGAAAAATGTAATGTAGATATAAATATTCTGTCTTCGACACAAACTATTATTGTTCCTATGCAAACTGTAGGAGATGAAAAAAATATATTAGCGGGCTTTTACTATTTGATCTTTAATGGAGAGCCTAGTAATGAAACATTTGTTAATCGGTTTATTATGGATTTGAGACCACCTAGAAAAGATTGTATTAATTTCGTTGTATCTGATAATCAGCCAATTGGTTGCCCAGACTTCTACGAAAATCCATTTATTATTAATGTTCATTCAGGAGAGGGATTATTTGACTGCTCAAATGTAACTTCTCCTTATCTTCGTTGTTTATGCGATTGTTTATCAAGTAATCTACGAGATTTTGCAGGCCCAATTATTGGTTCAGGGCTTGCTTGTCTTGCAGCTATCGCAGCATTACCAGGATCTGCGGGAATATCTGTTGTATTAGCAATTCCCGCATGTGCTATTTTTTTTGGTTTAATTGGTTTTACTATAGCTTTTTGTGCGGCGGGCTGCGCTTTACCTGATAGCGTAATAGTTTGAAAACTATTTGTTAAGTTTGTGGTTATCTCTATGGTTCATCAGATGAGTGATACTCTATATTTTTTATAAAATACTTTTTGGCTACAAACGCAGCCAAATAGTTTCATGTTGAATACAATAGCTACATAACAAACAGCTGCAAACTATCACGCTTTCTGTTCCAAAAAGTCCGCCAGTTTGCTACGCAGTTGAGCTGGGCGTTATCCATAAAAATCTAATCCAAAACGCTATTTGGCGCTTGATAGCTAATGTCAGCAGTCTGGCATAAGTGATCGACGAGGTTAAATCTAGTAAACACAACATATAGTGGTCGGTTGGGCTAAGTGGATAGCCCTTATATAAAAACATGTCCATTGGCTGCACAGCAACTTATATTACAAAGTGTCACACAGCGTGATTAATTAGCCTCACCGTTGGCTTTATCAAACTGTAATTCACAAAGCCTTTGATATAGTTTCGAGCTTTTTAACAACGACTTATGATCGCCTTGATCAACAATTTTCCCTTGGTCCATCACCACGATTAAATCTGCATGAATCACAGTAGCTAATCGGTGCGCGATAATTAATGTTGTTCTATTGGCCATTAATTCATCTAATGCGGCTTGCACATGGTATTCACTTTCTGCATCTAAAGCGCTGGTTGCTTCGTCAAGCAGTAATACCTCAGGGTCTTTTAAAATGGCGCGAGCTAAAGCAACACGCTGCTTTTGCCCACCCGATAATCGCACCCCTTGTTCACCTAAAAAGCTCGCGTAACCTTGGGGTAATTGTTCAATAAACTCATGGGCATGGGCTTTTTTCGCCGCACTAATAACCTCTTCATCACTCGCTTGTGGCTTACCATAACGTATGTTGTGCCAAACATCAGAGCTAAACAGTATGGGGTGCTGCGGCACCATCCCCATGGCTTGACGTAAATCGGTTAATTTTAGCTCAGTGATGTCGATATCATTAAAACTAATACTGCCTTTTTGAGGGTCATAAAAACGTTGTAGTAATTCAAATAACGTTGTTTTACCTGCACCCGATGGACCCACTAATGCCACAATTTTTCCCGTCGGTATGGCTAAATTTATCTGATGAAGTGCCGCACTGTCTGGCCGTGATGGATAACAAAAGTCAACTTCTTTAAAGCTGATCACCGACTGGGCATGATTATTCATCACTTGTGGAGAAACTAACTCTTTAATATCACTTTCAATCTCAAGTAATGCTAACAGCCGAGTCGCGGAACCTGCTGCTCGTTGTAATTCACCGTATACCTCAGCAATAGTGGCGACAGACATAGCAACAATGATGGCGTAAAAAATAAAGGCGCCTAATTCGCCAGCACTCATCTGCCCTTTTAGCACGTCCATACCGCCCACCCACAACATGCCGCTAATCGCCCCAAAAGTAAGGAAAATAACAATAGCGATCAAATATGAACGTTGTTTCACGCGCTGTTTAGCAACAGAAAATGCCTTCTCTACTTCATGCGCAAAAGCATTTTGTTCTTTTACTTCATGGGTATAACTTTGCACAACTTTTATATTTTGAATGATTTCGCCGGCATAAGTACCGACATCAGCAATAGCATCTTGTGAAATTTCTGCTAATTTTCTGACTTTACGACCATAAATCATCATAGGTATTAAAATAATGGGCACTGAAAAAACCACAAAAAGGGTTAATTTAAAATTAGTGACCATTAACATCACCAAGCCACCAATCAGTAATAATATACTGCGCAGTGCCATTGAAAAAGACGAGCCAATAATAGACTGCAATAAGGCGGTGTCAGTGGTTAAGCGCGACATTAGCTCACCACTGCGGTTTTCTTCAAAATAGCTCGGATGCAAAGTAACAATGCGATTAAACACCGCTTTGCGCATATCAGCACTGACCCGTTCACCTAACCAAGACATTAAGTAAAAACGACTAAAAGTGCCAACAGCCAGCAAACTAATTAAGCCGATTAAGCCTAAAATAGCCGATTGCAATTGTTCAACTGAACCCGCAATAAAACCGTTATCAATAACAAACTTTACCCCTTGTCCTAAAGACAAGTTGACCGCTGCAGTGATTAATAAAGCCAATAAGGCCGAGGCTAACATTAGCTTATATGGTTTTATAAAGGCGAAAATAGGTAACAGGCTGCTGAATGCTTTAGGCTTTTTTTTTGCGGAGCTATGATCTGAAATAGGCTGATTAATGGTTTGGCTGTTGTCGCTCACAGTGGCTTTCCAGTAGGGTAATCTTATACTAAAGATGGTTATAAAAATGCCTATTTCAAGTAGACACGCGATAATAAAGCGGCTTAAAAACGTTTAGTGAAAATACAGTCATGACTTATTTAGTTAACCTAGCGCTAACGCATTAGCACGTTGAGATCTCAAAAATTATTATTTGATATAGACGCTTATGTAATTCGTTTTTTTCTAGAGCTACCTGCTTGTTCAGAAAAGGGATCAATCGGCCACCTATGGCGGGGATACTTAGCTCGCATGTCTTTTGCAACTTCGATATATGAGCCACCCCAAAAGTTGGCTAAATCACTCGTTATTTGTATTGGTCTTCTCGCTGGTGATAACAATTCAAATCGTAGTGCAATACTATTATCTGCCAACATTGGAGATTTAAGCTCACCAAACAATTCTTGTAATACGACAGCCACTGTTGGCTCTGAATTTTTGTCGTAAATGATTGAAACCTTTTTGTTACTCGGTGTTGTATAAATTACGGGAGCTTCTTTCTCAAGTACTTTTGACTCTTCATATGTTAATAATGATGATAATAGGGGTAATATTTTCACTCGTTTTAAATCCGATATTTTTTTAATATTTGAAACATACGGTAATAACCAGTTTTCAGACGTGTTCATGATTAAAGTCTCTGATAACACGGGAAAGCCTTTCACTTTACCACCAAGCCATATCACCCTTTTCATCCAATCATCGCACTCTTGAGTCCAGCTTAATATGTTTCTAGCATCTGTCTTTACCAGAGATTTAATACTGTCTAATATGAATTCAGTAGGAACATCGTTACTTCTTGTTTCTTCGATGATTAAACTGCCATATTTTTTCAATACCCTTGCGTATACACGGCTATTGTTTGCTGCTAACTCATATTCTATTTGTTCTGAAATTTCCTGAGAAAATTTTTCAGATAAAATATGTTTATTAAAAGTAATAGCACTAAAAACTCGACCTTCTTTTTTTTGCGCATCGCAATCATTAACCACTAAGTACTCATTATTAATAAGAGGATCATCTTCTGCGAGAAAGACCCCCTTGCCATTGGCTAGTTGATATTTATTGC
Source organism: Colwellia sp. MB02u-6 (assembly GCF_014077095.1). Lineage (GTDB taxonomy): Bacteria > Pseudomonadota > Gammaproteobacteria > Enterobacterales > Alteromonadaceae > Cognaticolwellia. The sequence continues at coordinate 78,417 of NZ_JACGVG010000035.1, read as the reverse complement.
TATTAGCTGAACGTCTTTTAGCCAATCTTTCCGGAAATGCTAGAAGCAACAAATATGCTGCGATGTCTGAAATACCTGAGATATCTACTTTGCTTTTTTTATGTTTTATAGATGACTGTAATGTCTGAACATCTTTAACTACCGTTTTTAACGTATTTCTATTTACATAGGCTTTATTAACATGACCCGTCGCGTTCTCAATAATAACCTGTAATCTCATCAAAAAATCTGCACTATCACTCCCTTGCAATATATCTCGTTCTGACAAGAGAGCTGCAATATTACAAGCAATTTCACGCTCTTGGTTGCCATTCGCTGCCAACATCATCTTAGCTAGCCTTGGGTGGATAGGCAGAGTACTTGCTTGTTTTCCAAGCCTTGTGATTTTTCCTGATTTCTCAAGCATACCTAATTTTACCAGTAAATCTTGAGTTGAGTCATAATGAGCTTTTGGGGGCGGTGTTAACCAATTTATTTCCTCATAATTCGAATGTCCAGCGCTTGCTAGCTCTATCACGGCATCAGCTAAATCTGCATTCAAAATTTCTTCTTCTTGGTAGTCTTTTAGCGATATATGTTCGGTTTCACTCCATAACCTTAAACATTTCCCTGCAGATAACCTACCTGCTCGGCCCTTACGTTGCTCGGCTGACGCTTTTGATATATGAGTTGTCGTCAGCTTTGACATGCCACTTGACGGGTTGAAAATAAGTTTCTTTTCCAGACCTGAATCAATGACACAGGTAATACCTTCGATAGTTAAACTGGTTTCTGCGATATTGGTTGTGAAAATAATTTTCCTAACGCCTGGTGGTGCTAATGCTATCGCCTTTTCCTGCTCTTCCAGAGGTAATGAACCATGTAATGACACCAGTTTAAGTTTATTGTGCTCTGAAAATACTGTACCAGCATGTGAAATACACCTTTTTATGTCAGCAACGCCAGGGAGGAATATAAGAATATCTCCCTCATCTTCAATGACATTAAATATTGCTTTACAGACATTCAACGCCAACTGTTTTTTATCTGTTTTTTGATGAAAAACGCTAACTGGATATGCTCTTCCTTTACATAACATCACAGGTGCGTCACCGAGATATTTTGATACTAAGTTTGTATCTAATGTCGCAGACATCACTAAAAGTCGAAGATCTTCACGAATGACCTGTTGAATTTCGAGAGATAACATAAGTGACAAATCAGTATTAATGGACCGCTCATGAAACTCATCAAATATTATAAGGCCAACACCTGATAATTCAGGGTTTGATTGAAGTCGCCTAGTCAGTACTCCTTCGGTTAGGATTTCAAGTCTTGTGGCAGCTGATATTTTTTTGTCATTTTTTACTTGATAACCAACAGTCTCACCAACCTTTTCACCCAGGCACTTAGCTAAGTAATTAGCAATTGACCTTGCTGCCATTCGTCTAGGCTCAAGCATGATAATTCGCTGACCATTCAAAAAGTCAGCTTTTAATAATTCAAGCGGAACGGCAGTAGATTTACCTGCCCCGGGTTCTGCCTGCAACACCACACTCTGGTTATTTTTTAACTCTTGTAAAAGGTCGGCTAATATTTTATTAATTGGAAGGTTAATTTTATGGACTCTACTTTTTATATTTTAATGACTTGGATTTATTATAGGTATAAAAATATAAATGATAAAACGCATCAATTAGCGTCGCAGTAATTGACTGATAAGTTGTTATCACTTAGATGAAGTCAACAAGTTAGCGCATCTACTGTGCGTTAATTTGTTACTTTTGATTATGCTATTTATCTTTGGTTAAACTTGGACTTTCCATATTTCACTAGAGAGTTTTTAACTCAGAAAAATATGTTTTCTCACATTTAGTAGGTGAAATACTATCCGTATGAGAGTGACACTTTTTAGGATTGTAGAACATTTCTATAAAATTAAATATCTCTCCTTTTGCTTCTTCACGTGTTGAATATAATTTTAGGCGTTTTATCAATATAGTGTCTAATAATTTCACCAAGTGTAGTCAACAAGTTAGCTATATGATTTTAGCTAAGCTCGACTCCTTGCTTAAAGTATACCAATTAACATTATGAAATAAAAAGTCAACATTATCAACTGCTTGGGTGGAATGTTTTTCTTGTAATCATATATCCATCATGGTGTTCAGCGTAACTTTGAAATAGGTAACGATACTCAAAAATCTACCTGTAATACCGGCTCAATGAAAGACAAAGAAGAATGTAGAGCTGTTCTGAAAAGATTTAACGGATCAATCAAATCACAGAAAAGCAAATAGGCTTTATTAATATGAAGAGCAGCGGCGACTTCCTACTATTATTTCAGCAACCTGAATATAGTAACCATACAAAATATATAGCGAATAAACTCTACAGTACTTATGCTTAATGTCCGTTCAATCGTGGAATATCCAAGCATGGTCACAAGGTTAATGAGATGAGTAGAAGCTTTACTGTCATGCTCTTAAGTCGCTAAAATGGAAATATTGATGAAAAAACGCATGTTTATTGCCTTAGATATTGTATACACAGATAAAGTAAAAATTGCCCATTGGCGCGAGCAACATTTACCCTTGCCATTTAAACCTATCAACAGGCAAAACTTTCATATTACTTTGGCCTTTTTAGGTTTTATCACCCCGCAACAACAAGCGAGTGTAGCGCAATTAATTAGCCAACAGCATGGTTTGATGCAACAGCGCCTAAAACCTCTTATACAACAAAACAAGGCCTCATCTGTCGTGTTGTCACAGCTAGGTTATTTTAAAAATGCGCAGGTATTACACCTGATGCCCGCAAGCTGTCCTGACTGGTTAATATATTTACAGCGCACTGTGGTTGAGCTAAGCCTGAACAGTAATATTGCGCTTGAAAATAGTAGCTACCAACCGCACCTAAGCCTTTATCGTAAAGCAAAAGCTCCATTACCAGCACTATGTAAAAGCCTTCAAAAAACCGTATTTACACAACAACTGAGTATCACTAGCTTTAGCTTATATCATTCATACTCGACCGCCCTAGGTGTTAGATACGAGCCAGTTCAAACATGGAAAATAAATTTTTAGCCTTGATTTTTAAGGAGATTTAAATTGGCAAATTTTCGAAAACATGCTTACTTGGCAAGTGCGTATAATAGTGTTATCACTGTTCACCCTCTGGTTGAAATGAAGTTTGCACAATGGAAACAATAGTAGAAGATAAGTATTCAATAGCATCGCGCTCGAACATTTTACAAGTAGAGGCTTTTGGCCCATTTAATGCGCACGTGACCGAAAAATATATTAATGATATGTATGGTGCTTGTGAACAGTTTTCAGGCAAACCTTGGGGCTTATTAATTACTTTTTATGGCAATAGTGTTTTTTCACCTGAAGCGGAAGAGGCCTTAATCAAGGTCAATAAATACCGCGTAAAACATGGCTTAATCGCCAATGCGAGTGTATTAATTGACAGCAGCACTGCTGATATTCAGCAGTTACAGCTAGGACGGATTTACCAAGCCTGTAATATTACCTTTTATGTCTTTAGTGATATAGACAATGCAAAATCTTGGTTAGAAGAGTATTTACAACAACACTAAAGCGCATTAAATAGTTAACAGTCCTCACCCATATCGCGCCCTTAAAGCGATCGTTAACAGATACAAAAAGTGCTAGAAAATATCTTTTCTAGCACGACCTTCACCTCTTAAATTAAGGCTTTAAAAGACCATAAAAAGCTGAGTAAATATGATTTGCTTAGTGACGAACGCTTTGCTCGCTATTAGTGAAGCAAGTAACTAACACTTAACCTAGTCAAAGCCTGCCTTAAAAATTAATGGTTAGTTATCAAGTCAGCAATCGTAGCAATACCAAGACCTGTTGCACCTGCAGCCCATAAGTTAGACTCAGCACCATTATAAGCGCCAGCTAAATCAAAATGTAACCAACCAGCACCGTCGTTATCGACAAAGCGTGATAAAAATCCTGCGGCATTACTCGCCCCACCAGCCCCACCACCTTTTGCTGTGCGGCTATTAGCTGTATCAGCAAATGCTGACTGGCATTTATCTTGGTGCCAAGACTCTAAAGGAAACTGCCATAATGCTTCACCGGTTGCTTTTGCTGATGCTTGTGCTTTTACCGCCACGTTATCATCAAGCGCGAATAAAGCAGAGTAATCACCGCCAGTTGCCATCACAGCAGCACCGGTTAAGGTGGCCGCATCAATAATCATTGGCGCACCCGTTTCACTAGCAGCCATTAAACCATCAGCTAGTACAAGACGGCCTTCCGCATCGGTATTAGCCACTTCACAAGTCACGCCATTTTTATAGGTAATAATGTCGCCAAGTTTATAGGCATTGCTGCTGATCATATTTTCTGCACAGCATAGGTATAACTTAACCCTTTGGTTCAACCCTTGTTTGATAGCCAATGCCAAAGCACCAGCCACAACAGCTGCACCGCCCATGTCACACTTCATATCAAACATACCAACATTGCTTTTAAGACTATAACCACCACTGTCAAAGGTAATACCTTTACCCACTAAACAAGCCGTAACTGCCGCATTTTCATCAGCACTCGGATTAAAATCAAGCTCAAGCAAACATGGCTTATTAACACTACCTTTACCTACATTGTAGATACCCATCCATTGTTGCGCTTTGAGTTCTTCACCTTGAATCAGACGAGTAGAGACATGTTTAGGGGCGAGGTTTTTAATATAGTCTGACGTTAATTGTGCCAGCTTTAACGGGTAAAGTTCAGCCGGCGTTTGGTTAGTTAAGTCGCGACTCCAAGCATAAACAGCGAGCTTATTGTGCAAACGTTCAATTAACGCTGGCTCACCGCAAAAATTGATATTCTCTAGTTTGTTAACACAACTAAATCCAAGCGCAAAAGCCCACTGACTCGCTTCATCCCATGCATCGCCCTGAAGCGATGCATGCGCAATATCTAATTTTTCTATTTTACGCGCAGCCATTTGAATTTTTCGTAAGCGATGGGGTGCGTCTTGAGGTAAGTAAATGGCAATATTATCATGGGTAATTTGTAGGGTTTTATCTTGCTGCCAACCTTGTGCGTTATTACTAGTGGTCAAGGTTATTGATACTGAAGCAGAATTAGCTGTGGTCATGTTATCGCCTTTGCATTTAATGTTAAGCTAATAGTCTATACCCGTTGCGCCATACCGGCAACATAACGGCAAATAGTTAACCTTTGCAACTGATTTATCAAACTGCTTTTTTTATCTGCTTTAGGGTAAAGCCAAGTAATGGCATTAAGCCTTGTAAATACCTTGTTGTTAAACTGGTGTAAAAAAATTATAGCAATAGTTGTTACGAAATTTTGCACATGATTTGTTAGAGAGCAATATAGATTTTCTCTTCTATGGCTTACTGAAAGATTAAATACGAAAACACAGTTTTATGTTCGTAAAACTGTGTTTTATCCCTTAGTCATTTTTTTTCCTAAGCTATAAAGACAGTAAAGCCTGTTGAGAGAAATTAGCAGTTCAACGACTCATCACGTAACATGCAAGAAGCCTGATGACTAATAATATGTAATGAAAATATGTAATGAAAATTAATTTAACAAAAGCGACTATAATTAAACGTTATAAACGTTTCTTGGCAGATATCACCTTAGAAGATGGTAGCGATTGTACCATTCATGTTGCCAATACCGGTGCGATGAGTGGCTGTGCGGTGCCTAATGATACTGTTTGGTTTAGCACCTCAGACAACGCCAAACGCAAATACCCCTTTAGCTGGGAGTTAACACAGACCCAAGAAAATCATTTTATTTGTGTCAATACATTGCGGGCGAATCAACTGGCAGAACAAGCCATTATAAATGGTACCATTACTGAACTGCAGGATTTTAAAGCATTAAAGCGTGAAGTTAAATATGGTGACGAAAATAGTAAAATAGATTTTCACCTGACTGATGAAAGTGGCCAAGAGACTTTCATCGAAGTCAAAAGCGTGACTTTATTAGTAAAAAATCAGGGCTATTTTCCAGATGCGGTGACTTTGCGAGGGCAAAAACATTTACGCGAGTTAATGGCCATGGTGGAAAACGGCCACAGAGCCGTTCTTTTATTTGCTGTATTACATTCAGGCATAAAAGATGTGAAGCCTGCAGCACATATTGATGCTAAATACGCAGAACTGCTGCGTGAAGCAAGCCAACGAGGCGTTGAAATTATAGCTTACAAAGCTACTTTTCAAAAAGAAAAACATAATTTCACTATGACTTTAGCCAACAAAGTACCGGTCACACTTGAGTGATAACAAAGAAATAGCAACAATAATGATTGACGAGAGGGTTAAAAACTTGCTAAAAGGGCTTGCTCAAATTTTATTGTCATCTTGGTTAAAATTTAAACAGCTGTAATATTTTAAAAAAACTTTATATTTTATCCTGATTATTTATCAATTAAGCCTTGAATTTTATACAAGCTAGCACAATATATGTGGAATATTTTGGCCTGTATGAATTGGCCGTTGCAACCAAGCGATGAAGTTACATGACGTAACCAATATTCATCGATTTAGGGCTAGGAGAATTAGCATGCCAGCACAGAAAACATTAGGTATTTTAGCATTAGCAGGTGTCAACCCTTACGTTGAGAAGCCTAAAGAAGAATACATGAATGCCGCGCAACTAGAACATTTCAAAAAAATTCTAGATGCATGGCGTGTACAACTTCGCCAAGAAGTTGATCGTACCGTATCGCATATGCAGGATGAAGCAGCAAATTTTCCTGATCCTGTTGACCGTGCGGCCCAAGAAGAAGAGTTCAGTCTTGAATTACGTACACGCGACCGTGAACGTAAACTAATCAAGAAAATTGAGAAAACCTTACAACTTATCGAAGATGATGATTTTGGTTTTTGTGACTCTTGTGGCATTGAAATTGGCATTCGCCGTTTAGAAGCCCGCCCAACAGCTGATCTTTGCATTGAATGTAAAACATTACAAGAAATCAAAGAACGTCAACTCGCAGGTTAAAAGCCCTCAACGTTGTTAGCTATCAGCCAATCTTTGCGACCCGATACTGCCAGTAACTATCGGGGCCGCTTTGCCCCTTCGCCTTCCGGCTTATTACATTTCGGTTCATTAATTGCTGCACTAGCCAGTTATCTAGATGCCAAGCATAATCACGGCCAATGGCTAGTAAGAATTGAAGATATTGATCCACCTAGAGAAAAGGCTGGTGCCAGTGCTGAAATATTAAAAACACTGGAAAATTATGGTTTGCACTGGGATGAAGATGTCCTTTACCAAAGCCAACAAAGTAACCTTTATCGTGAAGTATTATCCGCATTAGCCCAACAAAAACTCAGTTATTATTGCCACTGTACTCGAGCCCAAATTAAAGCCACGGGCGGAATCTACCAAGGCCATTGTCGACGCTTATCACAACCGGTAAATGGTAGTGCTATTCGTGTGATTAACACTATAGGTATCTCACACTATCACGACCTTATTCAACACTCAGTAACCTGCAGCGCTAAACTGGCTCAAGAAGACTTTATTGTCTTAAGAAAAGATGGTCTATTTGCCTATCAATTAGCGGTTGTTGTTGACGATATCTATCAAGGTATTACCCATGTTATCCGTGGTTGTGATTTAATTGAACCCACAGCAAGGCAATTAAGTTTTTATCAAATTTTACAGCATAATGCCCCTAAGTTTGGTCATTTTCCCTTGGCAGTAACTCCGCAAGGTTTTAAACTCAGTAAGCAAAATCACGCCCCTGAAATTGATCAAAAAAACCCAGTGCCTTCACTATTTGCCGCCTTAAAGTTTTTGGGTCAACAGCCACCGAAACAATTACAACAAGCCAATGTGACTGAGCTTTTAACTTGGGCAATCGCCCACTGGTCGATCACTCAAGTACCAAAATCACAAGAAATAGTTTTATAAGTACAATTAACGCCGACTTTTCACACTGTTTCCATTCTCTTTTCCTTTACACTGTTATATCATTGCGCGGTAAATTTATCGATAAAACTGGGGTCCACCATTATCAAAAGCGTGATCAATTTGTGTAAAAAAGTACTCGGAAAAGCACGAAAAAAAAATTCTAAGCAGCCATCATTTGAACAACCCATTATACTTTCACGTGATCAGCACCCTGTATCTAGAAAACACATTAGTCATAATGCCTTAAAGGTATTATATCGCTTAAATAAAGGCGGCTATGACGCTTACTTAGTGGGCGGTGGTGTTCGCGATATTATCTTAGGTTTTGAACCCAAAGATTTTGATATTGCCACCAATGCAACTCCTGAGCAAATTAAAGAATTGTTTCGTAATTGTCGACTTATTGGTCGTCGCTTTCGTCTTGCACATATTGTTTTTGGTCGTGAAATTATTGAAGTAGCGACCTTTAGGGGTCATCACGATAGCGATGAAGAAAAAAGTTGTCAAAAAACCTCAAAGCAAAATGAAGACGGCATGTTATTGCGTGACAATATTTATGGCAGTATTGAAGAAGACGCCGAACGTCGTGACTTTACCATTAATGCACTTTATTACTCAGCCAAAGACTTTAAGGTTTATGACTTTGCCAATGGTGTCGCTGATGTTTACGCCAAACAAATTCGCTTAATTGGTGACCCTGAAACACGCTACCGTGAAGACCCCGTTAGAATGTTACGCGCTATCCGTTTTGCGACAAAATTAGATATGGAAATTCATCCTGACACCAAAGCGCCGATAAAAACGCTTGCGCCACTGATGGCTAATATTCCACCTGCGCGTTTGTTTGAAGAGTTTTTAAAGCTGTTTATGTCTGGCAAAGCGTTGGCAAACTTTGAACTGCTGCGTGATTACAGTTTATTTCAGTACTTCTTCCCTGCAGTTGATCAACAACTGAATCAAAAGTCTCAAGTTTATTTAGCTGACTTTATCAGTTTGGCGATGAAAAACACGGATCATAGAGTTAATAATGACCAACGTGTTACCCCCGCATTTTTATTTGCAGCTATGCTTTGGTATCCGATGCAAGAGCAAATACAAAGATTAAATCGTGAAACCCAACTAACACCACAAGATGCATTTTTTGGCGCATTAAGTGAAGTGATGTCAGAGCAACAGCGCAGTATTGCTATACCCAAGCGTTTTCAAGCCGTGATGAAAGACATTTGGATTTTACAAGAAAAATTAGTTCGCCGAGATGGTAAACGCGCATTTAAAGCACTTGAACACCCCAAGTTTAGAGCCGGTTATGACTTTTTATTACTGCGTGCTGAAATTGAACAGCCAAACATTAGTCAAAGCGAGCCAGGTTCTCTGCAAGAACTCGCTAAATGGTGGGGAGACTTTCAAGAAGCTAATGCCGAGACACAACAAGTGATGATAAAAAGTATTGTACCCAGTAAAAATGGTCCTCGACGCAGCACACGTAAGCGCAAAAAACCTCGGGTAAAAAGCACTAGTGGCGAAGCCTAATGGCTTTAGCCTATATTGGTTTAGGCAGTAATTTAGCTGATCCGCAAGCACAAATATCTTCTGCGTTAGATAAACTAGCGCAATTAGAAAACTGTCAAGTTAGCCAAGTGTCTTCATTATATTTTAGTCGCCCAATGGGACCACAAGATCAACCTGATTACATGAATGCTGTGGTCGCCATTGAAACAAGCTTAAGTGCCATTGCATTACTTGATCAACTACAACATATTGAACAAAATGCCGGTCGTGTTCGCAAGGATAATCGTTGGGGGGCTAGGGTGCTGGATTTAGACATACTGTTATTTGCCCAGCAAGTTATAAGTACTGAACGCTTAACCATTCCGCACTATGGCTTAAAAAAACGAGAATTTGTGCTACTACCGCTGGCAGAAATAGCACCTGACATAATTTTACCTGATGGTGATAATATTCAGGAACTGGCTGACCAGATTAATAAAAATGGACTAAAAATTCACAGTAAGTTAAGTTAGAATAACAGCTCTAAAAGTAGCGAAAATTAATGCTGCATCATAACCAACGGAAATACTATGGCCAGAATAACCACCGCCACCTTGCAAAAAATGAAACAGCAAGGTGAAAAAATTACCACTATTACCGCCTATGATGCCAGTTTCGCGAAAATATTCGATCAAGCAGGTATTCACGCAATATTGATCGGTGACTCACTAGGTATGGTTTTACAAGGCCATGACGATACCCTACCCGTTGAAATCGAACATATGGCTTATCATACACTTTGTGTAAAACGTGGTGTGGAAAACAGCCTTATTATCGCTGACATGCCATTTATGAGTTACGCGACTACCGAACAAGCCTATATAAACGCCGCTAAGCTAATGCAAGCCGGTGCCAGCATGGTAAAAATAGAAGGTGGCTACTGGTTAGAAGCAACCATTAAAGGCTTAGTTGAGCGCGGTATCCCCGTTTGTGCCCATTTAGGCTTAACACCACAGTCGGTTAACGTCTTTGGTGGCTTTAAAGTACAAGGTAGAGAAAGCGACAAAGCCCTAGAGATGATTGAAAACGCTAAAGCATTGCAGGCCGCTGGTGCACAGTTATTAGTGCTAGAGTGCATTCCAAGTGGTCTAGGTAAAGCCATTACCGAAGCTGTATCAATACCGACCATAGGTATAGGGGCAGGTAAAGATACCGATGGACAAATTTTAGTGATGCATGACGCCTTAGGCATCTCATGTAGTTATATGCCTAAGTTTTCACGTAACTTTTTAATCGATACTGGCGATATAAAAACGGCAGTAGAGCTGTATATTGACGAAGTCAGCAAAGGCAACTTTCCAGGCCCTGAGCACATATTCACCTAGCCAACAACTCTGATGACACAAAGACGCAGTATATTATATAGACCATAAGAAGGTGAGCAATTAATGAATCTGTTACTTATAACAGCCATCGTCATTAGAGCTTAAGCCTTCAACAGCGAGTAGAAAGTAGAATCAGCATGCAAACAATTGAACAAATTTCGAATTTACGTGGCGAAATTAATCTTTGGCGCCAACAAGGTCTTAAAATTGCTTTTGTACCCACTATGGGCAACTTACATAAAGGGCATATTGCCTTAGTAGAAAAAGCCAAATTGGCTGCTGATAAAGTGGTTGCCAGCATTTTTGTTAACCCAATGCAATTTGGCGCTAATGAAGATATCGGTAATTATCCTCGCACTATGGCGGCGGATCAAGAGAAATTACTTACCGCAGGTTGCGACTTATTATTTACGCCAACGCCTGCGATTATTTATCCCAAGGGGTTAGACCAACAAAGTTATGTTGAAGTACCGAATGTTTCTCAACACTATTGTGGTGAAAGTCGCCCTGGACATTTTCGTGGTGTAACAACAGTTGTCTGTAAATTGTTTAATTTAGTGCAACCCGATATTGCCTGCTTTGGCTTAAAAGACTATCAACAAGTGCAAGTTATTCAAACCATGGTGGAAGACTTATCTATGCCGATTGAGATAATAGCCGTTGAAACCGTGCGAGAAGCCTCAGGTTTAGCGTTAAGCTCACGTAATAATTATCTCAACAAAGAAGAAAAAAACATAGCGCCCGCCTTAAGTCAAAACCTTAAGTGGCTTGCTCAAGCAATACGAGGCAACGATGACTTTGTTGGCTTAGCGCAAAAAGCGGCCAGTAATATCAATATGGCTGGCATGAAAACTGATTATATTCATATTTGTCATGCACGTACTTTACAACCCGCAAACAAAGACGACAAAAAACTAGTGATTCTTGCGGCCGCCCATTGTGGTAAAGCACGGTTAATTGATAACCTACAAGTAACATTAGCTTAAGTTATTTTATGACTAGATAGCTTTATGAATGTATAGATTTATGAATGTATACATTCATAACGTAGTAAAAATTAAAGCGACTACTCAGGGTAGTCGCTTTTTTATTTGCTGATGAAAATATTCAGGTCATTGCCAGTAACAATGGCAAAAAGCTTTTACTTTCTTGTGCCAAGGTTTTTTGCTCAGCTAAAACATCTTGAAGAATCGTTTTTGAGGTCAATGGATTGGCTAATACCACACGAAAAACTAAGGTTTTACGCCCTTGATATTTTTTCACTTCAATGCGAGTACGAGAAACAAAAGATTTACCATTTTCACGTTGGCGTTTTTGAATAAACTTAATCAGTTTATCGAGTAATTCATTAATGTTTTCTTGCTCAATATCATCTGCATACGCCAACAATTTTTGTACAATGGCAGGATTGTAGCGATAAGTTAATAAGCATAACTCAGGTTTAGTGATCAGTTCAAAATCAGGATCCTGCGCTATTAGATCAGCAAAATAATGTGCTTTTTCAATACTGTGATTAATCAGCATTTCATAGCCAGGGCGACTAATCACGTGCAGCGCAGAATATACCAGCATTGCCATACCTGGGCGCGATCCTTCCAAAGTATGACTACCTAAATCTTTCGATCCTTTACGTAAAATGTACTCAGCATGATGTTCAATCGCTGCCACCGAGGCCGGATTTTTAAACACCACTAGCCCAGCGCCCATCGGCACATACATTTGTTTGTGTGCATCGATAGTCACCGAGTCAGCTAACTCAATACCTTTTAATAAGGGTCGATATTTATTTGATAATAAAGTGGCTCCACCCCAGGCGGCATCAACATGAAAATGCGCGCCATAACGTTGGGCAATAGTGGCCATTTTATCAAGCGGGTCTACATTACCAGTTTCAGTTGTCCCAGCGACACCAACAATACTGAGCACATGAATATTTTCACTGGCTAATTGCTGACATTTAGCAGCTAGCAATTGGCAGTCAATTTTATTATTTTCATCGGTTGGAATAGCAATAACGCTGTCTTGGCCTATGCCCAATATATCGGCTGATTTTTTCAGTGAGTAATGACCACGAGCCGAGACTAAAATAGCTAAGCCATCATACTGGTAGTGTTTAAGCGCTTTAAACAAGCCCTCACGTGCTACACCGTTAAAATCACCATCGGGTTTTAGTAAATTATTACGCGCAACCCAAAGTGCCGTTAAATTAGCAACAGTGCCACCTGAGCAAAATGCGCCTAACGAATGATTCGCACTGTGCATCCACTGTTGATAAAATGGTGCTTCGTCTTGATAAACTAAGCGATGCATCATGCCGAGAACTTGCCGTTCCATCGGGGTAAAGGCTTTAGAGGTCTCAATTTTGACTAAGTTTTGATTTAAGCCCACCATCAACTTTGACAACGGCAAAATAAAGTAAGGCAGTGCCGAGGTCATATGGCCAATAAAACTTGGACTTGAGGTATGCACAGACTGAGACACCAAGTTGTCAAGCAAGTGCTGCATGTGATCAGAAACAAAAGCAGGCTCTTCAGGGATCTGCGAATCAGCAAAGTCTTTTTCAATTTCGCTCAACGCTTGCTCTGTTGCCGCTATATGTGCGCCAAGGAAGCCTGCCAAATTTTGCGATATCTCATTCTCTATTCGACCTAATGTAGAATCAGGTGCAACAGGAATGGTAAAAATGCGCAGTAAAGACTCTTCAGACGCTTTTGCCGCGCGTTTATTCACCGTCATATTTATTCACTATTAACGACTTAACTTAAGTAAGTTGATGTTTGTATATGAGCGGCACTCTAATAAAAAATGAAGCAAAAGTCTCGTTTTTTCAATCAAAATTGAGTTTTAAACCTAAGATTAAGCCAAATAAAGCTCAATTTAACTCGCCTGAATTTAGCAGTAATACTTAGCTAAAATCATGCTTAACCGACTAAAGTTGCTATATAAACCAAAGCCAGTTCAACAATTGCCAAGCTGCTTAACGCCAGCATAAAAACGGTTTTTTTAATATTGTTTGTCATGTTATTCATCCTAAATTACAAGTTGATATAGTAAAGTAATATCAACATTCAGGCCAAAAACATAACTAAATGAAATATATAATAAAAAAAATAAAAGCAGCTTAAAAATGAATATTCAAACGCAATAAATTGGCTAAAAATTTGTTAATTTAACCAATTTTTTGTTTTTAGCTTACTGCTGTCATTACTTAAAAATACGCAATTGCCAACATTGCTGTCCACTCGCTTGATACTTTGCTTCAAATGGCGTTAACGGCTCAGCATCATTAATCGCAGATATATCCCCTTGCAAAGAAAATATACTCGCTGCTAGTTGAAACTCTTCTAAATAAAGTCGCCAGTTACTGCGTAAAATAATTTCTTGCCCCACAGCAATAATTTGTGGAAAAACAGCACTACCGTGCCAGCGTCTCTGCACATGCTTAGCTTTTGGCCAAGGGTTTGGATATAAAATATAATGCTGACTTATTTGCCAGTTAGCTGTCACAACAAGACGATAAAAGTCATTTAAATCAGCGCGGATCAAATGATAATTCTGTACTTTCCCTTGACCGTCATCATGCTCAACTTCATCTACATTACGGTTAATTCTATGGGCAGATTTATCTACCCCTATGACTAAGGCATCCGGATTTTGCTTGGCTAATAAGCGCGTACTTTGGCCAACACCACAACAGGAATCAAGAATAACTTCGCCCGAAAATGCGAGCACAATAGCATTAATTTCATCAAATGCTTGCTGAGTGTGTGCTTGTATTGGCTTTCGTGATGGATGCTCAATATGCTTATGAACGATATCAACCAACTTTTCATGCATATCGGGTTGGTTAGTTTCAATCATTCTTGAGTCACCAATTATTTCTGTATTGCTCATTACTTTTTACCTATAAATTTCAATTTATTAGCTAGTGGTTAAGCTTAACTTCTTAAGCCAATACCTTTAGTAATTAACACCATAGCAATAGTGTACAAACTCACAATAAGCACGCCTAACACCGAAAATGACAAGGCCAAACTCACATCAGAAATACCTAAAAAACCATATCTAAAAGCACTGACCATATACACAATCGGATTAATTTGTGAAACACCTTGCCAAAAATCAGGTAACAAACTGATCGAATAAAACACCCCACCCAAATAGGTCAGTGGCGTTAATATAAAAGTGGGGATAATAGATATATCGTCAAAACTACCGGCAAAAATGGCGTTAATTAATCCTCCTAGAGCAAAGGTAGCTGAGGTAAGTGCCACGGTGGTAATAATCACCCACATGTTATGTATTTGTATATCAACAAAAAACATAGATACTAGCGTCACTATACTGCCTACTAACATACCTCGTGCCATTCCGCCGCCCACATAGCCAGCAACAATCACCCAATTAGGTACAGGTGCCACTAGCATTTCTTCGACATTGCGTTGCCACTTGGCACTGAAAAATGACGAGGCGACATTAGAATATGAGTTGGTAATAACACTCATCATAATCAAACCGGGCACAATGAATGACATATAATCAAAGCCACCCATTTCACCAATGCGCGAGCCAATTAACGAGCCAAAGATAACAAAATACAAACTAATGGTAATCGCCGGTGGAACCAAGGTTTGCACCCAAATACGCATAAAGCGGTGTATTTCTTTGTGCAGAATACTCTTAAGCGCAATGATATTTCTAGATGATGCCATAATATTTATTCCTTAACCGCGCTTTCGCTCGCTGCTTGACCGCTACCGACTAGACCAACAAATAACTCTTCTAGGCGATTACTTTTATTGCGCATACTTAATACTTCAATACCTTGTTTATTGAGATCAATAAACACAGCATTAATGGTTTGATTTTTTTTAACGTCCACTTCTAAGGTGTGATCATCAATCACTCTAGAGCTAAAATCTGCCAAGGCTGTCGGCACACTATTTGGCTTTAAATCAAAAACAAAGGTTTCTACATCTAATTTAGCTAATAAGGATTTCATATCGGTATTTTCAACGATAATACCTGAGTCTATAATGGCAATATTTCGGCAAAGCATCTCCGCTTCTTCCAAATAATGTGTGGTTAAAATAATAGTAATGCCTTGCTGATTAAGCTCACGTAAAAACTCCCACATTGAGCGGCGTAGTTCAATATCTACACCGGCAGTAGGTTCGTCAAGTATCAGCATTTGTGGTTCATGCATTAATGCTCGAGCAATCATTAACCGACGCTTCATGCCACCTGAAAGCATACGGGCCGAGTCATTACGTTTATCCCATAAGTCTAATTTTTTTAAATATTTCTCAGCTCGCTGAACCGCTAGTTTACGCTCTACACCGTAGTAACCTGCTTGGTTAACCAAGATTTTCATTAACGACTCGAATTGATTGAAGTTAAACTCTTGCGGTACTACACCAATAAAGCTTTTCGCTGTTTCAAGTTCTTGATCAATATCATGCCCAAAAACAACAACTTTACCTGCCGTTTTATTTACTAATGACATAATAATACCGATAGTGGTCGATTTACCGGCGCCATTAGGGCCAAGCAAAGCAAAAAAATCACCTTGTTTAACCGTCAGGTCAATACCTTTAAGTGCTTGAAAACCACCTTTATAGGTTTTCTTTAATCCTGATATTTTTAATGCTGAGTGCATAGCGAACCTTAAAAAAATTGCGTGCCTTTAATGTGGGGGCAAGTTGGTCATTTTCAACTTATAATGCTTTGTGCTTTCGCCAAAATGCACTTAGTAAGTTAACGAGTAATAATGGCGAACCAGTAATAAATTGTGGTCAAGGCGCTTGCCTTGCCACGGTAGAAAAATGCCATTAATTTAAGCAAGGGTATCATGGCTCGGCAACAAAAAAGCCCGCAAAATGCAGGCTTTTGTCATTAGGCAATACTAGCTAAAACTTAAGACTTACCCGCACGTGACACATAGTCACCATTGCGCGTATCAACCTTTACCACATCACCTATTTGGACAAATAGTGGTACACGTACCACGGCGCCGGTTGCCAGTGTTGCCGGTTTACCGCCAGTGCCTGCGGTATCACCTTTTAGGCCAGGGTCAGTTTCAGTGATTTGTAACTCAACGAAGTTCGGTGGCTCGACTGAAATAGGGTTACCATTCCAAAATGTAATGGTACACATATCACCTTCCGCTAACCACTTAGCGACATCGCCCACAGCTTTATCGTCTGCCGCCACTTGTTCAAAGGTTACATTATCCATAAAATGCCAAAACTCACCATCAGCATATAAATAACCTAACTCTGAATCCATCACATCGGCGCCTTCAACACTTTCACCTGATTTATAGGTTTTTTCTAATATTTTGCCAGATATTAACTTACGAATTTTAATACGGTTGAATGCTTGCCCTTTACCTGGCTTTACAATTTCATTATCGATAATGTTACAAGGTTCACCATCAATCATTAATTTAAGTCCAGCTTTGAACTGGTTAGTGCTAAAATTAGCCATAATTATTATGCTCGTTCGTTCACGCAGTAAACGCAAAGGTTAAAAATTGAATATAGAAATGCCGCAAATAATAACCCAAATCAGCGATAAATTGCACACTTCTTGGCAAAAAGAATTGGCAAATGTTGTTACCGACCCAAAAACCTTGTTAGAGTTGGTCGAAATTTCACCAGAAAGCTATCAACAGCACTTTGCTGCACGTAAACTATTTCCTGTGCGTGTGCCGCGGCCCTTAATTTCTCGCATTAAAAAAGGCGATATCAACGACCCTATTCTAAAACAGGTTATGCCATTAGATCTAGAATTCTCAATAACTGACGGCTATAGCGAAGATCCACTAGAAGAACATGACACCGTCGCCCCAGGATTGCTGCATAAATATAAACATCGGGTATTAATGATGGTGAAAACAGGCTGTGCGATTAACTGTCGCTACTGTTTTCGCCGCCACTTTCCTTATGCCGATAACAGCCCAAATAAAGCAAGGTGGCAACAAGCACTTAGCTATATTGAGCAGCATTTAGAAATCAACGAAGTGATTTTTAGCGGTGGCGATCCCCTAATGGCCAGTGACGAGCACTTGCAATGGTTAATTACCGAAGTTGAAAAAATCCCCCACGTGACACGGTTACGTATTCACACGCGTTTGCCCATCGTTATTCCACAGCGTATAACGCCAGCTTTGGTTAAAACCTTAAGTTTAACAAGACTTAAACCTGTCATTGTTTTTCACATCAATCATGCCAACGAAATCGACGCTAACGTTTCACAAGCTATTGAGCCTTTGCTTGCGGCCAGAATTCCACTATTTAATCAAAGCGTATTGTTAAAAGGCATTAATGACAGCGCCAACACGCTAGCAGCATTAAGTGAAGGCTTATTTGATGTCGGTATTCAGCCTTACTACTTACATTTATTTGATAAAGTACAAGGCGTTGCTCATTTTGATGTCACAGAAGCAGAGGCAAAAAAAATCACTTTGCAGCTAATGGCGATTTTACCCGGCTATTTAATGCCAAAACTGGTTAGAGAAATTGCGGGAGAAGCGAACAAAACACCCATCAATTTAACCTAACCTAGCATTGACCATATAAATATCACCATAATTTAATGCCAAAGCTGGTTAGAGAAATTGCGGGAGCAGCAAACAAAACCTAAGAACAATTTGACCTAACATTGGCTATGTAAATATTCACCGTAATTTAATGCCAAAACTTGTTAGAGAAATTATCTTAGAAGCTAACAAAATGCCAATCAATTTGGCATAATAGCGCTATTGAAGACACGAAACGAAGATGAGTTATTATGAGCGAAGCGGTACACAAACAATTAATCGATAATATTTCGATCATTTTAAAGAAGTCACTGGCGGCAGATGCCACATTAACTACATTACGTGAAGCCAAGCAAGCAGGCTTTGCGGCAATATTTACCCCTGACGCTGGCTTTAAATGTTCAGCCAATACTTTTCAGCCTTATGTGGAAGAAGTAGCCAATGACTTGGTTTTTTGGCAAAAAACCTCTGATCAGCAGGCACTGATCGATATTGTAAAAAAAATAGAGCAGTTATTTACGGTACTGGCTAAGCTTGAACAAAGCTAAATAGCCAAGAAGTAAAACCAAAAAACGCAGCTTTACTGCGTTTTTTTATGCCTGAAATTTTATCCTTTACTGATCAATTTTCACTTAAAGCTGATAGCTAATAGATTTTCGCTGGCACAATCCTTGCTGGCAATGCTAATGAAAAACTTGGATTAGACCGCTCTGATTAGAAAAGTCAGGCTATTTAATTATCTCATTTTCAAAGGTATTTCTAAACCAGTCATCAAGCATATCTTTTTCATAACTTAACGATTTATTACGATATCTAAAACTGTTATTCATTAAAAAACCCATATCTTTTAATGAAACCTCTGCGCTTTTAACCACAGTATTATCGGCATTTAATAATTGGTAACTAAACTCCATACGCGGAAAAAAGATATCTTTTATAATACGAATACGTTTCATACCACCAAAATTAACATCACCGGCTAAGTCTAGGTTCGTTATATCAAAAACTAATTTTTGTTGTTCTGGTAGCGCTTCAGCCATTTTAGCAAAATGCTCTTCAAAAGCTTTAAATGTTCTGTCTTTGAAGTGTTGACGATGTTCTTGGCCCGCATCAATATCAGAATACTTGTCAGGATTTGTCCACTTAACTTCAACTTGCGCCGCTTGTGTTGGTGCCGCTGATATTAAAACGACAACAAGGCTTAATAAACCTGTCATAAATTTATTCATCATTTCATCCTCTTTATTGCTTTAAGTATAGTAGACCGTAGTACCTAAAAAAAGTGTCGATCTAATTGTTAATTATTGTGTTATGTAATTTTAAGCGGGTTTATAACCCTGTATCCGCACCCTATCAGTATCATAGGCACGTAGCTAATATTACCTACAGTATAAATAAGATTTATTCTGCAACATCCTATTGAAGGAACAATCCATTTATTCTTACCAGTCAATTTGTCATTATAAAACCACCACTTGATTACCTAATGATAAATGAGCGATAACGTATTATTGGCATCCATTCAGTTTTAAAAAATCTATCCAAGGGGCTGTTGTACCAACAATTTCCTCGACGACTCATACTTTGTTCAATCTGATAGCGCCATAATAATTGTCGATAACACCTGCTCGTATATGTGCTACCTTGATCTGAATGGAACATAATCCCTTTTGGTCGTCCTCTCGACTCAAATGCCATCAACAATGCTTTCGCTGCTAACCTTGTGTTTGGCGAATATGACATTGCCCAACCCACTAACTTTTGTGTAAATAAGTCCATCACAACGGCTAGGTAAGCCCAATAAATTCCCGTCCAAATAAACGTTATATCACCACACCAAACTTGATCAGACTGACAGACTGCAAACTGACGTTCAAGGGCACTAGGTGTCGCCACATGCGCTTTTCTTACTTTCTTGTATTTATGCTTCGGACGCTGGCAACTCATTAGGTTTTATTCTTTCATCAAACGAGTTGCTACATAACGACTTAGCGAAAAACCTCTTGCCGTTGCAATACCAGAAATTGTCCTGTCACCTGTGGAGCTATTGCTCTCTAGGTAAATACTTTTTACCGTCACAAGTGCTTTAATCTCTTCAGGTTTAATTTTTCTAACTTGTTTTGCCCAATATTTGTAGCTGCTGCGATGAATATTAAATACATCACAACAACGTTTAACAGCATGACTCCCTCTAAGAGCTTTGATTATTGCGAACTGTCCAGCGAGTCCGACATCAAGAGAGTTGTAGCCTTTTTTAGTATTTCCTTTTCTTCTTTAATACAAGCAATACGTTTTTTAAGTTAACGAATTTCAAGTTGACCTGGTGTTAATGGCATTGCTTTACTCGTGAGGCCATTACGTTCATTTTTAATTGACGAACCCATTTAACTAATGACGATTTACCTACATTCATCACTTGAGCTGCTTCAATAATAGCGTATTTTTATCAAGGACTAATTGAGCACATTAAAGTCTGAATTTTGGTGTGAAATTGGGCCTGGTTCTTTTTGTCATAGTGTCACCTAAAGTTTGATGAGGTGAATAATAACACCTCTAGTTAGGTAGTCAGATTAACTATGCCACTAAAAAGTGAGTTAGGGTTCACTTTTATTGGATAAAAGCGCTCCCCAAAACTTGAGTTATTAACACGTTACTTTTACGAAAAGGTTGAAATTAATTAAAATTAAATTTATCCAACAATCGTTATAAACAATTACTTCGTCGCAAATTACTGAAAATATCTAATAAACATCATAAGCTCATTAAAATGACAACGAAAAATAATAATAAGGACAACACATGACGTTTAAATTCTCTCTTATCACCTTAACCACATTTGCTTTATCTGGCTGTATCAATGACACATCAAAATTATCTGTAGAAGAACAAGCAAAAATTATTCATGAAAAAGCCATCGTGCTCGATACCCACAATGATTTTAGTAACGCTAATTTTGTTGAAGATAAAAACTATACCATGCGTTTAAAAAGCCAAGTTAATCTCCCTAAAATGAAAGAAGGTGGGTTAGATGTTTCATGGTTGATTGTTTATACCGGTCAAGGTGAGCTTAACGAAGTAGGCTTTACCAATGCACATAAAAAGGCAATGGATAAATTTAACTCTATTCATCGTTTAACCAAAGAAATCGCCCCCGATCAAATTGAATTAGCTCTCTCTTCTGATGACGTTCGCCGTATTTTAAAAAGTGGTAAAAAAGTCGCGATGATAGGTGTGGAAAATGGTTACCCTATCGGTACTGATATCACTAATGTAAAAAAATTCTACGACCTTGGTGCTCGATATATGTCATTAGCACACAATGGTCATAGCCAATTGAGTGATTCAAATACTGGTGATAAAGATAAGAAGTGGCTTCATAACGGTTTGAGTGATTTAGGTAAAAAAGTGCTTGTTGAGATGAATAAGTGGGGCATTATGGTTGATATTTCTCATCCATCAAAAGCCGCTAATATGCAGATGATGGCATTATCACAAGCCCCAGTTATCGCCTCTCATTCTGCCAGTCGAGCAATGTATGATCACAGTAGAAACCTTGATGATGAAGAGTTACTTGCCCTGAAGAAAAATGGAGGAGTTGTACAAACTGTAGCATTCCGTTCTTATATTGATGGAGAGAAATCTAAAAACTTTGCCAAAGTTAAATTTGATATTTACCAAAAATTTGCTTTGGCGCAAGGGGCAAAGATTTTAACTAAAAAAGAGAGAAAAGCATTATCTGCGGATAAGTTAGATGAATATTGGGATTTATATGATTCAATTAGCGCACAAGCACAACCGGAGATTGATGCGATCAGTGATACGATTGAACAAGTTAACGTTAGCGATTTCGTTGACCACATTGATTACATAGTCAAACGTATCGGTATTAGTCATGTCGGGATCAGCTCTGATTTTGATGGTGGTGGTGGTATTGATGGCTGGAATGATGCTTCTGAAACATTTAATGTCACATTAGAGCTGGTAAAACGTGGTTATAATGCACAAGACATTGAAAAACTTTGGGGTGAAAATTTATTACGAGTACTTGATGATGTGCAAAAAGTTGCCAAGGAAATTCAAGCCAAAAGCTAAATAAAGATGATTGGTTAAAGCAATAACAAAAGTCTGTTTTGAGTAATCAAACAGGCTTTTTATATTAGAGTAGAAATGCAAAGTTTACGGTTAGTGAACAGATATAAAATCTTCAGTAAATACATTACAAAGTGCATAGGCTATAAGCTTCAATCATTCGTTGATAAGCAGAAGAAAGGTAAATACATTACAAAGTGCATAGGCTATAAGCTTCAATCATTCGTTGATAAGCAGAAGAAAGGTAACTAGATACAGTAATAAGGCCTCTGCTAATGTAGAAAAATTATCTGCAAGCAATTTTACTACTTGAACACCTAACAACACGACCAATAATATGTGTTATTCATTTGATGATAGATACAAAGATCAGTAAATGTTTGGACTTCCCATATTTCACTAGAGCTTTCTGTATTGTATTGCAAAGGCTTAAAGGTTTATTGCTAAGAAACGCTTAATATTCTCTTAAAGTACTTTAGATAGACTGCTATCAGGTTGGGTGTGGGTATGGGTATTATCTTGCCGTTTTACAACAAAAGGGCCTATATAGAGTTTATGCATGTATTTTATTGCATTAGCTACATCGAAAAATAAGTGATACTCCACTTTATACCCTTACCAACTCATGACTAAAGTTAACCGACTTAATTTTCATTAATTTACCATTTTATTTATTATTAACAACACTTTATCAGTTTTCAAAGTAGTCCTAGTTCAGAGGTATATTTTTCAAAATAAATAGTCCGCTTAGCCACCATTATAATCATTAACTTTTGAATTATTAACGATCACTTTGTGCGCAGAAAAGACATTAGCAATGAATTATTTGGTATAGACTTTATAATGATCAGTTTATTCCGTACTAGTGAGTCGTCTCAGTAATATCCTAAAAACGAAATCTATGTACTTTGTCAAATCTAGCCTGATATTAAATATAATAACTTTGAAATAATGGTGATTTAGTTGACATGTGAAAGCAAATAATAATTATTATAACTTTATTGGTGGTCATGTAAATCAAACGTTCACGTTTTTGGATTCCAACAGTTATTTTTTATAGCTTTCATTGAATTATTATTGCCTGACAAAAATCAGTTATATCACAGTAAATTTCATCTAATCTGTTCTTCTTGAGTTGGTTGAATAGTCTCAAAGATCGACCGTCGTAATACACAATGAGATTATTTTCATCCCTAACCTAATGATATAGTGAGCCGTAAATGAACATTAAACTTATGAATTTCTGTGTTATCCCGTTATTTATGCTTTTTATGCAAAGCGCCATGGCGGGCGTGATTTCAATAGGAGGAAATGGCAAGCCCCCTGGAGTTGATTGGAATGATTTCCATGTTGAATGGATCGTTTCTGGCACCGACCCAGTCGCAAATTTTAGAGAAAAAGATAAAGCGGTCAAGCAGTTTAAAGTTATAAATCAGGATACCTCTGTTAAACCATTGGGACAGGATTTTGGCATTATTGCTAATAAGTGGAATTACGTACAGTTTATATGGAAAGATATTCAACCTAGTAATAATAACGTTTTATATAAATTTAATGTGGATATTGAAGATGAAATGAGAGTGACTAATTTACGGCATTACTACACTAAAGACGGAAAACGGGTAACTGATTATTTCGGTGGTGGACTAGTGACTGCTGGTCCAGGGAATGCTTATCCAGTAGATGAAACACCTACATTAATTGTGATGTTCATTGGTTTGCTTTTACTTTTAATTACTAAATGTAACGCTCTTAGGGGTAGTGATAAACATATAATATCAAGTTGGGTATAAGTGAAATTTGTGCGTAATAAACAAATTACGTTGCCATCTTGTGACGTTATCGATACAAAACCTAATTCGAATCAACAATGACTTCTCAATTGGTCACTTCCGCTTTGTGGCAAAAGTTAGCGTTATAAGATGGTATGCAACAGGCAGATACGAACTTAATATAGTCATTCAACCTTAACTATCTATACTTAAATTGTTTAGGTTATATACTCGTTGCATACGAATATTGAGCTTTACTCACTTGATGATTTCCAATTTTCTTTCGATGCAGCGAATTACTTTACTCATAATCGAATACTCAGGGCTTGCCAATAATCGCTGTCTATATTTTTTCAAAGAGTGAAGAATACATAACAAACTTCAACGATAGGAGATTTGTGATGAGTGATTTAAAAGACGAGTTCTCAATATTTATCGGATTAGACTGAGCTAATAATAAACATGATGTGTGTGTTCAAATAGGTCATAGTGATGTTCGTATTTTTCATGTGATAAAGCACTCTCCTGAGGCTATAGAGACTTGTTTAAAGGAGCTGCGTAAAGAGAATAAAGGCAATATTGCTGTGGCCGTAGAATTAACCAAAGGCCCTATCGTTTATGCATTACAGAAGTACAGCTTTGTTACTGTTTTTCCTATTCACAGTTTAACTCTGGCTCGTTATCGTCAGGCGATGTTTTCAATAGGGGCTAAAGACAATCCATCAGATGCAGCGTTAGCATTAGATATGATGCTTAATTATCCCCATAAAGTGAAACCTTTACGTGCCAGTAGTGACAACTCGCGAACACTTGCGCTCTTGGTTGAACAGAGGGGTTTGTTAGTCGAAGATAAGTGTCGTAATACTAATAGACTCATTGATGCACTCAAGCAATATTACCCACAGCAGTTAGAATGGTTTGGTCACAGGGATACTGAATTATTCTGTGATTTCCTCATAAAATGGCCAACATTAGATATTATTAAACGCGCCAGAGAAATGACAATAGTCAACTTCTTCAATGGCCGTGGTGGTAAAGCCAGATTAAACACTGAAAAACGCGTTAAAGCAATAAAGGAGGCTATTGCGTTGGCGGTTGATAACAGCTTGATATTCCTCTATAAAATATTAGTCACAGCGTTGTGCAAACAGATGCTCACCTTGATTGAAAATATTCGTATATACGATAAAAAAATCAAGTTGTTATTCCATACAATGCCAGATTCCATATTATTTGAATCTCTACCTGGTACAGGCCCGTGTTTAGCCCCTAAGCTATTAGCTGCACTTAGTGAAGATAGGGAGTGATTTAATAATGCGCAAGAAATATAGAATTACACAGGGCTGTCTCCTGTAACTGAACGAAGTGGACAAAAGAGCTGGGTTCGTTGGCGCTGGCAATGCTCTAAATTTGTGCGCCAAAGCTTTATCGAATGGTCAGCGAAAAGCGTGAGGAAATCTTATTGGGCAGGTTTATATTATGAACAACAACGAGCTAAAAGAAAAAGTCATCAAACAGCGGTTAGAGCATTAGCATACAAATGGGTCCACATTGTTTATAGGTGTTGGAAAACACGAACACTTTATGATGAATCAAAATTTTTTGAAAGCGTTAAAAGAAAGAAATTCGCCTCTTTTAAAGACATAAACTCTTGTTGAATGACTCAGGGCATGAAGTAGTCATTAGGTTTAGCTGGAAGATAGCTTTCGCTTTGTTCACAATTAATATATAACAAAAGTGTTATTACATATTGATAAACAGTTAATAAAAAAGCCCAAATATTGCTATTCGGGCTTTTCTGTAAATGGTTAAAGCGATAATTATAGAGTTTTAACCCTATTAAATCATGCTGTTCATGTAGTGGTTATCTTATTGATTTTACATTGATTCATCTCATAGGTGAAACACTGCCCCCACCTTGTACGCTAAAGTTCAAACGTTAGCCCTAACTTATTAAAAAGTAATTAAACATCGTTTTTTCATGTAACAAAAGATTCCTAACACTTTATTTATTACAAAATACTCTATCTAAAAAAATCAACTACCAAATTGTCAAAGTTTTAACTTTTCATCATCAATTTTTCTTTTCAATTTTATTGTAAAATAAATGTTTATAGAAAATAAAATAAAAAATAATGTAGAACTAAGGATAAATAGAAAAATCGTGCTATCTGTTAAACCTTGCGATAGTTTAAAAACAGTATTTTTTTCTCCATTTGACACTTGTAAAGCTTTCTTAATTAGCTCTAAATCTTCTGTAAGTATTATTTGTTCTATATTTATACTTGACTGCATATAGCTTTGGAGAAATATTCTAGATTCTTTTAATTTAATTAAGTGACTAAGTGTTAAAGTGAATCCCACAATACAAATATTTAATATGATTAGGTATATAGATAATTTTTTTTTATTAACATTCATTGCTCAGCTCCTCTACAGTCCAGGAGTTACGGTTAATATCGCACATGCAGAACCTACAGCAACAATTCCTAAGCCTGAAGTCAAAGGCGAACTTGGCGCAGAGCTTAATGCTTCTAAAGCTAATTGCTTATCGATGCTAGCTTTAATATCTAAATAATCTCTAGCTCCTTGGAGATCTCCTTTTGCAACGCATTCATTAATTCGGTTTGTAGCTATATCTTTAAGATGATTTAAATTCATTTTAGCATCATTCGCAATATTATTTAAATCATTAGCTGTGGAAGCAAAACCAACACCTTCTACAAAAGCTAAACAAGCCAACGCATTTACTACTTCCTTACCTTCAGGATCAATACCGTTAACAGGGTCACCACCTACATAACCATAAACATTCAAACCACCATTTAAACCAATGGGATCTTTGGTTGTCCACCTTCCTATGTCAGCATCATAATCTCTTGCACCAAAACGCGTGAACCTAGTGTGTTGGTCGTAAAGTCCCCCTGCGAAACCAAACGGTTGAAAGCCCGAATTAGTATCAAGGGTGATCTTTCCCCACACATCGTAATCAAGACGCTGGGCTATGATGCTGTCACTGGTATTAATTACTAAACGGGGACTACCTAAATGATCTGAAATGATACGGTAGGTTTTCCCACCTTTAACCATATAATCAGGTACAAAAGCTCTACTGCCATAAATAAAGCGACTAACAATGTCGCCATTACCATCAAGTTCAGCTATAGGGTTGAGTTGGTCTTTGTATAAGAAACCTTGAATTAAGGTGTTATTCACTTTTTTGCCAATACGACGATTTTGAGCATCGATGATGTATTCAACTTGCGTTGTAGTAGTCGAGTTATCATCAGGAATAGCAGCGCTGATAAGGTTACCCAACACGTCGTAATGATAAAGACTTAATTTGTTTGTTGCTGTGTTTTTTTTGCTTACTAAATCACCATTGTCAGTATAGAGGTATTGATTATTCTCACTGTTAGTAAGGTGCTGTTTTAATCTATCTTGTGCATCAAAAGTGGCAGCTGCTACATCATTCATATGAGTGCGGTTGGCATTATCATCAAAACTAAAACGACTAGTTAACACATCATTGGTTTTAACGGTAGATAATTGCCCTAACAAGTCATAATTGTAGTCAAAAGTAGTAATAACACCTTGAATTATTTCAATTTTTTTGATGATTCTACCTAAGTTGTCACGGTTATAATCAACAGAATAAACATTACTGTCATTAGTACTGACAGATAACAGCTCACCAAAATCATTGTAATTGCTACTGGTACTGATAGTACCTAAACTAGTGCTACTAATTAAGCCACCTTTTTGAACTGTACGAGTAATACTTAAACTCCCTGCTTGGGTCAGTAATAAATCATTATCGTAACTAAAGCCTATACAGTTACTAGTATTGACACAACGCTGAGTTACTTGAAAATCATTATTATAAACTTGATTGACTTTACCACTGACCGTACCTGTTAATTTCGCACTTAAAACTAAACTGCCGTCATAAGTAAATTCAATTTTTCCACCGTCAGGAGCGATTACTTGTTTAATTTGCCCAGTGGTAGCGTTATAAGCAAAGTCAAAGTTACCTCGTGGAATAATAGTTTGAATTTTATGCCCTTTGGTTGCATGATAAATGTAATCAACCTCTTGCCCATTAGGTAAGGTAATAAGCTCTAACTGTTTATCAAGATTATAGCTGTACTGTGTGCTAACTTGCGAGATTTCAGCTACATCAGGAGGAGTATAATCACTGGTTCTATCTACCTTGGTATAATCAAAACTGTGCGTTTCATTATTTGCAGGAGTAATAGCGGTGATATTTCCATTGGCATCATAATTAAAATTAATATCACTACCATTTGGTAATGTTTGTGTTAATAAACGC
Organism: Colwellia sp. MB02u-6; assembly: GCF_014077095.1. Classification (GTDB taxonomy): domain Bacteria; phylum Pseudomonadota; class Gammaproteobacteria; order Enterobacterales; family Alteromonadaceae; genus Cognaticolwellia. Next base: position 49,888 of record NZ_JACGVG010000035.1, on the reverse strand, counting down.
CCTGCATTGTCATAGCTGAAACTCGTTTCACGATTAGCTGCATCCGTGATGCTTTCTAAAAATCCTTGCAGGGCGCCAGAATTATAATAAGCTAAGTTCGTTTTACGGCTATCTACACCACTGCCTTCTGTAATATTAGCAACTCGTCCTTGAGTATTGTATGTGAAATTGGTAGATGCCAAGTTATTAACAGCCGTATCAATTGAACGACCTTTATCATCTAACACACTGGTAGATACTCGTCCTTCGGGGCTGGTGCTAGTCCAAGTTTTAGTGGCTGTAACGTATTGGCTAATGTGAGTATTGCCGTTAATGGTAGTCATATTAGTTAAAGAGCTATGACTTAATAAATCATCATCACTTTCAAGCACAACACTTTTGCTTGCCATAACACTATTAATTAAGCCATTAGGTGTTGTTAAAGTAGAGAGCTTTAAGGAAGAAGCTAACATGCCAAAGCGAGGATCTGCTTCACGTTGAACTTTAAGTACATTACTATTAGGGTATGTCGTTATATTTATACCTTTACTAGAGAAAAACTCCTCAGTAACACTACCATCAGGGGAGGTATTAAGCTTTTTCATCTCTCCTGTACTCAAAGGGGTTACCTGAAATTGATGCGATCTACCTTCACCGCTAGTCATTTTCACCTGATAGCCTTTTTCTCCTATACTTTCGTCCGCACTAAAATGTTCAACAAGCCAGCCACCACCAGTTGGTTCAATATCTTGCTGAAGGCGCCCTACGCCATCATAGCGGTAGGTATTGCTTTCACCTTTGGGTTTAATGTAACTAGTCATTAGCCCCTCCGCAGAGTACGTAAATTCATCCACTTCTCCAACTGGATTTACAACACGCGTTAAATAACCATTACCATCAATAAAAACCTCAGTTCGTTGGCCATTAGTAGAGATAATAGCCGTTGAATTATTAGAGGAATCACGCTCAATAGATAATACTTTACCATCAACATCAGTTATGCTGTTTAAATAGCCTTCATCCGTATAATTAAAACTGTATAGCTCTGCATTGGTTATAGCATCTACAGTCTTTAAATGATGACCATTGTGAGAGAAAAAATAAAGTTCATTACCTGAACCAGCAGGAATAGCAGTATCAGTTCCGGTGGAATAACTAGGAAAAAAATTCCCTATGCGTCTAATACGATGATTGGCACTATCAGCGATGTATATGTCGTTATCAGCTCCAACTGCAATATCACTAATAGAGCCAAACTTAGTGCCAATTGCTAACCCATTACCATTAAAACCAGATGATTTATCTCCTGCAACAAGTCTGATAATGCCATCATTTGATAATTGATAAACCTGTCGATGGTTAATACTAAAATATACATTACCTGCTTTATCAAGCGCTAAATTTCTTGGTTTTGATAATTGTGCTGATAGCGCATTAATGCCATTGATATTTAATTCAGAACCACCGCCAGCTATCGTTGTCAAAACCCCATCAACACCAACACGCCTAATTAATCCCCTGTAATCATCTGAAAAATAAAAACTACCGTCTTCCAATATTAAAACTTCACGCATACTAGATAAATTTTCATTGGTTGCCATAGCCCCATCGGGGGTGAAACCATAAGAGCCATTTCCTGCAATGGTTGTGATAATCCCTTCAGGGTTTATAGTGCGAATGCGAGTAGATTCTACGATAAAAATAGTGCCATCTTTAGCTATTTTAACGTCTTTAGGGTATCTCAAGTCTGTTTCAGTTGCCAATGAACGAGTATTTAAGACCTGAGGTGAACCCTTTTTCATCGTTTTCATTGGTGCGACTTGTAGTCCACAGTCAAACTCGCATGGAGGTTCAATAACTCTATTACCTGCAACAGTATTAATAATACCATCTGCCGATATTTTTCTTATGCGATGGTTTCTTACATCCGCAATAAAAATTTCAGAATCATGAATTAATATGCGTCCACTTTCTATATTTAGTTGTGCATTAACAGCAAGCCCACCATCACCAGAAAAGCCTTCTTCACCTGTTCCAGCTATAGTGGTAACAACACCATCTTCAGTAACTTTCCTAATTCTAGTCCCTTGGTCATCGACAAAATAAATATCGCCATTATCTGCAATATTCACACTTGTAGGCTTATTCAATCCAGCATTAATGGCTTGGTGACCGTCTCCAGAGAACCCTCCATTGCCATAACCAGTATTACTATTTCCAGCAACTTTGTAGACTTCTCGATTATTGATTTTTTTAGCTGTTATTTTGTTGCCTGTACCTAAAAAAAGTTCATTGGATTTGCTATCATAAACATGCATATTACTTAAACTCCATGTCCCCATATTTGTAACCCTTGTAATTAAGCTACTTTTGTAACTTGGGGCTTTTAGGTTCTTAACCCAGTTCTTAAAAATAGTGCTTGTTCTAACACTACTTCTAGGCCTTACCCCCTCTTGTTCACAGTTTGTTGTACCAACCTTGTTAAAGCTTTTGTCATCATTAACTGCAGGAGGACAATAAACTATAGGGTAAATGTAACCAACATAAACTTTTGCAATACCACTATCTAATGCCCCCCCATATCCCCTATAACCATCCCAAGTAAACGTATATGACTGATTCGGAAGTGCTGAAAAATTATATTTAAAACGTCTACCTTCTATTTGTATGTAAACTACGATTCCCAATAAACTGGATGGTACGCTATCACCAGTTAGTGGAATGTTTAATATATTGCCTGCTTTATAACCAGATACTCTGTCGCTCTGATAATGCATCGATATCGAAGAGCCCGTTATAGGTAATATTTCCCCCAATACTTGACTCTGCGCATTAATAATACAACCATCACATTCTTCTTCTTCATCATCTTCAGGTACGTATTCATCAGTGCTTTCAGGCACTTTATCTATTGGCTCGATTGCATCAGCAGGTAATGCGTGTGGCCAGTTACCATCCCAAGGTGTAAAGTGAGTTATAGGCATACGCCATAGTGCTTTACCTGTGGTAAATGTTGAGGCAAGTTGTCGAAGTTCATTTTCACCAATGCCTAACTCATCTAAAGCGACTTGTTTCGCAATATCACCATTCCCTTCAACATCTAAATCAGCCAAACCATTAGTAATACTTAAAATTTCAACTATGCGACCATTTTTAGATGGTATCCATGCTGATAGGTTATAATCATACCAACCAAGAGGTACTACTTCGCCCGTTGGGAATTCTAAAAAATTATCCACATAAACTGGAATCTCTTGGTTAAAATTGACTCGCATAGCTCCTGCTGAAATAGCTTCATCAACACTTAAGTCCACTGCATAGGTATATCCTGAAAAAGGTGGTAGTTCTCCTGGCATTGCATTACGACCATTTTCACCCACAGTGTATTCAGTTGCTCTAACATTTAAAGTAGTTAATGATTGTATGCTGCCATTAGGCATAACCATTGTTGCACTCGTGCCTTTAGGGAAAAATAGTGTTGCTTGGCGATCTCCATCAGCATCAGTTTGCACGGAGCCTTGAGCTACTTGTATATCTTGGGTGCTAGTTAAATCGATAGAGGTAACTTGGGGATCTAATGAAATCATGACTACATCTTCAGATATCACAAAATCACGCCAAGGGGTATTAAGTTGTCTTTGAAGGGGTAAATAACCGTCTTTTGTATAGTTAATGGTAACGTAACCACCACCGTTAAACGCCATATCAAACCAGCCATTAGCGCGGCTGAATGTTTGCCCATATTCTGTATGGCCTTTTATGGATATTGTTACACCCGATAAAGGCGTATTATCTTTATTTAACACTTGCCCTCTAACAACAGCAACACGTTTAGCAGATATATCATCGGCATTAACGCCTGTTTGAATCGGGTTACCACCTGTATATAAAAACTCTACTGCATCTTTTAAATTGACAACTTTAGTAGGGTTTAATACAGGGGCAATATCTGCTGGGCTAGTTGGTAAAGCAACACTTGTATCAAGTTGTTGTACCTGTAATTGATAACCAAAACTATGACCATAGCCATCAAGAAATTTTAAAGTTATTTTTGTTGTGCTGCCATTCACGATTTCGTCATTAACAGGAAGAAAAAGTGTGCCGTCTTGATCTAACTCCGCACCTTCAATAATGATATTTTCAGGCCATAATGAGGTGATTACTAATCGATGGATCCCAGTTAAGGTTTCCCCTAAATTAGCTAATTCAACAGGGGATAGTGCATATGTAAAACGACGACTTCGAATTGGGTTTAATAGTTTAATATCAAACTGAGATGATTTATCTATCCAGCGTTCTTCTGCTTGTGCCGTGTGGATAAAACCAGATAAGACATAGAGCAATAGACTGAAAACAATAAGCAAGCCCATTGACATATTTTTTTTAGCTGAAAAAATTACATTTTGCATTTAAATATCCCTATTAATAAATTTTCCATTTTAAAATCAAGTTAACCAATTTATTGAAGAACTTGTGTTTACAAAGTTTTTTTGTATGTAATACCAATTCCAATAATTTTTTGATCTAATATTATTAACAAAGGATTACTTAATATGACTCAAGATTTATCGTAAATTATTGCCACTACGACTAATGGTAGACTACGGATCCGATTACTTACCGTATCTCATTTTAAAAAGGGTAAAAACAGAACACAAATAGCGAGTTTTTTAAAAGTCAGTCGCACTAGTGTTAATAAGTGGATCAAGTCCTATTTGGATAATGGTTTAACAGGGCTTCAGGAAAAAGCATATACTGGACGCCCAAAAGGTCTGACGAAGCTTCAATTAATTCAGCTTAAAACTTTGCAACCACGACATCTATCAAGCCCAATGGGGGTATACTTCAAGGGAAAGATGTTCAAGCTTATATTGAGACAGAGTTCAACGTTAACTATCAAAAAAATAACGTATATCACCTCTTGCATGGACTCAATTTGAGCTGGATAACTACTCGGTCGAAACACCCAAAGCAATCAGTTGAAGCACAGGAGCGTTTAAAGAAATTCTTAATAAAACGATCCTTAAGATTCCCTGTCGTTGATCACTTGCTCGCGTTGATGTGTGGTTTCAAGACGAAGTCAGATTTGGCCAACAAAATACAACGACACGTATTTGGGCAGAAAAAGGAACGATACCTAGAGTTGTACAGCAACAACAATTTACCTATACTTATTTATTTGGGGCTGTTTGCGTAACTAATACAAATACTGAAGCGATTGTTGCACCTTTGAGTAATATGAACGTAATGAAGTCACATTTAGCGCTTATATCTGAAGCCAGTAGGCATGCCGTAGTCATCATGGATGGTGCTAACTGGCATCAGAGTACCTTGATCAAGATTTTCCTAACTTGAGCATCATACATATCCCCCCTTATTTCACCAAAATTAAATCCTATTGAACAAGTATGGTCATGGCTAAGACAAAATGAAATAGCGAATCGCTCGTTCGCTGATTATGAGGATATAGTGGATAAATGCTTTATTGCATGGAATAATTTCATAGCGGCTACAAAACAGGTCTTATCTCTATGCCAGAGGGACTGGGCAAAGTTGACCCATTAATTATCAGAATTGGTATTAATAGTTACGTTTGCAATTTCTAAGAAAAATGGTTGCTATAGTAAATAATATAAATGTAGAAGGCTCAGGGACAGGTGTACTGATAGCATTAGCTGAAAAAGCAATATTATCTAATTGAAAGATTGAATCTTTCTTGTTATTTTCATCCAATAACTCAAATGACAAAGCAATACTACGGCCGACTAATGCACTGATATCAAGTTGATAGGTTTGCCAATTATTTGTGACTAAAAAATCACTACCAGAGGAAAATAATAAATCACTTGCGCCAGTAAAATCTAATTCATCGTATAAATTAATTCTTAAAATCTCAGAAAATGAGCTTAAATCACTTTCAAGTAAATCATCAAAAATATCAATTTTAGCGTCAAAAATAAGCCATTTAATATCAGTCGTTAATAGTATTGAATTGGTAAACGAAAAAGTACCATCATCACCTTGGGCAAGAATAGAAATATTAGATTGAAAATAACCAATATCTGTTGTTAATAGCGCACGATTATCAGTGGCACTGACATTACCTGAGGAATACCATTGTTGTAAATTATCTTGAAAATCACCATTAGTTATTAAGCTAGCTATTGAGTTATTTGATAAAAATAATGTAATCAATATTAATAAAGATTTGATAGGTTTAGACATAGTTCCCTCTATTGACTCAACGTGCTTCCATATAATTATTAACATAAACAAAAATAAATTGAATGTCGAGATGTTTTTTGATGTGTTTTTTGAGATGATTTCTATATAGAAACAAGTTGATTTACTATATATGGATATAAAAAAGCCCGAATATTGCTATTCGGACTTTCTTTTTTATAAGTGGAGCTAGAGTTTATAGGGTATAAACCCTATTACATCATGCTGCTCACGAATAGAATAAACAATTGATAATTAAATAAAAAATAAAATCAATAAAGAGGGATACCCCGTTTTATACCCCTACCAATTAAGGGACTTAATTAAACAGTTAAAATTTGATGAAATAAGGTGCTTATTAAAAATTTCACCTTGTATCATCATTATTTCAACAGTGTATAAAATTGTTACGACTCATTATCTGCATAGCCACCTAAGAACTACGTCAGATACTAAAAGCCTTCTCAATGGACCGCTTTTAGCCAAAAACGGTCATTAATATTTTGTGAATACACGATCAAATCCAAGACAATTCCAACCAAAATTTACTGGTTGTTTATGGGGCTGGTTTAAGCTCATTGATGCCGTTGGCGACTCGTATCTGAATATTCACTTTTGCCACATTCGAGACATTAAGAAACTTTATTGAAAAGATAGTTCGGATTAGATTTTGTATCGATAATAGTTTCCGTTCAAAAGAATGAGAACGGTCTTACTAAAAATTTAGATGTCAGACCTAAAAATCATATAAAATCGATACAATTGACTCAGTTTTCGCTTTCAACTTAGTCAATTATTACGAAGCCAGAATCTTCAATTTCTCTTTCTGAGTATTTTAACAATGCGATAGTGCTAAAAACGCCAAGTACCATTTATATCAAACAGGCCAAAATTATCACCATCAGCTTTTATCCAAGATACACCGTATTTAATCGCTGTTGTTTGCGAAAACCAATAGTGATGTGCCAACGAAACAGTAAATAAAGCTTCATCATCCCAGTCGTCAGTAAAATCTGAGTAAACTAAGCCAACTTTATAAGCGTTATGCTTAGCAGTGTAAAAGGTAGCAAATACTTTTGCCGTATTTCGTTCTTCATGATGCGAAATTGAGGAAGTAATGTCCAAACCTTTGCCTTCATTAACATTGGTATATCTAGCTTTGATAGCAACAAAAGTCTCACTGTCATATTGAGAATTTTTGGATTTGACATAATCATCAATAATATCAGTATATTCACTGTTTTCAGAGTAGTTATGGATTCCAAACCCTAGCGTGAATTGTTGGTTAACCGCATAGTTAAGAGCAAGGTCTGTGAGTAACTCATCTTCATCATACTTCCTCGTCCTAAATTCCCCATTATGGTCAGTATAACTGTATTTATTGGTATGGCGTTGGTAACTAAAATCAGCTTCGAAGCTCCAACGTTGGCTAAAATATAACTTGCCACCCAAATTAGGATTAAAATTCAGAGCATTTAAATTCACTTTTAACCAGCTGAACCGGCCTAAGTGGGATTGCAAATCATAAGGCTGTTCATTATCAGCAACAGGAGAAAAATAGTATTTATAACTGGCACCGGCAACTGGAAATTCAGACCAATCCCCATCTATAAATGCAAGGCTAGCCAAATTGATAATACCGTATTGTAATTCATGTTGAATGGCCTTGTTTTCTGATTCTGCAAAAACTGGCACTGACAATAAAACCGAGAAAGGGAAAATTAGATGAGATATTTTAATGGAAAATCCTTTTTTATTAAATAGTTAAGAATTAATACTACTGTAAGAGCACTACTGTAGTCAAATTGCTTTCCTCCTAATTCGAAGCTTACATAAATCTCAATTGGGAGTGTCATACATGTGAGTTCAATATATTACTATGTATACGTAACAGTAATTCCTTTTCTTAATTTATATTTAAGTCATATTAATAACCGATAAAGTCAATAAATTAGAAACTATTAAAACCAAAATTTCCATAAAAAATGTGTTGCTAAGTTGTAATTATTCATTAGAAAATCTATAGCAAATATTTTAAAGCTAATGTCTTCAATGCGCACAAAGTTAGCATTAATAATTTGATGATGAACGACCGCAATGGTGGCGTTGTTGCCAGAGACCAGTTATGGATCTGGCACAAAACCTAAGAGTCGATACTCTCTGAAATATCAAGAGCATCATCAACTTCAATCCCTAAATACCTAACAGTGCTTTCAAGCTTTCGATGACCTAGCAACAATTGGCACGCTCGTAGATTTTTAGTTTTTTTGTATATCAATGATGGTTTTGTTCTTCTCATCGTATGAGTTCCATATTGGGTTTGATCTAAACCAATCATGGAAACCCAAGCATCAACAATTCTTCCATACTGACGTGTTGATAGGTGTTCTGATGAATGAATACGAGACTTGAATAAATAATCATTTGAGTTTAGTTGAAAATTTGTAATTAAAGTTTGAACTGAATTACGTGTATTTTCGGTAAGTTCAAATTGAACGGGTAATCCCGTCTTTTGTTGAACAATAATGGCTCTCGACTGAATGATTTTTCCGTGAGCAATATCTCGAATCTTTAGAGTAACTAAATCGCATCCTCTCAATTTACTATCGATAGCAAGGTTAAAAAGCGCAAGGTCTCTTATGTTATTCACTAATTCTAATCTGATTCGGATTGCCCAAATTTGTTGTAGCTTAAGTGGTAATTTTTGCCCAACAATTTTGTTTTTATTCCATGGCTCAGTTGGTTTATAAACGGTTAAATAAAACATGATAGTTCTCCGTTATTAATGGAGAACCAAGTATGGTCTATTGTGAGCTTCAAGCTCAAAGCTGCTGTTCAAATTCGATAAATGAACATTTACAGTTAGCCTTAATAGTCATTAAAGCAGCGCTTTGGTCTATCACGCTTCGGGGGCACTTAGCGAGATAGCCAATCTGTCAATTCATGGCCAAGCAAGTCATATTTACCTATTTTGTTTGGTTTGGTTTGGCGAGATCACCTGTGGATATGAAAATCTGTAAGTATTTGCACGCGTGAGCGTATTGAGCAGTTTACTGGGTCAGATCATTATGCGATGCAACGCAGCTTGATGTTAAAAACAGATAGCTTTAAAAAGTAACACGCTCATAACCATAAAGAACAAGTAATAATATGCCGCTTATTTGATATTATGCCTCTTCTCTGAGTAAACATCGTCCTCTTGGTTCATCACCTTCATGAAGTACAACGTCAGAATGTAGGAACTGTGCAGCTTCTGCTGAGCCTTTCACTTTAGAAGCACTGCGGGTCAGCATTTCTGCTTCAAACTCAGTTAATACACTTGCTCTTACGCCCGCTTCTCGCCATTGAGACATAGGTCTACATCCTATGGATATGCCCCGAGCCAATGATAGCGCGTCTAACAGAGCTTGATTCGCCCCTTGCCCTTTAAATGGACTCATCGGGTGGGCTGCATCGCCAATTAAGGTTACTTTACCTGCTTTTCCCAACAATTCTGCATTGAGTAATTCACGGTCATAAACAGGATAACCAGACACTAGCGCTGACTTAGTAACCGATAAAATTTGAGGTATGGGATTATGCCACTGACATCTTTTAGAGGCTTCTTCTTTAAGTGCTTGGGGACCTCTAGCGCTCAACGCTTTAGCATTCTCCTCTGATATAGGAAAGCTAAGTTGCCACATTACTGACTCTGAATCGTAAGGCATGATGTAGATTCGTTCATGGCCATTGGCGGTTTGAAATACCGTAGCCGAGTCGAGCAAAGGGCTTTCAAGCCCATTGAGGTCAACCAAAGGACAGATACCTAAAATCACAATACAACCTAGGTATTGTAGCGGTCTTATATCATCTCCAATCAATAATTTTCGTACTGAACTGCGGATACCATCAGCACCCACAAGAAGATCTGTCTTAACATGCTTTATTTCTGAGCTGCTCTCGTTTTTGGTCTTTCCTTTAGTGTTAACTTTAAAGATAAGATTAACGGCTGCACCTTCAGTTTCTTTAAAATCAACTAATTGGTGATCCCACTTAACAGCCTCATGACCACCAAGTTGCTCAAGCAAAGCAAAGCGTAAAGATTGGCGGGCGATATGTATATTTCTGCGTTTCACTGAGGTCTTTATCTCAGATGGCAACCACTTTCTTATGCCCCATTCTCCAATCTCTTTGCCATCAGTGGTGTGTACCACATGTCTTGTAGAAATCACGCCATTTTTTAGTGAGAAAATGCCTAATGCTTCGATTGCTTTACTTGCCTGTTGCAACGTGAGGCCATAACCTTGAGAGCGAGCACCAAAGCCGCTATCACGTTCATAAAGCGTAAAAGGAATACCGCGGTGTTTGCATGCTACAGCCAAAGCTACTCCACCTATGCCACCACCAATAATAGCAACGTGTGGGTATTTTTCTGTATCGGCTGTAGGATGATTAGCTGATCGAACTAAGCCTGAGCCGCTACAGTTCAAACAATCATAAAGGTGACCTTTCGGTCGAACAGGGGGCGTGCCTTGGCCATTCATTTCTTCAAATTGCGCTAACGCTCTTTGAAAGCTGAGTTTCACTTTTTTGCGCAGCTTTCTCGTTTTTTTGCTGCGTCCCTGACATTCCTGACAAGTAGTCCAATTATGCTGTGTGTTTTCCAATTCTTTTACCTTTTTTTCGCCATAGATGACTCAGTCACTATCTATAAGGGGCATTTTAACCGATACAGTGGATGTTAGCCTAATAGTAATATTGTGGACGAAAGCGCCTTAGAGTATATATGCTGATGTCATCTATTCCTGCATATAGCAGACATTCGATTGAGAGTAGCTCTTGCAAGAAAAAGGAGTAATTAAAATGTAGCTGTAAAAGACCAACTGGCTGATGGCCGCAGGCAGGTTAAACACCGCATGGTAATGCTACACCAGCAATAATTAGGTTTGCCTAGCGTAACGTTAGTGATTAGCGACATTATAATTTGGGAGAAACTTTTTAAGCGAAATATAATATCTTAGACTTTATATATCATTTGAAAGCTATAGTTCTTGACCTCATCTGACTGACGGAAAAGTGCCAAAATCGGACATACCCGACTGCCTACAAGGTCACCTCTAGTGAGGCTCAGTGGTCAAGTCAGTTAGCCTTTATAAGCCTGCCAAGAATCATCCGCTTTCCAATTAGATACCCACTCAGGAATATTACCACTAGGCATGGGTCGAGCAATGCCATAACCCTGCGCCAATTCACAGTCCAGTTTCAGCAATGCTACTCCGTGTTCGATGGTTTCAACTCCCTCGGCAATTACTTCGCGTTTGAATGTTTTAGCTAAACCTATGACGCTTTCAACAATCGCTAAATCGTCGACATCTTCGAGCATGTCACGGACAAAGCTCTGGTCGATTTTAATCAAGTAGGCTGGTAGACGTTTAATATGGGTAAGCGATGAATACCCCGTACCAAAGTCATCTAAGGCGAAGCGGACACCTAAGTCATGGCAAGCACTCATGTTGTCAAACACTTGGTTGATGTCACTTAATACACCGGTTTCTAGTATTTCCAATTCTAAATAATGCGGGTTAACGTCAGGATGAGCTGATAACGATGCGGCTAACCGAGTAGAGAAGTTACGTTGTTGTAATTGATAGGCGCTAATATTGACACTAATAGGTAGCGCTAAGCCCATGCTTCGCCATTGATTTATTTGGCTCAATGCTGTGTATATGACCCATTCGCCCAGTTCCAGACTCAGGGCGTGACCTTCTATCGCCGGCAAAAAGTCTAAAGGAGGGACTAAACCACGGACAGGATGCTGCCAGCGGATTAACGCTTCTACACCGATAACTTCGCTAGTGCGCATATTTACCTTGGGTTGATAGTGCAGTAAAAACTCACGTCTATCCAACGCTGAACGAATATCGTCTATATTTTTCCATTGAATCGTGATCGCACTATCTTGTGTGGCATCAAAAAAATGATAACGGTTTTTACCTGCTTGCTTAGCAATATACATGGCTTGATCTGCGTGCCGCATGAGTAGGCCTACATCTACATGGTCTTGTGGATAAAGGCTGACACCAATACTCGCTGAAACTTGCATTGCAGCATCACCTAAATTAACAGGATCAGCAGCGGCCTTTAGTAGTCGTTTTAATGGAGGCTCACTATCTTCAATGTTTTCCAAATCAACCATAACAGCAATAAATTCATCGCCGCCAATACGTGCCAGCGTATCACCTTCACGTAACGCCTCTTTCATGCGCTTTGCCACTTCAATGAGTAGTTCATCTCCTACATCATGGCCGTGGAGGTCATTGACGTCTTTAAAGCCATCTAAGTCCATAAACGCAACGGCTAATGACTGATTGCGACGTTGACAGTGTTTCATTGCTTGGCTTAAGCGCTCTGTGAGTAGCACTTGATTAGGTAGACTAGTCAATAAGTCGTAATGAGCAACGAGCTTTAAATCGCTAATTTTTCGCGTAATGAGTCTTTTCATTGGCTCAAATATAAACAACACTATTAGGATAAGCAAAGTCATAGTGAGCACCCATATCCACGTTTTAGTTTGATACAAAGAACTAACCCGGTTTTGAGCATCGCTTTCAAGGACACTAACAACCAAATTCAAATCATATAGGAGCCTGTCGGTGTCGATCTCGGCAATCTGTTGGACGAGAAGTTCTCGCGACGTCAAGCCTTTGATAAAACTGTTCACAAAATTGATCAAGGTCTTAGAGCGCGCGTCTAATTGAATTTCACCGAGGTAGAGTGATTTAGCCTCATCTGAAATGTTCTTTAAGTTAGTCAATCTATTATGGTTACTGGCAAACGTGGTGACGGCGTTCTTGAGCAGTTTGTTAACAACATCGATTTCACCCGCTTTATCAGTTCGATTAAATAACAGCGCGATCCGTTGGCTTAACATTCGCTGTTGACCGGCTAAATTGATAACTTGCGCATCTTGGTTTTGTTGGCTAATTATTTTCGAAAACCAAACCCAAGAAGTGGTGACCAACGTTGCCAACAGAAATACGGCTAGTAAATATCTAAAGCGGATTGACGGGGTCATCATATTACAGCGTTAACCTTAATTCAAAAGATACAGGGATAAGCCTGCACTTTAGCAAGGAATGTGAAAAATAAAAAACGTTAATTATGCTCATACAAAGTAAGTCAACGTGATATAGGTAAAATTAAACATAATTCAGAATTCAAAACAATCACCTGCCATCGTCCACTTATCGCTCATAGCTACCGTTGGCGACTCGTATCTGAATATTCACTTTTGCCACAAAGTGATCGTTAATAATTCAAAAGTGTAGGACTGCTTTGGTGGCTTTATTGCCAGTCGATAGGGCACTGGTTAAGAAATGAAATCAGTGTCTCCTGCAAGCTCATTGCTGCCAGTAGGATTTCGTTTCTGAACGATAACTTTTGCCCATAAATATTCTTAGCAAAGTGCAAAGTTTGCACTTTGCTAAGGCTCACTAAGATACGTTAGCTGATATTGTTATTCAAACTCAAGTGTAGATAATTATATGTAATGTATAAGTAAAAACTGACATGAAGAATATTTAATTAAAAACCATTCATAAAACCATTATATTTGAGGTGCCTACTTGTTTTCATATCTATTATGTATTTTTCTCAAACGAGCAAAATACATGTGTTGTTCTATACTTGCTGAGCTTAATGCGATTTATATTTATGTTGTGTATTAGGGAAACTAATCCAAGGAGAAATAACAATGAAAAAAATTAGTATTTATATATTAACGCTATTAATCAGTTTAAATGTTTTTGCTAAAGACCGATTGGAAATATTTCAAGACTATGACCTAAGTAAAGAAGTACTTTCTGTAACTACAGTCAAAGTTGATCCCAATATGGAAGATGTTTATTTAGCCGGTTTAACAAAAAGTTGGATAAAGGCAGTAAAAATTCAAAAGGAGTTAGGCCACATAAAAGACTGGAATATATGGGCTAGTGAATTACCGCAAAGTGGTGATTTTAATTTGGTATTGACAGTCACATTTGCAAGCTCCCAAGATTTAGATCCCAATAAAGCGAAATATGATAAATTCATGAAAAAATGGGGGGAAGAAAATCAAAAAATATCCCAAGAAACCTCCGCAAAATATCCTGAAGTGAGAGAGTTAACCGGTGAGTATCGATTAAGAAAAATAATTTTTAAATAACAACTTTTAATTTTGCTATAACTAATTTCTTATATAGAAACTGTATCTGGTTATAGCAATTTCAAGTCACTTCAATATCTCGTTTTATCAAATGAATTTGTCGTAATCAATCAATTTTATAACGTCTTATATTGGCTAACAGTTGACCTAAAGAACAAACAATAGCTAACGTCACCAAAGCCACTTTGAAGAAATACCCATCCTACTATGCGACTGTCGGCAATGGTGGCTTTGTTGACTATCAAGGTGAAGGTAGCCCAACGTTTAATGAACACTAAAAACAGCTCGAAAATCCATTGATGTTAACGTCCGGTTTTGTATTAATTAAGACATAACAAAAGTATTATTAGATATTGATAAGCAGCTAATAAAAAAGCCCGAATATTACTATTCAGGCTTTCGTTTAAGTGGTTAGAACTTTATCAGAATAGAATTTAAATTCTATTACATCATACCGCCCATTCCACCCATACCACCCATGCCGCCCATATCAGGTGCGCCAGCATCTTTAGTTGGTGCGTCGGTGATCATCGCTTCTGTTGTTAGCATTAGGCCAGCAACTGAGGCAGCGAATTGTAAGGCACTGCGCGTTACTTTAGTTGGGTCAAGAATACCCATTTCTAACATATCGCCGTAAGTACTATTGCTCGCATTGTAACCGTAGTTACCTGTGCCGCCAATACGTACTTGGTTTAATACTACTGAGGCTTCGTCACCTGAGTTAGTGGCGATTTGACGTAAAGGAGCTGACATTGCACGAATAGCAACGTTGATCCCGTGGGTTTGGTCTTCATTGCTACCTTCTAAGTCTTTAATAGCATCGGCTGCACGAACTAAGGCAACACCACCACCAGCAACTACGCCTTCTTCTACCGCGGCACGTGTTGCATGTAATGCATCTTCAACACGGGCTTTTTTCTCTTTCATTTCCATTTCTGTTGCTGCACCAATTTTGATAACCGCAACACCGCCAGCTAGTTTAGCTAAACGTTCTTGTAATTTTTCTTTATCGTAGTCAGAAGAAGAATCTTCAATTTGACCGCGAATTTGCGCTACACGTGCTTTAATTTCATCGTCTTCGCCAATACCATCAATAATAGTCGTATTGTCTTTAGAGATAACCACGCGTTTAGCTTGACCTAAGTCTTCTAATGTTGCTTTTTCAAGCTCCATACCGATTTCTTCAGAAATCACTGTAGCTTTGGTCAATGTCGCGATGTCTTGTAACATAGCTTTGCGACGGTCGCCAAAACCTGGTGCTTTAACAGCAGCAACTTTTACGATACCACGCATGTTGTTAACTACTAATGTAGCCAGTGCTTCGCCTTCAACATCTTCAGCAATAATAAGTAATGGCTTACCCGATTTAGCAACACCTTCAAGTGTGCCTAATAATTCACGGATATTAGATATTTTTTTATCAACTAATAAAATGAAAGGATTTTCTAATTCAACACTGCCACTTTCTTGGTTGTTGATAAAGTAAGGAGAAAGGTAACCACGGTCAAACTGCATACCTTCAACAACGTCTAGTTCGTCAGTTAATGCCTGACCTTCTTCAACAGTAATAACACCTTCAGTGCCAACTTTGTCCATTGCTGTTGCAATGATTTTACCAACAGTTTCGTCAGAGTTAGCAGAGATAGTACCTACTTGCTCAATCGCTTTGTTGTCGCTACATTCTTGCGACAAACCTTTCAGTGCTTCAACTGCAGCAATAACTGCTTTGTCGATACCACGTTTAAGATCCATTGGGTTCATGCCCGCTGCAATTGATTTTAAACCTTCGTTTACAATCGCTTGCGCTAAAACAGTCGCTGTAGTTGTACCGTCGCCTGCTTCGTCATTGGCTTTAGAAGCAACTTCTTTCACCATTTGTGCGCCCATGTTTTCGAATTTATCTTCTAATTCGATTTCTTTTGCTACCGATACACCGTCTTTAGTGATCGTTGGGCCGCCAAATGATTTGTCTAACACTACGTTACGACCTTTAGGGCCTAAAGTAACTTTTACTGCATCTGCAAGTACGTTAACGCCTTTAAGCATTTTTGCGCGTGCGTCGTTACCAAATAATATGTCTTTTGCTGCCATTTTCATGATTCCTTGTAAACTGTATTTGTACCAAACTTAATCAGTACAATATAATAGGTAAAAATTAATAATTATTCGACGATGGCTAAAATGTCAGTCTCTGACAATATAAGCACTTCTTCACCATCAATTTTTTCAGTTTTTGTACCGTAGCCTTCACTGAAGATAACTTGGTCGCCAATTTTTACATCTAAGGCACGCACGTCACCATTTTCTAGCATTCTGCCTTTGCCTACCGCAACGACTTCACCACGTGTTGACTTTTCAGCAGCACTACCCGTTAATACAATACCGCCAGCAGACTTTGATTCTACTTCTTTACGTTTGATAATCACACGATCGTGTAATGGACGAATACTCATTTTGTTCTCCAGAAAAGTTTTATTTTATAAAAATAATGGACTAAAATTTTCGTGCTATTTGCTTGTAGAAGTAAGATGGGGATTAAATAAAACTTCACAAGTCCCTCTTGATCTTTTTTTAATCTTTGCGCTCAAATTCACCATCCAAAGTTTGACCTTTATGTGGTGGCTGAATATTTTCTTGAAACGGGCTTTCAGGTTGTTTGGAAAAGTCATCTTGGTTTTGGTTCTGGTTTTGGTTCTGGCCATGGCTGTGACTGTGAAACTGAAAACCTTGCTGGCTGGTGTTATTACTGGAAATATGCGACATAACGCTACCGGCAATAGTATGACGAACCGCAGGGATCAACAAACTCAAACCCAGAAAGTCAGTAACAAAACCAGGAGTTACCAACAATACGCCCGCTACTAGTAGCATTAAAGCAGTAACAATTTCATCTGACGGCATTTGCCCTTGAGCCATTTTTGTTTGCACTGAATTTAAGGTTGAAATCCCTTGCTGTCGGACATATTTTGCCCCCAACCACGCGGTGAATATTACCATGGCAATGGTTGGCCAAACACCTAAAACAGCACCGACCTGCATCAAAACAAAAATTTCAATAATCGGAATAATAATAAAAAGTACAAATAAAAGCCGAAACATAGCAGTGCCTAATAATCTTTAATGAAACTAATATGGGGGTTAACAGGTCTTTTTCAAGCGAGCTGACTTTTTAGCTATGCTCAATATCATTAAGTCTGATACAAACGTAGGCTTGATACTTACTGATTGAAAAAGATTAGCGTAAACTGCCCTTAAGGTTGTTATTGACTAATTTGATAAACATGAGTTTTCTTTCAGCTTTATTCCAAAAATTTAGCTTTACTTTTAGCTTTAATGTAACAAATACCATGATCTTAAAGCATGGCTATAGCGGGAGGTATTACTGAAGACTTGATGGGTAAAAATCTCGCCGCTTGGCCAAGTGTTTAGCAAATATTATATCGGTTTTTCGCCAGCAAGAAAGTGTACATAGTAGAGCAGAAGTGACACTATTTACAAAAATAAGTGAGCACGCTTTGATTGACTTAATGAGATAATCAAGCCATTGCACCCATACGATACGCTTAAAGTTATCGCCTTGAACATCCAGCAAGGTGATCATCAATATTTAAACTGGATCAACGAGTTTTTAAAATATCGGTTATGAAAAAAATTGTTACTGTTTTTTGGTTAATACTTACCAGCTTATGTTTTGCTACAACACCCTTAGCAAATGCCCAAGAGTCAATTTTTAACACGCCTACATCACTCTTTAGTAATGACAATGAGTTTTTAAAAGTTGATGACGCTTTCATTTTTGACTTCCACCAACAAAAAAACCAATTAAAAGTAAGTTTTAATATTGCTGATGGTTATTATTTGTATCGTCACCAGTTTAAATTTACCAGTGAAAACGCCACTATTGTGCCCGTCAACTTACCTGAAGGTGAGCGCTATGAAGATGAGTTTTTTGGTGTCCAACAAATTTTTACTGGCCAACTCGCTTTTACCATCGATATTACACAAGCTCAAAGTGATGCCAATATCACTATTCGCTATCAAGGCTGCGCCAAAAAAGGCTTATGTTATCCACCAACCAAGCAAACGGTTAAGCTAAGTGAGGTTAAACAAATAGCAGCGTCTACCAATAACGCTAAAAACATTTTGTCAGCACTGGGGACTAGTAGCGAAGATGAAATTAATACCCAATCAGGTAGTTCTATAAGCAATACCAATAGTCAAAGTAATAATGCCAATAGCAGCGAGCAGCACCAATTAGCTGACATGCTAAAAAGTGACAGCTTGTGGTTAACACTAGCAGCATTTTTTGTTGGTGGATTACTCTTGTCTTTTACACCTTGTGTTTTCCCTATGTACCCAATTCTAACTGGTATTATTGTCGGTCAAGGTGAGAAATTATCAACTAAAAGAGCCTTTGCCTTGTCTTTTGCTTATGTACAAGGGATGGCGGTTACTTATACTTTACTCGGGATTGTAGTGGCGATTGCCGGTGCACAATTTCAAGCAATGTTTCAACACCCTATCGTACTTATTGCCTTAAGTTTATTATTTATTTTCTTGGCACTTTCTATGTTTGGGACCTTTAATTTAGCCCTACCCAGTAGTTGGCAAAACAAGCTAAATCAGCTAAGTAGCAATCAAAAAGGTGGCTCTTATTTTGGTGTGCTAATAATGGGCGCCATTTCTGGTTTAGTTGCTTCTCCTTGTACCACTGCACCCTTAACTGGTGCACTGTTATATATTTCACAATCAGGTGACATATTACTCGGTGCGTCAGCACTTTATGCGCTTAGTTTAGGTATGGGTTTACCCTTACTAGTATTAGGCAGCTCGGGTGGTAAGTTACTACCTAAAGCGGGTAACTGGATGAACGTAATTAAGAATGTTTTTGGTTTACTGCTGCTAGCCGTGCCAATATTTTTACTTGAGCGCTTCTTACCACTAATAGTTATAGATATACTTTGGGTGCTGCTTATTTTAGCTACTGCTGGTTACTTTTATACGGTCAATCAAGCCTCTGCTAAAACCTTTGGTTTTGGTTTACGTAGTATCTTAATCTTTTTAGTTTTCTTTATCGGCGCCAATAAAGCCTACCAACTGGTTTATCCCATCACCAACAATGTTTTGGTCTCACCACAAACCGAACTCCGTAGCTTTGAGCATGTAAAGAATTTAACAGAAATGAATCAAGCGATTAAAAACGCTAATGCACAAGAAAAAACCGTCATGGTTGATCTTTATGCTGACTGGTGTGTCGCATGTAAAGAATTTGAAGAGTACACTTTCTTTGAAGCCAAGGTGCAAAAAGCGCTTGCAGACACAGTATTACTGCAAATAGATTTGACCGATACTGGCTCAAAAGACAGTATCGAGTTAATGTCCAAGTTTGAAATCTTTGGTTTACCGTCAATTTTATTCTTTGATTTAACAGGTAAGGAATTATCACAACGCAGAGTTACCGGCTTTATGGGAGCTGATGAATTTTCAGCACATGTCGATAAAACATTTAGGCCTTAACTAATAAAAATAATGATAAAAAAGCGCTTCAAGGCGCTTTTTTATTGTCGTGATAAAAATTTTTGCTCCGCAAAACGTAAGTCACTATAGCCATACCATTTTGCCAATCAACCTGCCGTATAAAAGAATAGCTCGCGGCGGATTAATAAATAACGACCTTGTATCTGGCGTTATATTTAAAATAATATTAATGGCTGCTACTTATGAACTAAAAAAACAAAATTGTGGCAGCCATTTTAAAAAATAAGGCGTTAATAATTTCATTCTGGTATTGAACCGCAGACCACAAAACAACAGTTAATTACTAGATTATTATTTAAAAAATACTGATAAATCAACGGATTAATTAAAAAAAACAGCACATTTAGTTTGCTAAACTTATGATAACTGACCTAAAATCAATCATTTAATAGCCCCTCCAAGTGATAAGACCAGTATTTTGCTGCTATATTCTGCGAAAACACTATAATAATCGGCTAATAAGATTAATTTGCCATTTAAGCCAAATTTAATTTAATCACATAGTTAAATATGACATGATGTTACTATTATATAATAATCAGGGTGTTTTTACCGAAGATGACTACGAAGTTTAACATTTTAGTCCTAAATGGTCCTAACTTAAATATGTTGGGCAAACGTGAGCCTACTATTTATGGCTCGTTGTCGTTAACTGATATTATGGCAAATTTAGCTCACATCGCCATTAAGGCTAATGTGCAGCTAGGTCATAAACAGTCAAATGCTGAACATATTTTGCTTGACGAAATTCATGCCAGTTTTGAAAAAATAGACTTTATTATAATAAACCCCGCGGCCTTCACGCATACCAGCGTTGCGCTTAGAGATGCCTTATTATCGGTTAGTATACCCTTTATTGAAGTCCATTTATCAAACGTACATGCGCGAGAGCCATTCAGACAACATTCCTATTTATCAGATATTGCTATAGGCGTTATTAGCGGTTTAGGCGCTAATGGCTATGAATATGCTTTGGCTGCGGCAATAGATTGGTTAGAAAAAAACAAAAAATAAGCACTTAAATGATGATATTCATTTAAGTTTTACACACTTAAATGATGATATTCATTTAAGTTTTACACACTTAAATTTAATAATAAGATAAAAAGGTATTCAAATGGATATTCGTAAAATTAAAAAATTAATTGAATTGGTTGAAGAGTCAGGTATCAACGAATTAGAAATTTCTGAAGGTGAAGAATCAGTGCGCATTAGCCGTGGTGCCACCATTATGCAAGCAGCTCCTATGATGCATGCAGCGCCAGCCCAAGCACCACTTGCAGCACCTGCTCCAGCTGTTGCCGCAGAAGCGGTAGCTCCAGTAATAACTGGACATATTGTCCGCTCTCCAATGGTTGGTACTTTCTATTCAGCAGCTTCGCCTGATGCACCTGCATTTGCTGCTGTTGGCCAGCATGTTAATTCTGGCGATACACTCTGTATCCTTGAAGCAATGAAGATGATGAACCAAATTGAAGCTGATAAATCAGGTATCATCAAACAAATTTTAGCGGTAAACGAAGACGCTATTGAATTTGATCAACCGCTATTCATCATTGAATAAGCCCAACCTTTAAGGGGTTTTTCATGTTAGATAAAGTTGTTATTGCCAATCGAGGCGAAATTGCCTTAAGAATATTACGCGCTTGTAAAGAGCTTGGCATTAAAACAGTTGCTGTGCACTCAACGGCTGATAAAAGCCTTAAGCACGTATTGTTAGCCGACGAAACCATTTGTATTGGTAAGCCTGCGGCAATGGATAGTTATTTAAATATTCCAGCCATTATTACTGCCGCAGAGGTTACTAACGCTGTAGCGATTCACCCTGGCTATGGTTTCCTTGCTGAAAATGCTGATTTTGCTGAACAAGTAGAAAAATCAGGTTTTGCCTTTATTGGACCTAAGGCGGAAAGTATCCGCTTAATGGGCGATAAGGTCTCAGCCATTAAAGCCATGAAAGCGGCTGGTGTCCCTTGTGTACCTGGCTCTGATGGTCCACTGACTGCAGATGTTGAAGCAAATTTAGCGCACGGTAGACGTATTGGCTATCCAGTGATCATCAAAGCCTCTGGTGGTGGTGGTGGTCGCGGTATGCGTGTTGTTCGCCGTGAAGAAGATTTAATTGAATTTATTCAACTGACTAAATCAGAAGCGCGAGCGACCTTCAATAATGACGTAGTTTATATGGAGAAATTCCTAGAAAACCCACGTCATGTTGAAATTCAAATCATGGCTGATGGCCAAGGTGCTGCCATTCATTTAGCTGAGCGTGACTGTTCAATGCAACGTCGTCACCAAAAAGTGGTTGAAGAAGCGCCTGCGCCAGGTATTTCACCTGAACTGCGGGCAAAAATTGGCGAACGCTGCTGTAATGCCTGTATCAAAATAAACTATCGTGGTGCTGGTACCTTTGAGTTCTTATACGAAAATGGCGAATTCTATTTCATTGAAATGAATACCCGTATTCAAGTTGAGCATCCGGTAACTGAAATGATTACGGGTGTTGATTTGATCAAAGAGCAACTTCGTGTTGCCGCAGGTCAACCACTATCTTATACACAAGACGATATTAAAGTATCAGGCCATTCAATTGAATGTCGAATTAACGCGGAAGATCCTCGTACCTTCATCCCATCACCAGGAAAAATCACTCGTTTTCATCCTCCAGGGGGCTTAGGTGTACGTTGGGACTCTCATATTTATGCGGATTACTCAGTGCCGCCAAACTATGACTCAATGATCGGTAAATTGATCACTTGGGGTGATAGCCGTGAGGTTGCTATGGCGCGTATGCGTAACGCATTAGGTGAATTAATTATTGATGGCATTAAAACCAATATTGCCTTGCACCAAGACATTCTAAGTGACCAAGGTTTTATTGATGGTGGGGCTAATATTCACTATCTTGAAAAGAAACTGGCTGCATTAGAATAATAGCAAATGGCATAATGGATAATACTTATTGCTAAGTTTATCGCCTGGTCTAAAAAAGCTCTGCATACAGAGCTTTTTTTATTTATAATGATTTATTATTGATAGCAAAAAACTGTAACCGTTATGACTGAATTACTCGCAAAGCCTTGCCCCCCTGCTGATGATGACTGCTGTGGCGGTGGTGCATGTAACCCTTGCGTATGGGATTATTACTACGCTGAACGAAAAAAATGGCGTTTACAACAAGTCGCATTAAAAGCTGCTGAAGAGCATAAAATAAAGATTAGCTACTAAAGGTAAAACCCTCATTCTGCTAAGAGTTTCAATGCAAACACCCTATTTTCAATAGGATTTAATCCATCATCTTGATCACTTTTGCCACCAGCTTATTAATACCACTAGCCGCTTCAGTTAACGTTGTTGCCAACATATAGGCCGGTGTAGAAACCAGCTTACGACTAGTATCGACAACGATATCATCAACCGCACAATCTCGGTGCGCTAAGCCCACATCGATTAAGGCTTTTGCAATGCCAATATCATGACCTATGGTTGCTTGAACATTTTCACCATAAATGAGTGGGATCATCACCGGCGCTATACACATATAACCTGCTGGCTTATTGGCTTTTACAAATGCTTGGCATACGGCCATCACTTGTTCATTCACTTTAAAGGCTTCAGCGTTAATAGCAAAGTCAGATAAATTTTTTGCTGCGCCAAAACCACCGGGTACGATCAAGGCATCAAACTCATCGATATAAAATTCGCTTAAGTCTTCAACATCACCGCGAGCAATGCGCGCAGACTCTACCAGTACATTGCGTTGCTCTTCTGGCATCACTTCACCCGTTAAATGATTAATCACATGATGTTGATTAATATTTGGCGCAAAGCAGCGATATTTAGCACCCGCTTGTTCAATGGCCAGCAGAGTTAACACTGCCTCATGAATTTCAGAACCGTCGTAGACCCCACAACCTGATAACATTACCGCTATATTTTTCACATTTCCTCCGTATCTACATTGAGCTTACTTTGTATTAATTGACAGATCACCACGAGATAAACTGCACCCGCCATTAAAAGGGCAAAGGGTAAGGTGCTACCATTATAAAATATGGCTAAAATAGGACCCGCCAGGGCGCCGATACCAAAACGCAAAGTTCCATTTACCGCGGTTGCTGTACCAGCGTGTTCAGCAAATTCTTGTAGAATTAAGGCGTCAGCATTAACCGAAATCATCGATAAACTCCCCATTAACGGCAAAATAGCCACAACATAATAATATACCGATAAAGAGAATATACTGGCCAGCAATAAACTTGTTACCGCCACAAAGGCGAGTACCACACCAAAACGTAACATTTTTCTAGATCCAAACTTACCCACAAGTCGTGTGTTCATAAAGTGCGCGGTCATTAAAGCCAAAATATTCAACGCAAATAACAAACTAAACTCAAATTCAGAAACCTTAAATACAGTCAAATAAACAAATGAAATGGCGGTGATATAACTGAAGAAAGCCAATGAGGCCATCATAACGGTCAATAAATCAAAACGAGCGGCACGGTTACTAAAAACAATTTTATAACGCTCAACTGCACTATAGGTGATTGTCGATTTAACCGTTTTAACATCAGGTAAATAATAAAAACTGCAAACAAAAACAATAAAAGCATAACCCGCCAAGACATAAAAAATCATTTGCCAACTGTGCAGCAGTAATACGCTGCCGATACTGGGTGCTATCATGGGTGCCAACATCATGATCATACTGACATAAGACAGTCCTTTCGCGGTGTCTTTGCCATAAAGCTGTCGTATAATACCGGGCACAACTACTGTGGCTGCTGTACTCATAAACGCTTGAAAGAAACGTAAGGCTATAAATTGTTCAATATTTTGTGCAAATGTTAAGGCCACTGTGGTTAATAAAAAACCCAATAAACCTATCATGACTAATGTACGACGAGCATACTTATCCGCCATGGGACCAAACACTAACAGGCCAACCGCATAACCCAATAAATAAATACTTAAGCTATTTTGCACTAAGGGCATTTTTGTTGAAAAATATTGAGTAAGCTCAGGCATGCCTGGAAGATACATATCAATGGCCAGAGGAGATACCGCGATAATAGCGGCTAATAACGGTAATATTAATCTTAATGATATTTTTGTGCGGTACTCGGTCACTGCGCTTATGTCCTTGTGTTTTTAAGATTCAGGGTAGTCGTACACTAATTGACCCAGCACTTGAATAGCTTGGTCAATTTTTTCGCTCCATTGCACACCATAGCTAATACGCATATAGTTTTTATACTTTCCAGAGGGCGAAAAAACCTCTCCGGGTGCAAAATTTACGCCTTGAGCAATCGCTTGTTTAAAAAACTGGCTGGTATCAACATGTGAACGACAACGTACCCATAAAACGCTGCCCCCTTTGGGTTTTGAAATACACACTTGATCAGGAAAATGCTCGGCGATTAACGCCCGCATGCGCTCACAGTTATAACGCAGGGTTTTTCTCAGTACCTGCAGGTGCCGGTCATACTCACCACTCATTAAGTAATCGCTTAATGTCCATTGTTGCAACATTGACGTAGAGCATGATTGGGCCCTTTTGATACGCTTAGCTTTTTCTTCAAACTTACCAGCTAACAACCAACCGACTCGATAACCCGGAGCCGCTGTTTTTGAAAAAGATGAACAGGTTAATACTAAGCCTTTTTCTGAGTATAACTGTGCAGACACCGGCCGGTGCTCAGTAAAATACAAATCGCTGTAGACTTCGTCCTCAATTAAGACAATGTTATTTTTTTCCAGTAACTTGACCATAGCTTGTCGTTGCTTATCGGTCATCATTGACCCTAGCGGGTTACTAATAGCGCTTGAAAACAAGCAGGCCTTCACTGAATGTTGTTTAATAACCTTGGCTAATTCTACAACACAAACACCGTCTTCAGTGCAGGTGTAAACCTCTAAAGCCTTCATACCCAAACTTTCAATAAGCTCGATAAGCCCAAAGTAGCAAGGTGATTCAACCGCGATAATATCACCGCGTTCAGCTACACACTGTAGAGCAATAGACAAGGCTTCTTGTGCACCATTAGTAATAATTAGATCTTCGTGATTAACCGAAACACCCTGTTCTTGATAACGAAAAGCTAAATTCAAACGTAGTTTAGGGTCACCATTAATCGGCCCATAACTCACCGCTTTTTCAGATACTCGACTCAGTACTGAGCGCATCAACCTCGCAAGAGTTTTGTCTGGCGGATGCGCATTAACAGGATTAGAAATGCCTAATGCCACTGAGTCAGGCATATGCACAGCGTCATAAACTTGCTCAATTAAACTCCGGCATGATATTTCTGCCGGTTCACAACTGGCCCATATTGCCCGCATGGGTAATAAAGTACGTGCTTGTTTAGCTTTTAAATAGTAGCCCGACTGTGGCCGAGCAGAAATACTACCTTGGCGTTCAAGTTCAAGGTATGCCTGCTTGACAGTCGGTACGCTGATCTCAAACTGTCGACTTAGTTTACGTAAACTTGGTAATTTATCACCTGGGCGTATTGCGCCACTTTGTTGCTGAAATTCAACAAAGTCGATCACTTGTTGATATAAAAAGTAGGGGGATGATTTGTCAACTAATCGCATAACTGTATAGGTTACATTTTCATTTTTTTGTATATGTTATTAAAACAAAAAATCGGTAAAATGTCTATCCGTCACTAACGAGCCGTTTGTTCAACATGGCATATCTGGTAAAACAGTATTGAATAATGCTTTAGCACTTTGTTGTATTGCGCTTTTAATGCTGACCTAAAAAAATAATCACAAAGAAAAAATAATGTCGATCACTACACAGTGCCTCAGTCATCACTAACCGTATGGCGCTGAGTAATTTAAATTTTTATCGCGAGTGCTTTACTTGCAAACATATTAAGGGATGTTAATGAACAACACATTTTTATACTTAATTACCGTGTTGATATGGGGCTCTACCTGGATAGCGATTAATTACCAATTAGGTCATGTTGCCCCAGAAGCGTCTATCGTCTATCGCTTTGGTTTGGCTGCTATTATTTTATTTACCTACTGTAAACTTAAAAATTTGCGGTTAAGGTTTTCCTTGCGCCACCATCTTCAATTCTTTCTTTTTGGCGTCACTTTATTTAGCTTTAACTATTATTTGCTCTATAGCGCACAGCAACACATCAATTCAGCATTAACCTGCATTGCCTTTTCAATGATCATGTTTTTTAATGTCTTCAATGCTCGCATTTGGTACGGCACTCATATCACTAAACAAGTTTACTTAGGGGGGAGTTTAGGATTACTCGGTATAGTGACACTGTTTTGGCCACAAGTAAGTGACACACAATTAGGCGCTGAAACGCTACTAGGCTTAGGGTTTTGCATTCTGGGTACTTTAGTCGCGTCTACTGGCAATATGCTGTCAATGAGAAATCAAAAACTAAAGCTGCCACTAATACCAGCGATGACATGGGGTATGTCCTACGGGGCCATTTTTATGGCGATAATTGCTATGGCTCAGGGGAAAGATTTCAGTTTTGACTATACATTTTCTTATATTAGTTCATTACTTTATTTAAGTATTTTTGGCTCTGTTATTGCCTTTGCTAGCTACCTAACATTACTCGACCGCATTGGTGCACATAAGGCTTCATATGCTTCAGTGATGTTTCCAGCGGTTGCGGTGATCATTTCAACCCTGGTTGAAGGATTTGCGTGGACCACCTATACCTTCGTGGGCTTATTATTTATTTTGGCTGGTAACCTTGTGGTACTTATTCGATCTAAAAAGCAGCTAACAGGTGATAATTGTAAAGAAAAAAAGACCAATAGCGCAGAAAAAGCAGATATCAATCAAACAAAACTGAAGACACAGAGCTGATAAACTGGTCTAATACTTTCCAAATGGTCAACTTTTTTTGTGCACAGTTCACTTTACCCTAAGTACGACTGCACCGCGGCGCTAAACACCTTCCGGTTTAGCGCCGTTTTTTCTTACCCTTGTTCTTCCTTCTGCTAATGTAAATTCCTAGGGCAAATTAAAGACCCAAAAGCATTTTACCCGCAACCTCTTTCACTAGCTTTGCCGCCAACTGAGCGGTCATATTATCGATATCTTTATTGGGATTAAATTCGACAATATCAGCGCCCACCAATGGTGTATTAATTTGATGGATAAGGTTGATCACTTCACGACTTGTTAGGCCACCCGGCTCTCGGTGTGAAACGCCAGGTGCAAAGGCGGGGTCAATGCCATCAATATCAAGTGATAGGTAAACTGGGTGCTGAAATACTAATGGCTGGGCCAAAGGCCAATGGCGCATTTCTAATGACTCAACCTTAAACTTTTCTATTTGTTCATTTTGATGCAAATTTAATGTCCGTATACCTACCTGCACTAAGCGATCACATAAACTGTCTTCCATCACGCGGGCAAAAGGACAAGCGTTTGAGTAGCGATTGCCTTTAAAAGAATCATACAAGTCGGAATGGGCATCAATGTGTAATATGGTGATTTTATCAAAAAATTTTCGGTAACTTTTTAGAATCGGATAACTAATACTGTGATCGCCCCCTAAGGTTAATAAACGGGTGTTTTGTGCGAGTAACTGGTCACAACGTCGTTCAATTTTATTGATAAAGTTATCTGACGAGCTTATGTCCACATCACCGGCATCAAGCCATTGCTTTGACTCGCGCAAGTTCACGCCTAATTCTGTAGCCCCATTTAATGAACCATGATTTAACACTTCACGAATCTTATTTGGCGCTAAGGCAGCGCCGCGCTCAAAGGAAGAGTTGTCATCAAATGGCACCCCTAACAATGCCACTTTACCTACTAGATTTTCTACCATTTTATTGCCTTTTATGAAATTTTTATAAACTTTTTGTCAACAGCCTTTTATGATGAACCATGTTCAGTTATCTACTGAACATGGTTCATCTATACTCTGTCTAATTACAAATACAGTTTGGCAGTTAAGCTAATGGTATTTAATAGCTACCAATCGGTGAACCGGGTGGTAATGTTATTTTAGATGCCGGTATCCATGACTTATCATGCGCTAAGCTGTAATTAATTTGCTGAGCTAACAATTGAAAGTGTGCTCGAAAACCTGGATATTTTCGTGTGCTACGCTTATCGGTTAACCATAGAGCTAAATCCGTTAATGTTACATAAACTTCAGCTCTGACTTCTGGCACAATATTTTGGCTATGCCAAAGCACAATTAAATGCTCGATTAACTGCTGATTTACCCTTTGTTGCACTAACATGGCTGTTGAGGTTTTTGGCGCTGATTTTACTGTGCCTTCGACCAGTTTATTGAGTAAAAATGCCACTGACGGAATATCGTTATCAAGCATAGCTTGTTGCTGTAGCCTTGCTAGTCGCTCGGCATTGAGTAATAGCGACAGTGTGTGTTTTGCACTTGCCTCTGCTGCACTGATGGGATCAAAAGTCACCCCAGTTTGGCTATTAAAACTTTCTCTATCGCGACTATAACCATAGGCCTTAGGCGGTATTAAGGCGGTGATTTTAGCGGGTAGTGTTAAGGTTTCTACTGTTAGCGTTGCTAGTAAGGCATTAAGCGCTGCTTGTTGAGATTTACCTGCAACCCTTGTTTGCTGATTACTAAATTGTTCACTGCGAAGTTGATAGCCATAGTCAACACCGGCAATTAATTTTGCTGCGGCTTGTACCTGAAAGCGATGAAAATTGTAAATGGGCACTAATGTTTTTTCGAGTTCAGACATTGGCGTACCAACCGGTATACTGTTTAAACCAAAGTTTTCTAATGCTGATGCTCTTACCGCTAAAACACGGTTTAACTCTGTAGCCGCATCTTTACCATTGTCCCACAAATGCCCTGTAGCATGAGCACTTGATTGCGATCTTGCATCAGGGTCAGAAACATACTTTAGCCCCTTTTGCTGGGTTACTGCGACTAATTCAGTCAAAAACTGGGATTCTTGCGCTTTTTCTACCTCAGCATAACCATAAGCAACCACATATTTATCCCATTCGCCAATATCTTCAGCATAAGCATTAGCTAAGCTTATCTGGCCATTTTCAATAGAAATTAGCGGGTGGGGATAGTCCATCACTGACGCTCGATTATTGACACTGGCAGCAAAGTTATGCGCTATGCCTAAGGTGTGGCCAACCTCATGTGCCGCTAATTGACGAATGCGCGCTAAAGCCATGGCTTTCATAGCGCTAGTGTCAGTATTGGCATTTTCAAACGGTGACGTTAAGCCTAAGGCAATTAAATAGTCTTGGCGAACACGTAAAGAGCCTAAGGTGACATGACCTTTAATAATTTCGCCGGTACGCGGGTCAATCACTGATGAGCCATAAGACCAACCGCGTGTCGCGCGATGTACCCATTGAATAACGTTGTAACGAACATCCATGGGGTCAGCATCACCTGGCAGCAGCTTAACTTGAAAAGCATTTTTATAGCCAATAGCAGAAAAGGCTTGATCCCACCAACGCGCGCCATCTAGCAAGGCACTTTTAATCGGCTCAGGGACTCCAGCATCTAAGTAATAAATAATCGGCTCTACCGCTGCACTTATTTTGGCTGCTGGGTTTTTTTTAACTAAACGATGGCGAGGAATATTGCGCTTAATCAATGACTCATCAATGGCGCTGGCATAATCTGCATAGGCGTGTTGCCAAAAGCCACTAAAGGGATGAAACTTTCGTGTTTGATAACTATTATCAGGCAGCTTAATTAGCGAGTGGTGCAAATTAACCGTAACCGCTGAGGCATCAGGCGTCACTGAGCGCAAGTGTGCTCCAGCATCTGTGCCTTTATAAGTCACAGTGGCCTCTAATTCGGTATTGTTTGGAAAAGCTTTTGTACGCTTTTTATAAACACCACTGCGCGTGGCATCAATCTTAAAGCTGCCTTGTTGAGTACGCTTTAATTGTGCCGACAAGTTATGAATATCGGAGAGTAAAAAGGGGGTGTAATCAATTAAGATTTTACTGTTATCTGCTGAGCTATGACTCACCTTAAAGCCCCAGATAATCGAGCTAGCAAAGGCTTCATCTATCGCTTGCTGTTCAAGGATATTATCACTATTAGCACGATAATAAGTGTTAAGTTGGCGAAGAAACACTTTATCACCCACTCTTTCAAAACGCACTAACCTAGTATCACCCAGTTGGCCACGGTCTAAACCAATATCATTTGAACCCACCCCCTGTGGCAAGCCACTTTGAAATAAAAATTCTTGCTCAAAGTTCTCTACTTCTAAAAACACTTTACCTGTTTTATCATCAAGATAAAAAGAAAAGTAACCTTGATGGTTTTGCTTGTCTTTAATAAATTCAGTATAGCTTTTTTCTGTTTTTGCCTGCACTTGTGCTGACAAGCCACAGTAAAAAAATAACACCATTAGCCTAATAAAAAACCTCATTGCATATCCTTGTAGTCTGTAAAGCTAAATAAATTACCTGTTTAGCTAAAATTAAAATGATTAGAAGTGCTGAAAATACGCTTATTTTTGTTATAATCAGTGCAGAATTAACTTTTGATGTCTTGATAATACCCATTGAATTAAGTCAGAAAGCAGTAATAAGTAATATTCAAGCACACATATTTATTGATGCAGACTAAACTACAGTACCTACATCCATGTAGCTAAGGCTGATTGAACCATAGCTAGCGTATGTGGTTAAAAGTAAAGTAGATATTGGATATTTAGGGCACTTTACATGTTCGATTATTTATTGTAATTGGTATACTACATCATAACATCGAAAATAAAATACGATATGCTCTATCATAAGAGTATGACTCTAAAGTAATTAGGTAACCCTATGCAACGACTAGCTCCCGCTTTACGTGAAGACAATGTACCGTTAGATTTAATTTCATTAATAGAAACTATTTTAGCTGCCACCAAAGAAATTTCCTTTCGAGTTAGCCAAGGGCACTTAAGTGACTCAATGGGCTCGACCTTGGATGAAAATATTCAAGGTGAAGTGCAAAAGAAACTTGATGTTGTTGCCAACGAGTTATTTAAAGATATTCTGTTAGAATCAGGCTTTGTCAAAGCCGTGTCTTCTGAAGAAGAAGACACTTCAGTGGCGGGTGACGAGGATGGCAAATATATCGTTTCATTTGATCCCTTAGATGGCAGTTCAAATATCGATATTAACTCGTTAATTGGTACTATTTTCTCCATTCACCAAGCGCCAACAGACATGGCCGCTAGCAATCCTGATATGTTTAAACAATCAGGTAATCACCAAGTTTGCGCGGGATATGTACTTTATGGTCCATCAACGACCTTAGTGATGACCACAGGTAGCGGAACGCACTTTTATGTTTTAGACCGCACGCATGGCGGTTATTTATTAGTTGAGCGTAATTTACAAGTGCCAGAAGATACGCAAGAGTTTGCTATTAATATGTCAAACCAACGTTTCTGGCAACAACCTATGCAAAGCTACATTAGTGATTTACTTGCCGGTGATACTGGCCCACGTGGTAAAAACTTCAATATGCGTTGGATTGCCGCTATGGTAGGCGATATTCATCGCGTTCTTACCCGGGGCGGTATATTTACCTATCCGGCTGATAATAGAAATCCAGAAAAACCCTACAAGTTACGTTTAATGTATGAAGCCAACCCGATGAGCTTTTTAATTGAACAAGCCGGTGGTTTAGCCATGACTAGCCAAGGGCGTATCATGGATATTGCGCCAACAGATATTCATCAACGTGTTGAAGTGATCATGGGTTCTAAAAATGAAGTTGAAGCCTGTTTAGCTTATTACAAGTAAGCTTAAAAGTTACTCGATATAACAATGTATATATAAGCATAAAAACACCTGGATATTTCAGGTGTTTTTATTTGTGCTAACCGAAGTGATATATGGTTATTAAACACTGTTATAGACCTTGCCAGAACAGGTAAACAAGGCAGAAACATTGTGTTGTTGGTAAAGTAATAACCTGGGTAACAGCATTTAGAGCGCGGCCATAAAATTCAACTGTTGGCGACGAATGACCAAGTTCAATGACTAAAGTTGTATGAAAGAGTATGAATAGTGATTAGGCTAATGCTTAGAATTTTTGCTAGAATATACGACATATTCTAGACAATACTTATACAGTAGCGCCATTATTAGCTTAACGGCGCTTGGAGAGCACAATTTATGCCAGCTTATGCCGTAGGACACAAAGTTCCTGATTCAGATTCAATTTGTTCAGCCATTGCCCTTTCATATTTAAAAACCCATATTGGTGAAGATGTACAGCCTGCACGCTTAGGTGAACTTTCGCCAGAAACGCTATTCATTTTAGATAAATTTGGCTTAGAACAACCTGAGCTTAAATTGAGTTTCGCTGATACTGACGGCATTTTTGTTGTTGATCACTCAGATCGAATTCAAGGCCCTGATGATATTGATGACTGCACAGTTTTAGGTATTATCGACCATCACAAGCTGGGTGATATTACCACGTCTACCCCTTTAGAGATTTGGGTTCGCCCTGTAGGTTGTACCAATACCATTATTAAAATGATGTACGATTTTCACGGTATTGAAATTCCTAAAAACATTGCTGGCGCCATGATGTGTGCAATTTTGTCAGACACAGTGATATTTAAATCGCCAACCTGTACAACCGCTGATATAAAATGCGTTGAAGCCTTGGCTGAAATTGCTGGTATTGAAGATTACAAAGGCCTGGGCATGGAAATGTTCACAGTAAAATCATCAGTCGCCGGCACGCCGGTTCGTGAACTTGTTTTACGTGATTTTAAAGACTTCAACATGAAGAATAATATTGTTGGTATTGGCCAATTAGAAGTTATTGACTTAGCTTTATTTGACGAGATGAAAGCTGATTTATATGCTGATTTACAAGCCGTTAAAGAAGAAGGTAATCGTCATACGGTGATGTTGTTATTAACCGACATCATGCAAGAAGGTTCTGAGTTATTAGTGGTAAGTGATGATATCAGCCTTATTGAAAAAGCTTATGATATTACCTTGGTTGACGGTAAAACATGGTTACCGGGTGTAATGAGCCGTAAAAAGCAAGTTGTGCCACCCTTGCAAGATACTTTTGCTAAGTAGTTAGCCCTACTCTAAATGTAAAGTTATACGTGTAAAACTATAACTTAAAACTATATTAAAAAGCCCAGCAATTGCTGGGCTTTTTGTTAGCGATTGATTTTACAATCGCTCATTACCAACGAATTATAGCCAACCGCTTAAATATCTGTCACACCCATATTAAATAATGTGAAACCATAGATATCGGCATATTGCTCAATGGTTTTGCTAATTGGCGTACCCGCACCATGACCCGCATCCGTTTCAATACGAATTAATGTTGGGTTAGCGCCCGCTTGTTTTGCTTGTAACTCGGCAGCAAACTTAAATGAATGCGCTGGCACCACGCGATCATCGTGATCACCGGTTGTTATTAATGTCGCAGGGTAGTGTGTGCCTACTTTAACATTGTGTAATGGCGAGTAAGCTAATAGGTAATTAAACATTTGTGCATTGTCGTTTGATTTACCATAGTCGTAAGCCCAACCAGCGCCTGAAGTAAAGGTATGGTAGCGCAACATATCAAGTACCCCTACTGCCGGTAATGCGACTTTAAATAACTCAGGACGTTGTGTCATCACAGCACCCACTAACAAACCACCGTTTGAGCCCCCCATAACCGCAAGTTTATCTGAAGAAGTCACTTGTGCTTTAATCAGGTATTCAGCCGCAGCAATAAAGTCATTAAATACATTCTGTTTTTTCAACTGCGTACCCGCATCATGCCATTTTTTACCGTATTCGCCACCACCACGTAAATTAGCCACGGCATATACACCGCCGAGCTCTAACCAAGCAGCGCGAGTTGAGCTAAACTCTGGTTGTAGACTGATATTGAAACCACCATAACCATATAAAATCGTTGGGTTACTGCCATCAAGCACTAGGCCTTTTTTATGGGTAATGATCATCGGCACTTTGGTACCGTCTTTAGAGCTATAAAAAACCTGTTTAGATTCAAAGTTATCACTATTGAATTTTACTTTCGACTTCATATGTACAACAGATTCACCCGTTGCAAGGTCTAAGCTAAAAATGGTTGACGGGGTTTTCTGGTTACTAAATGAATAGTAAAGCTGACTTTGCGACGCTTTACCACTAAAGCCACCAGCTGTGCCAACTTCAGGCAAGGCAATATCGCGAATTTTATTACCGGTTAAATCATACTGCTCAATAAAAGACGCCGCATGTTTCATATAGTTAGCAAACAAGTAATGTCCGCCAGTAGATACTGATAAAACATGGTCCGTTTCAGGAATAATATCAACCCAATTTTCAGCACTTGGTTGCAGTGCATTAACTTTAACCACACGATTATTAGGTGCTGCCATATTGGTGACAAATAGCAAGTTGTCACCCTTACTACTGACCATATATGTGTCTGATTCAGTATTATCAACAACGCTAATCAATGGCGAATTTGTGCTGGTTAAATCTTTAATAAAGAGCTTATTGCCCGAGGTAGATACTGCTGCTGATACTAATAAATAGTGTCCATCTTTAGTGACTTCACCACTAACATAACGGTGTTTTTGTGCTTCGCTGCCACCAAAAACTAAGCTATCTTGCGACTGCGCGGTACCTAACTTATGGTAATACAATTGATGTTGATCAGTTTTGGCTGAAAGCTCACTCCCTTTAGGTTTGTCGTAGCTTGAGTAATAAAAGCCTTCATTAGCCACCCAAGATAAACCACTAAACTTTATATCAACCAGTTCGGCTTCAAGTACAGCATTAGTTTCAGTTGCTATAATACGCGCTTTACGCCAATCACTACCGCCCTCAGAAATTAAGTAAACCGCTAATGAACCGTCTTCACTAAATTCAATATTGGCTAATGAAACGGTACCATCTTCACTAAAAGTATTAGGGTCAAGAAATACTTCTGCCGATGCATCGCCTTTTTGACGATATAAAACAGCTTGGTTTTGTAAACCATCGTTTTTATAAAAATAACTATAGTCACCTTCAAGGAACGGCATGCCAACTTTTTCATAATCTAACAGAGCTCCAAGACGAGATTTAATTTTCTCGCGATAAGGGATTGTTGCTAAATAATCATAAGTCGTTTTATTTTGTGCCTTTACCCAATCCGCTGTTTCAGCGCTCATGTCATCTTCTAACCATCGATAAGCATCGGTAACTTTAGTACCAAAATAATCATCAACAACGGCTACTTTTTTTGTTGTTGGATAAGTTAACATTTTACTTCCATCGCTAATACTCGCTACTTTTTCAATTTCAGGGGCGGTGCGGTGTTAGCCGCTATCGGTGCATCTTTACTACAGGCTGTTAGACCGCAAAAGGCGATTAGCATAGCAGAATGTAAGATTACTTTTTTTGCATTCATCATTTACCAAATAAACCGTATTGTTATTATGTTGCTAGCAATCATAAGGCAGTCAATAATTGATGTCTAGCGTATGACCTTAGTTAAAAGAAAGAATAATAAAAATGTAATCACTTATTATTCTTATTAACCTATTGAAAATTATATAAATGGTATAAATATGAATATTGATAATTCAGCTCGACTTAGCTATCAGCTGATCGATAAAACAGACAGCGAGTTCTTATTCCAACTCGATCAAAATCCAGAAGTTATGCGTTATATCAATGGTGGTAATATGCCCACTCGCAAAAATATTAGTGAGGTATTTATCCCACGCCATAATGCCTATAAAAATGTAGAAAAGGGCTGGGGCTTATGGAAAGTTACCGTCATAGCAACTCAAGCTGAAATTGGCTGGATTTTAGTGCGCCCGATGGACTTCTTCTCCGACCAGCCCACTTGGCATGATATTGAATTAGGCTGGCGTTTTTTACAGTCAACTTGGGGTAAAGGTTATGCCAGTGAAGCAGCGATTCATCTTCAACAGTTACTGGCTAAACAACCAGAAAATAAAAGCTTTAGTGCTATTGCCGTAAAAGATAATCTTGGCTCAATTGTGGTAATGAAAAAGCTGGGGATGAAATATATCAAAACTTATAGTCATACCAACTCAGCGCTAGGTGACGAAGATGTCGTACTCTATCGTATTGAAAATAATCAAGCGCGCCAAAAGTAACTCGGTAAGTTAGTGTTATTTAGTCATACTAGAGTCATCATAAATAGGCACTAAAACATTGAAAAACAAGATACCTGAGAGAAGTCTGAACACAAAAAAGCCCAACAAATATTGGGCTTTTTTTCATCAGGTTAGCTCAGAGCATTAACTAAAAGCTAACGATAAAAATGAAAATTACACTCTTTCAAATACTGTAGCGATACCTTGGCCTAAACCAATACACATAGTCGCTAAACCAATGTTAGCGTCTTTCGCTTCCATTAAGTTAATTAAGGTACCTGAGATACGTGTACCTGAACAACCTAAAGGGTGGCCTAAAGCAATGGCACCACCGTTAAGGTTAATCATGTCATCCACTTTGTCTTCTAGACCTAATGAACGTACACATGACAACGCTTGCGCAGCAAAGGCTTCGTTAAATTCAGCTAATTCGATATCGGCTAACGTTAAACCTGCACGTTGTAGCGCTTTCTTCGTTGCTGGCACTGGACCAAAGCCCATGGTTGATGGATCACAACCTGCGATAGCCATACCACGAATTTTAACTCGTGGTGTTAAGCCCATAGCTTTCGCTCTTTCTGCTGACATCACTAACATCGCAGAAGCGCCGTCAGAAAGTGCAGAAGAAGTACCCGCAGTTACCGTACCATTGACGGGATCAAATACCGGACGCAATGCTGATAAGCTTTCAATGGTCGTTTCAGGACGAATAACTTCGTCATGTTCGATAAGTGTTAAAGCGCCCATAGCATCATGACCTAAGGTTGGTACGATTTCATTGGCCCAACGACCTTCAAGCATGGCTTTATGAGCAAGCTGATGAGAGCGGGCGCCAAAGGCATCTTGCTCAGCACGCGTAATGCCGTGTTGCATACCTAGTAACTCAGCCGTTAAGCCCATGTTACCAGCAGCACGTGAGATATGTTTACTCAATGCTGGATCAAAATCCACATCGTACATCATAGGTACGTGACCCATGTGTTCAACACCGCCAACTAAAAACACATCACCTTGACCCGCCATGATATTAGTAGTGGCATCATGCAGTGCTTGCATTGATGAACCACATAAGCGGTTCACGGTGACAGCACCGGTAGACTTTGGAATATCTGTTAATAGTTGAGCATTACGAGCAATGTTGAAACCTTGCTCTTTGGTTTGCTTAACGTTGCCCCAGATAATATCTTCAATTAATGCGGGATCAAGGTTAGGATTTCTAACCAATAATTGCTGCATTAAATGTGCTGATAAAGTTTCAGCACGAACATTACGAAAAACACCCGCTTTTGAGCGCCCCATTGGGGTACGGATGCAATCGACAATAACGACTTCTTTCATGATTTTCTCCTCGCCTAAGCTGTTTTAACGTCGGTTGTAAAATATGACTGATTAGATTTTGCCATTGCGCGCATTCCATCAGTAACTTGATAAATTTCGCCTAAGTGTGCATATTTATCTGCCATTGCAATAAAGTTATCTAAACCTAATGTTTCTAGATAGCGAATTGGACCACCTCTAAATGGAGGGAAACCTAAACCGTAAATTAAGCCCATATCAGCTTCAGCTGCAGTATCAACCACACCTTCTTCTAAACAACGCACCACTTCATTAACCATAGGGATCATCAAGCGAGCAATAGTTTCGTCTTGAGTGAAATCTTTTTTCGCTACGCTAGTAAATAAGTCATAAGCCGCTTGTGCTGCAACTTTTGTTGGTCGACCGCGCTTATCTTTACCGTAATCGTAAAAGCCTTTACCGTTTTTCTGACCTAAACGTTTTTCGTTATATAAAGCACTCACTGGGTCATTATCAATTTTAGTCATACGTGTTGGAAAACCAGCAGACATAACACCCGTACAGTGATCAGCAGTATCAATACCAACCACGTCAAGTAAGTATGCTGGGCCCATTGGCCAACCAAATTGTTTTTCCATGACTTTATCAACAGCCACAAAATCAGCACCTTCAAGCACTAATTGGCTAAAGCCAGCAAAGTATGGGAATAAAACACGGTTAATGTAAAAGCCAGGACAGTCGTTTACCACGATAGGTGATTTACCCATTTTTGCTGCGTAAGCAACAACAGTGGCTACAGTTTCTTCAGAGGTGGCTTTACCACGAATCACTTCAACTAATGGCATTTTATTTACCGGGTTAAAGAAATGCATGCCACAAAACTTATCTTTGCGTTTAAGGCTTTCGGCTAATAAATCAATTGAAATTGTTGAGGTATTTGAAGTCACAATAGTGTCTTCATCAACATGGTTTTCAACTTCAGCTAACACCATAGCTTTTACTTTTGGGTTTTCAACTACAGCTTCAACAACAATATCAACACCTTTAAGACTGTCATAACTTAATGACGGTGTGATGCTATTGAGTACGCCAGCCATTTTCTTAACGTTCATGCGGCCACGTTCAACTTGCTTAGTTAAAATACCTGCTGCAGTAGTAAGACCTAAATCAAGTGCTTGGTCATTAATATCTTTCATGATAATTGGCGTGCCTTTATAAGCAGACTGGTATGCAATACCACCGCCCATAATACCTGCACCCAAAACAGCCGCTTTATCAACCGCTTTAGTAGCTTGTTTACCGGCTTTTTTCGCCTTACCTTTCACTACTTGATCAGCCATAAATAGGCCGATTTGTGCAGTAGCAGCATCAGTTTTCGCTAACTTTGCAAATCCTGCATTTTCTAATGCCATTGCGCCTGCACGGCCTAAACCTGCTGCCGCTTCGATCGTTTTAACCATTACCATGGGTGCAGGATAATGTTTACCAGCTTTAGCTGCAATCATGCCTTTACAAGTATTAAAGGTCATCATAGTTTCTGTTGGAGAAAGCTTTAATGCTTCTAGTTTAGGTTGACGTTTAGCGCGCCAATCTAATTTACCCACAATCGCTTGGTTTAACATTTTCAATGCCGCTTCACGTAAGTGCTCGGGAGCAACTACAGCGTCAAGTAAACCTACCGCCATCGCTTGCTCGGCTTTAAAAGCTCGGCCTGTCGACATCCACTCAATAGCATTATCAGCACCAATAACACGTGGTAAACGCACGGTACCACCAAAGCCAGGTATTAAACCTAAGCTCACTTCTGGTAAACCGATTGAACATGAAGTATCAGCTATACGATAGTCACAAGCTAAGCTCATTTCACAACCGCCACCTAAAGCGAAACCATTAATGGCAACAACTGTTGGTAGGTTAAGATCCTCAAATGAATCAAAAATATCTGAGCCTTTTTTTATCCAAGGTAGTAACTCATCTTCCGGCTTTTTAAATACTTCTAAAAACTCGGTGATATCAGCACCAACAATAAAAGAAGACTTACCTGAGGTGATCAATACCCCTTTTGCTTCACTGCAATTATTAATCGCATCAACAACTGCGATATATTCTTTAAACGTTGCCTGATCAAACTTGTTAACTGAGCCTTGTGCATCGAATTTAAATTCAACAATGCCGTTGTCTAACAACTGGGCAGAAAGGCTTTTGCCTTGGAATAACATGCCTACTCTCCTGACTTTTTGTGGGTCGATTGACTGGTAATATGTAATCATAGACTACTACCAAGCGTGTGAATATTTAGCTTACTCTTAAGGTATAACAAATAAGTAAAAGAAATAAAGTGCCAATGAGTTTGCCTTGAAAGGAAAGGGAAAGCAAATATTTTTAAACAAGCGTTTTAATTAACTGTATTAATTTTATTTAGGCCTTTATTTAATCCGACCTCGGGTGCC
Organism: Colwellia sp. MB02u-6; assembly: GCF_014077095.1. Lineage (GTDB taxonomy): Bacteria > Pseudomonadota > Gammaproteobacteria > Enterobacterales > Alteromonadaceae > Cognaticolwellia. Next base: position 9,091 of record NZ_JACGVG010000035.1, on the reverse strand, counting down.
TCGTTGCTCATTCTTTTTCATTTTATCTAGCAACTCTTGTTCCATATTTATACCTTGCCAATGCGCAATATCTAAGACTCTCAGCACAATATCGGCTAACTCTTCCTTAAAATTATCAGTCGGCTTTTCACCACGACATTCATTTATCGCTTCACCAACCTCTGAGGCGACTAAAGCTAATGCTTCCAACGTGGTCTTATTGTGCCAACCCATGCGTTCAACCCAGTCATAATTTTGCTCCGCTATTTTATTAATATCCATACACACCTCAGCTGTAGTTTTGCTCTATCGTTATTGTTCTTAATGACTAGCTTAGAGTGAAAAAGCTTAAGCTAGCACTCATAACTTTACTGCATTTATCCTATATTTTACAAGCAATTAACTTGCAAAACCTAAACAGAACACATTCCAGAAAGTGCTAAAACCTACTTTTCCCTTAATCATATTACCGCCATGGTTATTGCAGTGCTACTTGGAATAATTTGAATAGTGAATACTTTTAGGCGTTTTATATCGGTGTAGGCTTAGCTTGCTAGGCTTTATGGTTAACGTTGTTTGCACTTTAAATATCAAGGCTAACTGTAGAGATTTACACAAAAAAAAAGCACTTGTAAAACAAGTGCTTTAAACCAAGTATTGCCAATAATATACTCTATCGATTTATTCTCTCTAAACAAGTGAAGAACTCTTCAGCTGGCATTGGCTTAGCATAATAAAAACCTTGTACTTCATCACAACCCAAAGCTCTTAGTTCTGATTCTTGCTCGCTGTTTTCGATACCCTCAGCAATGACTTTTAAGTTCATTTGCTTGCCTAAGTTGATAATGGTGTCGGCTATAATTGCACCACCCGGTTCTGCAATGGCACTGACAAAAGAGCGATCAACTTTTAATCGGTCCAAAGGTAGTTTTTGTAAATAGCTTAATGATGAAAAGCCGGTGCCAAAATCATCAAGTGCAATACTAATGCCCTGCGCTTTTAATCTCACTAGCGCATCGATAATCACCTGTGGTTCATCCATTAACACATTTTCGGTGATTTCTAATTCCAATTTACTGGGATCAACTTTATGCGACTTCGTTATCTCAATAATCGTGTCGACAAAGTTATCACGTTTAAACTGAGGAATTGACACATTAACTGAAATACTAACCTCGGGAAATTTGCTCGCTGCCAGTCTATTTAACAGCTGACATGCTTGATCGACAACCCAGTTGCCAATCTCAATGATCAAACCAGAATACTCTGCCAATGGGATAAAGACCGTGGGTGAAATAAACTTGCCTTCGGCTGTTTTCCAACGCAGCAAGGCTTCAGCACCCATAATTTTGCCCGTCATTAAACTTAGCTGGGGTTGATACCAAAGCTCTAAACGATGTTCAGCAAAATCAGTACGTAATTGCCTAATCATACTCAAGCGCCAAAGTGTTTTATCTTCCATTTTTTTATGATAATAAACATAGGGTTCATGCAAAGATTTTTTGGCCAAATTAAGGGCAATATTAATTTGATTCAGTACTTTAACACCACGCGAGCCTGCTGAGCCTTTAGAACAAAAACCAAAACAGGCGCTAATAAGGAGATTTTGGTCACCAACAATAAAGGGCTCATTAAACAGCGCGGTTAATATTTCAGGATTAACCCATTTCTTTGCACCAATAATACCAAATACATCAGCACCAATTCTTGCCACATGATTATTTGTGCTTAATGCTTGAATACGTGTAGATACTGCCATTAAAAGCTGGTTACCAATATCTTGACCTAAGCCATCATTGATATCACTAAAATGATTAAGATCAACCAGTGCAGTGACTAACTTGTCATCAACACTTTGACAAAAGTCATCCAATAAATTGACAAAGTCTAATCTATTGGGCAGCTGCGTTAACCAATCTTTGTAAGCCGCATTACGCAGTTTTTGAAATAGATGAACATTTTCATAACCCGTGGCAATATTGGTGAGAAAAACTTCTATATGCTGTATTTCAATACTCGTTAAGGCTTGAGTAAGCTCTAAATGAATTACGGCTCTAAAACCACCACTGGCGAAATAGAATGAGGTAGCGTCGGCAGCAAAAAAGTGCTGTTTTTGTTGAAAACAACTATTAATTTGACTAACAGTATCTTGATTTTCCAAGGCAGTTAATTTTTGATTTACTTTCGCTTCAACTAAGCCAGTTTGGCCAATAACATACAAACTTAAATCATCAGCACCTTCTACAACTCCTTGTCCTCGAGCACAGAAAACAGTATTACTAGTATCCACTAGCGTTATAAGTTCAGCTAACACGCTACTAGCATAATCATGAATAGTACACAGCTCTAACAAGTTGGCAGCAGCGCCAATGATTTTTTCTAAACCCTTTCTGTACTGAGTTACAGAGTCAATTTGCTGATATGAGCGAACAGCAGCATAAACTGTTGTCACTAATTTACGACGAGTTAATTCAGTTTTTGTTTTGTAGTCATTTATATCGTAATCTTTAATAACACTTTCTTCTGGTGCATAGCCCGGTTGGCCGGTGCGTAACACAATACGAATGTCATCACGTTTTAATACTTCGCGTATATGCTTGACGACAACAAGACCAGCGTCGTCACTTTCCATTACCACATCGAGCAAAACTAAAACGATATCTTCATGCTCTTCAATAAGTTTGCAAGCATCGTGACCTGAATAAGCATGCAGGTACTCGAGATTTCGATCTAAAACCACCAAGTCAGATAAGGCCAGCTTGGTTACTGAATGAATTTCAGGGTCATCATCAACAATTAAGACTTTCCAAGTATCCCTTATAGCTGAATCAAATATTTCATCTTCATCACTATCGTCGATAAACAAAAAATCATCATTAGTATTGTCAAAAACTTGCATATTAACCTCAAAGCACTAGAAAGAAAATACTAGTAGAGTTTTTTGAATATTAATTTCGTTAAAAATTGTCTTCATATAATAAATACATAATAAAAGTCAGAATGAAATTATTCAACATTTCGTTTTATTAATAATATCATTTTCAAGTATTGTTAGTCATAAATAATTTGCATGTACAAAAAAAAATACTGACGTAAACTTAAACACTAATAAATTCAAGTTAACATTTTACTCTTTGCTAAAAAAAAGTTAATAATATAAGGGCATGAGTAAAATTTATATTTACGCTATAGCTATAATAATTTTCTAGCGATATCATGTTGGTATTTTCAGCATTTCTTTCAATATTTGATAGTTTTAAGGGATACAACTGATGTCGAATTCGATTGATCAAAATAAAATAATTAAGCATCCTGTAGAACTAAGTCAACCTGCTATCCTCGAACATGATGAACAAACCGTCACACCTAAAGATAATGCTCATGCAAACGTCAACGCTTCCTCACAAAAACAATTATTAGTATTGGCAAAAAAGTTTTCACTTAGCGCTGCATTTTTGCCAGAAACTAAACAAGCCCCTTTGGAAGAAAGAGCCAACCGACGAAAGAAACTCGACCAGCTAAGAAAACAACAAAATATGGAAGCTATAATTGTACGAGCTGTTCAGTATTGCTCTGATGAGACAATCACCGACAGAGCAGATCAAGACTGGTTTAGCTCTTTTTTAACACTTGCTGAAAGTATTAGTAATAAAAGTATGCAGGATTTATGGGCTAAAATTTTAGCCGGTGAAGTATCTCAACCTGGCTCTTTTTCACTAAAAACCTTACAAGCATTTAGAACCATGAGTATTACTGAAGCAAAACTCTTGGCAAAAGCTTGCAGTGTCGCGATGACTGATGCACGTAAAAAAAATATTCGTGTCATCAGCGGCGCTTATCAAATTCCCAAATTATTCAACTTTTTTAATAAGCAGCGACAACAACGACTCGATCTTAACCAAGTGGGATTAAGCTACGCTGACATCTTAACCTTAGCTGATAACCACTTAATGTTTGAACAGGAAACAGAAAGCCACTCCTTTACCAAGGGAGAAAAAATTCAATTTAATTATCATGGTAAACAACTGAGCTTTGTCGCAAAAAAGTCTGATTGCATACTCACTTTTTATAAGTTCACTCCCATTGGCACTGAACTCGCCCACTTAGTTACTGATGATGAAAACGAACACTATTTAACTCTAATTAAAACACAATTGGCAGAAAATTTTGGTATAGATTGGTTAGGTGAATAAGTTAGACAATAAAAAGAATGCGGCTCGCGCATTCTTTTTAAGTAATGATCTTAAATGCCATCACCGTCAGTGTGTAAACCACATTCTCTTTGCATACCAGAGAAACGTGTATCGCTCTCATCCATACCAGCAGTTAATGGTCGCGTACTATGTACGTCACCCACTGAAACATAACCTTCTTCCCACAGCGGGTGATAAGGTAAATTATTTGCCGTTAGGTATTCATGCACATCTTTATTGGTCCAATCGATAATCGGGTGTACTTTAAAGCGCCCTCGTAAAATACTGACTACCGACAAACCTTCACGGTGGCTAGATTGCTGGCGACGAACACCAGAAAACCAAGTACCCGCTTGCAGTTCATTTAAGCCACGCTCTAATGGCTCAACTTTGTTACGGCGATTATAAGCTTTTAACGAGTCTTCATCTGCATCCCACTCTTGCCCAAACTTAGCTTGTTGCCATGCAGCACTTTCTTTCGCACTAAACACTTGTAAGTTTAACTTTAAGCGCTTTGTTAGTTGCTCAATAAACTGATAGGTTTCAGGAAACAAATGCCCCGTATCTGTTATTAATACCGGTATATTAGGTTCAATTTTGGTCAGCATATGTAGCATGACCGCAGATTGAATACCGAAACTAGACGATAAAACAAATTGCGCAGGTAAATTTTCCATTGCCCACTCTACGCGTTGGCTTGCCGACTGTTTTTCTAATAATTCGTTCCACTGCTTTAACCAAGATTCTGCTGACGACGCTGGAAATTTATTACTGATCACCTGAGCTGTACTCGCTGTAATAGCCTTAGTCATGAAAATCCCACTTGCTAATTTTAACTTCATCAACAATACTGGCTCGAATCACAAAATCACCAAATGCCTCGGCTGAGTTGCGCTCGGCCACCCAACGTGCCACTAGACTGTCAATCTCTTGTAAAATATCTTCTTCACTAAGGTTTTCTTTATACATTTTAGGTATGCGCGTACCGGCAACATTACCACCTAAATGCATATTGTATTTACCAGGACCTTTACCGACTAACCCTATTTCGGCCAACATGGCACGTCCACAACCGTTGGGGCAACCGGTTACTCGTAAAATAATACTTTCGTCAGCGACATTGTGCTTCGCTAATATAGCTTCGACATCAGTGACTAAACCAGGTAAATATCTTTCCGCTTCAGCCATTGCTAATGGGCAAGTAGGAAAAGACACGCAGGCCATTGAACTTTTACGCTGTACAGAAACACTATCAGCCATTAAGCCATGTGCACGTGCTAAGCGTTCAATCTCAGCTTTATCTTCACTTGCCACACCAGCAACAATTAAATTTTGGTTGGCAGTCATACGAAAATCACCTTTGTGGATTTTCGCAATTTCAGCTACACCCGTTTTCAATGGCAAATTGGGCTTATCAAGTAGACGTCCATTCTCTATAAATAATGCTAAATGATGCTTACCATCAAAGCCCTCAGTCCAACCAATACGATCGCCTCGACTGGTGAATTCATAAGGACGACTTTCTGCAAAAGTAATACCGGCACGTTGCTCGACTTCAGCTTTAAAGACCTCGACACCCACACGATCTAAGGTGTATTTTGTTTTCGCATTCTTACGATTAACACGGTTACCCCAATCTCGTTGAGTAGTAACTACTGCGCTAGCAACATCTAAGGTTTTAGCTAACGCCACATAACCAAAATCATCAGCCTTGCGTGGGTAAGTAGATTTATCGCCATGGGTCATTGCTAAACCACCACCGACCAACACATTAAAGCCAATCAATTTGCCGTTTTTAGCGATAGCAATAAAGTTTAGATCATTAGCATGAACGTCAACATCGTTATGTGGTGGAATAACTACCGTAGTTTTAAATTTACGTGGTAAATAGTTTGGGCCTAAAATCGGTTCTACTTCACCGGTTTCTGTACCACCTTCAATTTTCTCACCATCTAACCAAATTTCCGCATAGGCGCGTGTTTTAGGTAATAAATGTTCACTAATTTTTTTAGCCCATTCATACGCTTCTTGATGTAGCTCTGACTCAACTGGATTCGTCGTACAAAGCACATTACGGTTTACATCACCTGCCGTAGCAATAGAGTCGATACCATAATGGTTCAGTGTTTGGTGCATTAACTTAATATTTGGCTTTAACACGCCATGAAACTGAAAGGTTTGACGGGTAGTGATACGAATACTGCCGTAACTAGTTTTTTCACGAGCAAATTGATCAATGCCTAACCATTGTGTTGGCGTAATAATTCCACCAGGCATACGAGCACGCAGCATTACATTGTGTAGTGGTTCAAGTTTTTGCTTAGTACGCTCATTACGAATATCACGATCATCTTGCTGATACATACCGTGTGTTCTGATCAACTGAAAGTTATCAGCGGTAAAACCACCCGTAACATGATCTTTTAAATCATCGACAATGGTGCCACGTAAGTAATTACTTTCCGCTTTTAACCTTTCATTATCGGCATGTTTACCTTCAACAATTAAAGGGCCATTTGCTTGATCTTTTTTTGTCAAATCAGTCATTAGTATACATCCTTCTGGTAACGCTTAGCGTTACGTAAATCTTTTAAATAATCATTTGCCTGTTCTGCTGATAGTTGGCCTTTAGTAGCGATAATAGTTAATAAAGCCGCCTCAACATCTTTTGCCATTCGGCTCATATCACCACAAACGTAAATATGTGCACCTCGCTCTAACCATGAAAAAACTTCATCAGCACTTTCTAATAATCTATCTTGAACATAAATTTTTTCCGCTTGATCACGAGAAAAGGCTAAATCTATTTTGGTTAACAAGCCTGACTTAAGATAGCCTTGCCATTCAACTTGATAAAGAAAGTCTTGAGTAAACGTTTGGTCACCAAAAAACAACCAATTATCACCTGTGGCTTCAGTAGCTTCACGCTCTTGCATAAAGGCCCTAAATGGCGCAACACCTGTACCTGGGCCAATCATAATCACGGGTGTGTCATTATTCACTGGCAAACGAAAGTTGTCATTGTGCTCAACAAACACCTTAACTTGACCACCTTCTTCAATACCATTGGCTAAAAATCCAGATGCACCACCCTGACGATTTGCATCATTAGTCTGATACTGAACAAGCCCAACGGTTAAGTGGACTTCTTCTTCCGCTTCGCTTTGAGAGGATGCGATGGAATAAAGTCTTGGCGTTATTTTTCGCAACGCATCTATAAACTCTTGAGCATTCAACTTAACTTCATTCGGTAATGGCGCAGATTTAACCACATCAACGACTTGATGATTAGCGGCATACTCTCGCATAGCACTCTTATCATCTAAAATATCAAGTAAATTAATCGCTTGTGATTTTTCAGCCCAAAAATTAACAAACTGAATTGAAGTTTGAGTTATTTCAAACTTAGTCTTTAATGCTTCACTAAGTGCTATGCTTTCATCACCGGCAAAGACTTTCTCTTGATCATCAAACCCTAGCTCCGTAATAAGCTCATCGACTAATGCAACAGAGTTATCAAACCAAACACCTAAAGCATCACCGGCTTGATAAGTTAGTCCTGAATCGCCTAAATCTATTTCAACGTGTCGTACATCTTTAGCTGAATCACGACCCGTAATTTTCTGGCTAAGCAATAGTTCAGCAGTATATGGTTTTTGCTTGGTATAAAGTTCTTCTGTGCTGTTTACGCTGGCTAATGCAACTACATTGCTATCGCTAGTCTCGTTAATAAGTAGCGCTTTAACCTGAGTAATAACAGTCGTTGACCAAGTATTAGCTGCCTCATCATAATCAACATCACAATCAAGGCGAGGTGCAATTCTTTTTGCACCTAATTTTTCTAAATTCAGATCGAAATCTTTACCTGTTTGGCAGAAAAGCTCATAACTGGTATCACCCAGTGCCAAAACACTATAATGCAAATGATCAAGTCTAGGCGCTTTCTTCGAAGACAAAAATTCATGTAATGCAATAGCATCGTCTGGTGCTTCACCTTCACCATTGGTACTCGCAACTATCAGTAGGTGAGTGATATTTTTAATCGCCTTAGGCTTAATCTCTCCCATACTTTTCAATTCAACATTCAAACCTTCAGCACTGGCTTGGGCTGCTAAACTTTTAGCAACACCTTTGGCATTGCCCGTTTGCGAGCCATACAAAATAGTTAAAGTTGTTGGAGCAGCACTTGCGATGACCGCAGGAGCTGTAACATTAGTAACATTTTCTGCTTTAGCAGCCAAATAGCCACTAGCCCAGGCTAATTGTAGTGGAGAAAGATTGTTGATACTTTGCTGAAAAGATGCCAACTGGTTGGTATCTAGCATTGTTTGGTTTAATTTTTGTGGTTCTGGCGACATCTGGCAATACACCTATGACTAATTAATGACGTCATAATAAACTGATTTATGATGAAATAAAAAGAATATAAATGGCTTTTTTATGCAAAAATAGAATATGGAGAGATGAACTTATAACATAAGACATAATAGTCGCTACTCACGCTAACTATATGTTAAGAAATTAGTGACTATGAGCTTGTTTTTTAATTCAAACAACAGAACAAGATCAATCTAGAGAAAGACCGCTAACTTGCAATGGCATTAACTATTGACTAAAACTGGGGTAATAACAATTTAATTAAATTGCTATTACCCTGAAAATTTACGACTCAAAAAAGTAGCCTTAACTACAGATCTCAAAAATGTAAATATGTATTAGTGCCGTGATATATAATGAAGTTTAAACGAGTAAACTCTTTGTAACTATTGATATTGCAGCAAGCTAATGCTCAAATCTCAAGCTTTACTTATCAAATGCCAGAAAGCAAAAAACCCGTAGCGTTAGCTACGGGTCTCTCTAAATAGAAGCCTAGCAATGTCCTACTCTCACATGGGAACTCCCACACTACCATCGGCGCT
>NZ_JACGVG010000034.1 GCF_014077095.1 Colwellia sp. MB02u-6 | reverse complement strand
CAACTTTTTATACTCAACTTTTTATACTCAACTTTTTATACTCAACTTTTTATACTCAACTATCCCACCGTTACAGCTGTATTCAATAGCTTAACAGTCCCTAAAATAATTTTGTGAAAAATCGATATACATCTAAACTCAAATTAATACGCAAGAGTACTTTGTTTAGGGTACTTGGAGTTTTAGATGAAAATTATTTTTATTCTGTGGTTAAAGCGTATGACAGCTTGCTGAGAGTACAAAATGAGTGTCTTTTTTATTAGGGGTAGTCATTCATAAAGTAGCAAAGCAAATTTAAAGTAAATTATTTACTGTTATTTTATAAATATGCAAAAAGGAAATATCATGGCTATTTCAAACTATGCTCCAGGACAAGAGCTTTCGAGTATTGATTTTCAAAGTATGATTGGCGGGCCGTTGGGAGCGATCGTAGATGCCCAAGCTCAAGCGGCTCTTTCAACTGTTGATTTTATTAAAGCGGTTGGCTTTACACCCGATTCAGAAGATGCCACCACGGGTGAAGTCACACCTGGAACACCCGTCTATGTCAGTTTTAAATACCCTAAAATGGTGGCGCCTTATGAAGCGGCTATTAATGGCAGAATTACAGCTATCGCGGTAACTAGCGGCGGCTCTGGCTATACAGCAGGTGCAGCGGTCACGATTACCGGTGCTGGCTCGGAAGCAACGGCAACCGCTACCGTTGATGGCGGCGGTGTGATCACTGCGATTAATATTACCAATGCAGGAAGTGGCTATGATGGCACAACTTCTGTTGCTGCTGCTGGTGGTAGTGGGCTGGCTGTAACAGTTACCACAGAAGATAAAGCTGCCGTCCCTGCCGTGTTTAATGAGATGCAGTTAGAAGTGCCTATTTTAACCATGCTACCGATTCCGTTTATTCGCGTTGAGGAAGGGGAAATTGATTTTCATGCAAAAATAACCTCCATGGAATATGCCAGTGTCGGTTCACAATTTAAAGCATCAACGAGTTTTGGCTATAACTCTACTACCTCGGGTAGTGTGAGTGGTGGCACTGGAGGTATCACTTCACTGTTTGCCAAATCCAGTGCTAAAGCCAAATACAGCTCATCAGTCAACTTTAAAGTCAATGCCTCTTATCAACGCACCAGCAGACAAGGAAACAAGGTTGATAAAACCTTTCAGCTGGGCATAAAAGTCAAAGTTGCTCAAGATGAAATCCCCGCGGGTATGGAAAAATTGTTAGGTATTTTAGAAGATGCAATCGTTGCTCAGCCAACTGGCAGCTAACGATTCATTTTAGGGAACCTGGGACACCCAAGGTTCCCTAATAAAACTAAGGGAACTATATGCCGACATTAAAAGATTATCTGGGCTCCCTGCTCAGAGATCTCAACCATGCACGAGTTATCGCTGACCTAGAGACTGCTAACATCGCCAAGATGTATGCAGAAGATAATTTGTTAAAACATTTTTCTATTCCTCGAATGAAGATACAAGAAACAGAGTTAACTATACCTGTTGCGATTGATGAGCTCGACAGCTCAGTTGAAATAGACTACCAACCTATTGATAATAAATTATTTTATGCAAAAACATATGCAGAGATCAAAAATGTATTTAAAGTCTCTAGCTTTAATAGGGATATTTCAACCGCGTTAAAAAAGGCCATTTATTCACACATTGACGCGCTGGAAAAATTGATAAAAAGCGGTGCAGACATAAAAGTATCTTTAGATGGTTTTAGTGAAACAGTATCTGACTTAGCACTCGAGACGATTATCAGCGATAAAAAAGGCCGTGTTGTTTTTGATGCAATACTTAAGTCTCATAATATTGATGATGATCAAGTCAAAGAGCTGTTAGTAGCAAATTTGACAAAATATCTTCAAGCTGAAATCAAGCCAAGAGAAATGGCTGGGAAAATAGAAAATGCACAAGTCACAGTGGAGAGCGATAAGCTCAAAGATAAAAGGCCCGAAAGCCTACTCTATATCAAAATGAAGATCACCGAAGAGAGTATGGAGTGGCAGACGATGGAAGATGCTGATGGCAATGTCGTTGCTAAACTGATGGTAGAGTAACGATGAAACATTCCCTTATAGACACTTATGAGAAACTCTTAAAACAGAGTTTTTTGATTCCAGCACTGGTTACACAGGCCGCCAATAAAAATATAAGTTTTCTTGAAAACCTGAATTTATGGTTATTAAACACCGAAGAGGTCATGAGAAGGCATCATATTTCTAAGTGTTCTGAACTAGCTGGCTTACGCAGTAAAATTATCGCAGTTTCTTACGCTAAAGAAGCAAAAGTTTCTAAAAGAAAGCGCCTGTTGTCAGTGGCAACTTCCATCATTTATGACGCTCAAGCTACGGTATTGAGTATTCTAGAACCCATGGAAAATCAACTTGAAGAAGCGCGAGCGGCTATTCGCCAGCTCTTGGGCGTCGCTTATCAAGCAGAGATGATAAATCCAAATACCGACTTTAACGCCATAGTGCAGACTTTATGGGCTACCTTTTCAAGTCATGAACAATTAAAAGGCGCGGTTGCAAGCATATTGGTGCTAGTAAATAAGTCAGATGCGTTGAGAATTTTAGCTGAAGAGATTGATATGTCTATATTAAAAAATTGAATGTAATCAAGCTAATAAATAATACATCAAGTCAGTAACTTATAGTTAATCCTACTGTTTTTTTTTACTTGAGCACTGATGATAACTTACTTGATAAATAGGCAGCTGTAGCGAAAATTGACTCCGTTAAAGTGATACCTAGTAAAAGTAAAACCGCGTTTATTATGCCCGTACCGGTTCACTGAAGGTTTACCTAAATTTTTTTTTCTACACAGGAGTGGTACCCATGATGACAGATACATACAGATTCAATGCGAGAGCAATCATTCAATCGGCTTGCTTTATCGGACTGGTTCTAGCAATCAATGCTTGCACGTCAAAAGATGTTGGCACGATTTTACCTCAAATAGTGCCAAAAGATCAGATGTTTACAACTTTTGGAGGTAATACGACATTGTACCTGCCAACCACCTTCCGCGACGGCTCAAAAAGTTTTGCTCAAAGAAAGCAGAACTGGCATTTCAATTATTTTGGCAGCTGGGAGAAAAGCCAGCCTGATCCAAGTGCTTGGAGTATGTTTATACCGTTTGTACCACAACAAAAGCTTCAGCCAGGTGAAATAAAAATGGTCGTTAATGGCAAGCCAATGGTCTGTGGCAATAAGGCAAACGACAAACTCCATCCCATGCACGACTACTACCTAACGCTGTCATCAAATAGGATAGTCATACGCAATGCAAAACTAACCGACTTTGGGTGCGAGAAGACATACCAGAACATCTGGAACTACCTCGATAAAAACACCACTGGGATGCCCACAGCGCAAAGCGTTCTACACACCTATTGCACGGTGGAATATCTGGGTAATCTATCTAGAGCAGGTTTCACAGAAAAAGGCCCATACAAATGCCGCTTTATTCTGAAACACTACATGCAAGGAATACAAGACAAGGCCGATATCCAAGTTACTGTTTATACTGAGATGGACTCACAGTTCAGCAATATGGATGATACTCATCTGAACATCTACATGAAGGAAGTCGGCGTCAAAAACATGTAGTACTTTCGACTCGTTGCGCTAGTTTTTCAGACGATTTTTTTTAGGCGTTGTGGGGAATAATTAGTCATATATGTACTAGTTATTTTATCTAATAAATTTTGGCAGGAAATCTTCTACAAACTGGCAGTATTCAGTACTCTGTTCTAAAGTATAAGTGAGAAAGGAGAATGATATTTTTACTCAGGTCTTGTGAGTCGGTGTTGTTATCAAGGCAGTTCCTTTTGTAGGGTCTTGCATACAACGTATTTCAAAACAGTTTTAACGTCTGACAAGATCGACTTTAGCTTATAGAAGATATAGGCCAAACAGGAGAAAACTGTCATGTACAAAACGATTACAGCAAAATATAAAGATAAAGATGCCCTGACAAATGTCGCTGATGAACTGTTGAATAAAGATATCCCAAGGGAGAATTTTTTTATCGATGAAAAAATTTCACAGATCAAGGTAATGATGCCAGAGAGTGCAAAGCAGGAAATAATCGATATTCTAAATCGTCATGGACCTACTGAAGTTCACTAGGCGAGTAATAGTTTAAAGCTTTCACGCTGTATAGTGACTAACAGTAGATACAGAGTAAAAGGAACTGGCAATAAACTGCGAAGGAATAGTTCAGTCAAAAATTTTAAAACAGGCGAATAGCCTGTTTTTTTGACTTAGGTAGAAAAAATTCATTAATAATTAAGCTCGATGGGAATAATTAGGACAGCCAACCTAAAGTTATCATCTCATTGCCAGAGTATGCATCCACAATAATAAAATTTTATTCATTTAACTTCATTTGTATTGCCAAGGTCCACTTTAGCAAAAGTATAGCGGGCTATAGTGTGATCACTGTGAAACAGCCAACTGTATTTTTTCATTTGAAGTGCTATGTGCTAAAACTAGTAACTCACTTAAAAGAACGCCCCGTAGCTGATGTCGAAGTCTGCATTAATCGCATGAAGTGAAAGATCAACGAAATCTTTGGTCGAACCGTTATTTTAAACTCAAACTAAGTTAACTCGAGTTAAGTAAGACTAACTCAAGTCAAATTAAGTTACTAAGCCTCAATACCCCAACCATCGTTGAAGCCTTTGAATTTTTTTGCTAGCAGCTCAAATTCAGCTTCTTGCGCGACAATAGCGTCATAACTTGGTGTCATGGTTACTGTGCAGTTTAAATCCCATACATTGGGTAACTCGTCGGGTTCTAGCGTTACAACCATGTCTGGCGCTTTTTCAGCTAAATGCGCGATCATGGCTTGCGCCTGTATTTCTTTTTCAAATAAGTGGAAAAATACTACTGGGTGCATTTCATTTAAGTTAATGCCAGCAGCTTGCATTTCAGTTAATACTTGGCCGGTTTCATCGTCGGGGAAGGTCATATCACATACAATTTATTAAAAACAATACGTTATTATATACCCAAAGCCATTCAAGATGCTCGTTTGGCTGACAATTAAAAGCGCTTTGGGCAAGACAATTATTTTTAGCGCTGGTTATATACCCGTTGCGCTATCAAAAATAATTAACGCCGCTTAAATAGCCTTTTAAGCGACGGGTGAGATGATCATCAACACTAATTGAGCGTATTTACTAGCGTGCAAATATTTTGCTGACAAGCGAGTTGGCTTTGTGGATTTACCGTTGGGCAAGTGTTCATAGTTATACGCTGCGTGGCTATTTTTTTAAGTTGTGATGCTCCTATAAGATTACTGGCTAACTTGCAGTCGATATTTTTGAATTTAACGGTAACGACTTGGCACTGTGCTAACGTGATGCAAGTTAAGTTGTTGATTAACGTGTTTTCAAACTTATTCATAATGTTAGCGTCAGTTTCTGGTTTAACAACGTCGGTAATACTGTTACGTAAAAGCGGTTTTTTTTGCTGTAGCTGAGTCTGTTGCGCCAATGGGTACTTAGCCGGCATGGTGGCTTTTTCATTTTCCGATAGAAAATAGCCCAAGCCGAGTAGAATGACCATGAAACAGGTCAAGGTAAATAATGTAATAACTAGCCACTTAATCGTCATGTAAGCTGCTCCTTTAAGTTAAAAATTTGGCTTATATTTTTGCCACGAGGATAATCGCGCAACATGCTATCAACCGCTTTACTAATTTTTTCCTGCATTTCGCGGCTATTATCTTCAGGTTTAAAACCTAACGGATAGATACTGCGCCAGACCGAACGTTGATTTTTTGGGTCGATAATATCGATAATCAAACTACCGGGGTCTAGCTTTTTTTCTAACTCTAAGCGCGTGTTTTTGCCTGCTCTTAAACAATAACCACAATATTTTACCTGCTGATCATATTTTTTAAGTTCGGCAAAATTGTTATCAAGCAGGTGATAAGCAATAAGTATATCGGCCTGAGTAAAAATTTTATAACGAAAGCCATTTTCATTAAAGCTCTGCTCAATAGCAAGTTCAATAGTGTTGCGGATAGTGTCGTTGAGGTTTTGTAAATCACCAAAGGCGGAGTTACGACCATAAGTGCTATAGCTTTCAACGGCTGAAAAATCAAAGCCATCACGAAATGACGTGGTAGCATTGTTCATAGATGAACAAGCAACAAGGTTGATTATTAACGCCAAGCAGCTAAGTAATCTAAAATTTGTCATGTTAGCTTCAAACAATAAATAATCCCCTAGGTTACCAAGCTAGTTGTAAATTACAACTTTTCCTATAATATCGCTCCCCTTTCACATCTTCATACATGGAGATGTGAATCTCGTAAGACCCTGTTCTTAAATGGATGTAAGTCATCAGAGTAATGCGGAAGCAATTATCAAGATGACTAGAAACGGCCATGTAATCTGGCATTGCCTACATGGATGAAAGTACTTGGGCTATGCCAGAAACTAATTATCAGTGCCTGCATCGATGTCAGTACTTATTTTTATTTGGAAAAACTGACTGTACTTCCTGTTGTTAAAAAACCAGTAGCAGCTACTAGCTTCTGAACAACAGGTTAATTTGAGAGAGTTTACTTAACCGTAACCTTAGCAAATTTACGTTTACCGACTTGGTATATTGCCGTTGAACCAAGGCTGATCATCAGCTTATTGTCGACAACTTTTTCGCCTTCGATTTTCGCCGCACCTTGCTTTATCATTCGCATAGCTTCAGAGGTACTAGCGACTAAACCGGCTTCTTTTAACAAGTTAGTAATGGCAATTTCACCATTTTGGGCCATCACGTCTATATCTGATATGTCGTCAGGCACAGCACCTTTTTGAAAACGGTTAATAAATTCTTGATGAGCCGCTTCAGCTGCTGCCTTGTCATGAAAACGCTCAATTAACTCTTTGGCTAAGTCAATTTTCACATCGCGAGGGTTAGAGCCTGCGGCAATATTTTCTTTATAACCATTAATCACATCAATCGGTTTAAAGCTAAGTAGCTCATAGTAGCGCCACATTAAATCATCAGAAATCGACATGATTTTACCAAACATATCATTCGGTGCGTCAGTAATGCCAATATAATTATTTAGTGACTTAGACATTTTTTGCACGCCGTCTAAGCCTTCAAGTAAGGGCATCATAAGCACAGTTTGTGGACGTTGCCCTTCTGCCTTTTGCAGTTCACGGCCCATTAATAAATTAAATTTCTGGTCGGTACCACCTAATTCAACATCAGCCTCTAAAGCAACTGAGTCCCAACCTTGCACTAACGGATACATAAACTCATGAATGGCAATGGCTTGGCCGCCGTTATAACGTTTTTTAAAATCATCGCGTTCCATCATACGCGCAACGGTTTGGCGTGAAGCTAGCTTTAACATACCTGCAGCGCCAAGTTTTTCCATCCACGTTGAGTTAAAGGCAACAGTGGTTTTTGCTGGGTCTAGAATTTTAAATACTTGTTCTTTATATGTTTCAGCATTTGCTAAAACATCTTCTTTCGTTAACGCCTTGCGCGTAACATTTTTACCGGTGGGATCACCAATCATGCCAGTAAAGTCACCAATTAAGAAAATAACCTCATGACCTAACTGCTGAAACTGCCGTAACTTATTTATTAATACGGTATGACCCAAATGTAAATCTGGTGCTGTTGGATCAAAACCAGCCTTAATTTTTAATGGTTTTCCTAGTTTTAACTTGGCCAACAATTCATCTTCTAGCAGAATTTCTTCTGCACCGCGTTTTATTTCTGCAAACGCTTGGTTTACATCTGACATTACTAGGCTCCACAAGGGCTATATACACTTTCCACTTCAAGGTGCAGGTATATAACAAATAAATTAATTAACTAATTGCCGAATTCTACTGTAATTTTAACTGTGGTGAAAACCCTATCATTGTTTAGCATGATATTATTTTGTTATAATGAAAGACAGTTGTCGCATTAGAATTCAATTTATAGGCCTTATCTTTTTGAAAAATATCAAAAATTTATATTTTGCCCTGCCCAAACAGCATCAAATAATTATTACTGCATGTGCTGTTGTAGTGTTATTTTTATTAATAATGCCGTTAAAGAGCAGTGATCAAGCAACGTTCAGTAACGATGTTGAATTTAAAGTGGGCCAGCGCTATCAAATCGCTATACCTGAGCAGACAGGTCATGTTGATCCGCCCGTTAGTATTCAACTACCTGTTCAACCCATCGAGGCGTTACAAATTACACAAGAGCCTATTAGGGATCTGCCGAGTAATATTGAAGAAGACGCGGCACAATTGCAGTGGCAATCGGTCAAGGTCAGAAATGGCGATTCGCTAGCAAAAATATTTAAACGCAATGGCTTAGATGCTACCACAACTTACAAAGTAATCATCGCAGAAGGTGAAGGTAGTAAATTGCTGAAAAAACTCAGTGTTGACGACATCATGCGCATAGGTAAAGACGCTGAAGGTAACTTAGTCTCACTTGAGTATCCGTTATCAAAAAATGAGACCTTATTCGTTAATTTACAAAATCAGCAATATCACGCTTATAAAGAGAGAAAAAGTGTTGAGATACGTGAAGCTATTGCTCATGGCGTGATTAAAGCAAATTTTTGGCTTACTGCCGCCTCTGCGGGTCTAAATGATGGGCAGATTATCAACTTAGCAAATGTTTTTGGCTGGGATATTGATTTTGCTTTGGATATTCGTGAAGGCGATAGCTTTAATGTGGTTTATGAAAACCAATATGTTGAAGGTGAATTTATTGGCACTGGCAATATAGTAGCGGCAGAATTTATTAATCAAGGTGAGACTTTTCAAGCCATTCGTTACACTGACGGTGTGTATTACTCTGCAGAAGGCAGAAGTATGCGCAAAGCGTTTTTACGGGCGCCGGTAAGCTTTAAATATATTAGTTCTAATTTTAAACTCAAACGTTTCCATCCAGTACAAAAGCGTTGGAAAGCCCACCGTGGAACCGACTATGCGGCTAAAACAGGTACACCGGTTGTTGCCGCAGGTGATGGTAAAGTCGTACAAGCGGGTTACGACAAATATAATGGCCATCACGTCTTTCTACAGCATGGCAACGGCATTGAGACCAAATATATTCACTTTTCAAAACGGGCTGTTAAAAAAGGCGCACGAGTCAAACAAGGACAGGTCATTGGTTATGTCGGCTCAACAGGCTTAGCAGCAGGGCCACATTTACATTATGAATTTTTACTTAATGGTGTACATCGCAATCCTAGAACGGTGAAGCTGCCAGACGCTGAACCTATTAGCAGTAAATATCGACAAGCATTTGACGTAATAGCGAAACAGCGATTAGCCGAGCTGATGGGTTCACGACGCATAATGCTTAGTATGCAGACAAGCGCAGAATAATATGACCAACAAAATGCGATATATTGGTCTAATGTCAGGCACTAGCGCCGAT
Organism: Colwellia sp. MB02u-6; assembly: GCF_014077095.1. GTDB lineage: Bacteria > Pseudomonadota > Gammaproteobacteria > Enterobacterales > Alteromonadaceae > Cognaticolwellia. The sequence continues at coordinate 225,760 of NZ_JACGVG010000034.1, read as the reverse complement.
GGCATTGATCTCGCGCTAGTCGAATTTGATGGTGTTCAACCACAACAAGCCAATGGTGCAAGTTTGCTTGCAAGCTATTATCAGGCTTACGATAACAACACTCAACAAAAAATAATGAGTTTATATAACGCTAGCGCTAATGAAATTGATCGCGCTGGTAGCCTCAACATCGAATTAGCTCAGCAATTTTCTCAAGCCATTATAAAATTTTTACAGCAAGAGAAACTCTCTTCAGCAGATATCACCGCCATCGGTTGTCATGGGCAAACCATTCGACACCGCCCGATGAAAAACTCACAGATAACAACGCCTTTTACCCTGCAAATAGGCTGTTTACAAACCTTAGCCTTATTGACTGGCATTCGTGTGGTGGGTGACTTTAGAACCAAAGATATTGCTCTAGGTGGCCAAGGAGCGCCATTAGTACCTGCTTTTCACCAAGCTATTTTTGGCTCAACTGAAAAAGACGTTTTTGTGGTCAATATTGGCGGTATTGCTAATATTACCTTTCTACCAAAAAATGCCCCCCATAAAACCACGGGTTTTGATACCGGTCCAGGCAATGCCCTAATGGATTATTGGTTTGAACTGCACCAGTCAGGACGCTATGACGCTAAAGGCCAGTGGGCCAATTCAGGTCAAGTTTGCCATAAATTACTGCACGCGATGTTAAGTGAACCCTACTTCTCACAAGCTGCCCCTAAAAGTACTGGACGAGAGTATTTTAATGCCCAATGGTTAGCAAAATTTACCAACCAAAGCCGATTACAACCTGCCGATATTCAAGCAACATTAACCGCATTAACTGCCGAAACAGTCGCACAAGAAATCAACCAACTAAGTACGAAGTCTGACGTATACCTTTGTGGTGGCGGCATTGAAAATAACTACTTAGTTTCACTATTAAATCAAAAACTTAACAACCATTCAGTCGTAAATACTCAAACCAAAAATATTAATAGTGATTCATTAGAGGCCATGGCATTTGCTTGGCTAGCCTTGGCATTTGATAAAAATATTTTTGGTAACATTCCCGCGGTAACAGGGGCTAACAAGCCGGCTGTTTTAGGTATCAGTGTTAAGCCTTAAAAATAACTAGATATGAATATTTTTCTCTTTATAATAACTCGCTCCTGTCGAAAAAAAGCACATTAACTGCAGAATATTTGAACTATTTTGGCGATAGTTATTCTAACTAAATTGTAGCGTTTGCTTAATCGAATGCCCAGTTCGATATTCGACAACAAACGAGGAGAAAACACAGTGGAATTTAAAGACCTACATATTGGTATGAAATGCGGTAGTAAAAAAGGTAGCGGCACGGTGACTTGGATTGATGGTTCAACCCGCACTATTTATTTGGCAAATACCGATCACAACGACAGTTTTGCCGTTGGCTTTGAAGAGATTATTGAAGATCCTCAAGCGCACAACAAAGAAGACATCTACTACTAAATTTTTTACTTTACTTATCTAATGATAAACTTATTGATAAATTAGCTCCTATGGGAGCTTTTTTTATTGCCTGTATTACATTGCTAACCCACTGTGCTGCTATAGTTTATTGCTATCTTATATCGTTATACAGTGATCCATAAACTAAATTTTTTGGTATAACTACTATATAAAACTAATATGTCTGAGTAGGAAACAACTTATTTAGATAAGCGTTAACTCAAGGAACAATGATGAATATTCTTATTACCGGAGGTAGCGGCCTGATAGGTCGAGCACTGATCCAGCACCTAAGTGCCGAACGCATTATTGTTTTAACCCGTAATCCTACAAAAACCGCTAACATACTGCCTGATAATATTGAATTTATCAGTACACTGGACGAAATTGACTTTAATGAACTTGATGTGATTATTAATTTAGCTGGTGAAGCCATTGTTGACAAAAGATGGTCAAATGCACAAAAAAATACTATCTGCCAAAGTCGCTGGAAAATAACCCAAAACCTAGTTGAAAAAATACAAACCGCGACTAATCCGCCACATAGTTTAATTTCCGGCAGTGCTATTGGCTTTTATGGCCGCCAAGGCGCATTAGCGATAGATGAGAGCTACCAAGAGATACATGATGAGTTTAGTCATAAGGTTTGCCAAAAGTGGGAAGCAATAGCCCAAACTGCCGAGTCAGATAAAACCCGCGTTTGTATTATAAGAACCGGAATTGTCTTGGCTGAGAACGGTGGTGCGTTACAAAAAATGTTACCACCATTCAAATTTGGCCTTGGTGGACCTATTGCTAGCGGTGAGCAATTTATGTCATGGATACATATTGATGACATGGTTGCTGTTTTGTTAGCGGCAGTCTACCAAACTTCACTCACAGGTATTATCAATGCTACAGCGCCTATGCCAGTGAGTAATCAAGAATTTTCAGAAACCTTAAGTGCTGTACTCAATCGCCCGTGTCTGTTCAGAGTTCCAGCTTTCCTATTACGTGCATTAATGGGCGAGTCAGCCGATTTAGTCCTATATGGCCAAAACGTTTTACCGAGAAAACTACTCAATAATAACTTTAAGTTTCAATACCCTTCATTGGAGGTGGCACTAAAACAACTCTTAGTTGAGCCATAAAGTGACCTAAAAAACTTGGTTGTAGCTCAAAAGAAAATTTTGCTACACAGTAAGTACCTTAATATTGTTGCCAGTGAACTTTTCGCTGGTAATATTTTCCCTGAAAATACCTTCGCTTGTATGCTTTTTACTCGCGAAAATGTTGACGCTAATGCCACCGCGACAAGTACTTAATCACTATTGAGTATGGTGTTATTTAATCTGATGCCCGCCACTTTACCAACCTAATTTTAAGCAACACTCACTAACATCAAACAGATTAATCAATATATTGATTTGTATCAAAATGCTTGCGAATTCAACTTGAACGAACAGCACATTTTTACTATCGTAATAACAAATAACTTAATGGCACTGGGATCAACCCATAGCGTTTGGTATAAAACCGCAATATCAAAAGTGATGGTATAAGCGGGGATTACTTTCAGGAGAATAAAATGAAAAAACCTTTATACCTTGTTGCTGTCGATGGCAGTCAGTGGAGTTTACGAGCCGTTGAGCGAGCCATTGATTTAGCCAGTAAAACCGGAGCTAAGGTAATGTTATTAATTGTAAAAGATTGGTCATATTTGCAACCTGTGCTACTAGAAGGTACCTCGCCAATAATATTAGATCAAACCGCGGAAGAAAACGATACCAGAGCTAAAGTGTTAGTACCATTAGTTGAAAAATACCACAATATAAACGTAGAGATCACCACAGATCTAATTTGGGGTGATCCTGCCACCGTAATAAAAGAGCAAATTAAAGCATTACATGTGAATATGCTCTTTGTCGGCCGCCAAGGTCGATCTCAGATTGTGGACATATTACTCGGTAGTGTTGCTAATAAATTAGCTCATCATGTCGGTATACCCATTGTGCTAGTGCCATAGTCAATGAGTGAGTTATACCCAGTTAATTAATTATTTTTAATGCTTAAAGTAAAAAGTATCACACTTAATTAGTCAAATTGCTGTTAAACAGTCATTTTATCTAGCACTTTGGTTTTAAAATAGAAAAGGTGAGCATCAGCTCACCTTTTTTATATTCTAAACCTACTTTTATATTATTTAGAACGGAATGTCGTCATCAAAATCAATAGTTGGTTCTTGTGGATTCACTTTAGGTGCATTCTGTTGAGAGCCACCTTGTTGCTGCTGAAAACCACCAGAATGTTGCGGTGTCGACTGTTGTTGGAAGCCACCCGACTGTTGTGAAGATGATTGCTGAGTTGGTTGCTGTTGAAAGCCACCACTTTGCTGTGCAGGTTTATTATAGGCTTGCTGAGGTGCAGCTTGCTGGTTAAAACCACCGCTTTGTTGTGGTGCTTGTTGTTGCTGTTGAAAGCCACCTGATTGTTGAGAATTTTGCTGGTTAAAGTCGCCTGCACCAGCACCGCTGCCACCACGAGAATCTAACATTTGTAGTGTACCGTTAAAGCCTTGAACAACAATTTCAGTCGTATATTGATCTTGGCCTTGTTGGTTTTGCCACTTACGTGTTTGCAAAGCGCCTTCAATGTAAACTTTAGAACCTTTCTTTAAATATTCACCGGCAATTTCAGCTAGCTTGCCAAACATCACCACACGGTGCCATTCAGTTTTTTCTTTTTGTTCACCCGTTTGCTTGTCTTTCCAACTTTCAGAAGTTGCAATAGTAAGGTTAGCAACCCCGCCACCATTAGGCATAAAACGTACTTCAGGGTCTTTACCTAAATTACCTAAAATTATTACTTTATTGACACCAGCCATGAACAAAATCCTATATTTGCAGTAAAGTATTACTTTACTAATTTAGTACTTTCCAAACGTCAACTCGCTCAGAATATTTATTTTTAATAACAATAGCTAGATTCTAACACTACGAGTAAAAAATTACGCTAGGTTTGCACTATTTTTGTAAAATATTTTATTGCTAATAACCTAATCACGACCCAACAGAATATAACGCTTTTACGTTAGTAAACTGGTCTCAGATAAAAATTTTAAAGCACTTTGATTTTCATCATAAAATACTCTATAGCACCAATACCTGTGGCTTTTGTTATTTTACTTTGTCTTCACTCACAATTAATCTTATATAATAAACCTACAATACTAGGGTTCTCAGTGCCAACTTAGGCTCCTTGCCCTGATCTTTTTTTTATAAAAATCGAACGAAAGCTAGCTAAAGTCACTACCGAGATAAAAGTAAATTTTAGTCTTGATCATGCAAAAAGATGCTCATCCATCATCATGATTGTTGCGGCTAATATCTTTTGTGATTTTTTAGTTTGATGGTCAAAATGCACCATTACAGCGGTACCTGATGCGCATTTTTTATCTTTCTGCCAAGCTTCTTGATAGACATCAAACGAGCTATTACCAATGCGGCTAATATAGGTTTTTAATTCGACATCAGCGCCATATTGCAGCTCAGCATGGAACTCAACCGTCGTTTTAGCTAAAATTAATTTCCAATCTGTTAGGTTTAAATCCGGTGAGAACCATTTAAAAACTGGATCGCGCGCGCCCTCAAACCATTGTGCAACCACGGTATTATTAATGTGACCTAGCCCATCCGTTTCACAAAATCTTGGTCTTATACATTCTTTAATCATAATGACTCTCTACATCGCTTTATTATATAAATACTTAACTATTTAAATTGCTGCTATCAACACTTGAGTAGATCGATATCTCGGTATTGGGTGATTGTCATTTCATTAAGCTGAATACCCATGGCAAAAACAAGGCTTAGTAAATAAACATTGCGACACATACTACAGAGATTTTTCAGCAAGGTAATTAAATTAACAGCGCTTTGTTGTACACTAAAACCAGATGAGTAATCAGAAAATAGCTATGACAGGCTTTATTAAAGTATCCCCTAACGCACTCAGTCCAGAATTTTATCAAAAATTTGTGCTCGATTTTTACAATAGCCCACATCAAGTACCTGGCAGAACGGGTCACAGCGTTGATACCACTAAAAGCTCAGCCACGATATTTATCTCGGTCAACATGCAAAGTTTCAACCGGTATTACAAACAATATTAAAGGCCTGTAGCGAACAAATAATCGATTGTATTGGCAAATATTTTTTTAGCTTAATTGGGGGTATATCGCTAACAGTACAGCATGCTAAAACCGAGAAGGCCGTAGTATTGACTGTTGATAACTTTGAAGAATTGGACAAACCTAACTTATGTAATTTGATAAAGTATTTGTTTAACTTAGCCCCACAACGTTATGAGCAAGGTCAGGGTAATTATGGCTATTGGCACTCGGACATATTTCTGCAACTGGTTGAGAACAAAGCACTGCATCAGGTATTACTGTTTTTAATCTATTTAAATGATATGGAAGAAGGCGGTGAAACTGATTTTTATTATCAAAATAAAAGCATTAAACTTAAAGCGGGTAGTATGGTTATTGCCCCATGTAGCTTTACTCATACACAGAGGCAACATTCCTATTTCTTCCAATAAGTATGTATTAACGTCTTGGGTGAGCTTTAACCCAGCAAAGCAGGCTTATACTCCAAGTTAGCAAAAAAGTACCCACCACTAGGCTTGTACTTAACGGCCTTGTCAAAGAAAAGTCATTGTGGGAGTTATTCTAAGCCAACAATTAACGCACTACGCCCTTAGCTATAGAGGGTATCAGCTGGCTCAATTTCATCGTTTATTAGCCTCTTAGTCACTTTCACTAAAGTCAGCATTATTAATGTCACTTAGATTCAAATAATAAAAGCATAATGTTGTCATTATGCTTTTTATTCAATGAGATGAAAATTGTTAACAAAACTCAACATTCACCACTAAAGAAAGCGTTTTAGTAAGCGATCAACTTGTGTCATACGTAATCTTTTCAGTAGTTTACGAGGTTTTTCTGGATAGCTTTGTGCGCTTTCAATATCAGCTGACTTACCTACTATTTTGGTGTGATGACTAATACGTTGAAATTCAGCATTAAATTTATCCATTAGCTGACCTTTTTCGTCATCAAGTAAAATGCCATTTTCCAAATCTAAAGCCCATGCTCTTGGGTTCAAATTGCTGCCAGTTAACAAATGATAGCGTTCATCAACCACTAAGCCCTTCAAATGAAAACTGTTATTGTCGTGCTGCCATAACCTTAGCGATAAGGTGCCATTATCCAAATATTTTTGACGTCGTGATAAGAAAGTGGCTAATAAACGTTCATAAATATAAGGCACAACCTCAACCGTTGAAAATGTTGCTTCATTAGCATTATAGAAGTCATTGGCTTTTTTATCACCCACAATCAAGGTGACTTTAACACCACGTTTTAGTGCGGCGTCTAAGTCTCTTAATAAAGGTTTAGGTAAATTAAAATAAGGGGTAAAAATAACTAAAGTATCGCGACTACTGCGAACTAAGTCTCTAATGACGCGATTAAGTTGGTTGCCTCTCCGACCGCAACCAACAAACATAGACGCTTGAATATCATCAGCTTTATAGTCGCGTTGATCGACACTAAATGGACGATATGTTGATGACTTTAATAATCGCGTTAAACGAAGAATATTGCGTTTTACTATTTTGCTGTCTGGCAACTCGCCATGATTTAATCGTGGCGCCAAACTTGAGTCAATAAAGTAATCTTGCAGGTACTGGCAAAAATTATCCGCTAACACTTGGCTGTCTAAGCGATAATAGCGGTCGAGACGATAACGCCCCGCTTGTTGTAAATACACATCATTAATACTAGCCCCCGTGTAAAGCAGTACGTTATCAATCACCATGCCTTTTAAATGTAAGACGCCAAGTAATTCCTTACGTTTAACCGGCACACCGTAAATATTAATCGATACTTGATGTTGCTGTTCAAGTGCTAAATAGAGATCTCGATTACCACCAGACTCTTTTTCACCAATCAAACCGCGTTGTGCGCGATGAAAATCAACAAACAAACAAATATCTAATGTGGGGTCCTGCTGTTTTGCTTGATATAAAGCAGCTAGCACTTCTCTGCCCGCTGCATCGTCTTGAATATAAAGCGCAGAAATATAAATACGTGATTTTGCTTGGACAATTTCAGCCAAAAGCATTTGCTTAAAATCAGCAGCGCAATGGGCAATATCTATATCGGTATTTGCGATCCCAACGTTAGAATTAACGATAACCATATTAGCGGTTGCCCGCTTGAGTAGTAGCTAAATTAAGTGTTTTATTATGAGTCATTCAATCTAAGTATTATTTTTCAAGGTAAACTAGCCTGATTGTACCGCAAGATCTTCTGCGAGTTGAGACATATTAATGCCTATATGTGTAACACGCTGACTTGATAGTGATAAAATGTCGATATTTACAGCAATATCGAGCATGTTTGATGTTCAAAACCACACTAACAACGAGTGGTTTTGAACATAGAGCAAGGCTATATTTTATTTCATAAACTGAGCGATTAGCCTTTGTTGCACAGTCATGAGCCATTTTAATTAGATTTTAGCCGCCAATTCTGCTGCTTGTCTAATGGCCTGTTTTGCATCAAGTTCAGCAGCAATGCTCGCTCCACCAATTAAATGTGCCGTAACGCCTTGTACTTGCAACTCTTGATAAAGACCGCGTTCAGATTCTTGCCCTGCACAGATAATAATATGGTCTACTGTTAGCGTTTGCTGTTCACCATCAATAGAAATAACTAAACCTTCATCATTAACCTCTTGATAAGTAACACCCGCTAACATTTTCACACCATTTTTTTTCAAGGTAGAGCGATGGATCCAACCGGAAGTTTTACCTAAACCGCCGCCCACTTTACTAGCTTTACGTTGGAGTAAATAAACTTCACGGGCAGGGGCTTCTTGAACAGGTTTGCCGGATAAACCACCGTTTTCTTGATACTCTTTATCGATACCCCAGCTTTTTAACCATTTGTCAGGGTTTGTCGTCAACGACTCTTCTTCTACTAAAAATTCAGCGACATCAAACCCGATACCACCTGCACCAATAATGGCAACACGCTTACCTATCGGTGCTTTATCGCGTAATACTTGAATATAAGATTTAACTTTCTCATGTTCAATCCCTTTAATGTCCAGCGCTCTGGGCACAATGCCTGTTGCTAACACTATTTCGTCAAAGCCAGCCGCGATTAACTGTTCTGCGCTTTGTTCTTGATTTAAATGTAAGCCAATACCTAACAGTTCAATTTGCTTGTTAAAATAGCGTAAGGTTTCAAAAAACTCTTCTTTACCTGGTATTTGCTTGGCGTAGTTAAACTGGCCACCAATTTCATTACCCCGGTCAAATATCTCTACACTGTGACCACGTTGAGCCGCATAAACACTAAATGCTAAACCGGCAGGCCCTGAGCCAACCACGGCAATTTTTTTCTTGGCGGTAGTTTTTTCAAAGGTCAATTCAGTTTCATAACAGGCTGTTGGGTTGACCAGACATGACGCACGTTGCTGATTAAACACGTGGTCTAAACACGCTTGGTTACAGCCAATGCAGGTATTAATTTCATCACTTTTATTGGCCGCGGCTTTAGCAACAAAATTTTCGTCGGCTAAAAATGGTCGCGCCATTGACACCATATCAGCTTGGCCTGACGACAATATTTTTTCTGCCACTTCAGGAGTATTAATACGATTTGTGGTAATTAAAGGGATCTTGATCTCTTTTTTCATTCGCTCGGTGATCCAAGTAAATGCGGCGCGTGGCACTGAGGTTGTAATAGTTGGAACACGTGCTTCGTGCCAACCAATACCCGTATTAATTAAGGTCGCGCCTGCTGCCTCAACCGCTTTAGCCATAGTAACAACATCTTGCCAACTATTGCCGCCATCAACTAAGTCGAGCATAGATAAACGAAATATAACAATAAAATCATCACCAGCGCTTGCTCGCACCGCACGAATAGTTTCAATCGCTAAACGCATTCTGTTTTCAATGCTGCCACCCCATTCGTCGGTGCGTTTATTGACTTTTACACAGCTAAATTGATTAATCAGGTAGCCTTCAGAACCCATAATTTCAACACCGTCATAGCCCGCTCTTTTTGCGAGTTTTGCCGAATAGGCGAAGTCTTTAATCGTACCTTTGATTTGACGTACTGACATAGCTTTTGGGGTGAAGGGATTAATCGGCGACTTTACTTTACTGGCTGACACACTAAACGGGTGATATGAATATCTGCCGGCATGTAATAACTGCAAACAAATTTTTGTTGGGTATTTATGCACAGCTGTGGTAATTTTTTTGTGTTTACTCACGTGCCAAAATCTACTTAACTCACAACCAAAAGGTGTTAATCGGCCTCGGGTGTTAGGACTAATACCACCGGTAACAATCAAGCCAACACCGCCTTTTGCGCGTGCTTGATAAAATGCTGCGAGTTTATCAAAACCACCCTTTTCTTCTTCAAGGCCAGTATGCATTGAGCCCATTAATGTTCGATTAGCTAAGGAGGTAAAGCCTAAATCTAATGGCGCTAATAAGTGTGGAAAGGCAGCATTATTATTCATATTAAGTCACTTTTGTGGTTGTCATATTAATTTATCACCATTGAAATAAAGTATCGATCATTCTAAGATGGCCTAAATAATCCATACCTGCTTTGCCTGCAAAGATGCCAGTACTTATGTTTAGTCTACAACAATAAACATCTGCTTTTAATCACACACGATAGCTATTGCCACTGACTTATTTCGATGGGTATTATATCTAAAGCTAGTTCATGTTTTTTGCTCGAACCAGCGAGTGTATAAAATATCTGCTACTCAGGCAAAACTCAAGCTTTATTTTGACACCTGTCAGATAGGGATTGTTACTGCCTAAATTTACTGTCGTAAAACGTGCCCGTTTACTTTTGATATAAACTTAGTATGCTGCGCTGTAAACATTGCTATGCTGGGCTGTAATTCATAAGGAGAGCGTATTATTAACATCGACAAAAATAGCATCATTGATCAAATTACTGCGCAACTGCAACAGGAATTAGATTTGGCATTAGTGGCAGCAAATAATGCCCACAAGGCGGCGACCGACGACCAGTCGGTCGCAGAAACACAATATGACACATTGGCAATAGAGCAAAGTTACCTAGCCGAAGGCCAGTCAAGACGTGTGGACGAGATTCGCTATGCGATTAAACGCTTACAAAGTATTCCTCTAGCCGCATTACAGAAAAAACCACAAATAAACATTGGCTCAGTTGTCCAGTTGGAAAAAGACATTGATAAACAACAGTGGTTTTTTCTTGCGCCTGCTGCTGGTGGTTATCGCTGCAAGTTAGCTCTGCAGAGTAATACCATTAATATTGTTGTTATTACGCCACAGTCGCCTATAGGCGCTGCCATGATAGGAAAAGTGCTTGATGATGAAATCAATATACAAATAGCCGGAAAAAATATCGCTGATTTCATCACTATGGTAAATTAAAAGCCTTTGAGCTTGGCTTAATAACCTTGGAGATTAATGATAAAAGTACAAACTCACTATGGATTGAGCAGTGCTTTGATACCAGCAAGATCAGCGGTTTTATCATCCACTTTCAAATAAGCCACAGCCTCGTCATGCATGATAGTAATTTCAATTACGCCCGGCATTTCACTTAGTTGTTGTGCTATGTCACGCGCTTTTTCATCACTAATAATATTGGTTGCAAAACTATAAGCTTTAGATTTTTTCAACGGCTTCATACCCAAACTTAATAGCAACCAAACCAGCGCAAATAAACCTGTGACTAAAAATATAGTTTGCTCACCAAATTCACCAGCAATAAAGCCGCCAAGAATACCGCCAGCAAAAGCGCCTAAAAACTGGCTACTAGAATAAATGCCCATCACACTGCCTTTTACGCCGGCAGGAGCAATACGCGACAATATTGATGGCATGGTCGCTTCTAAGTAATTAAAGGCGGTAAAAAACATCATTACCAATACAATTAATGTCGTTATACTGGTGGGTAGGTACCAGAGTAATAATAAGGCTATCGCTAGCAAGGCCACTGCGGCGCTAAACATTTGCGTCTCTTTTTGTTTTTTCAATCCGATAATCATAAAGGGCACCATCAGAAAAAACGAGCCAATTAAGGTCGGTAAATAAAGCTGCCAATGTTGTTCCAGCGCTAAACCATTCTCAACAAACTGCTTTGGTAGAGTGACAAAACACGCGGTTAAGGCCATATGTAAAATGAATACACCCCAATTTAAACGTGACAATTGCCCGTCACGAATCAAGCGGCCAAGTTTTGAAGGTAATGCAACATTGTCACCTTTAGGAGCGGTATTAATTGAATTAGGGACAATAAATTGAATAGTTAGCATGGCGAATAGGGTTAATATCGCAATAAACCAGAACAAGCCACTCAAACCAAACGCTTGAGCGACTATTGGGCCAATAATCATAGCAACAGTAAATGAAAGTCCAATAAACATACCTATTGTCGCCATGACTTTTGGCCGTTGTTCTTCACGACTTAAATCTGCTGCTAATGCCAATATAGCACTGGCTATCGCACCCATACCTTGCAATGCACGACCTAGTACCACGCCATAAATAGTTTCTGACATCGCCGCAACAATACTACCGAGAAGAAATATCAACAATCCTACTAAAATAACGGGTTTTCGACCAAATTTATCCGATAAAATACCCATAGGAATTTGTAACAATGCCTGTGTTAATCCATAAGCACCAATCGCTAAGCCAAGCCAAATAGGACTATAACCAATAAGTTCTTCACCATAAATGGCAAAAACAGGTAAGATCATAAACAAGCCAAGCATTCGTAAGCCGAATACGGATGCTAACGATATGGCGGCCTTCTTCTCAATACTATTTAAACCAGATGCACTCATGAAGGTGTTAACTCTTAATTTGTAGGGGATATAGCTATACTCTTTCTCGGCTTACTAAAATCTGCATCTTGAAGTCGAGCGAGTATATATAAACGCACATATCTTAACACGGGTTTTGAATGAACAAAAACAGAGATTTTAGCTGAATTTGGATTAAAAAACTGTGCGATAATATTCGATTCTAACTTTATGTTCAGGTAAAACAAGGTTTAGAATAGTTTACTGTAAAAATAGCCTTGCTCGGGTCGTATTCTGTTGTGAATAATTATTTAAATCTTGCTCGAACCTAAGGTAATTTACAATCAGTCTGATCTTTGCATACAGGTATTTCGTACAATAAATCTCGGGCGCTAAACTGGTCACCATGTCATTATGAAGAAAATTGAAGTCAGGGGTGCTCGCACTCATAACTTGAAAAATATTAATGTAGATATTCCTCGCGACAAATTAATTGTTATCACCGGTCTTTCCGGCTCAGGTAAATCTTCCTTAGCCTTTGATACCTTGTACGCTGAAGGACAAAGACGTTATGTAGAATCACTTTCTGCTTATGCGCGCCAATTTTTATCCTTAATGGAAAAGCCTGATGTCGATCACATTGAAGGTTTATCTCCGGCCATCTCAATTGAGCAAAAGTCGACTTCGCACAACCCGCGTTCAACGGTTGGCACTATCACCGAAATATATGATTATTTACGCCTGCTTTATGCCCGTGTTGGTGAACCTCGTTGCCCAACACATCACCAACCGCTAGCTGCACAAACCATTTCACAAATGGTTGACCGGGTATTAGCGCTTGAAGAAGGTACTAAGGTCATGGTGTTAGCACCCGTGCTACAAGACCGTAAAGGCGAACATGTTAAGTTACTCGATAATCTTGCCGCTCAAGGCTATATTCGTGCTCGAATAGATGGCGAAATTTGTGATTTATCCGATCCTCCAAGCTTAGAATTACAGAAAAAACATACTATTGAGGTCGTCGTGGACCGTCTTAAAGTGCGTGAAGATATTCAATTGCGCCTTGCTGAATCTTTTGAAACCGCGCTTTCACTGACCTCAGGTACGGTTAAAATTGGCTTTATGGATGAGCCAAAAAGAGAGGAATTAGTGTTTTCAGCTAATTTCGCCTGCGCAAAATGTGGCTATAGCATGCAAGAATTAGAACCACGCTTGTTCTCTTTCAACAACCCCGCAGGCGCATGTCAAACCTGTGATGGCTTAGGTAATCAGCAGTTTTTTGACCAGGGTCGTGTTATTGCCAATCCTGCGTTAAGCTTGGCTGGTGGCGCTATTCGTGGTTGGGATAAGCGTAATTTCTATTATTATCAAATGTTGCAAGCATTAGCTGAGCATTATCAATTTCCCTTAGATTTAGCGTTCAATGAGTTGGATGAAAAAACTCAGCAACTGATTTTAACCGGCAGTGGTAAACAAAAAATTGAATTTAAATACATGAATGACCGTGGTGACATTGTGATTCGCAAACATCCGTTTGAAGGTATTTTAAATAATATGGATCGCCGCTACCGCGAAACAGAATCTAACGCAGTACGTGAAGAGTTAGCTAAATATCTTAATAGCCAAAGTTGCCCAGACTGTAACGGTAGTCGACTGCGCTTAGAAGCGCGTAATGTTTTTGTTGGTAATACCCCATTAACTGATGTGGCAGAATATGCCATTGCGGATGCCTTGGCGTTTTTCCAGAACCTAGAGTTAACGGGACAAAAAGGACAAATTGCTGAAAAAATTCTTAAAGAAGTCTGTGACCGCTTAGGCTTTTTGGTCAATGTAGGCTTAAATTACCTTAACTTGTCACGCGCCGCAGGCACTTTATCCGGTGGTGAGGCGCAACGTATTCGTTTAGCGAGCCAAATAGGGGCCGGTTTAGTCGGAGTGATGTACGTTTTAGATGAGCCATCGATTGGTTTGCATCAACGTGATAATGAACGCTTATTAGAGACCTTGATCCATTTACGTGATTTAGGCAATACCGTTATAGTGGTAGAGCATGACGAAGATGCGATTCGCGCTGCTGACTACGTTATTGATATTGGCCCTGGCGCTGGTGTTCATGGCGGTCATATTATTGCTGAAGGCAATGTAGATGATATTTTATCATGTGAAGAGTCACTTACCGGCAGATATTTATCAGGTAAAGAACGCATTGAAATACCTAAGATTAGAGTGCCTTTTGATAAAAATAATGTTCTTGAACTTAAAGGCGCAACAGGTAATAACTTAAAAAATGTTGATGTAGTTATTCCTAATGGTTTAATGACTTGTGTTACTGGCGTTTCAGGCTCAGGCAAATCAACGCTGATTAACGATACCTTGTATAAACTTGCTCATATTGAATTAAATGGTGCAACCACACAAGAACCTGCACCCCATAAAGAAGTTATTGGTTTACATTTACTTGATAAAGTCATCGATATTGACCAAAGCCCGATTGGCAGAACACCACGTTCTAACCCCGCTACTTACACAGGTATGTTTACCGCTATTCGTGATATTTTTGCCGCCACACAAGAGTCGCGTTCACGGGGTTATAAAGCTGGTCGCTTTAGCTTTAATGTTAAGGGTGGACGCTGTGAAGCTTGTCAGGGTGATGGTTTAATTAAAGTTGAAATGCATTTTTTACCTGATGTTTATGTACCCTGTGACGTGTGTAAATGTAAACGTTATAACCGTGAAACCTTAGAAGTAAAATACAAAGGCAAAAGCATTCATGAAGTGCTTGATATGACCATTGAAGATGCTTGTGATTTTTTCTCACCCATTCCAGCCATAAAACGTAAGTTACAAACCTTGATGGATGTTGGCCTCACTTATATAAAGCTGGGTCAGTCAGCCACCACACTTTCGGGTGGTGAAGCACAACGGGTAAAATTGTCGAAAGAATTATCAAAACGCGATACCGGTAAAACGCTTTACATTTTAGATGAACCCACCACTGGCTTGCATTTTCACGATATTAAACAGTTATTGCAGGTCATTCATCGTTTACGTGACCATGGTAATACTATTGTAGTGATTGAGCATAATTTAGATGTCATAAAAACTGCAGATTGGGTGATAGATTTAGGTCCAGAAGGAGGTTCAGGTGGTGGCGAAATATTGGTCACCGGCACGCCAGAGCAAGTGGCTCAACATAAAGACTCTCATACTGCGAGATTTTTAAAGCCCTTACTCGCTAAAGAAAAAGCAGCTAAAAAATCACGCGCTAAATAAAACATGACATCAGCATCACTATTGATGTTTTCTTAAAGGCTTGTTTTTATCACAAGCCTTTTTTGTGCCTAGTATCTCAACGCCGTTATGTTTAAGATAAATGAGTAAGCTGACAAAAACAGCGCTAATAATTAAAGTAGTGAACTAAATGACAAATGAGAATAACAATACTATAGCCTGGCAAAACCCAATGATTTATTTACTGGCCTTCTCTAGTGGCTTTTGCATTATGGGTATTGAACTATTAGGTGGCAGAATTTTAGCGCCATTTTTTGGCAGTAGTGTCCATATTTGGGGCAGCATAATCACAGTATTTATGCTGAGTTTATCTTTTGGCTATTTAGCCGGTGGTAAGTTATCGACTAAAGCAGCTTCTTTACACCGTTACGGATTAATTTTCATCTGTGCGGGTATCGCTATTTTACCCGTAGCATTTTCTTCACAAGGGATAATGGAAGCTATATTTCTTGCCATTGAAGATACCCGTTATGGTTCATTATTAGCATCAATGGCCTTGTTCTTTATACCCACCGTGATACTGGGCATGATTTCACCTTACTCGGTGCGCTTGTTAGTAACCGATAAAAACAAAAGCGGCCAAGTCGCTGGCTTTCTCTACTTTGTCTCAACACTTGGCAGTGCTTTGGGTACCATTATAACCTCGTTTTACTTGGTGTTACTGTTTGAGGTTGACGATATCATTATGGTGTTTAGCAGCGCACTTATTATGCTAGGTATTACCGCTATGATCTTTCATCGTGTCAATCAGTCTAAAAATAGCCTTAATAACCATACTAGCAATCAGCAAGGAGCTGCAGATGAATAAATTAATCACTACCCTCCTAATCGCCATCATCAGCAACGCTCTGATTAGTTCAGCCTTAAGTACACAAGCGATGGGCAAAACTATTCACAGTGAGCGTTCATTATATCGAAACATATTAGTTGAAGAAGATAGCGGTTTACGCTGCTTAAAATTCAATGTTAAAAGTGCTAAAACCCAACAAAGTTGTATGTTAGTCGACGATCCGCAACGCTTGGTTTTTAACTATACAAAAATGTTATTTTCGAGTTTATTAATTAACCCTAACCCTGAAGGTATTTTAATTATTGGTTTAGGCGGCGGCACAATGTCAAATGTCTTACACCAAATTTATCCAAAGGCGAGCATTACTAACGTGGAAATAGATCCGGCAGTCATTAAAGTTGCTCGAAACTATTTTGACTTTTTTGAAAATAAAAATATTACCGCGGTGGCACAAGATGGGCGCATTTTTGTTAAACGAGCGGTGATCAAAAAACAGCAATACGATTGGATAATTCTCGACGCCTTTAACGGTGACTACATACCCGAACATTTAATGACCCAAGAATTCTTACAAGAAGTTAAAAGCTTACTGAGCGATAACGGTGTGTTAGCAGCAAATACCTTCTCGGTGAGTAAGTTATACAATTATGAATCAGCGACTTATAAAGCCGTTTTTGGCGACTTTTTCAATGTTAAAAATGCCAACAACAGTAATCGGATTATATTAGCCAGTGTTAAGGCTTTACCTAAACCTGATATTATCGCCCAGCACGCTAAAGCGTTAAAAGAAAAGTTATCGCCATTTAATGTCGATATTACCAAAATTAGCCATAAAATGATCTCAACAGCAACGACGCAGGATTGGCCGCCAGCATCGCCACTATTGACCGATCAGTATTCGCCGGCAAACTTATTAAATTTAAAAAACTAAGTGTAAAGCGCTAAGATGATAATCAGCACATTAAAATAATAACTCAGCTTAATTTTTGTGCCTGAACTAACTTTTCTTTTTTAAACTTAAACGCTTTTTGCCTAAAGATGTTGTTGTGGGTTTTTTCACATCGATGCGGGTTAATGTCCGTGAAGCAGCCGGTGATTTCGACACTATGGTTTTACTGGCATGTTTGACATCTGTTATAACCACTTTTTCAACTTCAACATTGACCCCTACTGGAACAAGGTCATCGTCAATAACTTCTGCTTCAGTGACTTCTGCTGCAGTAAAGTTATCACCCAGTGCGGTTTTACGAGAGCCAGCCACTGCGGTGTTTATCTCCGCCATTTCACTTGTAGTTAAGTCGCGCCAATCTCCCGAACGTAAATTGCCCAGTTCAACATTCATAATACGCGAGCGTTGTAGTTCAATAACTTCATAATCAAGGTATTCACACATACGGCGAATTTGTCGATTCAAACCTTGGGTCAGAATAATACGAAAAACATATTTACTCTCATGTTTGACAATACAGGGTTTTGTAATAGTGCCTAAAATAGGGACACCTTTTGACATACGCTCAACAAAGCGCTCACTGATCGGCTTATCAACTTTGACGATATATTCTTTGTCGTGAGCATTTTCTGCCCGTAATATTTTATTAACAATATCACCGTCACTGGTCAAAAATATCAGTCCTTCTGAGGGTTTGTCTAATCTACCGATAGGAAATATGCGTTTAGTATGACCAATAGCATCAATAATATTACCTTTTACTTGCCGCTCAGTAGTACAGGTAATACCAATGGGTTTATTATAAGCAATGTAAACTCGGTCGGTATGATTACTCGCGCTGGCTTTAATCTCGTTACCGTCAATACACACCGTATCACCGGACACAACTTTAGTGCCAAGCTCTGGTACTTTGCCATTAATGGTCACACGATTGTTTTCGATCAATTTATCGGCAAATCGACGCGAACAATAGCCCGAGTCACTAATATATTTGTTTAAACGTTTTTCGTAACTTGACACTGGCTATCCTAAATAAGATCAGTAAATAACTGTAAATTCTAAATTTGATAGGTGGTATTTTACCTAAATTTTGTCACACTGTAGAGCAATGTTACAAAAAGCTGTAAAAAACTCGATAAATAAGGAATAAATATGAAAATAATCGCATTTGGTGCAAGTTCAAGCAGTAAATCAATCAACAAACAACTTGCCACGTATGCCGCTAACTTAGTCGCTGAAGTTCAGGCAAATGTTGACATTGAAATACTCGATTTAAACGACTTTGAATTACCGCTTTTTAGCCAAGATAAGGAAATAGCATTGGGTCAACCTAAAGCCGCGAAAGCCTTCTTCAATAAACTTGGTGAAAGTGACGCCATTATTATTTCATTTGCTGAGCATAACGGCAATTACAGTGCCGCCTATAAAAACTTATTTGATTGGGCCTCGCGCATTGATAAAAAAGTTTATCAAAATAAAGCCATGCTATTATTAGCCACATCTCCTGGCCCAGGCGGTGCCGGCAGTGTGTTAGCAGTAGCGACAGATTCAGCGCCTTACTTCGATGGCCAAGTAAAAGCATCGTTATCTGTGCCAAACTTTTTTGATAACTTTGACGTAGAAAATACTAAGTTAACTAATGATGAATTACATCAGCAATTGTTCAATGCCGTGAAACTTTTAATGGCATAATTTTCAGTAAAGACCTAAAATTACGCTATGATTTTTAGGTCTTACCACTGTCTTTAACTTGAGTATTAACAATAACACTCGGTTGTTTGGCCTTAGTCTCCACTTTGATTGTTCCCCCTCTATTGCCAATAGAAAAAGAACTACACCCAGAGACAGTGAATATAATGATTGATAGCCATAATAGCGCCTGATTTACTGTCATATGTTACTCATTAATTTTCTGCGATTACGCTCATTTTAGCCAGTTGACGATCATGATATTTAGCTAAGACACTAATGGCGATAATCGCCCCTATCAACGCTAATGCCATATCTGACTGGGTATCCCAAATATAACCTTGTGTACCCAAAAATGCTTCAGCATTTTCGCCTGTGGCAATAGCAACCCACCATTCTATTAATTCATAAAAGGCGCTAAAGGCCAAGCAAATAGCAACAATAATGACATTTAACCAAGCTTTGCCATTGACAATTTTTTGGCGAATAAGGATCTCACGGGCAAGTAAAGCGGGCACAAAACCTTGAAAAAAATGCCCGACTTTATCGTAGTTATTTCGCTCAGAACCCATCCAATGTTCGATCTTGTCGAATAAGGGGACTTCTGCATAAGTATAATGACCGCCCACCATTAACACGATGCAATGCAGTAATATCAAATTATAAAGTAAACACGTTAGCTTGAAACGCTGAAAACTTATCATTATCAGCACTAAACCTATCAGCGCCGGCAATACTTCTAAAAACCAAGTGAATTGATCTTTTGCCCCAATACCTGACCAAATCAAGACAACAAAAAAGCACACTAACCAGAGAACCTTCAACATTTTATTCACTCTTTAATAAATGGCTTGCTCAATAGGCCAAATAAACTTAGTAGCCATATTTGAGCTTAATCTTCTGCTAACCAAAAAAATGTTATCGCCAAACGCTTAGTTCTTTTTTCATTGCCAAAATAGCCACTGGCGCTATGAGCAATATTACCTTTAAATAAAATTAGCCGATTAAATTTATTCTCTATGGCGACATCTTCATACCAAGCATCTTTTGGTAAACTATCAGTTTTAAGCGCATCAACTAAATTTAAGTAAGGTGCTTGCACCAAGTTGCCACCCGCAGCACCATTGCCATATTTTAATCGATAAAAGCTAGTGCCTGAATGCACTGGTGGATTTTGGCTCAAATACAATACCGCGCCATAACGACATAACTTTCGATTATCAACATGTGGTCTTGCTTCACCCTCTTCAGCTCCCACCAAAATGGCCGTATTACTGTCAACCACAACACTGTCTGATTCAGCAACCCAAAAATTAGCTTTATTAACTTGTGATTTAGCCCAATCTTCAATAAATTGTAAATCACTTTTACTTAAAGCGTTTTTTGAACGCATTCCTGGCCAAAGTTCTTTAGTGTAGGGTGAGCCTAACTTCCATTTCTTTTTGTTATAGCATTTATTCGCTAATTCAACGGCCTTCTTTGCTGGGAAAAGGTCATCTTGAATCCAATAATTCACCCCCAGTTCAGGTTTTTCATAAGGTAGTGTTGGCGAGTTATACGGAATTGCTGATAGCACCATATTTTCATCATATTTTTTATACATACTAATTACTTTCTATACCCTTATCTAAATTCAACTATATCAAAATATTAACCTAAACTCATAGCCTATAATAATTACCTTTGGCAACGCTAAATATACTCATTGCTGCTTCATCTCTTCTTGTCGGTAATGGGTAATGCTAGGCTGATGACTTTCGATACAATCCCAGCGCTCAATCATCATAAATTGCTCTCCATGCTCATGATGCTTTACAAGCTCACAGGAAAGACATCCTTTAGCTGCGATATACAGGGCATAAGTATTTGTAAAAAGTATAAAGTACAGCTGACGTTTTTGCTGCAGCAGTGAATTCATTAACACGTACTATACTTATAATAAGCTCTTGACCTGATTGTTCATTATCATTAATGGCTTATGGTTAGTTTATTATAAGTCTGACTTTTTTCTAGATATACTGTCATTAAAGTGCAGTCCTCACTTTTTAAACACCCTATTTTTTAGTAATAACACTGAGCAATTCTACTATTTCATTCGGCTCATACAATGCGCCAAAACATTGGGTAAAGGCCGTAATTTGTTTAGTGCTTGGAAAAGTAAAATAATGACCTTGTCCCGCTTGAACAAGCGTTGTGATTTCACCACCCTGTTCAAGCGTCTTAATCGCTTGCTCAATCAATTGACACCCCCCGACATACAAAGACAACACATGCCACAGATAAGACTTATCCTGTTGCACTAACAATGTTGAATTAGCAATAATACCACCCGTATCTATCGTGCTGTCATCAATAAGGTGCAAACTTGTCGCCAACTGCTTATCGCCATTTAACAGCGCCCAAAACGTTGCCATAACGCCACGATAATTTGGCAATAATCCAGAATGTAAATTAATCACACCGTGTTTTGACAGCGCAATAATGGGTGGTTTTAAAATCACCCCATAACGAATTGAAATCATTAAATCAGCTGAAAATGCTTGAATTTTTGCCATACCCTCAGCTGAATTTATCTGATTTAAGGTTTCTATCTCAATAGCGTATTGCAGAGTAATTTCAGCATAACTTTTAAAATTCACTGATAGCTCGGTACTTGCCTGCACTTGCTCAAGCGTGCGATAAACCTCGTGCTGCTCAAATTGCGCTAACGCCTGCAAGGCTTGTGGACGTGTGCTATTGCCACCGACTTTACTGGATAAAAACACCTTGATATTATGCAGCTGTAATGATGGCAATAATAAATTTAACGCTACGTTACTGGCAATATCATTATTGAGCAATAAAACAATGTTCATCGTGGTCATTCCTATTGTGTTGCTATTGCATAAGACGGTTCGACTGAAGCATTAGATAATAGAATAAATCTACATTCAACTTTATTTTTATTACAGTCATAACCTTATGCACTTAACTGTTTCATCATATAATATCTGCAACCTGTTTTAGGGTAGCCTTGCTGCGTCCATTGCACTTGATAACCATGTTTTTCATAAAATGGCATGGCTTGAAAGTTAAGGGTGTCGAGTAAAGCCTTATTACAACCTCTAGCGAGCGCCGCCTGCTCTATTTGCTGTAATATTTTGCTACCCACTTGTTGGCCTCTGAGTGCATCTGATACCCATAAGGTATTAATCATTAACCAATCACCAAAGGTTCGTCCCGCAGCGCCAGCAATAACATCACCTTTGTCATCGTTTAACTTCACTGCAATAGCTTTACGTTCGCTGACTTCCCAATGCGCCCAGTTAAATTCAGCAATTTTTTCATCTAAAAAAGCGATCAACCCTGCTTCAGGATTTTCAATAACCTCAATCTTCATGTTTAATTCCTCTCAATTATATCAATTTTTTAACGCACTTTTCCTCAAGGTTAATGCCATAGTTATAGATAAATTGGTTTATAAACTATTTAATAATATTAGCTCTTTTGGCTGTGGCTTCATATCATAAGATAATCGTTTAAATAAGGTTTTAGCTATATGTCATGCTTTTATCTGAGCTGAATATGCGAACCGTGACTGTTGTTGATTAGCGTAATTCAGACGCAAGGAGCAAAATGCACTAATGCCTTGAAAGACAGAATGTCTGAGAGAGGCCTGAACATAAAAAACCCGGATATTTCCGGGTTTTTTTTATTAAAGGTTAACAAACAACGCTATTTTTCAAAATAAAATTTATCACGTTTATTATCGTAATTTCCTACTTCATTCATGGTATCGGCATTATACAAACGGCCATTAATCATGGTGTAAATCACTTTGTCAGATAAACGAATATCTTTACTGACATCGCCATCAACCACTAAAATATCGGCAAGCTTTCCAACTTTAAGTGAACCTAATTGGCTGTCTAAACCTAAGGTATGCGCCGGTGCAATGGTTGCAGTGCGAATAGCATTCAATGGCGACATGCCACCTTGTGCCATCATCCACATTTCCCAGTGCATGGCTAAACCTTCACGTTGACCGTGACCACCAGCATTAACCACAACGCCTAAATCTTGAAGCTCTTTTGCTACTTTGGCAACATTAATATGGTTGTAATGATGAAGCGGCGCTTTGGTACGACGCATTGAACGCGGATCTAAAAACTCGCTCGGTACATACTGGCTCAAACGTGGATGCTGCCATACGTCTGTCGTGTCATACCAATAATGTTCACCTGAAATACCACCATAAGCCACACCCATAGTTGGTGTGTAGGCCATTTCAGATTGTGACCATAACTGCTTGATATCGTCATAAATTTTCGCAGTCGAAATTGAATGCTCTAACGTCGTATGGCCATCAATAATCATAGATAAGTTATGTTGTAGCAGTGACCCCCCTTCTGGTACCACTAATATTTCTGCTTCACGCGCGGCTTGGATCATTTGTTGACGTTGATTACGACGCGGTTGGTTGTAGCTTTTAACACTAAACACACCGGCTTTTTTCAAACGTTCAATATGAAATTTAGCATCGGCTAAGCTATCAACATGCGAGGTATAACCCGCAACTGTGGCCCCGTATAAAATACTACCGGTAGAAAATAAACGTGGGCCAACAATATCACCAGCCTTTTGCATTTCACTCGCCGCAAAAAACTCAGTGGTGTCGTTTGACGGATCGTGAATCGTAGTTACACCTAACGCTAAACCTGCGTAATTTTTCCAGTTTTGCTGTGGAATAATTTCATTACTGCCTTGTGGCCCATGCGCATGCGCATCAATCAAGCCCGGCATAATCGACTTACCCCTAATATTAATCACCTTAGCATTTGACGGAATATCTACTTGGCCATTTTTACCCACCGCAATAATTTTATTACCCTCAACAAGCACTACACCGTTTTCTATAACTTGCTCGCCTTCCATAGTGATCACTTTACCACCAACAAAAGCGACACGGCCAGAAGGTTTATCTGCTTTTTCTTTAAAGCCTAAATAGGTTTTAAGCGGCGCGGATGTTGATGATTCTGTGGCCTGCTCTTCGTGGCTATTAGCCTCATCTTTAGCAACAGTTTTTTTATCACTTATATCAAATAAACCTGCGACACTTGCTTGATATAAATCTGGACCTAAGCTCCAATAAAGCTCATTAGACTCGCCATTCCAGTTGATACCTTCGCCAGCACGTAACGACAACTTTTTCACCGGTAAGTTTTTCGCCTTTGGACCAATATCTATCACTTGACCACGTTCAACAAATGGCGTTACAAAAACCTTAAAGCGTTCAGCAAAAGCTAAATATTGACCATCAGGTGACACCTTATATTCGGTAGCAAACTTACCCTGATAAAGCGCTTGTTCTTTGCTAGAGTTTGATAAATTATCTAAATTAATTCTCACCAGTTGCGGTATTTCACCTTTACGTAAGACATAAATACGATCATTTTTAGCACCAAAATGTGGCAGCAAACCTGATTCTGTTATCATTTTTGGCGCACCACCCTTGGCACTTACTGTATAAACGCCTGGGTTTAGGCCCCAAGTTGGATCGGTAATATAACCACCAGCCACTTTACGAAATACCACAGTTTTACCATTAGGAGAAAAACTTGGCTCTATGTACTTGCCCGGCTCTTGGGTTAGAACACTGCTTCTACCGCCACGTGATGATACTGAGCGAATTTCACCCAGCTTTTTATCATCCCAAGTGCTATAAACCACTGTTCTGCCATCACGCGAAAAACTAGGATTCAGTTCAAAGTGTGATGTTTGTTTGGTTAAACGCTTAGCTTGACCTTTAACTTGCCCATCGGCAATGGGGCGAATATAAATGTGTCCCATTGACTCGTAAACGACTTTTCGGCCATTAGGGGATATTTCAACATCACGCAACATTTTTATGTCAAAGTTGTCTTGATCAATATCTTGTTGAAAACGTAACGCTGTTTGGATTTTTTTCTCGGTTTTTACATGAAAAGGAATAATCGTGCTGGTATTACTTTCAAGATCGAGTTTATTAATTTGACCACCTGACCAAAACACCATGCCAGTGCTATTAGGTAGCCACGCCATATTAGGGTAAACACCGTGAATCGCCCACGTTTCTTGCATATCGCGATCTAAGTTTTCAAAAATCAGCTTTTCTTCGCCGCTTTTTAAGTCATACAAATATAAATTAGATTGAAAGTCGTCTCGGCTGATATAAGCTAAATATTGACCATCAGGTGACGGCACTGGCCTTATTGCTCCGCCTTTACCTGAAATAACTACTTTAATTTCACCGCTTTCAAGTGCTAAGCGTTTAATCTTATAAATGCCCTTCTCGGAGTCTTTACTGTAATGAAAAGTTTTACCCGGTGTGGCGTCTTGCGAGAAGTAAACGTATTTACCGTCAGCTGAAAATGCCGGTTCACCTAAATCTTTTTGCTCATTAGGTCGCTTGGTTAACATCACACCGTTGCCACCCGTTTTGTGATACATCCATACTTCGCCAGCACCTAGAGAACGAGAGCCCGTAAAGTGTTTACGGCCAACAATATAGTTACCATCAGGCGACCATGCCGGGCTATTTAATAAACGAAAAGTTTCACTACTGATCGCTTTACCCGCACTGCCATCGGTTTTCATGACCCATAAATTATCACCACCGTCTTCATCAGAGGTAAAAGCAATGTGCTTTCCGTCCGGACTAAAGCGTGGCTGCATTTGCCAAGCAATATCGGTCATCAAAGCGCTTGCTTCACCACCTTCAATCGGTAAAGTATAAATATCACCCAGCAGATCAAAGACTAAGATTTTACCATCTGGGCTAATATCAACATTCATCCAAGTACCTTGGCGAACGTCAATTTTGACGCTGGTAAATTCACCTTGGGGGCTGTTGACCGACCACTTTTCAGCGGCGGATTTTTTGGGTGTTTTAGCCACATCATTGTCAGCAAACGCCTGTTGGCCAGCGCCTAAAACTAAGGTAACACTAAGTGCTAGTGAAGAAATTCGAGTAGTAAATTTAGACATTAAATTCCACCTAATTATTGTTATTTGCCTACTACAACACATCAGCATTGAAAATTTAAGTCGAATGCGATAAATAGTCGCTATTTACCGTTAAACACCCATTATTAGCGTGTGGTGAATATAAATATTTATGATGATTAGCATGCATAAAAAATAGACAACTTTTTTATTTTTCAGTATGATATCTAAGCAATTCGCAACATAACAATAAACGATAAAAACAAGGAATGATTTTATGGAAAGATTAAAACAAGCACAGGCGAGCTTAGTGACTACTTATTCACTTTACAATGTCGCCAGTGAACAAAAGTTACCCCCCATTGATGCTGATGATACTAATACCCTAAAAGCGCTATTAGACGTTATTCAAAAACGTGAAGCGATTGCTTACGTACAAAAAATAAAAAAGAGCATTCCCACTGAAGTCACTGAACTAAAAAGATTACTTGCTGATGTTATGCTACTACTTGATGGTGTCGATATTAAAGTCCTGAAAGCAAAAAGCAAAATTACAGCGAATGCTGATTAGTTTATTGTCGGAAATTAATACCGTTCAAGAAGTACCTTTAACTTAAAGATATTCATTAAAAACCATTAGTGTAGAGCTATGTTATGCAGATTTATTAATTCCTACTTAGGTTAATAAATCTGCATAAGTAATTCTGCATGAGTAATATTAATCAGTTAATTAATATCTGTTCTTTCTACTAGCAAGTCTAACTTTGCAACCACTAATGGCGATTGCTAAAGTAAAATTTTTATACATAATTTCTGCTGGTATTACTATCGGTGTTGCTTGATAACCCCAGCGTAGCATAATTTTTTGTACCATATTTAACTGACAATTATAGCTCAGAAAGTGCTAACAATAGTTTTTCATGAATACCAGCAAATCCACCATTGCTCATAACGACTAGCGTATCACCTGCTTGGGCATTCGCCACAATATTGGCCACCAACTGACTAATATCTTGACTGACAAAACATGGCTGAACACAGTCAGTAATTAATGTCTCTACAGACCACTTAACTTGCTCGCCTTGATAAACAAACACCATGTCCGCATTGGATAACGATTTTGCCAAGGTGTCTTTATGCACACCTGATTTCATGGTGTTTGAGCGTGGCTCTAATATCGCCATCACCCGTCTAGTACCAACATTGGCTCGCACACCCGCTAATGTTTTGGCAATAGCTGTTGGGTGATGGGCAAAATCGTCAAAAACTCTAATCTGATTCACCTCACCTTTAAGCTCTAGTCGGCGCTTAGTATTAATAAAGCTTGTTAACGCTTCGATAGCTACTTTACTTGGCACCCCGGCATGACGCGCAGCGGCGATAGCCATTAAACCGTTGTCGATATTAAAATCGCCGATTAACGCCCAATTCACTCGCCCTTGTATTACCCCTTTAAAGCTGACAATAAATTCACTGCCATCAGCAATACATTTTTCTGCATGCCAACCCAGGAGTTTATCTGCTTCAACGACACTATATTCAGTAGGTGTCCAACAGCCCATAGCCAGTGTTTCGGTAATGGCAGGTTCATTTTTTGGTGATAAAATAAGACCATTGCTCGGCACCATACGAATAAGGTGGTGAAATTGACGTTGAATATCACTGATATCATGAAAAATATCAGCATGATCAAATTCCATATTATTGATGACGAGGGTATTCGGGCGATAATGAACAAATTTAGAACGTTTATCAAAAAATGCCGTATCGTATTCATCTGCTTCGATAACAAAAAATGGTGCATTACCTAAGCGTGCAGAACAATCAAAATTTTGTGGCACACCACCAATTAAAAAACCTGGCTCCATTCCAGCGTATTGCAATATCCAAGTTAACATCGAACTGGTAGTGGTTTTACCGTGGGTACCGGAAACAGCTAACACCCAACGATCTTTTAAAACATGCTCTAATAACCACTGCGGGCCTGAGGTATAAGCAATTTTTCTATCCAGAATGTACTCCACCATCACATTACCACGCGCCATAGCATTGCCAACAATCACTAAATCAGGCTCATCGTCTAAATGTTCAATTAAGTAACCTGATTTTAATTCGACACCCAGTTGTGCTAGCTGGGTGCTCATAGGTGGGTAAACATTGGCGTCACAGCCAGAAACTCGAAAGCCCATTTGCTTAGCAATAGCGGCAATGCCACCCATAAACGTACCACAAATGCCTAATATATGAAGATGCATAAAAACCTATTTAGATAACTCTGACGCGCGTATGCTAGTTTGAGCTAAAATTTAAATCACAATGAGGTCAATATACCTTAATCCACCAAAAATACATATTGCAAAGTCGATGCATTTTCCCCACTATCACAACGATTAACCCTAACGGAGTAATTAATTATCTACTGTAAATAATTACTCCGTCAGCATCACCATTAGTTACATCTGAGAGCGTTCATGAGCCAGGCTATGCTACAAAATATCTATGTTTATCCGATAAAGTCTAGCGCTAGTATTGAGCTATCAAATAGCTGGGTTGAAGAACTTGGCTTAGCCTTTGATCGTCGTTTTGTTGTTGCCAGCCCTGATGGGCAGTTTATCACCGCGCGTACGCAACCCACTTTATGCTTAATTCAAGCAAGTTTAACCGCAACAGGCCTAACCATTGTCGCGCCTAACATGCCAGCTTTAGTGATTGAATATCATCACCTTTGCCAAGGGTATATTGCTGTTAACCTGTGGAATGACACCATTAACGCCCAACAATGTCGAAAAAACATTAATCAATGGTTTAGTCACTATCTTCAAAAACCTTGCCTGTTACTCTTTTTTGGCTCAGATTCTCAACGTTTTGTTAAAAACAAAAATAGCCAAGTTGGCTTTGCTGACGCCTACCCTTTACTGCTTATTTCGCAAGCATCACTTGATAACTTAAATAAGCAATATAAAGCTGACACCACCACCATTTCCATGACACAATTTCGGCCAAATATAGTCGTGAATAACTGTGATGCTTTTGCAGAAGATAATTGGCAGCACATTCGCATTGGTGAAGTGGAGTTTGAAATAACCACCCCTTGCACACGCTGTATTTTCACCACTATTAATCCGAAGACTAGTGAAAAACATCAACAGCAAGAGCCTTTAAATACTTTGAAAAGCTATCGCCAATTAGCTAATGGTGACATTTTATTTGGCCAAAACTTAGTAGCGCTTAATCAAGGCCATATTAAACGTGGCGATAGCCTTGAAGTATTAAAGCGCCAAACAGCACCGGTATTTACCGTTAAAAGTAAGTCCGTTATTCATGCGACAAAAACCACCCAAGTAAAAAAGGATTCAACATTGACCGTTAAAACAAAAAAACCCGTACTCACCTTTACCAGCTTTAATAAAACCATTACCGGTAATAATAAGCAAACCCTACTTGAACAAGGCGAAGATGCCGGTTTAGTATTGCCTTATTCATGCCGCGGTGGCATGTGTGGTAGTTGCAAAGTAAAATTAGAACAGGGTGAAGTAGAACAAATTTGCCAAGATGGTTTATCCGACGAAGAACAGCAACAAGGCTATATATTAAGTTGTAGTTGTACGCCGCTTACCGACGTGGTTATTAGTCATCCCGTACGTAAACGACGTAACATCAGTGATGAATAAATAGAGCATAAAATATGAAGTTGAACTGTGATTTAGGTGAGTTTAAACATAATAACGATGCCGATATTATGCCATTGATTGATATGGCGAATATTGCCTGTGGCTTTCATGGTTCAGATCCCCTCACCATAAAAAAAACCATTAGACTTGCTCAGCAACATCAAGTGATTATTGGGGCGCATCCGAGCTACCCCGATAAAGAAAATTTTGGTCGTCAGTCTATCCAGCAATCGCAAGATGAATTAATCGCAAATATACAATATCAAATTGGTGCGTTGCAGGCACTGTGCGCGATTGAAAATGCTCAGCTTGTCTACGTAAAGCCGCATGGCGCGTTATACAACGATATGATGACCAGCTTAAGCCTATTTGATGATGTCTGTTTGGCTATTTCACAACTTAATCCTAATTATAACAAGCCACTATCTTTGATGATACAAGCTTTAGACAACAGTGATAAATTTCAGCAAATAGCGAAAAAACATCATCTTTCGCTTTATTTTGAGGCTTTTGCTGACCGAGCTTATTTGGATAACGGTTTTTTAGTGCCACGAAGTGCAGCCGGTGCGTTGTTAACCAACAATATTGATGTCGTCAGTCGTTGCCAAGATATACTTAATCAACAACCCTTACTCAGCATCAATCAACAAGCCTTGCAATTTCACATTGATACCTTATGCGTTCATGGTGACACGCCAAACGCCTTGGCAATGATTAAAGCGTTGCGCCAAACCATTAATCAGCAAAGGTCACGTTAATACGATGAGTAATAATCGAGAGAGTATTAACGCCAAGGTGAGCAATAGTACTCAAGGTTGTGTAAATTTCACCCTTGACCTAGTCGCAGAAAACGCTTTATTA
Organism: Colwellia sp. MB02u-6; assembly: GCF_014077095.1. GTDB lineage: Bacteria > Pseudomonadota > Gammaproteobacteria > Enterobacterales > Alteromonadaceae > Cognaticolwellia. The sequence continues at coordinate 195,208 of NZ_JACGVG010000034.1, read as the reverse complement.
CTGAGCTGGCAAGCCAAAATATCGCTCACACAACACAATGAAATTATTGCCTTACAAGCTATGATTACCCAGCAGTTGGGTGAGTTAATTATAGAAACAGTGGCAAGCTATCATTGTTTAATGGTTTATTATTGCCCGCAACTTAGCTCAAGCCTGCAAGTGATCGACAAAATTAACCGCGTCGCCAAAAACGCTAGCCATAAACACAGTAATGGCTATCACCAAGATAATAATCCAAACAATAAATTAACCCATCAAGCTGACCATGGCCATCACATTAAAATACCGGTTTACTACGACCGTGAGCAACAGTGGGATTTAGCCGACGTTGCCAAGCGCTGTAATATGTCAATCGATGAGGTGATCAAACAGCACAGTGCTCACACTTACCACGGCTATGCTTTAGGTTTTACGCCAGGATTTTGTTACTTGGCCAGTTTACCTAAAAGTTTACAGCTGCCTCGCAAGTCTTCACCGCGCATAAAAGTACCTAAGGGCGCTGTGGCGATTGCTGAGCAGCAAAGTGCTATTTATCCAATTGAAAGTCCCGGTGGCTGGCATATTATCGGCCAAACCCCGTTAGCTATGTATGAAAGTCACAATGGTCAGTTCAATGCCAGCATTCAGGTTGGGCAAAATGTGCAGTTTTATGCTATTTCAAAAGCTGAATTTCTTGCACTACAACAAGGTGTAGCGGAATGAAGCAAAATTTTCTTGAAATTATCACCATGAATGGTCAAGCAAGTATTCAAGATCTTGGCCGCCTTAATGCTCAACATCTTGGTTTTAGTGCCAGTGGCGCCGCCGACGAATTTGCTTTCCTTAGTGGCAATAAAATTATCACTAAGGAAATCAGCATTAAACCTCAGCATCATATTGCCAAGATAAATAATAAACTAGGCAATGATGCAGCAATAGAAATAACCTTAGGGCAAATCAGTTTCAAAGCTAATGCCGCTTGTAACATAGCTATAACCGGCGCTGACTGCCAAGCTAAAATCAATAATATGACTATCAATAACTGGCAATGCCATCAACTACACGCCGGCGATATTATTGATTTTGCTATGCCAAAAACCCAGTTACATAGTTATCTGACCATACTGGGTGGCTTTACTTGCCAAACAGCACAACAACCCTGGTTAGGCAGCTTAGCTCAAACCGTTAATGAAATGGCCTTAGGCTTCACTGGCGAAGCGTTAAGGGTCGGGAGTAAACTTTATTTTTCAACACAAAATCAGCCAGTAGCTGAGGCCACGCCAGCACAAACAACTCAGCTAGCGTCATTAAAAGCAAATAGGCCGACAACAGCGCCAGCCTTATTTTACCCACAGCAAAAACTGACCTTACGTGTTATGCCCAGTCGCTTATTTTTACAAATGAGTAGCGCGCAACAGCAACAATTTCTAGCCACTGAATATATTATTTCACCTGATAGCAATCGCATGGGTTATCGCCTACACGTTAAGCCCACAAAAACGTCATCGCCTGATAAAAAAATACTGACTCAGCAGTTACGCAGCCAGTATTTATTATCCATGCCAGTGACTTACGGCATGGTGCAGTTTCCTGACAACGAACAACCAATTATCTTAATGAAAGAGCGACAAACCATGGGGGGTTATCCAGTACTTGGCACTGTAATGCAAACTGACTTATTTCGTTTAAGCCAAATGCGTCCTGGGGGGGAAGTGGCATTTTCCTTAATTACTCACCCACAAGCCCAGCAGCAATTACAGGCATTTTACCAAAAACTATACTGATACCTTTTTTAGCGAGAGCTAAAAATAACCTAAAGGTAGAATGGCGATCGATAAAAGCTTAGAATAGCGACCGCTTTACGATTTGGTCTTACGCAGGTACTGCTTTGTTATTAATGATCGACAATTATGACTCTTTTACTTTTAACCTAGTGCATTATTTTCAAGCGCTGGGACAAGAAGTTAAAGTCTGTAGAAACGATGAAATCAGCTTAGAGGAAATTGCCGCGTTAGCACCGCAATATATTGTTATTTCCCCTGGACCTTGTGACCCTAACGCGGCGGGTTTATCGCTAGCGATAATCGAGAGGTTTAAAGGCCAAATTGCCATATTAGGCGTATGCTTAGGACATCAATGCATTGCCCAGCACTTCGGCGCTAAAGTAGTTAAAGCTAGCAAAGTTATGCACGGTAAAACCAGCGTTATTAGTCATAATGAGCTAGGATTATTTAGCACATTAAAACAGCCATTAACCGTCACACGCTATCACTCCTTGATTGTTGATAAACAATCTTTACCTGATGAGCTAGAAATAACCGCTTGGATAACTGAAAATGGACAGCAAGATATCATGGCTTTGCAACATAAATATTTGGCCATTGCCAGTGTACAATTTCATCCTGAATCTGTGTTAACTGAACAGGGTCACCAATTATTGCAAAATTTTATTGATCAATATTCAAATAAAATAGATGATGATGCTGAGCCCAGTTAAGCTTTAAGATAAAAATATAAACCTCTAAAAATCAATAGCTCCTAATGAAATAGCTTAATAGGCCGATAACCTAGCGAGCACAAAATATTATAAATTGATAACGAATACTGATAATGAAGTCCTGATGCAAATATTTGAAAATAATAAATTAGTTTACGCTATCTATAGTCGAGCACTGAGTCTGACGATTAGTAAAGACTTTGCCAACCTAAAAAGTGGCAAAATAAATATGACTAAGCAACAAGACAGTGAGCAGTTTCACCGTCGACGTGAGTTACTGGCGGTAGAAGAAGAAGCTAACAAAAAAAAGATCATTCAAGCACATGGCCAAGAACATTTTAAAACACAAGTAAAGACTCAATTTTTTAAGCGGGTTAATGCCCAAGTTGATAAAGAGTTTAATAATAAAGCAAACCTCTACATGAATGTTTTAAAAATAGAAGATGCTGCACCTTCTATTATGGAAATATTAGCAGTAAAAGCCGCAAGTATTAATCGCATCACACCACTGGCGAAAAAATTACCTTGGTTATGTAGTGAATTAATCAATTTGGTCAACAAACCTCAGTACCGTAAACGCTCAGACATACAAGTAACAGAACCCCATTTAGCCTTAAGTTATGTTGGTTTAGACAACCTTAAATTGGTCATGCCAATATTTATGCTCAAGCATTGGTTACCCACCCACACAACACCTTACCCTTTAATGAAAAGGAAACTATGGAACGATAGTTTATCGGTCGCTTTAGCAGCACAGGTATTAGCGAAGGAGCAAGGCTTAGATGAATTCACCGCCTTCACCGCTGGTATGTTAAGTAACTTAGGCTTATTAGCGGTTACCCGTGGGTTTTTAAATACCTATAGTGAGCTTTATAATCAAGAGCTGCGCAGCGCTTATGAAAGTAAGGATAAAAAACTCCATGATGCTTTATTAACACTCGACGTGGCGCCCGAATTATTACTTGAGCAGTTACTTCAACGCAGCAGTAAAGTGGCGGCAGACATGGTTGAACTCATGCGCTTTGATCGTTTACAAATTACTGAACCGTTATTCGATCTAGCCTACGCGATTAATATCGATCACATGTGCCCAATTGCTAAGCTAGTCACCAAGGCCAAAGCTTATGTCACTTTTAGAAGCTTGGCAAAAGAAGATCTCATCAACACCGATGAAGCAAAAATACTGCTCGCAGCGGGTAAACTAACAAAAAATGACATTACCTTACTCAAGAAAAGTGATATCAACCATATAAAATTAACCTTTAATTAGCGCCTATTGACCTTTTAATGCAGTGTTTGTATAAATTTATTCTACCCTTCTAGTCACTAGTAACAGCTTATTTCCTTGCGCTTACTTTAAAATAAATGGCTATAAAGTCAGCTAAAAGCTAAATTGTGCTAATTTATTTTTGATTAATTATGAAACATTGCCAGTAATTGCAGTTCACCGTAAGTGACATAAGCCGTTAGCCACACCCATTAAATTAATGAACTCGACCATTTTCGTGAAAAAAAACAGCAAACATAGTTATGCAGTAATAATGAATAAAAACGGCTAAACCTTTACTTTACAAGGGCTTCAGCGCATTTCGACAAGACACTGTCTGTTTTTTCTGTCATAATACGTGCCTATTTTAATTAGTCCTGCGATTAAATATTGCATACTAGTTAATTCATTTAGTTTTGCTAGCGTTGATGCCCAAAGCTAATAAACAACTATTGATTACACTATCCTAAATATAAGAGGAATTTACAATGTCTAACCACTTCCCAGTAAATCGTGAGTTATTTGATGATGTTATGGTACCTAACTATGCACCGTCTGCTGTCATACCTGTTCGCGGTCTAGGTTCACGTGTTTGGGATCAACAAGATCGTGAGTTTATCGATTTTGCTGGCGGCATTGCCGTTAACTGTTTAGGACATTGTCATCCTGCATTAGTTGCCGCGTTAACCGAACAAGCTAATAAAATTTGGCATTTATCTAATGTGATGACTAACGAGCCTGCATTACGTTTAGCGAAAAAATTAACTGATAGCACCTTTGCAGATAAAGTCTACTTTGCTAACTCAGGTGCAGAAGCTAACGAAGCGGCCTTAAAATTAGCCCGTCGTTTTGCCCTTGAAAATTTTAGTGCAGAAAAATCACAAATTATTGCTTTCAAACAAGGCTTTCATGGTCGCACCTTCTTCACCGTTACAGTTGGCGGTCAAGCAGCTTACTCTGATGGTTTTGGCCCTAAACCTGGCGACATCGACCATGCTGAATATAATAACTTAGACAGTTTAAAAGCCATTATGTCTGACAAAACTTGTGCCGTAGTCATGGAACCATTACAAGGTGAAGGTGGTGTTGTTTCACCAACAGATGAGTTTGCTAAAGGTGTTCGCGAACTTTGTAATCAACATAACGCTTTATTAATTTTTGATGAAGTTCAAACCGGTGTTGGCCGTTTAGGCGAGCTATATGCCTATATGGGTTTAGGTGTTACACCCGATATTTTAACCTCAGCTAAAGCACTAGGTGGTGGTTTCCCTATTGGCGCTATGATCACAACAAATGATATTGCTCAACACCTTAAAGTAGGTACACACGGTAGTACATACGGTGGTAACCCATTAGCCTGCGCTGTCGCCGAAGCAGCATTTGATACCGTTAATACGGTTGAAGTGCTAGACGGTGTTAAAGCAAAAGCAAAACTTTATGTTGCAGGTTTAAATGCTATTAATGCTAAGTACCATATGTTTAGTGAAATTCGTGGTAAAGGCTTATTAATTGGTGCGGTATTAACTGAAGCATACCAAGGTCGAGCAAAAGAATTGTTAAATGCGGCACTGGAAGAAGGTCTAATGACCCTTATTGCCGGCGCTAACATTATGCGTTTTGCTCCTTCATTAGTTATTCCTGATGAAGATATCGTAGAAGGTTTAGCGCGTTTTGAAAAAGCCGTGGCTAAATTAGCTAAATAAGTCATTCATTATTATAGCGTTCAAATACCTTAAGATACTCAGGCATTTGAACGTATTATTGAGAGTTTTCTATGATTATTATACGCCCTATTCAAAACAGTGATTATGATGCACTTCATCGCATTGCTGTGGAGTCAGGACACGGTTTTACATCACTACCGGTCAACGAAGAACTGCTGAAAAAACGTATTTCTCACGCTGAAGTTTCCTTTGATAGCACAGTTACCCAACCTGGCAATGAAGGTTACCTCTTTGTTATGGAGGATACCGAAACAGGCGCGGTTGTTGGCACCAGTGGCATTGAAGCGGCGGTGGGTTTGGATGATGCATTTTATCATTACCATTTAGGTAAGGTTGTGCACAGCTCTCGTGAGCTTAATATATATAATACCGTTGAAACATTGTCATTATGCAATGACTATACGGGTGCCTCTGAAATTTGTACTTTATTTTTAAGCGAAAGTCACCGCAAAAATAGTAACGGACGCTTCTTATCACGTGTTCGTTTTCTCTTTATGGCAGAGCACACAGAACGTTTTGCTGAAACCGTTATCGCAGAAATGCGCGGTGTTTCAGACGAAGACGGTTCATCACCCTTTTGGAAGTGGCTAGAAGAGCACTTCTTCTCGCTAGATTTCCCGACAGCAGATTACCTTACCGGTATAGGTAAGAAAGTATTTATTGCTGAGCTGATGCCGAAATACCCGATTTATGTCAACTTGTTGAGCCCAGAAGCACAACGGGTGATTAACAAGGTACATCCAAAAACAGTACCTGCGTTAAGACTGCTTGAAGCTGAAGGCTTCTCACGCCGTGGTTATGTCGATATTTTTGATGGCGGCCCAACAGTTGAAACACAAACAGCCTTAGTGAAAACTGTCTGTCAAAGTCAACAATGCCAAGTATTGATTGGCGAAGTAGCAACCGACAATAACTATATTATTTGTAATCGCAAAGTAGCAGATTTTAGAGCAACACAAGCCGCCGTGTTATTACGTGAAACAGCGAATCAAGTCGTGGTATCACAAGCGGTTGCTGATGCGCTAATGGTTAATGAAGGAGATTGGGTGCGCCTAATCTCAAATTAATCATCTAATTAATACACTCATGAGCGATACACGCACAGAGGAATCAACTATGTCACAAAATATACAACTTATTAATGGTCGCTGGACAGCAGGTTTAGGCCATGAAATTTTTTCAAAAAACCCAGCTAAAAATCAAATCATTTGGCAAGGAAATACCGCTTCTGTAGCACAAGTTGACGAAGCGGTTCTGTCTGCGCGTGCAGCGTTCGACACTTGGTCTAATATGACTATTGACGCACGTATTGCTATTGCGGTGAAATTTGCTGAATTACTGACTGAAAACAAAGAAGCGTTCGCCACCACTATTGCGCTTGAAACCGGCAAACCACTTTGGGAAACCCGCACAGAAGTGGGCGCTATGGTAGGTAAAATAGCGATTTCAGTACGCGCTAATGAAGAACGTACTGGCACGGTTGAAAACCCAATGCCAGGTGCAAAAGCCTTTATTCGTCATAAGCCTCATGGTGTTGTCGCCGTTTACGGTCCTTATAATTTCCCTGGTCACTTACCCAACGGTCATATCGTTCCTGCACTTATTGCCGGTAATACCATCGTATTCAAACCAAGCGAATTAACGCCTATGGTTGCTGAAGAAACCTTAAAACTATGGTTACAAGCAGGTCTTCCTGCTGGCGTTATCAACATGGTGCAAGGTGAAGTTGAAACGGGTAAAGCACTAGCTAATCACCCACAAATTGATGGCTTATTTTTTACTGGTAGTTCGACGACAGGTCACTTTTTACATGAACAATTTGGTGGCCAACCCGGCAAGATTTTAGCGCTAGAAATGGGCGGCAATAACCCATTAGTCGTGAAAGATGTCAGTGATATCGATGCCGTAGTACACGATATTTTGCAATCAGCTTTCATCACAACAGGTCAACGTTGTACCTGTGCTCGCCGCTTATTTATTGAAGCTGGCGCACAAGGCGATGCTATTTTAGCTAAATTAGTGGCGAGTACAGCAGCGATTAAAATTGGTTATTTTGACGATGAAGAGCAACCTTTTATCGGCTCGATGATTTCTGAAAAAGCCGCACTAAGTTTAGTTACCGCACAGCAACAGCTGCTTGACCTTGGCGCAACATCGCTTGTGATGATGAAGCACCTTGAAGTAGGTACAGGCTTTATCTCACCAGGTATTGTTGATGTAACAAACATCTCAACAATGCCCGATGACGAACACTTTGGCCCATTACTTAAAGTGTACCGCTATAGTGACTTTGATGCTGCTATTGACGAAGCTAACAATACGTCATTTGGTTTATCTGCTGGCTTATTAAGTGACAGCGAGGACCTGTATAATCACTTCTTCCGTCGTATTCGTGCCGGTATTGTCAACTGGAATAAGCCGATTACTGGCGCTAGCAGTGCCGCACCTTTTGGTGGTATTGGCGCCAGTGGTAATCACAGAGCCAGCGCATTTTATGCTGCTGATTACTGTGCCTACCCAGTAGCATCAGTTGAAGCTGAAAAAGTATCATTACCAGCGACATTAAGCCCTGGTTTATCAATTAAGTAATCGCAACATTTTAATTGTAATGAAACTTCACTGCCCATTAAAAAAAGCTGGGATCCGTCCCAGCTTTTTCAAAAACATCGATCAAATATAGCCACCTGCTCTGAGTGGTTATCTAGTGTGCTGTCCTAAAAATTATTTACCTATCGAGTTAAATGCTTAATTAAAAATTGAGTTAACTACTTGTTAAAAAAATTTTTAAATAATAAATAGCCTTACATACCATTCAGCCAACTTAAACTACTGACACTAATTTACTTAATGCATTAAGGATTTTCACATGACACCCGTTAAAAATTTATTTAATAACATTTGGCAAAACTACTTAGAAGTCACGCCTTCAGCTCATAAATTGCACCAGCTTTTAAGTACCGGTGACGATTTAATCAACGACCATGTTGCTTATCGCACCTTTAATATTTCGAAAGTAAATATCGCTAAAATTTCCACACACTTGCTTAACTTAGGTTACAAAGAATGTGGTGAATACCACTTTGTAGCAAAAAAACTATACGCAAAACACTTTGAGCACTCAGACACTAATTTACCAAAAGTATTTATCAGTGAACTGTTAGTAGAAGAGTTTTCATTGCCCGTACAAGCTATTATTGAGAAAATGGTTGCTGGTATTAATGAAGTGGATATTAATCTTGATAGCTTTTTATATTCAGGCACTCATTGGCAAGTTAGCCACCAAGAATATCTAGACTTGTTGGCCGAAAGTGAATACGCAGCATGGGTTGCTGCCTGGGGCTACCGCGCCAACCATTTCACTGTTAGCATTAATCACTTAGAAAACTATGACTCAATTGAAACTGTGAATGCCGCAGTTAAAGCCAACGGTTTTACGCTCAATAGTGCCGGTGGAGAAATCAAAGGTGATGAAACTGTTAAACTAGAGCAATCTTCAACCATGGCTGATCATGCTTTAGTTGAGTTCTCAGATAAAACTATTGCCATTCCAAGCTGTTTTTATGAATTTGCCAAACGCTACCCGATGGAAAACGGTGAACTTTACACAGGTTTTGTTGCTGCATCTGCCGATAAAATTTTTGAAAGCACTAATGCTGCGGCTTAATACCTGAGATTATAATGACGCCTTTGGTTAACACTATAGGTGTCAACTCTGCACCTTATTGAACGCTAAGCTAAGGCTTGTGGGCTTCGCTTCTTTTTAACTGTCTTATCATAACAATTGATTACTGTAAAAAAGCCTCTTGATTATCAGCTTAATTTACGAGTAAAGTAGGGTTACGATAAAGTGAGAGATATATAAAATGGTTACCAATACTGACGGTTATATTCATATAATTGAATATTTAACCGCTCATTTAAACTTGTTTGAAAATAGCGTCCATAACACACAGGCCAAAAGCTCAGTGTTAGAGGTAATAGAACAAGAAATGAGTGAACAAATTATTACCTTATGCAACCAAAACAAGACCCTAGCCTTTAATCAACGAAATACTATTATTCGAGAAGCCGATGCCATTGTTTATGACTTACAAGAAATATTGTCTGGTGTCGTCAATAACTCTGTGACAAACGAGCAGTTAGTATTTATTAAAGAGTTTACGATGTTAATTAAAAATTTATTTGATACTGAACTCCACAGTTAGCTTATACCTTTGCCGTGCGGTTGAGTTTTATGAAAAATAGCTACGTTAACGTACTGCTTTTTCAGCTATGGGGCTCAGTAATCAGCTGTTATTAACCTGTTAATCACTTAGACCCTATAATTACAAGTAGACCTATGTTATCTGAATTACCACAAAACCATTTATGTAGCGTAACCCTCTTGGGTAACTTGGTAAATAAACCTGATATTCGTTATCAAGCCAATCCGGTTATTGCTTCTGCTGAATTTACCTTAGCCACGCACAGTCGTTGGTTCGATAAAGCCAGTAATAAATTTAAAGAATGGACCCGCTATCATACGGTAAAAGTTATTGGTGAAATTGTTGAACGTGCGCTTATTCACGCCGATAAAGGTGACATTATATTAGTGCAAGGCTACTTAATTAATAGTAAAAAAAATAACCGTGAAATTATCCACGCGAGTTATGCACAAACCTTCCCTAAAGGTTACGCACAATCTATCAATCAAATTCATTACAGTGGCCATATTATTTCTGATATTAAAGTTCTTACCACAGAGCACAATAAAACCTTAACTGAAGTCATTGTGGAATCGAAACAACATATATTTTCCACTATTACTCCGCAAAGCCATGTGGTGACAATACAACGCCCAGTCCATGTTTGGGGTAAACAGGCACTTTATCTTGCTAAACATGGCAAAAAACATGATCAAATAATAGTTGACGGAAAGTTAAGCTATCTTAATAATAAGGACAAGAATCAATTTATAGATGCACAGCAAGCAGTTTTACTTGCTAAGCACTAAACGCATGGACTGCTTATTATTAATTTATATGGAATTCAATATTTTATGGACAAAAATGACAGAATAAATCATTTTAAGCTGTATTTTATTTACGCACTGGTCGCCGTTTTCAGTCAAGTGGTACATGCCATAGCGCCAATCGCCAATGATTTGGAATTATCAGCGATAGCTAACTTGAGTAAAGTGGCATTAAAAAATGACCAATGGCTTAGTGTATTACCTGTTATAGGGAATAAAAATCAATACTTTATAGCCACTAAAGCGGGGAGGATTTATCAATTAAATAATAATGAAATAGCTCAATCCGCTTTTTTTGATTTAAAATTAGCTTTAGAAAATCCCAGCATTATTGCACTAACTGCGATTACCTTAGATCCAAATTTCTCCTATCGTGACCGTGATGGCTACCATACTTTTTACACTGCCCATACCGAAGCCAGCCAAAAAACAACCTCAAAGTTAAGCCCCAAAAATATAAAAATTAACCTCCCTTTTGATACGGTTATAATGCGCTGGCAAATATCCAGTGTACGAAACACTATTCCTAAACTGATTCAACAAGATGAAGTTATACGTATTGCCATTGCTCAGCAGCAAGAGAATATTCCTCAATTAAGTTTTAACCCTTATCTTCCCTCTTGGCACAATGATTTTGGTTTACTTTTTATTACCCTTGCGCGCAGTGATACTTTGAAAAATGAAGCACTTTACGATGGGGCAATACTGCGTATCAAACCAGCAGAACAGGGTTTGAATAGCTATACCATTCCTGCCGATAACCCTTTTACAAACACCGCTGATATTCACAATGAAATTGTTTTTATCGCAGGGGGAAAAACTGAAAATTTTGACTGGATAAAAAATAATACGCATAGCTTACTGGTACAATTTAACCAACCCGATGCTAATGTACTCATCGCAGCGAACATTGGTGATGACTGGCGGAAAGCTATCCCACAAGCACAAATAAAAAAACACTTACCTGCGGTAAGCACTCAAGGTAAAACCTTACTTTATCATGGAAGAGAACAAGAAAATTTGCGGGGTAAAGCCTTGCACTTACGCGACATAGAAAACAATTGGCAATTGCAAGCCATAGTATTACCTTCAGTTTTGAGTAGCGAAGATAAAAGTCAAGATACCCGGCATAAACTCATCAGACCAAATGCAAACGAACCAGCCAAATTTAGTTTACATCAAAGCCACAATGGCGAGCTATTATTGCTTGAACATAACCAACAGCGCTTATATCGCATTAAAGTGCCTAAAATTGTCAGCAGTAAAACTGCTATTACGGATTATGCATTAAGTACTTCGAATAACAGCAGTGCTTTTGCTTTGATGTTTTTATTAAGCTTTATTGTCGCTGGCTATTTTTGGTATTCTAAAAAACATACCATTAAGAAACAAAGGGTTTTGCATGAGCAATGGGCCAACTTTGAGCTTGATAAGACAAAAAAATCAATCTCTCTGTACAAACGTCACGCCAAAGCGGCTGAACTAACCCTTAACCTATCAGCAATAACTTGCAGTGAAGTATTATTGAACGATGAAGTTATTTCAACCATCAGTGCTGATTCAACACCCACCTTCTCAAATGATCTGGAAGATCAAGTACTGACTGCTTTTGCAAAAGAGCATAGATTTAAAATGGTTAATGAAAAACAGAGAACCATTCAATTACGCTTAACTGATGATCAGCAAAACCGCTACCTATTTTGCTTGTATTTTCGGGTTGATGATACCCGTCATACCAAACTTAAATACAATAAAGTTATTGATAATGTGATCGACTGGCAGTGGTTATTTGCCCAACATGTCAACCCAGATAAAACCTTTAAGCGAAAAATTAAAGTTCAGATTCCCCGTGAAAATTCCGCTAATAGTGTGGCAAAACAGTCAACTTTGGCACAAAAATTACGCGCCAAAATATTTGAAGATGATTCAACACAAGTAAAACACAGCCTGGATATTTCGCTTGATAGCTCAGCTGAAGATAACCTTGTAGTGAATACAGATTCGCAAAATAGCGAAGCAGAGGCAAGCAATATTGACACTAAGCTAGTTCTTGCTTTAGACAAACTAGTGATGATGAAAAAACAAGGCTATTTAAATGAGCGTGAGTTTACTATTGCCAAAACAAAAATTTTAAAAAACTTAGCTAACAACTAAGGCCGAATACTTAATGCAATACAAGCGGTTTCAACCATAGGTGAACTAGTTAACAACGCTTGTATTTACTCAGAAAGCAGCGCAAAATGCGGCCAGTTTTTTGTATTGGGTTGCTTTATAGCAATCTTATCGCTAAGATTTTTCCTGTTAGTATTAATACTTTTTTAAAATTATTGCCCACAACTAAACATTATAAACATCAGTCGCATGACTAATGTTTATAATGGCGATAACTTTTATATTGATATCGATCAACAGCTCCTACTTATTGGTATCAATAAAAAAAAGTTGTCACCGCTCATCTTTCAGGCAAACTTTTACTACTATGGGTTTAATATTTAACTAAGGCAAGGCAATCAATTGTTTAAAACAAAGTCAGCGTTAAGGTTAAGCCTTTTTGCCAGTATAATATCGTTACTTTTGGCGCTTACCTTAGCGATGCTATTACTCGGTGACTATGGCATTAGTATGCAAAATTATTTGCATACTTTAATTCCATCCACCTTATTGGGTGGCTTAATATTTACCTTACTTTTTACACCCGCAATGGCACTTGGCCTCCCTCGACAAGTTGCTGCGTTAAGCGCCGGCTTTTTATTCAGTGCTGGCTATGGCATGGTCTTAGCAACAGTAGCTGCCGTTTTGGGCTGCTTGATAACCCTGGTGCTAGCGCGAAAACTATTTGCGAATAAAGTGCAAGATTATTACCCTCAGAAATTAGCGAAAGTTAGCAAATTCTTTTGTCAGAACACTTTTTTAAAAGCCCTGATTATCCGTCTCTTACCGGCTGGGTCAAACTTCCTCACTAACATTCTGGCAGGTACCGCAGGTTCGCCTATAAAGCCTTATGTCTTAGGCTCAGCACTCGGCTTTATGCCGCAAATGACTATATTTGCATTAATGGGCGCGGGCTTACAAGTTAATGGACAACAGCAACTGATTATCAGCATTGTCTTATTGGTCATTGCCCTACTACTAAGTAGCTACTTGTATCGAAAAACTCGACACAACTTAACTTTGAGTTAATTCATTTGGTAAATTGAATGCGTAGATTCACTTAGTAGATTCAGCTAAAGCCTGAAAAATAGCCACAAGTAACTCAATATTCAGTTATTTCTGAGCGTTTTCATTCAGTATTCCACAGCTGATTTGATGATAGAAATGTAACGGTACTTAGTTAAGCCCTGTACTTTTCTGTCATTTTTATGCAGCTAAGTTTGTTTAAGATTATCAAACTGACGCTTCGACTTTGATTTCAGTTCAGCAGGGGACATTGTTTAGGGTTATTGCATTATTATACTGAGCATAATAGACTGACATTGTACTGTTGAATTTATCTTCTCCCCCATTTAATTCCAGGCTATCAAGGCCGCTCCTAAAACAGTAAAAACAAGGAAAAGTATTTGTCGATACTTTTTGGTAGTAGTAACACAATATTGACTTTGCCAGTGCATACGCAAATGTCAGCACTACTCATCAGATGAGATACACTTAGATAGCGTGTTACAGATACTAAGTACCCATATTAACTTTACCAAGGTTTGTCACTGGCTAAGTTCAAAGCCAACAATAGCGTAACAATATTGGAGTGACAGGTAGCTAGGCTACTAGGCAGAGCCAAAAGTTAATGCTCAACTAAAGTGACAAAATCACTTTTATACACACTACTATCTATACAACTCATAATTATAAGAAACGAACCTTATGACGTATACCAAACAATGCCTGTTTATTCTGCTACTTTTTGTTGTGTCTAGCGCACAAGCAGAACTGCCGCCACAATTATCCCCCCCCCTAGATAACCTGACGATTTATTCCAGCGCGGCTATCACTATGGGTGCCAGTTCAATCGTCGGTGGTAATATTCAAGTAGAGGCTGCTGCCACGATAGGTGCAAGCTCAACCGTCAGTGGCCACCTTATCGCTGGAGCGGCTGTAACACTTGACGCCACTGTAACAATTGGTGACTTTGTTGAGGCCCGTGATGCGGGTACGATCGGCGCAGACTCAACGGTTGGTGGCCACTTTACCACCGGAGATGCAGCAACACTTGGCGCCACGACTATTGATGGCAATATTATTGTTGGTGGCGACCTTACGGCTGGCGCTGCAATACTTGTCGGCACCAAGGCAATAATCGGTGGTAATGTTAGATCAGGAGCTACCACATCCACAGACTTTGGCGCAGATACAATAGTTAAAGGCGATGCGACGGCCGGAACCGCCTTAACACTGGGTGCTGATGTCGTCATTCAAGGCAATGCTCAGGCTGGGAGTGGTGCTATAGCGCTTGGTGTGAATTCAGCTGTAGCAGGTAATGCTAGAGCCGGAACCAGTGTTACACTAGCCGCAAATGCAACTGTTGGGGGTACAATTACAGAAGGGAGTATTGAGCAATTTACTAATGCCCCCAAAGAGCCAATAGATGATCAGAGTCCGCAACTTCTCGCTATACAAGCAGAGCTAGCGGCAATGCAAGCTCCAGCAGAAAATCAACTCACTACCGCGATGACCATAAGTACAACACTTAAGAAGGGCGTTTATCATACAACAGCACTAACAACCACTGCGGGCATCACAATTACCTTTGATGGCGAAGGCGTAGATGGCCATTGGCTTATCAATAGCGACTCCTTTGTTGCCTTTGGTGCCAGTACGGTAATTGAATTACTCAATGTAACCCCCAACAGCACCATCACCTGGAATGCAGGAGGCTACATATCTGCAGGCGCAAGTGTCAATCTAGTAGGGTCTTTTTTTGCGGGCTCCTACATTCTCACTGGAGCAAGTACCACGCTAAAAGGCGTCAGTGATAGTTGTGGTGGTTTTTTCACCACGACTGGCGCTGTCACCTTAGGCGCCAGTAACTTAATTGGCACGATTGGTTGTACTGCAACTCCTGCTGATATCCCTGCTATTCACCATTATGAAATTGCTCATGATGGCCAAGGGTTAACCTGTGACGCTGAGACTGTGTTAATTAAAGCTTGTACCAATGAAAGCTGCTCAGAGTTAAGTACTGAATCAGTAACACTTGATTTTCTTGCTAACGGTGCTGTTATTAGTTCTCCAAGCTTTGTCGGCAGTACTGACGTGACTTTTAATCATAGCGTTGAAGAGACCCTGACTTTTTCGCTCGACGCCACCATTGCAGCAGACAACTCTTTAGTATGTGACGATAGCAATAACACTGGTTGTGACATGGAATTTACCAATGCGGGTTTCAGGTTTCTCTATGGTGACAGTAATAGCACCACCTTGCCCAATCAAACTGCAGGTTCAGTATTTGGCGAAACTTTAAAGCTACAGGCAGTGCAAAACAGTGATGGTGTCTGTACGGGTTTATTTAACAAGAAGACCAAGGTCGATTTATCGCAGGAAAACCTTGCACCTAATGGCACTAGTGGTCTCAGTTTTAGTATTGATGGTAATGATATTGCAAAACACTCAGGCGTCACCCCTACCGAATTAATCTTTGGCGCCGACAGTATTGCAATAATACCGACACCCTTATATCACGATGCGGGACAAATTCGTCTGCATGCCAATTATGACCTAGACGGCGTAACACTATTTGGCAGTAGCGATCCGTTCTGGGTTAGCCCAGCCGAGCTTGTGGTCAGTGCTACATTAGGAATAAGCCACTTAGATGGCGCTACGGCAACCGCCAGCCCAACTCATGCTGCAGGCGAGAGTTTTACGCTAACCGTAAGTGCCTTCAATAGCCTTGGCGTCATCACACCAAACTATTCACCTGCACTTAACGCAATACAGCTTAAGCTTGAGCGCACAGGTCCTACCTTAAATGATAGTGTCGACGGTGACTTAACTTATGCCGCAGAGAGCTCGCTAGCAACTAACATTAGTCCTGTATTCAAAAGTGTGACGCTCAATAACTTTTCTTCAGGGCAGTCGGTTTATACTGACGCGCAATATTCAGAAGTGGGCTTACTAAATCTAGACCTTCAAGACAGTAATTATGGCAATGAAGGTATTGTGATTGATGCTACTGATATAAATATTGGACGTTTTACGCCAGCTTATTTTAAGCAAAGTGTTAGGGAAGAACATAAAGGTGATTTTAATGCTTACCCTTACCCTGACGAAACAGAGCTTTGTAGCTTTTTTGATTGGGCTTATACTGGACAACGCAAGACTGATAATGAAGGCGCTATTACCGACGAAGGTGCCATTGCTTATAGTCTAAAGCCAAAAATAACCATTACGGCATTTAATGCCAATGACGCCATCACCAAAAATTATACTTTGGGCGAACCTGAAGGTTTTATGAAGTTGTTGCCCAGTAGTGTCAGTATTAGTGTACCGACACATGATAAAATGCAGCAAGTTGTGGGCAGTAGTACTGACGATGTTCATGATCCCGTTGCTATTAGTGCCGTTATGCACCCAGGTAGCTTAAGTGCCAGTCTTGATGATAGTGATGACTTTATTGCAGGTGAATGGCTTTATACTTTTTCGCCCGAGGATCATTTCACTTATGACCATAGTGGTAGCAGTCTATTACCGCCTTTTGGTGCAAAAATCCCCTTTGTTACTGAGCAAATTATTGATACAGATGGCATAACATTAGCCATAACATCAGCTACTGAAGCTTTTGTTACCGAGGGGGTACAAATTCGATTTGGCCGCTTAGTGTTACAAAACAGCTTTGGACCTGAAACGTCAGACTTGCCACAACCGATGCAAATTGAACATTTGACTGCCGATGGTTTTATTGTCAGCTCAGATAATAATTGCGCCCGTTATGATAGCAGCAAGATTACACCTAGCGATATTAGTTTAGACCCTGCATTAACCCGTGCACTACCAGACCCGCCAGCAGCAATGGGGAATTTCCTTGCGGGTAAAACACGGACCATTAAATTGGCCGCACCTGGTGCTGGACATCAAGGAAAAATCGCTGTGTCATATAAAGCTTATGATTGGTTTAAATATGATTGGAACGTTAATGGTGTCTATGTTCACCCTTCAGCGGTTGCCTCGTTTGGCCAGTTTCGAGGTAATGACAGAATCATCTCTTGGAAGGAAGTGTTTAATCAGTAATAGTCAGTAACCTTGAAATAATGACACTAAGGACTATTTCAAGGTTTTCTAACAACGAGAATACTAGTTATTAAGTCTACTGCTTAGAGGGTTGTTTTGTCGGTCGAACTTCAGTCCGTCAACCGTTTAGCGGACTAATTATTGTCATGGGCCAACAATCATCTGCAGCGACTATTATTGGGTTTGTCCGCATTAATGCCAAACACGGTTAAATTGCATTTAACTTGATGGACTAAAGTCCAACCTACATGGGGCAACTGTTAAATGGGAAATTAATCTGATGGATTAGCCATTTTTTGTAGGTCGGACTTCAGTCCGTCAACCGTTTAGCGGGCTAATTAACGTCATGGACTAACAAACATCTGCAGTGGCTATTATTGGGTTTATCAGCCTTAATGCCAAACAAAGATAAATAGCGATGTTAATTTCAGCTTAAACAATGATAATCAACTACCAAAGAGCGATTAACAATGGCCTAATGCTAATAAACTAAATTCCCTTTTTAAATTAAAAAGACTTGCTTTAAGCCATGCTACAATACCTATTGTGTAGTGTTCTAGGGTTATTACCCCTGAACACTATGACTTGTATTTAACATTGTCTCCCCCTCCCAGTTTATTATTAACTAGCTAAAATTCAGAGATATAAGAGTATTATGCCAGAATTACCAGAAGTTGAAGTTTGTCGTTTAGGTATTACACCCCATATTTCAGGGCAGGAAGTGGCCCACGTGGTGGTTCGCAATGCCAAATTACGCTGGCCTATACCTGATGAAGTGCATAGTGTTGTTGGGCAAACCTTAGAGAAAATAGAGCGTCGATCTAAATATTTATTGCTCAGGTTTTCTAGTGGCACCTTGTTATTACATTTAGGCATGTCGGGGTCAGTGCGTATTCTTGAACATAACACTCCTGCGATAAAGCATGACCATTTTGAAATATTATTTGTGAACGACAAAATGTTGAGATTAAATGATCCGCGCCGTTTTGGTGCTGTATTGTGGTTTCCCGAACATCATGACTTGCAAGGCTTATTGACCAAATTAGGCCCAGAGCCACTAACAGATGACTTTACTTATGGGCATTTATTTGCCAAAGCCGGTAATCGGAAAGTGCCGATTAAAACCTTCTTAATGGATAATCATGTCGTGGTAGGCGTTGGTAATATTTATGCCAATGAAGCACTATTTATCGCCAGCATTCATCCTGCTTCGCTAGTGAATAGCATCAGTGAAGCGAAGTTTAATGAATTAACCGATATTATTAAGCGGGTACTCGCTGCGGCCATCGCACTCGGTGGAACCACTTTAAAAGACTTTACACAGGCAGACGGTAAGCCAGGTTATTTTGCCCAAAAACTTTTTGTTTATGGCCGTGCTGGTCAGCAATGCGATGGCTGCCAAACCGTATTAGAAGAAATTCGTCAATCTAATCGCAGCTCAGTGTTTTGTCCACAATGCCAAGTATTACCAGAAAACACCCCTAAAGATGTACAGAATAAAAAACTGAAAGCAAAAGCGAAAACTACCACAAAGCAGCTTGCCGTTAAGAAAAAAGTGGTTAAAAGCAAAAGCGCTAACCAATAACGGCTTAAAAAATTTCAGGACTCCCTAATCGTAATAAAGCCTGACCATAGTAGAGAGGGTCTCATGTTTATTATTAAACTTAAGGCTATGAACTAAAGTCTGTAAAGTAAAGATGGTAAATTAACCTTTTATTTTATCAATTTTATACAAATAAACTGGTGATTTATAGAAATCATCAAGCCGTATTATTTTTTCAGGCTGGCAAGATGGCAAAGCAAAATTATTGCTGATCAGAAAGTCAACCTTGGGTTGTTTGGCCAGTAGTTGATGCTTGATTTTGTGCATTGCTTGCGGATATAAATAACAAACAATGACTGCTGTGGCTGGTAAGTTTACCTGATGAAAGTTTTGTCGATACAAGGTGAGATTCTTTAAACGCGCTATTTTTTTAAGTAATGTTGAGCTCAGCCATGGCAGCAAAGACAACTCATAGCCAATAACTTGTCTTTGGGGATTACGCTTAGCCATCGGTATCACAAAGTTGCCCCAACCACTACCAAAATCAACAATAGGGCCAGTACCCGTCTCATCCGCTAATGCTAGCATTGCATTATAGGCCTTTTTTGAGCTTGGCATCGGGGATATACCCAATTTTATGGTGCTGTATATCAATGACATGGCAATAAAAGCCATTGCGATTAACAGTAAAAAATCAAATATTATCAAGGGTTAATTCCATAACGGGCAGCCATCGCTATTTTAGCCATACGTTAACCATGATTTTTTGTTTATGCAATGCCTTTTGCTGTTTTTACTTGGCTAATCATTGCGATAATGTTAAATAACATTGCCAAGTAAATAAAAGCGATTAAAGCAGCCCAGAGCAGACTGCTCTAATCTTGAGCCAATAAAACAAGATAATCTATTGTATTTAAAGGATAATCAATACCGATGTGATTGAATTAACTTATGATAAAAGCTGGTGTGGCTAGCAATACTTTACAAAAAATGAACCGTTTCATAAAGTATTGGCATTCAAAAGCTATTTACTGACTTTCATTCACTGTACAATAGTGTTTTATACAGTGTGGTTATACTGATTTTGGCACTTATACTTTTAACAAAAGTATTTTTATCGCTTGTAAAGTGAACGCCACGAATAAATTCAGATAATCCGGTAAAAGATGAGTAACTTGAGCTGTCGATAAATTAATTGTCTATAAGGCACTTCTAACGCCTACTGGTGTTATTTTATTAGTATTAGAGCCTATTATTTTATAAAATGCCTGATAAGCGCTAAAGTTTCATTATTGGGATTATAAATCAATGCATATGGCAGGTTTTTAGTTGTTTACAGAACTCTTATTCAAATATCAGGTTAAATAACTTAATGAAATCTTATGAAAATATTGCCGAATTAATTGAAAACTTAACGTTAGAAGTTAAATCAATTAACGATGAAATTGCTACCCTGCAAGCAGAGCCCCAGAGCTTTAATGAACAAATTATTTTTCAATATATTTCGACAGGCAGTACCGGTAAAACAAAAGATTTTGTGCGTTCGTTAGGCGTAAAGTCTGAGCGTGGTTCACTATTTTCTTCGGGTGATGTCAGCAAGTTAATAAAAGCGGGTAGCGATGATATTTCATCTGAATTACTTGCTATAGCGCGAAAGGTCGCTAACACTAAAAATAAAAATGGTAAGCTACGTTAAAACGTAACCTGTTTTTTGCTAAATAGCACAAATAATTTTAAGTTCTGATTTGTAATGGTGATAGCAAGTCAGAATTATATTTTTCACCGAAGACAAAGAGAATAATATGAGCAAAGGTATAGTTAAGTGGTTTAATGCAGATAAAGGTTTCGGCTTTATTACTCCAGAAGATGGCAGCAAAGATTTATTTGTTCATCATTCAGAGATCCAATCTGGTGGTGAATACGCAACATTGGCCGACGGCCAAGCTGTTGAGTTTGAAGTTGGCCAAGGTCAAAAAGGTCCATGTGCTAATAAAGTAGTTGCTGTTTAAGCGCTAGCACATAAGTAACCTGAGCTAAGAATAAGCAAATGACCTGATCTCGATATAACGTCGTTATTGGTTATAAAGTTAATTCATATATTTAAATTTTAAGTACTATGAAACACTTATCCGGCATAAGGTTAATAAGCGAGTGCGTAATACGTACTCGCTTATTTATATTTGTTAATAGAACATTTGGCTTTTATTACCCTTTCATTTCCACTTTCCCTTGTTACCTGCGCCTTTACTGCTACTGACGAGATAAGCATAATGCCTTTATATTTTGTACTTGTGGCTTTAATCAACTGATCAGTACATTGAACGCAAAAGTACCAAATAAGCGACTGTTGTTCATTTGCCTACATGACAATAAACCACAGAACGTAATATTGTACTTATTGTTTTATATTTTTTCGCATACTGCTATCAAGTGCTTGTTTTACAATCGGGTGAACAAACTCGCTGACATCACCATTGTGCAACGCCACTTCCTTAACTAACGTTGAAGATATAAAAGAATTTCTCTCGGCGGGTGTTAAGAATACCGACTCTAAATCCGGAGCTAAACGTCGATTCATATTGGCTAACTGAAATTCGTAGTCAAAATCAGAGACCGCTCGTAAACCACGAATTAGCACCTTTGCTTGATGCTCTTTAGCAAAATTTATCAATAAACCACTAAAGCCTGCGATGGTAACGTTCGGTAAATGTTTGGTGACTGCTTCAAGTAAAGCAACCCGTTCGGCTAAATCAAAATGTGGCTGTTTACTCGGGCTAGCGGCAATACCAACAACAACCTCACTGAATAAGCGACTTGCACGTTCTATTAAATCGGTGTGACCGTTGGTGACAGGATCAAAGGTACCTGGATAAATCGCTTTAACTGACATAATTTTAGCTATTTTCAAATGAGTAAAAATCTATTGTAATTGTTGAAGCCACTAATTTCAAAGCAATCAAATAATTTAAACTACACCCTACTGTTTCAGCTTAGCTAACATGGCCGTCATTTGATCATTAATCATATTTAACGCTTTGTAGGGGCGGATCATTACTTTGAATTCAGTAATTTTTCCGTGCTCATTCCATGTAATCATATCAATACCATTGATGTCGATGCCCTGAATATTTAACGAAAACTCTAATACGGCTGAATTATCGCCTGAAAACTCTCGATCGTAATTGAATGTACCATTTAGAAATGTCTGAAAGGCAGCCGTTAAGTACATGCTGACCATTTTTTTTCCTTGAATAGGTGTATGGATAACAGGTGAAAATAGGGTGACGTCGTCAGCAAGCAAAGTAGAAACCTGAACAATTGCTTTACTTTTTATCAGAGTGTGCCAATTATTAAGCATTTTTATTATTCCTTTTATTTGGTTTTTGTTCACTGTAAACTAAGGCTCAACCAAATCTAACAGGTGTCAACATTAAGTTTACTTAAAGTATTTACTCGAAATGCTTTAATTTTCGCTGATTTTGATAGTATGATGGAAAAATATCTGACAACCAATACAAGAAGTAGTGTCCATGAAAACTCGGGATAAAATAATTCAAGCCAGCATTGTCTTATTTAATGAACAAGGTGAGCGTAATGTTACCACCAATCACATTGCCGCTGATCTTGGTATTAGCCCTGGTAATCTGTATTACCACTTTCGTAATAAAGAAGACATTATACTTTCGATCTATGAAGAGTATGCGCGCAACCTTTTAATAGAAACCATGCCGGAAGTGAACCCTGATGTAAAACCACTTGATGCCATTATTTTGTATATGGATGTGGTGTTTCTGGCGATGATGAAGTTTCGTTTCTTTTATAGTAATTTACCGGTACTGCTAGCAAAAAATCCGTTATTGCACGATAAATATGTTGAAGTACAAGGCTTTATTGCACAACGCGTCAGTGAATTGTTACTGTCGCTGCGTAACGCAAACATGATGGATTTTTTAGATGAAGACCTGCCTGACATTGTCAGTATTTTACGTTTAGTGAACACTTTTTGGCTCAGTTTTTATCAAACACAAAATAATGATAATGAAATGAACGACGCAGTATTCTATCAAGGGGTATTGAAAATATTAGTCATAATTCAACCATACATTAGTGATGAAGCTAAGGATGAATTTTTAGAAGCTCGTGCTATGTACCGTCAACGTTGCCAAGATAGCTTAAAGGTCGCTTAACTACTGCTTAGAGCTCACTTAACTACTGTATAAGTAATCCATAAGCATTGAATGTCATTGAAAGTACTTACTCAAAGTACTTTCAATTAGTAATAACTCAAACTACCAGCAAACCCCGGCTATAGCCATAGCTTAACTTTTAAGACTGGTAGCCGTTTAACAACGCTTGCCAATTTTTTTCACACCATTGAAAATTTGTTATCCTATTATTTTCTTTGCGAAACGATCTCAGTAGTCTAGCCATATTTTCTTCTGGCCATTTAGTCTGCTGTTTACGCTGTTCACCTTGGTCAAAATCGATTAACCAAACCTGATCATTGTCATCAACTAAAATATTATGAGCATTTAAATCATGATGATAAATACCTTGCTGATGAAAAGCCTTTATTACCTTGCCTATTTGTTGCCAAAGTAAGTCATTGATTGCATACTTACTGAGCAAGCCGACCAAATCACTGGCATTTTCAACACGGGATGACAATAAATCAGCGCGATAAAACAAGCCATTTTTAATCACCCGAAAAGCAATAGGTTTTGGCGCGGGTAAGCCTAATGCCCGCATGGATTTGAGTAAAGCAAACTCACGAGCCGCACGCGTATTTTCAATGCCGGTATATAAATATTGATCCTTAATTACTTTGCCAATTAAACCGCCACGATAGTAATGACGCAACACCCAGTTTCGCGCCGTGCCCATAGCATTTTCAGTAGCAATAAACCAAGTCGTGCCACGACCTTGAGCACTGCCAACTACACTATTTTTTGCTTGCCAATAATCACTATTAAGCATTTCAGGTATAAAAGTGCTGACTTCGTCACTATCGTATCGACAATAAACATGGCCTTGATGAAAAAATTTTTCAAGACAAGGTTTTACAATTGCGGGCTGGTTCAAGATAATAGGCCTATATTATATTTATACTCCTATTGTGGTGAATCCTTTATGCTGGGTCAATTATCTGCTCCAAAAAATTTATGTTTATTGCGATTATCTGCCATTGGTGACGTATGTCATGCGGTGGCTATGGTACAAAGTATTCAGCGACAATGGCCAGAAACC
Organism: Colwellia sp. MB02u-6; assembly: GCF_014077095.1. Taxonomy (GTDB): domain Bacteria; phylum Pseudomonadota; class Gammaproteobacteria; order Enterobacterales; family Alteromonadaceae; genus Cognaticolwellia. The sequence continues at coordinate 170,722 of NZ_JACGVG010000034.1, read as the reverse complement.
CAAATCACTTGGGTAATAGGCAAGATTGAAGCGAGCTTATTACAAGATATGGTTGGCGTTGAGTTTGTTATTTTTGATAAACGTGCCGGCCTAAAAGGCTATCGCGATTTAAGGGAAAACCTTAAAGACCATAAATTTGATGTTTTGCTGCATATGCAAGTAGCACTGCGAGCTAGTATTGCCAGCCTATGTATTCCAGCCAAGGTCAAAATTGGCTTTGATCGCCAACGCGCAAAAGAGGGCCAATGGTTATTCACCAATAAAAAAATAGCGCCGCAAAATCAACCTCATGTGCTAGACGGTTTTATGGGCTTTGCCAAAGCCCTAGGTTTGGAAGTTACTGCACCTTTATGGCAAATGCCGTTAACAGATGACATTCAATTATGGGCTAGTGAAAAGCTTAGTGCCGCGAATACTGCCAGCAAACCCATTGCCGTTATTTGCCCTGCAGCTAGTAAAGCAGAACGTAATTGGCATACTGAAGGATACTCGCAAATAGCCGAGCATTTAAGCCTTTGTGGTTTTAAAGTGGTGATATGTGGCGGCCCAACCACAATGGAAAAGTTACTTGCCGAGGCAATCATTAGTCGCAGTAACTGTAGCCCGGGTGAAAGTGAAATACAGAATTTGGTCGGTCAAACTAGTCTAAAACAATTGTTAGCGGTATTAAAAATTGCTCACCTTGTGGTGGCACCCGATACTGGCCCAGCTCATATGGCGGTGACGGTTGAAACACCGGTTGTAGGTTTATATGCTCACAGCAATCCCAAACGCACAAGTCCTTACTTGTATCCACAATATGTTGTCAGTGCTTATGCGGCAGCAATCAAGGTGCAATATAAAAAAAACGTTGAAGAACTGCCTTGGGGTACCCGTGCCAAAGGTAAAGATTTAATGATGCAAATTAGCATTACTCAAGTAAAGAAAACGATTGATCGCCTTATTCATGATAACTATCCAGAGTTGCTCTAAGCCAGCATTTAGGTCTAGCTATGAAAAAATATGTTACCGGTTTTTTATTCTCTAAGGACGCAAGTCATCTGGTGTTAATTAAGAAAAAAAATCCGCCATGGCAGTGTGGTTTATTTAATGGTGTTGGCGGGAAAATTGAAGCTAATGAGTTATCAGTTGATGCCATGGTCAGAGAATTTATTGAGGAAACTGGCGTTACAACCCACAAAACCGATTGGACCTGTTATGCAAAAATATACCGGCCCCATTACTATGATGTAGATGTTTATTTTGCACATTCTGATCTAGCTTTTAGTGCCAAAACCATTGAGCAAGAGCCAGTACATATTATTAAACTAACGGAATTACCAAATAATATTATTCCAAATTTACAGTGGTTAATTCCGTTAGCTTTAGATAAACAAGCCGATTTTTTAATACCTGTGTTATTACAAGAAGTAGCACAAGCGCGGACTAAAGCATAATGATTAATGAGTCCGGCTAACCTGTTAATCACCATACTAAACCTATAACTAATAACTAATAAAAACAAGAATATAGAGATGAAAAGTAGAAAACTGCATAAACTCATTGGCCTGACTTTAGTGTTACCTATGTTGGGTTGGACACTGACTGGATTAGTATTTTTTATTAAACCCGGCTATCAGGAGGCTTATGAACAATTATCAGTAAAACGTCACCCTTTGAGTCAAGTGTTGACCGTTGCACCAAAGAAAAACTGGCAAGAGGTGAGGTTAGTTAACACTATTTTAGGGGCTCATCTATTGGTGAAATCTAGCCATAAAGTTGAGCATTTAGACCCAGTATCACAACTCGCTAAACCAGCGCCAACGAACTTACAGTTTAAAGCGCTGTTAAATGATGCCTTTAGCGACAACAAAGCGCGTTATGGCGACATTGAGCATGTTAATGGTTTATCAGCACAAACGAGCACAGGCGTGGAAGTAACGCTTGATTGGCAGACCCTGAAATTAAGCCAAACTGGGCAAGACACCAAATTAATTAACTTACTGTACCAAGTACATTATTTGCAATGGACACCGTTCAAAGGCATAAATCAATTGTTAGGGGTAATCGGTCTACTCTTGTTGATTTCCCTCACTGTTTTAGGGGTTAGGCTTTATATGAAACCGCGCTCTTAATCTTAGCCTTAACGCTAAGATTAACCCAAGCATTTATGATTTTAGTAAGGTTTGCAGTGCAGTTAAAGACTGCGCCGTTGCACCTTGGTTTGCCTGCACGACTTTATAGCTATTTTGGCCTAGTGTTTGTGCGCTAGTTTCGTCAACCAGCAAGCGTATAACTTCTTGCGCTAACGCTTGCGCCATAGCTTTATTTTCATTAAGTTGCACTATGCCCTTTGCTGAGGTTAGTTGCGCTAAAATCTCTTTAAAATTACTCATATTTGGGCCAACAATGACTGGCTTTTGAAATAATGCCGGCTCTAATGGGTTATGACCGCCTATATCACTAAAGCTACCCCCCATGGTAACTACGTTAGCTAGTGCGCATGCGGCGAGTAGCTCACCTAAAGTATCAATAACCCATACATTGGTATTGAGTGTTACAGGCTGTTCTTGGCTACGTCTGAGCACTTGATTGCCGGCGTCTGCTGCAAGTTTAACGACTTGTTCAAAGCGCTCAGGGTGTCGAGGTACAATAACCAATAAGGCATTACTGTCTTGCTGTTTTACTTGCTCAAAGGCCTTTAATATCAGTATTTCGTCACCGGGATGTGTGCTGGCTATTAACCAAATTTTACGCTTGTCTACCAATAAAGTGCTTAACGCTTGTTGTTTAGTCGCTACATCATGATTTAACGAGATATCAAATTTTAAGTTACCTGATAACACGCACCTTGCCGTGTTTGCCCCCATCGCCAAATAGTTATCTTGGTTGACTTGGCTTTGGGTTAATATTTTGTCAAAACAGCGAATAGTTGGGGTGATCAACCAAGCGATTTTTTTATAGCTGCGCATGGATTTGTCAGATAATCGACCGTTAACTAACATTAGTTTAATATCATAACTTGCGCACTGAGTGATTAAATTCGGCCATAATTCAGTTTCCATAAAAATCATCGCTTTGGGCTTTAAGCATTTTAGAAATAAAGCAGTAGAAAAAATATTGTCTAGCGGCAGATAACAATGTTGCACTTTATCAGCAAATAATTTTTGCACTTGTGCTGAGCCTGTGGGGGTAAAAGTAGTGACTGTGATCGGCACTTGAGGGTAGTTGCTCAGCAGTTGGGAGATAAAAGGTTGTAAGGCGATAACCTCACCCACACTAGCAGCATGAACAATAATACCGTTAGGCTGAAAATTTTTTGCCAACATACCCAAACGTTCAGGTAGGCGTTGTCGATAAGCTTGATGACTTAGCGAGCGCAACAATAAAACCAGCAAAAGTAGTGGTGTTAAGATAAGAAATAATAATCGGTATAAAACTAAAGCAAGAGTAAAACGCACTTAACCAGCTCAAAAATCTGAAAATCAATGTTGAACAGTATACCTAGCGACTGCTGAACTTTCACTGTAATCTCGGGTATGGGTTGATATTAATCTCATGTATCAGCCCATATTAACGTTTAAAAATAGTATCAAGAATAATTGATGAATTAGTTCTGGCTACGCCTTCAAGTGAACAGACCATATTGAGTACTTCATTTAGCTTCTCTAAAGTACTCGCTTGTATTGTCACTAATAAGTCGTATTCACCGCTAATGGAATATATATGACTGATTTGGTGCACTTTTCGCAAGGCTAAGCAGATAGTTTTTCGCAAATTTGGGTTTACTTTTAATGACACATTAGAGGTAATCAATTGGCTGGTGTATTCACGGCCTAAAACGACACTATAGGCTTCGATAACATGATTATTTTCAAGCTTATTCAGTCGGTTTTGTATCGCCGTTCTTGAAACACCGGTTGCTCTGGCTATGTCAGATACACTGGCTCTGGCATTGAGCCGTAATATTGACAGTAGTTCTTCATCTTTTTCAGTTAACAATGGGCATTCCTAAAATGGCAAAAAGCAAGAAAACAGCCATAATATTACACTTTGACATAGTTATATGTCAATTTGACTATAAAAAAAGACAAATCATTAAGTAATGTCACTTTTTTATGTCATGGTCTGAGCGGATAATACCACCATTGAAAGACTTTTATTTTTTAAGGAATTAATGTGACCGATTCTGCTAGCACCAACAATTTTTATGCCCATTTAACCACGCAAATAAACCAAGTAAAAGAAGACGGTTTATATAAAGCCGAAAGAATAATAACGACGGCGCAACAACCACAAATGGCGGTTAACACCGGCGAAGCTGTAGTGAACTTTTGTGCTAACAACTATTTAGGCTTAGCAAATCACCCCGCATTAATTACCGCGGCTAAACAAGGGTTAGATGAACACGGTTTTGGTATGGCTTCAGTGCGTTTTATTTGTGGCACACAAGACATTCATAAAACCTTAGAGCAAAAATTAAGTGCTTTTTTAGGTATGGAAGATACTATTTTATATTCTTCATGTTTTGACGCTAACGCCGGTTTATTTGAAACTTTGTTAGGGCCTGAAGACGCAATTATTAGTGATTCACTTAACCATGCCTCGATAATTGACGGTGTACGTTTATGTAAAGCAAAACGCTTTCGTTATGCCAATAATGACGCCGCTGAACTTGAAGCGCGTTTAATTGAGGCTGATGAAGCCGGTGCCCGTTTTAAGTTAATTGCTACCGACGGGGTATTTTCGATGGACGGCGTTATTGCTAATCTTAAAGCGGTTTGTGATTTAGCTGACAAATACAACGCCATGGTCATGGTTGATGACTCACATGCAGTGGGTTTTGTTGGTGAACAAGGCCGTGGCAGCCATGAATACTGTGATGTTATGGGTCGTGTTGATATTATTACAGGTACTTTAGGTAAAGCCATGGGTGGCGCATCAGGTGGCTACACTGCAGCGAAAAAAGAAGTGGTTGAATGGTTACGTCAACGTTCACGCCCCTACTTATTTTCTAACTCATTAGCCCCTGCGATTGTTAATGCGTCAATTACTGTGATTGATTTATTAGCCGAAGGCGGCGAATTACGCAAAACATTAAAAGACAACGCTGCCTATTTTAGAAGCCAAATGGAAGCCGCCGGTTTTACCTGTGCTGGTGCTGATCACGCGATTATTCCGGTTATGCTGGGTGATGCCAAAGTAGCCAGCGCTATGGCTGATCGTTTATTAGCTGAAGGCATCTATGTTATTGGGTTCTCTTTCCCTGTCGTACCTAAAGGCCAAGCGCGTATTCGTACACAAATTTCTGCTGCTCATACCAAAGCTGAATTAGATAAGGCCATTGAAGCCTTTGTGCGCATTGGTAAAGAAATGCAAGTGATTGAGGGCTAAACATGAAGTCATTAGCGAAATTAAAGTCTGAACCTGGTATTTGGATGACAGATTCACCTATACCAGAAGTGGGTCATAACGATCTGCTGATCAAAATTAAAAAAACCGCGATTTGCGGTACCGATATTCATATTTATAACTGGGATGAATGGGCACAAAAAACTATTCCTGTACCTATGGTTGTTGGCCATGAATATGCCGGTGAAGTGGTTGGCATGGGTCAAGAAGTACGCGGCTTTGCCGTTGGTGACCGTGTTTCTGGTGAAGGCCATATCACTTGTGGCCATTGTCGTAACTGCCGCGCAGGTCGCACACATTTATGTCGCAATACTGTTGGTGTTGGCGTAAATCGTTCAGGTTCTTTTGCTGAATATTTAGTCCTGCCCGCATTTAACGCTTTTAAATTACCTGATGAAATTTCAGATGACTTAGCGGCTATTTTTGACCCCTTTGGTAATGCGGTTCATACCGCACTGTCGTTTGATTTAGTGGGCGAAGATGTTTTAATCACTGGTGCTGGCCCTATTGGTATTATGGCAGCAGCGGTGGCAAAGCATGTCGGGGCACGTCATGTAGTGATAACAGACGTTAATGAATACCGTTTAGATTTGGCGCGTAAAATGGGTGCTTCTCGTGCGGTTAATGTCACTAAAGAAAAGCTGACTGATGTGATGAACGAGTTAGGCATGACCGAAGGCTTTGACGTGGGAATGGAAATGTCAGGGGTACCGATGGCGTTCATCGACATGTTAAACAACATGAATAATGGTGGTAAAATTGCTATGTTAGGTATTCCTGGACAGGATATGGCGATTGACTGGAGTCAGGTTATTTTTAAAGGCTTAACCATCAAAGGCATTTATGGTCGTGAGATGTTTGAAACTTGGTATAAAATGGCCAGTTTAATTCAATCAGGTCTAGATTTATCACCGATGATTACTCATCACTTTAATATTGATGATTTTCAGCAAGGTTTTGATATCATGCGTTCAGGGCAATCAGGTAAAGTAATTTTAAACTGGGAAAAATAATGGCAAGTAGCGAAGAAGTTTTTAAACATATGCAAATCAGTGAACTGCATCAAACGTTAGCGAGTGATACGCATGTGGTGGTCGATATACGTGATCCAGCTTCGTTTCAATCGGGGCATATCCCTAATGCTATACATTTAAGTAATGACAGTTTAGCTGAATTTTTGCGTACTGCTGATTTTGACGCCCCCGTAGTGGTGTGTTGTTATCATGGTATTTCAAGTCAACAAGCGGCGCAGTTTCTGATCAGCCAAGACTTTACCGAGGTTTATTCTTTGGATGGCGGTTTTACTGATTGGCAATTGCAACATCCGGATACTGTTGCTCGCTAATGTTGCAACAAGCGCTGCGACCCCTGGTAACAGTAACGCAACATAATATTGCCTTACTGTTTTGCAACTACCTGAACACACTTGATGTTCAGGCGCAGGTGCAAAATGAAGAGGCTGGTTTTGTTATCTATTGCCAAGCTGATAAATATGATTTTGCTCAACAAGAGTTTGAGCAATTTATCGCTGAGCCTTACCAAGCTAAATATCAGCAAGCTGCCTGGCAAAATAGTCATGTGACAGAGGTTAACTCAAGTTCTCCAGCTTTATTGAGCAGTTTTAAAACTCAGTTTTTTGCTCATGCTGGTATGGTCACCTCAATGGTTTTCATCTTATGTTGGTTGGTTTTTCTTGCCAGTAATTTTGGTTGGGGCAATACAATATTTCATTATTTACAATTCTACCCTCAACTAAGCTTTGATACGGTATTACAAGCACCTCATCGGTTAATTGGGCCCGCTTTTTTTCACTTCTCATGGTTACATCTTATTTTTAATACTATGTGGTGGTGGCAATTGGGTGGCTCGGTTGAGCAAATCATGGGAAAAGCTAGCTTAGTCAAGTTACTGATTATTTCTGCGCTTGTGTCTAATGTTGGGCAATTTTTTGTTGATGGACCTAACTTTGGTGGTTTATCGGGCGTAGTATATGGGTTGGTTGGCTATGTGTGGTGGCTGGGCTGGTTGCAGCCAGAAAAAGGGCTCTCGCTGCCTAAACCCATTATTGGCTTTATGCTGTTTTGGTTATTATTAGGTTATACCAGCTTAATGCCGATTAATGTTGCGAACACCGCACATTTATTAGGTCTGCTCAGTGGTTGTCTACTGGCTTATATTCACGTTTTACAAGATAAAAAACACACTAGCTAATATGAGTAATACCTGTTTACATTAATAGTTTATTGACTTTATATGCAGGTGACACCTTGAAATGTAAGGTGTTTATTTAATCGTTTGTGTTAGTAATAATTAAATAAATATCGAAGTAGTCACTTATTTTAATCCATAGGTGCATGTGTTTTCATTAAATACTCTGAGTATTAATGATGGGTAGTTGATTTAGCAGCGTTTAGTTATCTAACCATTGAGTGAATAACAATTTTTTAATTAATGGCTTACCTGTTTCTTCTGCTAATAATTGTTTAACTTTCTCTTCACACAAACGCTGTATTTCATTGCGACCATTGATTGATTTTATTTGTGACTCGGGTTGTTGGCCAATAATATTAATAATGGCATCACGCAGCAACGGAGCATGATGTTCAACAATCGTATAATTTACCGAGTCTTCAATCATCAACTCTACCGTTAGGCGAACATAGCCCATTTCTTTCTTAACGGCCACGTAATTAGTCACTATCGAAGGTTCGAAGCCAAAGTAAGCATAGTCAGCCGCTTTGGCAAAAGACGAACTAAGCAGTACTAACATAAAAAAAATGGATGTTTTCATACACTAAAACTCACATGGGTTAATAAATTAACTATTTACAGCCAAACAGTAAATAGTTGATTGCGACTAAATGATAACCTGAATTTTGATTATGCGTTGAGTTATTTAGCGATTTTTTTATCTGACGCTTATCTGACTGATATCTAGCTAATATCAAACTCATGCCTAACTAATAGTACTGGTCTAAAATCGCTAATATCTACAGGTGTAAGTCAGTGGTGTAAGTCAGCGTTATGTAATACGGGGAGTACACTGTATTTTTGTCATGCTAAACGCTATCATACGTCGTTTTTCGTTAAATAGTTTTCAAGTATGACAACAGAGCATTCATTATTTCCTGTGCAAATGGTCGCAAACTGGCAGCCACCAGAAAACTTTACCTTGCCCATTAGCTTACGCGATTGGTTACTCGATCCTAGTTCATTAACCGCACGACTGAAATGCCACGCTCAACAATTTCGTGTCGAAGTGCTAGGCCAATGTGTACAAGCCTGTGATGCGGTTGAAGCCAATGATGATATTACCGCGGGCGAGCAGGTGCTGGTTCGCGAAGTATTATTGTATTGTGACGATATTCCCCAAGTATTCGCCCGAAGTTTATTGCCTTTAAGCTCTTTAACCGGCGCTCAGCAAGAGTTAGCGCATTTGGGTACGCAGTCTTTAGGGCAGGTCTTATTTAACCATCCCGATTTACGGCGCAAAAAAATTGAAGTAGCGCTGTTTGACCAAGATTCTAGTGTCGCTAATCTCGCCAACTATTTAACCTTAAAAAACACTCCACAAGCCCTTTGGGGTCGTCGTTCGGTTTTTGTACTTAATAGTAAACCATTAATGGTGGCAGAAATATTTTTACCTAATGCCATTGCCTATCAAAAATAAAAGAGTATTGCTTTGAGTGACTTGAAGAAAAAATTAAGTGCAATCACACAAATTACCCGTATGGATAAACCTATTGGCACTTACTTGTTGCTTTGGCCAACTTACTGGGCACTATGGATTGCCTCTGATGGTTGGCCGTCATTACATACGCTAGTAGTGTTTAGCCTAGGTGTTTTTTTTATGCGCAGCGCCGGCTGTATTATTAATGATTATGCCGACCAAAAAATTGATGGTGCCGTTAAACGTACGCAAAATCGCCCGTTAGTCACTGGCGCTTTGTCGAGTAATGAAGCCTTACAGTTGTTTGCAACCTTCATTTTACTGGCTTTTGCCTTGGTGCTAACTTTAAGTAATTACACCATTATGCTCTCTGTTGTGGCGGTTATATTAGCTGCCAGTTATCCGTTTATGAAACGTATAACTCATTTTCCACAACTAGTGTTAGGCGCAGCGTTTAGTTGGGGCATGATTATGGCTTTTGCTCAAGAGCAAGGTCAAATACCAGTTACAGCTTGGCTTTTATTTACCGCCAACGTTCTATGGACTACCGCATACGACACTATGTACGCCATGGTCGATCGTGATGATGACTTAAGAATTGGTGTAAAATCGACAGCGATCGTCTTTGCTGAACGTGATAAACGTATTATCTTATTTTTACAATTAATGACCTTAGGCTTATTATTTACCGTTGGTGATATTTTAGCCTTTGGTTGGCCTTTTCAGTTATCGTTAGTGATTGCTGCCGGCTTTTTCTGCTATCAACAAATTTTAATTGCTGACCGTGAGCGTGACCGTTGCTTTCAAGCTTTTTTAAATAATCATTATGTCGGTTTAATTGTCTTTATTGGTGTAATGGTCGAGTATTTATAAGATTGTTAAGTGGCTTTGCCTGTGCTCGCGGCATACCGTACATTCTGTTATGCGCCGCTCCTGCACATAAAAAAGTCCTAGCGTTATAAAAACGCTAGGACTTTTTTAATCATTAATCGCTTTACACTCAAAGCGATTGTCACTATGACCTTAAGGTAAGTAGCTACTACCCATTAAGAAAGTGTCTACTTCACGAGCGCAACGACGACCTTCATCAATAGCCCAAACAATTAAACTTTGACCACGTCGACCATCGCCGGCAGCAAACACGCCTAGCTTGCTAGTAGCAAATTTATCGTATTCTGCCGCTATGTTAGAACGATTGTCTTGCTCAAGGCCGAACTGCTCAATTAAGCCACCTTCAGGGCCCATAAAGCCCATGGCGATGAGTACGATGTCAGCCGGAATAACTTTTTCGCTGCCCGCAACTTCTTGTGGAAACATTTGTCCCTTGTCATTGCGCTGCCAAGTTATATTAACCGTATGAACCGCTTTAACATGACCTTGGCCGTCACTTTCAATTTTTTTAGTCATCACTAAATATTGACGAGGGTCTTGACCTTGAACGGCAATCGCTTCTTTTTGACCATAATCAACCAACAAACGTTTTGGCCATTCTGGCCAAGGATTGTCTGCAGTGCGTTGCCCTGGAGGACATGGCATAATTTCTAGTTGAATAGCGTTTTGGCATTGATGACGTAATGAGGTGCCAATACAATCAGTACCGGTATCACCCCCGCCAATTACCACCACATTTTTGCCTTGAGCATTAATGTACTGGCCATCTTTATGTTCGCTGTCGAGTAAGCTTTTAGTATTAGCTTTCAAGAAGTCCATGGCAAAATGAACACCGTTAAGTTCACGACCTTCAACCGGTAAATCGCGCGGTACGGTTGCACCAACACATAGCACAACAGAATCAAAATCGCTTTCAAGTTGCGCTGCACTAATGTCTGTACCCACTTCGGTATTAGTGACAAACACTATGCCTTCTTCGGCTAAAATATCAACACGACGTTGCACTAGCTCTTTTTGCAATTTCATATTAGGGATACCGTACATGAGTAAACCCCCAATACGATCAGCGCGCTCATAGACAGTGACCATATGACCCGCTTTATTCAGCTGTGCTGCCGCAGCTAGCCCAGCTGGGCCTGAGCCTATAACAGCAACAGTTTTACCGGTACGCGCTGATGGCGGCTGGGCAACGACCCAACCTTCTTTAAAGGCATGATCAATAATTTCTTTTTCATGCAGTTTAATCGCTACTGGGTCAGCATTGATACCCAGTACACAAGCACCCTCACAAGGTGCAGGACATACTCGCCCAGTAAACTCTGGGAAGTTATTGGTTTTATGCAATAACTCGATGGCGTCTTTCCAACGTCCTCGGTAAATCAAGTCATTCCATTCAGGAATAATGTTGTTAACCGGACAACCCGCTACTACCGGAGCAAACTCTGATTTCGCTGACTGACAAAATGGCACACCACAGTCCATACAACGAGAAGCTTGCTGCTCGACATCGGCCAATGGTATTTCTTCATAGACTTCAAGCCAATCAATTAAACGCTCGCTTGGGTCACGTTCAGCTGGCAAGGCACGACCTACGTTGATAAATCCTGTTGGATTTCCCATAATATATTCTCCTTGGCAGCTTAAGCTTTTGCGCTAGCTATGTTGTTTAAATGGATATCGAATGCTTGAACGGCTACGTCATATTCTGACTCGAACTTACCGCTTTCACGTACGTCATTCATGTAGCCTTGCATACGCTTGTAATCAACTGGCATGACTTTAACAAAGCGCTTAACGCTATTGTCCCAATCATTAATTAACTTACTCGCTACATCTGAACCTGTTGCGGTAAAGTGTTCAATAATCAAGGCTTTTAATTCAAGACTTTCTGCATCGGTATCAACCGTTTCTAATGAAACCATTTCCATGTTGCATTTAGGGGCGAAGTCATTGTTCTTATCAAGTACATAAGCGACACCACCAGACATACCCGCCGCAAAGTTACGACCCGTTGTGCCTAAGATAACGGCTTTACCACCCGTCATGTATTCACAACCGTGATCACCAACACCTTCAACAACTGCGGTAGCACCCGAATTACGCACACAGAAACGTTCACCAGCAATACCACGTATAAAAGCAGTACCTGAGGTTGCACCAAAGAAAGCAACGTTACCAATTAGGATGTTTTCACTGGCTGAAAATTTGGCTTTTTTGCTTGGATATACCACCAGATTTGCACCAGAAAGTCCTTTACCAAAGTAATCATTGGCATCGCCTTCCAGTTCAAAATGCAGGCCTTTGGCTGAGAAGCAACCAAAACTTTGACCCGCTGAACCATTGAATTTCACCTTAATGGTGTTTTCTGGTAAACCTTCAGCGTGATATTTTTTAGAGATTTCATTAGAAATCATCGCGCCAATCGTTCTGTCAGTATTGATAACGTCATATTCAAGAGAAACGCTTTGCGATGAATCAAGCGCGACTTGCGCATCTTTTATCATCTTACGATCGATAATGTCGTCAATCAGATGTTTCTGATCGATTGATTTATAAAGTGTTTCATTTTCACCGCAGGTCTCTTTGTGCAATAACGGGGTTAAATCAACACCTTTGTATTTCCAATGTTCTACATTTTTAAGTTGCTTAAGGCACTGGGTCTGACCGACCATCTCTTCAATACTTCTAAAGCCTAGCTCGGCCATAATTTCACGTAAACCTTCTGCCATCATGGTAAAGAAATTCACTAAAATATCGGCACGACCGGTAAAACGCTCTCGCAGGCCTGGATCTTGTGTTGCTACGCCAACGGGGCAAGTATTTAAATGACACTTACGCATCATAATACAACCTTCAACCACCAGTGCTGCCGTTGCCATGCCGTATTCTTCTGCGCCAAGCAATGTAGCAATCGCTAAATCGCGTGGTGTTTTAAGCTGGCCATCCGTTTGTACGGTAATTCGGCTACGCAGTTTATTACGTACCAAGGTTTGATGGGTTTCAGCCAAACCAAGTTCCCACGGTAAGCCGGTATGTTTAATTGAACTCAGTGGTGAAGCGCCTGTGCCACCATCGTGACCCGCAATCAGTACCACATCAGCATAAGCTTTGGCTACACCTGATGCGACTGTACCCACACCCGCTTCAGAGACTAATTTAACGTTAACACGGGCATCGCGGTTAGCATTTTTAAGATCGAAGATAAGCTGCGATAGATCTTCAATAGAATATATATCATGATGTGGCGGTGGCGAAATCAAGCCAACACCGGGTGTTGAACCACGTGTTTTACCAATCCAAGCATCAACTTTATCACCAGGTAACTGACCACCCTCACCCGGTTTAGCGCCCTGCGCCATTTTAATTTGTAACTCATCAGCATTAGCCAAATAATGACTGGTCACACCAAAACGACCCGAAGCAACTTGCTTGATGCGTGAATTCATCGAATCACCATTTTCTAACGGCGTAAAGCGAATCGGGTCTTCACCACCTTCACCGCTGTTACTCTTACCGCCAATGCGGTTCATCGCAATGGCTAATGTAGTGTGTGCTTCCCACGAGATTGAACCAAATGACATAGCGCCAGAGGCAAAACGTTTGAAAATGTTTTCAATCGGTTCAACTTCACTTAAGGGAATTGAAGCGCGATCACTACTAAATTCAAGTAAACCACGTAAAGTAAAAGCTTCTTTACTCTGATCATCAACTGTTTTGGTGTATTGCTTAAATTGATTAGTATCGTTACTAGCGGTTGAATGCTGCAGTAAACGAATAACCGTTGGGCTAAATAGATGACGTTCGCCATCATGACGCCACGAGTATTCACCACCGGTTGGCAATAAGTTTTCAATGGCAATACGACTCGCGTCAGGGAAGCCCTCACGATGGCGTAATAGCGCTTCTTGAGCGATTTGATCTAGGCTTAAGCCTTCGATTCGACTGACAGTACCAGTAAAGTACTTATCAACAACTTCAGCGTTAATACCCAAAGCTTCAAAAACTTGCGCACCTAAGTAAGACTGTAATGTTGAAATACCCATCTTAGAGAAGGTTTTTAATAAACCACTACCAACGGCTTTAGTATATTTGTCGGTGATTTGCTCGTTTGATAATTGGCTATCAAGTACGCCTTCATCACGTAAACCATACATGCTTTCTAGTGCTAAGTAGGGGTTTACCGCTGCTGCGCCATAACCAATAACGGTGGCAAAATGGTGCGTCTCGCGAATATCAGCAGATTCAAGAATAATATCAGCGTCAGAGCGTAAATTTTCACGAATTAAATAATGATGCACAGCAGCGGTTGCTAATACCGATGGAATAGCGACATGATCATTGTCAACTTCACGGTCACTTAATATTAATATGGCATAACCATCTTCAACCGCATTTTTGGCATATAAACACACTCGATCCAGTGCATTTTTAAGCGCGCCAGCTTTACCACTAGCTTTAAAAGTAATACTAATAGTTTTTGATTGCAGATGATCATTATCAATATGCTGTAACTTTCGTAATTGCTCGTTAGTCAGTACCGGTTGCTCAATTTCAACTTTATGACAATGCGCTGCGGTTTCTTCTAGTAGGTTAAGTGACTTACCGATATAACCACGCAATGACATCACTAACTCTTCACGGATCGGATCTATAGGCGGGTTAGTCACCTGAGCAAACAACTGCTTAAAATAATGTGATAATTGCTGTGGACGATGTGACAGTACTGCTAATGGCGTATCTGTGCCCATCGCGCCTAATGGCTCTTTCGACGTGCCCACCATGCCGGCCAGTATTAAGTTAAGATCTTCACTGGTATAACCAAAGGCTTTTTGGATTTTACGCAATTCGGCTAATGGCGGCTGTGCAATAGAAGCCGGTGATACAGGCAGTTGATCTAAATCAACTTTATTTTCTGCTACCCACTGACCATAAGGTTGTGCCGAACTGACTTCTTGTTTTACTTCGTCATCACTGATGATGCGACCTTGCTTTAAGTCAGCAATGAATATTTTACCCGGTTGCAAACGACCTTTTTCAACAACGGTGGATTGATCAACACACAAGGTGCCCGTTTCAGAGCCCATGATTAAGGTGCCATCGTCAGTTAGCAAGTAACGCGAAGGACGTAAACCGTTACGATCTAGCGTCGCACCAATAACATTGCCATCGGTAAACGATAACGAGGCTGGGCCATCCCAAGGCTCCATAATACAAGCATAATACTCATAAAATGCGCGTTTGGTCGCATCCATATCTGTTTGAGTTTGCCATGCTTCTGGCACCATCATCATCATGACTTGCGCTAGCGAACGGCCACTTAGCACCAATAACTCAATGGCCATATCAAGGTTGGCAGAGTCAGAGTTATCGTTATTACAAATTGGATTCAACATGTTTAATTCAGCAGCACTAAAATTAACTGAACTAAACAATGCTTCACGGGCATTCATCCAGTTAATGTTACCGCGTACGGTATTAATTTCACCATTATGGGCAATATAACGAAACGGTTGCGCACGACGCCAAGCAGGAAAAGTGTTGGTTGAGAAGCGTGAGTGAAACATCGCCATACCAGAGATAGTTCGCTTGTCTTGCAGATCAAGATAATATTGGCGAACTTGCTGCGTGGTAAACTGCCCTTTATAAACAATTTTAGTTGACGACATTGAGGTAACATAAAACTCGTCACGTTCTTCGGCAATAGTGGCATTAATTTTATGTGAGGTGTATTTGCGCAAGACAAACAGCTTGCGCTCAAATTCTTGTGCTGTTAATTTTTCTGGTTTGGCAATAAACACCTGTTCTATGTTCGGCTCGCTGTCAGATGCAGCAGCGCCTAACATAGAGTTGTCACCTGGGACATCACGATAACCTATCAAGGTTAAGCCCAAGTCAGTAATATTTTGGTTTAATATGCTTTTACACGCGTCACTTTGCTCTTTTGAGCGCGGAAAGAAAATCATGCCGACGCCGTAATCTCCAGCATCGGGTAAGGTAAAACCTAAGCTTGCAACTTCTGCGCTTAAAAAATCATGAGGTATTTGAATAAGAATACCGGCACCGTCACCGCTTTTCACGTCAAAACCTGTACCACCACGATGTTCCATACAACTCAACATAGTGAGTGCATTGTCAATAATATCGTGAGATTTTTTACCCTTTAGGTTGGCAACAAAGCCAATGCCACAACTGTCATGTTCAAACTCGGCGCGATAAAGGCCTTGGGATTTTTTACTCATATCATTCATTGCTCATTCCTCTTTCATCAAGCGCTTGCTATTAGCTAAATTGTCTTCGCTAATTAAGTCATCTATTTTTAATGCTCAAAGTGTGCGCTACTGATCCTTCAGAATATTACTTTGAATTTCTTGAACATCTATCGCAAAACTTCTACTGAGTCTTTATGAGATGATATGTCATTAATGAAAATCATTATTTAAAGCGGCCGGGAAAATTATCTGTAAAATGGCTCTGAGTCAACTCTAATGTGAATTTATATTCTAATTATTTGCATATAAATAGTGATAAAATGGTATTAAAAACTATTTATATTTGCCCTCCAAGTCTTTAAATTACTTTTATCACAGCACATTAGCTAATTTTATTTTTTTTCATAAGGCACTAATTATAATACATATATAGTTAAAAATTAGCTTGACTGCAAAGAAAATAATTATATTTTTACAAGGGTTTTCTTTATTATCAATCATCTCATTTTAAGGCATTTCCTACTCATATAATTTGGGAGTAATAAAAGTAACACTCAGCCAGTTAAGTGATATTTTGGCTACATTTTCGTCTTTGCAAGTTGTGGCCATGAGGCTAATTTTAACATTTTCGGGTGTTTTTTTACTCATCACCCCAATGTGAGCTTAAATTTTGATCGGCTATAAGCACTGAAAAGTTAGCGGATAAAAATAAACATATGATATTTCCGCACAAAAAATCAACTGTAAGATAAAAATCATCTTGGCTACATGAGCCAAAATAGAAGCTAAGGTGATATTAATAACTAACCTTATCTCAGTAAGGCAAGAGTAATCGCGAGTAAGTTCAATATAAACTTTTTCATGCTCAATGCAGCAATGCAAAAAGCCCAATAAATGATTACCAGCAAGCAAGGGCTAAACTCAGTCAGCTTAAGCTTATATAAGTAGTAACAGCTAATCGAACATCTACATCTACATCTACATGTAGATGTAGATGTAGATGTAGATGTAGATGTTCAGCTTTGGCTACTAGGGTAAAACATCATCAAGAAAGGCTTTTTAAATAAAACTAAGTAGGTTAGCAATCCATGCTGGGGATGAAATCGTCGCCTTAAGTGCTTATGTTCGGACCATAGCAAAGCCACAGGCAAAAAAGCAGACAAGATGCTTTTTTACAGTTAAGGCCATTAACACGATTACAAGCGACAACACACCGCCTATTGGGGTACGCCATCAACTAGAACATCGATTGCATTAGCGTCTTTAGCCGTGAGCCTAAAACAGCCACAGCAGCGTCACTTCGACCTTTGCCGATTAATGAGGCCTATCAGCTTGCCGCTTTGCCACGTTATGAGTTAGAGATTTAAGTCTTTATCAAACCTTAACCACCCGCATTATGGGCTACTTGCTGTTAACACAACGAACGGTCGTAAAAAGCAATATAGCAGTTAGTCGGCTAATACTAGCGGACAATACTTTGTAGAACCTCGATATCAACTAAATTACTCGCTGAGATTTTTAATAAGCCTAGCGTGCTGCTATCAACTAACTTATCGTCGTCATCTAGCAGGATATAGCCTTGATTTTTCATCGCGGTAATTAATGTTGCTTGCGCCTTTTTATCAATAAATTCAGGAGCATTAATATTGTTTAATACTGATAAACGTTGAGCAATAGCCACCACTTTTTCATTTAACTCAAGCTTTTTAACAGGCGCTAATTGACTAAGGAGTGAGGTAATAATGGCAACACGTTGCATAGTTTCATTAACACATTCCGCTATTAAACGTATTTTTGCCCGATTTCCATCGCCACTGCTTAATAACCAAACACCGGTTTTGCTTTGTTTTGCAATGCCCTCTTGTGCCAAAAATTGACAAACAGCTTTGACTTGTTGCGCAACATCATCGGCGGATTGCCATAAAAATAAATCTGTTTTTAATAATGCTATTAAGCGCTGAACTTGGCAAAGTAAACTGTCTTGACTAATTTTTGCGTTACGCTCTAGTAAACGACAAACCAGTGATGGCAATATAAAGGTATGCAAAATATTGTTGCGATAGTAACGCAACTCCAAGATTGCACTATCAGTTAGAGAAATAATTTCACCAAAACTGTCTTGGTTTACCGTCACTTTATTGAGCAAAATTACATGCTCTAACAATGCTGATCCACTGTCATCTGGTATGGTTAATTCCACATGGTATGGCGCAAAGCGTTGCATGGCCATGAAAAAATCAAGCTGGCTGATTAACTCAACTTTAGATAAAGCTTTATTTTCTGTTGCATGTAAAATCAGTGACACTAAAGCCACGCCATTTAACGCCGCGCATTGGTTGATTGAGGTCATGACTTGCTGTGCTAACAAGTTAACACTTGGGTTTAGCCATTTAGGTTTTTGTGGGTCAATGGGGTCAATTGCTTGTTTCCAGTCAGGTACCTGACTATTTAGAAACTGATTAACATTAATTGGCTCACCAAAGTTAACGTAACCTTTACCATAGTTACGTAAATTTCGTATCGCTTTAATCACGCCAAATATCGACTCACCCTTCTTTTGGCTGCCACTCAATTCTTTATGATAAGTACCCACTTCCATCACGTGTTCGTAGCCAAGATAAACCGGCACTAAGGTTAATGGTCGGTCAATACCGCGCAGCATACTTTGAATGGTCATGGCGAGCATACCAGTTTTCGGTGACAATAATCGACCAGTTCGGCTACGTCCACCTTCAGAATAATATTTAACTGGGTAGCCACGTTCAAAAAGTAGACCTAAATATTCACGAAAAATAGTGGAATAAAGGCGATTACCCTTAAAGCTGCGACGAATAAAAAAGGCACCAGCTTTTCTAAAAATAGGGCCCGCTGGCCAAAAATTTAAATTAATGCCTGCAGCGATACGTGGCGTGACTAAGCCTTGCTGAAAAATCACATAAGTGAGTAGCAAATAATCCATATGGCTGCGATGACAGGGCACGTAGATAATTTCATGCCCTTCTTGCGCTAAGTTGCGCAAGCGCTCAGCTTTATTCACTTCGATACCGCTATACAGGCGATTCCATAACCAACCCAGAATGCGTTCGCCAAAACGAACAGTAACATCACGATAATCACCGGCAATTTCATCCATGATGGCTAAGGCCTGCTTTTTAGCTTGTGCTTCAGTGATATTTTTATTTTTTGCTTCTTCACTGATCACGCGTTTTATCGCGGGATTGACGATTAAGTTAGCGAACATTTGTTGACGATGCATCAGTCTGGGCCCTGTGGCCGCGATGATTTGTCGATGAAAGTGAAAACGTGCAATGCGCATTAATTTTCGCGCACTGACTTCATCACTACCGTGCTTATCGGCCATATGGCGAAATGAAATAGCGGCACTAAAACGCACTAAAGTATGGCGGCCTAAAAATAAGACAATGAAAAATTTGCGTAACCAATTAGGTGATTCTTGATCGGCTAACAGCGTGCCCACATTAGTATTGTTTTTTTCTTTCGTCGGAGTACGACCCCAAATTACATTGGCTGGAATAAGTTGAGCGTCTAGTTTTTCATTATTAGCGTGAGCATTAAGCAATTCAAACCCTTGCGCTATTGCCGTAGTTTTTGTTGATGTACGCCAATAAAATAATGCCGTGGGTTTTTCCAAAAACAACAAACGTGACAAGATTTGACCATCAACATTCACTGGCGCTAATGGATCAGGCAAATGGGCTTTTTTACAAGCGGTACGTAACGATAAAACATCGCTGGCCGATTGATGACGTAGCACATAAAATACCGGTTGCTCAGTGGTTAATTGACCTAAGTTAATTATTTCATCAGCAACCACTTTGCAATGCACGAATAACTTTATCGGTAGACGTAGTAATAAATAAAATAATTTACGAATGGCTAACATCTTGTTTACTCAACTTTATTTGATCATCTATTATAACACTTAGCTTAAAAGTTATCTCTTATACTAAGACTAAATTTAGGATTGGGGTGCTGGTTCTTAGCAGCTAATAATTAACTGCTAAAAGTGCTCAAACCAAGTACCATAATGAAATATAACGAATTTATTGAAATGAAGTCAAAATATAGCTTCATTTAGCAAAGAGGATTTTATGCAAAATAGCGATCAATTACCAAAAATTGCCATATTTGTTGATGTACAAAATATTTATTACACCACACGAGATACTTTTCAACAGCAATTTAATTATCGAGCGTTTTGGCAAGAAATCAGCCAACAAGGGGATATTGTCTTGGCAAATGCTTATGCGATACAACGCAGTGACGACCAACAGCATAAATTTCAAAAAGCCTTAAAACATATTGGCTTTGATGTAAAACTCAAACCTTTTATTCAGCGGCGCGACGGATCTGCAAAAGGTGATTGGGATGTCGGCATAGCCATTGATGTGATGGAGGCAGCAGCCGAAGTTGATATCGTTATATTACTTTCAGGTGATGGCGATTTTGATTTGTTGCTGAAAAAGATCATGTTACGCGACGGCGTAAGAACCCATGTTTATGGCGTCACAGCGCTAACCGCACAGTCATTAATTAATGCCGCGAGTGAGTTTTCCCCTATTGATCGCCAGCTATTGTTGTAGCTAACGTTATGAGTAGCCAACTTGGCAATATTAAGTGTATGCTAAGAGTCCAAATACATCGAATGCAAGTCAATACGTTTCAATGCCCCGTAAGTTACGGTGCCAACTTTAGCTAAATTTTCCATTCAAGGTTGAGCTGAGAATGGTACTGGCCGGTCAATTTAAAAATAATAATACAAAAGGTACACGTATGTCAGTTGAAGCATTACATAAAGTGATTTTATACCCCTTTATCAACGAGTCACTTGCCAGTTTAAAAGCGATGACAAATCTTATTGGCGAGGCTGGTGAGGCTTTTGTAGACAGTGTCGATGATTTTCGTTTTAAAGGTTACGCAGTATGTTCCCAAGTCACTGGTGGCTTAGATGGAGTTATCATGATGCACCATTACCCAGAAACGGCTATCGCGATAGGTAACTCAGTTTGTCAGCATATGTTTGAAGAAAAGTATCAATATACTGAAATTAATGAAGAGTTAAGTCATGCCTTAGCCGAATGGGGTAATACCATTGTTGGTCGCTCAACCGACTTACATGGTCGTTATAGCTTAGATTATAAATTTTCTAGTCCGTACTTTGTTCACAACGTAAATGACATGGAAAAATACTTAGCGGGTGTCACCGAGGTTATCACCGTGCCGATCACTATCGAAGGGATTGGTCGTTATTATTTTAATCTCTTGATCCGCAAGGTTGAATATCAAACTATAGGTATTAAAAGAGAAGCCAGTACTGGTATTAGTAATCCTCACACCCAAACATTACCGCTAGACAGCAAAATACTTTTAGTTGATGACAGTGGCATGATCCGTAAAGCACTAAGACGTTATTTATTACAGCTTGGTTATAGCAACATTATTGAAGCTGAAGATGGTTCGGTTGCCGTTACTATGGTGCGGGATCACAAACCTGACTTTCTATTTCTAGATGTTGTTATGGCGCAAATGAATGGTGACCTAGCATTAGCCAAAATAAGAGCTGATGGCAGTAACGTTCCCGTGGTTATGTTATCTTCAATAACAGACCAGGTGTTGATTAAACGTTGTGAAAGCCAAGGTATCTCTGGCTTTATTTTTAAACCAATCAAGGCTGATACTGGAGCAGAAATTATTAAGCAATACTTAAAAATAGCTTAACTAGCGACCTGCTGATAATAATGTCCACCGGTTTATCAACAACATTTTGAGCATCATAGGTTACAGATAACATGATTAATTCACGGTTACTTTTTTGCTTGTAAGCTAGTACTGTTAATAGCAAGAGCACACTACTTTGCACTTGTAGTGTGCTCTTGCTAGCATCACGCCAATAATATTTAGATGAGGATGGCAAATTACCACGAAGCAAGTCCGCTATTAACGAACAAAAAGCGGCTAGGTTATTCGGTGCTTAATTCATTGAATTTCTATTCATTAGAGCTTAAGTGCTACATTAAGCGTAAGGCAGAAAATTATTGTTATTTTGGGTCATTAAGCGCATTAACTTAGGATGAAAAAAGAGCTTTTCTTTACCTGATTGGATTTCTTCAAGTACACCAATATCAGCCAGTTGCTTTAAATAAACAGAGGCTGTTTGTCGTTTTGCAATATCTCGTTCAACTAAATTATTAATACGGCAATAAGGTTGTTCAAAAATAATTTGCACTAATTCATAACTATAAATTTTAGGTAACTTGACTTGAATATACTGACTAGTTGCTTCCATTAACGTCCGAATAGCGGCTATTTTTTTTGTTGTCCACCGCGCCGTTTCAGTGACACCATTAAGAATAAAAACAATCCATTCTTCCCAATTAGCAGTTGAGGTTACACTTGTTAATAGCCGGTAATAGTCCGCTTTATGCTGAACGATATAGCGACTTAAATATAAAATTGGCAAGGTTAAAAGTTCTTGCTCTAATAAATACAGGATATTGATTATACGACCTGTTCTGCCATTGCCATCGTGAAATGGGTGAATAGCTTCAAACTGATAATGGCTAACAGCCATTTTTATTAATGGGTCTATATCATCTTCAGCATGTAGAAAGTTTTCCCAATTAGTGAGTAAATCTCTTATAGCTGCTTCACCTATGGGTGGGGTATAAACTATTTCTTGAGTATCTTGATTATTAATTACCGTGCCAGGCACTTTTCGAATATCCATACCTGTGCCTTTCAAGGTACTGCATACATCTACTGTAGTATTTGCACAAAGTGGTCGTTTAGCTAATTGAAGATAACCTTCGTACAATGCCGTTCTGTATCGTAGCGCTTCTTTGGTTGCCGGATCTGCTAAGCTGTCTTCCTGAGAAAACTGAAATAACTTATCAGTAGTGGTAACAATATTTTCTATTTCCGAACTGTCTTTTGCTTCTAATAAGGGTAGAAGGTTTATTAATAATGCTTGATTCGGTAATAACTCGCCCGCTTGTTTTAGCCCAGCAAGTGCTGCACGGGCTGGAATACAGGCTTTGAGAATACGGATAGATTCCATGTTATCTATAGCGGGTGGTAATAACGGCATATGATTAAAAGGAGTTTCAGCTTGCCATAACATGTTTATATATTCTCAATATTTCGACATGAAAAAAGTATATGTTAATTGGATCGACACGTAAAGATCTTATGTCGAATAAATCACCATATATCGTCACGTTCAATTTTCATGTCGATGAAATCGACATAGTGAGTGTTTTACCTATTTTCTTCATTAAGTTCACTAGCTACAACCTACATTAGCAAATAAGAAAAATCAGGCATAAAAAAACCTCGAATAACGAGGTTTTAATTACTGCGCAGTGCAACTAAAGGTACATCATAATACTATTCAATATTCTGGATCTGAATAAATAATAAAAAAATAAAAATATTTATTTTCAATTAGTTAAGTTTAATTTTCGTATTTAAAGATCGAATTAGTAACCATTTTAGTAACCACATTAGGATTTATCATAATATTATTAGTTACAACAAAAGAGAGTTATCAATATCAAACGGTATAACCTTAATGACCGCACCATTATCAAATCTGAAGTCAGGAATTCTCTTAGTAAAATCTTCTGATAGTGGGTAAATCAACCAAATCTCAGAAGTTTCGTCTTCATTTTTTTGATAAGATTGGTTATACGCCAGCATCTGATAAATGTCGCCTTCACTAATGTTGTATTTTTTTGAAGGGAGATTCTCATCTATAAGCTTCCATTTAGTATCCGCAATTATTATTCTGCTTTGGAAAGTAATATGTAGATCTGGTCGCAGTTGGTATAGCTTCTTTGCCACTATGCTACCATGAGTTGTATGAGTTAATAAGCAATGTTGCCTTACCTGTGATTGAATATAATGCTCAGGGAGTTGCTCCTTAAACTTAACTGCTACATAATCTTCAAAAACTCTTTCCATTACAACTAGATCCTATTTTGTGTAACGCTACGTGCATGAAATTTACTTTTGCGTATATTCCCTCGTAATTTTCACGTAGTGTAACCAAAAACTACTAGCTTTAAATACCTAATCTATTTTTCATTGCTTTACTGCAAGAAACCCAAAGCCTTAATCGTGCTCTAGAAATAGAAACATAAAGTAATGAATCACTGGTGTCTTCTTCATTTAGAATCCATAAAATTATTATCTTTGACTCTAAGCCTTTAAATCTTTTTGCAGTCTCTACTAATACGAGATCATCTCGATTTAAACTTTTATATTTAAAAAATTTATTAAACTTACTATCTTCTAATAGTTCTCTGGCATATGAAAAATCACCAATTGTTAATATTGTTATATTTCTTGGTGATATTTTTTCCGATAAAATTAATTCATTAACTAAAGAAGATATTTTTTCAGACTGGGTTTTGTTCGAGTCGTCACTGTCAATCCAGTTGTTATTCGAGCCCTCAAGTCTAGGTGGTTCTATCTCAACACCTTGATAGTATTTATAAGCTAAGTTGTGAATTGATGCAGTATTTCTACAATTATCTAAAAGATATAGCGGCTCATCATTAATTGGGAGTGAATCAATACTGGTGTAGATTGACTGATTACTATCATGAAAAATATAAAAATTAGGCTGGTATTTGCGATCTAGAAGCAATTCAATACTCAACCAAAACTCGTCTCTAAAATCTTGTCCTTCATCGATTATTACTACATCATATTCTATTGGGCAGATATCATATGAGTTAATGAGTGCGTCAGGCATAAGTACATCATATAAATTTCCATGAGAATACGTCATTTTAGATTCAGCGGTTAAATCTCTACCTGTACTTGATTTAACTTGTCGAATTCTCCAAGAGCAAAATTCATGAAAACTCATAGCATGAACTGCATCATGTGAGATTGATTTATATTTTAAATTGTTGCCTAAATTTTTGTTATAGCAGAGCAAAAGAACTGAAAGCCCCTGGTTAGATAGATTTATAGCGTGCTCTAAAGCAAGAACTGTTTTGCCTGTCCCTGCTCCACCTTCAATAATTGCGGTTTTTCTACGTTTTAGTTGCCTTAAAATATTCTTTTGTTGATCAGTTAATTTTATTTGAACTTCGCTATCTTGCTCAATTGCTAGTTTTAATGAAGGATTAATACTTATATTTTTTCCGAACACCTTTTCAGCAGTTTTTACACCATTTGAGCCTAGGGTATCATAAAGATCATTGGAGCCTTTCCAATAGTTGAAAACACTAACAATCCAACTGCGAATTTCTTTTAGGTCGTCTCCTCCACCTAATATTTCAGAAGGCATTTCAACAGATGCTAATAGCTTGGTGTTCAATATGTCTGGAAATAGTGCTGCGTGAGCTAATAGAGGATTCGTATTACCTAATTGAGATTTTAGATGCCTTGATATTTCATATTTAGAGTCTTTTGCTTGTTTTATTGGGTTTTTAATTTCATGTTTTACCCTATTTCTGTCAATCGAGTACCATTGGTTTACTCTTTTGTTATATTCAATTCCACCACCTTTAACTTCAATAACTAAGATCCCAAGTTCAGGTGAAAAAATGACAAAATCAGCTTCTCTATCAGAGTGACTTTTATGCTTTTGGTTTTCCCTTATATATTCACAAGAATGGATTACTAACCATTCATTAGGCAAAGCTACTTCTATTGCTCGATATACTTTTTGTTCGGCAAAGGACTCTATATTTAAAATTTGAGATTCATTTAATTTGGGAATAATATTTGCCATCAGACGAGTTCCCAATTGTTGTTGTATGGTTTTTTAACTTTCTTTCCAAATGCATTAACTAGTTCAAATAAATTGATTTCTCCACGAGGTGAAATAGATAAAATTTGATATTCTTCATCGCCATCGGGAAGTTTAATTTTGTCACCTATACTCGGCAAAGGCTTTTCAGGTGTTGAGGCAGTATCTATTAGTTGTTTCCAACTGGAATCGAAATTAAATCGATTAACTAATCTTACTGGATTATCAAACTGATGGACTTCTGTATTCCTAGTATTTATATTTTCAACTACAAACAACCACCAATTTTGAGTATCCAATGCTAAATTAAACTGAGCCGGAGTTAGACCGACGCCCTCCTCAGCCCAAATACCAGTTAAAGTTTTAACCTCTATATAACGAATAACGTCATGAGTCTCTGAAACTTCAATTAAATCATAGCCTTTATTATTCCGAGGGGCCTTTTTAATTTGGTTGGAGGTAGATAATACATATTTCCTTTGGTTATCAATTACGTAATCTTCACCTTTATCACCGATTTGTGTTGCTGTGTTTGTTTTTTGAGAGGTCGAATCACCAGAGTCTTGTTCTGATGATACATAGACCGGAAGCCTATTATTTGAGCTAACTATATCCGATTTAGGAGCATTTTCGCCAGTTCTATCAGACTTCGCTATTCCGTTAGATTTGTCAAATACTCCCTCTCTAGAAGAATCATTTTTTGGCCTTGATGGAGGCTCGATGATTCGTTCATTTGGACCTCGCAACTCATTTAATTTTAATGTTTTACGTTTGTTTTCACTTTGTTCATGCGAAATTGGAGAAGTATCATTTGGCTCAACCGGTGGCTTAATTTCTGTTTTCTTCTTTACGCCCGTGCGATTAGAGGTACTTACATTTGAATGATTATCACGTACGTTGTTTTCAGGATTAATTTCAATGGTGCTGTTATCTGCTTGCCCGTTTCGTTTAGCAGGTTTTCCTTCATCAATTTTTGTACTCAGTGTTTCAGCGCCGTTATGCTCGTGGTCGTCTATAGTTCTTCTCCTCTGATTACTATATGTGTCATCACGCTCAAGACCGTAAGCACTTTCATCGTCAATCTCATCTATATTGTAACTCTCGTCTTCGAATAACGGCTGAATGTCGCTGTCTGAAGCAATCTCACCTTGCGAGTCCCAACTTTCAAGAATTATATTCGAGTCGTCAAAATAATCGTTTTCATTTTCAACAACTAATGGAGTAATGTTCTTAGAATCTAGAAAGTTTTCAATTGATTCTTTATCCCTCTGATCTTTTATAAGCCTTCGTATGAGCATTATGTTATCGCTATCAGAGATATTTGCAGACTCTGCGATATAGCTAGCAAGGCTATCCCAAAGGTCATCTTCTTCTTGATTAACAACATATAAAACATCGTCATCTTTATAGGTGGTCATCAAATCAGTGGAATAAATCCAATCATCCGAAATAAAAAAGTCGATTACTAAAGTATCCATTAAGTGGACTTTTTGAGGAACAAACTCTCCTGAAAATAATTCAACTTTGCCATCTTTTTCATGCGCATAAACTCGTTTAATAGCATCTTTGAAAGAACTTGACGACAAATATTTAAAAAGCCGTTGCATTAACGCCTTATTTAAATTGGTTGCTTCTTTAGATTCATCGTCATTCAATTGACCAAAAGAGTCACGCTGAAGACTCGGTACACTAGCTGCAATAGCCATGAATTTATATTTACCGGCGACAAATTTTAGTTCTTGGTTTTTGCTCTCGGCTTTTTCATAGTTAGTTGAGTCGTTTATCAGTACGTCATTTATATTTTCTAACGAGCTTTCAGTGGATAGGATGTACGACAGTCCTTCTAAGCCGTAGTATTCTTCTCTAACTAATTTCTGTAAAATATCTAAGATTACTTTTGCATCAGAAAGCTGACTATCTTTTAAGGTTTGTAATTTCGGGATTTCGTCCAAAAGTTGTAGCAGTAGCTCTGGGCTAGGTTCAGAAGATACTCCCAATTTTCGTAGCCCTTCGATTGTTCGAGCGCTATTATCTTGATGTGTAAGCTCGTTCCAACAATACGTACTTGTTATATTATATTTACTTTCGAATACCCTTTCAGGTGATATCCACATATTTCCTAAGCGTATGGACTTATCTTTTACGGTTGAGTTTAGATAGATATCTTTAAACTTACCTATATAGAAATAGAACCGTTGAGCAAAAGACAAAACTCTTTTGAGTTCATTTGGCTTATTAACTTCAACTTTCTTTAACACTTCAAAATTTCGAATTACTTTGTCTGGTTCAGGCTTTATGAACCCTAATCTATTTTCAAATTTCTTTCGAAAATCTTTATCTTCAATTTTGTCTAACTTAACGCTCTTATGCAGTGCGAAATAAGTCAAACCAAGTAGGTAATACTCTCTAGACGTAATTAAAGAACTGGCTTTACTTAACGAGGTCCAAGTAGTTTGTGGAGCAAAGATATCTTTTACTTCTTCGACAGGAAGTATTTTTGATTTCGCAAGTTCATCGATTAATCTTCTCGATACTCCAAACTTTACAGCATCAACTTGGTCATAATTATTAATGATATAATTCCATAAACTAATAGCGAGATTAACGTCATTTTCTGCCTCTATAGATATAACCAATCGCATGAAGTGTTTGCTCAAAAGCGTTTTTGATAGCCCTAATTCTTCTAAGAATGAGATCCATTGATATCCTGTCACTCCACCTAAAGACATAACATCAAAAGATGCAATTTGCAGCGCTACTGGAAAACTGAGATAAAGATCTGGATGATATAATTCACAAGCTTTAAATAACTCGCCATCGCTAGCTCTAGGAGCAATTTCCATCCTTGATAAGACATATATTATTTCTTTTAGTTGAGCCTCATTACAGCTATCTTTAATATTATCCCACTCATTAACTATCCACTGTGTTGTTGCGTCAGTTTGTTCGATATTTTTTCTATTTTCCAAGTAAGGCAATACAACATCTTTTAAATAGGAGTGCGGCTCTAATGTTTTTATCCCAAACTTCTTGAAAAGCTCTTTTTCTAAATCACTATTCGTGATTATTACCTCATAGTTATTCTCGACATTACTTAAATGTGTGGGTGCGTTGAAGCCCGCTGATAAATAAAGTTTATTCTTTGATTCAATTTTACGAATACGACCTGTATCCGTTTTCACAAATGCAATTTGGCGCAATTTGTTAATTTCTGGGTTAGACAAGCTTTCGAACCAAGTTTGGTTATGTGATATCTGTTCAATAACAAAAAGGCGTAGGGGTTCATCATTAGAAAGATCGATTTCAGTATTACTAATTAATTGTTTAACAACAATCTCTGCATCAACCATCATTAAGATGTTCGAATGCCTTTTTAAAGCATCATATTTTTCATGGAAATTTATATCGAATAAGTTAAAGCCTAACGATCGGTAGTAGTCGTAATGCTCTAAATATTCTGTATCAATATACAATGGAGATGTTGCTCTTACGCCTGTATGAAAAGGAAGCCAGCGGTTGCTTTCACATTGGGCGATAGGTAGTTTCCTTATTCGCTCAAGGTTGCTCTTAACTTCAACACGGCTTGCATTTGCAATGAACTGAATTAAGGATTCAATCCAAGGAGTATCTATTTTAAAATCGTCAAAATAGAACTCTATGACTTTTAGTAAATTTTCAAAGTTGTCATCAAGCCAGTGCTCAGAAAGCGAACCATAGTTTTCTTTTTGTATTTCAGTTAAGCGCCTATCTAAAAACACATTTTGATTGGTTTGCAGAAGTGAAAAGCTCACTTCCACTTCAGCAAACATTGGTTGAGTTGGCGAGTATATTTTCCCATCCATTGAGAGCGAAAATGGCACAATAGAAAAATCTAAACCATCAGAATCAATTTCTTTTACTAGAAACTTAATAATACCTAACAAATCGTCAGTGTTGTTTATGAAAGAATATGGAAGCTGATTGGGGAAAACAGGGTATTCGATTTCAGGCTCTTGCTTTTGAACTTCTGCATAAATAGCTTGAGCATCAAGCGTATTAATTTTAACAGCGGCGCTACTAAGATTTTTACAAATCTCTTTATTTGGATTACCCAAAATAATAGGGTACGACTGAGTAAGGATATTGAGAAGACATTTATCATCGAAGTCTTTAAATATCCATTGATTTTCATTAGGTTTTAGCCATTTACCCCCTTCACTGGATACTACATACAATGTTTCTAAACTTCTTATTGAACGATAAAAACCTGGAATAACGTGATTGTAGTTTTCGTCTGCCGTTTTTTTTGGCCATAAGCTGAAATAGTGACTGAAGTACTCTTTTCCTTTTATGAATTCAATTAGTTCGGCCCATGCTACTGAAACGGCATGTTTAAACAGCAATCGATTCCATAGTTTTAAAACCTCTTTAACTTCTCCACCGCCTGTAAATGTGATCTCTGTTCTCTTTGAATCTAAGTCAAACCAACCATGTACGCAAACAGGAAAAGGACTGGCTATATCTAAAGGTAAGAACGAAAAAAATTTAGAATCCAGCGTTTTTATCGGTTCGCCATCTTTATTTAGTTTTATAGCTACCCCTGCCCAAGGTAGCACTTTACGCCCTGTAGGTTTAATTGATAACGCTTCAATGGCATGTTTAATGAGTATGTTATCCGGACCGTTAAATAGACCGTTCACTAAAGCCCACATTTCGTGTTCAGTTACTAGGTTGTTTTTATCACGACAATATTTTGAAACAGCTAGTTTTTGAATGTATTTACGATATGGAAGTACTTTATTCGTTGATAACCAATAATTGCACATATCAATAGAGCTGTCGTAATTACCAAAATCAGCTTGGATACTGTTATTAATATTTTCAATTTCACTGGCGTTATTAGTTTCAATTATTAAGTGTTTTATTAACACACCGCTTTCTGTTACTTCTTGTAAAGTTAACTTATGTATATTTCTTAAAAACAAAATGTTATTGGCGTTTTGTTTCCACTCATCACACCAAGCAAGAAAATTATTAAACTCAAAAACTACCGAGCTAATTTCACTTTTGAGTGCAGTTTCTTTGGTTCTTAACGGAAGTCTAAATAATGTTTTATTTTTAAAATCTGGAATTGTTTCGGTATAAAACGTATCTAACCACCCCTGAATTTCAACATCATCCAGATCATCCCATTCTACGATGTAATCACTTCCTTCTGCATTTACAGAGTGGTTCAAAACATCAAACCACAATGCTCGGCCATTCGATATCAAAGAAGGATCATCTGAAACACTGAAGCTACAGCTAAAGCCTTGTCCAAATCTACCTGTTTTGGAAGGGTCGTCTCTCTTACCTTCAGCACTTATCTCTACGATACTTTCAAAATCGTTCTCTCTAAAGAAAGAGTTATTTTCAATTAATAAAGCAGGACCTTTAGCAACAGAAAAAGGTGAACCGGATAAGTGTTGGTGAATTCGTTTATCGAACGTAATGGTTAACTCTGTAGCGCCTGCGTCATCTGCATTTTGTAAATATTCTTTTAATATTGAATCAGTTGAATATCCGTCAATGAGGTCTCTAATTCTTGGGACCAGTCTTTCACGATAAGTTTTTGTTTTTTTCATCATACTTCCTTGATTGATTATCGTGGCAACAATCTAATTAGCCGTTTGCTTTCAATTAATAATATTCTTTTATATACCCATAAGCTCTATCAAACAGCACTTGGTCGGTATGTAACTTATACTTTAGTAAAGCCTTGCGTAGTGACTTTTGTACTTCACGTTCGCCGCCTGTGGTGGTTTGCCAGCCAGGAAAACGGACGACCCGTACTATGGCATCTATGTCGGCGACTATGCGTTCTACTACTGCGGGTGTTTGGTCATCTTTTAGCTCTAAAAACAAATCTGTTAGTGCTGATTTTGGTGTTTTTTCTTGACGTTCTGCATCTAGAACTTTTTCAGCTTGAACAGTTTCTTTGGCAATTTTGCACAATTCTTTAACAAAATCGATAGAGGCTATTAAGCCTTTTTCAGCTTTATCGCGTAGCGCTTCTAAGCGTTCACTTAGAGATTTAAATGCGGGCAAATCGCCACGGTCTTTAAAGCGTTTCGCTAATTCCTTTTCAAGTTGCTTAATTTTACGCGGATCGGGGTTATTGAAGATATTCTCGATAACATCGGCATCAAGTACAAACTCTTCTAGGTTATGTACTTCACCCACATGAATATTGTCATGAATTAACTGCATGGTTTGTGCGCCAAGGGCTAACCACAATAACTTACCAATATTGTCAGAGGCAGGCTTCACTGACTCGTATACCTGCGCCAGCCATTTATAGTCTCCGTTGTATGGGTCAAGTATGGGATCAGGCGATAACGATTCCCAAAGCTTTGCCAAGTACTTAAAGTCTAAGGCAAAAGCATCTTTCTTCTCATTGTTAGCAATAGCATTTTGAGCGGCTTCTAAGCCCTCAAAACCTTCAAGCTTTCGGTCTACGTCAACAAAGTGAGTTAAAGCATCTTGCATCGCTTGCGGTAATTTTTCACGTAATGCACTTAAGTTAGAGATCACTTGCTTAACGCTTTCTTCATCAAACTCTAGTGCTTTGGCGGCATCATCAAACACACCAAAATAATCAACAATACAGCCGAAGGTTTTCTTTGGATATAAACGGTTAGTACGGCAGATAGCTTGCAATAAGGTATGATCTTTTATCGACTTATCCAAATACATGGTTTGCAGTATGGGTGCATCAAACCCTGTTAATAATTTAGCGGTAACAATAAGGAATTTTAGCTCTGACTGCGCATCATTAAATTCATCTACTAGCTTTTCTTGCTGACTTTTATCTACGCCCCACTTTTGTTTAAAGTCAAAGTCATCATTTGCGGTGGTAGAAATAACCACCTTGCTGGCGCTTTCTGGAAAATGTTTATCAAGCTCTTCTTTGTATTGCACACAAGCATGTCTGTCTGGCGTTACTATCATCGCCTTAAAGCCATGCGGTTCAACTTTATCCATAAAGTGAATAGCGATGTCTTCTACAATTTTTCCAACCCGTTCAGGCGCTTTTAAAAATGCTGCCATTTTTGCAGACTTTTGATTTAGCGCATCGGCTTCTTCATCACTCAAGGCGGCACTTTCTTTGAATTCGGCAAAGGCTGTATCCAATGCGGCTTTATCTACATGCACATCCACTAAACGTGGTTCAAAGTGTAATGGCAACGTAGCTTCGTCACGAATCGAATCATGGAAGGTATAACGCGACATATAGCCGCCTTTATCTTCTTCTGCACCAAATGCCCAAAAGGTATTTTTATCTGCTTTGTTAACTGGCGTACCGGTTAAACCAAACAAAAAGGCATTAGGTAATGCAGCACGCATTTGTCGGCCTAAATCCCCTTCTTGGGTACGATGCGCTTCATCGACTAATACAATGATGTTATCGCGCAGGTTCATATTAGGTTTAGCATCCCGGAATTTGAAAATCGTTGAGATAATTATCTTACGGGTATCGCGCTCTAGCATTTGTTGTAATTCTTTAATGCTATCGGTTGATTCAACATTGGCAACATCGGCAGCATTGAAGGTGCCGCTAATTTGAGTGTCTAAATCGGTTCTATCGACCAATACAATAACGGTTGGGCTTTTAAGCGCAGCAGCACGGCGAAGTTTTTGTGCCGCAAATACCATTAGTAATGATTTACCTGAACCTTGAAAATGCCAAATTAAGCCTTTTTTAATTTTACCTTCAATAACCCGCTGAACAATTTTATTCGCGCCTTCATATTGCTGAAAGCGTGGTATTACTTTAATGCGTTGTTTCTTTTTATTGGTGGTAAACAACGAGAAGCTACGCATAATATCAAGCAAGCGAGCTGGGCTTAATAAGTCAGTTAGTTCTTTACCAATCTCAGCTAAGCCTAATGCTTTAGAGATTTGATTGTCACCTTCTTCAATACGCCAAGGTGCCCAAAATTCTAGTGGACAACGTATTGCACCATAAAAAAGCTCTTTGCCTTCGGTGGCAAAAGATAAAATATTAGGGACAAACAATTGCGGTACGGCATTTTCGTAAATGCTATGCACCTCATGTGCACCATCTAACCAACTTACTGATGGTCGAATAGGTGTTTTAGCTTCACCCACCACTACAGGAATACCGTTAATCATCAATACAACATCGGGTATTTTGGTTTCGCGGTGATGAATACGGAATTGGTTAGTTACCACATAATCGTTACGGGTTAAGTCGTCAAAATCGATTAGGTTTACGGGTACATGACGATTATTTTCGCCAAACGGCATAGTTTTTTCGCCTGTCATCCAAGCGAAAAACTCTTCATTGGCTTTTACCAAGCCGACTTGATTTACCGAAATTAAAATAGCACGGAGTTTATGTATTACTTCATCAGCCAAATGTGGGTTAGTTTCAATCTCTGGGTTAAGGCGAACTAATGCCTTAACTAATACAGATTCAACTAACACCTCGTTAACTCCACGACCTAGTTGCTCTGCCGATTGGAATTTCCATTGCATTTCTGAGTCTAGAGCATATTGACCATGGGGATCTTTAACTTGGTTACCCTCCGGTAAAGAGTTTAAATTAACGCCACTCATTTGTTGGATGATGTAGTGTTCCACACTATTTAATTCGGTAAATCCCATACCTAAAACACCTCATTCACAATACTTTTCAATAATGATTGGGAGCTTGTAGTAACAAGCTCTAAGTTTGCTTTATTCAATAATATTTTTTTAATTTTAGCTTCCATTCTTAATTTAAATTCCTTAGTCGGTATAGGAACCTCTATGTCATAGAACATTTTTGGGTCCACTCTTTTATGGCTATTACTGGTTCCTTGAACCAAGCGTAAAATCTTTTGAATAAAAGGATGGGACTCTAAATATGCAGTTAAATATAACATCGGTAAATCCTCTGTGGGTCTTATAGGTAACCACTCCGTAGACCCCAATTTCATATTCCCTTCACTTTTAGTGATTGCCCAAACTTTAGGAGTATTAGGGTTTAACTTACTAAACAAAATGACATCATCATCAATTACTAACTTATTACTTTTAATCGATGATGCAATTACTCTTTCAGGAACCTTTTTATCAATAAATGAAGGTAGACTATAATGTAAAACTTCTTCATCCTCTAAGTCTTGAGGTTTTACTGATTTTAATTTTTTTGTATACAAAGAACCAAGTTTGACTTTTTTATTCGACTTGTTGCTATATTCATTAATTAGGCTTTTAGCGATACTTTTCTCTAAAACCTTTAGTTTTTCAAGAGTACCTAAGTTTGCTTGAATTTGCTGATCCGCTGAAAAAAATAAACTGGCTAACTCATCCTGCACACTTAGTGGAGGCACTAATACTTCTAGTTTCTCTATATCTCGCCACCTTACGTGTGGATTGGTTGATCCAATAATTGATGATATTGAGTGCTGGTAAAAATGCTCACTATGAAATAAAAACTTTAAAAACTCTGTTCGAGCTAGTTTTTTGTTCACTTCCAGCGTTAATGTTTTTTCACCACAAATCCCCTCAAAATGAGCAATCGCAGTCCTCTTAAGATGAGGGTTTCTAGTAGGAAATAGAATTTGTCCTTTTCTAAATATTTTATAAAAAGTAGGGGGTAATTCATCTCCATTTTTTTGAGATGCCCATCGTTTTATATGTAATGTCTCCGCGTCTAAATGTTCAACTTTTAAGTACTTGTCAAATCGACTACATGCTTTTTCTTTATCATTTTCTTCTTTCTTAAGTAAAAGCTTTGCGATTGAGTATGTTTTCCATGATGATTTATCTAAATTCATACTGACTTACCTCCCTCTAAGTGATCAATTAAATCATTCATAGATTTATTATACTTTATGGATTTATTGCTCCATTCCTCTAGGGTTTCTTGAAAGCTTTTTTTCGAACCATCATCACCTCTTGTAGATTTAACGTAGTTTGTAACAAGTAAAGAGCTGTCATTTTTTATAATTTCAACATTAGAAACAACGCGAGCAAAACCATCTATATCTTTATATTCACTATAGGCCCTAAAAATTTTGTCTATATGATGTTCCAACAAATATGATATTGTTTTTTCATCTTTAACTTCATCAAAAGCATTAATAAATAGGATTTTACCTTTCTTATTTTTATCTTTATTAGTTCTTCTGATAAGTAACGCTGACTCCATTGCTGAGTTATAAAAAAGATTTTTCCCCAAAGCAATAACACATTCAACAGTGTCTGTTTCAATCATTTCTCTACGCATTTTCTTTTCACTGTCTCTAAAAAGAATACCGTGAGGCCAAAGTTGTATACAACGTCCATTTTCCTCATTCATACTCTTATGTATATGCTGTTCAAACGCATAATCTGCACAATTTTGAGGAGGGGTACCCCATAAATTACGCCCATAAGGATCGTTAACAAAAGTATCTCTATCCCAAGACTTAATTGAGTATGGCGGGTTAGCTAAGATGACATTGAATTTTTTTAGTTCATCGTTTTCGAGTAAACCTGGATTAGTTAAAGTATCACCGCGAACGATATCGAACTCTTCAATACCATGCATAAACATGTTCATACGGGCAATAGCTGAGGTAAGTAGGTTTATTTCTTGGCCATACAATTTTAGGGTGCGATATTCTTTACCTTCATCTTTTAAATGCAAGGCACAGTTAAGTAATAATCCCCCAGAACCACAAGTAGGGTCGTAAACTGACTCGCCTGGTTGTGGGTCCATGATCATAGTCATCAACTTTACTACGGTACGGTTTGTATAGAACTCCGCTGCGGTATGGCCGCCGTCGTCAGCAAATTCTTTAATGAGATATTCGTAAGCGTTACCGAGTTTATCGTCAGGCACGTTTTTTAAGTTAAGCTTGTGCTGAGAATAATGCTCAATAAGGTCTGTGAGCATACTATCTGAAAGACGCTCTTTATTGGTCCAACTGGCATCACCAAAAATACCATGCAAAGTATCTGGGTTTGCTTGTTCAATGGCTCGCATAGCGTTTTGCAGTGCTAAACCAATGTTAGTGGTAGTTTCACGAACATCAGTCCAATGCGCACCTTGGGGTATTTGAAAATGATGATTTTCAGCAAAGGCTGCGTATGCAATATCACCATCACTTTCTGCTAAGGCACTTTCAAACTCTTCATCGTAAACATCGGAGATACG
Source organism: Colwellia sp. MB02u-6 (assembly GCF_014077095.1). Taxonomy (GTDB): domain Bacteria; phylum Pseudomonadota; class Gammaproteobacteria; order Enterobacterales; family Alteromonadaceae; genus Cognaticolwellia. The sequence goes on along the minus strand of NZ_JACGVG010000034.1, from coordinate 133,604 downwards.
TTTAAAGAACAATAACGGAAATATGTATTGCTTGTAATCACCCGCATCTATAGTGCCTCTGAGCGCTGTGGCTGCACCCCAAAGGTATTTTTCTAACTCTTGTTGGGTCATCATGCTTCGAACTCCAACGCGCCTGTTTTCGTTGAGACGTTCAGTACTTTAATAAGTTGCTCTTTTAATGTTGCTCGACGTATTTCCATAAAGCCCAAGAAATCTTTGAAATCTAGGGATTGATCTGTTCGTATGTGATTTTGATTTAAGAAATTATTTTTACCTACATCATCTTGGTAATTTTCAACTAACCATTCAGTAAACGGTTTATCACTTTTCTCTGTATTAGTTGTTCCATGTAGCAGTTGAATATTTGGCAATAAATTGCATTGCTCGATGTATAAATTAATTTCATCTTCACTTAAACCTATTTTTCTTAGATTTTTCTTTTTAAATGCTGATTGAGGGTGAATATGGTCTTGCTGATATTTATGCGTGTAATTAAGCCCTGGACAAATCAGTGTTAATGCAGCATAAGACTTTGGCTTGCCGTATTTAAGATCAAGTATGTTTTCAATATCATCCTCAGAAACTATTAGTGATCGTGAACGCCCTTTATAGTGCTCAATAATTTCAGCAAGCGGGAACTTACCGATATTATTATTTATTATTTCTCTCAAGACAGGGTATATTCCATCAGTAGATGAACTAAATGTACCTTTTAACGTAACTCGAGCAAGCCATTCCTTAATACTATTACGATCTTCTTTATGGTCTTTAGAGTGAAGTATTTTTTCTGCACATTTGTTTTTGTAGATAAAGTGCGCAATTGGAACAATGATGTTCGTTGATAATAAATTATCTTTGCAATAGCCTATGTGTGATATAAGTTCTACAGAGGCTCTGATTGATTCAGATATAAATTCCCAGTTACTTTCGATTTTCTTCATATTTTCTTTGGTGAAATTATCTGATTTAAATTTCACGTCAAAATCTTCAAGCACTAGACATGCCTTTAAAATATTATCCTTTGTAAATGAAAACCCATCACCGATACGATTTATTTCATCTACAAAAGCATGAATTTCTTCTCGTGCATCTTTATCCCCCCACTGCGCAGTAGCAATTGAAAGTAGTAAATCTGAATAGCTAAGTTTAGTCCCGCCACTGTTAATACGAATAAAGATTTGTAATACTTTATCTAAGTCTTCACTTTCTTCTAAATAAGCGCTGATTGTACCTTTTTGATGAATAACATTATGAAACTCTGTCAATGAGCGTAATGCAAATTTAGTACATTCAGTAGGGAACTTAGAACTATCTGTCAGGCCTTGTTCCATTAGGTAACTCATTACAGCAGTAGTATCATTAAAATCTAAGATATCAGCACATAAAAACCAAAAATTTTCTTCCTTTGATTCTGCTCCCTGCTCTGTTAGAAACTTGAAATTGTATTCGATTTCCAATTCATCTGATGGTTTCAAAAGGTTCAAATAGAGTTTTTTGGGTGGGTAAGCGCTTTTACTGTCACGACGAAGATATGGCAATTTTTTAGAAAAAGTTCCCGTTAAAGCTACGTAAATTGAAGTCATTCTTTGTTGACCATCAAGAATAGCCGTAACATCCTCATCATTTGTCAATTCAGCTTTTCGATTATGGCGACAGTTTTTTTCATGATAATTATTTAAAAACTCATAAAACTGAAAATCCTGTACTTTTTCTTTATCGACTCGCCAAAACAAAAAAGTACTAATAGGATAATCTCGCATCAGTGAATCGAACAATGTTTCGATTTGTTCTGTATCCCAAACGAACTCACGCTGTATTGAAGGTAATACGTAATGGCGCTTTCTGATATTATTTATTACTTTTTTAATTGTAATCGGTGTTTCGTAAGCCATTATAAAAATCCCTTTAATATTTGTTTAAATTTATCTTCAGCTTCTTGGCTAGCTTGCCACGCGGCTTTCAAGTCACTCATCGCTTCTTCTACTGATGGCAAGCTATCTTCAATGATTTTTTCCACGTAAAGTGGGATGTTTAAATTAAAGTCGTTTTCTTCTAAGTCAGCTTTAGAGGCTACTTTTACGTAGTTTTCTACGTCTTGATAATTGTGATACCAATCGTAAATTTGTTGTACGTGGTTTGGTTCAAGGAAGTTTTGTGCTCGACCTACTCGGATTTGGTCAGAGGCATCAATAAACAATACTTTACCTTTCTTGTCGGCAGATTTATTTTGCTTAAATACCATCACACAAGCGGCTAATTGCGTACCGTAAAATACGTTAGGACCTAAACCAATAACAGCTTCTAGCATGTCTAGCTCAAGTAATAGCTTACGAATTTTACCTTCTGCGGCTTTTCTAAATAATGTTCCATGAGGTAATACTACCGTCATGCGGCCAGTGCTGTTCATGGACTTAACCATGTGTTGCACCCAAGCCATGTCACCATTACCTTTTGGTGGTACGCCAGCAATGTTACGTCCGTAGGGATCATTAGCCCAGTTTTCAGCGCCCCACTCTTTAAGTGAAAATGGTGGGTTGGCAATAACGCAGTCAAACGTTTTAAGGCCGTCTGCTTCAAAAAAAGCAGGGTGGCGTAAAGTATCACCACGCAGAATTTCAAAATCTTCAATGCCATGTAGGAACATGTTCATTCGAGCAATTGAGCTAGAGGTTAAGTTTTTCTCTTGGCCGAATAGTTTAAGTGTTCGGTAATCTTCGTTGTTATGTTTAAGGTGGTCAACACACTCAAGTAACATACCGCCCGTGCCACATGCAGGGTCGTAAATGGTTTCACCTTCGTGTGGGTCTAATATCAACCCAAGCAAATGCACAACCGAACGAGGTGTATAGAATTCACCGGCCTTTTTATTGGTTAAATCAGCGAAGTGTTTAATTAGGTATTCGTAAGCATTACCGAGCATATCAGGGTCAACTTTTTGGTTACCTAATGTGTATTGAGAAAAGTGCTCGACTAAGTTGATGAGTAATGCATCTGAAAGCTTATTTTTATTGCTCCACTGCGCATCACCAAATATGCCATAAAGGAATTCTTGATTCGCTTGTTCTATGCCGCGTAGCGCATTTTCAATTGCAGCACCTACGTTGGTGGTAGTTTCGCGGACATCTTGCCAATGGCAACCTTCAGGTATTTCAAAACGATGAAACTCTGGCAAGGCTGCGTATGCTTCATCACCATCTGATTCTTCAAGTGCTATACGATATTCTTCATCGTAAACATCAGAAATACGCTTAAAGAAAAGTAACGGGAATATGTAAACTTTAAAATCAGAAGCATCGACTGGACCTTTTAAGATCCAGGCCGCTTTTGATAGGTATTGCTCTAGTTGGGAGAGTGTTATTTTTTCACTTGTCATATATTGAATCAATCTAGTTAATGTGGTTTATGTAAGTTGATATAGCTTAAAAATGAGACTTTGATGCCAAGCTTTATTTGCACTATATGACCTGTTCATGAGTTTGATTTACATGACTCGTTTGATGTTTTAACCATGACGACTATTGTCCTTCTTCCCTGCTCATCGAGATAATAAAATTTATAAATTGGTCCTAATTTTTTCTTTCAATAAACAATGCGACCAATGATTGATTGATATAATAATTACTTCTACCTATTTTTTCTTTATGTAGCAAGCCTATATCAACTAATTGTTCAAGATATTTGGCTGCTGTTAACCGGGTAATACTTAAGTCATTCATCACAAATTCAATTTTTGTATAGGGATGATTAAATAAGTTATTCAGTAATTCTTGGCGATATATCTTAGGTAGCTCACTACGAATTTTTTGTTTAAAGTTACGCATAAGCACTTTGATATTTTTAATCATCTCGATTGTTGCTTTAGCCGTTTCAGCTATACCTTCTAGCATATATAACAACCACGGTTCCCATTCACCTGTTTCTCGCACCGCTTGCAATTGTTGATAGTAATCTTTTTTGGTTTCAATTAAGTAGCGACTTAAGTAAAGCACGGGTAGGTCAAGCAGGTCTTGCGCGACCAGATAGAGCATATTAATAATACGCCCAGTTCTACCATTGCCGTCATAAAATGGATGAATACTTTCAAACTGATGATGGATTATTGCCATTTTAACTAACGGGTCAGCACTGCATAGCTCATCATCATTGATATATTGCACAAGATTATCCATTAAGCGCTCAATATCTTGCGGATGCTGCGGTGGTGTATAAATAACTTCAACGGTTTGTGCGTTTTTAAGCTCAGTACCTGGTAACTTACGTAACCCTGCTTTGTTGCGCTCTAACGTTTGTTGAATAGCCAAAATATCAGCTAGCCTAATTAAACCGGAACCTCGAACTAATGCAAAACCTTGCCTTAACGCTATGGCGTAATCTTGTACTTCTTTGGTTGTAGGGTTTAACGCTGCTTCAGTTAATAGCTCAGCCTTAAATAATTCATCATGAGTGGTAATAATATTTTCAATTTCAGAACTATGTTTAGCTTCTTGCAGTGTCAGCGTATTGATCAGAATGGCTTCATTAGGAATGGATTCTGCCACCCCTTTTAATTCAGCGAGATAACGGTGCGCTATGGCTGTTTTTTTTAAGACCGCTCGAGTTTCCCAATGTTCGATATTGGGTAAAGGCAATTCAGCTATTGGTAGGCTCATTATCCGATCTTTTGATATGTATATAAAAAAAGATAGTTTATACACATAATTACAACATGTATAGAAAACACAAATATTTATACACATAACAGTGTCATGTATAAATATCTCAATAATTTATATAAGTTAAAAACCACTACTTTTTCAATAAAATTAAGCATGCATTTTACCATACGTCATTGTTTCTAAAATGTGTGTTCAAAATTCATATGATTTTTAAGAGGAGCTCTCCTAAAAATAATAACACCTTGTATTTTAATGTTTTAATTTTTTATCATTGTTTTTATATGAAAAAAAATCTGAAAATACAACTGCGAAAACTGCGAAAACTGGGTGCGAAAAATTGCTAAAGTGCGAATAATAGATATTAAAAAATTGTCTCATTAATTATTCTTAATTCATTTACTTAACATTTGGTGGGTAATTAATGGGTCAACGAGTAACTTCTCGTTTAGCACATTACCTTTATTATTAGGCTTTAGTTTGATGACATTACATAAATAACTGTTAGCAGGCTTATTATGCTCTTTAGTGTGGTTTTTAATAAGATAGCTTAAGCGGTATATTGCTGGATTAATTGAGGCTTTATCTCCTCGGTATATAACATAATAAGGCTTATCAACAAAGTAGACGCTGCCTTGACAATGTTGTATCCAGTCAGTCTTAAGTTGCGTTAGTATGTTATGAGGGAGCATAGCTTTATGACCACTTAACAATAATGCTAAATGATAATGTTGTTTGTCAGATTTATTTTGTTCTCTAGCGCAGAAGTAACCCACTTTGCATTGATATTGCTTTTCTAGCTTAGAAATAAACTTGTTTAGAAATATACTCATAACTTTATTATCAGCACTGAAATCTACTGGGTGCAAATCGATTCTGACTATGAATACTCTTGAGTAATAATACAGCATTGTTTGACATAATCGAAATAACCTGTCTAATGCCACTTTATTGAGATCTCCCTTTTTAGGTTTATAAACATTATAGGAATGATTTAAGTAGGCGAAAAGAAATGAATTTTGTTTAGTTATTTTAAATATCATAAGTTAAGTTTTAATTTAGAATACTGATTAATTAATGACTAAAGATCTGGTCTTATATTATTAAAAGTCCGCTGAAAAAATTTAGACAATTTGGTCTATAGAACCTGATAAAATAAGGAATTTGGCAATTTTTAAGCTTTATTTTAATGCCTTAGCTGTGTCAAAGTGCGTCATCGAAAGGTATAAAAAAAGCAGGTTCAAATACCTGCCTTTAGATAAGCGATTATCGCTAACGTGATAAATTTCGGCTCAGCCACAATTGAACATCTTTAAACCTCCATAATGATCTTCCGTTTTGTATAACTGCAGGTAACAGAAACTGTCTACTCTTAACGCGACGGGCAAGTGTAGATCTACTGACATTTAGTAACCTTTGAACTTCTGGTTTTTTGAGCATACGATTTTCATCAATGTATTGTTCAATCGGGTCTGAATATGATGTTTTCATTACATATTCACCGAGTTAACCACTTCTCTTGAATGGCACCATTCCAAAATTTCAGAAAGTAACCACCCACAAGAGCTTCCTTCAGGATTCAAGCGCCTGCGTTTCGGAAATAATCCCTTTTGTTCTAATTTCCATGCGGATGTTCTAGAAAGGGATGTAATAGTTTTACGCTCTGCCTCACGCACTATGCGATCTGTATTTGATGTACTCTGATGTTTATACATGTTTACTCCTGCTTATTAATATTTCGGAGTAATTTTGCCTAACACAGAGAATTGTGAATATAAGACTGGAGTGCAGACGTCTTTTTATACTTACTAAGCATTTGATATAAATAAGTTTAATTTATTTATTTGTATATTTTATTGTATTTCATATTTTTTTAAAATTCTTTCGATTGTACTTTTTGGGTAGTCCCTTTCAAATAGCTCAATAAGCTTGTTATACCTGGGACTTTTTAAGGATGGGCACCCATTAAAATCCAAATTAAGATTAGATATCCAAGTACCTATAGTTTTTGGTTCAGGACAATTAAGTTCGAAATTTGCGAACGCCTTAAGTTTGTGATTTTGTCCAGTATTGGTGAATTTTTGGATTATAGCGTGTATAGCTCTCGCTAACGTAGCTGGTTTAGGCTTGTTGAAGTTAGGATTTGCATCTATGTAGAGCACCATTGATTTAACTAACTTCTTAACAGATTCCGATTTTTTAGCTTTCTCAATACCTCCCTTTTTAGGATAAATAACATTACTATCATAGCCATTAGAAGCGTGATCGCCTAAATTAATACTTTGGTCATGCCCACCTAATTGATAGGCCATCATTGTATTTAGAAATGAATATTGATCAAATAAATGTAAATCGATTGGCTCCCTGTTTTCGATCTGAAAATAAATGATTTTCAAACAACCAGACATTGATTCCATGTTAATTTGAGCACTACCCATCTGTGTCGGTCCTGTTACACCATTGCTTTCAATTTCTAATGGATAACCGGTAGCAATAATGTCTTTGGTCCTTTTCTCCATCAACCTTAAAATATTGTTACCTGGAAAAGGTGAGCTCTTTACATTTATTAACTGTTCGCTATGCAGAGTGTTATTAGATTCACTACCTTGTTCTTCAACATGGTATAAGTCAGGAAAAATCAGCCTTTTTCTTGCAAGTTCTAATTCAAGTTTTCTCTTTTTTTTGGTCAAAACAAGGTTCCCTGTGTAATATGATAAAGTATTGACCTAATCATTAGCTATCCTGAAAAATGAAGTGACATTTGATAAATCATTCACTATAGGGTTAATTAAAATAGAAAGTTTTGTTAAAGCTTCCGTGCGTTCATCCAAGTAATCATAGCGATCATAAATTCCTGTGGTGCCTTTTATTTTGTGATTTAAACAACGTTCTGCAATATCCTGTGGTATGCCTGTTTTGGATAATAAACTACGACAAGTTCTTCGCAAATCATGCACCGTAAAATGTTCAACGCCGGCGTTACCCAATAAATTAGGATAAGGCTGTTTATTACTATCGACTTTCTTGCCAAACATTTTTGCTAGTGCATGATTCAAGGTATCGTCAGAAATATAACCCCGTCGCTTACTCGCCCGCCTTGCTGGAAATACATATTCTGAACCTGCCGATTTCACTTTTAATTCTCTAAGCCAATTCAAGACACTTTCAGTTAACGGTATGGTTATAGCTACCTTTGTTTTGCTCCTTTCTAATGGTAAATACCATAATTGCTTATCGAAATCGATTTCTTGCCATCGAGCCCCAATAAGCTCACCTTTGCGCACACCAAGACTTACTAAAAGAGCAACAGCTAAATAGTTATCACGAGTGAATATGTGAGCATGTTGACGAAATATTCGAAAAACGATCCCAAGTTCTTTCATATCAAGAATACGTTCTCTGCTTTTTTCTGCACCGCCAGCATCTGATACTTTAAAAGCACTTGCCGGATTAGCCGTTGCTAAATCTAATTTACAAGCGTGATTAAACAGTTGTTTACAGTAAGCTAAAGTATCGTTTGCTATCGATGGGCGGTCACTACTTGATACTTTTTGAATTATGGCTCTAATATCGCGAGCGTTGACCTGGCCTATTGCCAAGTCACCAATAAGGGGTTTGATTTCCTTATGGTAGATTCTTTTCGGAATATTGGGATATTTTAATCTTTTTGATAGCTCTTGATACCAGTCATCAAATAAATGATTAACCGTTTTAATTATTATTTCATTATCTCTTGCTCGTTCAGCAAGTGGATCATTACCAGCTCTTATTTGTTGCATAATAAGTGCAGCTTCTAATTTTGCATTTACTAAAGGCATATTTGGATATTGCCCGCCGGCGATACGCATAAATTTTCTTTTACCATTAATGAGATATCGAACTTCCCAGTAAGCTTTCCCCACTGTTTGCAATCTAATATATAGTCCATCTCCTATTGATTTTCTGGTTGCTAAGCCTTTGTTAATAAGTTCTCTAACCTGCTTGTCATTCATAAATACGATTACCAATGGTTACTAAAATGAAAATAAGAAGGTCAAGGGTGGTTACTAATGAACTTAGTAACCCTTTTAGTAACCACTTATTAGTTAACTTTACGGAACAGTATAGAACAAGAGAAAACAAAAAGCCCCACAAAAGTGAGGCTTTACAATGAATTATTAACAACAAGAAACAAGGAGGAACGCTATTCTATGTTCTGGATCTGCTCGCGCATCTGCTCAATTAACACTTTTAACTCAACCGCTGAGTTGGTGATATCGGCATTAATCGATTTTGAACCTAAGGTGTTTGCTTCGCGGTTAAACTCTTGCATCATAAAATCTAAACGTCGGCCTTGTGCGCCACCTTTTTTCAATATGCTGCGGGTTTCTTTTACGTGACTAAATAGACGGTCAATTTCTTCATCAACATCCATCTTTTGCGCTAGTAATACCAGTTCTTGCTCAACACGTGATGATTCAAGTTCAATATTGGCATCAGCAAATTTGTCGGTAATGCGCTTACGTTGCCATTGAATAATTTCTGGCATGTGGCCTTTGACTATGTCGGCTTGCTCAATGATGCCATCTAAGCGCTGCTCGAGAAGCATCTTAAGGTTTTCCCCTTCATCGGTACGAGCAACAATAAAGTCTTTTAATGCTTGGTCAAAACCGGCCAGTACTTCTGCTTGAATGGTATTCATGTCAGCTTCTTCCGCTTCCATCACACCAGGCCAACTCATAATTTCAACGGGGTTTACCGTCGCGTTATTAGCTAAACTTGAAATAGTATTGGCATGGGTCATTAATTCGGCAGCTAGCTCTGCATTTAATGTGATTTTACTTTTTTCTGCTGGGTTAGCATTAAAACGTAAATTACATTCTACTTTTCCGCGATTTAATTGCTTGCGAAATCGTTCTCTTAGTACTGGCTCTATGCTTCTAAATTGCTCGGGTAAACGAAAATAAGTTTCGAGGAAACGTTGATTAACAGAACGGATTTCCCAAACGGCATTGCCCCATTCGCCCTTAATTTCATGGCGTGCGAACGCTGTCATACTATGGATCATTGAGTTTCCTAAATTTTTTAAATTAACATTGTAGTGAATTATGCCCTAGCTACTACTGGGTATCTACATTAATAAGCTGTAGCTAGCGAGATCATGGTGGCAATATACCCGCTCCACGTCAATATTAAGTCTTTGCTTGCTGCCAGCGCGCTTTAATATGGTCTGCAACCCGAAACGAGTTGGCATAAATAGTAAAGGTGTAAGGCACACTGCCGCCTGTTGGCATAAACGAGGCGTCGGTAACAAATAAGTTTTCAACCTCATGTGTTTGGCAATTTTTATTCAATACTGACGTTTTAGGGTCATGACCAAAACGACAACCACCCGCCATTAAGTTGGTCGGTGGCGAACTGCTCACCGATGATGAAACGTTGCTTGCGCCCATTTCTATTAATAATTTTTCAGCTTTTTCAGCAAGATATTCACCTACATCTACATCGTGGTTATGCGCGCCAATACGGACTTTCGCCACAGGGTCACCCCACTTATCGGTGACGTCATCATCTAACGCAACAAAACAATTATCGGTTGGCAACCAGTCATTAAACACTTCGAAACGGAGTGTTTTATAGCTGGTGAATTCAGTTTTTATGCTTTGTTTGAGTGCTTCACCCCAAAGTAGTGTTTCACTATTTTGGCTTTCATCATATTGCCACTGTGTGCCTTGCGCACGCGAAATAGGATTTTGATAAAACAAGAAATCTATGGTGCCACCTTTGGCTTTTCCGTCACGATTAATGCCGGTAAAAGCTTTATCATCAATTTGATACCAGTCTTGTAAAGCACGGTTAATAAAAGGCCCTACTTGGGTAAGTTGTGTTTTTTTCTCGTCGGTTAAGTCTTTATAAAAGAAGTCACCACGACCCGTTCCACCGGCACTAAAAACTAAGTTTTTACCGACTTGGCCAGCATTATTGGCTAAACCGTTAGGGAATTTTTCGCCTTTGGAAGCCAATAACAAACGTGAGGTTTCAATGGCTTGGCATGCCACTACATAATATTTAGCCTGAACAGTTTTTTTACGTCCTGCTTGGTCATAATAGTGCACACCAGATATTTCACCTTGGCTATCGGTCGCAATGTTATACACTTTTGCATGGGGTGTTATGGTGCAATTACCCGTAGCCACTGCGTGGTTCAATAATGCCGCTCGGCCACCGCCTTTCGCACCTGACGAACAACCATAACTGCTGCAATAACCTGAATATTCACAGCTATTTCTGCCCATTGCCGGTTGAGACAATATCGCTCTCGGCACTGGCACTGTGTGATAACCTATTTTTTCTGCACTTTCGTCTATCCACGATGAAATGGCATGTTCAGCCAACGGTGGGTACGGAAAATCGGTTGAACGAGGTTCTTGATGTGGATGTGCAGTGGCTCTGCCTGATACACCAACCACCTTTTCAACTATCGCGTAGTAAGGTTCTAGCTCATCATAACTAATCGGCCAGTCAACGACATTTGCGCCTTTAATGGCACCAAATTCAGTTTTCAAACGAAAATCTACCGGCTTTAAACGATGAAAGTAGCCACTCATAAAATTTGACGAGCCGCCAACTACGGTGCCATTCCAAAAGCTCCAACCCGATTCACTGGTTGCTTCGCCTTGCCAAAAACTTTCACCTGCGGCGTTTTCATATTCTTCTTCTATAACATGCTGTTCGTCTTCAAGTTTAGGGTTGTAAGCATCACGTAAGCTAATCGCAAGTTCATCTTTATAAAACTCTTTCTCTGTTAGCCAAGCGCCTTTCTCTAGCACTAACACTTTAGCGCCTGCATTGGCTAAGGTATAAGCCACTGGTGAAGCGCCTGCGCCACTACCCACTATACAAATATCATATTTCATGCTTTTCGAGTTCCTATTTTCTTGCCTATATATTGCTGATGGCTGACAATTTTTGTGCTTGTTGTCTTGGAAATCGGCGCTTTGCTACTCAGCACAATAGGTTGTTTACCGGGTAACTCATAATAACGCTGCCCAGCTTGAGGTAAGGGAAAACCCGCTTGATGATCTAACCATTGCCAACCTATACCATTAGGATTACCACCATAACTTGGCGGTGTCAGCATGGCCTCGAAAATATAGCTCACTAAATTACTTAACCAATTTTCGCCCGCGCGTGAGCGACTAATAGCCCGCAATATTTTTTCTTTTTCATCAAAGCTTAATAGCACAAAATTTTTCTGTAATTCACTGTTGCTGAAACCATTTAGCCAGCCAACGCCTTTATAAATAAATTCAATTTCATCGTTGTCGGTGGGCTGTTGAAACACTACATTGTATAAATACTGTGTTGCTTGAATTTCTTTTGCACTAGGGCCCGTTGGCGACTCAGGTAATAAATGCGCAAGTACCGCTTCAAGGGTTAACCAAGGGTCAGTTTTCAATACCTGGGCAAATTGCTCACTAGCCAGTGTTGACCAAGCACGTAATGGCATAGCGGCAACCATAGTCGCGCCAGCTGCAGATTTTAGTGCACTGCGCCTGGAAACTTTCTTTTGTAGCCATTTGGGCGTGCAAAAATTTTCATCAAAAAATGAGCTCACTCGCAACATTGCTTTGTTCGTTGTTTGCTTTCGAACCATGGCGTTAACCTTTTGTACTTGAGTCATTTAAATTTTCCTTATTATTTTTCATCTGCCATTTTGCTAAAAAAGTCAGCCAGTACTGTGCAGAATACTGCAAGTCGTCAAGTAATTCAGCGGTATCTTTAGACAACAACATTTGGCCGGTATTGGTTGAAACATACATATGTGGGTAACCTTGCACAGGTGGCAACGACTTCATAAAAGCTTCGTTTTCATTGCTGTCACTCACGCTTATTTTAAGCAGGACATAATTATCATGTAGTGCTTGATAAATTTCAGGATTTTTCGCTAGAAAAGCATCCATTTTATGACACCAAGTACACCAATTGCCGCCAATTTCAATTAACACATTTTTGTTACTGGCTTGCGCGATGGCAATGGCTGCTTGCGCGTCTTTGAAAGGATCACGCTTATCATCATAAATTTTACTGTATAACGGCAATTCGTTTGCAGTGGCAATAATTGACTGGTGTGCAGAAGCTTGCGCACTTGCTGGACTGGTGAACAGTAAACTTGATAACAATACACTGGCTAACCATAAAACAATAAACAGCTGAAATTTCATAAATTCTCTCTACATCAATAATATTCAATGGCAACTAACAACAAACCCACAATACAGTGACCTTATATTAATTAACTATATTTCAAAATACTTGTCACGTCATTATGTCAAATTGCTATCCGAACGATTATAATGCGCAGCAATTATACTATGATAGGAAATGCAACATGCGTCCAAGCGGCAGAACTTTAGGGCAAATACGTCCTGTAACCATTACGCGTCAATTTACCGCTCATGCAGAAGGCTCAGTGCTTATTGAGTTTGGTGATACCAAAGTTATATGTACCGCTACAGTCGAAACCGGTGTACCACGTTTTATGAAAGGCCAGGGCAAAGGTTGGATCAACGCTGAATACGGCATGTTACCTCGCTCTACTCACACGCGTATGCGTCGCGAAGCTGCCAATGGCAAACAAAGTGGGCGTACCTTAGAGATTTCTCGTTTAATCGCGCGTTCATTGCGTGCTGCTGTTGATTTAGCTGCACTCGGTGAAAACACTATTACGATTGATTGTGACGTTATTCAAGCTGACGGTGGCACACGTACCGCTTCAATTACCGGCGCTTGTGTCGCTTTGGTTGATGCATTAAACCATATGCGCGCTAAAGGTATTATCAATAACAATCCCCTTAAGCACATGATTGCCGCTGTTTCTGTTGGTATCTATAAAGGTGAAGCGATTTCTGATTTAGAATATGTAGAAGATTCAGCCGCGGATACTGACATGAACGTGGTCATGACCGAAACCGGCAAGTTAATTGAAGTGCAAGGCACAGCCGAAGAAGAACCGTTTAGTTTTGATGAAATGCAACAAATGCTAGCACTTGCTAAGAACAGTATTAATGAACTGTTTGATATTCAAAAAACTGCTTTAAATTAAGCCAGACAGGAGCTAATTATGAAAGATTATCAACGTGAATTTATTGAATTTGCTTTAGCTAAACAAGTGTTACGTTTTGGCGAATTCACCTTAAAGTCAGGCCGCATTAGTCCTTATTTTTTCAATGCGGGTTTATTCAATACCGGTGGTGATTTAGCCCGTTTAGGACGTTTTTATGCCGCGGCATTGCAAGACTCTAACATTGACTACAATTTGTTGTTTGGCCCTGCTTACAAAGGCATTCCTATTGCCACTACCACAGCCGTTGCACTTGCTGACAGTTACAATATTGATATGCCTTATTGCTTTAACCGCAAAGAAGCTAAAACCCACGGTGAAGGTGGTAGCTTAGTAGGTTCGCCCCTTCAAGGTAAAGTGATGCTGGTTGATGATGTAATCACCGCAGGCACTGCCATTCGTGAGTCAATGCAAATCATTCAGGCTCACGGTGCTGAATTATCCGGTGTACTGATTGCCTTAGACCGACAAGAAAAAGGCCAAGCAGAGCTTTCTGCCATTCAAGAAGTTGAGCGTGACTTTAATACCCAGGTCATTTCTATTGTCACCTTAGCAAACTTAATCAGCTACTTGGAAGAAAAACCAGACATGACTGACAGCTTGGCTAGCATTAAAAAATATCGTGAAGATTACGGTATTTAAGTAATAAATTAACTATTGCTATAGTCAGCAAATGGTATGGTCACCAAACGTAAAAAGCCTGCAAAATTGCAGGCTTTTTTGTTATTAAAAATCGTCTCACAGGGTCAGCGTTCACTAGGCCGTTAACTCGAATTGATAGCTTGCTGATTTTGCATAGGCTTGATTAATAGTAGCGTAAAACTTTTCAATGCGGCCCGCTCTTTCATCAACCGCTAATGGTCGGCTTGGCACTAAGGCTTCTTGCGCTGATAAAGTTTGGGCAATTTGACGATCGAAAGCGTTACTGCTGTCATTATTTTCAAAGCTACTATCATTTTTCAGCAGCTCTTTATCAGGATATAACTGACCTAACTGCAGCTTAGCCTCAACATGGTCAGCGCTGATATTTGTTAACTCGGCCTGAGCCTCTAAAATAATACTAGCCGCCAAAGCAGCAACGCGAATATCTTGTGCTGATGGATTAGCCGGTGCTAAGGCAGCCGCTTGCACTTTATTCATTTTAGCAATGGTCTCTGTAGGCTCACCTGCAATGGGCGTTAAATCGACAGAGACTTCACCTGAAACAACATATTTTTTACCATTTGGCCCAATTTCATATGAATAAGATGGCGCGCCAGTAAATGAACCACCAACTCCAGCATGAGCGTTTTCATGATTACGCACCGCTTTATCGCGACTTTCCAAGCTGCGAATAATTTCTGTATTTACCAACTCTTCCACTCTTGATTGTTGGTCACGACTTGAAGGTGTTGAATCTCCAGAGCCATCGTTATTTTGCTTGTTAGCCTCTTGTTCTGAGTGCTTTGCTGAGTCTTGCCCTGAACTGTTGCCTGAGCCATTACCTGAACTATTGCCAATAACATCGTTAGCGAGCTCAGCTTGTTTACGTAAGCTGGCAAAATCTACTTGCTGATTGTTTTGTGCGGGGGTGCGGCCACGCTCTTTGTCAGAAGCCGGACCTTTTTCGGCAGCTGATTGACTCGATGGCTCAGGTTTTGTGATGACTTCTCTTTGCTGATTTTCACGACGTAGGCTATCTGTCTGCAGGTTTACCGCAGTTTGTATGGGTAGATGAGTGTTTTGTGGCGTGATATTCATAACCGCTAAACGGTAACGTCCAATAACGAGCCTAAGTTTTCATCGGCTGATTGCAGAATTTCAACAGACGCCTTCGCTTGAAATTCTGCCACACGTAGATCTATGAGAGACTGCGTTAGCTTTACCGGACTATCACCCTTTTGTTTAGTTAGCTCGTTAACATTAGCCACAGGAGCATTAGTTGCTTGAGCGACGCCATAAGATTCAGCCGCTAGGCTGGCACTAGACGCTATATTTTCGGCGGATTTATAAACATCTTCATTAGCTTTTTGAAGGCCTTGTACACCAAGATTAAAGGCGGATTGAATTTCCACAAAATACTCCTCAATGATTACTGACACTTACACTGTACTTATACTCTGTACTTATCTGCTAAATTTACGGTTCAACTTAACATCTAGCTACCTGCTTAATTATCAACCAAAAGTGTTAAAAAGTAAACCGTTACTCTTTAACTAAGATGTTCAGTTAACCAGCTTTGCAATATCGCTAAAAACTCAGCCTGATGGGATATAAATGGCGCATGTGAGGCTTGTTCAAATATATAACTTTGGCTGTGAGGGGCAAGTTGATCAATTAAGGCAATAACTTGTTTGGGTACTAAACCATCAAGCTTGCCGTATAGGCGCAAAAATGGCTGATGAATATTTTGTAGCTGCGCAGACAAATCTGAGCTTTCTAATAAACTTAATGAGTCGTCTAACACCTGTCGCGTAGGCTGTTCATATTGCATAACTAGCTCGCGAAGTTTTTTAATGTCTTGGCGAATATGTGGACTACCCATGGCTTGAATTTTCAAAAAATTACTAATAGTTTTTGTCGTGTCTTGGGCAAGTTGTTTGTGGAACAACGCCAAAACACTTGCCTTAACGCCTGGCCAATTATCTTGTGCTACAAACTGTGGTGAGCTCGCCACAGTGACTAGCCCTAATACTTGCGCTGGATACTTAATAGCCATTTGACTGGCAACTAATCCCCCTAAAGACCAACCAATATAAACTGCCGGTTTAGCTACCGCTTGTACAATAGCCTCTGCTATCTCAACTAATGAATATTGAGCCAGTTGTACTGATTTATTAGTCGCAAAGCCTGGTAGATCTACCGTGATCACTTGAAAGTTTGCTTGGAGCTGCGCTAAACACGGTTGCCAAACAGCCGAGTTAAGGCCCCAACCGTGGATGAATACCAAAGGAATACCTTGGCCTTGGCTCGCAATTTTTAATCTTTCTGCCATGCTATTTTTCATGCTTAGTGTGCTCAATATTTGGTAGGCGCACAGTTTAACCAAAGGAAGCTGAAAATGGAATTTAGCAGCAAGCGCAACAGGGAAATACTATTAACTTTACAGCAGAAATTGCGCCATGAGATGAAAAAAATCAGCTTAAAAATAAGTTGCTGCTCCTTATGTGGTAACACTTGCCAACATCACCCATTACTTTGTCAGTATTGCCAAGCAGATTTACCTTATTTTAATTACCAACATCTGCCTTATGATTTATTGTTATGGCCCGCCGTTACAAAACTGATCCCCATAAAACATTTTGATCACCTATTAGCCATTGCGCCTTATGTGTGGCCCTTCAATACTTGGATTAGTCAGTTGAAATATCAACATAAGACCGAATTAGCCGAGTTGTTAACTTATCTACTTATTCATCACTGGCAGCAATATCTTAGCCTTGAAGGCACAAATTTAACGCTCGACAACACTCGGATCGTGCCGGTGCCATTACATTTAAAAAAGTGGCAAGAACGCGGGTTTAATCAAGCAGACCTGATTGCGCGCAAGTTTGCCCAAAATTTTGGTTATCTTTATCAAGCAGATCTTGTTGTTAGGAAAAAATTGACAGAAAGTCAGGTAGGTAAGTCAGGTACTGAACGCAGAAAAAATTTAAAACAAGCTTTTAGCTTAAATATCAACCCGAAGACAAGCTTACCTGAGCATGTTATTTTGATTGATGATGTGGTGACCACAGGCACAACCGCCAATGAAATTTGTAAGCTGCTAAAAAAAAGCGGAGTGCAAAGTATTACACTCCTGAGTTTATGCTTAGCGATACCTAACTAACGCTTTATTCTGCCAAGTTGGCACTAAAAGCTTTAGCAAAAAATAAACTGTTCGCAATAATCTTCATACTGCCCAAAAAGTAGCCCCTAAAAGCTAAGTTGTCAGTACTAGCAATAATACGACCTTTACCGACATTGTGAGCTACCAGTGTTGGGTTATTCGCTAAACGATTCACTAAATTTTTATCGGTATAACCACTAAGCAAAGGTACGTTACTGTATTTTGCTACCGTTATAAATGGCTGCGATGTTTGCTCCATAATTATGGTGCTATTTCGAAATACCGGTAACTTACTGTTTTGATAACCATATGCTAGCGGATGACTGACATCTAATTCGGCTTGAAAAATAGCGCCTGCAATACGTTTTCGACCCGCCAGTTGCTCTTTATCGCCATAAGTTAATTTATCCGTATCAAATAACTGGTCGATATGCGCTTTACTAACAAAATCAATTTTTAATAACTCTATTTCTGAGAACCAAAGTGCGGCGCGTTTTTGACCAAATAGCACACCACCATTAGCTAACCATGAAGTAAGTTTATTCTGTACCTTGCTATCTAACGCAGTATATCGGCCATCAACCATAATTATATGGCTATAGTCAGCTAAATTAATCGCAGCTAAGCGTGGTATTTCAACGACCGTAACCGGAATTTCCAGTAGACTATCAAGATAGTAAAGCATTTCACCTGCTTCATATTGAGATACGCCTTTACCACCCACCAATAATACTTTTGGCGCTGAAACTGGCCGAAATGAACTACTGCCAATATCAATGCCCTTTGCAGTTAATCCAGTATCTAAAGCGTTAAGCGCTATCTGGCTTTTAGCTGCAAAGTCAGTGAGCATACTACGCCAGTTTTCCACTAGCTGAGTACCCGCTGGTATAATAATAGTGCCTTGATCGAAGGTTTTAACTTCGCCGTTAACTGTCGCGGAAAATGCCTTAGTGGCTACTTTTGCCTTGATCTTAGCCTTGGTAATTTTATTTAACAGTTTGGGCGCTAAAAAATCATGCCATTCAAACGCATAAGCGTAAGCCAAATTGCTTACATCAGCAGGTTTTACAGCGCTAGACTGCCATGGTTTTTCTTCAGTTTTTAAACCCCAAGTACGTCCAACAGGCGCAAATTTTATATTCATGGCTAGTGGCAAAGTCCAGCCTGAGACATCGTAAAAGGTATTATCTTGAAAACTTTGTTGTTGATTAAATAGCGCTTTAATCACTCGGTATTGCGGCTGTTCTAATGGAATATAATAACTATACTGCGCAAAATAAGTTAAATCATTAATTTTATAATCTTGCTTAAGGGGATAAACCTTAATTTGATGTTGCTGCAACTTATTTAAAAAAGTCTCAAGGCGATAATGATCTTTAGTTTCAGTAAAAATATAACCATTAAAGTTTTCATTACTGGCTTTTTTTTGTGCACGTTGATAAAAGTCTTCACGATAAGCTTTAAATTTAGCTTGGTTTTTCCACGCACCTTCAATGGTTGATAACGACGTTAACACATGGTTTTGTATACCGTATTCAAAAGTCAGTAAGCCATTAACGGTGTCTTGCTGTAAACCTCGACTACTGGCTTGTTCAAACAAAATACCAATGCCGCCATTAATGTCTGGATACGTTGAACCCTTGCCGTAATAAAAATCATCAAAGCTTTCTTCACTGTAATATAAACGCTCTTTTTCATCGAGTGCTTTGGCGTGATAGGTCGCGAGTAACCGTGTTAGCTCGGTATTTTTTTCTGGTGTGAGAGGATGCGTTCGTGTGGGAATTCCTGGCTGAAAAAAATAGCTGCTATTAGCGCCCATTTCATGAAAATCACCTAGAACATTTGGCTGGTATTGATGAAAATAAGGTAAGCGATTTTGACTTTCTTTTTGCGACAATAGCAACCAATCCCGGTTTAAATCAAAACCAAAATGATTGGTACGGCCCGTACGCCAGTTTTGATGATGTTCGATATGGTTTGGATCTGAGTTCTCAGTGATACCACTATGGGTCGCCACCCAATTAACAAATCGATCCATGCCGTCTGGGTTAATACTCGGCTCTATCACGATAATAGTGTCGTTAAGCATATCGGCCACGGTTTTATCTTGCGATGCCGTTAAATGATAAGCCAGCACCATAGCAGCATTAGTACCGCTAATTTCATCACCATGCACACTATAACCTAACCAAACCACAATAGGGTCTTTAGCAGAAGCGACTATATCTGAGCGCCGCGCTAAAATTTTCTCAAGGTGATTTAAGTTTTCAGGACTTGAAATAGTTAATAAAATTTGTGAGCGAAACTGTGTAGTTCGACCCATTTCTTCAATTTGGAGTCGAGTTGATGATGCCGCGACTTGCTCTAGATAGCTTATTACTTGATCATGGCGTGGATGGCGTTCACCAATACCAAAGCCCAAAGCAGATTCTGGCGTTGGCACTTTTTCGCCATAAACTGCGCCCTTCGGCAAGTATGTACTTACATTGGCACTAAAAACGGTAAACGAAACACTTAATAAACAAAATATTACAATTCGATACAACGATAACAACATGCGAGATCTCCTGATTCAATAGCTAGATAAAATAACAAAATAATGCCATATGAACTAGTTATCTCGTGATAATTGCCCATTTATATATTTTATTGTTAACTTTTCATCTGCTGGCTATATAAATTATGCTATCTAGGACTAGCTCCAAATGACAGACAAGAGTAAAATTGTTATACTTGAGTAAAATAGTCGGGTATTGACAAGTTCAAGCCCAGTAGGGAGAGTAAATAGTATGATGGTTAACATTTCAGAAACTGCACAAGAACACTTTGTAAAACTACTTTCTGGGCAAGCTGAAGGTACGAGTATCCGTGTGTTTGTTGTAAACCCAGGTACAGCAAGCGCAGAATGTGGTGTATCCTACTGTCCGGCTGACGCTATAGAAGCTGACGACATTGAATTAAAGTTTGAAAACTTTTCAGCTTACATAGACGCCGACAGTAAGACTTATTTAGAAGAAGCAGAAATAGATTTTACCTCTGACCAAATGGGCTCGCAATTAACTTTAAAAGCGCCAAATGCTAAGTTACGCAAAGTTGCCGATGACGCGCCATTATTTGAGCGTGTTGATTACTTCTTAAAAGCTGAGGTTAACCCTCAGCTAGCTAGCCATGGTGGCGATTGTACGCTAATGGAAATCACTGAAGACGGCTATGCTGTATTACAATTTGGCGGTGGCTGTAATGGTTGTGCCCAAATCGATGTCACCGTTAAAGACGGCATTGAGAAGCAATTAATTGACATGATGGCGGGTGAAATTAAAGGCGTAAAAGACATGACAGAGCATGAACGTGGCGAACACTCATACTACTAATAACCTGCTGTTGTCAGTAAGGTTTTAATGTCATTATTAGAAAAAATAGGCCAAGATCCACAACGCAGTATGCAGCGTTTTCTCAGTGGACTTGGTCTTTTTATTATCGGCGTTTGTTTTATATTTCTTGGTTACTATCAGCACTATCTTTGGCAAATGATTGGCGTGGTTATTTTAGCTTGCGGTTGTCTACTTGCTATTTACGCTTATATTGGATTATTTGCTAATCGTTTGTATCATATATTTAATCGCATTAAGCATTAAAGTACTCACCTAAAAAGTGCTACTCTTAAAAACACTAAGCTATAAATAATAAGCGCTAAAAAGTATGCTTATTTCGCTGGTAATGCCAAGCTAAGGTCATACCACGTACTAACATAAATATTGAAAATGCCGCCCATAAACCATGATTACCATAATCCTTTAATAGCCACCATACCGGAAAAAAGCAGCCAAAAGTGGCGATAATCATACTGTTTCTCATAATATGCGCCTGCATCAAACCAACATAGACACCATCATATAAATAACACCAACAGGCCAGTAAGGGTAAGGCGACAATCCAAAATAAATGTTGTTGGGCATAATCAACCACAGCCGATATATCCGAGATACTGACAATAAAATAATGGCCCGCCAGATAAAACAATAAACTATAAGCGAGCGCAAATATTCCAGTCCAAAAGAGCGCAATATTGACACTGACAAACATGCTTTTTTGATTATTCTCTCCTTTCGCTTTACCTACCATCACTTCTGCCGCATTGGCAACACCATCTAAACCAAACGATATTAACAACAAAAAATTCATCAATATAGCATTAGCAGCAATCACATCATCGCCTAATCGAGCACCTTGAAAGGTCATAAAAATAAAGCATATTTCTAAACATAAAGTGCGAATTAGTATATCTCGATTCAGTTTAAAATAGCTTAACAATGCGGTTCGCTCTAAAGCCGCAGCAAACATTTGCTGTACGCTAGCAAATAAGCCAATAAACTTTTGTTTAAAGTTATTGTATACAAAGGCTAAGCCGATAAATAAACCACTATATTCTGCAATCAGTGTTGCCATAGCTACACCTTTAACTTGCCAAGAAAAACCGATAACAAACAGTAAATCTAGGCCTAAGTTAATCAAGTTAGTGGCGATAATTAACCACATCACCACTTTGGCTTGGTGATTACCTAGCAACCAACCCAAAATAACTAAATTAGCCAGTGCTGCTGGCAAACCCCAAATTCGAATAGCGCTATATTCTTGCGCATAAAACTGCACTTGCTCAGAGCCACCGGCTAATGATAATGCAAGATCAAGATAAAAATTTTGAAATATAATAACGACCAAACCAATGGTAAACGCAACAATAATTCCGCGTAGCAGTATCAAACAACTTAATGCATTATTTTTTTGGCCAAACGCCTGCGCTGATAAGCCGGTGGTCGACATACGTAAAAAACCACAAAGCCAGGTGATGGCAGTAATGATCATGGCGCCAACCGTACTACCACCTAGATAATAAGAATATTCTAGGTGGCCAATAACAGCGGTATCCACTAAACCTAACAAAGGCGCAGTAATGTTTGACAAAATCATGGGTAAAGCAAGAATAAATAACTGCTTATGCCGTTCTATATTATTAAATTTCAAAAAAAAGCCAACCCTTATGGCAAATAAACTGTTTAAATAGTTGAAAAAAAGCTATTTTACCTAAGCGCCTAACGCTCTATAAATACCTCAGGAAGATTAACATGAAATATCGTTTGTTAGCAGCAATATGCTATTGCCTCCACATCACCAGCTTCGCCACTGTCATTCTACAATATCACCATGTCAGCGATAAAACTCCAGCCAGCACCAGTATCTCTCCAAGCCAGTTTGCGCTGCATATGCAATACCTAGCAGACAACAATTTTGAGGTAATTGCTTTATCAAGCTTAATGAATTCAATTAAAACCCAAACAGCGTTGCCAAATAAGTCTGTGGTTATTACCTTTGATGATGCCTATTTAGATATTTTAACCCAGGGTAAGCCCATATTAGATCAACACGATTATCCCTTTACCATCTTTATTAACCCTGGCATTGTCGAGCAAAATTCCGAGCATTATCTCTCGTGGCAACAACTCAAAGTGATGGCAGACGACGGGGTAATTATTGCTAATCATGGCATGGAGCACGATTCATTAATCCGAATACCTGATGGTATGACAATGCAACAGTGGTTAGCTAAAAATACGCAATCGTTGCTCAGTGCAGAAAAAATAATTGCAGAAAAAACCGGACAGAGTTGGCGCTATTTCGCTTATCCCTACGGTGAATATAGTCCTGAAATTCAGCAGTGGATACAAGACAATAACTTTGTCGCTTTCTCGCAACAATCAGGCGCTGTTGGCTTGGATACTAACACGACAATTATTCCACGTTTTCCAGTCTCACAGCCTTATGATCAATTACCAAGCTTACGCGATAAACTCAATGCTTTACCTTTTAGTATTCGCGTTGAGGCAGAAGATCAACAAACCATTTTTCAACAGGGTGAGTCAACTTCAGTAAGTTTTAAGGTTGATGTGGACGATTTTAATCCTGAACAATTAAATTGCTATATTTCTGGTTTAGGCCGTCAAGAAATTCAATGGCAAGGTGATGAGCTATTTACTATTAATTACAGCGCAGCACTGCCAACAGGTCGTGTGCGTTGCAATTGTACCGCCCCCAGCATTAGTGAACCTGGACGCTACTATTGGTTTTCAAAACCTTGGTTTATTCTCAAAGAAAACCGTCAGTGGTATCCGCTATAGCCTTATTGTCGGTAAATATTACCTGTTAACACTATTGGCATTAAGGCCAATAGTGTTAACGAGTCATACTTTCTGTCGGTAGGGTTTATGCCTTCAAGTAAGCCTTAACCTGTTCACTAGATTGCTAAATCAATATGAAGAAAAAGTCCAATCACCAAGTGACCTTTAAGCTGACAGTTATTAACCAACAGCTTAAAAACTTAAAATTTACTTTAACTCTAGCTCAATACAAAGCGACAATTTTTGCAAAGTCACTGACCAATTTGTCGCCTTCAATTACAGGAACTTCACCAAGTGCTTGTTTAGGTTTAAAAATAGCTTCTACTTTACCTGCAGGGTTAATCAAAACCAATGACGCACTGTGATCGACTAAATAACGGGTCGCAGTTGCGCCATGATTGTCTTTAGCATCGTTATTAGCTTTTTGCCCTGATTTTTTCTCTGACGCCGGCTCTGATTCAGTTATCGCATACATTAGCCCTAAATTACGAGCAAATGGAAACAACACACCATGATGGCCATATAAGGCCTTAAATTCCGGGTTGAAATAACCTATGTAACTGGCAAGCTTTGTTTGTGTGTCACGTTTTGGGTCAACAGAAACTAATAATACTTGGCTTTTATGGCTGATCGCTTTTAAATCATCATAAATAAAGTTCATTTCTTGCAAGGTAGTCGGGCAAACATCTGGGCACGATGTATAACCAAAAAACACCCAATTCCAATGACCTTTTAACGACTCGTTGTTAAACGCTTCACCTAAATGATCAGTTAATTCAAAAGCTTTAACGTCTCTTGCTTGTTGATAATGCAAGGCAAATTCAACAGGGGCTTTTTTATTGATCTGACCAAATAACATCACACCTGCGGCTAATGCCCCCAAGGCGACAATCATAATAACAATTTTATTCATTAACCTGTTACCGGTAATAGATAATGATCGAGTAAAAGAATAATAAATAACGCCATTAAATGCACAATAGAAAACTTGAAAGTATCCATTGCCGTATTTTCATCAGCATTAAATTTCAGTTTCCATGCGTAAGCAAAAAACACTAAGTTCAATACCACAGCGCCAATTAAATATAACCAATTACTCATACCTACTAAATAAGGTAACAAGCCCACTATAAAGAGCAACACGGTATATAACAAAATTTGAGTTTTGGTAAAATTAACGCCATGTGTGACCGGTAACATAGGAATGTTTACTTTTGCATACTCGTCTTTTCGATGAATAGCCAACGCCCAAAAATGTGGTGGCGTCCAAGTAAAGATTAATAACACTAATAATAACGCATTAGGATGCACTTCATTGGTCATTGCTGTCCAACCCAATAAAGGTGGAATAGCGCCGGCTAAACCGCCAATAGTAATATTTTGTGGGGTAGCACGCTTTAAGTACATAGTATAAACAAAGCTATAGCCAACCAAGCCTGAAAAAGTTAACCAGGCAGTGAGCGGGTTAACTAGGCTATATAAAATAGCGAAGCCAGTTACCGCTAGAGTCATAGCAAATGTTGACGCATTACGCGCAGTAAGTCTGCCATTCGGCAAAGGACGATTATAAGTACGCCCCATTTCACTGTCGATGCGCTGATCGACAATATGATTAATCGCTGCCGCAGCAGATGACAAAAAACCAATACCTATCATCGACGGCACTAATACATGCCATGGAATAACACCCGGCACTGATAAACACATGCCCACTAACGCAGTTAATACTAATAAAGCCACTACCCGAGGCTTGGTAATTTCATAATAATCACGCCAAATGGGTGTACTAGGTGCGCTATGGCTCGCTTCTATTGTGTTGCTTTGACTCATAATATGCTCCTAAGTTTTACGTTTTAAACTGTATGTCATAGTAATTAATGACATCATTAACATGGCGGCTACTACGTTGTGACTGACCGCAACATTTAGCGGTAGTGAGAACCAAACATTACTAATACCCAAGCCAACTTGCACGCTGAGTATAAAACCTAAACTCAATGCGGCGTTCTTAAAAAATGGTGAATGCGCCTTACGATAAATGCGAATAGCAAACCAAAATAAGTACAGTGTTGTTACTATAGCACCTAAGCGATGCATTACATGAATGGTCAAACGTGAGGCATGATCAAGGTGGCCGAATTCATAACTTTCTTTCTCCGGCGGAATAAGATCAAAAGCATGTTCAAAGTTCATCTGCTCTAGCCAACCCGCTTGGCATATAGGTAGTTCAGCACAAGTAAGCGCGGCATAGTTAGATGATGTCCAACCACCCAAACCAATTTGTCCCACTAAAATAAAAATACCAATCACAGCAAATTTAAAGTATTTTTTCAGGCCAATGTCACCGCCCGGCACTCGAAAATCACTCAAACGTAAATACAGTAATAGCAATAAGCACAGCGTAGTAAAGCCACCCAGCAAATGCCCCATTACCACCACAGGCATTAACTTCATGGTAACAGTCCACATGCCAAGTGCCGCTTGAAAAATCACCACTATTAGCAGTAAAATTGGCAGTCCTAACGGACCGCGTTGCGCGCGACGCTTTAGAGAAATTAAGGCAATAATAAGGATCAATACCCCTAATGCACCAGCGAAATAGCGATGGATCATTTCATTCCATGCTTTTTCTGGTTCAACAGGACGTTCAGGAAACGCTTGCTCAGCAGCAATAATTTGGGCACTAGTTTTAGGGACTTCAACTAAACCATAACAGCCTGGCCAATCTGGACAGCCAAGACCTGCATGAGTTAGGCGTGCATAAGCACCTAAACTGACCACCACAATAGCTAATAATATGCTAACAAAAACAAGTTTTCTAAGGTCGGAAGAGCTTTGTGTTCTCATTTAGCCAATCCTTGAATACTTCAGCAGTTTCTTAAAGTCTGCCAGTATGGCTTTGCCAAATTGTGGCAGTTGCTCGGCACTTTTTGGTGGTACATGGCTAAGAATGACATTACCTAGCGGGTCAACAATCAAGACTTGTGATTGTGTTATCGCCACCTTTGCCAAAGCGGGCATGGTTTGAATATGCCAGCGTTTAAGTTGAATTTTTTCTGCTTGCTCTGCGCGTAAATCTTGTTGTGTTAAGCCGACGAGTTTCACACGTGGCATTTCTTTACCTAGGGCAATATAAGTATTATTAACACTGACCAAGGTATTTTCACATTGCTCATCACAACTTGTTGGCAAGGCGTACAACATCAACCATTGGTGATCAAAGTCATCAATACTTAAGCCAAGTTGCGCTAGGGTTAACTCATTTTCAATCAGTTGCCCTTGATTGGTCACTCCGTAATTAAACCATTGCTGATTCAACGCCAATTTAGCTAGTGCAATGGGAATGATGAATACCGCCAAGAGAATTAGCATACTGCGGCGCGATTTATTTAACTTTGAAGAACTCATACAACTCAGCCTTTTATTCTTATTATTTGGTTTCAGTATTTGTCTAACCTGCTTATTCAGACAGATCTTTTTTAGCCATTTTTATTGCTGCCCAAACCATCAAACTTATCCAAGCTAACGCTAAACTAAACCATTGAAACGCATAGGCTCGGTGTTTTTCTGGTGGCATGACTATGGGCTGCCAATTTTTTATATAACCTATAGTCTCTTTTTTATCTAAGTAAACGACAAAGGGCAATAGTTTTTTACCAATTAATTGTGAAAACTTATCTAGTTCGATTTGCTGTACTCGTAATGGCCATGACGGATTAGTTAAGTTTTGTGCTTGTAATTGAATACCCACTTCCACTTCTCGCACATTGCCTGTGATGGTGTGCTGGCCAGTAACGGGGCTAATTTTAGGTAATATATTTCGGTCAATTGAGCCTTGTACCCAACCTAGATTAACTAATATAGCATCACCATTACTTTCAATGATTTGATAAACACGATAACCCAAACGGCCTTTATTTGGTTGGTTGTCGAGTAAAAATACTTTATCGCCAACAAAGGTCCCCTTTAACTGAATAGGCAAATCGTTAATACCATCTTGTAAACCGCTCAGTGTTAATACTTGCGCTAGTGATAAGGCTTGGCGTTGGCTTAATTCACTGATGCGCTGTTGACGTTGTTCTTTTTCAAGCGCTCGGTCAATCTGCCAAAATCCGAGCTTGATTAATGACGAAAATACTAGCATGGTAAATATAACCATCGGCCAATTAAGTTGCTTGAATTTGTGCTTAAGTGATACCGACTTCATAGACTACCGCGTGTTGACTAACTAAAAACAGATGATAAAAGAGAGAATACTGTGTTAATTAAATTTATTGTTGTCGGCTTATTAGCCTTTATGGTTTATAACCTATTTCGAGCGTTATTCATTATGAATAAAAATGACCCGAATAAAGCATCCATGTCTAAGTTTATAGGCCGACGGGTGATGACCTCTGTTGTACTGGTGTTATTACTACTACTGGGTATTCTCACCGGGGTGATCACACCGAACCCTAGTCCATACTAAAAAGTCAAAAGGTACGATATTTATCAAGATAAATATCGTACCTTAAACTGCTTATTCAAACACAATAGCGTTAAATAATATAAACAAAAACGAACAGTATTACCCAGACTACATCAACAAAATGCCAATACCAACTCGCGGCTTGAAAGGCAAAGTGGTTTTTCGGCGTAAAATGTCCCTTAAATACTCGAATAAGCATCACCAGCAGCATAATTGTCCCTAAGGTCACATGCATTCCGTGAAAGCCCGTCAGTAAATAAAAGGTATTGCCATAAATGCCACTGTCTAAATACAATTTCATTTCGTCGGCATAACCATGGGCGTATTCTAAGCCTTGGCAAAACAAAAACACCACACCTAACACAACGGTCAGTCCTAACCAAAACTTCAATAAGCCGCGTTTATTCTGCTCTAACGAAACATGAGCAAAATGGGCAGTAATTGATGAAGTTAACAACAAAATAGTGTTAATTAATGGCAAACCATACCAACCCATAGCAGTAGTTTCAGTACCGTCTGGCGTTTTAATTAATGGCCAAGTCGCGGTAAATTCAGGCCATAAAATTATTGCCGTTGCGGCATTATTTCCAGCACCATCAAGCCAAGGTACTGAAAAAGTACGGGCATAAAGTAAGGCGCCAAAAAAAGCGGCAAAAAACATCACTTCTGAAAAAATAAACCAACTCATACCTTGGCGAAATGAATTGTCCATTTGAGGACTATATTTTCCTGACATTGACTCGGTAATAACATTATTAAACCAACCAAACATCATGTAAATAATCAATGCGATACCCGCCAGCAATACCCAGCCGCCGCCTGCATTTTCAGGGTTATTCAAATTTGCTACATAATTTGCCGCACCTACGGCAATCAAAAACAAGGCAATGGCGCCTACTATTGGCCATTTGCTTTGCGCTGGTACATAATAACTTTCGTATTCTTTTGTTGTCATTGTTGTTCCCCTCATTTAAGTGCCAAGCACTTAAGAATCAACCGAACTTGTAATGTCGTACAAGGTGTAAGAAAGGGTGATGGTGGATACGTCATCGGGTATGTCTAAATCGACATAAAATTGCAATCCCATTTCAACATCTTCACTGGCTTTTAACGGTTGGCTATTAAAACAAAAGCATTCTATCTTTTGAAAATAAACCGCTGCCCGCCCCGGTGATACTGACGGCACAGCTTGACCGACAATATCGCTTGTAGACTCATTTTTAGCATAAAATATAACGGTTTTTCGCTCACCTGGGTGTACTTTTACTTCATTAACCATTGGCTCAAACTTCCAAGGGATACCTTTGGCTGTCCGAGTCAAAAATTGTACGGTAATCGTACGTTCGGTATCTATGCTCTTGACGTTGTAACTGGCCGCAACATTAGATGTTTTTCCGTTTAACCCCGTGATATCACAAAACACGTCGTATAACGGCACCAGCGCAAAACCAAAACCAAACATACCAAAAACAATCAACATCAGTTTTTTCACTGTTTTTTTCACTGAAGCATCATGCGTTTTCGCTTGTGCTTGCTTTGATAACTTGTTTTGCGATTCACCGTTAGTCATTTTAGCTCCACTTAATCAATTTTTGGTGGTGTTGTGAACGTGTGGTATGGCGCAGGGCTAGGCACTGTCCATTCCA
This sequence comes from Colwellia sp. MB02u-6, assembly GCF_014077095.1. Taxonomy (GTDB): domain Bacteria; phylum Pseudomonadota; class Gammaproteobacteria; order Enterobacterales; family Alteromonadaceae; genus Cognaticolwellia. The sequence goes on along the minus strand of NZ_JACGVG010000034.1, from coordinate 103,754 downwards.
AACCTTCAGCTCCATCCCAAGGTTTCATCGGTGCCTTTTCTCCGCCTCTAATACACTTGATAACCAATACCAAGAAGATTAACTGCGAAATACCAAAGGCAAAGCCACCAATACTCACCCACTTATTAAAATCAGCAAACTGCAAAGCGTAATCAGGAATACGACGAGGCATACCAGCCAAACCTAAAAAGTGCATTGGGAAAAACAATAAGTTTACTGAAATAAGTGAACACCAAAAATGCCACTTACTTAACGTATCGTTGTACATGTAACCTGTCCATTTTGGTAACCAGTAATAAGCGCCAGCAAAAATAGAAAACAACGCCCCAGTAACCAATACATAGTGGAAATGAGCCACAACAAAGTAAGTATCGTGATATTGAAAATCAGCTGGGGTCATTGCTAACATCAAGCCAGAAAATCCACCAATAGTAAACAAAATCACAAAGGCAATAGAGAACAACATAGGGGTTTCAAAACTAATCGACCCACGCCACATAGTCGCTGCCCAGTTAAAGACTTTAACCCCTGTAGGTACGGCAATTAACATCGTACAATACATAAAGAATAATTCGCCAAATAACGGCATACCCGTGGTAAACATGTGATGCGCCCAGACAATAAACGACAAAAATGCAATTGATGCGGTTGCGTAAACCATTGAACTGTAACCAAATAGTGGCTTACGTGAGAAGGCTGGGATCGTTGTAGAGACAATACCAAATGCAGGTAAAATCATGATGTAAACTTCAGGGTGACCAAAGAACCAAAAAATATGTTGGAACATTACAGGGTCACCACCACCGGCGGCATCAAAGAAACTAGTGCCAAAATAGGTATCGGTTAACACCATAGTGACGGTACCCGCGAGCACCGGCATCACCGCTATTAACAAGTAAGCCGTAATGAAAAATGTCCAAACAAATAATGGCATTTTCATGTAAGTCATACCAGGTGCACGCATATTCATAATGGTTACAACAATGTTAATTGCGCCCATAATTGAGGAAATACCCATAATATGTACCGCAAAAACGAAGAACGCTGTACTACCGTTACTATAGGTGGTTGATAAAGGCGCGTAGAAGGTCCAACCAAAGTTTGGTGCACCACTTTCCATAAAGAAAGACGACAATAAAATAGCGAAAGCAAAGGGTAATATCCAAAAGCTCCAGTTATTCAGCCTAGGGAGTGCCATATCTGGCGCACCAACCATCATAGGTAGCATCCAGTTAGCTAAACCGGTAAAGGCTGGCATTATTGCACCAAATACCATAATAAGACCGTGTACTGTGGTCATTTGGTTAAAGAAGTCAGGTTCAATTATCTGTAGTCCAGGCTGAAATAATTCAGCTCGAATAACCAACGCCATAGCACCGCCAGTTAAAAACATGATAAAAGAGAACCATAAATACATAGAACCAATGTCTTTATGGTTTGTGGTATATAACCAGCGTTTTATGCCGGTCATTTTATGATCATGGTGCTCACCGTCATGTGAATCATGCTCGGATTGATCATCAATTACATCAGTAGTCATTATAACGCCTCCCTACTTCGCGCTAGCAGCAACAACGGCTGCTGGCTGGACTAAATCACCGGTGTTATTACCCCAAGCGTTACGCTCATAAGTGACAACCGCCGCAATTTGCGTTTTAGTTAATTGGCCGGCAAAAGCCGCCATCGCTGGATTTTTCTTGCTGCCGTTAAGCACCATATCCAAATGCACTGCTACATCACCGGCAGCGATTACACTACCTTTAAGTGCAGGAAAAACAGGCGCCATACCTTCACCAGTCGCTTGATGACAAGCAGCACAAGCTGTCATGTAGACATCTTCACCCAGGGCCATTAATTCATCTTGGCTATAAACCTTTGATAAATCTTCTTCCGGTGTGACTTTGGCAACAGTTGCAGCAACTTGTTCTTTAACTTCTTCAACCGCTTGCTCAACCATATCTGAGGTGCTTGCGCCACTAACCGCTTGCACATCAGCAGCTTGAACAGCTTCACCCGTATTGTTACCCCAAGCATTACGCTCATAAGTTACAACAGCCGCAATTTCTTTTAAGCTTAATTGCTTACCATAAGCTTGCATGCCCGTACCTGCTTTACCATTAACGACAATATCTATATGCGCGCTAGCAGGACCTGTTGTGGCAATAGCACTACCTTTAAGGGCTGGAAATGCAGGTGGCAAACCTTGTCCACTGACTTGGTGACACGCTGCGCAGTAGGCGGTATAGGTCGTTTCGCCCAGTTGCATTAATTCGTCCATTGAAGCCGAAGCATTTAACGACGCCGCTTCAGCAGCTGCTGCATTGGCTTTCATTTGCTTCTGCTCATCGAGCCAAATGGCATAATCGGCTTCAGACTTAACTTCAACCACTATCGGCATAAAGCCATGGTCTTTGCCACACAACTCAGCACATTGGCCACGATAAACACCGGGTTCATCTACCTTAGTCCAAGCTTCATTAATAAAGCCTGGATTAGCATCTTGTTTTACCGCAAATGCCGGTACCCACCAAGCGTGGATAACATCATCAGAAGTAATAACAAAACGCACTTTTTTATTGGTTGGAATAACCAAAGGACGATCAACTTCTAATAGGTAATGTTCACCTTTTTCTGCTGAGGTACCATCTTGGTTTTCGTATTGTTCACGCGGAGTAGAAAGCACTGAATAAAATTCAAGGTCTTGATCAAAGTATTTATAATGCCATTTCCACTGAGAACCTGTTACTTGAATAGTTAAATCCGCATCATCGTTATTTTCCATATCGATCAGTGTAATAGTGGCAGGAAAAGCCATGGCGATTAGAATAACGACAGGAATCGCCGTCCAAAGAATTTCAACTTTTGTGCTTTCATGAAAGGTTGCTGGTTTAAAGCCTTTTGATTTACGATGAAACACCATAGACCAAAACATTGCACCAAACACTACAATACCAATACCAGTACAGATATAGAGCACCAACATATGTAAATCATATACGTCTCTACTAACCTCAGTAACACCTTTGGTTAAATTCAGCGACATATCTGCCCACACTGAACTAGACAACAAGCCCCCTAGCAAGAGTAAACCTAGGTTACGTCTTTTCACACGACATCTCCTTCACCTTTAATTTAGGCCAAATAACGTATTTTCATTATGAAAACCGGCTAGTTAGCGCATACATTTATTATTATTTAAGTGACGCATTAATCAACAGCTGTCAATTGCGCCCTATTGTTTTTTTTGTACGTTTTCCAGACTAGAATTACTTAAAACTTGATAGGGGTCAATTTTTAATTTCAAAAGCATGATAAATAAAAACTAACAAATACAATAGAGTAAAAGCCCTAAACTGGACGACAAGTAGATTTTTAAAAGGATGGCTGCAATGTTCATATTTTGTTCAAGGCATGATTTTCAGGCTAAATAATAAATAATCCACACAAAAACAAGCTGTATAAAAAGCAAGCTATTAGTGGTATTTATTGCTGAATAAGAGGATTGTTCTAACTAAAAAAATTTAGGGACATAGTAGGCACATAAATGATTATCTAACGTAGGAAATGCGCAGATTTTAACCCCTTGGTTTAACCCAAGTGACAGTTCAATCTGCGAAATATAGTGTAGGAAAATAGTGTTTAGGTAAATATTAGCATCTATGAAGTAGGAGCAACCTGAACTACATCCAATCAGCCGCGCGAATAACACCAACGGCTAAGCCTTCAACATTAAATTGCTGAGACTTTAAATCGACCTTAATCGGTGCAAAACCTTCATTTTCAGCATGTAAATAAACCACATTTCCCTCACGCTTAAAACGTTTCACGGTAACATCATCTTCTACACGAGCAACTATCACTTGACCATTTTGCACATCGGTTGTTTGATGAACAGCCAACAAGTCGCCATCCATAATGCCGATATCTTTCATGCTCTCGCCATTAACACGCAATAAATAATCAGCCGGAGGATGAAATAAATTACCATCAACTTTGTAATGCTGCTCAACATGTTCTTGTGCCAAAATAGGCTCACCAGCCGCCACACGACCAATAAGTGGCAAACCATCTTCAGCGATAAACTCTTGTGCAAGACGAATACCGCGCGATGTGCCAGGTAGCATTTCAATATAACCTTTCTTTGCTAGCGCTTTTAAATGTTCTTCTGCTGCATTGGCCGACTTAAAACCAAAAAAAGCAGCAATTTCAGCACGCGTTGGCGGCATACCTGTGTCGGAAATTTTTTCTCGGATCAGATCAAAAATCTGCTGTTGTCTGGGTGTTAAAGGGCGCATAGTTGTTCCTTAAGCTACTTAAGAGCAAGCCTGTATTTTTAAACAGTATTACTGTTATTGTATACAGGCTGTAATTAAACGCAAGAAAATAATCATCCGCCTTTACTAGTTTGGGTTTTGGTTGCAATGGTGGTGTTTCTAGAAACATTAAGTGCTCAATCTATGTTGTTGTAAGCCGCTTTCACGACTAAAATTAGTTAGGTGTGCATCACTGCCAATTTCATTGTTGATGAATCAAAAAGTACTACTGATTAAGGTCATTAAAAATACCCATCAATAAAACTATTAACCTTGCTGAAAAAGCAGGTATATAGGTAAATAAATCTTAGAAGATGAATAGAAAATAATGAATAAACGCGAATATTTAGATTGTTGCCAAACACAGTTGCTGAAAGTTTTTAGCCTCGCAAAAAATCATAAAAAAGATGATAAGCAAAAATTCAGGGCTGAAGGTTTTATCCATGCGGGTAAAGCGTTAGGCGTTATATCTCATGCAGAGGCTGTCGATGTTATCGCGCAAGCTCACTTTCAAGTGTTTGGTGAAAGTATTGAGTCTCGCCAAAATAGAAAAGCAAGCTTAAAGGAAGCGATTGCCAAAGGTGATGAAAATTTTATTAACATTCCGGCTTATGAACGATCAAAGCTGTAATGCTTTAATCTCCATCAACTTCTAAGAAGTTAAGACTTCAAAGTACAGTAGGTCATTTTAAACAACGGCTTAATACCCAGTAATGCAATAAACGCCTTAGTTAGCCAAGCTGTTAGCAAGTTTTAGCCTTTGAAAGCATGGTTTAGTCTGGGTATTAGCGCTTTCATTGCTGACTTTGCTTTGCAGTAGCTAGCTAAAATAAGTACCTTAAGCTAACATAAAAATAGCTATCAACCACCTAATATCAATAGATTTAAACTATGATAAAAATTCGTGATTTAAAATATCTAACGGCTATTGCCGAGTATAAGCATTTTGGCCATGCCGCTGAGGCTTGCTTTGTTAGTCAGCCAACGCTCAGTGGTCAAATTCAAAAACTAGAACAACGCCTTAAGCTAACTTTAATTGAACGCCAACCGCGCAATATTATGCTAACACCCGCAGGAGAACAGTTAGTACAACAAGCTAGGCAAGTACTTAACGCCGCGAATAATTTTGAAGAAGCAGCTAAAGCGCTACTTGACCCACTGTCAGGTGATTTACATATAGGATTAATACCGACGTTAGCGCCATATATATTGCCGCATATTATGCCGGCACTAAACAGCAATCTAGCGAAAATAAACTTCTATTTACATGAAAATAGAACCCAAGATTTACTGCAACAATTGGAAACAGGTAAACTCGATATTTTAATTTTGCCTTGGTTGCCAGAAATGGCGCGTTTTGAACGTTACGATTTATTCACCGAGCCTTTGGTGATGGCAACGTCACCTTCACATCCACTCGCTAATAAAACTAAAGTAACATTTGATGATTTACATAATCAAAAAATTCTCACTTTAGAAGATGGCCATTGTTTGAGAGATCAAGCCATGGGCTATTGCTTTAGCGCTGGTGCGGAGGAAGATCATAGTTTTCGAGCCACCAGTCTTGAAACCTTACGTTATATGGTGGCCAGCAATATGGGTATTACGCTGCTACCACAGTTGGCGACAATTAATTATGCTCCACAAAAGCATATTAATTATATTCCTTTTGAAAGCCCGCAGCCAGTGCGTGAAATATCCTTACTTTGTCGTGCTGGTTACGCACGCATGGAAAGTGTTAGAGCGGTGGTTAATGAAGTGCGCCAAGCAGTGACGGGCTTATTTGATGAATAAATTAGCAATGCTTCACAACCCGCTTATGAGCTTCAAGCAAAAGCAGTTAAACTTCATTTAACTTGATGAACTAAAGTCCAAGCTATATCACACCTGCATTGAACCTACATGGGTCAAAGGTTAAATCAGTGTAACAGCAAGCGCGCTATTAACGAAAAAACGCTACCGTTGCCAACGATAGCGTTTATTTTTTTAGTACTTATTGTACTGGCGTTTCAGTGTTAATTTAAGCTACGAATTAATCCGCTATTAGGCTGCAGCTTCACTAACGCTTTCAGTTTTTTCAAGCGGGTTAGGTGTTCTAATTAAATAATCGAATGCACCTAATGCTGCTGTTGCACCACTGCCCATAGCGATAATAATCTGCTTAAATGGTGTGTTTGTTACATCACCCGCCGCATAAACACCCGCGGTATTGGTTTCGCCTTTGTGGTTAATGATCACCTCGCCTCGCTCGGTTAAATCAACACTTCCTTGCAAAAACTTTGAATTTGGCACTAGACCAATTTGTACGAAAATACCAGCAAGCTCGATACTCTCTTGTTGATTGGTTGCACGATTAAGGTAGTTTAGTCCAGTAACATGCTTGCCATTACCTAATACTTCGGTGGTTTGAGCATTAACAATAATCTCGATATTTGGCAACGAACGCGCTTTATTTTGTAATACCGCATCAGCACGTAGTAAGCTATCAAATTCAAGTACAGTAACATGCTTAACTAACCCAGCTAGATCAATGGCTGCCTCAATACCTGAGTTACCGCCACCAATTACCGCAACTGATTTTCCTTTAAATAATGGTCCATCACAGTGCGGACAATAAGCAACACCTTTACCACGGTATTCCTGCTCACCAGTAACGTTCATTTCTCTCCATCTTGCGCCTGTTGCAATAATGGTTGAGCGTGTTTGTAAGGTAGCGCCGTTTTCTAATTCAACGGTGATTAAACCACCTTTAACATCACTTTCTATAATTTTTTTCACCTGTTGATTATTCATAATATCAACATCGTATTCATTAACATGGGCTTCTAGGTTAGCCGCTAGTTTAGGCCCATCAGTCCCATTCACTGAAATAAAATTTTCAATTGACATAGTTTCTTGTAATTGGCCACCAAAATTGTCTGCCACTATGCCTGTGCGTATCCCTTTACGGGCACTATATATCGCTGATGATGCGCCTGCTGGGCCACCACCAAGAACTAATAAATCAAAAGCTGCTTTGTTGTTTATCGCCTTAGCTTGTCTCGCACCAGCATTGGTATCAACTTTGTTTAAAATCTCAGTTACCGTCATTCTGCCTTGGCCAAACGCTTTACCATTTAAGTAAACTGCAGGTACTGATAAAATATCTCGTTTGTAAACTTCTTCTTGAAATAATGCCCCATCAACCATCACATGCTTAATTTGCGGATTAATTGCCGCCATCATGTTGAGGGCTTGCACTACGTCTGGGCAATTTTGACAACTTAAAGAAATATAGGTTTCAAAGCTATGCTCACCTTCTAGTGAGGCCACTTGCTCAATCACAGCTTTATCAAGCTTTATTGGATGTCCACCACTGTGTAACAAGGCTAATACCAGAGAAGTAAATTCATGTCCCATCGGCACACCAGCGAAGCGCATTTCGCCGCCAGTTTTAACTGATTTTACTAACATTGATGGCACTCGTTCGTTGCTTGCATCTGCTGCAACAACCGAGACTAATGCTGACATTTCAGCAATTTCTGTCACCAAAGTATTTAATTCTTTTGATTTAACGTCGTCACCTAAAAATACTGATAATTCAACAGCCGAGGTTAAATTCTGTAAATAGGTCGTTAGTTGTTGCTTTAATTTCTTATCTAACATGGTTTATTCCTTTGAAAAAACTGATGAATAGGATGATTTTTAGGTCATGCTGAATTGGCTTGATAAATACCGCGATATTTTAAAAGTATCGCGGTAATTTTTTACTTTATTTAGATTTTGCCAACTAAATCTAATGATGGTGTTAATGTTTCTGCACCTGGCTGCCATGCTGCTGGACATACTTCACCGTCATGTTCAGCTACATATTGTGCCGCTTGAATTTTGCGCACTAGTTCTTTTGCTGAACGGCCTATACCTAGATCATGTATCTCAGCAATTTTAATTTCGCCTTCAGGGTTGATAACAAACGTGCCACGTAATGCTAGGCCGTCGTCTTCAATCATGACACCAAAGTTGCGAGTAATTTTGCCTGTTGGGTCGCCAATCATTGGGTAGGTAATTTTGCCAATAGTGTCTGAACTGCCATGCCAAGCTTTATGGGTAAAATGTGTGTCCGTTGATACTGAGTAAACTTCAACGCCCATTTCTTGCAGTTGAGCATAATGGTCAGCCATATCGCCTAGCTCTGTTGGACAAACAAAGGTAAAGTCAGCTGGATAAAAGAAAAATACTGCCCATTTTCCTGCAACATCAGCTTCTGAAACCTCGACAAATTCGCCTTTACTAAATGCTGTTGCGTTAAATGGTTGGATGGTTGAATTGATAATTGATTTATACATTTTTATCTCCACTTGTTTTAAAAATATGAGTACTTGTTAACTTGGAGCAATGATACGCCAGCATTTAAAATAGGAACAATCGTTTGAATTTATTATATCGATAGGCAAAACCTATGGATGTGCTATGGAATGAAATATAGAAAGAGAGGATGTTGTTTTATTGCTGTGATTGTTTAACTTTATTTTATAGATGGCTAAAATTTAAATATTGCAGGAAGTGATATGAAAAATAAGATTGCATATTAATATCAGCTTAATTTTTTTAGCTATGATCAAAGCAAAAAAAAGACAAAAAAAACGCCCCTCAATTGAGGAGCGTATAAAAAATATAAAACACTAATAAAAACAAAACCGAGGGGGGAATCTCTTAATAAGTAAGAGTGCTATTATTATGGTTAGTTCAATTTAAATAAAAATAAACCTAAATCCCTCGACAAAGATTTGGTGAAAATAAATGACTTACTACTCATGGAACACTTTCAATAATTCATTCGCCAAAAAATATAGGCAAAAAAAACGCTCCTCAATTGAGGAGCGTATAAAAATATAAAAACACTAATAAAAACAAAACCGAGGGGAGAATCTCTTGCTAAGTAGGAGTGCTATTATCATGGTTAGTTCAATTTATATAAAAATAAAACCATAGCTTTCGCCGTTGACAGTTAGCACTTAACAGCATGCCATGTTGTTTGGAGAAATAGCCCTATCCAAACCAAGCTCTCCTCGACGAAGACTTGATGAAACTAAATGATTCACTACTCATGGAACAAAAATCAATCTCTTTGTTCCTTAAGCACTTATAATAACTATTTTCTCACTTTCAATAACTAATAAATCATCTGCCAAAAATTATAGGCAAAAAAACGCTCCTCAATTGAGGAGCGTATAAAAATATAAAAACACTAATAAAAACAAAACCGAGGGGGGAATCTCTTGTTAAGTAAGAGTGCTATTACCTTGGTTAGTTCAATTTATATAAAAATTAATGTCTTTGCCACTTTCAATAACTAATAATTCATCCTCCACAAATTATAGGCAAAAAAACGCCCCTCAATTGAGGGGCGTATAAAAATATAAAAACACTAATAAAAACAAAACCGAGGGGAGAATCTCTTACTAAGTAAGAGTCACTTGATAGTGGTTAGTTCAACTTTATTGAAAAATAATTTTATATCTGTGTAAGTTGCTGTCTATCAGCAATTAAATTCAGTATCTTAGACAGTTTTTTAATAAGGTAACCAGACAATAGTTTCGGCTGTTGGCGTATTAATTCGGATTCCGCTACTGTAATAGCAACATGACAATCTATCAACTTGTTGTTTGAGCTCAGCAACAAAACGTCATCTGCAAACGTTTCTACTTCAACATTCGGTGCTTGTTTTGTTAAATTGCCAAGTTCGTCAATCGCGACAAGATAAAAATTGATCTGTAAAACATCTGCTTCATCGCCATACCAATTCGCCGTCATGGTATGAAAATTTAACTGCGCCTCGAGTTTATTACTAATGGCGGCAATATTTTTTATTTCGGCCACTAGGTCATCACTCACCTGAATAGAAATTGGTAAGGTTTCAGTCATAATATCCATGATGGTTAACGCCTTTTTAATTAGTAGTTTATCGGTAAATCATGAGCGCTCAACACAACTATATAATTTGATGGTTTTGCCCACGTCACTATACCATAGCTAACTTGTTAAATTATTTTTTGCATATCTGTACATTTATCTTCATATCCGTCCATAAAAATCGCGCGATTAAGTTCACTAGGATTAAGTTCAATAGTGAGTAGACTAAATAATACGCTCCACGCCATTAAAAAAATAAAAACAGACATTTCTATCTCATAGTTATTCAGTTGCTATTGTTGCTCTTTTATCGATATTATAAGGTCACAGCGTATGATCAAACGTTATTAATCGCACTGTTGCAGCAATGATGGGTGGAATCGTTAAGGCTGCAACACTCACACCATTAACTACTGCCAGCAGAATAACTATTGTGGAGAATAACGCAATTAAAACAACACTGACTAAAGCTAGAACAATAAGAAAAAAGCCTTTAAAACTTTTTAATCTCAGCCATAAGCTGCATAAATGGTTGATGTTATTTATTGGTGCGCAATTTGTTATCTGGTCTATTACGGGTGCTTATATGGTCTTTTTTGATATTGATTATATTCACGGGGATAGCTTAATTATCAACCATCAACATAAAATAAAATCAGAGAACTTAACTTACTCCTCACCAACATTATTTAAACAATATCCGCGGGCTAAAAACTTAAGTGTTGGCATGCTAGTAAACCGTGAAGTCTATCGCTTTAACATAGCTAAACAAGCCTTTATAGTTGATGCTCAGAGCGGCGAACGGTTATCGCCATTAAATAAAAATACGGCAATTACCATTGCAAAGCACCTTTATTCTGGTGATGGCAAAGTACTTAATGCCGAGCTAATAGCCACAAACCCGCACTTTGGCTTAAGTGCTCGACATTTACCCGTATGGCAGGTTAATTTTGACAACTTCGCCTCACCGTCACTTTATATCTCAGTTAGTAGCGGTAAAGTTGTTAGCAAACGTCATCAACTTTGGTATTTGTTTGATTGGATGTTTCGCTTGCATATCATGGATTATGGCGACGACGAAGATGTCAGTAATTGGTTGCTGTTTTTTATTGCTTCATTGGCATTTTTTGCTGCCTTTAGTGGTTTAGTACTGACTTATTTTAAAGTGGTCAAACCGATAATAATCTCACATAAAAAAAGCCGCGATAGCGCTAAAAAAGCGCAACAAGAAAACCGCTTATCTTATGGAGATAAGTCATGATGCTTTGGATAAAAAAAATTCATAAATGGGCCTCATTACTCATCGGTCTACAAATACTTATTTGGCTAACCAGTGGCTTAGTCTTCAATGTCATTGATCACAAAAAATCTCGCGGTAATGCTTATCGTCAAACGGCAATGGCCGAGCAACCAACCCTAGCAAACAAAGCACTGTTACCCGTTAAGAGCGTACTAAAATCATACCCCGCTACACTTGAACTCAACCAAGTCAGTATCCTCTCGCAGCCTTATTACCTGCTAACTCAACAGCGAGGCTTATATCGCCACTTTGCCAACAGTTACCATGTCGTTAATGCTATTACAGGTGAGTTAACCTTGGTGGATGAACCATTCGCCAAAGCTATTGCCAAAGCAAATTATAATGGCCCAGGTAATATTAAATCTGTCGCGTTAATAACGCCGCCAATTGCCGACTTCCTCAAACATAAAAATCCCAGTTGGCAAATTAATTTTACTGATGACTTAGCCACCAGTGTTTATGTTGAACAAGGCTCGGGTCGTTTAGTAGGCCATAGTAACAGTGATAAACGCTTTGCCGATTTTTTCTTTATGTTGCACTTTATGGATTACGGCAGTGCCGGCAGCTTCAACACAATTCAAATGATATTATTTGCTTTTATCAGCTTGTGGCTCACGCTTTCTGGTTTGATATGGACATTACATATGCTGCGAAAAGGCCAATACCGCTTAAAGAAATTTTAGCTCCATCGCCATAGTGCTAGCCATGGTTCTAGCCATAGTTCTGCTCCTCACCTTGGTGATAGTCTAAGTACAAAGCTAAACACTTTATTTTAATTTGCTCTGCCAGCGGTTACTATAGCTGCCCATATATATTGTAGAATAACCTAATGACAAAATTAATTAGCCTTGTTTGCATCGCACTCACGTTTTTAAGCACCACAACTTTTGCAGAAACCTTAAAAGTCGCTTCTTGGAATATCGCCTGGTTGGGTTCTCATGAATATAACCAACGCAAAGACACCGATTACCAAAAGTTAGCGCACTATGCACGTGAATTAGATGCCGATGTCATTGCCTTACAAGAAGTTGAAAGCGCAAAATGGGCTCAAAAAGTTTTTGGTGACGACTATGACTATTTTTTCACCACAAAAGACTGGGTGCAGCGTGTTGGTGTAGCGGTAAGAAAAAGCAGCGGCTATAAAGCCAGTGCGGTCGAATACCGTGAACTTGACCAAGGCCTTGCACGCCGAGGCATGGACGTTACCCTAACAAAAAATGATAAGAGCGTTCGCTTATTAGCTGTGCACATGAAATCAGGCTGTTTCGATAAAGCACTGGACCAAGCCAGCATTGCTAAAATGCCTAATAGTAATGAGAAAGAACAGTATGCAAAAATTGCCTGTGCAGAACTTGCCAAGCAAGCCAAGCCATTAGAAGCTTGGGTTGATGCCCGCGCTAAAGAAGGTATTCCTTTTATATTACTCGGTGACTTTAACCGTCGCTTTGTTAAAGACATAGCGTTAAATTACACTGAAGTACAAGGCCTGTGGCAAACCATTAATGATGAAGGTGGCGAAGCACTTTGGGCGCCTACTATTTCAGCAGAATCAAAATGCTGGGGTGGGTATTACAAAGACTATATCGACCATATAATTTTTGATCCAAAAGCAAAAGCGCATTATGTTGAACACTCATTTGAGCAATTAGTCTTTGAGCCAAAATACACCCGAGAGCTTAGTCAGAAACTAAGTGATCACTGCCCTATTTCAATAAATTTGGCACTGTAAGCGCTTATTAACCCCCCGGCATTAATGCTAAGTGGTATTTTTATAACGTATTATAGTATGGCTATTAATCTTGTCAGTCATTGTGCTAAGCAGACACTATTTCAAAAGTAGTCGCAACAACCAATACCTGAGCTAGTGACAAAATGTAAGCAGAAACATTTACGCTAAACAGTGGAATTAACTATGAATAATATCCAGAGTGCAACGAAAGAATACGTCATTTTATTGCACGGTTTAGCGCGTTCAGCACATTCGATGGACAAAATGGCACAATGCTTAACACAGCAAGGTTACAGCGTGTTAAATATCGACTACCCTTCACGTTCTTACTCTATTGAACAGTTAGCAGAACAAACCATTTCAGATGCGTTAGCACAATGCAACAACATGCCAGTCAGCTTTGTCACCCATTCGATGGGTGGCATTTTAGTACGGCAATTTCTCAGTCACCATAGTATTAAAAACCTCAATAAAGTGGTCATGCTTGGGCCACCAAACAAAGGGACTGAAATTGTTGATAAACTTGGTAATTTACCAGGTTTTCACTTAGTTAATGGTGATGCCGGCATGCAATTAGGTACTGGCGCATTAAGTGTGCCTAACCAGTTAGGCAAGGCCAATTTTGATGTCGGCATTATTGCGGGCACCCAAAGCATAAACTTGCTGTTATCGACCCTCATTCCTGATGCTGACGACGGTAAAGTCTCGGTCGAAAGTACTAAAATTGATGGCATGAATGATCATATTGAAATACCAACCTCTCATGTATTTATGATGCGAAATGACGCGGTTATTGCACAAGTCATTAGTTACCTTAAACAAGGCAAATTTAACCACTAATATAACGATAATAGCTCTGACAATATTGTTTAAGCCCTCATAACTAAAAGATAATATCCTACTGCCTGCGACCACAAACCATCTCAATAAAGACTAAGGTCTGATTGACAACCCCATCAACGTTGACTAGGGTAAATCACAAAAATAAATGGGTTAAATAACCACGCGGTGATAAGTCATGTCTACAAATCGTCAGATTGCAGCTTCACTAGCTTTACTTGCGGCCACTTTAATAGCATTGCTATTAATTGCCTTAGCACAGATAACAACCAATATAATTTGGTATGTATCATCTATATTTATAGCAAGTCTGGTTACTTTTTTCGTCAGTATCAACTTTGTAATTAATAAAAATCAACAAAATCAGCGTCAATTATTGCTTCACGCTTTAAAGCTTGATATTTCAACCAACCAATCTTTGCAAGATATTCTCTGTAATCAGGCGAGTAAAGCCAGCATAGCAGGAAAAAATATTGACGATAAAGCCAGTGAATTAGCCATTAACTCTGCAGAAGTCAGTTTTTTCCTTGAAAAGCTCAGTAGTGCTATTGAATTATCTAGTGAAGATGTTGATCGGCTAGCCAGCGCTGCGGAGCAAATGTCTATTAGTATTAAGGTGATGAATGATAATTCAGCCATAGCGTCGCAACAATCTAGCCAAGCCATGACGGCCACCTCGGCCGGGTCACAGCAGCTAAATGACAATGTCGAGGTGATTGAGCAACTCAATAGTGATGTGATAAATGCCGCTGAAAAAATAAAATCACTCTCACAAAAAGCTACTAAGATTCAAAATATCAATAATGTTATCGATGGAATTTCACGCCAAACCAACCTTTTGGCATTAAATGCGGCAATCGAAGCCGCTCGTGCTGGCGAACAAGGTCGAGGCTTTGCGGTTGTGGCTGATGAAGTCAGAGCATTAGCATCGAAGACAGCTGAAGCAACAGATCAAATTGGTAGCATGCTCACTCAGATCAATGAAGAAACGTTACAAACCACTGAGGTAATGGCGCAAGTTGTTGAGCAAAGCCATAATATAGTCAGTAGTATGGGTTCTCTCGCTATTTCTTTAAGTGATATCAATCAAAAAATGACTGAGTCGTCTGATGCCAGCAGCCTCATCAGTAACGCACTAGAAGAACACAATGCCACCAGTGATGAAATTTCCATGGCGATCACAAATTTGCATGACTTTTTGCTTGAAAAAAGTAAAGAAACCCATAAAGTCTCAGATAAAGCAAAAGCGCTATGCGAAAGTACCGAGTCAATATTCATTGATCTGGCTGAATTCAACACTGGCTCTTTAGTGGAAAAGATTTGTTGGCAAGCGCAGCTTGCAGCACAACAAGTCGCCACTATGTTTAGTGATAAAATTTCACGTAATGAAATTAGCCAACAAGCTCTTTTTAACTTTAGTTATAGTAAGATTGCCAATACTAAGCCGCAAAAATATCACAGCACTTTCGATGACTTTACCGATAAGTTTTTACCCGCTATTCAAGAGCCGATCTTAACAGAAAATCTTGAAGTTATCTTTGCTGGCGCTGTTGACATCAACGGTTACTTTCCTACTCATAACCAACGTTATTCGCAACCACTAACCGGTAACATCGCCACTGATAACATTAATAATCGCACTAAGCGAATATTTGACGATAGCACAGGCATTCGATGTGGCCGGCACAGGCATAAATTTCTCTTGCAAACATACAAGCGCGATACGGGTGAAGTTATGCATGATGTTTCTGTGCCAATTATCGTCAACGGCCAACACTGGGGGGGCTTTCGTATCGGCTTTAAAGCACCGTAATGTTAAACAGCACCTCAAGGCTATTGTGAAAGTTTCAAATTAACGATGTCGATCAGATAAAAGTTTAGTATGGTAACTTTAAGGGTTTGTTAAAATTTTTGATGGCTTTTACCGGCGATAATTTGCTTTTGATCATAGACAAGTACATATACTTAACCGTTACTTGAGTCAAACATGTGATGCAGACGAAAAGGGCTAACAGTGTTACTAATTGCATTAAATATCACTTGTTCTTTGCTGGGAGGAATTTACATAGCACAGGTTGCTAGATACCTTGCACCGCGATCAAGCTGTATTGAATACCAAAAAAATAAATATTAAAATTAACAACCCCTTACTAAAACAGTATTTAATAAATCTAGGTGAGGGAATCAAGATGATATTATTTAAAAATTAACGCTACCAACTGTTGTGGTATTAAGTGCGATATCGAGTTTTACGTCGGCAAACGAAATGGAAATCACGGCTATAAAATAAGTGATTTCAGAAAATAGTAAACTGCACACCTACAGTGGCAATGTCAGAATTGCCTTTACCCATGGCAACTTGTCGACTAAGTCAAGTCGTGCTTCTTTTCAAAAAGGTAAAACTGTGATGGAAGGTGATGTAGAGATTATTCTCAGTAACGCCATTGCCAAAACTCAAAGAGTCACTTTCATACATACACAACAGGGCTTGGTGGCTGAATGGATAAAGTTAGCTTTACCTATAAATAATCACAAAAAATAGCGCGTTAGTCTTATTCTTAATGCGAACTTCATAAGCATAATTTTTATAACCCAACCACTACTACTGGTTGCAGTGTCAAAGGTATAAGTGACACTGTAATTTTTTGGCACTGCTGCACGGCACATTTGTTAGGTTATGCAGTTTACAGCTTAATTGATTAGAGATAAAAATGAGTAGGTAACCAATATTATTTTACAAATAATAAGATAGTGTTTGGCCATTTATTTGTCGGTTGGACTTGAGTATGGCAACTGTTGGGCGGTCAATTAATGTTATGAGCCAAAAAACATTTGTAGACTAATATTATTTTTATCGCTCGGCATTTGTGCTGATAACAGTTAGTTTCACCTAAGACGGAAACAATTAACCTTTGACATAGCTGAGCCACAATCAACTATCTATGGTTCTGGGTGTGGCATTAAAGTGGCGCTTAAATTCGCGGCTAAATTGTGACGGGCTAGTATAACCTACCAACATTGCTGCCTCTGTTGCCTGTTTACCTTCTGTGACAATCAGATCTTTGGCTTTGTTTAGACGTATTTTTTTTAAATATTGCAATGGTGTTTCGCTGGTAACTTGACGAAAAGCGCGATGAAAACCTGAAACGCTCATATGTGCTTGATTAGCTAAGTGCTCAACCGATATTACCTCGGCATATTCTGTGTGCAGCGTATCAAGCACGCGAGCAATCCTAGCATAATGACCATCATGACGAGCTAAATCAAATAATATGTGGCCATTATCACCCACCAAGGCTCGGTAGACAATTTCTTCAACAATCGCCGGCCCCAGAATTTTTGCTTCAACATCATGGTGTAATACTTTGATTAACCGAGTAGTCGCACTATTGAAATTATCATCTAAACTATTTGATTTAACACCAAAATCTAATAGCGTTTTATGACTCGGTGTTGTTAGATTACCTAACGTATTTTGTTCATTAATTTGGTTAACTAGTTTATGTAATATATGCGAGTCAACATCAATAATTAACCCTAAAATAGGCAAGCCATGATCAGAAAACGCTTCACATTCTAACGGCATTGGCACACCTAATACTAAATAGTCACCTGAGCCATATTGCACACAATTATCTGCAATATAAATATTTTTACGCCCTTGCCCGATGACAATAATGCCTGATTGATAAAGTAATGGTTCTCGATCACTACCGGCACTAGCACGATAAAATTTTACGCCCGGAATCAGTGTTTGATAGCCCCCATTTAATGTGTTCAATGATTTTAAATGCGCAAAAGACTGCATTAGTTGTGCTAAATTTTTCATAATTTACTCAAAAAATAAACATGCTTATCATCATATTTATACAAATAGGCAATGATTATCGATAAAAACGCCTATTTACACAATATTTATTACAGTAATATGCAATACAACAAAAGCTACTATGCTTTTTATTCGAAAAATATTAAATGAGGTATCCCATGGAATTTTCATACGTTAACCCAACTCAGATCTATTTTGGCCAAGGTAAAATTGCCAGTGTAACTGACGCTATTCTAAGCACTAGTAAAGTGCTGGTTATTTACGGTGGTGGCTCAATCAAAAAAAATGGTGTTTATCAACAAGTACAAAATGCTTTAAGCCAGCATACTTGGATAGAGTTTTCCGGTGTTGAGCCTAATCCAACGATGGAGAATTTAGATAAGGCTGTCGCCCTAGTTAAAGCTGAAAAAGTTGATTTTATACTAGCGGTTGGTGGCGGTTCAGTGATCGATGGTGCGAAATATGTTGCTGCCGCTGCATGCTATGACGGTGCAGGCTGGGACATTTTATTAGGTAAGCATACCGTTACTAAAGCTATTGCCATTGGTGCTGTACTGACCTTACCTGCTACGGGCTCAGAGTCTAATTCGGGATCAGTTATTACCCGCGCAGAAACTCAAGATAAACTACCATTCTCCTCACCAGCCGTGCAGCCAAAGTTTGCTGTGCTTGATGCCGATGCGATGAAAACATTACCAGAACGTCAATTAATTAATGGTTTGGTTGATGCTTGGGTACATACCTGTGAGCAATATTTAACTATGCCAACGGGTGCTATGGTACAAGACGGTTACGCAGAAGCCTTACTTAAAAACTTGCTAACTTTGGCTAAACAATACGACCAACATGAAACACTACAATGGCGTGAAAACCTCATGTGGACAGCAAATCAAGCGCTTAACGGTTTGATTGGTGCCGGTGTACCACAAGACTGGGCAACACATATGATTGGCCATGAAATGACCGCACTGTACGGCGTTGATCACGCACGCTCGCTAGCGATTGTACAACCCTCATTATTGCGCAACCAACTGACGGTTAAAAAAGCTAAGTTAGAACAGCTAGGTAATAATGTTTTTGCCTTAGCTGCTGGTGATGATTTAGCTGAACGGACAATTGTTGCTATTGAAGCCTTCTACCACAGCTTAAATGTTGCTACCCAATTAACTGAACACGGTGATGATAAAGCTGGCGCTATTGATAAGATCATCGCACAGCTTGAAGTACACAAGATGACAGCGCTAGGTGAACACCAAGCAATTACCTTAACGCAAAGTCGTGAAATATTGCAGTTAGCGGTTGAGTAATAGTCTGTAAAATAAGTAACACTCAACAAAAAAACTAAGCGAGTATAATTTTTCAATACTCGCTTAGTATGGCCGCTATTTACTTAACGGCTGGTTTGATAACACACCTCTGATCTTATTTAGCGCATCTACCGCAAAACCTTGATCATAAAAATACAATATTTCGCCTTTATTATTTAGCAACACCACACGGGCATTAGAAATGTTTTCATTGCCGGTAAAAGCCTGAACTTGTTCACCGTCATCATAAATCGTCACCACCCCTTGCCATAAAGGTTTTGGAATGCCAGATCGCATACCATTATCAATAAAGGTACTAAACATTTGTGGAAATAACCCTTGAATAGTCGGTACTTCGTAAACTTTTACCTGAGTATCGGTTACATCTAAAGCAATTAACCAACGATCAATATCAAATTGTGAATTTTGCACATAGCCAATTAAAAGTAAGGTTAAGTCGTCAGTAAAATCACTTGGAATGGTTAATGATTTTTTTTCTAAGGTTTGACCCACTACGGTTGGAAATATTTGTCCGGTAATATCTTTATTGGGATATTGTGTGCTACAACCTGTTAGCAAAAATAGTGCTAAAAAATAGCTTGTTATTCGCATGTTATGCTCCTGGTTAATCTGTTAAAAAACAATACGTCATCGCTTTTATTTTGGTTCATACCATAAACCAATAAGTAGATGACATTTAATAGCAAAAATAGTCAAAAAGTGCCAATAAACTGGTGGAAATAATCAGAGATTTTATTGTCGGGTTAATCGAGGAACACAACAAAGTTTAGTACCATTACAAAGCATTATGCTACTTAAGCCCTCTTAATCGCTCACGATATTTATCACGCGCCAGTGCTTGCATATCAGTTACCGCATCGCTTTCATCAACAATTTCACGACCGAGTAAGCTTTCAATAGCGTCCTCTAAAGTAACAATCCCTGAGGTTTGACCGAACTCATCTTCAACTGAGTAGATATGTATCTGATTTTTAATAAACATATCTAACAACTGCTGAACTGGTAACTTTTCAGATACCGCAGCTAACTTAACCACAAAGTTGCTAATTGGCTCATTACCATGCCCGTTACGTTCAGCTTCGTACAAATCCCCCTTAATCACTTTACCGGTAATATCATCAATGGTTTTACCGTAAACGGGTATGCGGGAAAATTGCCGTGTTTGTTCATGATTTAGCGCCGCAGTAACTGTTATGTCTTGATGTAGCATGTGCACTACCGTGCGTGGCGTAAATACATCGCCAGAGCGTAATTCTCGAAAATTTAGTATATTTGATAAATATTCGTTTTCTTGCGAGAACAAACTGCCATCTTTGTAGCCTAATGACGCTAAGGCTATAATTTCTTCTCGGGTAATTTCATTGGCTTTACCCCGCTTGAATGAGCGGGTTAACCGAGTTGATAGCCAAACCAATGGGTAAACAATTTTCACCAACCAAGTGATAACAAAGGCAGAAGGTATAGCCAAACGGCGCCAAAATGTTGCCCCTAACGTTTTAGGAATAATTTCTGAAAAATACAAAATTACTAGTGTTAACAGCACTGCAATCATGGTTTCCCACTTTTCACCAAATATACCGATAGCCTGTGCGCCAACACCTGCCGCCCCCATGGTATGTGCAAAAGTATTAAGAATTAATATACTGGCAAGTGACTCTTCTAAGTGCGTTTTAACTTTTGCTAGCACCGCACCATGCTTAGGTTTTTTTGTTTGCATTTGCTCAACAAAACTTGGCGTTATCGATAATAATACCGCCTCAAGTATTGAACATAAAAATGACACCCCAATCGCAATTGCCAAATAAATAAACAGTAAAGTCACGTAGTCATTCCAAATCTATAATATTAAATTTCACTATTAAATAGCATATCACAATGTAGGCAAAGCACTTGATCTGAGTACTTAGCTTAAGGGTATTAGTGGGGATTGAGGTGATTAATTAAACAAAGCAGTGTCAAATTTATTGCCCTAATGGATTTTAATTTTTTAACGGTAACTCGCTGTATTAATTTTACACCAATATAAATAGTACATTTTTTGAAATCATATTAAAAATTTACAGCAAACAACTAAACTTTATGTAAAATTATTCGCCAACAAAGTGGCTATAAATAACAACCTGGTGTTGCCATTGAAAACAAAGCGCCAGAAACCCCCAACGCATTTAATCTTAAAACTGTTAAGGCTTACTGGTTGGTTTCTCAAGCTAATGAATGATAATTTAAAGGACAAGAAATGAATTTTTATCACTTGTCTGCATGACACAGCGCAATATATTGCGCTGTGTCATTAAAATTTTTGAGTGTTAAAATCGATGAGCCATACTTATTTAAAGTAAAAGCGCTTTATTTACGCCATAAAATCTTCTAAAAACCAAGCTGCAAACTCATGCCGCCCTTCTACATTGGCTTTGCTATATATCACAGAGGCTTGCTGTCGAACCGTTTTGTCTTTGGTATTTCGAATACTACTTATTTCTTTGAAGCTTAGCCCTTTAAGTAGCAACATGGCAATTTCTTGCTCACTAAGTGTTAAGTGCCATTGTTCAAACTGGCTATAAATAACATGACTATAGGCATGGCGGGCATTTTTCATTTCTTGAGAAATATTTCTCAATTTGTCATCTGAAAAGACTAACTCTTGTTTTAACCTAAGGGTATTTAATGTGCGAGAACGTATGTCTTTAACTAAAAAAAGCGCACCAAAACCAGAAACTATCACAACAAGACTTTCTGAGAAAATATGCCACATAGGTACACCTAAAGAAATATCAGTGATCACGTCAAAAAAATTTAATAGCATTATTATAACTAAAGTTAACACTATCACTTTATCCTTCATAAAATCTCTTTATATCAATTAGTTGAACACACAACAGACAAATGTACCATCACGAAGAATAAGCTTAAATTAAGTAAGATTCGACCTATGTCTAATGACCATTAATATAATAACAGCAATAATTACCTTACAACGTTTAATTGTCTGTATGTTTTTTGCCTTTACGCTATTTATTGGTGCTAGAGCCTGGTTAAGGACACCTGTTGATGCGTTTCCATAAATATCACCCAGACAAGTTAAAATTGTTCTTAAATTACTGGGAATGAATGCTTTAGAGATTGAGTCGTAAGTAACACGAGTTATTTTAAACAAACCAAATAATTTTCAGATAGTTTAGTTCAGCGTATTATTGATGGTGCAAAACGCAGACTAAGACCGGTGTTAATGACCGCAACAACGGCAATGTTTGGCTTTTTACCACTGGACCCGGTGCTGAAATTAAAAGCCTTTAACTATCGTGGTTATTGGCAGCTTGATAACATCAACAGTGACCACCTTGTATCTATTACCCATTTTTACTGCTGGTTGGAGAAAAAAATGTCTGAACATATATTGTTTACTTTGAATGCACCCAAAGGGTTAAAGGATGACCTTGTAGAAAAGTTGATCACTTTTTTAAACATATCTGGGTTTAATTTAAAAAAAATAAACCGCTATAGTAAAGAACATAGCCAATTCGATATTGCTAAACAGGTTGAAAGCTATCGAGCGTTTTATAAATTTGAAGTTCTTATGTTTTTTAAAGACCTAGAAAAACTTAAGACCATACTTAAGACCATACTTAAGCCAATCAGAAAGTTTAAAATGCTTGATCACCCCTGTTTTACAATCAAGTCATTTTTGATACCACAGCAATAAAAGAGAAATAATATGAATATTAATAGGCAACAAGTTTTCGTCTGGAGTCGTAAAATAAGGTTTTTTCATTGGATAAATGTTATCGCAATTTTGTTACTCATTGTGATAGGCACAGTAATATTAAATGGCAAAATATTTGGCCTTAATACCGAAGGTAAAGTGTTATTAAAAACCATACATGTGTTGGTGGGATATGTTTTTGCGAGTAACTTGATTTTTCGATTAATCATAGCTTTTGTTGGTAAAGGTTATGAGCGGTGGCATAAAATTCTACCTTTTAAAAAAGGCTTCAAAGCTGAATTAATTGCATTTACACAAAGTAAAAAGTTAGTTTACAAAGGCCATAGCCCTGCAGGTAAATTGATGGTACTAGCACTGTTATCCGTTATGACCGTACAAATGATTTCAGGTCTTGTTATCGCCGGCACCGACATTTACTACCCCCCCTTTGGGCAATATTTTGCTGAAAGTATTGCCCTCAATAAAGACAAGATAGCAGCGATAACACCTTATTCAAAAGAAAACATCGATGCAGCCGCTTATCAAGTGATGAGAGATTTTAGAAAACCTTTTATTACCGCTCATGTTTATGCTTTTTACTGTCTGCTATTACTTATTCCACTGCATATTATTGGGGTAATTATTGCTGAAAGACGGGAAAAAAGCGCTCTTGTTTCTGCCATGATCAACGGTTATAAATACCTGCCCAATAATAAGACTGATGAGCATTAAAGCTTAATTATTATTTCAACTAAAGCTAATTAAATATGAGAAAAATCCTAAACACCACACTAGCAGGTGGTGTTGATCAGCTGTTTGAATAAAAAACTTTAATCCACATTAGCAAACAGATGAACTCCTCAATAAACCGGCTAAATAAAGCTTATATTGACCTGACCATATTAATGTTAGATGAGGGATGAGGGATGTTAATAAAAAATAGCGCCCTTGGGCCAGAGTAGTAATAAGTCAAGGCCACATCACGCTAATAACCTGCTCAGATAAATACTACAGCAGTTTCACTTTGTGCACCTAACTAAGTATATTGATTCAATTTTAACAGAATATCAAAGTGCTACTATCTTAATATAGTTGGACAACCTATGTTTAATAGACGATAGTTTAAGCATGTTAGCCACTAATAATTACTTTAATGGAGCTCAAATTGGAGACTAAAAATTTAACTACCGTCACTATTATTTATTACCAAGAAGACAGCTTAGAATTAAAGCATGAAATTAAAAGCTATCCTAAAAATCAATCTGGCAGGGTTATTATCCCACAGGAGTTCAAACAGAATAAGTCTATATTAGCTGTCTGCCTTGGTGAGATAACTATCATAAACAAAATCGGTGATAGAATTATGTCACTTGGGATCGAAGATAATAACTTTTAGCATTTAAGCTTTATCGACAGCTAAGCCATATTAAATTTTTCAATAATCAGTCTATACCTGCTTTCATTATTAAAAAATAATTAACAGCTAGGCAACCGCTTTAGGTAGTAATATTTCACATCAATAGTTCAAATCAATAATGGCTCTAACCTTATCTAAGGTTGTTATCAGTTGGCGACTAAAATTAAATGTCATGATATGACTTTCTTTGCTTCCTTGGCGTAATAGTTCATTAAAATGGCTAATTTGATAATTATAGCCATGGGTTTTACAGTCAAAAAATACCGATTCTTCATTGTTATCGTTAATTAAGGTCACCGTTGAAGGACTATGAAAGCCACTGTTAATTTTAATAATGCCTTGCTCGCAATAAAAAATAGCTTCACTGGGGGTAGGCTCCAATAGTGTTGACGTTAGTGTTGCTACTGCATTATGGTAATTAAATACCATAATGCAGGAAGAGTCAGCGCCATTCTCAAAAAAACTTGCCTTGGCTGTTATGGTCTTTGGCACGCCAAGTGTTGAAAGTGCAGCAAAAATAGGATAAATGCCAATATCTAAAAGACTGCCTCCTCCTAGCGATTTTTTAAAAAGCCGAGACTCTTCATTGAAGACCTTAATAAAACCAAAATCAGCTTCAATTCTCAGAAGATTGCCATAAGTTTTGCGACTCAGCTCTGCTAAGACAAAGTTATAATGGGGCAGAAAATAGGTCCAAAGTCCTTCCATCAACAGAGTATTATGTTTAGTGGCAGCAGCAATCATACTATTCACTTCATCAATATTCATAGCAAAAGGTTTTTCACATAATACAGCTTTGCCCTGCTCTAAACACAACAGCGTATTTTCTTGATGTAAAGAGTGTGGCGTTGCTATATAAATAGCATCAATGTTTTCATCGTTTACTAACGCTTCATAACTACCGTAGGCTTTAATTGCTTGATATTTTTTGGCAAAGTCATCGGATTTTTGCTGTGTTCTTGATGCAACCGCATAAAGTTCAGCACCTTCTACGGTTAACAAATCTGTCGCAAACTTATTGGCTATATTACCTAAACCAATAATTCCCCAGCGTATATTTCTATTTTTCAATGACTTCATTGACTATTTCTCAATATAAAAAGTGACAGAAAAAGGAGTTTCTTATGTATCTAATCGCCCTAGAGATAGCACAACGACCTACAGCTAGAAAATACTTTCTTTAAATTATTCAACATAAATGAAACTACCAATAGTTAGCCTGCCTATTTGAGGATCTGAAGACAAACCTAATATCGGATTAATGTCACCTGAGTGTAAGGCCATACTGGGATAGATCACGGCTCTATTCATACCTGCAGCAACTGAATGAAATTGCTCAAACAGGCGGTTATCTGAGTTCACGTAGCAGGGGTTTTTATGTAACTGATGCGCAATAGCCTCCTTTTTTAGTTGCTGACCATAACTGACTAAACGCGCTGATGTTATGCGCTCATAAGCACTAGCCCGGTGTCGATAAAAAGAAGTTCCACCATGCTTGGGCTCACATAAGTAATGTACTACCGCCAATTGATTAATATTGGCCGTATCAAAATGCGGCAGCATTTGTATCGGCTTTAAATGCTCAGGAGCTCTATCTGAAACAGCAAATGCAGACATTAATGCTGTAGCAATAGTAGCGGTATCAAAACCAAAATATGATTTAAATAGTGATAAGTATTTTTTACAAATTTGTTCACTATATATGGCTGGTGCTAAAAAACGTTTGCCCGGATAGAAGTTTTGTTGATCGGCTCTAAATAATGAGCCATCACCCGCGCAGGAAATTAAATCATCAGGTTTGTTCGCAAAACCATCAATAATCAACAAGGGGATATTTTCTTTACCTATCGTCAGCTTGGTTAAGCTAGGGTTGTCATTTAGTGTAAAATCTAACATCGAATAATTTTTACTCTTGCTAAATCTCTAGTGATTAACTTAGAGACTTATTTTTTAAATCAATTAGTGTATGAATTTGCCCTAAAGATATCATCATTGTATGTATAGCAGACAATAAGCCACTTTGATGTAAAGATAAAATTTGTTCATTGTTTAATGTTGCGAGTTTTACTTCGTCAATGGTATATAAACCGGCTAATTTAGTGGCGCTTTGATTCATAAAAGTAATGTCTAACGACATGGGCTTAATTAATGCCATTGACGTGAGGGTCGCTATTAAGACTGTATTTTCTTTTTCACCCAGCAGTAGTTGCGACAGATTTGCTTTAACAGTTTTAAAGTAGCTAGATTCATCACCTTTTTCATCAAAAAGTGCCTGTCCGATTTCTTCTGATACCGCGGGACTATCGATATTCAAACAAACAGCAAGTTCGTTATGATGTTTTTCATCGCTCGTATCAACAAAAAATGGTTGCCGCCTTATTTGCAATGGCACATAAAGTCCTTGCCATTGTGCCTGCTGCCAAAATAAGTTTTCATTTTCCTCAAAGCCTAACATCGCAGAAAATACAAACTGTCCTGTGTCGCCATTTTTAGTCAGTACAATCGGATATTGCACCGCTAAATGAATAAACTCGGCTAAAACAACTGGAATCAGAGGTAAATTAGCACCATGGTGCTCAACTTTGTTGAGATCTACTTTAGTGTTTAAATGCTTTTTATTGTCTACTACAACTAAACTAGCCATGTATAATTTCTCTTGTTAGCTGATGACTTACATTCGGCTAAATTCGGTTAAATTCGGTTAAAACCAAATTCAATAATTTTATTAATTAATTCACGGTTTTTCGGTAGTGTCGATACCGCTTTGTCAGTGAGTTTTTTATTTTGCGCAAAATGATGTTGTGCAAAATCAATATTATCGAGTGCATAAGTATTTTGGCTATAATCGCTTTTAAAACCCATACCATATAAAACATACTGATAACTTGCTGCAGGAAAAACTTCATTATTACTGGTAAAGTCATGATCCGCGGGTGCTCGATATTGCCAAAGCGCCATCACTTCTTTTAAACTGTCAGGAATAGAGTGAGGATTGCGGTTATCGGTCCAAAAAGCGTTATCTGTTCTTTTACTTAAAATGTAATGTAACTTAAGAAAGTCGATGATTTTCCCCCATCGATAAAGAAATGTTTCATTAAAGCGCTTGGCGGCTATGTCCATAATGTCACGAGACTGCGGCAATTGTTCACTGATCATTTGTGCTGACAATTCTATCATGACCAAAGCAGATGCTTCTAATGGCTCTAAAAACCCTGCCGACAAGCCTACCGCCACACAATTGTTTTGCCACATTTTTTCTCTATGACCACTGACAATTGGAATTTTTCGTACCGTTAATGATGAAAATTTATCACCAATATACTTGGCTAATACTTCCCTGGCCTGCTCTTCAGATGAATATTTACTCGAATATACATAACCAACACCGCGGCGATGTTGTAAGCCAATATCCCATATCCAACCCGCTTCTTGGCCAGTTGAAACAGTATGAGAGGCAATTGGCGAATCAGCATCATCATAGGGCACTTGTACCGCTAACGCGGTATCAATAAATAATACGTCACTACAGCTCTTAAATGGCACTTGATAATGTTGACCTAAAAGCAGCGAGGAGAAACCGGTGCAATCAACAAATAGATCACCGGTAACATCCGCATTATTGTCAGTGCTCACTGATGCAATATCACCGTTTGGGGCTGAATTAACACCCGTAACGTTATCAATAATATGAGTAACCCCAAGCTTTTCTGTACAGTGTTTTTGTAAAAACACTGAAAACTTTACAGAATCTAGGTGATAGGCATAATTAGCAACTGCCGCAAATTCAGGCGTTCTAATCGTTTTAGGCGCTAAGCCATTTTCACAAACCGACTCTTGAAAACAAACGTCTTCAGAAAATGATTTAGTCCCTGCTTGGCCTTGCTTTGCCAACCAATGCGCCGCTAAGTCACCTTGTGAAAATCCTTGTGGAAGCACTAAGGGATGATAATAAAAATCATCTTCACTGCCATCAACCCATTTAGCAAATTTTGCGCCTTGCTTAAAACTGGCATCACATTCACGAATAAAATCTGTTTCACTGATACCTAAAGCACTCAGCGTACTGCGCATAGTGGGCCAAGTTCCCTCTCCAACGCCAATAGCAGCGATATTAAGAGACTCAACTAAAACCACAATTAAACCTTGTTCCGTATTACTTTTATGTTTTGCGGCTAAACGCCCAGCGGTAAGCCAGCCCGCTATTCCGCCACCCACAACAACAACTTTTTTGGTCAATTTATTCATAACTAATCTGCTAATGTTATTTTAGCTCTCGTGTAGTAAGAGAGTAGTGAAGTAGACTTTTACTTCTAGAGGAAGTAAAAGTCTTTATGCATAACTAAGATTATAAATTACTAAGCTTAGAAACTACCGCGTACGCCTAATGAAATACGACGGCCACTATCAACAACGTCGAGTATTTGATTAGAGAAACGACCACGGCTATGAGTGTATTCTTCAGTTAAGTTAATACCCTCAACAAACACGGTGATTTTTTCAGTGACATCAAAACTAGCACTAGCATCCCACTGTGCGTAATCTTCAACGTATGTCACACCATCACCGCCACCTTGGCTAAGGCTTTGCAAGAAAGTGTCACGCCAGTTGTAAGCGATACGTGCTTGTAATGGACCATTTTCATAAAAAGCTACTAAGTTAGCTGAGTCACTTAAACCGGTAACCGCAAATACTTGTGTAATGTCGGTATTATCAAGTTCAGCATCACTATCAACAAGTGTTGCGTTCGCTAAAAGACCAAAACCTGTGTCTCCAAAAGTATGCTGGGCTGCAATTTCCCAACCATCTACTATTGCTGATTCACTATTACTAGGAGCCGTATTAGTAAAAAATGCCACACTATCTTCACTATCAGGCGCACTAACATCAGTACCCGTAGACGGATCTGTTAATAAACTACTATTAGCTGTTACAAAAGTTTTTGCTAGCTTGGTGTTGGTAATAAAGTTAGTAACATGCTTTCTAAAATAACCGGCAGAAACATAGCTTGCTTCGTCATAATACCACTCAAGTGACAAATCTAAGTTATCAGAACTAAAGGGTACTAAACCTGAATTACCACTTGACGACTGTAAGTTACCTTGACGAGTCGTTTCCAGAGAAGTGATAGCTCTTAAACTACTTAAGGTAGGACGTGTTAAGGTTTTTGAAACCGCTACACGAGCAATTAAGCCTTTATTTATTTCTAATTTAACACTGAAATTAGGTAAAATTTCACTGTAACTATTATTTTCCATAAAATTAGTTGTATCACCGTATGCCGCCAACATTTCAGTTGCATCCAGAATACGTAAACTTTGAGGGTTTGCTTGCGAAGCACTCACCACAACATCTGTAGTTTCATAGCGGAAACCTGCTGTACTAGAAATAAACATATTGGCTATTTCACCATAAAAATCAAGTTCTAAGTACAGAGACGCTGTTTCTTCTTCAACTTCAAAAGAGTTATTGGTTTTAACGGCGTCAAAATCGACGCCTTCAATATTACCTAGGAAATCAAATAAGGCTTCACCATCAAAAGTTAACCATTGTGTTGGTGAACGGCCACTACCACTTACACTACTTAAAAAGTCATCACCGGCATCAAATACTTCCTGAAGGAAAGCGCTAATATCTGGAAAATCTTTATAGTTGCAGTAAGTACAATGAATGCCGCTTTCATCATTATTCCAGGTATTTACCGTTTTAGTTTCAGACGAGAACATAGCACCAAATCTTGCTTTAGCAAAACCTATGTCAGCATCAGCCACCCAAACACTGTCCCAGCGAAACTGCATAATATCGTCTTCAACTTCATCACCACCACGGATCATCACGTGTGCGCCGCTGTTAGCTGTATCTAAATAATCAGATACACCTGCAGGAGCAACATAATCAGGACTAGTCGGGTCTTGGTTAACACCATCGCCTTCTTGCTGACCACTGTATATTGAATCATTAGCTGTTGCGAAGTCTGAGTAATAAGGCAAAATATTATCATCAAGATTCCATTGAACACGGTTAGCATAGCCTAACAGCGCTAAGCTACCGCCTCGACCATTGTTAGCCGCGCGTGTTGCATTTGAGTTACTAATATCAAACTGCATATTTAAGTTATCATTAATATCCCAGTCAAAATTAAGACCAAATGAAGTAGACTCTGTTAAACGATCGCCCTTTTTCGCATGAAAATCAGTTGCTAAACCCACTTGTTGATACATCTCAGTAACCGTACCATTTTCATCAACAATAATGTTTTCTGCGTTATCAGAAGTAAACCAGTGACCATAAGATGTAGTATCAGAATTAACATCAAAATCAGAATATAAAACATCCGCAGTAACGATTAAGTTATCCGCAGGCGCATACTGTAAAACTAAATTAGCATTAGTACGTTCACGTTTTTCAGTAGTAACTAAAGAATCAAAGTTTTGAGGAATAAAGACGTTACCTACGTAATCATCTCCTGATACTGTTTTTGGTGTCCCACGAGTGAATGATGAATTTTCTCGCCAACCAGCAGATTGTGCTCTATTTAAACGTGTTTCACGCTCTAAATAAGAAACAGCAAATAAAGTACCAAAAGTTTCATCGTTAAAGGTATCACTGATTAATAAAGAGGCTTGTGGTGTGGTCTCTCCACTATTGCCATCGTAAATACCTTTAATGCTACCCGCTAACTTAAAGCCACCAATAGCGAAAGGTTTAGCTGTTTCAATATTAATAGTAGAACCGATGCCACCAGATTGCATGGTTGCTGTCGATGTTTTATGCACATCTAGCGTTTTCACCATTTCAGCCGCGATGGTATCAAAACTAAAGTCGCGACCTGCGCTTTCAGTTGCTTGTTGACGACTATTAACTAATACCGTGTTAAATTGTGGACCAAAACCACGGACAGTAATTTTTTGACCTTCGCCGCCTGAACGATCAATTGAAACACCTGAGATACGTTGCAGTGACTCTGCAAGGTTAGTGTCTGGAAATTTACCAATATCTTCTGCTGAAACTGAATCTACAACACCACTTGCTTCACGTTTGGTGTCTATAGCACGACTTAATGCCCCCCGAATCCCCCGAACTTCAATTATTTCTACTTCTTTAGCTATACTTTCTGTTTCTGCAATTGAGGGTGCTGTTTCAACTAAAGGTAAAACCGCTAATACTGCACTAGCTACTTTATTTTTTTTATAATGTGTCCCGTTGTTTGTTTTCTCAAATCTTGAATCTATTAAGATAGATAACTGCCCACTCTCGCTAATATCTGTTTTAAGCCCGCTATTTCTAAGTAATTTAATCAGCGCATCCATCATAGAAAAACTACCTGAAACGCGATTTGTTTGCTTATTCGCAATGTTATTTAACGGAAAAAGTAATGTTATATTGGCCTGTTCAGCAAAACTTATTAACGATATGTCAGCTCTTTGTCTGGGGATATTGAAAGATATTTTTTCCTTGGCATGCACCCAACTAGGTAGGCTAAAAAGCATAACAATACAGAAAAAATGTACTTTAACTTTCCAATATCCCACATGTATAGATTTTCGCCACAAATAAAACAAAGACGACTGGTCTATTTTTTTCCTCCATAAGGATTTAGAAATTATGGTTAAATTATTTTTTGAGAGCAAACCCATCATTAATTTTTTTAAGCCTTATTTAATTTTTATGGTTCTTTTTATTGGCAAAAAACGAAAGTCGAATAAAACAAAAATACACACTAAACACTTAAAGAGACTAATAATTCAAGCGGCCACCCAATGATTTTTAGACTTGTTTAACGTTACTGTGTATATTTTGTTTGTCACAACTAAATTACATCTGATCGACCATATTCAACTCTACGCTGAATTACAAGCGCTGAATAGATTCAATAGCAGCGAGTTTTGTAAAACACATTTAAAAGTAAATATTTGTTGATACGTTGTAATATGTTATTTATCGATAGCGGATTTTTTAACATGAATCGTCTTAGTTGTTACTAAGGTAACTTTATGGTTTACACAGCAAACGTTAACTATAGAACATTATCAAAAATTACAATCATAAATAGAAGTAACCTAATGTCGAGCGATACCTTATTTTACAAAATATATTTAGCATCGAGAAAAAGTATTTCTCGCGTGGTATCTCGCATTGTTCCTCCGGATGAAATTGAAGATATTGTTCAAGAAACCTATGTCCGTATTTGCCAAATAGAAAATAAAGAAAATATTACTTCACCAAAATCGTTTATGTATAGAACGGCACGGAATTTAGCGCTAGATTATCAAAAAAGAGCCGGTGTTAAACTTGTTGACCGTGTTGACGATCTGCAAGCTTTGGAGTGTTTATTATCAAATGACGTTGATGAAATGTATGAAAACACCTTAATTAACAATGAATTTTCGCACTTTTGCGAAGCCGTCAGACAATTACCCACACAATGTCGCAAAGTTTTTGTATTAAAAAAAGTGTATGGATATTCGCAGCGTGAGATCGCTGCTCAATTAGGCCTTAGTGAAAGTACCGTGGAAAAACATATAGCAACCGGCATGAAGCGTTGCACGCTCTTTATGCGAAACATTAATAAACTAGAGAGTAAATCTTCTGCTAGCACTTCTCAAAGTATTGCTGGAGGCACTCATGAATAATGTTCATCAAATTAATAAAAAATCGACTCAACGACAATCTGCTGAGCGGTTAGAAGAAACTCGCTTAAATGATGCTAGCGATTGGATCGCCAAATTAGATCGTAGCTTAACTACATTAGAAAAAAAGCAGCTAACTGAATGGTTATCGACTGATGTTTTAAATATTGAAGTATTATTTGAAGTAGCGCAAATGTGGGACAAAATGGACCACTTAAGTCGTTTATCTGATATTTTTCCACAAGCTAACATTAAGAAAAAACAAACAAGAAATGCCATTGCCGCTATGGCTGCTTCATTCATTGTCGCATTAACACTCATGCTTTATCAAAGTGGCTCCAACCTTTTACCTTTTGCCCAAAGCACATCTGCTATCGTTGCAATGCAGGCAAGTTATCAAACAAATATTGGTGAAAGTAATACCATTAATTTACCTGACAACAGCAAAATAGTGCTTAACACTAATAGTTTTGTACAAGTTAAATATAGCCAAAACTCTCGAATAATTGAGCTACTACGTGGTGAAATTCATATCGATGTGGCACACGACACTGCACGGCCCTTAAGTGTTATTGTTGGTGGTAAGGTTATTCAAGCCGTGGGGACTGCTTTTAACGTCGAAGTGCGTAATAACTTAGTCGAATTGATTGTCACTGACGGTAAAGTGTTGGTTGCACAAAAAGATAATGCCCTTGGCGATGAAATTGAGCAGATAGTAAAAAGACTACCAAAAAATTCGATGGCGATATCCAAAGGCGAAAAAGTCGACTTAGACATCTCGGGTAAAACACAAGAGAAAGTCATAAAAGTAGACCCTATAGAAATGGCGGCTAACTTAAGCTGGCGTCAGGGAAATTTAATATTTCGTGGTGAGTCGCTTGCAGAAACAATGGCAGAGATTAGCCGCTACACTGATATAGAATTTGAATTAGCTGATGATAAAGAACTTCAAAAGGTACAAGTCGCTGGTATGTTTAAAACAGGCGATGTAATTGGCTTACTTGATGTACTGACGCGTAATTTTAATATTAGCTATCAAAAAGTTGGCCCACATAAAATCATCTTAAAATATGCTGGTTAATGCTTGCATTACATAAAAACCAAAGGCTTAGCTTTTCATATTAAGCCTTCAAAAAAAGCCTTTAAACCACAGTTATAGATTGACCATTATGCAAAATAATGGTTTTTTTTATTTCAAGCGCTTAATTAAAAAATTAACACAATAACAATAACAATAAAGGAAATAGCATGACTGAACAAACACATTTAGCTGGTTTAAATGGCACACAACAAACACCAGAAGAAGTTAATTCCTCGGTTTTATATGTACTCTTTATTTCTTCTGTCGCTGCTTTAGGTGGTTTTCTTTTTGGTTTCGACTCCGGCGTTATCAATGGCACAGTGACAGCGTTAGGCAATGCTTTTCAATCCAATGATGTGGCAACCGGATTTAATGTCGCCTCTGTTCTATTAGGTTGTGCCGTCGGCGCATTAATGGCTGGACCGATTTCTGACCGTTTTGGCCGTAAACCCATCATGATTGTTACCGCCATAATATTTGCTATCAGTGCCTTTGGCTCAGGTATATCAGATACTTCTCTTGAGTTTATTTTTTATCGACTCATCGGCGGCTTAGGTATTGGTGCTGCATCTGTTTTAGCGCCTGCTTATATTGCAGAAGTTGCACCTGTTGCATTGCGTGGTCGCTTAGCGACTCTTCAACAACTCGCGATAGTACTAGGTTTATTTGCCGCATTTTTAAGTAATTATATTATCGCCTCATCAGCAGGAAGCGCAGGAAATTCATTTTTACTCGACCTATCAGCTTGGCGATGGATGTTTTGGGTCGAATTAATACCAGCGACATTGTTTTTAATTGGTGTGTTGTTTATTCCAGAATCACCACGTTATTTAGTCGCAAAAGGCAATATAAAACAAGCACATGGTGTATTTAAAAAAATATCAGCTGGCACCGAAAACGAGCTTGTTGATGAAGTAAAAAAATCATTACACGGCAATAAGAAAACTCATCTTGCCGATTTGTTTATTGATGGTAAAAAGAATATACATCCTATTATTTGGGTCGGTATTGCACTTTCTGTTTTTCAGCAATTTGTTGGTATTAATGTTGTTTTTTATTATGGCGCTGAGCTATGGCAAGCGGCAGGCTTTGATGAGTCGCAATCGCTCTTAATCAATGTAATGACGGGAACAACCAATATAATTTCAACCTTTATTGCCATTGCTTTAATAGACAAAGTTGGCCGCAAGCCGTTGTTATTAGTCGGTAGTATCGGTATGTTTATTAGTTTAGGTATCTTAAGCTTTATTTTTGGTAGTGCAGGCTTTGATGAATTAGGTAAGGTAGCATTATCGGATGCGATGGGAACTTTCGCTTTGGTTACTGCTAACTTATTTGTCGTGTTTTTTGGCTTAAGTTGGGGCCCAGTTGTTTGGGTATTATTAGGCGAAATGTTTAATAATCGTATTCGCGGTGCCGCTTTAGCAATTGCCGCTAGTGCCCAATGGATAGCAAACTTTGCCATTACCATGACCTTCCCTATTATATTAGGCTCAATTGGTTTAGCAGGCGCTTACGGTTTGTACACCATATCTGCGTTTATCAGTATTTTCTTTGTTGTGAAATATATCAAAGAAACCCGTGGCGTTCGTTTAGAAGAAATGGAGTAACCTTTCAGGTTGATAAGGTTCGTAAGCTTAAATGCTATCGAACCTTGTTCTATATGCCATGGTTGAGCAAATTGACAACGTAAGTGAAGCAAGTGGTGTGAATATAATTTATCTGTTTAATGTAAGCGTTCTTGTCTAAATAGTCGATTACCTGGTATGAGTAAAGGTTGTGTAAAACACCTAGCTCTTATCTTATCTGTGGCTAGCAATAATATTTAAGATTAGTTTCATATACGACAGTGAGGTTTTAAAAAACTATAGACATATTAACTTATTTTTGAAAATCACCCTTCAGTTATCATTTCTGATATTCAACCTCAAAGGATAATAAGCACTTTGTATTCTTGGTGTTTTTCAAAACAGTTATGAGCTATTAATTTTTTGTCATTTAATCCAACTAATCAAATTATGTTGCTTGAGCAGAGAAGAAAACCTATTTTTTATGTTGTCGAAAAAACAGGTCGCTAATTCAAAGCTTGAGTGAGCCTATAGAGATAGCTTATCGCTCATAACATAGAAAGTGGCTGTATTAACTGATCTAGCATTAAGGGTTAAAGCGTAGTAAAAGGTTAATCATGGTTAAATTAACAAGGTCATTATGGATTCATTAACACAAGTTGTCTTAGGTGGTGCGGTTGGTTATGCGGTATTAGGCAACAAAGTTGGCCACAAAGCCGCCATTTATGGTGCTCTTTTAGGGACCTTGCCTGACTTAGATGTTCTCCTGCCATACAGTGGTGAAGTAGAAGCTTTTACTTACCATCGAGGATTTAGTCACTCGCTGTTAATACACTTGTTAATCAGTCCTTTTATTGTCTGGCTACTAATCAAATATCATCAAGCTACAGCAATTTATAAGAAACACTGGTTTTGGCTAGTTTTCCTTTGTTTATCTACTCATGCGATTTTAGACAGCTTCACGGTTTATGGTACACAATTGTTGTGGCCTATCACTGAGTATCCCTTTGCAGCCTCTAATTTATTTATTATTGACCCCATGTATACCTTGCCGTTATTGTTTGCGTTTGTTGTTATTTTTTTGCCCAGAATCAAGCCAGCAAAGATCGCAAAAATCAATCATTTTGCATTAGCCATAAGCTGCCTTTATATTTTTTGGTCTTTAAGCGCAAAATTTTATATCGACAAAAAAGTAGCAATTGCGCTGAATGATAGGCAGATAGAAGTCGACCATTATTTGAGTACCCCTGCGCCTTTTTCCACCTTACTTTGGCGGGTATTGGTAATGTCAGACGGTCAATATTACGAGGGTTATCTCTCTGTGTTTGACTTAGCATCAGATGTAAGTTTAGAGGCCTATCATTCGTCAGATGCTCTACTTACTAATATCAAAGATGAATGGGATGTACAGAGGCTTCAATGGTTCACTAAAGGCTTTTATTCAGTCAAAGCAGAAGAACAGAATATTGTTTTATCTGATTTACGTATGGGTGTGGAATGCCGTTATGTGTTCAATTTTATTCTCGGCGAACAAACTAGCAAAGGGATTGTTAAAAGCGAGGTTGAGAAGGTGAGTGAACGACCTGATTTCAGTATGCTTGGCAGTATTTGGGAGAGAATTTGGGATGCTTCAGTTTCATTGGCTCCACTTAAAAAAAACGGTGTGTGTCAATAGGGAAAGTTAATTGTATAGCGACGCTTAACAAGACGGGCATATTAAATAGTAAATGCCCCCAGTCGGCCAGCGAACAGCGTTGTAAGCTATTAATTTTTTTGTCGCTTAATCGGAAAAACCTGTAGTGACATAGTTAATTTGGCCACCTAACTAGAGGTGTTATTATGCACCTCATCAAACTTTAGGTGACACTATGACAAAAAGAACCAAACCCAATTTCACAGCAAAATTCAGACTTGAATGTGCTCAATTAGTCCTTGATAAAAAATACGTTATCATTAAAGTAGCTCAAGTGATGAATGTAGGTAATTCGTCATTAGATAAATGGGTTCATCAATTAAAAATGAACGTAATGGCCTCACGAGTAAAGCGATGCTATAAACGCCAGATCAACTTGAAATTCGTCAACTTAAAAAACGTATTGCTCGCATTGAATAACAAAGAATATGAACTCTCTTCTTTATTAGCCTCTTGAGCTTTTAATTTTTCTGGTTCTACTTTTGTTTTAGATAAGGAAAATGTGATGTGTTAGCTGTACGCCATTCCGATTTTCAATAATATATTTAAGCAGGAAATATGAACTTGTGTTAAGATATCACATGAAATAAACGGTGAAAAGGCCAGATTATATACTGACCTAATTTTACTAGTTACAAGTTTATAATCGCTTTATCCAAACCTTGCTTTGATAATTTAACCGCTTGAAGTGGTGTTAAACCATCTGGATATTCTTCTTGCTCTATAACAAACCATTTTGTACCACCAACCATTATATCTGCTTTTAAAACGGCGGCCCAATCAGTTACATCATCCCCAACGATCTGACGTTTACCATTAGTGGCCATTTTAGCTGCTACGTCTCTTGGAAGTTTTGCTTTGATATGTGTGGTTGATGT
Source organism: Colwellia sp. MB02u-6 (assembly GCF_014077095.1). Lineage (GTDB taxonomy): Bacteria > Pseudomonadota > Gammaproteobacteria > Enterobacterales > Alteromonadaceae > Cognaticolwellia. Next base: position 65,559 of record NZ_JACGVG010000034.1, on the reverse strand, counting down.
GCGATTTGGATAACGATTGATATATACAACAGGGTCTTTTTCCGCAAGTGTCACCCAACCAACATCCATTTGTAAAACAAAATCTTTCGGGGTTGATTTAGCGATATGATCCCAAAATGTCGCACCGTTATAATCATCAAATTCTTGCTCGTGATTATGATAACCAAAATGAAAGCCTTCAGCTTTAAGCTTGGTAAATAAATTATTTAAATCCGCAATTAAACTATCTACTTTTAAACTGTCCCAACCTCTATCATCCCAAGCAACAATGAGTGTATCGGTTTCTAACGCTTTATAAAAAGCCACTGATTTATCAAAATGTTTTACATCAAAAGCAGTAAAGTTAATGTGTGCCGCACTTACTTGTAAGCCTAAACCATCTAGAAAAACTTTAAGTCCTTTAGCATCATCATTATAAGGTCCAAAATCACCAGCAAACTCGACACCATCAAATCCCATAGCCGAAATCTGCTTTAATGTGCCTTTAAAATCACTTTTTAGTTCATGTTTTACTGACCATAATTGTACGCTTACTTTGGGTATTGCCTTTTCCTGGTAGGTTTGTACCTTGTTCTGCATTTTATTATCCTGTGCTTGCGTAAAGCATGACAGAGCGATAATTGCGGAAAGTGTTATAATTTTAAATATTTTCATTCTTATTCCTACTTTGTTAAATTCTTTATTCACATGCTAAACAACTATAGTGTTAACCACTATATTCGTTTAGCAGCTAGTTCTTTTACTGCAAAATCAACAGCTCTGGCGGTTAATGCCATAAAGGTTAAACTAGGGTTTTGTACTGCTGAAGAACAAAAGCTGGCACCGTCAGTCACAAATAAATTAGGAATATCATGACTTTGATTAAAACCATTCAGTATCGATGTTTTAGGATCTCGTCCCATACGTGCTGTACCTAGTTCATGAATGGCTAGGCCCGGAGGTCCGTGCTTCGAATTACCTAAAACATTTGTTAATCCAGCCGCTTTCAACATATTAATCGACTGCTCTGTGGCATCTTCCATCATTAACTTTTCGTTTTGAGAAAACCTCACATCGAATTCTATTTGAGGAATACCCCATTTATCTTTTAATGTTGGATGTAGACGCATCTGGTTTTCAAACCTAGGTAGCATTTCACCCTGTGCAAATAAACGAAAACGCCATTTACCTGCATGCTTCAGTTTATTTTTATACTCAGCACCTAAACCATCCTGATGCTGTTGAGAATCCCATCCTTCTCGATATGCACCACCACCTAAGGCATAGCCCCTTAGAAAACCACGTTTAGGATTTTGCTTATAATAGAAATTAGGTATCATTATGCCTGAAGGCCTTCGACCAGAATAATACTCGTCTTCAAAACCGTCAATATCACCAGAAGCTTCAGAATTGTAGTTATGGTCCATTAAATAATGACCAAGTACACCTGAGCTATTAGCAATGCCGTTAGGAAACTTTTTAGAGACGGAATTCATCAGTATTTGGGTTGAACCAATCGTTGATGCACAAACAAAAATAACTTTAGCAAAGTATTCCCGTTCGCTTAAATCATCGTTATCAATGACTCGTACACCCTTAACACGATTAGTTTTTTCATCATAAATAAGGCTATGCACAACACTGTTGGGCGCAATGTGTAAATTACCTGTTTTTGCCGCGGCTGGTAAAGTTGAGCTTTGCGTAGAAAAATAAGCACCGTAAGAACAACCAGCATGGCATTCATTTCGTGCCTGACACTTTACTCGACCTTGTGACACATGTAATTCTGAAGGTTGAGTTAAATGAGCCGTACGCCCCATAATTAAAGGGCGTTCAGGGTATAATTCAGCAAGTTTTGCTTGTATCGCTTTTTCTGGCGACGTCATTTCAAATGGAGGCAAAAATTCACTGTCAGGTAAATTGGGTAAATTTTCTTTAGAGCCACTTATACCTGCATGTATCTCAACGTGTGAATACCATTTTTCAATATCTTTGCTGCGAATTGGCCAGTCATTTCCATGACCATCTAGTTTATTGGCATTGAAGTCATACTCACCTAAACGGTAGGTTTGTCGATGCCATAATAAAGATTTTCCGCCTAACTGATTTGCCCGTATCCAAGAAAATTCAGTACCTTTTTTGGTGGTGTAAGGTAGGTCGCGGTCATTACCAAAAAAGTGCTTAGTGGTATTACCAAAAGCGTAACATTGCTTTTGAATATGATGTTGTTGATCGACTAAAATATTATCGACACGCCCGCGAAGTTCTTGCTTCCACATTGGTGTATTTTCACCGGTGTAATCTTTACGATGCTCGACAACACGGCCACGTTCTATCATTAGGGTTTTATGACCGCGTTCACAAAATTCTTTTGCTGCCCAACCGCCGGAGATCCCAGACCCAATAACAATGGCATCATAAACTTCACTAGTTTTATTTATATATACTTGTTCTTTCATTATGATTATCTCATATCAAATAGACTGACCGAGGTGTTAAGCACTCTATGGGATTAACTCCTATACATTGAGCTAAGGCTTATTAATTAAATAAACCTCTGGTAGCCCATGAAGGGTCCAAGTTTTTATAAGGAATTGAACCTTGAAAGCCACCCGGAACTGGGTCATAACGTAACTCTTGTGTTGCCCCTACTTCCGAAGTGTAATAACCAAAACAAATATATTGTTTTAACAACTTAAAATCGTCACGCTGAGTTTGATTAAAACGTTGTTGTCCCAAATCAAAGTCATTCAACAGTTGAAATTGTTGCTCAGACGTTAGCTTCATAAAAGACATTGATAACTGTTTTTTAGCACTTTCATTAACCAATTTTAATAATGCTAACACCGTTTTTTGTTCTTCTTTGGTATGACAATGAAAAAGTTGATTATCAATAAAACCATGAGTATCAACTTCTGCGGCGCCTAAAGTATCTGTTTTTGGAATAACAATTGAGCATATTTGTTTAAGTAGCATTAATTGGCTTTTATTAAAGACTTTACCGTCAGTTAAAATACTGTCACTGTTTGGTACATAGGCCATCGCAACAGAGATAGCATTACCTGTTAATAGTGAACCAACAGTAATGCCGCCAAGCATAGTAGTGAAGCCCTTTAGAAAATTTCGTCTGGACTTTTCATTCGTTGTTACTAATGTTGATGTAATATCATTATTCATAATCCCCCCCCCTAACCTATTTTTAATTAATATCAGCAGTCACAACAGTCTGTGACTTATTTTTATTCATATATAAGTATAAAAATGTAAAAGCGATGATGAGTATCGCGGGGAAAAAAGCTAGATTAGCGAGTACGCTTTGGCCTGCTACAAGCTCTGGATCTATGCCTGGTATAACTGAAGCATTGGCACTTTCACGCGCACTGTCTATCCAGCTACCAATAACAGGATTCCATAGACTTAAGGCAAACATGCCTGCAGCACCAATCATCGACATGCCTAAAGCACCACTTTCTGGAATGTTCTCTGCAACAAATCCCACCATGGTTGGCCAGAAATACATCACGCCAATCGCAAATAATATTGCGGCAAAATAAACCATTGAACCAGTAGCAATGCTCATTGAATATATTCCCACAGTGGCAACAATGGCAGAAAATAGAAGCACGCCAACAGGATTGAGACGATGAATGACTGGGCCTGCAAAATAACGTCCTACAGCCATTAATCCGGTAATTAGTGCCATGATTAGCATAGGAGATGCACCTGATGCTCCCAAAATCCTTTCAATCCATTGCTGTGTGCCCAATTCGGCGGTAGTTGTTAATGTCATACAAATCGCCATAAAAATGAATAGCGGTGAAAATAATGCTTTTACATTGTCACGGGTAGAGCCTTTGATACGTTCAATTTCTGGAAAGTGCTGTTTTAACGTCATCACGCCATATAAAATGGCAGGAATTAGCATGACCGCAATTTGTAATTGCCAACCTAAATTCGCATCGGTCATCGCTTTTGAAATAAGCGCTCCTACAACGATTCCTCCAGGAAACCAAACATGAAATCTATTTAACATTGTAGTTTTGTTATCTGGATACGTTTCAGCAATTAATGGGTTACAACCAGCTTCTACTGCGCCATTAGCAAAACCAATAAAGAAGGTTGAAATGAGTAAGCCCCAAAATCCTTCTGCTGATATAGTTAACAGTAGACCTGCTAAGTGACATACAAAGGCAATTATCAGTAACTTTTTAGCTCCAAGGCTATTATATAAAGCCCCACCTATCATCATAGCGACAGGAAAACCTAAAAAAGCCATGGCGTTTACCCAACCAAGCTGACCATCGTTAAGCGAAAACTCAGCACCTAGTTGACTTAAAATACCTGCCCGTATTGCAAAAGTCATTGAAGTAACAAGCAAAGCTAAACAACAAATGGTAAATATTCTGGATGAGTTCTTTGCGCTTATTGTTTTATTTACAGTCATAGTCTTGCTCTTTTATTTCAGCCCTAAAAGGCTTTTATTAACATTATTGTCTGTAGCTACGGCAGCAAAATTGTCAAAGGCTTTGTCCGTTGGATTAATAAGATGTTGGGCAATAAATATCGCCCCTTCTTTAGCACCATCTTCTGGATGTTTAATACAACACTCCCACTCGAGCACAGCCCACCCCGTAAAACCATATTGAGTCAGTTTGCTAAAAATGGCTTTGAAGTTAATTTGACCATCGCCCAAGGAGCGAAAACGTCCTGGCCTATCTTGCCAAGATTGATAACCACCGTACACACCGCTGCGACCTGACGGATTGAACTCGGCATCTTTAACATGAAAGGCTTTAATTCGATCATGATAGATATCGATAAAAGCAAGGTAATCGAGTTGCTGTAAAACGAAGTGACTTGGATCATATAAAATATTAGCGCGAGGATGGTTATTTACCGCTTCAAGAAAGCGTTCGAAGCTTGCGCCATCATGTAAATCTTCACCTGGATGTAATTCATAACAAACGTCAACACCCGCTTCATCAAATGCATCAAGAATAGGTAACCAGCGATTAGCTAATTCTTCAAAACCTAATTCAACTAAACCGGGAGGTCTTTGTGGCCATGGATAAAAGGTGTGCCACAACAATGCACCTGAAAAAGTAGCATGAGCTTTTAAACCGAGTCTTTCACTCGCTTTCGCCGCACATTTCAGTTGTTCTATCGCCCATTCTGTTCTAGCTGAAGGATTATTTCGTAACGCTTCAGGTGCAAAACCATCGAACATTTTGTCATAAGCAGGATGTACTGCGACCAGTTGACCTTGAAGATGTGTCGAAAGCTCAGTGATCTCTAAACCAGCTTCAGCCACTATCGCTTTTATTTCATCACAATAGCTTTGACTGATTGCCGCTTTCGATAAGTCGATAAGTTTAGGGTCCGTGGGTAATTGAATACCTTTATACCCTAACCCCGCAGCCCATTGACATAATGATGGTAAGTCATTAAATGGAGTTTCATCGCCAATGAATTGTGCAAGGAAAATAGCGGGACCTTTAATTTTTTTCATTGATTTTCCCATGAAATTCTCCTTATGCTTTTTTTAGTTTGTTTGGAATAGTAATGTTTTGTGGTACTAATAAAAAAGGGTGCCATTTCAATTCAGATTGACTCGCAGCCACAACATTCTCAATAAAGGCCATACCCCTTACTGCAGACTCTATGCCTGGGACATCATTCATAGCGGCGTCATTAATGCTAACAAGGTCGTTAGTCTCTTTATTACACGTGCTGGGGAATAATCTTCTGCGTATTTGATATGAGAACTGCGTATAAATATTAGCGAATGCTTCTAGGTAACCTTCTGGATGACCTGCAGGCGTTCTCATGTTTGCTTGTGTTATAGCATCCATTCCACCAACGCCGGCACGAATCAACTGACTCGGTTTATCTGTAAACTTCATCCAAACACTGTTAGGTTCAAGTTGTGACCATTCAATACTTGCTGTTTCACCGTATACACGTAATTTAAGACTATTCTCTTCACCCACTGAGATTTGGCTCGCCAGTAAAACACCTTCTGCACCTGAATTAAAACGTAACAATACAGTGCCGTCGTCATCAAGTATTCGTCCGGTAACACTACTCGATAAATCAGCACAAATTTCCGTTATCGCAAGACCTGTCACGTATTCTGCGAGGTTGGCAGAATGTACGCCAATATCCCCCATACAACAGCTAATCCCTGACTTTTTAGGATCTAATCGCCATGAAGCCTGTTTACTGCCTTCATCTTTTTTATGTGCTAACCAACCTTGTGGATATTCAACAACAACCTTTTTAATATTACCCAATTGCCCATGTTTAATGCGCGCTTTAGCTTCTTTTATCATAGGGTAACCCGTGTAGGTATGTGTTAAGCCGTACAATAACCCAGTGTGTTCAATAATTTCTTTCAACGCCAAGGTTTGAACTAAGTCAACCGTTGCCGGTTTATCAGACATCACATGAAAGCCATATTCAAGGGCCATTTTAGCAACAGGGAAATGCAGATGATTAGGCGTGACAATAGACACCATATCCATACGTTTATCATCACTTAGCTTTGCTTCTGTCTCAAACATCTCTTGGTAAGAGCGGTAGCATCTATCTTCATCTAAATACAGTGATTTACCTGATGAAACTGCATTGTCAGGATCAGAACTAAACGCGCCACAAACTAGCTCAATTTGGTTATCTAGTTGTGCAGCTATACGATGAATAGCGCCAATAAAAGCGCCTTTTCCACCACCCACCATTCCCATTCTAATTTTACGCATAATAATTAACTCTTTTTAAATAGATATTATGGTTATGCAGTCACGCTATTTTGCTCAAACTTAAAACCAAAACATCTACTAGAACTGTTTATTTACTATAGAGACATTTTTCAATATTGTGTTAAGAATAAATCGGTTTTTTATACAACAAAATCGGCGTTGTTTATTTTTTGTTGGTTTTTTATTTGTTGAAAAAGAGACAAGACAATCAATTACTTTCTTTTGATGAGTTATTTTTACGGACTTTAGTGTTTATATAAATTGAATAATACTTAGATGCAAATATTACTTGTTCAACAGATCCAAGCAATTGAGCGTATCGACTTTATAGTCGCGATACTTTGGGGGGATTTTGTGGTGTGTCCACTATTCTTAAACAGTTATAAGAAGCAGAAAAAGTTATCATCAAATCGATCAAGTATTCAGCTAAAGACTGAACGAAGGTAACCAGAATTTATTTTAATAAATGAGTATCGATTCATAAATAACTCTATTTATTTTTGCCTTATTTTAGAGAGAAACTCCCTGTTCGTTGGCAATGCATTGAACAATTGCTCAGTAGTATTACGCGTTTCGTTGAGTAGACGCTTTATTAACGAAGCTTCTTTCTGAGCTAATGTTTGTTTCATTGTATTGAAGCCCATACCATACAAAACGTACTGCTTACTTGCTGACGAAAACAGTTCAAAACGTTGATTTGTCTCATAAAGCCCTGGAGCTTGTGAACGCCATAGTTGCAATGATTCCTGTAAACTTTCGGGAATTGACTCTACTTGTTGATGCGCTTGCCAATACGCACTGTCTGTTCGTTTCGATAGTAGGTAATGTAACTTAAGAAAATCGATGATTTCTTGCCATCTTTGCAAGGTTAAATGATTAAACCTTTTCGCCAAAACTTTCATAGCACTGCCATCTCGCGGAAGTTGCTGACTGATCCACTCAGCTGATTTTTCAATTAATACCAAAGCAGTAGCTTCTAAAGGTTCAACAAAACCCGCTGAAACACCAATAGCTACACAGTTCTTATGCCAGAATTTTTCTCTATAACCTGGAGTAAACTTAATTTTTCGAGAGGTGATATTTTGTGAATTAATAAAGGGATCGTTTTTCAAATACCTATACAACGTCTCGTCTGCTTTTTCTGAAGTTGTAAAATCGCTCGAAAAAACATGACCTATTCCTCGTCTATTTTGCAGCGAAATATCCCAAATCCAACCACTGTTTTGAGCGGTTGCGACAGTACATGAAGCGATAGGTGTTTGATTATCAACATGCTCGACTTGAACCGCTAATGCCGTGTCATTAAACAAAATATGTTGCTGTGACTTAAAAGGGACTTGATAATGTTTGCCAATCAAAATAGCAGCAAAGCCACTGCAGTCGATAAATAAATCGCCCAACATTTGCTCGCCACTCGTTAATATAAGTGAAGCTATATCGCCATTTTCTGCAGGTAGAACCTGCTCAACATGCCCTTGTATATAACTAACCCCTAGCTTATCAAGACAGTGCTGATGAAGCATTTTAACAAATTTACCTGCGTTAAGGTGATAGCCATAATTCAAACTAAAAGCATATTCAGGCATTTGTGGAAGTTTAGGCGCTAGATTTTTGTCACAAATAGCCCCTTGTGCACAAACCCAACGTTCAAAATCTATATCTTTCGTTGATGCTGACCAGTGATCAGCCATGCTTAACGCACCATAACCGGAAGGTGCCGTAAAAGGATGATAATAATGCTCATTTTTCCCCTGAGACCAACCGACAAATTTAGAGGCTTGTTTAAAACTCGCGTCACAACAAGAGAGGAACTCACGCTCAGAAATGCCAATTTGGCGAAGGGTATCTCGCATAGTTGGCCATGTGCCTTCACCAACCCCCAAATTTTTAACATCTGGCGATTCCACAAGGGTAACTTGAGTATTCTGTGTTGGAGAATCTTTTATATAATGACGAGCAGCAATAATACCTGCCGTTAACCAACCTGCTGTACCACCACCAACAATCACAATTCTCGTTTTCATTTTATCTTCTAATATCAATTGAATTCAGTTGTTAATCATTTATGCTCCGCTAAGTAACATCTACTTTTGGTAAATTAGTCACTTTTAGCGGGACAGTATTTTTTAATAAAGTCTGAATGTTGTGGTAATTGAGCAACCGCGTTTGCAACCCTATTTCGGAGTACCGTCATTTGCTCTTTTAACCCTTCAGTAGGCAGAACACAGCTACCTTTATGATGTTGCTCAGGCATAATGCCCTGTCCCATCATTACTTGCACCCAAGAATCCACTCTAAATAAGCCAATATCATCAAGCCATGCATAACCATTTTCTTTAAAAATAGCCATTCGATGAGCCAACGATTCAGGAATTTCCATGGAACGATAATGATCCCAAAATGGGCTGTCATCTCGCTCGGTTAAATGATAATGAAGAATGATAAAATCACGAATGGTTTCAGCTTCTAACTTTACCTCATGATTATATTGTTTAGCCAGTAAAACTGTATTACCGCCAAAGGGAAACATTTTCATGAGTCGAAGTAAGGCGGTCGTAACAAGGTGAATACTGGTTGACTCCAATGGCTCTAAAAATCCACTAGATAAACCAACAGCAACACAGTTTTTATGCCAGGCTTTTTCGCGTCGACCCGTAGTAAAACGAAGTTGTCTAGGCTCAGAGATTGGTTCTCCAGTGAGATTTCCCATTAACGTAGTGCGAGCATCATCATCAGATAAAAATTTGCTGCTATAAACAATACCATTGCCGACACGGTTTTGCAGGGGAATTCGCCATTGCCAGCCTGCGGAGTGAGCCATAGCTTTTGTATATGGTATTGGTTCTTCTACTGCTTTTGTTTGCACAGCAATCGCACTGTCTGCCGCTAGATAATGACTCCAATCTTGATAACCAACGTCAAGACTTTCTCCAATAAGTAGTGCTCTAAAACCAGTACAATCAATAAAAAAATCACCTGTAATTTCTTTACCATTGCCTAAGGTCAGTGAGGTTATATTGCCAGTTTCATCTTTGCTTATTTGTTCTATAAAACCTTCTTCACGCTTAACACCTGCCATTTCACTTTTAGTCCGTAAAAATGTGGCATATGCGGTTGCATTGAAATGATAAGCATAATTAATGTTTTTTTTGCCTGTTTGTTTGGCAAATTTATTCGCTTTAGCTGCTTTTAGCTCAAGACAGTAATCTTCAAGGCTCCCACCAAACCCTTGTGCTTTAGCTTCCATCCAAAACTCATGAAATTCTGCCATCCAAGAGCGTTGACCAATTTCACCAAAAGAGTGAAAATAACTGTCTTCTGCTTGCCCCCAATTTTCAAACTGAATACCTAATTTGAAGGTTGCTTGAGTCGCAGACATAAATTCTTGTTCATCTATCCCAATTAATTGATGATACGCTCGTATGGTAGGGATTGTCGCTTCGCCTACACCAATAGTGCCAATCTGATCAGATTCTACTAGCGTTATATCCAATAGACTGCCAAGGCGAGATACTAAGCTATATGCGCTAAGCCAACCAGATGTTCCACCACCAGCGATAACTACTTTAGTTTTTGAATCGGTCATTATATTCTGTCTCTTAGCTTAAGCATTAACACCAATGTAATTTTAGTTTTGTGTTAGTTTAATATTAGCGATTGAGGTTATTTCTCAACATGGCACCCAATCGTCTCGATTGATTTTCGTCAATATTGGCTAACGCGCCATGACTTTCGGGCGGTAAGTGTGCACGTACATTTTCGCTATCACCAAAAATGTAGTAATCAAATAATGCTTTCCATGCTTCTTTATCTTTTGTTGGGCGATCTCTTATGCTCATCATGGCATGCATTAATGCATCCATTGGGCTGCCTAAATAAGGGTCTGCTTCCATCCACCAATAATTCACCATGACATTGAAACGATCAAATGCTTCTACTTCATGCCACCACATACTGGGGTAATATAGGCCATCACCAGGTTCAAGATCTGCAATATAGGCATTATCAAGCGCTTCTTTTAAACGTGGAAAGCGGCTAAAGTCTGGCTTGCTGAGATCAGCTAAGGTAACCACTTGACCTCCAGGGGTAGGACTTAATGGTCCAGGGTATAGATTATTGATTTGATCTGGAGGAAACAAAGTGAAACGTCTTTTACCTGCTACGCAACAGGCAATATTTTTGGGTTGATCAAAATGTGCGGCGGCAACAGATTCTGTGCCTAACCAAATTTTTGAAACCGGTTGGTTATTTTTAAATTCGGCATGATCAAAGTCTAATTTATTCGTTTGATTAAGCGTAGGGAACCCTTCATCAAATCTGAGTGAATTAATGTAAAAATAATCATGTTCTTCTTGGCTAAGTTGGTTACGTATAGCATCAAAAACTTCGGAAAGGGTGCTTCGGTTACTAGAGAAGTTGAAACCGGTGCAGCTTTTGTTGTAACCAAAACGGGCTTTATTTTCAGTGGGAGCTTTGTAAACAAGTAATGGACGTTTATTGTAATGCTGCTCGAGTTGAGCCATTACGCTATTAGAGGATTGCTGAGCTGATTCTTGTCCAGCTTGCACTAACGGCCAGTCTTTGACTAACCCTTTTAAAATAATAGGCTGGTTATGCGAAAATAGTTCATCATAAGGGATCGTTTGAGGGGTGATCCCTTCGAGCACCTTTACTACCATTTTAGTATCGGTTTTACGCTGATTGTTAATTATCATCATGCACGTCCTTCGTTAGTTAGAATATACCGTTTTAACAAAGGATTAATACATTGCAGATTTTGCATTTTTTAGCGCTATCAATGTTTGGAAATTCCCCATCGACGACAATACAAAATATAACAAACTTAGTACGCCATATTGGTTCAACTCAGCTAAATTAGCGCCATCGAGTTTTGCGAGTTTATCTTGGTTAACCGTATAATAATCAGTGAAATTCACTTCTTCTACATTACTGAGTTTAATGTTGATAGATACGGGTTCTAACAAGTCCATTGACTTAACTAGGGTATAAAGTGTTTTATCAAATTGCATTCCACGATCAATAGTTTGCAGTGCTTTTTTTACATAATTTAGGTAAGGTGCTTCGCCACCAAATTGAAGAAAAACATTCTCACCCTGATCGGTATTTACCCGAGTATCTTCCATATCAATGCAAATAACAGGATCTTGTTGCGCGTTATTTTCTTTAATCGCTTTTTTATAGCCTAAACTAAATGGGCCTCTTGCAAGTAATGCGGGTACAAATCGAGTTGTCCAACCATTATCACCCATAAACAGGTTTTCATCTCTTTCCAAACCCAATATCGCGTGTAACTGTGTGAGCCCTGTTTCAGAATTTTTGTGAAAAACCAAGGGGAATTCTTTATGTAATTCGCCTATTTCAGTAGCGTATATCAATGAACGATTTACATTTAAGTTAGATTCAGGTCGTGTATCAACCTTAATATCTTTATGATCTACATTATTTAAGACTATTGCATTGCTCATCGCATACTTCGCTTTATTATAAAGTTGTGTCATACCCCCATAAATTACTAGGAACAATGACCTTAAAAAAAGAATGAAACATTAATATCATGTTTCATTCTTAGGTAATACCAATCCTCATAAATAATTTTATAACGTAAAATATGAGGAATGGTATCGAATAAATATCTTCAGCTAATTGATTGAACTGAAAAATTTAATCAAAGTCTAAAATTTGTAATTAGCACTTAACACAAAACGTCTATCTGCTTCTTGAACAAAGAAAATATTGTTTTTACTACGACCATACTTACGAAGACCTTCTTCAGTTAAGTTAATAATATCTAAACTTACAGTTAAGTCTTCAAGTGGACTATAACTCACGTTAATATCGATTTGCTCAGCTTCCGCAAGATATACTGGGTTACGTGGACCTTTACCACGATTAGTCGTACTTAAAAACTCATCTCTCCAGTTGTAAGCAATACGTGTTGAAAAGCCGTCCATTTCATAAATTAATACGGCGTTAGCCGTATCGCTTAAACCTTCCAATGCGAATTGATCAACATTGATAGAACCACCATTATCATAACCAATATCACCATTTACGGTAGTATAGTTTACTTGATAGCCAAAACCAGTTTCACCAAAGAAATGCTGCCATGCAAATTCAAAACCGTCGATCACCGCACTTTTATCGTTAACTGGACCCGTTACTTGAAACTGTAATTCTGGATCACCAGCTTGTGCAAATACATCATAAGCAGCAAACACTTCACCTTCAAAATTTGGATTTACACCAGGGTCTTCAAAGTCTGCAGCGCCATTAGGAAAGTCAGCTGGATTTTGTAAAACTGCCGACATGGTAAATAAGTTAACTTCGTTAACATCATAACCACCTGCATTTAATGCTGCTATTGCGTCACCTGAAGTAGTACCATCCGCACCTGAAGTCGCATCGAGTAAACCAAATAATGTTTTTTGACTTTGCGCTATACCCACAAAGTTTTCAACGTCTTTTCTATAGTAACCGATAGAAATTAGGCTTGAATCGCTGTAATACCACTCTAAAGATAAATCAATGTTTGTTGATTCAAGTGGATCTAACTGTGCATTACCTGATTTACCAGTTGCTACACCACCCAATGCTGTTATGCGGGGTTGAGGTGATATTGACGTAGACTGAAACAGTTGATCATAAGAAGGTCGAGCCAATGTTTTACTAAAAGAAGCACGGGCCTTAATGTCGTCGTTTACGTTAAGCGTAAAATCAATACTTGGTAAAAAGTTAGAGTAGTCATTTTCGTCTCTGATCGTTTCTACTGTGTCACCTAGTACGGGTAAAAAGTCGTTATCAGCTTCCCAAATTATTTGTGTAGGCAAAAATTGATTCGACGATGAAGTAACATCTGTTTGCTCGTAACGTAAACCTGCAACGATATTTAATGTCATATCAGCAACGTCATAATCCATATTCGCTTGAACATATACAGATAAAATGTCTTCTTCAACCGTATTATCATCATCTGTATTAATGGAGCGACCCGCTAAAGATACACCATAGGCAGGACCGACTGCATTTAGAAGTGCTACTGGATCACCACTAAATGAAACACTACCGAGTGGTATTGTTGCACCACCTGGAGAAAGAGTATCGGCACCGTCAACGCCAGATATATCATGGTCTTCAAACGCACAAGCTGTACAGCTTTGATCAAATAAACCCTCTGGGATATCGCCTGGAGCTGTTACACCCCAATCACCTAAAGCGTCAGTTGACGCTTGACGTGTTTGTCTCATTTCTGTTGAAATATATCCAACACCAAAATCAACAGTAATGTCATCAACAAACCATTGGCCTTCAATACGGAATTGGTCAACATTTGAAACTTGATTAGACATATCGGTTTGTGTGACTTGAGAGCCAACATCAGCTTTATCAAAAATCCCATTACCGTTGCCACCTTTTAGTGAATCTTCAATTAAGATACTTGCTGCAGGAATTGGCTGAGTAAAGTCAACTGTTTGAAAACCAGCTGTTGCACCTGCCATATTAAAACGAACAGAGTTTAATCCTAAAGGACCAGCACCACCACTTGTTGCTTCTGAAGATGCAACATCAAAACTTAAGCTTAAGTCATCATTTACTTCATAAGCCGCATTAAAACCAAAAGATTTTAATTCATCTTTTGTTGCTAACGCTAAATTTTGGAAGAAGAAATCTTTACCAATAACTTGGTTATTTGCGCCACCTGTCTCAGAAAACTTGACCGGTGTAGACACTACAGGGTTACCATCAAATTCAACAGAGCTGAATTGACGTGCAAACCAAATACCATCGATAAGTGATGTAGATTCTTTCTCATTTTTTGCATATGTTGCATCAAAGGTCAATCTAAGCTCGTCGATTGGTTGATATTGCAACGTTAGCATCGCATTAGTACGCTCACGATGATCTTGGTTAGTACCTAAGCCAATATTACTAGGTATCGCTAGAATTTGACCAATAGTCGGTTCATTTACTACGGTAGCACCTGGGATGGTCAGAGAATCTAAATCCTCTGCGCCATTATATGTACGCAACTCGTACACTTCAGTACTCATGTGTCGACTGCCAGAGTCACGTTCTTGGAATGAACCAAATAATGAAACACCAAAAGTTGAGTCATCATTTACCCAAGTTGTTACACCACTTATTTCAGGCGTGATACCATCGCCACTTTCATCTTTAACGCCTTTAACGCCAATAGAAGTTGAATTTTCGCTTTGTTCAAGTGGTTTAACTGTATTAATGTTGATTGTTGCACCAATACCACCAGAAGAACCTGCAGCGCGTCCTGTTTTATATACTTCTATTCCACTTACGCCTTCAGAGGCAAGGTTTGAGAAATCAAATGAACGACTCGTCCCTGCTGCACCTTTATCTTGTGGGTTACCCGTAATAGTACCAACGTTTGCTGCTGGCATTTGACGGCCATTTAAGGTCACTAAATTAAAGTTACCGCCAAAGCCACGTACGGTGACTTCTGAACCTTCACCGTTAACTCGGTTAATTGATACACCCGTAATACGTTGCAAAGATTCTGCGAGATTGGTATCAGGAAATTGCCCCATATCCACAGCAGAAATAGCATCAACAACACCTGTTGATTGACGCTTAACATTCATTGATTGAGATAAACTGCCTCGCATACCTGTGACTTGAATAACTTCAAGTTTTTCTTCTTCTGTCTTAATTTCTTCTGCTAACACTGGCACCATTACTGAAGTACCAAGCATTACACTAATAGTTTTGGCGAGTAATGATTTATTAAAGGTTTTATAATTATTGTTCATCATGCTTATGTTGCCTATTATAGTTTTTTATTATCAAGGTGTAGTGCATACGATACTGCTATTACATTCGTCTATAGCTAAACCTTTCTGTTTTTTTGTTATACTTTGTTTCTTATTCCCCCTGGTTTTCTTGAACGCCAGATTTCCTTTTCCTATGTATAAAGACGAATGAAATTTATTTTTCCGCTAGTCAATTTGCAATTTAGAACTGACTCTCAATCAAATAAATATACTTACGCTTAAAAATCAACACTCTTTGCACGACAAGCTTAAATGTATAGATATGCATAAAAAGTGATTATTTACTATAATGATGTTTTTCAATGAAGTGTTAAGAGTAAATCGGTTTTTTATACAACAAAATCGGCGTTGTAATTTTTTTACTGAGCCCATACACTGTAATTTCTTCAGGTGTTCAATCGCTAATAAAACAATGTTTAAGTATGAGTAAGGTGGCTATGTCGGCAGCTTGTGTAGATAGGTTTATTAATCAATTTAGTGTAAAACAAATCATTGAAATGTTTGATCTGATGCCTGATGTACTTTTTTGGGTAAAAGATGAACAAAACTGTTTTGTTTATGCAAATCAATTCTTTTTGGAGCATATTGGCGTCACGTCACTTGTTCAAATTATCGGGTTAAGTGATTTTGATTTTTCTCCTGCTCATCTTGCTAAACAGTTTACTGTCGATGATCAGAAAGTGATGCATGGCGAAGTTGTTAATAACCGCTTAGAGATGAACAATACTACATCAGGTGATATCGCTTGGTTTACTACATCAAAACGTCCTTTGCTTGATGAGCAGGGAAAACCTATTGGCTCTTATGGTATATCACGACATTTAGAAAAAACATCACTCGCACTATCTGGAATGGATGCCTTAAAGACACCTGTTGCTTATGTGCGAAAAAACTATATGCAAAATATTTGTTTGAAAGAACTTGCTGATATCACCCATTTGTCTATAAGTGCGCTAGAGCGAAGGTTTAAAAAGTATTTACGTCAAACACCTACACAGTTTATCAATGAAGTACGCTTAGAAAATGCGCGACGCTTACTCATAGAAACCAATATTGCTATTGCCACTATTGCTAATGATACGGGCTTTGCTGATCACAGTTATTTTAGTCGACAGTTTCAAAAGTTATTCGATCGAAGCCCTTCCGCATTTCGCCATGAGCATTGGTCGAATCAAACATTAAATAACAATACAACAGTCAATGTTGAATTAGCGTAAAACGCCAATTCCCATAGGTAGTTACATACTTATATTTAATGCCCTTTTAAAAAACAGTTAAAAAGGAAAGCCTTGTACATTAAGTTTGGTGGTATAAATACCAGCTTTTAAACAAGCCTTATCACCACATTGACGGAGTTTATTCCCGTCCATTGGTGCGGTTAACCCTGTCACAAAAAGTGTTTTTCGGTCATCCCCGCCAAAAGCAATATTAGTAACAATATGAATACCAGGTACTTTTAATATACCCACTTCCTTGTGTTGTTTATCTAATATAACGACCACTTGCCCATCTTTTCTTTCTGACGTTTCTCGTGTGGTTGTCACATAAATATTGCCACTACAGTCTTTACCTAATCCGTCAATTGGCGTATTTAGCAGTTGTTTAGGATTAGCAACCTCCCCCGAATGTAAATCAAATACCCATAAACCTTGCAAGCCGCCAACGATTAATCGTTGCTGATTAAGGGTTAACATAATGCCATTAGGTTTATCACTAAGAGCAGGTACCAAAGTAGTGACCTTAGTTGCTTTAACGCTAGCTTTTTCAGTACTATTTGTTGTCATTCGATAAATTCTTTGCCCAGGAGCAGTTGAGCCTTCTTGACCACCACCTTGGACACTTTCTAAACTAATATTTGATGGTGTATTCCAATTTGGATCCGTGAAATATACGGTATCGTCGTATCCAATAGTTAAATCATTAGGAGAATTAAAGCGTTTATTTTGGTATGTACTTACCATGGGAGTAATTTTTTTGCTATGCCAGTCAATAGACGAAAGTGAGCCATCAAGCTGACGAGTGACGATTAAATTACCTTTACTGTCTAATGCTAAGCCATTGGTACCTGCCTCACTATCTTTCATCCAAACTTGTGGCTTACTTCCCGGTACCCAACGCCAAATGGTTGTTTGATTGCTTAATACAAAGTCATCTTCATCGGGTTGATGTGAACCCATATTGGAATAATACAATGCCCCTTTATACCAAACAGGACCTTCTATATTGTTATAACCTTGATACATCAATGGAATGTTCTGTTCACGAACCAGCTTTATACTGGCTAAATCCAGCTGAACATCCTCAGAGCCTGCGGAGCAATAGCGTGCGTTAGCGTCAGAAACAGAGTTGATAACAGCGTTTGATACGCTATTATTTGTTGCTTGAACAACTACCTGAATTACATTGTCATCAGCACAAGAAACAACTAATAAACTAATACATAAAGCGCTAACGAGTTTGATTTTTTTGGGTTTAGTTAGTTTAAAACTCATAAGAATACCTTGGTTAAATTACATAGTTTTGTTTAGTTTTGTTTAGTTTAGTTTAAAGAATTATTTATTTCGCTTTTTCATCACTATCCGGTTGAATTACGCATGAATAATTCAAACCCCGTGTTTACATAACTTTGTTCTGTGTTTATCTGTGCATTGTCACTAATTTCTGAGTTATTTAAACGCGCAAATATCAGTTCCATGGCTTGCTTACCCATTTTGTATCGGTTAACACTCACGCTCGATAATGAAGGTTCAGCATATGTTGCCATTTCAATGTCGTTAAACCCACACACTCCAAATTTACTGGGTACGTTAATATGCATTTTTTTACATTCATGCAATACTCCCAAGGCTAAGTCATCGTTACAACAAAAAACGGCATCACAATCACCAGCAGTGGCCGCCATCAACTCTCTAAATAAAACCGTTCCCATGGCAACAGAAGAGGGTTGTGGATTAGTTATCACGCGTTTTAAATCTAAAGACTCAGCCGCAGCTAGTACTGATTTAAAACCCGCCAAGCGGTCACAGGTTCTGGGATCCATTCTGGCGCCAATAAAACCAATTTTATGATATGACTTTGCAAGTAACATCTCTGCAACGGCTGCACCTGCATCATAATGAGAAAAGCCAACATTAATATCTATTGGCGATTCAACCTTATCCATAATCTGAACTACAGGCACACCAGAGGCTTTTAACATTGCTTTAGCGGCGTCAGTTTGTTCACCACCAGTGACGATTAAGCCCTCTGGAGATTGTCCAAGCAAAGTACGTATTGATCTTTCTTCTTCTATTGGTGAATAATGAGTATCTGCTAGTAGCACCTGATAATTCGCAGGGCCAGTAATGTCGTAAATTCCACGTAAGACATCATTAAATACCACATTAGATAATGAGGGAATTAAAACACCAATTAATTTTGAACGTGATGAAGCTAAAATACTGGCTGATCGGTTAGGGATGTAACCAAGTTCACTAATTGCGGCTTCTACTTTTTCACGAACATTTTCACGTACTCCAGCATAGTCATTTACTACTCTAGAAACGGTAATAGCGCTTACCCCAGCTTTTTTCGCAACGTCTTTTAACGTTATTTTCTTAGCACTTCGTGATTTATCCGTAGAAATAGACATACAAAACCTTAAATTTTTTAATTCAATACCGCATTGGCGCTAATATGTTGTTATGACATTTATGGTGTCTAATACTAAAATACAAAACTTAAAACCAAAACAATTAAAAAGGCGATACTTCCCAATAATGTTTCCATAACAGTCCATGTTCTTAACGTGGTTTTTTCATCCATTTCAAGTAAACGACTTACTAACCAAAACCCGGAATCATTGAAATGGGATAATACAGTTGCACCACCCGCGATAGCAATAACAATGAAGCAAAGGTCAAGCGATGACAGACCTACTGTCGAGGCCACCATCGGGGATATAAGTGCGGCGGTGGTAGTAAGCGCCACAGTAGCTGAACCTTGAGCAACTCTAAGACAAGTAGCAATAACAAACGCAGCCACAATAACCGGCATACCTGTATCTGTAAACAATCCAGCAAGGGCATCACCAATTCCGCTGGTGCGTAAGACTCCTCCATACATACCTCCAGCACCGGTAATCAAAATAACACCACATATGGGTGCAAGTGATTCACTGCATAAGCTATCTAATTTTTTCATTCCGTAGTCTTTTGAAAAAACAAAAAGACAAACTAACAGCGTTATAAGTAACGCAATGGGGGTTTTCCCCATCATTCTCAAAACCCTAGTCAATGAGTTCGATCCATCAATAATACCGGCAGCTGTTAAAGTATTGAGGCCGGTATCAAGAAATATAAGCAACATAGGTAATATAAGTATTGACATGACTGTTGCAAATCTAGGGAGTTTAATCGGTTGCAAGTTCGACTCTGTGGAATGGAGTATATTCGACAGTGAAATGTGAAATTTATGGCCAGAGTATACACCAAACAAATAAGAGCCCAGATACCATGTTGGCACCGCTACCAGTAATCCCACCATTAACAAAAGACCAATATCCGCGCCAAGAAAACCAGCGGCAGCAACAGGTCCTGGGTGAGGTGGAACAAAAGCGTGCATTACTGCAAATGCCCCGGCAGCAGGCAGCGCATAGATAAGTAAAGAACCACCAAATCGATTAGCTACACTGAAAATTATTGGCATCATCACAATTAAACCCGCATCGAAAAATATTGGGAATCCAAATATCAATGAGGTTACGCCGAGGGCAAGCGGGGATTTTTTTGCACCAAACTTCCCTATCAATTTATCTGCTAGTACCTGAGCACCGCCTGAGACTTCTAATAGTTTCCCTATCATGGCACCAAGTCCAACCAATAAGGCGACTGATGCAAGGGTACCGCCAAAGCCACTCATTAATGTTGGCACAACTTCTTCACTGGGAATGCCAGCAATAACAGCGGTAAAAAAACTAACAAAAATCAGGGAAATAAATGCATGAACTCGACATTTTATGATCAGTAATAGTAGTGCTACGATTGAAAGTGCGGCGACAGATAGTAAAAAAAATGGACTTGGGGTTTGTATAATATCTTGCATGAGATCCCTTATAAGTACCGTTATAAAAATTTAGATTGCTAATTTATCGTGATAATTTGTATAAAAAACCTGTCATTATTTATTTCCGATATTAACAATGACTATTGCTAGCGCAACCATCCTATGTAACAATATGTTCGATTGCAACCACGATATAAACTAAGCTCTATTAAAGTGGCTATTTTAACTATAAAATATCAAGAAAAATGGTTGCGCTGTCATACAGGAGATAAGGAAACTCATATTGTTAACCAGTCATGAGATAAAAAATAAACCATCACCTATCTTGGTAGTCGTTATGGGTGTGTCCGGATGCGGAAAAACAACCCTAGCCAAAGAAGTAGCTAATCATTTTAATATTACCTTCTTAGATGCAGACTCTTTTCATAGTGAAGACGCCATTAAACAAATGTCACAAGGTATCCCTTTAACTGATAAGCAAAGAAAGCCTTGGATAAAACGTATTGGTAAACAACTAAACCTTTTTGCGTCTCAAAATAAAAGTTGTGTGTTGGCCTATTCAGGATTAAAAAAACAACACAGAAAATCAATATTTGACTCATATCATCATGGAGTAGCAATCTTACTTAATGCAGAGCAATCTTTAATTGAGCAACGGTTAGAGAGTAGGAAAGAGCATTTTATGTCGTCACAATTGCTAAGTAGTCAAATCTCGTCGATGGAGCCTATCAATGCTGAACCTGAAGAAAATTTATCATTGTTGATATTAAGTGCAGCGGAACCTGTTGAGAACTTACTAGTAAAGTCTATTCGTTTTATTATGTGATATTTATATCTCACTTTCTGCCCCATAACGACTTAGAAATAAAAATTATGTCAGCTTTAAGATCTGAAAGTTGACGTTTGATATTTTGCCTAATCTTGTTCCACTCTGTGCACAAAAAACAACCAGTAAAGTTCATTCAATTGAGTTTTTATAAAATCACCACAAAAAACCTACAGATTGCACTCAAAATCGCACACTTACTTTTCCTCGTTTTATGTTGAATGTTTTTAATGGCTAAGCGGACTATATAAAAACTCATTGTTGTTTGTATAATTTTAAAATACATTCTACCAATAAGTTTTTTATTTTTGATGAGAGTCCAATTAAAAATAAAAAGAAAAGGCTACAGCCCTAGATTGTGACCTTTATAGCGTTTATTAAGTCTTCCTTTCCCATTCTGCTTAACCTTCGTTTAAAGTTATAAGCCAAAATATCAAGATTCATCTCTGTTCGAACGTTTTTGAATCAGCGAATGAGTATATGTGTCATTCCCATCAAACATTTAATAGTGCCGAATGGATGTTCAACAGTCTGCTTTCTTATTAGCATGAGGTCAGGCCGTTTTTTCATTAATTTATCGATGTTATTAATACAATCTTGATGCTCCCATCGAGTTAATTTTCTTGGGGTCAAACTTTTCGTACATTTAGAACTCAATGAGCGTTCTTGACAGGTTTTAAGTCTTGCTCGGTAATTAATTTGGTATATATCACGATTTTTTGTCTTAGTTTTTCCAGGCGTTAGCTGCTTATTGTTGGGGCAAACATATACATCACTCGCTTTATCATATGTAAACTTTGAACGGTTAAATATGCCTTTCTTATCACTACCCGAAGTATCGCCTTTTAGTACAAGTGTTATCATACCAGCGTCTTGAGTATCTTTGATCTCTTGGCCACTGAAGTAGCCTTTATCAGCAATAACCGATAGGTCTTTTCTTTTTAATGCGTATTGAGCCAAGATAGCTTTAGGGCAAAGTTGTCTTCGGTCAGTCGTGTTGGTCACTTCATGTGCAACAATAAGGTGATGCTTAGTATCAATAGCACTTGTATGTCGTAACTGACCACTCTCGTCATACCTTGTGTTTTCATCAACCTTGAATCTGGATCCGTGGTCGATATTTTTTTTCCTGGGTGGCCTTTAACTTCTTTTTCTAATGTTTTTAATTCAGCGAGTTTCTGTTTTAAGTTGTTAATGGTTTCTTGAGTTGCCTTGATTTTTTGAGGACTATGTTGCTCTTTATCTGCTCTGTCTGGTTTTTCTAAATAGTTGCTAATATGCTTTTCAACACGTTCAATATGAAAGGCCATTTTTTTTGGGGTGTAATTGTTATCTTTGTTGTTACTGGCTTTAAATTTACTGCCATCAATAGCAATCTCGCCTTCATCAAACATGTGAAGTTGTCGACATAGCTGAACGAATATTCGGCAAACATGCTTAATCCCCTTAGCATTATTTTTTCTAAAATCAGCAATGGTTTTAAAGTCAGGAGCCAATCAATTCAAGTAACCACATTAATTCAACATTACGATTCGCTTCAATCTCTAACCTTCGAAATGATTGAACGCGATTTAGATATCCATAGAGATAAGGCTTTAACATGATACTAGGATGATACTTAGGGCGGCCAGTAGATTTGGTGATCGCACCCGTGAAACCTAACTCAGCTAAATCCAATACTTCAATAAACACATCAATGACTCTGACGGTATTTTCAGCATTAACAAAGTCATTGAGAGATTCAGGAAAGAAGGTAAATTGCGAGCGGTTAACACCTTTAATAAAACCTGACATGATACTTACCAATAAAGATTAACTTACTAATAGGTATAGTAAAAATATTTTATGTTTGTTGAGAACGTTAAGACCGATTGATCATAACTATCAGGAATTTAAATAAAAAGGTGATCAAAAAATTTTCACACAGTGTCTGGCAAAAGTGAATATTCAGATACGAGTCGCCACCGGCAACAATGAGCTTAAACCTACCCTTAACTCAAGTATTATGCATAGCTACACAGTGCCTAAATTCTCACTTATTGATACCATCCTCATTTTTCATAACACCTCCACACAGTTAAAACTGTCTTTTTTTGATTTAAATAAACTATTTTAGAGTAAAGGCTTTACTTTTGTAGAGTTGTTACTCTATAATGAAGTTGTTCTCGTTTGAACCTGTTGTATTAATTTTGAATTCTAGCTTCCCCAAGCTTACATACCGATGACCCTTTTAGTCATCGGTTTTTTTATGTCTAAAATTTAGCTTTTGTTCTCACCCTGAAAAATTAACAAAAAGACCCATCTCAACATTAGCTAGGAGTTAATTTCAAACAGAATTAATTAATATTTTTTCGCTTCATCAGCACAATGCCAAGCGACAAATTTCCAGACTTTGCCATCTTTGACTAACACATCACTACAACGGCCATGAGTAACCTTTTGCTCTCCTTTTTTAGCCGTAGTGCCATTAGAATAGTAATAATGTGCAACGGCGGTATCACCATGAACAACAATGGCTGTTGGGCTATATTCAGCAACATTGTTAGTTGAACCATCTTCAAAACTGAATTTTTCCCATCGTTTTACTGCACTTCGGTCACGAGGCATTGGGGTACTATTTCCCCAAACCATGGCGTCTTCGGTTACCCATTTATCTGTCCAATTATTATCACGTTTATCGATATCTGCATATGAAGCTAAAACTATATTCCATACTTGTGTTTGCTGTTCATTCCAACTTTCAGCATAGCTGCTAAAAGCGGTAACCGTGACTATTAGTGCTATGGTTAATTTGAAGTTCATTTTATCTTCCTTGTTAATATTTCGACAAGGCTTACTAAACAACGCACTTCTCAGTAAACTCGAATTTGCGATTATCGTCCCTTAAATATAGCAGGTTTACATTAGTCGGCTGCTTTAACTTAGGTAAGCCTTGTTATATCGAATTTTTGCTCAATATAGTTTGAATACTATGGTGAATTAATCATGACATTTCCGGTCTATTATTAAGCGGTAATGAGCAGAGTCATATTTCATTAATTTATTGCTGCAATAAATCATTAATCGCCATCAAACCACTAAGGAGATCTTATGTCACAATATTCCAAATCAAACGATGCTATTGCTGCGTTATCCGCTGAGCAATATCGTGTTACACAAGAAAGCGGTACTGAACAGCCTTGGACTGGTGAGTTATTGGAAAATACCTCACCGGGTATTTATGTTGATGTGGTTTCGGGTGAGCCTTTGTTTGCCTCAGCTGATAAGTTTGACGCGGGTTGTGGCTGGCCTAGTTTTACTAAGCCCATTGAAAGCAATAATGTTAGTGAACTTAGCGATGAAAACCATGGCATGGTGCGCACAGAAGTCCGCTCGGCACATGGTGATAGTCATTTAGGCCATGTATTTACTGACGGTCCGACAGCACAAGGTGGCTTACGATATTGCATTAACTCAGCTTCACTGAAATTTATTCACCGTGACGATATGAGCGCTGCAGGTTATGAAGCCTATTTAGCCCAAGTAGAAGGATAGAATATGACTATTGAACGAGCCGTATTAGCTGGCGGTTGCTTTTGGGGTATGCAAGATTTAATTCGCAAATTACCCGGCATCACAAAAACCTCTGCCGGTTATACCGGTGGCGATGTTAAAAATGCGACTTACCGAAACCACGGTACTCATGCAGAGGGCCTTGAGATTTACTTTGACAATACAGTGATCGGGTATCGAAAGATTTTAGAATTATTTTTTCAAATACATGATCCTACTACAGAAAACAGGCAAGGCAATGATCTAGGCACTGGCTATCGCTCGGCAATTTATTATACTTGCGCAGCGCAAAAAGCCATGGCAAAAAAAACCATTGCTGATGTCGATGCCTCTGGCTTGTGGCCGGGTAAAGTGGTTACTGAAGTTGAGCCCGTTGGTGATTTTTGGCAAGCCGAGGTAGAGCATCAAGACTATTTACAGCGGGTGCCCAATGGCTACACTTGCCATTTCCCAAGACCTGATTGGGTGCTACCTGAATAATAAGGCTAGGCAACTGACCTAAGAGACTTTGTATAAGAGTTGTTTATTCCAACGGATAGGGCGAGGACTGATGTCTTGGCCTCGGAGCTATGAATGACTAAGAGCGGCTTGTGCATAGTCAATCTTTCACATCCATGTGATCGCGACATTGCCGACAGGGAGATCGGTACTTAGTTTTTGTCTGGAACAAAAAACTGACCCTACTTCCTGTATGGCGTGACTTATTAGGTTGTTATGTCAATATAATCAGTTGAGTAATGTATTGCTCAACTGGCTATTTTTATTCTTCGATTAAAGGCGCTTCACCTAATTCACTTAAGGCTTGCAGATTTTCATCTTGAAACCAATCGCAAATTACTTTGTCTGCTTGCTCTGAGCCAGTACGTTTTAATGACGAAAACGCCTGCACTTTAATATTAGCATTTAATGCTGCTAGCTCTTTTCTGACCGCAAGTACTTGCCCACTGACTTTGCCTTGAGAAAGTTTGTCGCTTTTGGTTAATAAGGCTAACACCGGTAACTCTCCGTCTACAGCCCATTGAATTAGGTCCATATCAAGGTCTTTTAACGGATGTCTGATATCCATCAGTATCACTAAACCTTTCAAACATTCGCGTTTTTCTAGGTATTCGCCTAAAGCTTTTTGCCACTTTTTTTTCATTTCCATAGGCACTTTAGCGAAACCATAGCCCGGTAAATCAACTAAGCGCTTATTTTCAGCAATTTCAAAAATGTTAATCAACTGAGTTCTGCCCGGTGTTTTACTGGTCCGTGCAAGGCCTCTTTGATTTGTTAGGGTATTTAACGCGCTTGACTTACCTGCGTTAGAGCGACCTGCAAATGCCACTTCAATACCACTATCGGCTGGTAAACGACGGATATCAGGTGCGCTAAGGGTAAAAGTCGCTTTGCTTAGATGAATGGCTGTAGATGACAAGATTAGATCCAACGATATAAATTAAAACCGCATTATATCGTTTTTTTATACTAAAGATGCAATTGTATTAGAATTTAGGCAATTTTTTTCATTAAACAAGCCGCTCAATACCCTTAATGGTGTATAATATCCCCGATTTTTCTGGCTTATTGAATGTATTCAATAAAAAACACAAAAGCATGTTGAGAATTTTCCTATGAGACATATTTTAACTTCATTAATTATAACCTTATTAAGTATTAATATTGCTGTAGCCGCCACTGGTGACGCAGATGCAGGTAAAGCTAAATCAGCTACTTGTGCTGGCTGTCATGGTGCAAATGGTATTGGCATTAGTGATACCTTTCCTAATTTAGCAGGCCAACATGCTGATTATATTGTAGTACAACTGAAAGCATTCAAATCAGGTGAGCGTGAAAACTCATTAATGTATTCAATGGCAGCAGGTTTATCTGAACAAGACATGGCTGATCTGGCGGCTTACTTTGCAGCTTTACCGCGTAATGGCGCAAGCCAAGATACTAGCGCTACTGAAGCAAGTACAAGCGCAGCGACAAATAAAGCACCTACTGCTTACGTACCTGACCCTGCAGCGGGTAAGAGCCTATTTGAATTAGGCGATCCTTCGCGCAATATTGCCTCATGTATTGGTTGTCATGGTAGCGAAGGTAACAGCAAGGTATTAATTTATCCAAACCTGGCCAATCAACATCCTGAATACATTGCCACACAGTTAATGAATTTTAAAAACAAAGACCGCATTAACTACGCCATGAACCAATTTGCCGGTAACATGACTAACAATGATATTGCTGACATGGCCGCTTACTTTGCTGACACTGCGGCCGTTGCTAACGTGGTTTCACGTAGAGTAGCGCCATCAGCTCCGGTAACGGCTGAAGTTATTGCGGGTAAAGCCAAAGCCGCAACTTGTACTGCATGTCACGGCGCCGATGGTAACAGCCTTGTTCCTATCTACCCAAAACTTGCAGGACAACATGCGGATTACCTTGTAAAACAGTTACAAGAGTTTAAATCGGGTGCGCGCGAAAATGCGGTTATGTGGCCTATGGCATCAGCATTGAGTGAGCAAGACATGGTAGAGATTGCCAGCTATTTTGCCGCTCAAAAAATTATTGTTGCTGATTTGGAAGGTTCTGATATTGGTAAAAAACTTTATCTAGGTGGTGATGCAAAACGTAAAATCACTGCTTGTGTTGCTTGTCACGGTGTTAACGGTAAAGGTGCCGATAAGGCAGGTTTCCCCGTTGTCGCCGGCCAAAATGAAGCCTACCTAAAAGCACAATTAATGCAATTCAAAAATGGTGAGCGTTATAACGATTACAACACTATGATGCGCAGTGTGGCTTCTAAGCTTACAGCTAGCGACATGGATGAGTTAGCGAAATATATGGCGTCAATGAAGTAGTATTAGTCAACATGGGCTAACGTCAGCTATTTAATCTCAATAAAAAGCAGCGTTTATCGCTGCTTTTTATTGCCGTGATTTTATGCTACCAGTACAGCAAAAAAATTTACTGTACTGGTATTAACTAATTTTTTTAATGACATTATTTCACAGCCATTAAATTCGTGTAGAATGCCAAAACAACATTTTAGCAAATTTTATAAGTAAACCCTTTATCGTGTTTACGACAAGCAGAGACTAAATCAATGAAAAAATTTATCATTACTGTTTTATTAGGATTAAGTGCAATCACTACTGCCAATGCAGTGCAAGGCAATGCCGAAGCAGGTAAAGGCAAAGCAGCCATGTGTGCTGCTTGTCACGGTGCTGACGGTAATAGTCTTGTGCCTATGTACCCTAAGTTAGCGGGGCAGAGTGCTAACTACTTAGTTAAGCAACTTACTGAATTTAAGTTAGGCATGACCTCTGGTGGTAAGTCAGGTCGTGTAAACGCCATCATGGGTGGTATGGCAATGGCACTTAGTGAGCAAGATATGGCTGATATCTCAGCATTTTATGCCAATCAAAAAGTCACTGATGGCAACGGTATCGCTAATGCGAAAGGTAAAAAACTTTATTTAGGTGGCAGTGCCGAAATGGAAATTACTGCTTGTGCCGGCTGTCATGGTGTTAATGGTAAAGGCATGGCAAATGCTGGTTTTCCTGCTCTTGCTGGCCAAAATGCTGAATACTTAAAAATTCAGTTAGACGCATTTCGTAATGGCTCACGTTATAATGACCTTAATGGTATGATGCGAGGTGTTGCTGCGAATTTAACTGATGCAGACATTACTGCACTGTCGCAGTACGCATCGTCATTAAAATAAGCCCTAAGCCATTTAATTAGCTTTTTAAAAGTTAATATTTATAAAAAGCAGCGTTAATCGCTGCTTTTTATATTCAGTCTCGCTTTCGCATTTGATCGTGACATATCGTTCGTCTTGAACATAAAAGGGCAGCACTATGACTTCCCTTTTAAATAATAACGTTTATTTAAGCGCTTAAAAAGCGTATTTAAAACCAACCGTTATCATGTCAACATCAGTGTCATAACGTTCAAAAGACGCTTCAACGCTAACTTTTTCGTTCAGTTTTTTACCCACACCTGCACCAAAACCAAACTCCCATTCATCATCGCTAACAGACGTGCCACGGAAACTGGCTCTCAGATCTAAGTTGGCATATGACGGCATCACATAAACATAAAAACCATTATCATCATTGTATTGACCACGAACAGAGAGTGCCATAAAACGTTCAACTTCTACTTTAATACTATGATTTTTATCATCAGATATACCGGTACCAAGGCGCAATTCAGGTATTAATGAGAATTTACTCCCCTCTTCGACAAATTCATAAGCAACAGCGCCATAAATAGCGCCTAAAGAAAGATTTTCAGGTGATAAGTCTGCATAGCCTGCGCCAGCTGACCAGTTAGCCGAAACTGTTAAAGGTAATACCAATAAAGAAAGTGCAATTAAAGATTTTTTAAACACAATAATATCCTTTTATTAATTTAAATAGTGAGTTTAAATAGTGAGTTAATGAAGATAAGAAAGCGCGCATGCTAACAATGCGCCTTGCGTTACGCAATTATTTTGTCCAGGTTAAATCAGAAAAATAAGTAACACGTTATGTCTTTAGTCTGATCGCTAAATAAACCTCATTTACCAAAGACATCGGGTTCAGTTTCACGCTATGATCTAAATAATGAGCAGAATATGCAGTTTTAATCAGGATTCACAAGATGATAGAAATTATTCAACCCACACAATTTAAAACCGTACCATGGAAGAATGGTCAGGGAGAAACCATTGAAATGGCGATAAACCCAGGCGGCAGCTTAGACCATTTCGACTGGCGATTAAGTATGGCAAGTGTGGTTGAAGATGGCGTTTTCTCTAGTTTTACTGGCTATACCCGTAACCTAATTTTAATTGACGGAGACGGAATCAACCTACAACACAATGATAATAAAATTGACCGTTTAACCCAGCTATTAGACCTGGCTACTTTTGATGGTGGCAATAAAACCGTTGGCAACTTACATACTAATGAAATAACCGACTTTAATGTTATCGTCCAAACTTCCGCCTTTAATACCAAGGTAAGCTGCCAAAAAAGTGTGAATAATTATTTACTTGAAACAAGCGCCCTGTGCTTTATTTATAGTTTATTCAAAGACGCAACACTGACCTTAAACCACAGCCAAGAAGTCATCACCTTACCTGCTCAACACTTAGTAAAAATAATCGACTTACCTAACAACTTCGCCAGTCTGAGCGGTGAACACCTTATTGTTGTTTACCTAACGCATTGCTCCTGATTTTTTAGGCCGGTGCAATTTGCACAGTTTGACCACTTAAGTAAGACTTTAAGTAGTCAAACTAACAGTTGACGGACTAAAGTCCGCCCAACAGAAAAACAACCTAAAACCGCAGCACCATAAGTAGTCACTTTGTAAGTTCAATGCAGGTTCAATGTAGGCCTAATATAGAGTGGACTTTAGTCCATTAAGTTAAATAAAATTTAACCGTCTTTAAGATAAATACCGACATACAGGTGATCATTAAGCTTTGAAACTGACTTACTCATTTAAATACATAGGCGAGCCTTATTTTAGTACGCCGCGTTTTAATCAGTGGTTAAGGTTATTAATCGCTAGAAATACTCGTTCTAACTTTTAATTATGACTTTTTCTTAATGCTGACGTAGGCTCAAGAGACAAAATAAAAATTACGCCTTAACCCTAAGGACAATATTATGACCATTAAGTATTTTATAAGGCTAGCTAGCCTACTGTTAATGTTATCACCCTTGGCAAATGCAGAGTTTGACCGCAAAATTTCCATTGATGAAAGTAACACCAGTACTCACAGTACAAAAGTTAATGGCAAGAAATTTGATTACACCGCCACTACCGGTACTCAACCGGTTTGGGACGAAGAGGGCAAGCCTACTGCCAGCCTTTTTTATACCTATTATCAACGCGCAAATGTAAAAAACAAAGCCACTCGGCCATTGCTCATCTCATTTAATGGTGGTCCAGGCTCAGCATCTGTTTGGATGCATGTCGCTTATACTGGCCCTAACGTACTTAATGTCGACAGCGAAGGTTTTCCATTACAGCCATACGGTGTAAAAACTAATGACTTCTCCATTTTAGACAGCGCTGATATTGTCTTTGTTAACCCAGTCAATACTGGCTATTCACGAATTTTACCAAATAAAGAAGGTAAAATGCCGTCAAAAGAAGCACAAAAGAAAATGTTCTTTGGCGTAAATGCTGACATTAAATACTTGGCAGAGTGGATTAACACCTTTGTTACCCGCAATAATCGTTGGCAGTCACCCAAATACCTTATTGGCGAAAGTTATGGCACTACTCGTGTTGCAGGCTTAGCGTTAGAACTACAATCTCGCCAGTGGATGTACCTTAATGGCGTTATTTTGGTGTCACCCACTGATATTGGTATCAAACGTGATGGTCCAGTAAAAGCAGCCAATCGTTTACCTTATTTTGCCGCAACCGCTTGGTACCACAAAGCGCTTGCTGATGACTTGCAAAATAAAGATCTATTAGACATTCTACCTGAAATTGAAAAATTCACCCTTGAGCAATACTTGCCCGCGCTCGCCAAAGGTGGCTTTATTGCTCAAGATGAAAAGCAGCGCATCGCCGAACAAGTCGCTCGATATTCTGGTTTATCGATACAAGAAGTCTTGCGTAATAACTTAGATATTGAAGCGTCTTATTTTTGGAAAGAAATACTTCGTAATCGCGAACAAACCGTTGGTCGTTTAGATTCTCGCTATTTAGGTATCGATGAAAAAGTTACCGGTAGCAGCCCTGATTACAATGCCGAATTAACCTCTTGGTTGCACAGTTTTACGCCGGCAATAAATTATTATTTGCGTGAAGAGCTCAATTATAAAACCGACCTTAAATACAATATGTTCGGTAATGTGCATCCTTGGGATAGGAGCAACAATAAAACGGGCGAAAACTTACGTTTAGCGATGGCGCAAAACCCGTACTTAAATGTGATGATACAGTCAGGTTACTATGATGGTGCCACCAACTATTTTGATGCTAAATATACCTTATCCCAAATTGACCCAAGTGGTAAAATGCAGGAAAGATTATCATTTAAGGGTTATAAAAGTGGCCATATGATGTATTTACGTTATCAAGATTTAGAAGCGTCTAACCAAGATCTTCGTGAGTTTATGCAAGCCACCTTACCGAATAAAACCACACCAGCAAAATATTAAAGCAAACGCTAATTTAGCCAGTATTTTACTGCCTTAATTAAGATTGTCAGTGCCTAGGCACTGACAATCTTATTTCCAGCGCTGTCTATCAACCCACACTATTTCTAAATTTTTTACCTGCAAACCACTACCAATACCGAGTACTTTTGTTCTTAAAGCAAAGCTCACCACCATGAAATCCATAAGTGCCCTGCTCATTCCCTTCTCATTATTTCCTCTCTGTAAAAACATCTCACAGGGAGACAAACAGGAGAAATACAGAAGGAGAAGCACAGCAAGACCAAGCTTAAAACTTCTTTTAACTTACTGACAACTGACAGCTAAAAACTTGTCGTTAAACTTCCCTTAATCCCTCCTCATTGTTTCCTCCCTGTAAAAATAATAAAACAATTCACCAGGAGATAAGTAGCAGGACTACAGAAAGTAAAAAGGCCACCCATTGGCAGCCTTAAGTAGCATTACGTTCGTTTAAATTTCGTAATTAATTACTTGGTAACCTAAAGCTTCAAGCTGAGGTTTTAAGGTCTTAGCGTCGCCCACTACTACCATTAGCATTTCGCTTAAAACTAAATGCTTTTTCGCTAAAGCGTTAATGTCGGCTTTACTGATATTAGCCACAATGTCATTGCGCTCCTTGACAAAATCAGCGGTGAGATCATGCTCTAAAATTTGTGCTAAAAAGCCGAGTTTACGACCCGGTGTTTCATATTTCAACGCATCTTTTTGGTTGATGGCGTTGCGCATGAAAGCTAACTCTTCATCATTAATCCCTTGCTCCGCATAGTGGGTGATTTCTTTCACAAACTCAACAATTGACTTGTCTGTTACATTAGCTCGAACTTCTGCGCTCGCGGTATAGGTGCCAGAGAATTTATCACCATAAAAATACGAACGCGCACCGTAGGTGTAGCCCTTATCTTCACGTAAATTTAGATTAATACGGCTATTAAATGCCCCGCCTAAGGCAAAGTTCATTAGGTAAGCTCGATAGTATTCACCAGTAATATCTTCAGTAAGTGAACGTTTACCAATACGAATTGCAGCCTGCGTGGCATTGTCTTTATTTACTAAATAAATAACGCCTCGCTTGGTAGTTGAGTCGGGTAAGGTTAATAACAGCTCTTTGCCTGCGCCCGTCAGTGCTTTAAAAATACTCAAAGACTGCAAAATATCACCTTGGTCTAAATCTGACACCAATATTATTTCACTGCCTTTTGGCTGAACTTGCTCTTGATAAAGTGCTTTGATATCGGCTAATTCGATATTAGTTAATGAAGCTTCTGAACCCGCACTAGAAGTTGCCGCAATATTATCGCCATGCAGTAACTGGCGATAAGCATTTGACGCTAAATATCCGGCATCTTTTTTACCATTAATAGCACCTTGAATGGCATTGCTTTTATTACGCTCAAATTCACTTGGCAAAAACGCCGGCACGGTTAATTTTTCATAAACTAAGGCAAGCGTAGCGTCTATATGCTTAGTTAAGGTGTTTATATTGATCGCTAAATAGTCATTACCCGCTGAGATACTAACCGAAGCACCCAGTTTTTGCAGGGCTTTGCTCATGTCTTCGGCGCTACGTTTGGTGGTAGACTCATTTAACATGGAGGCTAAAAGTGCTGCTGTGCCAGCCTTTTCTTTACTTTCATAATAGTGACCCGCGGGGATTTTGATCAACATTGAGGTGGTTGGTGTCTCGCTGCTTTGTGTTGCCAGTATTTTCATACCATTAGCAAAAGTTTCGCGCCACATTTTGGGTACTTCAACAGCTTTATTTGCCCCAGCAACCGGCATAAGGCTGCGGTCAAAATCGTCTTGCGCTTTACGCACTTGTAAGTCGGTATCTGAAGTCATCGCACGTTCAGGGATAACCCGTGTTGGTGGTGTGAAATTATCTAGCGCAGCAACTAATAATTTTTGCCCTTTTGGTACTATGCTCATGATCACGCCATGTTTATTTTTGATATATTTTTCATAAACACGCATTACATCAGCTTTGGTGACCTTGGCATAACGGGCAATGTCTTGCTCAATATAATTTGGATCGCCTTTAAAGGTTTCATTCGCTGCCAGTTGGCTAACTTTACCGGCTACACTTTGCAAACCAAAAATAAAGCTAGCTTCCATTTCGGCTTTTGCTTTGATTAAGTCATCATCTTCAACACCACGGCGTTCAAATTCAAGTAAGCTAGCACGAATCACTTTTTCCATATCTGCCAAGGTCTTGCCTGACGCTGGATGTGGAAGTGCTAACATATTAAAAGTACAAGCGAGTTCCGCACAGGGATGACTTACCGAGGCTTGCACAGCCAACTGATTTTTAACTAAGTTTTTATAAAGTAATGAGGTTTTACCCCCACCTAAAATACTCGAGAGTAAATCTAGTGCGGCTTCGTCTTTATGCCTAACACTCACCGTTGGATACGACATATACACTAAAGGTAAATGCACATTGTCTTCCATAGAAATATAGCGATCAGCCTCGAGTATAAAGCTGGGTTTTTCAGGCATTTTTACTGCTGGGCCACGAGGAATAGTGCCAAAATATTTGCTCACCATTGCCAAAGTGTCAGCAATATTAAGATCACCGCCTATGGTTAATGTGGCATTATTAGGACCATACCAACGCAAAAAAAAGGCTTTTAAGTCATTAACATTAACCCGGTTTAAATCGTCAATATAACCTATGGTTTGCCATGAATAAGGATGGCCTGCAGGATACATAGCTTCCGCAACACGTTCTCGCAAAAGCCCATAAGGACGATTGTCGTAACTTTGGCCACGTTCGTTTTTGACTGTTTCACGTTGTATTTCAAATTTCTCTTGTGTCACAGCATCAACTAAAAATCCCATGCGGTCAGCTTCAAGCCACAACATTTTTTCTAGTTGGTTCGCTGGCACGGTTTGAAAATAATTCGTGCGATCGCTGTTAGTAGTGCCATTCATGGTGCCACCAGATTCAGTGACTATTTTAAAGTGCTCGTCGTCAGCAACATTTTCTGAGCCTTGAAACATCATATGTTCAAAAAAATGTGCAAAACCTGACTTACCAACTTCTTCGCGGCCAGAGCCAACGTGATAGGTCATATCCACATGAACCAAAGGATCTGAGCTGTCTTGATGTAAAATCAAAGTTAACCCGTTGTCTAAAACATATTTTTGATATGGGATCACCGTTTTTTTCGCTACTGTTCGCACTTGCTCAACAAAAGTGATGCCATCAATAATGCGATCAGGTGTTTGGCTTTGCAGCTTATCGGTATCTTCACAGGCGACTAAACAAGTCAGTAAAAGCGGTAACGTCCATTTCTTCAAAATATTCTCCTCAATTCAATCATGATATAAATTTGGTAAAGCGGATCTAATTTTATCGCCATTGTGCATAAGTACAATAGCTAATTGATATTATTCCACTGTTGAGCTTTAGCTTAATGTAAAGTTCAACAGTGCTTGTGCCTGCACTTACTCGCCTAAGGCAATTTAGACGCCTTAGGCTTAAGACAGATAAACGTATCAAGTACAGTTAAGTTCATTCAAAACCCGTCTTATAGCTCGAATGAGGGAGTATTGAATAATAGAAAAATGGTGTAAAAAAAGGCCTCTGAGTAGAGGCCTGAATAACAACACACAATGAAGGGATCACTCGGCATTATTTAATAAGAACGTGAAGCAAAGATATTAACTTCAAATAAACAATATTAAATAAAAAATATTGTTTATTTGAAGTTCAAAACATTAGAGCAATACCTCTTTGATATCACTAATGCGCTTGTTCCCAGTTATCTCCAATGCCAGCTTCGGCAATTAATGGCACACTCATGGTAATGGCATTATTCATAATTTCAACCAAGGTTGCTGTAGTTTTCTCAACAATATCTTGGTGAATTTCAAAAATTAATTCATCGTGTACTTGCATGGTCATTTTGATTCTAGGATCGTTGTGCGCTTGTATCCAAGCATCAACTGCCAACATGGCTTTTTTGATAATATCAGCCGCAGTACCTTGCATGGGTGCGTTAATAGCCGCACGTTCAGCCGCTTTTTTGCGCATGGCATTTTTTGCTTTAATGTCTGGCAAATACAGTCGACGACCAAATAAAGTTTCTACATAACCTGTCTCAGTGGCTTGTTGACGGGTGTCTTCCATATACTGAGAAACATTAGGATAACGCTCAAAGTATTTATCAATATAGGCTTGTGCAGTATGGCGAGGCACATTAAGTTGTTTTGCTAAGCCAAATGCCGACATACCATAAATCAAACCAAAGTTAACCGCTTTCGCACTGCGGCGCTGATCTATAGTGACTTCATCAAGCGGTACGGCAAATATCTCTGCTGCCGTTGCCTTATGCACGTCTTTGCCTTCAGAAAACGCTTTAACTAAGCCTGGGTCGTCAGATAAATGCGCCATAATGCGTAATTCAATTTGAGAATAATCTATCGCAACAATTTTATGCTCAGGGGGAGCAATAAAAGCCAGACGTATTTTACGTCCTTCTTCACTACGAATAGGAATATTTTGCAGATTTGGATCAGTCGAAGATAAACGCCCTGTTGCGGTAACCGCTTGTTGATAAGAGGTATGAACACGGTTAGTAGTTGCCCCAACTAATAACGGTAACTTATCGGTATAAGTTGACTTTAACTTACTTAAGCCACGGTTTTCTAAAATCACTTTCGGTAACGGATAATCTAACGCTAATTCTTGTAATACTTCTTCTGCAGTTGAAGGCGCACCTTTAGGAGTTTTCTTAATAACCGGTATTTTTAGCTCTTCAAACAAAATTACCTGCAATTGCTTAGGCGAGCTTAAGTTAAAGCTTTTACCTGCAAGATTATGCGCTTCAATCTCTAACTCCGCTAAACGTGTACCAATTGATTGGCTTTGTTGAGCCAACATATCGCAGTCAATTAATACCCCATGTTGCTCCATACGAGCAAGTACAGGCAGTAACGGCATCTCAATATCAGTAAAAACTGATAGCTGCGAACTCACTTTGGCTAATTGCGGGTAAATAGCTTGATGCAAACGCATGGTAATATCAGCATCTTCAGCAGCATAATGACCGGCCTTTTCAATTTCAATTTGATTAAAGGTTAACTGCTTTGCGCCCTTACCAGCGATATCTTCAAAATGTACGGTTTTATAAGCTAAATATTTTTCTGCTAGCGCGTCCATGTTATGGCGCGTTGCCACACTGTTCAAACAATAAGACTCAAGCATAGTGTCAAAAGCAATGCCTTTCATGGCAATATTATAATGCGAGAGTACATTGGCATCGTATTTTAAATTTTGCCCAACTTTACAGCAGGTTTCACTCTCTAATAATGGCTTAAGTTGCTCAAGCACCCAATCGAGTGCTAGCTGCCCTGGCGCATCAATATAATCATGCGTTAGAGGCACATAAGCGGCTTTTCCGGCTTCAATACAAAATGATAAACCGACCAGTTTAGCTTTCATATAGTTAACGCTGGTGGTTTCAGTATCAAAAGCAAACAGTTCAGCAGCGCGTAACTTTTCAAGCCAAACATTAAAGCTGGCTTTATCAAGAATAATGTCATATTCAGTATCAACGTCAGCAGGCAAGTCGGCAACAGTTTCGCTGCTTTGGGTCGTTGCAGTATCCGCTTTGCTATCGCCAGCGTCTAAATCGGTTAATAGCCGTTTTAATTCAAATCTTTGGTAAAGCGTTCTTAATGTTTCAGTATCAGGTGCTTTAGGTTGCAGTTCAGCAACGCTTTGCTCAAGGTCAACGTCGAGCTTAATAGTGGCAAGTTCATAAGAAAGCGGCAGGTGTGCTAAAGCGGTGCGTAAGTTTTCACCTACTTTGCCTTTAACGTCGTCAGCATGTGCCATAACTTCTTTTAAGCTAGGGTGTGCGGTTAACCATTTTACCGCTGTTTTAGGTCCACACTTTTCAACGCCAGGAATGTTATCAACTTTATCACCCATCAAGGCAAGGTAGTCGATAATCTGATCAGGGCGCACACCAAATTTTTCAATAACGCCGGCTTCATCCATTTCTACATTGGTCATGGTGTTAATTAAACGCACATGCGGGTTAACTAACTGAGCCATATCTTTATCACCAGTTGAGATCACGGTTTCAATACCTAAAGCGGTTGCTTGATGCGATAAAGTACCAATGACATCATCAGCCTCTACGCCTTCAATAACTAACAGCGGCAAACCCATGGCAACAATAATTTCATGTATTGGCGCAATTTGCGTGCGTAAATCATCCGGCATTGGCGGGCGATTAGCTTTATATTCAGCATACATATCATTACGAAAAGTTTTCCCTTTGGCATCAAATATCGCCACAATATTGCCATTGGGATAGTCTTTTTTTAGACTTCTGAACATGTTCAAAACGCCAGTAATAGCCCCGGTAGGTTGGCCGTCTAAAGTGGATAAAGCTTGCAAATATGGCACGTGATAAGCACGAAATAAATAAGATGAACCATCGACTAAAATAAGCGGTGATTGGTCAGAAGTTGGCATGATAATTTTATAACTGGGAGAAAGATTGGCTAAGCATGCCATAATCGGCAAATTGTCTCTAGCTATTCATTATATTTAAGCGCATCAATTAGCAATAATTGTGGATAAGTATGTTGAAAACCACAATGAAAAACCTTAAAGCTCTGGCGAACTTTACGGCAACTATTATTTAACTGCTTGTATTAGATATAAAAAGGTAAGTCTAAAATCCTTTTAAAATATTTATTATTATTTTTTTATTATGTGGATAAATAAATGTCTCAGCTTAAATTTAGCTGTTTAATTAACGAACAACATAAATAAACGAGCTAAGAGGTTACCAGAAAAAAAGCTCATTACCAGACAATTGTTAAACTATTTTTACCGTTTTATGACACCTATAAATAACAAAAAAACATAAGCTATATTAGACAAGGGCTAGCTTAATTAAATAAATTTAATTGTTGTAAAAATTTATTTAATCTTGGGCTTTACTAAGCCAAAATATGACAAAATCGTACATCTATTTTTCCACTCACTGTTACAGCGTTATTACAAAAATATAATCAAGCTCAAAGCGACACTAAAGCAATATAAAAAACCTACTTTAGCAATATTAGCTAATAATGAATTAAGTGCCGATTCTTGCGAGGTAAAGCCCTTTTTAATCACATAATAACTTGGCGCCACAAGTAAAATAGTAGTGAGCCAAAGTATAGGCGATACCTGTATGGCAAATATTGCATGAATAATTAACGCACCCGTAATGAGCATAGCGAGTAAAACTCTTGCGTTGTGTTCACCTAGAATAACCGCCAAGGTGTATTTTTTTACCGCTTGATCCGTAGCAATGTCTCTAATATTGTTCACGAGCATAATAGCGCTGCTATACAATCCTGCACTGGTGGCTAAGCCAAAGGCGAGTAATGAAAGGGTACCCGTTTGCAAATAATAACTGCCCAGCACTGCCACCCAGCCAAAGAAAATTAACACGGTAACTTCACCCAAAGCATTTGACGCCAATGGAAAGGGTCCGGCACTGTAAGCAAACACACCTAAAAATGACAACACGCCAAGAGCCAATATCGACCAACCCCCTTCAACCGTAAGATAAAATCCTGAAAGCATAGCCACAGTACATATTAGTGCTAAGCCAAGCTTTATCGCTGATAATGAGATTAAACCCGCTTGCACCACTCTTACCGGTCCCACTCTTTGTTTGCTATCCACCCCAGATAAACTATCAAAAAGGTCATTCGCTAAATTAACCGCAATTTGCAGTGACATAGCACAGACTAAGGCTAAGAAAAATATGCCCTTGTTAATGTCAACGTCACGGGTCGCCAATGCTGTGCCTAATAAAATGGGTCCAATGGAGGCGAGTAAGGTGCTAGGTCGAATGGCCAGCCACCAATAGTTGAGCTGCGACTTGAACTGAGATGTGAGCTGATACTTTATTAACATTAGCTTGGCTGTTGAGGTATTAGGGTTATTGACCTTATCTTATATGCAGACAATGACTAGCCAATATTTAGACATAAAAGAAGATAGATCAACTTAACCTTTGAAAAATAAAAAACGCTGTATCCTATGATGAATACAGCGTTTAAATTAACGCAAAAACACGCTTAATAACCTAATAACCTAATAACCTAAAGTGTAATCAGCTACAGCGTAATGAATTACATAGTGACAAATTCTTCTGCTGAAGTTGGGTGAATAGCCACAGTATTATCAAAGTCAGCCTTAGTTGCGCCCATTTTCATGGCAACCGCAAAGCCTTGTAATAATTCATCGCTACCAAAACCTATGCTATGAATACCCACTATTTTTTCTTCTTTACCTACGCAGACTAATTTCATACGAGTAGGGTCACGATAATCTTCAGTAATCGCTTGATATAAAGCGGTAAATTGAGAGCTGTAAACCTTAACTTGCGCTTCGCCATACTCTTCTAACGCTTCTTTTTCTGATAAACCCACCGTACCAATAACCGGATGACTAAACACCACTGTGGCTATATTGGAATAATCTAAATACGAATTGGGCTTATTATTGAACAAACGCTCACATAAACGACGTCCAGCAGCCACGGCAACCGGCGTTAACTGGGCTCGGCCGGTATTATCACCAACGGCATAAATACCATCAACATCAGTATTTTGATATTTATCTGTGGGAATAAAACCCCGTTCATCAAGCTCAATACCTGCTGAGGCAATATTAATATTATCAGTTGCTGGCTCACGACCAATCGCCCAAATTAAGCTGTCTACTGGGCCAACACTATTACCATTTTCTAAATGAATGGTTAATTTGCCATCCTGATGTTTCTCAACACGTGTTGGCACACTTAGGGTGTGTAGTCTTGGACCATGCTTGGCCATTTGCTCTACTAACGTGTCGCTCAGCATGTCATCAAAATTACGTAATGGTTTTTCTTTACGTACTAATAAATGAGCTTCGCTACCCAGCGCATGCAACACGCCGGCAAGCTCAACGGCAATATAACCCGCTCCCACCACAGCCACTTTTTTAGGTTGTTCGGTTAAAGCAAAAAAGCCATCTGAGTCAATACCATGCTCAGATCCTTCAATATCGGGACGACTTGGGCGTCCGCCTGTTGCAATGGTAATATGGTCAGCGGTATATAAAACCCCATCAACGTCTAAGGTATTTTTATCAACAAACTTAGCAAACCCCTTGATCACAGTAACGTCATTACTGGCAAAGCCACGCGCATAAGCTGCATGAATGCGTTCAATATAAGCTTCTCTATTTTTTACTAACTTTGACCAGTCAAAGCTTTGCAACGGTGCTTTAAAACCGTAGTCATTCGCGTAATGTAATGCATCGGCAATTTGTCCGGCATACCACATCGCCTTTTTCGGTACACAACCGACATTCACACAGGTGCCACCAATATGCTTAGCTTCAATAACGGCGGCTTTTTTGCCTAAACGCGCAGCTCGGTTTGCAGAAGCGATGCCGCCACTGCCGGCGCCAATCGAAATGTAATCAAAATGTTGTGTCATATTATTATTCCTATGTGATTATATTGCACTTAAAACATCAAAGTGATTATATTGCACTTAAAGCATCAAAATTCAAGCATGTCAGCCAATGTCGGTCATTATTGCCTCTTTATGACAGCAAAGGACATAATATTTAACGATTAAATTTCAAATTTGTCGCGCTAATGTTAAATAGTGCAAGCTACACCTTGATTATCGACTTATCTGCCATTACATCTACAGCATCATCTAGCAAACATGCGAATTTTATGACCAATCCATTATTACAAAAGACATCACTGCCGCAATTTTCTAAAATCAAGCCAGAACATGTTAAACCTGCGGTTGAGCAAGCCATCAAAGATTGTAAAACAGTGATTGAGGATGTATTAGCAAACAATACACAATTCACTTGGGCCAATTTAGTTGCCCCTATTGATGAAGTAAATGATGTGTTAGGTAAATTATGGTCACCCATTTCGCATATGAATTCAGTGGTCAATAGCGATAAGCTGCGCGATGCTTACGAGTCATGTTTACCACTTTTATCTGAATACGGTACCTTTGTTGGCCAGCACGCTGGATTATTCGCGGCCTACCAGCAATTACATGACAGTGCAGCGTTTAAAATACTTAACACAGCACAACAAAAAGTCATCAGTAACACCTTAAAAGACTTCAAACTCTCAGGCATTGCACTGAACGAGAAAGATAAAAAGCGCTACGGTGATATATCCACACGCTTATCAGAACTTAGCTCAACTTTTGGTAATAATATTCTCGACGCCACACAAGCCTTTAGCGTTAATATTACTGATGAAGCAGACTTAGCAGGTTTACCTGAAAGCGCCAAAGAAGCGGCACAAGCTTTAGCACAAGCACAAGAAAAAACCGGTTGGTTATTTACCTTAGACATTCCCAGTTACTTACCCGTAATGATTTATTGCGACAATCAAGCGCTACGCGAAAAAATGTATCGCGCCTATGTTACCCGCGCCTCTGAAATAGGGCCAAACGGTGGTGAATACGACAACAGCCCTATTATGGCGGAATTACTTTCTTTGCGTCATGAAATTTCCAACTTACTCGGATTTAATAGCTTTGCTGATAAATCATTGGCAACAAAAATGGCCAATAACAGTCATGAAGTATTAGGCTTTTTAGAAGACCTAGCGGTTAAGTCAAAAGCGCAAGCCGAACAAGACTTAGTCGAAGTTACCGCCTTTGCGAAACAAAATTTTACCCAAAGTGATTTACAAGCATGGGATTTACCCTATTACAGTGAAAAACTAAAACAAGAGCGTTACGCTATTTCGGATGAAGAACTACGACCTTATTTCCCTGAAAGCAAAGTGGTTACTGGCTTATTTGAAGTGGTGCATCGCTTGTTTGGTTTAAATATCAGCGAACGTAAAGGGGTAGATACTTGGCATAAAGATGTCAAGTTTTTTGATGTTTTTGACAGCAAACAGCAACGTCGAGGCAGCTTCTATTTAGACTTATACGCCCGTTCAAAAAAACGTGGCGGCGCTTGGATGGACGATTGTGTCGGCCGTCGTGAACTAGCTAATGGCGATATTCAATACCCGGTTGCTTACCTGACCTGTAATTTTAATGGCCCAGTCGGCGATAAACCGGCATTATTTACCCATGACGAAGTCGTGACCTTATTCCATGAATTTGGCCATGGTATTCATCACATGCTAACGCAAATTAACGCAGCGGGTGTTTCGGGTATCGACGGTGTGCCATGGGATGCGGTTGAACTACCCAGCCAGTTTTTAGAAAACTGGTGCTGGCAGCCAGAAGCACTGGCCTTTATTTCAGGTCACTACCAAACTGATGAAGCTTTACCGCAAGACAAGCTCGACAAAATGTTAGCGGCCAAGAACTTTCAATCCGCAATGCAAATGATCCGCCAACTTGAATTCAGTTTGTTTGATTTTAAAATGCATGCAGAATATTGCCCAGAAAAAGGTGACCAAATTCAGCAGGTGCTAAATAAAGTACGCCAAGACTACGCCGTTATTAAAGCGCCTGATTTCAACCGTTTTCAACACAGCTTTGGCCATATTTTTGGTGGCGGTTATGCCGCTGGCTATTACAGCTACAAGTGGGCCGAAGTATTATCAAGTGACGCTTTTTCTCGCTTTGAAGACGAAGGTATTTTCAACCAAAGCGTGGGTCATGACTTTTTAACCAATATACTGGAAATGGGCGGTTCAAAAGAGCCAAGCGAACTCTTTCAAGCCTTCCGTTGTAGACAACCCAATATAGATGCCTTACTGCGTCACAGTGGCATCACAGGTTAATCACAATGGCATTAGAAAAATTTGACGATATTTATCAACGCGCCGCTGCTCGCAAAGGCGGTGCGGCTAAACTTAATATATTATTAGGCCGAGGTAAGCAAGATCATTTATTACCAACAATAACTGACGACAGATTTTTATCTGAGTTCAGTAAAAAGGTCTTTCAATCAGGTTTTGTTTGGCGCGTAGTGGAAAATAAATGGCCCAATTTTGAAGAAAGCTTTTTCAATTTTACTATTGAAAAAGTCTTAATGATGCCAGAAGAAATGATGGAGCGAAAAGCCAGCGATCCTAAAATAATCCGTAACTTTAATAAAGTTAAAACCATTAAAGCTAATGCCCTGATGATTTTTGACCAGCAGCAACAAGGTCATAGTTTTGCAGAGTTTATTGCCCAGTGGCCCAGTGCTGACATTATTGGCTTATGGGCTTATTTGAAAAAGCACGGTCAACGCCTGGGTGGCAATACTGGGCCTTATGCTCTGCGCGCGTTAGGTAAAGACACCTTTGTTCTCAGCCGAGATGTGGAAGCTTATTTTCGTGCTCACGACATTATTACTGGTGGTATTCAAACAAAATCTAGCTTAAGTGCCATTCAAGCAAGCTTTAATGACTGGCAAACACAGTGTGACTTGTCACTCGGCCAACTCAGTCGTTTAATTGCTTATGCGACAGGTGATAATCATGTTCATTTAGAAGGTGTTATCGATGCTAAATAATATTGCTGTTGCTTACGTAGATTCTGTCGACGTCGAAAAGGCGAAAAAAATTGCCAA
Source organism: Colwellia sp. MB02u-6 (assembly GCF_014077095.1). Lineage (GTDB taxonomy): Bacteria > Pseudomonadota > Gammaproteobacteria > Enterobacterales > Alteromonadaceae > Cognaticolwellia. Next base: position 20,827 of record NZ_JACGVG010000034.1, on the reverse strand, counting down.
AAAATGGCAACTTGATTATATCGGTGATATTGCCGCAATAAAAAATCATCCTCACTTACTGTTTGCCTTACAAATTAATATGCAACGCTTAGAGCTGAGTAAACTTGATGAGCCAAAACTTGGCGCTATTTGCGTTGATTTTGTTGATGGCGCAACCGCCCATCGGCGAAAATTTGGTGGTGGCCGAGGTCAAGATATTGCTAAAGCGGTGGGCTTAAAACATGGTTTTACCCCCAAGGTACTTGATGCCACCGCAGGCTTAGGCCGTGATGCCTTTGTTTTAGCGACCTTAGGTTGTTACGTCACCATGATGGAACGTATGCCAATTGTAGCCGCCTTACTCGAAGACGGTTTAGAACGCGCTAAACTCAGCGCTGAAATTAATGATATTACCGAGCGCATGAGTTTAATTAGCTCGTCATTGATTGCAGATATTCCGTTAACCCATCAGCCTGATGTAATTTACCTTGATCCTATGTATCCGCACCGTGAGAAGTCAGCCGCAGTTAAAAAAGAAATGCGCGTATTTCAATCGCTAGTAGGTGAAGACCTTGATGCTGACAACTTACTAGCACCCGCGATTGCCTTAGCCAAATATCGTGTTGTAGTTAAACGCCCAAGCTATGCACCACCGCTAGCCGGTAAAGCACCATCAACCAGTATTAATATGAAAAAAAATCGCTTTGATGTTTATGTAAATCAAGCGATTCCAAAAAAAAACTAATATAACTATACCAATACTTAACTTTTATAAGTTGGTGAATATTTAAATATATAGTCTTTGTTCATGCATTCACGTGCGCAGTGTATCGCATTACTCTACACTCAAAGCAGATCTATTTAGCTAGTACTGATGGCTTTATAAATACTGCACCCATACTACAAACGATAAAAATTATCTGTGTACTGCGTTAAAATTCTGGTACTTCATAAACCACAACAATAGGAATATTATGATCACATTAAATGCAACTATGCCTGATGGGCAACTTAAAGAATTAAAAGATGGTGAGATGATCACCCACAACACTACTGAGCTTTTTGCTAACAAAAAGGTGGTAATGTTTGCTGTACCTGGCGCATTTACCCCAACCTGTTCGGTAACTCATTTACCTGGCTATGTGGTATCAGCTGATGAATTAAAAGCAAAAGGTGTTGACGCTATTATATGCGTCGCGATTAATGACGCCTTTGTAATGTCAGCTTGGGGTAAAGCACAAAATGCTGAAAACCTAATGATGTTGGCTGATGGCGATGGCAGCTACACCAAAGCACTAGGCCTAGAAATGGACACAGCAGCGTTTGGTGGCTTACGCTCGCAACGCTATTCTATGGTAATTGACAATGGTGTGGTAACAAACTTAAACGTTGAAAAGCCTCAAGAGTTTGAAATCAGTGATGCTGAAACTATTCTCAAACAGCTGTAAAAGCATTTAATCTGCTGTTAAAGAAAAAAGGGAGCAATTGCTCCCTTTTTTATTACCCGTCGTTGCTTACAGGTTACAGCAAGACAAATAAATCTGGAATTAAATAACCTCAACGCTAAGTAAGCAAGCCAACGAATATTAGAGGGCAACAAGCACGTTTTATGGTATCGCACTAGTACGTTATCTCACGTATAATGCTGGCCTTTAAAGCATAAATAAGGGTATTTCGTTGATATTTTCTGATGTAGTTATTATCGGTGCCGGCGCCGCGGGCTTAATGGCAGCAGCCACTGCGGGCTATCGAGGCCGCAGTGTTACTGTGGTTGATATGGGTAAAAAACCAGGCAGAAAAATTTTAATTTCTGGTGGTGGTCGCTGTAATTTCACCAATGAAAACGCCAGCCCAGAAAATTACTTATGCCAAAACCCTCATTTTGCAAAATCTGCCCTTAGCCGTTATAGCGCACAAGACTTTATTGAGCTTGTTGACCGCCATGGTCTTAATTATCATCATAAAACCATAGGGCAGTTATTTTGTGACAACAGTGCTCAAGACATCGTGGATATTTTAATGACCGAATGTGAATGGGCCGGTGTCGATATTGCCATGCGCAGCGAAGTAATCTCAGTCAACAAAAATGCGACCGGATATGAAGTCATTACCGCTGATGAAAGCTACCAATGTGAATCATTAATTATTGCCTCAGGTGGCTTAACCATGCCGAAATTAGGTGCCAGCCCAATTGGCTATAAAGTTGCCGAACAGTTTGGCTTGAAGGTATTGCCGACAATCGCAGCACTAGTGCCTTTTACCTTGCACGATCACGACAAACAAAAATTTGATGGGTTATCAGGCATCAGCATAGCGACTGAAGTTACCAGTGAAGATGGCACAAAATTTAAAGAAAACATTTTATTTACCCACCGTGGTTTATCTGGCCCCGCCATCTTACAAATTTCGTCATTTTGGTGTTCAGGGCAAGCGGTTACTATTAACTTACTGCCAGAGTCACCCATTGATCAGTTAATGAATGAATGGCGTGAAAACAGCGGACAAAAGTCACTAAAAAATATGCTCTCAACTGTATTACCCAAGCGCTTTATTGAAGCTTTAGTAAAACAAAAAGATATTTCTGATAAAGCCATTAACCAAATCAGTAATGACGAAATTACTTACCTAGGCCAATATCTACATCACTGGCAAATAAAGCCCAATGGCACTGAAGGCTATCGCACAGCTGAAGTGACGTTAGGCGGTATAGACACTGACGAAATATCATCAAAAACCTTTGAAGCGAAGAAGGCCAAAGGCTTATATTTTATTGGTGAAGCAATAGATGTAACCGGTTGGTTAGGCGGCTATAATTTCCAATTTGCCTGGAGCAGCGGCGTGGCTTGCGGGCAAGCTGTTTAATTGAATGCTAATAATATAACTAGTTCAATGGAAGTTAAGTTGTCTATTGAACTAGTTCTTTCAGATCGCCTTAGGTAATCTAAAACAATCGCTTTTCAAAACCGTGCTTGAGGAGAGCAGCTTTAAGCTAGCCTGAGTTTTAGTGACCCTAGGTGGGATTAACTTGTTTTTTCCAACAGCAAAAACGACCCTGGCAGAAAAATCATCTCATTAGTAATCAGCTTGAGATAACTTATAATGCTCTTTAATACTTAATCTTTGCTTGGCAATCTCATCAAAGGCGGTTTGGTAGGTTTCTATGACGTTATCTGATGTATTGATATTAAATGCCAAGTAATTCGCATTTTTGTTGACCAACCATACCTGTTCATATTCATTAGCATCAAACTTAAGTTGTGTCGCTAAATGGGTAAAACCATGAGTAGCCACAATAATCATGTCGACACGGTCAGCTTGCATCATTAGAAAGGCTTGTTTTAATTGAGACGCTTTTGCCATATTGGTTGAGGGAAAACCAACTTGCTGCAGTGATATTTCTGAAATATCACCTTGCACTGTTGCAACGGTATGGTCAAAAGTTTGCCCTAAATTGGAAAAATTAAAGTTTTTTGATTTTTTTGCCATTAATACATAGGTAGAGGTAAATAAAGGCCCCACCCATTTAAATAAACGTTCACGAGCTTGAGTTCTAGACATAGCCAATAAAGCGGTATTATTTTTGTTCAAGGTAAATCTGTAGCCACGCACCCAGGGTACTAAAAATATTTTTTGTTCTGGTAGCTCTAGATGCTTCCATATCGCCTTTAATGTATCTACTGAAATCCCCTTAAGCTTATCATTTTCTATATAATTATACGGGGGGTAATTTTCGGTGTAAAAAGTGGTATTTTCAATAGATGATGAATATTGAAATGCTTTTAGCTGAGGCAGCATTAAAAAAAACAACACCATTGATTTTAAAATAAATTTTTTCATTAAAAGATAAATTTTTTCATTAAAAGATAAATATTAAGCTCTAGGTAGTCATGATAACAAAATTTCGCATATTAATTAAGCTTATCAATACCTATATTACCTTTACTTAAGCACCGCTATATTCTTATATATTAAATTCATCTTCCTATGAATAACTAGCCAGGTTACTGAGTTTTTATTGAACAAATACAATCGTTTTTTTAGCACTTTTTTTATTATCTGTTGCGAGCAGTTATTTTTTAATCGCGTATTTCCAAGGTGAAATTATCTTTGTAATCACGCATGCAAACGCTAGCTATGGCATCTGATTTAGTCTTTGATGGCATAATTATGCTTGATAAAGAGCGACCCTTTAGTGGTAAGAGTGAGGAGCGCGTAGAGAAATTTAGCCAGTTAATTTAATGATTTCCCTAGCTATCAATAGGGCAACTCGTATACCTTAGTAGCATTCAAATTTTGACGGAAAATAATCTTGCAGCCAATGATTCAAATCACCGATGTTAATAAGATTTATGCTAGTGGTTTTCAAGCACTTAATAATATTAACTTAGCAATAAAACCTGCTGAAATTTTTGCCTTGTTAGGCCCTAATGGTGCCGGTAAAACCACACTCATTAGTGCTATTTGCGGCATTGTTGATGCAACCTCTGGGCAAATCACCGTTGACGGTAAAGATATTGTTAGCGATTACCGACACACCCGGAGACTTATTGGTTTAGTGCCACAAGAGTTGACCACCGATGCCTTTGAAACAGTGTGGACTACTGTGTCATTTAGTCGTGGTTTATTTGGCAAAAAACCTGATCCCGCTTTTATCGAAAAAACACTTAAATCATTGTCACTTTGGAATAAAAAAGATAGCCGTCTCATCGAGTTATCAGGCGGTATGAAACGCCGAGTGATGATTGCTAAAGCACTGTCTCATGAACCGACTATTTTATTTTTAGATGAACCCACGGCAGGCGTTGATGTAGAACTGCGTAAAGACATGTGGCAATTGGTACGACAATTACGTGACGATGGCGTCACTATTATTTTAACCACCCATTATATTGAAGAAGCGGAAGAGATAGCAGACCGTATTGGCGTGATTAAAAATGGTCAACTTATTTTGGTTGAAGATAAAATAATGTTAATGAATCAATTAGGTACCAAACAATTGATCCTAGATTTAAAAGAACCCTTAACTGAAATACCAGCCAATATGACTGATTTTAATTTACAGCTTAAAAATAATGGGCTGCAGTTAATTTATAGTTATGACACCACCGAAGAGCACACGGGAATTTCTGTTTTACTTCAGCATTTGTCAGTTGCCGGTATTGCCTTTAAAGATATCAAAACCGACCAAAGCTCGTTGGAAGACATATTTGTCTCATTAGTAAAGGAAACAACATGAATCGTTACGCTGTTGCGGCTATTTATAAATTTGAAATGGCTCGCACTAAACGCACTATTTTTCAAAGTATTATTTCTCCTGTAATTTCTACTTCACTTTATTTCGTGGTTTTTGGCTCGGCGATTGGCTCTCGTATCACTGAAATAGGTGGCGTTAGCTACGGTGCTTTTATTGTACCGGGATTAATAATGCTATCACTATTAACCCAAAGTATTTCTAACGCATCATTTGGTATTTATTTTCCAAAATTTACCGGCACTATTTATGAATTACTTTCTGCTCCGGTATCTTCTTTTGAAGTGTTACTCGGTTATGTGGGTGCGGCAGCGACTAAGTCAACGTTATTAGCGTTAATTATTTTAGCCACCGCGCACTTTTTTGTGCCACTTGAAATAGCCCATCCATTTTGGATGTTATTCTTTTTAGTGATGACCGCCATTACCTTTAGTTTATTTGGTTTTATTATTGGGATCTGGGCTGACAATTTTGAGAAGCTACAAGTGATCCCACTGATTATTATTACCCCACTGGTTTTCTTAGGAGGCACTTTTTATTCTGTCAGTATGTTGCCACCTTTTTGGCAAACCGTAACGCAATTTAACCCGGTATTTTATTTAATTAGTGGCTTTCGATGGAGTTTTTATGAAGTGGCTGATGTAAGTTTAATCACAAGTCTTTGTGTGATGGGTGGCTTTTTAGCCTTGTGTTTATTAGCGGTTACTTGGATATTTAAAAGTGGTTATCAAATAAGACGATAATTGTAATAAGATGAATATTTTCAAGGCAAAACAGAGTTTCATTGAATAACTTTTGTCTGTTCTAAGCTAATAAATACTGTTGAAGGATAAATTAATGCTGCCCTTCAGCTTTAATTTTCCTTCTGAAAATTACTCTTCCCTATTTATGACCCACAAAAAATAAAAACGCCCAATGGTTTCATAATAAAAGCAGATTGTTAGTTGGTTATTATCGCAAAGGAAATAATACTTAATTTTCTGCCTCCGTTATGATTCAGCGGCGCTAGTTAACTTAATACAGTTAATAAAAGTTTAAGTTTTGTCATCATTTTAAGATGGAGTATTGGCAATGCTCCATCTTACCTGTCTTAGCTAGAGTTGGTGCAGCTTCAATGTTTAGTTCACAAAGCATCAATGCCTAAATTAAACAGTTTAACCAGACGAGGTTGGTGGTTAGGCACGTTCATATTTAACACATTGCCCACGACAACGCTTTTGCCATTTAAGGGAATCAACGAAACGCTAAGCTAGCAGGCATTGGCTTTATTCGCTGAAAATATTACCACTCAAGTTATAGTGTGGGCATTGCTTACTGGGTTTATTTTAATGTCACTGTTTCTACTTTGGCATTTTTTGTTGAACCACAAAACCGGTGCTAGTTTTTCAAGCTACGGATTGACTTGGAACGGTCTGGTAAAAACATTCTCTCTTGCGCAGTTGTTTTTACCAGCGACTGCCGTGTTACTGTTTGGGTTTATACCGGCAACTTTATTAACGCCATGATCATCACTTGGGTGATTGAAGCTAATCAAGCAATACATTACGCATTCTGATTAATGTTTCGTTAGGCAATACAACCAGCCTGTTACTTAGCGTTCATGAACCCTGTGTGAAATATCCCTATAGCAATATTGACAATAATTCCTTAAATATTCAAAAAGATAATCCAGATAAAAGGTAACAACTGAGCAGGTCGAAAAATGGACTTAAAGGCTGGCAACTTATTACTCGCTAAAATTATTCTGTTATTAATGCGCCTGCAGATACTTTTCAGTATTTTTAATGATAATGTGCTTAAGTAAACATTTTTAAAATCATTGTCTGCAGACTGATAAAGGAAAAATTATGAGTGAGAATAACAAGATAAAAGCATCTGATTTATTTGTGCAAGCACTGGAAGCTGAAGGGGTAGACCATATATTTGCCGTACCAGGAGAAGAAAACTTGGATATGGTCGAATCCTTACGAAAATCATCCATTAAATTAGTCTTAACTCGCCATGAACAGGGCGCTGGGTTTATGGCTGCTACTTATGGTCGCCTAACTGGCAAAGCTGGAGTTTGCATGGCAACACTGGGGCCTGGCGCAACAAATTTAGCAACGCCTGCCGCTTATGCTCACTTAGGGGGTATGCCCTTAATTATGATTACGGGACAAAAGCCGATTAAAAAATCAAAGCAAGGCCAGTTCCAGATTATCGACATAGTTGGCTTGTTTGATCCTATTTGTAAAATGTCTAAACAAATTGTCCACGGTGATACTATTCCGTCATTAGTTCGCGAAGCTTTCCGCCTTTGTGAAGAGGAACGCCCAGGCGCGGTGCTTTTAGAGTTACCCGAAGATATTGCGGCTGAAGATTGTACACCAGGAGTAATGCCCCCCCATAAACGGCTTTATGCTAGCCCTAATGATTTGGCCCTAGAAGAAGCGGTAGCATTAATAAAAAGCGCTAAAATGCCCTTAATACTCATTGGCGCTGGCGCAAATAGGCAAAATGTTCGAGAGGCAATGTGTAGCTTTGTTCACTCAACACGTATTCCGTTCTTTGTTACACAAATGGGTAAAGGCGTAGTTGATGAACGCTCAAGTCTCTTTTTAGGTACTGCAGCGTTATCAGCAGGCGACTATTTACATTGTGCCATTGAACGTGCAGATTTAATTATTAATATTGGCCATGATGTTATTGAAAAGCCGCCATTTTTTATGGAAGAAGGCGCCAAGAAAGTGATTCATATTAATTATAAATCAGCCCAAGTTGATCAAGTTTATTTTCCACAATTAGAAATTATTGGCGATTTAGCGGCTTCTGTTAATGCCTTAAAAAATAAGTTAATGGGAGAGGTTGAGTTCGATAGAAGCTATTTTGATAAAATAAAACTCGCCATTGAGCAGCATATTGAAGTAGGAGCAGATGACGAGCGTTTTCCTATTATTCCACAACGCTTTGTAGCTGATATTCGCAAGGTTATGGGCGAAAAAGATATTATCACTTTAGATAATGGTATGTATAAACTATGGTTTGCCCGTAACTATAAAGCTTATCAACCCAATACCGTATTACTTGATAATGCCCTTGCCACCATGGGAGCAGGCCTGCCATCAGGTATGATGGCTGCAATGCTAAATCCTGACCGACGCGTAATGGCAATATGTGGTGATGGCGGTTTTATGATGAATTCACAAGAATTAGAAACCGCCATTCGTTTAGGCTTGAACTTAGTGGTAACCGTGTTAAATGACAATGCTTACGGCATGATCCGTTGGAAGCAAACCAGTTCTGGTTTTGCTGATTGGGGCTTAGAGTTTAACAATCCTGACTTTATTAAATACGCAGAAAGTTATGGCGCAACTGGTCATAGAATAACTTCTGCTGACAATATTATTGCTACCTATGAAAATGCTTTTTCAGCTGGCGGAGTTCACCTGGTCGAACTACCCGTTGATTACTCTGAAAATCAAAAAGTATTAGTTGATGAATTGGCAGAAAAGGTGTGTTTACTATAGAACTATTATTTTGATATGGCTTGTTAGCAAGCGACTTTTAACTTATTAAAGAGCATATTATGACCGAATTAGACAAAAGCAAAAGCGCTGAAACGTTCGATATTGTTAACCCTTATGATCAAACTTACTTAGGGTCTTTACCGTTAGTCACCTGGGATGATATTGACAAAGATTTAGCTACTGCTCAGCAACTATTTAAAGACCGCCAGCAATGGCTTCCTGCCTTTGAGCGGATTAATATTCTCAAAAAAACAGCGATATTGATTTCACAAAGAGCAGATGAATTAGCGCTTTTAATCGCCAGTGAAGGCGGAAAGCCGCTAGTTGATGCGCGTGTGGAGGTTACTAGAGCTATTGACGGCGTAGAGCTTTGTGCAAAAGAAATATCAACATTAACCGGTACGCAAATTCCGATGGATTTAACCCAAGCTGGTGCGGGCAGAATCGCCTTTACGACCAAAGAGCCGATTGGTGTTGTGGTTGCTGTTTCAGCATTTAATCATCCATTAAATTTAATTGTCCATCAAGTCGCGCCAGCGATAGCTGCCGGTTGTCCTGTGCTAGTTAAACCTGCACGAGATACGCCATTATCTTGTAAAGCATTTGTTGATATTTTACATGAAGCCGGATTACCGGCACAGTGGTGCCGTTTTATTATGTGCGAAACGTCTATCTCTGAAAAAATGATCACCGACCCTCGTGTCGCCTTTTTCAGTTTTATTGGTTCAGCCAAAATAGGTTGGATGTTGCGTGCTAAATTGGCACCCGGTACACGTTGTGCATTAGAACATGGCGGAGTTGCCCCAGTTATCATTGAAGAAAGTGCCGATATTGCAGCGATGATCCCAAGTTTACTAAAAGGCGGTTTTTATCATTCGGGACAAGTGTGCGTGTCTGTACAACGTATTTTTGCGCCTAGGGATCAAGCCAGGGCTATCGCACAAATGTTGGCTGACGGCGCAGAAAAAATTATTGTCGGCAACGCTATTGATGAAGCGACCGAATGCGGCCCTCTTATTCGTCCTAAAGAAGTTGATCGGGTCGAAGCCTGGGTTGATGAAGCCGTATTGGCAGGCGCAACCCTAGTCACCGGCGGTAAACGTCTGGGTGAAAGCACTTATGCACCCACAGTGCTACTTGAACCCCCCGTTGATGCCAAAGTCTCTACCATGGAAATTTTCGGCCCTGTGGTTTGTGTCTATGGCTATGACGATATTGACCAAGCCATTGCTCAAGCTAATTCGTTAGAATATGCCTTTCAAGCCTCGGTGTTTACCAAAAACCTTGATATAGCAATGAAAGCAGTACAGGCATTGGACGCTACAGCAGTAATGGTGAATGACCATACGGCTTTTCGCGTTGATTGGATGCCTTTCGCTGGACGTAAACAATCGGGTTATAATACCGGTGGTATCGCTTATACCATGCACGATATGTCTCAGGATAAAATGGCGGTTATTAAGCTTTAACGTAAGTAATCTGTACTATAACTATCCATTAAAAAAAGAGTCGCTAATTATTAGCGACTCTTTTTTTACAACGTTAACTTAAAAGTTATTGCTCTGCGATAATTCGTTCAACATCTGAACAACGTTATCATGCCAAAAGATAAAGTGTGACTAAACATAACTTGAAAATAGATTAATTAACTATGGACGATTTAACTCATAGCCCTCAAAGCCGATAGCAGAGCTTGGGATATCAATTTATATTACTTTGATAGTGTCGATAATAATTGGCCTCATTCAATATGACTTGGACGAGGCTTTCAGGTTATCAACTTTTTATTAATAGTTATTAACGATAAAACGCTTCAACAGTGCCTTTTACCTTCATCAAAAGTGGCTGTCCACGACGATCTAATGCTTTGTGTGTGGCGACTTTTACCCAGCCTTCACTAATGCAATATTCTTCGACATCTGAACGGTCTTTGCCGTTGAGCGTAATACCAATATCATGCTCAAAAATTTCTGCCACATGATGTGGGCTACGGGGATTGATCGAAAGACGATCGGGTAAAGCGGGTAGCGATTTAGTGTCATTCATGTTGGTGACCTGTAGTAAATAAAAAGTGCGCTATTGTAGGCAATATAAGCATTCCCCTCAATAGTGCTTGGTGTATTTAAAAGCTATTTTAGCTGTATTGCTTGATATTAGATGCTGGGTTAGGCATTTACCTTTCGCTAGCCAGGACTATCTAAGACAGCAATATATGATTTTCATTAGCAGCTTAATATGGCAACAACTAGTAATCGCTCAAATTATATTCTTAAGCCGCATTTATCAAGCAAAATTGTCATCAATACTTTTTAAACATTAGCCTCTCGTTGCCTAGCGCTTAAAAAATCAAACGCTGGTATGACAGGCATACTAGTGGTATAAACGGGCCAGAGCATGAAAATCTGCAGTAATCGCAAAATTTTTGCCTTAAATTTACTGTGCCAACCACTTAAGGCAGTCGCTTGTTATCCGGTGCTATATCACCGTTAAGCTAAGCACTGAAATATAATGAACTTAACCATAGAATTTAATAAACCAGAAATAAAAAGTGCCTTTGACTGGCAATTAGCACAAGAAATTAATGTTAAAAATGACGAAAACCAAGTCATTGCCAAAGCAGAAATTGAAATAATCACTTTAAATAAGCACCGTGGTGCTGACGAAAGCTATGAATTATTAAGCCAGCACGATGCTACAGACTGGGAAGTACCATTAAATTTATTTTTTAAAAAACAAAATGTCGCGGCAGATTTAGTCGAAAAGTTACACGTAAAAATTGATATTAAAGCCAAAGATCATATCTTAATTGAAGCTATTAGTGTCTTACCCGCATATCGTCAGCAGGGTGTTGCTAAATTTTTACTAAAAGAAATTGCCCAACACTACAGCAAAGTGCAGTCAATTTCGGCACTGTGTATGCCAATGAGTTTATTTGTTGATGCACAAGACTGCGAAACACCTGAAAACACCGCCTATTATCAGGCCATGAACTTAACAGCAGACGAGTTAAGCACTGAAGCATTAAGCGCGTTCTTTGAGCGGTCAGGTTTTAGTTATTTAGCTATAGATGACAGTGCGTTGGAAGCACCCTTACCTTTTAAAGTATTTATCGCTAGCCCGCAAACTATCTTGTAGCACTAGCGTATCTAGCCTACTCGTGAAAATAACTCATTCACGAGTATTCGCTTTCTTTTCAACTATTAGTTACACAATAAAATCGTGACTTTATTTAACTGCGGCTTTTTTCCACGTATTGGGCTTTTTGGCTTTTGACTTACGCTTAAAAGCCACTTTGGGTAATTGGGCAAATGACTGTTGCTCTGACTGCTGAATCATCTGCGCTATAGTCGCTGTTAAAGGAGCAATTAAATCTTCATAACGGCTTTTTTTCTCACTAATGTTAGTCAGAGTGGCTTCCCAGTGGGCGGTCATATCAGGCATGGTAGCCGCAACAGGCAAAGCATTGATCAGTGATGTGCCAATCACTGTGGCATTGATATTCTTGCCTTGGCGCTGCAAATAATCACGTTTAAATAATAAGTCAATAATACCGGCACGCGTTGCTTCGGTACCCAAACCGTCATTTTCTCGTAAAAGTTTTTTTATCTCATTGTCACTGACAAACCTAGCAATGCCAGTCATGGCACTAAGTAAACTGGCATCAGTAAACGGCTTAGGCGCTTGTGTCATTCGGCTGATGAGTTCGCCATGACGACAGTGTATTTGCTCGCCTTTAACTAATTTTGGCAATAGTTGATTATTAAGCTTTTCGTCATTATCTTGTGCTGTGTTGTCAGGCTTATTTTTTGCACGCTGAAATAACACCTTCCAACCTTGTGCAATCGGGGTTTTAGCATTAGCTAAGAATTTACCCCCCGCAATGAGCAGCTCAACCCGACACTGGTTATATTGGTATGGCGGATAAAACTGTGCTAAATATTGCCGAACAATCAGAAAATAAATTTTCTTTTCAAATGGGTTCAACGACAACTTGTTCGCTGATTTCTCGGTCGGAATAATGGCATGATGAGCTGTTACTTTGGCGTTATTCCAGGTTTTACTTTTTAACGCGCTATTAGCACCTTGCGCAAACTTGCCATAGTCATCATCAGCGCTGGCTAACATGGCAATAATGCCTTTAGCCTGAGCATGATGTTCATTGGGTAAATAGCGACAATCAGAACGAGGGTAAGTCACAAGCTTATGCTTTTCATACAATGCCTGACAGACATCTAATACCAACTTCGCATTCAATGAGTATATTTTTGCCGCGTCAATTTGCAGTGCTGATAAACTATAAGGCAATGCGGCTGCTTGCTTTTTCTGCTGCTCAATCACTGAGCTTACTTCAGCGGTTTTATGGTCAATACGACGGACAACGTTTTCAGCTAAAGCACGATTAAGCACGCGGCCTTCTTCATCCATATACGGTTGGCAGGCCTCGCTAGGTTGCCACTTTGCAATGAATTGCGCTTGGTTACTGGTTTCTAAGTGTGCGTGCACATCATAAAAGTCTTTCGCGACAAAATGGTCAATCTCTTGTTGGCGTCGCACGACTAAACCTAAAATTGGCGTTTGTACCCTACCCACAGATAACACGCTATTAAAGCCAGCTTTTTGCCCTTGTAAGGTATAAGCTCGTGTTAAGTTAATACCGTATAGCCAATCTGCTCTTGAGCGCGCTAAAGCAGAAATTGATAAGGGCATAAACAATTGATTACTTTGTAAGTTAGCCAGCGATCTTTGCACTGCGGGCAGATTTAAATCACTAATTAACAAACGCTTAGTATTTTGCTTCTTCTTTGCTGATACCTTGAAAAAATCAATAACCTCATCAACTAACAGTTGGCCTTCTCTGTCAGGATCACCCGCATGAATAATTTCATCTGCTTGCTTAACCAGTTTTCGTAACACGGTAAGCTGTGACCGAGTTTGTGCTTTAGGTTTTAGTTGCCATTGCTCCGGCACAATCGGTAAATGGGCCATTTGCCACTTTTTAAATGCGGGATCGTAATCTTCAGGGTTCGCTTGTTCAAGAATATGACCAATACACCAACTGACTACGTCACCATTGGCCAGTGCGATATAGCCTTGATGATTCTTTTGAGGTTTTGGCAATGCGGCGGCAATTGCCCGACCTAAGCTTGGTTTTTCGGCGATATATAATTTCAAGATGAATGCTTATCTGTAGAGCAAAGGCTGCTGATGTTTTAGACAGCCTAGCATTTAAAACTGTTTATTTATACAGTTAAGAAAAAGTTACTTATTAATAACTTTCTCTAGCGCGACTAACCAGCAGTCTCGGCTATTACAAGTGCTTAACCAAGTAATTTTACCTAAGAACCAACCATTAACGACAACAGCGCCTAAAATTTACCACTAAATATTTTACTGTTAGTGAAGTTATGCTATTTTTAAGCTTAATAATCTTAATCTAGAGCAATAGTGCTAATGCCTGCCCTTGATACCAGCCAATGCCCTTTATGCCAACAAAAAAATTTATGTACGGTCAAAGATAATGAACCTTGTTGGTGCGTAAGCCGTGATGTTAAACGCGCATTATTGACACAAGTGCCACCCGCCTTATCTGGAAAATCATGTATCTGTAAAAACTGCATCGATAAATTCAACTTTAACCACGTGATCAACAAGTCTTAAAAATACCTAGGTATTTTTAAATCATTTAACTTAATGCTCACCTAATTACTTGCTTAAATAAATAAACCCAAATAAAAACCAATTTATTTTTACTCAGCCAACTTTTCAAAAAACACCCGCCCTAGCTTTTATTTTGTGGCCTTGGAGTCATGGCTCAACTTGTTCTATCTGCATTAAAATATTAAACAGTAATTATGACAATGCCACGCTAAAGCAAGGTTTTCAACGTATAAGACCAACATAGTGATCTAAGTAGCTTGTGAGCAAGAATATCTTAACTACAATTATTCTAGTTTAATTTAATTTAATTTTACAGGATGTTTCTATGCTCACCTTAACGCTACATTATGCCACTAACAGAAATCACTTAGGTCAACGTTGGGCTCCCGACAGTTATGGACAAGATTTTAGTGCTGACCGACCTAATAACTTACGTTTTGGTCGAGTCACGGTTGAAGTTAGTGCTAATAAAGTAACCGATTACCTGAATGATAAAGTCAATAGTCGCCACGGTGATGGTGAAAGCCTATCAGGCTATATTGAGAAAAAATTACGTAAAAAAAATCTTATTACTGCTTTTGTAGAACCAGAAAACCTCACCAATGCCACAAATTCACCTCTGGCTTCCACAGTGGCTTTTAATGAGCTCAAGAAACAAATGGAACGCAAACGCGATTTGGTGGTTTTCATTCATGGTTTTAATGTTGACTGGTTTGAAGCGGTCGCCTCTGCCATGGCATTAGAGTTAATGTTAAACCGACACTCTCAAAATAATGACAACTTAAAAGATACTAGCGTGTTTCTTTTTACTTGGCCTTCAAACGGCGCTATGGTGAAAAATAAAGCTTATCTATCTGATCGTAACGATGCTAGAGACTCAAGCGTAGCGGTAGCGAGAGGATTTCTTAAATTACGCGACTTTCTGATGACACTCAGACCTAAACATCATGATCCGACGATAAATGAGTGTGGTCAACAACTACACTTACTGTGCCACTCAATGGGTAATTATGTTTTACAACATGCCCTCGTTTCAATAGATAAGCGCAATGACCACAAAAAATTTCCACAATTATTTCAGCATATATTTATGTGTGCGCCCGATATTGATGATAATGTTTTTGAAGATGAACGACCTATGGTTAATTTACATCGATTAGCCAGGCATGTAACGGTTTATTACAATAATGGTGATTTAGCCATGTATATTTCTGATTACACTAAAGGCAATACCGATAGGTTAGGCCATAATGGCACAGCACGACCCTTGCAATTGCACAATAAAATCAGCCAAGTCAACTGCTCTGATATTGTTCGAGGCGTCACCGAGCATAGTTATTATTTATGGGCCACGGTTAATGAAGATATTAGACAAAGTATTGATGATCTTGCTTACGATGACAGCGCACGTAAAAGAAAGTGCAAATCAGCACAAGTTTGGCGCTTAACCTAGCCTGCCTTTACCTTACTTCAATTTAATTTACCTAAGTTCAAGAGCAAAGCTAAACAACGTTCAACAAACGCACACCAATGCTAGGACTTAAGCTAATGCAATAACGAGTGATCATTTAAGATCACGATATCAATGTTATTCTACTTATGATGTCATCATAAGTAGAATAAACTCATTTATTGCTTTAGCGTTTACGTGACTTATGCGGCTTATTCAACTTAGCTTTACTGTTATCGCCAAAGGCCTTTTGTCGACCATGCTTTTTTTGCTGCCCTAAGGTGTTTTTACGGGCTGGTGGGTCAGTTTTAGTTAAATCTGGCTCATAACCTGGTAGCCATTGTTGCATTAAGCGAGTATCTAACACTTTTTCTACCGCTTCTAGCAACCAGGTTTCTGATGGACTCATTAAAGAAATAGCTAAGCCTTCATTACCTGCTCGTCCAGTGCGGCCAATACGATGAATGTAATCTTCAGCAATATAGGGTAGTTCATAATTGATCACATAACGTAAGTCGCTAATATCGATACCACGCGCGGCAACGTCTGTCGCGACTAAGGCGCGAGTTTTACCTGCTTTAAATTCTGCTAAGGCTTTATCACGCGCACCTTGTGATTTGTCACCATGAATAGATTGGGTTTTAATACCATCTTTTGACATTTCTTTTGCTAGTTCATCCGCGCCCAGTTTCGTGCGAGTAAAAATAAGCACTTGTTGCCAGTTTTTGGAACCAATTAAAAATGAAGTAAGCTCACGTTTTCGGTCGCTATCGACAGTATAAACAATTTGCTCTACTTTTGTTGCTGCGGTATTACGTTCACTGACTTCAATAAGTTCTGGATCATTAAGTAAGGTTTTACTGAGTTTGAAAATGGCATCATCAAAGGTCGCTGAAAACAATAAAGTCTGACGCTTTGGCGGTAGACGATTTAAAATACGGTCAATTTCATCCTTAAAGCCCATATCTAACATACGGTCAGCTTCGTCAAAAACAATAGTTTCAAGGTGAATTAACAAAACACTGCCATTAACAATATGGTCTAACAACCGGCCAGGGGTGGCAATTAATATATCAGCGCCTTGTTCAATGGCTTCAATTTGGGGTTTAATACTGACACCACCATAAGCCACCGCAATATTTAGCTCAGTATTTTCAGCATAACTAACAAAGCTTTTATACACTTGCTGCGCAAGTTCACGCGTCGGTGTTAATACCAAGGCTCTAATCGGCCTTTGTGCTGGAATATTCTCGCTTAAACGTTGCAGAATAGGTAAAGCAAAGGCGGCAGTTTTACCGGTACCAGTCTGAGCTCCAGCCATAATGTCTTTATTGGCTAAAATAGCCGGAATGGCTTGCTGTTGAATCGGCGTTGGCTGATCATAGCCTAAGGCTTTGACGGCATCGGTAAGTGACTTATCTAATGCTAGGGACGAAAAACTCATGATGATCTATCGCTTATTAATCGAATGTTGTTTTTGTTTAAGTTCATACTCAAGTTCATCAGGGTAATATACTAAGCCTTGCTCGTCTTGGCTTGGAAACACCACAATAGCGAGTTCGTCATCCGCTAAACCCGTACTCCAACGACTAAACCATTTGTTTAAAGAAATCGCTTCAGGTTGGCAGGCTTGCCAACCATCAGTAGCCCAAGCTTGGGCAAACTCTTTATTCGGCCAAACCGGTACACAGTCCTCTTCTTCGGTGTTTAGCATTACACAGCCATGCTCATCCGTTAAGATCCATAACTCGTTTTGGCTGACCGCTTCATTGATAAAGTAAACAGCGCGCTGCGCGTCATCCATCTGTAATATTTGTTTGATTTTTTCTGGCTCTAACACATGAACTCCTGATGAAAACTATTTTTAAATGGCGGCGCTATTCTACAAAAATTTGCATTTCTTCGCCGATGTTTTTCCGCATTTCCATTAACTTTATTGCGCTGTCATGCTCTTTTTTATCTGCCGCTGTTTTAGGTATCCATTCAGGAACACGCTCAGATTGACCATTCTGATCAACAGCCACCATAATTACAATACAATGCGTAGTGAGTCGACGATTTAATGACTTAGGATCACAGGCATTTACTTTCAACGCTATATGCATGGAAGACTTACCGGTATAAATCACTTTCGCTTCAACTTCTACTAAGCTACCAACATGAATTGGCGCCACAAAACGAATGCCACCCGCATACGCGGTAACACAATAACGACCACTCCAACCTGCTGCACAGGCATAAGCGGCCAAATCAATCCATTTCATTACTGCGCCACCGTGAACTTTTCCACCAAAGTTAACGTCTTGAGGTTCAGCTAAAAATCTTAAGGTTATATCGCGTTGCGGTTGCTTCATGGTGCTTCCTATTTATCAGTAAAATTAGCGCTAACAGTGGTTACAATACTTGCGGTTTAGAGGTACATTACCACCCGTTAAGTCATAGTTGAAATTTAAAGGATAACCATGAAAATTTGGGTTGATGCCGACTCGTGTCCGGTAGTTATTAAAGAGATTTTATTTCGAGCCGCAGAGCGTACTCAAACACTCACAACATTATTGGCTAATCATTACCTAAAAGTACCGCCGTCTAAGGTGATCAGCTTCGTACAAGTGAGTGCTGGCTTTGATGTTGCTGACGATGAAATTGTTAAACGAGCCGAACCAAATGACTTAGTGATAACAGCAGATATTCCTTTAGCGGCTGAAGTCGTCGAGAAAGGCTGCTTAGCACTTAACCCTAGAGGCGAGCTTTACACAGAGGCCAATATTCGTCAACGCCTGAATATGCGTGACTTTATGGATACGCTGCGCTCTAGTGGTATTGAAACAGGTGGAGCGCCACCTATTAGCCAAAGTGATCGGCAAGCTTTTGCTAACAATCTTGATAAGTTACTAGCGCAGCAGTAAGTTAAGCAACTAAACCGCAACGGCAAAAGTTTATTTTACCGTTGCTATTATCATTATTTACTTGGATTAGGATTAATGCGGCGACGTCCGCCACCATTACCATCGCTATTGCCATAAGGGTTACTAGCAGAGCTATTACCGATATGACGTCTGTTTTTTCCAGTAGGTTTATGACCACGAGCATTTTCACCCGAGCGTTGACCATCTTTATGTTCAACACTTTCTGATTTAAATTTTCTTGGCTTTTGCGCTTTTAAAGCGCGTAAATTACGTGACTCTGGTAAGGCATGTACGGGTTCAAAACCGGCAACTACTTCTCTTGCCAAGTGTGTTTGTATGACATGTTCTACATCGTTAAGTAAATCTATTTCATCAGCACAGACTAAAGATACTGCATGGCCAGTAGAACCTGCTCGGCCGGTACGTCCAATACGATGCACATAGTCTTCTGGTACATTAGGCAATTCAAAATTAACCACTTGTGGCAACTGTTCTATATCGATACCACGAGCCGCAATATCAGTAGCAACGAGTACACTAATATTACCCTCTTTAAATTGTGCTAACGCCTTAGTTCTCGCACCCTGACTTTTGTTGCCATGAATAGCAGCGGCTCTGATACCTGCAGCATCTAACTGTTTAGTTAATTTGTTTGCGCCATGTTTAGTTTTCATAAACACGATAACTTGTTGCCAGTCATTCTCTAGAATTAAATGCGTCAGTAAAGCTGCTTTTCTGTTTTTATCAACCGAATAAATTAATTGCTCAACCGATTCAGCTGTCGTGTTTTTTGGGCTAATGGAGATTTCAACGGGATCATTGACTATGCCTTTAGCGAGTTCACGAATATCGGGAGAAAATGTTGCGGAGAATAATAGTGTTTGACGTGTTTTTGGCAACAAAGATAAAATTTTCTTAATATCACGTAAAAAACCCATATCCAGCATTCTATCTGCTTCATCAAGCACCAAAATTTCTAATTGATTAAATCGCACCGCTTTTTGATTATACAAATCGAGTAGACGCCCAGGAGTTGCGACCAGAATATCAACGCCTTGACGCAAGCGCTGCATTTGTGGGTTAATTTTAACACCACCAAAGACTACAGTAGATTTCAATGGTAAGTATTTACCATACATTTCTACGTTTTCAGCAATTTGTGCCGCAAGCTCGCGAGTTGGAGTGATAATAAGCGTTCTAGCCTGGTTTGGACGGACATTATCGCCCTTTGATAACAGCTCAAGAATAGGTAAAGTAAAACCGGCTGTTTTACCTGTACCCGTTTGCGCAGCAGCCATAACGTCTTTACCATCAAGCACGGCAGGAATAGCCTGAGCTTGGATAGGTGATGGCGTATCGTAACCTTTTTCCGCAATGGCTTTTTGAATGGGTGCAGATAAACCTAAATCGGTAAAACTCATAGAATATTCTCTTCTCGCTGTTGGTTTGATCCAATGTCAAACGGCGATGCAGAATACAGTATAGACGGCTTTAGTGCAATGAAAGTGCTTACTCTTCTATCATAAACAGCAACTAAATTTATACTAATGGGGAAGGCAAAGCTAGGCTGTCCTTTAGTGTCTTAAGTATTCCTTCCCTTCCTGTAAAATAAAAAATATCTCACAGGGAAAGAAGCAAGAGAACTACAGAAGGTAAACACTAAAAAAAAGTATTTTTATATGCCTTGATTGCTTACTTATTCACTTCTCATCCTTCCTTTTTGTAAAAATTCACATACAAAAAGAAGAATTATCGGCGGCAAGGCTCTAAAAAATATGATTAATTGGTAGATAAAACGAAAAAACCCGTAACGTAAGTTACGGGTTTTAGAATGGTGGTGGAGGGAGGTGGATTCGAACCACCGAAGGCTGAGCCGTCAGATTTACAGTCTGATCCCTTTGGCCACTCGGGAACCCCTCCACAGGGCCGAAAACCCAGCCTTGGCTGGGTATTCTAAATAGAAGCCTAGCAATGTCCTACTCTCACATGGGAACTCCCACACTACCATCGGCGCTAACACGTTTCACTTCTGAGTTCGGAATGGGATCAGGTGGGGCCATGTCGCTATTGTCGC
The DNA here is from genome assembly GCF_014077095.1 of Colwellia sp. MB02u-6. Lineage (GTDB taxonomy): Bacteria > Pseudomonadota > Gammaproteobacteria > Enterobacterales > Alteromonadaceae > Cognaticolwellia. Next base: position 3 of record NZ_JACGVG010000034.1, on the reverse strand, counting down.
TAG
>NZ_JACGVG010000033.1 GCF_014077095.1 Colwellia sp. MB02u-6 | reverse complement strand
AATAAAAAATATAAAGCATGGATATTCATAAATATCGGCTTCGCTACGCGAAGCCTTATAAAGAGCTGATATAAACCCTCAATAATGAAAACTTACAATAATTAGTTTTCACACAGGCTGGGCTATCAGTTGACCTAAAGAATAACCAGTAGTTAACGTCAATTAAGCGCACAAAGTTAGCATTAATAATTTGATGATGAACGACCGCTTTGGTGGCTAAGCAGACTATTTATTAAGACAAATTCGTTTCTAAATTAGGTCAGCTAAGTGGCATAAGTAATCGACGAGGTTAAATCTAGTAAACACAAGATGTAGTGGTCGGTTGGGCTAAGTGGATAGCCCTTAAGAATTGGCATCTATCAAATTTAAGCGCTATTAAGGTTTAGCATCAGTGCTATAAATTTAATCGTTACTCCTGCTCTTGATCTTTTTTAAGTTGTTCAGCCTTTCGGCTATCTACTTTTTTTTGTTGTTCGTCTGAGAGCTCAAATTTATTGGCTGATTGCTTGATCAATAAGATACCCGCGATAACAGAGCCAACAGCAACAACAAGAATTAACATGTAAGTAAAAGTCATATTTATATCCTTTTAAATAAAATTTATGGGTAAGAAACTTGTTTTATAGCTATCTTATTAGTTTAAAAAAGACAGATAGCAATACAGAATAATAGTATATAATTTATGAATATGCTTACAACACGCCAGCAATAATGCTTGCTTTAGGCGGGTTTAATAAAGTCAGTTTAATCAGTATTTACCCCCAGTATCTAGAATAACTAGCTAGCACTAGATACTATTCATTTGTCATACGCTGATAGTATGCTCGGCTTTTGTCCGCTTGCTGACATAAATCGGTCAGGGCGTGTAAACTGCGCGTGCTCATTCGATGTACAACATCAGCATCAAGGATAATCATTTGTTGATGTTTAATTGCTGACAATATCAGCCATTGCTGCCAATCATAATTGTCATTACCCGCTTGCTTTTTTGATAATGGTTGAATAATAACATCAACATTTTTTTGCAGTATTTGCTCAATATTTACTTGTGGATATTGGACTTTTGCTGCGACAAATGGATTACTAATGCTGCAAGCGTCTAAAAACTGTTGCGGCCAACTGCCTTTGGCAATGGTGGTTAAGGGTCTAGACCAGACCTCATAAAAAGCGGTTAGTGGTTTTTTATGACCATATTGTTTTTTGATATTGGCTAAATCAGCTAGAAACTTAGCCGCAACACGTTCAGCTTGTGCGCTGTGACCTGACAGTTTCCCAAACAAGCGCAGCTCTTTAGCAACATCTTCAAAGCTATTGGGCTGCGAGTAAACCACACGAAAGCCCAGTTGCTTAATACGGGCTAAATCATCACTTGGGTTACCACTCTTCCAAGCGATAACTAAGTCTGGTTGTAATTCAATGACCCGCTCTAATTGAATACGTAACGAACTGCCAATTCTGGGTATTTTCTTTGCCGCTTGCGGAAAGTCAGCGTGATCAGTCGTCGCAATAACTTGGTCGCCGGCGCCAATATCAAACAACATTTCAACAATGTGTGGTGATAATGCAATGATGCGTGGTTTAGGCGTATCAATAACGGCGGCATCATCAATACTTTTACTTGTGGCATGTGTGCTCGCAATATAAGCAAAGCCCAGTAATATAATCCCTAGGTATTGGCTGAATTTCATGACGATTCCATTTGTGATTTATGACAGCAGTATTGGCTACCAATCAATACCTTTTTGTGCCTTTATGCCGTTATCAAACGCATGCTTAAGAGGCTGAACTTCACTGACGGTATCGGCAAGTTCAATGATACTGCGATGACATGCACGGCCAGTGATAATAACATGCTGTTTAGCCGGGCGATTAACGATAGCTTCAATCACTTCATCTAAATCTAAATATTTGAATGACAGCATGTAGGTTAATTCATCAAGTAAAATCACGTCGACACTTTCATCTTTTAGTAAGCGTTTTGCTTCTTCCCATACTCTAACGGCAGCGGCAATGTCTTTTGACTTGTCTTGGGTGTCCCAAGTGAAACCGGTCGCCATGACATGAAACTCAACGCCATTGTTTTCTAATAAATTACGTTCGCCACAGGCCCAATCGCCTTTAATAAATTGTAATGCCGCCGCTTTATAGCCATGCCCAACCGCGCGGGCTAGCGTGCCAAAGCCAGATGTTGATTTACCCTTACCATTACCTGTAATAACAATAAGTAAACCGCGTTCTTCTTGAGCGGAATCAATGCGGGCATCAACTTTTTCTTTAAGGCGTTGCATACGAGCTTGATGGTTTTGATTTTTATCTGTATCTGTTGTCATGTGATTTATCCTGTTTTACGTGTGCGATACATGATCGCTAAAAAGAAAATACTGCCAATGGCTGAAGTAATGATACCAATGGGAATTTCGACATTACTCAGCAAACTCCGCGCGGCAACATCAACCCAAACTAAAAAGCATCCGCCAACCAAGGCAGAGCCAATAATTAACGGCATGGTGGTAACGCCAACCAACTGCCTAACAATATGTGGGATCATTAGGCCAACAAAACCAATACCACCGCAATAAGCCACTATGGCGGCAGTCACTGCTGCACATAAAGCTAATAGAATTAAACGCAGTTTGTTAACGTTAACGCCAAGGCTTGCCGCACTTTCATCGCCCAATAACAGTGCATCTATTTGTCGGTGTAAGGCAAAAATAATTAGTAAAGTAAGTAATACCATGGCACTGATCAAATAAAAGTGGAACATTTCAACGCGCGTTAAACTACCCATTAACCAAAAAATAACTCGGCTGGTGGCAAAAGGGTCGCCAAGGTAAAGAATAAAGTGGCTAATAGAGCCAAGCATGAACGACACTGCAATGCCGGTTAATAATAAATGGTTCATATTACGCAGTAAGGTCGCGATACCAAAGACAATGATCACAGAAAATAATGCCCCAAGAAATGCAGCTAATGGCAAGGCTAGCGCTTGTTGGTCACTGAGCACTAAAGTGGCGATGGTAGCGCCCAAACCTGCGCCAGAAATAATACCAAATAAATAAGGGTCGGCGAGTGGATTACGAGTTACATTTTGCAGTATTGCCCCCGCACAAGCTAAACCCATGCCGGCCACTAAACCCACTAAAACACGTGGAATGCGTATTTGCCAAATTACCACGTCGTGCATAGTGGAGGCGCATTGATTAACCACACATTGAAATATATCTAGGCTAGTAATGGCGGCTGGCCCAAAGGTTATCGACATAATAATGGAGAATAAGGTAAAAACAATAAGGCCTGAAAATACCCAGACATTTTTACCTTTGCTGCCGCCAAGAACACTCACGAGTGTTGACCTTTACTATTTTTTGACTCAGTTGGTTTAACAGCCGATTGATGAGCCATCATAGTATCAGCCGCGGGATAGAAATAAACTCTAGGTACGCCACAGTGTTGTGCGTCATCTCGATAACAGGGTAAACCAAAAACTTTGGTTAACAGTTCAGGTTTTAGCACTTGATCAACACTATTGTCGCTGACTAAGTTGCCTTTATCTAATAGCAGCAAACGATTACAGTAATGTGCGGCTAGATTGAGATCATGTATGGTCATAATAACGGTAATATTTAACGCTTTCACGAGTTGTAATATTTGATGTTGGTAGAAAATATCTAAGTGATTAGTGGGTTCATCTAATACCAAAATCTTTGCTTTTTGTACTAGGGCTTTAGCAATTAATACCCGTTGTTGTTCGCCGCCAGATAAGGTATTAAAAAATTTTTCTTGACTGCTTGCTAAACCCACTTTTTCTAACGCGAGCATAATGTCTTTTTTATCTACATCATTATCACGAGCAAAGAGGCTTTTATAGGGCAGTAGGCCCATTCTAACTACATCATAAACGTTTAAATCAAATATGGGGGGCGAATTTTGTACCACTAAAGCAAATGTTTGTGCTAATTCATGTGGTTTGTAGTCGCTGATTTTTTTATTTTTTAGCTTAATGCCGCCTTGCCAATTTTTGTATTGGTTTAGTATGCATTTAAGGAGTGAGGTTTTGCCAGCACCATTAGGCCCGATAATGCCAATAATATCGCCGCGAGCAACATTAAATGAAATATTATTGAGAATACTTTGTTTATCAACCGCCCAAGATACTGACTCAACACTGAGTAATTTTGCCATTAAAGCCAGCCTAGCTTAGTGCTAATCATGTTTGGCATGTGTTGGATAATAACTAAGGAGTATATTTTCATTACGGCCTGGAGGTTAATTCAAAAGCTTATGTTGAATAATAAAACTAACTACGGCGCAGAAAATAGGATACGAATGCCTTAAAGACAGTGTAACTTACGTGTATTCCCGCACGGTGTTAACATGATTAGCTTGGTACAATAGGTTGATACTAGGTGTCCTGACTTATAACTTTTTATTAAAAGTTATTTACAGTTGCGGGTACAGTCACGGAATTTAACCGCGTTCCCTATTAATCAGCCAAAACAATAACAAAGCATGTGGCTAAAGGTATCGATTATTAGGCATGAGATTTTACGGCTTAGCATGCTGCTTTACAATAAAAACCGTCATTTGACGCGCTATAAGTGGTGTAAAAAAAAGGAGCTAATGCTCCTTTTTTATTTTGACACTGTCTTTTGACAATTTTTTTTACGCGTTAATTAGACCTAAGGTGATTTTTCTTATGTCATCAGTAAAGCCAATATTACCAAATTTTAACGCGCTTCTCAGGTGCGATATACATAGCGTCACCTGCTTTAACGTCAAAGGCGCTATAAAACTCAGGCATATTTGATAATGAACCTAGCGCACGGAACTCACCTGGCGAATGTGGGTCTGTCGCTACACGATTTCTCAATGACTTTTCAACCATTTTTCCACGCCATATTTGTGCAAAGCCCATAAAGAATCGTTGGTCGCCAGTTAAGCCGTCAATCACAGGGGCTTCGGTACCATTTAACGAAGCTTTATAAGCTTTATAGGCGATAGTCACTCCGGATAAATCACCAATGTTTTCGCCTAAGGTTAGTTCGCCATTAACCTTTAAGTCATCAAATACCGCATAGTTGCCATACTGTGCCACTAAGTTATCAGCGCGCATGGTAAAGGCTGCTAAATCTTCATCAGTCCACCAGTTACGCATGTTACCGTCACCGTCATATTTGCTGCCTTGGTCGTCAAAGCCGTGGCCCATTTCATGACCAATAACGGCGCCAATGCCACCGTAGTTTACCGCATCATCTGCCGCTAAATTAAAAAATGGTGGCTGTAAAATAGCCGCTGGAAAGACAATTTCGTTTTTAGTTGGGTTGTAATAAGCATTAACGGTTTGTGGTGTCATAGCCCATTCTTGTCGGTCTATTGGACCACCCAGCTTAGCCAGTTCTTTTTGGTGAGCAAGGGTACCAGAGCGTATTGCATTGCCGACTAAATCGTCACTTTGAATGGTTAGTGCTGTGTAATCTTCCCACTTATCTGGGTAGCCTATTTTAGGATCGAAGCTGGCGAGTTTTATATGCGCTGCTTTTTTAGTCGCCTCTGACATCCAGTCTAGTTCGTCAATGCTTACGCCGTAAGCATCACGTAAATTTTCAACCAGTTCTGTCATGCGGGTTTTAGCTTCAGGCTTAAAGTGACGGCTAACATAAACTTTACCAATAACTTCACCTAAATTGTCATTAACTACGGCAACACCACGCTTCCAAAGGGGGCGCTGTTCTTCACGACCACTTAACTGTTTTGAATAAAAATCAAAATTTTCATTGGTTAATTCGGCGGTAAGTGAGCTGGAAAAATTACTCAGAGTGTGAAAGGTTAGGTAAGTTTGCCAATCAGCTAAGGATGTTGCCGCGAATGTTTCACCAAAACCTTTAATAAATGAAGGTTGGTTAATAATGATATCTTTCTGCGTGGCCACACCTTGTGCTGTAAGGTAGGCGGTCCAGTTGAAAGCATCTGTGACTGTGTTTAAATCGGCAACATTAAATTTGTTATAACGTTTAGTACTGTCTCGAGATTCAACTTTTGTCCAATGAAAGCCGGCTAACTGTGTTTCAAGCGCCATAATGGTTTGAGCGGCGGCTTTAGCGTTTTTTAAACCCGCTAAATTGAATATGTTTTCAATGTGGGCAAGGTAACCCACACGTAATGCTGCAAAACGTTCGGCTTCATTAAAGTAGTAGTCTCTGTCTGGTAAACCTAAACCACTTTGCCATATATGTGTGGCATATCGTGTTGAGTCTTTTGCATCAACACTGATATAAAAAGCGATCGGGCTACCGACACCAATCTTTTGATTTTCACCAAAGAAAGCGGCAAGTTCATCTTTATCTTTCAAGCCATTAATGTCATCAAATATTTTTTTTACTGGCGCTGTGCCTGCAGTGTTACGGCTATCCAGATCCATGAATGAACGGAATAAGTCAGCCACTTTTTGTTCATCACTGCCCATTTTTAGGTTTTTAGTCGCGGCTAATTCTTCGATAATCGCTTTTACGTTATCATCAGCTTCATCACGTAAGTCATAAAATGAGCCAATTGCGGTTTTGTCACCCGGAATTTCGTGAGTGTTTAACCATGCACCGTTAACGTAGCGATAAAAGTTGTCTTGTGGACGAATAGACAAGTCCATAGTGGCTTTATCAATACCTGATACCAAAGCAGTTTTTTGCATAACCGGTACTTCAGTTGTGTTTTTTGTGCTGGTATTATCATTACAACCTGCAATGAATAGTAAAGAGCTGCAAACAGCAGTTGTTATTATTTTCTTCATTCAATACTCACCATTTAATTAGTAGACTAACTTTTATTTTAAGTTAGAGGATATTAAAGGCTATCACGCTGATTTACTAGGATAATAAAATGTTGGCTACAAATTATTAACTTATCTTTGTATGTTAAAGTTTACCCACCGGAGAATATGTAGATATTTTCTGGTTAACGTATTAATAAACATTTTTGTTATTTACCTTTAACTGCTGCGCAATTTGGGATATTCGCCACCCTTTTTAGTTTAGTTAAAAAGTATGCTGTTAATTTATCTGTTAAAAGCATCAATCTAGAAAAGTTCTGCAACAGCTAAAGTAGAAAGAATTACCATAGCTCGCTTATTATGAGTTAGTGTTGTTATGCTAGGCGCCTTATTTAACAGTAATGTGCTTGAACCTAATGGCTATTTATAACCCGCTAACTAAATGTTTTCTGTGGGTGATCAGGGTAATACAGGTCAGACTGATTTAAGCAAGCTATATGCTCAGACCTTGGTTGTGTTAATGGACAACGTTTAAGGACCTTTAAATAACCCTCGTGGCTTAAGTTGTCATCATTCAGTTACATTTTTACCTTTTACCCTTTACTGTTTACCGTGAGCTTTATTGATCTGGGTACTGTTTATGGTCGTACTCTAACCTCTTGAAGATAATTGAGAAATATATTCTATGCAAAATCGTTTATTTTATCTGTTCGCCTTACTTGTTATTAGTAGTCAAAACTTTGCCCAGTCTTGGGGGGATAAAGACACTAATAAAAAGACGGTGATAGTTCAAAAACTCATTTATCAAACTCAAAAAAATAGTTTAGAAGCGGTGGGCACTGCAGAAGCCGTTAAATCTGTTACGCTCTTTCCTGCGGTTAATGAAAGGGTGGTTGCGGTTAACTTTGTGCCTGGTCAGCGTGTTCAAAAAGCACAAGTATTGATGACGTTATATAACGAACGTCAGTTGGTTACATTAGAAAGAGCCAAGATTGAGTTCAAAGATGCGGCCAGAAAAAATCTTTTATTAGCAGAAAGTATTAAAAAAGGTGCTGCATCACAAAGTGACTTAGATGATTCTATCACCACACTCGAGTTGGCAAAGGTAGCCGTTAAAGAAGCGAGAATAGCCTTAGACGAGCGTATTATACGAGCGCCCTTTGATGGTGTATTAGGCCTAACTGACATCCAAGTAGGTGACAGAGTTAACCTTCAAAGCGAGATTACCACCATAGACGATCGCCAGGCATTATTTATCAATTTCACCGCACCAGAAATAGCGGTAGCTTTGTTGTCGCAAGAACCCCAAGTGCAGCTGGTACCCTGGCAAAATCGTTTAGTCACTATCGAGGCAAGTATCGCCCAAGTTGACTCACGCATTAACGAGCAAGATAGAACTATTCGTGTTAGAGCGCTACTCGATAATAGCGAAGACATTTACCGACCCGGTATGAGCTTTCGGGTTAACTTGACGGTGCCAGGGCAAGATTATATTGCTGTGCCTGAAGCCGCTTTGTTATGGAGTGCCACTGGTGCTTATGTTTGGCAAATGGTTGATGAAAAAGCTGCACGAGTTAATGTGAAAATTCGTGAACGTTTACGAGGCACTATTTTAGTCGAAGGTGAATTTAACTTAACCGAACCTTTGGTTGTAGAGGGCGTGCAGCAATTACGTCAAGGACAAGCATTAAAAGCACAGAACACTTTCAATGAATATGTTGTCAAAGAGGTTGAGGGCGAATAATGAAATTACCGTCTATACCACAATTAAATGATTTACCTTCCTTAGCTATTCGCCGGCCAGTATTGGTTATGGTGCTTAATTTACTCATCATTTTAGCGGGGTTTGCCGCGATAAATGATTTGGAAATAAGAGAGTTACCTGATGTTGACCGGCCCATGGTGACCGTGTCGGCCAGTTATCCTGGTGGCTCGCCAGAAACCGTAGACAGTGAAGTAACCAGCAGAATAGAAGGTGCGGTTGCGCGAGTCAGTGGCGTTAAATCTATTCGAGCCTCAAGTGAAGAGGGCTCTTCTCGTATTAGGGTTGAGTTTAGGCCAGGCACAAATCTTGAAGATGCGGCCAATGAAACCAGAGAGTCGGTCAGTAGAGTGCAGCGAAATTTGCCTGATGAAGTGGAAAGACTGGCCATCATCAAAGCAGATAGTGACGCTCAAGCGGTAGTTAGTTTAGCGATTAGCAGCGACACCTTAGATATGGAAACACTCACCGAGCGAGTTGAAGTTGATTTAGCGCCTTTGTTTTTAAGTATTCCTGGCGTCGCTGATGTGTCTTTAAATGGTGAAAGGCAAAGGGTAATGCGGGTTTCTGTGGATGCATTGAGACTGACCAGTTTTAATTTATCTATGTCAGATGTCGCCGCCGCCCTTCGTTTAGCGCCTTTTGACGTACCAGCTGGTAGTGTTAAATCAGCAGACCAAGAGCTTATTGTTCGGGCTAGTGCTAACTCAGTTAGCCCTGAAGATATTGAGCGTATTGTCGTGTCGGGTAATACCCGTATTGGCGACGTGGCTAGTGTCTATTTTGGACCGGCTGACTCGAAGAGTATTGTCAGGTTAGATGGCATGCCTGTGGTAGGTTTAGGTATCGTGCGTCAGGCGCGTTCAAATACCATAGAAATATCTGACGAAGTGTTAGCTATGGTGAAAAATCTTGATAAGCGCTTTACGGATCTTAATATTGTTGTTACCTCTGATGATGCTGAGTTTATTCGAGGCTCTGTAGATGAAGTGATTTTATCGCTAAGTTTAACGGTATTATTAGTGATAGGCACACTGTGGTTATTTTTAGGCTCCTTTCGTGCCACTTTAGTGCCAGCCCTGTCTATTCCCGTGTCGTTAATTGGCGCATTAGTGATCATGTGGGTACTGGGCTTCTCGATTAATATTCTGACTTTGTTAGCCTTAGTCTTAGGTACCGGCTTAATCGTAGACGATGCCATTGTGGTATCAGAGAATATTCAGCGCAGAAGAGCCGAAGGATTGGGCTCTAGAGCCGCAGCGGTATTAGGCACTAGAGAAGTGTTTTTTGCTGTTGTGGCAACGACTGCTGTATTGGCTGCGGTGTTTATTCCAATTGCCTTTTTACCGTCAACAGCGGGACGCTTATTCAGAGAGTTTGGTGGCGTGTTAGCAGGGGCCGTGATCATATCTTCATTTGTTGCCTTAAGTTTGGTACCTGCACTAACAGCAAAGCTACCAGTTAACAGTAAAAAAAATGTACTGTTCGATCGCACTTTAGGTGCCTTTGGTACTTGGGTTTTGACTAAATATAAAACCTTATTAAGCCTGGCGCTGGGTTATGCATGGGTAACCTTATTAATGTCGGTCATTGCTGCTGTGTCAGCTGCTGTGCTATATAACGAAATTGAAAATAAATTATTACCCTCGGAAGATCGAGGTTCAGTGCGTATCTTTGCTCGAGGCCCTGATGGGGCTGGCTTAAACTATATGGACAGACAAGCACGAAAAATGGAAGAAATATTATTACCCTACGTGCAAGATGAAGATGTTAATTCCATTTACACTGTGGTGGGTCGTTGGGATCCTAATATTGTTTTTATAACCGTTCCATTAGAACACTGGGATAATAGAAGTAAATCACAGCAAGAAATCATTAGCGAAATGAGCCCTAAATTGCAGGCTATTCCGGGCGCTCCAGCTCGAGCTTTTGGGTCAAATAGTTTAAACCTTAGAGGACAAGGCGGTGGCTTAGAATTAGCACTAACGGGTGACACTTACGAACGCATCTTTGAAGCGGCACAAGCCTTTAGCAAGATTGTTGAAGAAAAACTACCCGAGTTAGGTCGCCCCAGAATTGGTTATCAGCCAACTCAACCACAATTGAAAATTAATATCGATCGGCGTAGAGCCGAAGAGCTAGGTGTACCTTTTAATGATATATCTAGCACTTTGCGTGCGGCTATCAATGGTGATGATATAACCGATTTAAATATTGGTGATCAGGCCGTGCCATTAATTTTACAATCTAGTGGGCGCTCGACCAGTAATCCTTCCGATTTAACTAATTTGTTTGTTAAATCTCGCGATGGCAATCTTGTGCCATTATCCAGTCTTGCCTACATATCAGAAGAAGGTGTTGCTGCAGAGTTAGAAAGGCAGGCTCAAAGGCGAGCAATCGAAATTGACCTAGAACTACCAGATGAGATATCTATGGCTGATGTGGTTGAACAATTACGTGAGATTGGCAATAACAACTTACCGCCTGGCATTGGTTTAGTGTTTCTGGGGGAAGCCTTGACGTTTGAAGAAACTTCTAATCAAATTGCCATGACTTACCTATTCGCCTTTCTGATTGTTTTACTGGTATTAGCCGCTCAATTTGAAAGTATTAATAGTGCGATAATCGTGATGATCACCGTACCCTTTGGCATAGCGTCAGCTATCTTCGCGCTTTACTTAACGGGTACGTCTATTAATATTTACTCACAAATTGGCTTGGTGATGTTAATTGGATTGATTGCCAAGAACTCCATTTTATTAGTCGAGTTTGCTGATCAATTAAGAGATCAAGGTAAAACAGTCAAAGCCGCCATCATTATGGCAGCCGAAGTTCGTTTTAGACCCATTATGATGACCTTGATATCAACCATACTAGGTGGCTTACCGCTTATTTTATCAACTGGAGCCGGTGCAGAATCACGTAATTCAATTGGTTGGGTGGTATTTGGTGGTTTGGGTATAGCGGTGGTATTCACCTTATTACTGACGCCTGTTTTATATCAGCTTATTGCACCCTTTACTAAACCTAGAGCCGATGAAAGTGATCAACTTGAAGCTGAATTGCTTGAGGCACAGCAAAAAGGCTAAGATGCACCATCAGCACCAAATGCAAAGCTTGTAAGAATATCTCTTCATGAGATAAAGATTGCAGGCAGTGAGTTTGTTCAAATAGATATTCTATGCGGTGATAACTTCGCTGAAGAATTCAAACAGAAATATCCATTAACTAAAATACCTATTTTAGTTAATGGATGATGGCACAGTGATGAGAGAAAGGGTGGCAATTTCCCTATATTTTGAAGAGATAAATTCAGAGCATGCACTAACGGATTCAAGCCCGCTTGAGAAAACCATCGTAGAACAGTAGCAATAACCTATGGAATTATCTTTGTTAATGCCAACCGGCATGTACTTTTAGATACGAGTGGTTACTTTAAAGACCAAATGAACCTTGTTCCCGACTAGGGTAAAAAATGTGGTGAAAATATTAAAATTTTTGGCATTTTTAGACAAACACTTAGCGTCTTCAAAATACATAGTAGAGGAGTAAAAAAAATTTAAAATACTGTTACGCTAAAGTATGTTCAAGACCATCAGCAAAAACCTAGGATATGATAATAGTTATCATGGCTGCAGAGATAATTGTTATCATAAGTGGCGGAGATAATTTATTAAAGGGAATATCTATGAAAATATATGAAGCAGCAACAGCACCAAATGCAAGGCGTGTAAGAATTTTTCTCTATGAGAAAAATATTGCTGGCATCGAGTTTGTTCAAATGGACATTTTACGCGGTGATAACTTAACTGAAGCTTTTAAACAGAAAAACCCATTGGCTAAAATACCCATTTTAGAATTAGATGATGGCACAGTGATTAGCGAAAGTGTGGCAATTTGCAGATATTTTGAAGAGATCAATCCAGAACACCCATTAATGGGTTCAAGTCCGCTTGAGAAAGCTATAATAGAGCAATGGCAACGTCGTATGGAATTATCTCTGTTAATGCCGACGGGCATGTGCTTCCAACATACAAGTGGTTACTTTAAAGACCGAATGAACATTGTTCCCGATTGGGGTAAAGAATGTGGTGAAAATGTGAAGAAGTTTTTGGCATTTTTAGACAAACACTTAGCGTCTTCAGAATACATCGCAGGTGATAGCTTTTCTATTGCCGATATTACAGCGCTCATCACAATAGACTTTAATCGAGTGAATAACATTCGCATAGCAGACGAACAAAAAAACCTAAAACGCTGGTACGATAAAGTTTCTTCAAGACCATCAGCAAAAGCTTAGAGTGTTATAAAAGTTATCATGGATGGTATAGATAAAGCGCATAAATAAACCTGATAGAATTTTTATTAGCCGTGGTCGATAGCGTCCAGCCATATTAACTCGTTGGTGGTGATGTAAAGTTCAGTCATTGGGTCTCTTTACATCTTTTACAGTCAGTATAAAAACAATAGGCTGGTCGGTGAGAAAGACTTAAGATCAAAGCATCGATTCATTGCAAGTTTCGTACTGACTGTTTAGTTAAATTTAGCTAAGCTTAGGTTAATGACGTTGAAGTATGTTTGTTTAGACTTCATAATTTGTGTTACACAAAAGGCTAGGGATTGGGCAAAAGAAAATCAAAAGTAAATTGATTGATACTAAATGAAAATAAAGAGGACTAACAAAAGTGATATTAAAAAGAATGTGTTTTCTGTTTTTTAGTTTAATGGTGTTAAGCCTACCCGGTTGTGTGGTAGTGACTACCGCTGTTGGTGTAACAACCACTGTCGTTGGCGGCGCTATTGATGTTGTTGATGCCGTAACGCCAGATATTATCGACGATGACGACTGAAGTTAGGCGATAATGTTGATTTTAATATTTTACTCAAAAAATTTTATTTGGTCACTATAGCGATTGTTTAGTATTAGGGCTTTAGTTTTATCATTACAACATTGGTGATTGTGGTTGGTTACAAAAAAGTAAGTCCAACAGGGAAAAGCAGAATATTTTTTATGGTGTTAATTCTGTTGAGTGCAATTCTATTGGTATTAGGTGTTTTTGGATTATTTATGTAGTTAAGTTGGGTAGAAACAAGCGTGTGAATAGTCCAAGACCAGCTAAATTTAATGAGTTTGCACTAATTTACCGACACTGCTTAATAAAATGTATAAAAGTGAATAAAGTCTGAAGATATATCTTTATGAGCTGTGCTATGATTTTAGGCTCAATAATCTTGGTGCTATTAGCATTATCAATAAAGAAAGAGTTCATGTTTCAACCAGTTAGTGTTTACATCGGCTTAAGGTATAGTCGCAGTAGTAATGGCAAAGGTTTTGTCTCCTTTATCACATTTTTCTCTATTATCGGTATTGTGCTCGGTGTTGCCTCTTTAATTACCGTTGTGTCTGTTATGGATGGTTTAGAGCGAGAGCAAAAACGTCGGGTACTAGGCTTAGTGCCGCATGTATTAATGTCCCCCCAACAAACTCATATCAATAATTGGCGCGATTTACAGCGCGATATTCTCGGATTGCCTGACGTTACCCAAGTAACGCCGTTTCAGCAAAGTGAAGCGTTAATTCAGTCTAAAACAGCACTGCAAGGGGTTTTAGTGCATGGCATTATGCCTGAATTTGAACAACACAATATTATCAATAGTGCCATGGAATATGGCCAATTAGCCAGTTTAGACAACACGCCGTTTAGCCTGGTTTTAGGTCAAACGTTAGCGCGAAAATTAAAGGTTAACTTAGGCGATGTTGTACGCTTAACCTTACCGAACAAAACCTTATTTACCCCCATGGGACGCGTGCCTGTGCAGCGCACATTTACTATTGTGGGCATTTTTAATGTTGGTTCTCAAGTTGATGAGGCAATGGTTTTTATTGCTATCGAAGATGGCGCAAAACTGCATCGAAAAAAAGGTGATGGCGTTAATCAGTTAAGGTTATACCTAGATGATGCTTTTAAAGCCCCGCAGGTCATTGCACAGTTATCGTTAAAATATCCGGATTTTAACTTTGTCAGCTGGCAAGAGAGCCAGGGGGCTTTATTTGCTGCGGTCAGCATGGAAAAAAATATGATGTGGCTCATGCTGAGTTTAATTGTTGCGGTTGCAGCTTTTAATATTGTCTCAGCGTTAGTGATGGTGGTTATTGATAAGCAAGGTGAAATTAGCATTTTACAAACCCTGGGTTTAGACCGAAGTGGTATTGTGAAAATTTTTATCACTCAAGGCTTAACCAATGGTATTTTGGGTGTTATTTTGGGCGTTACACTTGGGGTGATATTAACGCTGAATTTAAATCATTTATTTAGCTTACTCGGGGTTAATTTATTAGGCGCAGGGCAAAAGTTACCTATTGCACTTGATGTAATCAATATCTTAGTGATTGTTGCCTCTGCACTAGCCATGAGCTTTTTAGCGACCCTTTACCCGGCCTATCGTGCTGCGCAAACTCAGCCAGCAGAGGTGCTCAGAAATGAGTAGTCCAATGCTTAAAGACAAGAACAATAAAATGGACAGTGATTTGGAACATAATATCAACCAAAATAGCGATGAAAGTGGCGATGAAAATGTGGTAAAACCTACACTTCCTTTAGGCTTAGAATGTCGCCAGCTAAGTAAATTTTATCAACAAGGCCCAGTGACTACAGCCGTATTATCCAAGCTTGATTTGGCAATTGAAGCGGGAGAGTTAGTGGCTATTGTTGGTCGTTCTGGCTGTGGAAAAAGTACCTTTTTGCACTTAGCTGGCGCGTTAGACACACCAAGTGCAGGTGAGGTGTTTATTAATGGTGTTAATATTCATCAATTGTCTGAAAAGCAACGGGCAAAATTTCGTAATCAACATATTGGTTTTATTTATCAGTTTCATCATTTAATGATGGAATTTACTGCTGAAGAAAATGTGGCCATGCCTTTGTTGATACGTGGTGATAAGCCCAAAGCTGCAATGACTCAAGCTAAAGCTATGCTTGAACAAGTTGGGTTAACTCATCGCAGTCATCATCGACCTTCTGAGCTTTCGGGTGGCGAGCGTCAACGTGTTGCCATTGCTCGCGCATTAGTGACCAAGCCGTCACTTGTCTTAGCCGATGAGCCCACGGGTAATTTAGATTTTGATACCGCTGAACAAATCTTTCAGTTGTTGCAGGAGTTAAACCGGACCGTAAATACCAGTTTTGTGATTGTTACCCATGATTTAACCTTGGCAAAAAAAATGGATCGGCAACTGCTTTTAGATCACGGACACCTAAAGCCGCTTGAAGTTAACAGCGACAGTGGTATGAAAAAAATTGAGGACGCTTAAGTGCTAAAACCGTTAAGTGTTTTTATTGGCTTACGTTATGTGCGTAGCCGTCATAGCAAAGGGTTTTCGTCATTTATATCAGCGTCCTCAACTATTGGTATTGCCATTGGTGTGATGGTGTTGATTGTTGTGCTTTCAGCTATGAATGGTTTTGAACGGGCTTTGGCGACACATTTATTGTCAATTGTACCTCATGCTGAAGTGGTCGCGGTGAATTCACCTATTACGCAATGGCCAAAAAGCGTTGCGCGTATTGAACAAAACCCCCATGTGATTGCCGCTGCTCCATTTGTCAAAACCCAAGGGATGATGCAAAAGTCTGCAGCACTTAAAGGTATTGAAATCCGCGGTGTAGACGTGATGTTAGAGCCGCAGGTGTCCGCTATTTCACGTTATATAATCGCTGGCAAGTGGCAAGACCTAATACTTGAAAATGGCGTTATTATTGGCGCTGGCATTGCTCGTAAGCTTTCGGTACAAGTGGGTGACAAGGTTCAGTTATTATTGCCCCCAGCTAATTTGAACAACCAAAAAAATAGCAAATCGCAGCAATTTCCTGTGCCCATGACGCAACAGGCCATTATTGTTGGGGTGTTCAAATTTGGTGGCACGATAGATGACACACAGGTTTTTATTAACTTAGCGAAAGCGAGTGAATTACTGGGTTATCAAGCGGATGAAGTGCAGGGCATTCGCCTAAAGGTTGACGATGTTTTTGCCGCGCCACAAATTGTTCGTGAAGTGGCTTTTGATTTTGATTTTTATGTTTACATGCTGGATTGGACGCGCAGCCATGGTCATTTATTTAATGATATTCAGTTGGTACGTTTAGTGATGTTTATTGTTTTAGTGTTGGTGATTGCAGTGGCCAGTTTTAACATAGTGTCGACCTTAATTATGGCGGTAAATGAGAAGAAGTCAGATATTGCCATATTAAAAACCATGGGGGCAAAGTCGAGTACTATTATGGCCAGCTTTATGTTTCAAGGATTAATGAATGGTATTGTGGGCTGCTTTCTAGGTGCCAGCTTAGGGATTGTAATCTCGTTGAATTTAACTGATATTATCCGTGCTATAGAAGCGGCATTATCGGTAGAGTTTTTATCTGCAGAGGTATATTTTATTGATTTTTTACCAACCTTATTACGCCAACAAGATGTTATTAATACCGTTGTTACGGCCTTAATTATGAGTTTGTTAGCGACCATTTACCCGGCATGGCGTGCGACCAAAGTAGAGCCGGCACAAGTGTTAGGGCAAGCGTAAACGTTAAGTTAAAGATAAAATAATAAGATAAAAAATCAGATGCTACGTCTGATTTTTTGTTTATGATGAAAGGTTAGCTTAGCCTCTTCGTGCTTTGCGTTTTTTCCACTCTTTTGCTACTGAAAAGCGCCAGATGATATTTATAGTTAAATAACCTAAGAGAGCAAAAACAGCCGCAAGTACACCACAGCCGACAATAAAGGCGGGCCCAATAGTTGAAACACTATCAACTAGCCACTGCCAATTTGCTTCAAAAGTGAAGTTTTTTGCTGGTACATCCACAATCCAAGTGCCAACAACATAACAAAAATAAAAAATTGCCGGCATAGTCAAAGGGTTAGTGATCCAAACAAGGGTAATAGATAAAGGTAGATTTGCATGTACTATAATTGCAAAACCAGCCGCTAAAACCATTTGAAATGGCACGGGCATAAAAGCAAAAAATAAGCCAACAGCAAATGCTTTACTCACCGAACGGCGGTTCAAGTGCCACAGATTAGCGTTATGCAGTAAAGCACCAAACATTTTTAAATGTTTGTTATCTTTTATTTTTTGGTGATCAGGCATAAAGCGTTGAATTATTTTTTTCGGCATAAATTACTTTACTTAACGTTACTTGGCTAAATGGAAATTAATCACTATGGAATGGTGGCTACTCACATTTTTTTTCAGCGCTATTTTGTCATTATTTATACCTATAGTGCCAGAGTTTTCTTTACTGCTCATTATATTGTTGGTTTCATTAATATTTATCTTTATAGGTAAATTTCGCTTTATAGCTATTGCGGTATTCGCCGTTGTTTGGATTTTAATTGCTGGCAGCCAATATCAAGGTACCTTAGAAAAAAATAACATTAAGCTTGAGCAGTTACATAAAAAAGTTCATCTAATTCAAGGTGAAGTGAATAATATTGTTCATACAAAAGCGGGTAGTAGCCGCTTTAACTTTTTAGTTAGCCATTGGCAAGGTCGAAAGATTAATGAAAAATTTAAGGTACGCTTAACTTGGAAGGCGGCAGACAAGCCTCTGCTGCAGGGACAAAAGTGGCAATTAACGGTAAAACTTAAACCTGCGCATGGCTTGGCTAATATCGGTGGCTTTAATTATCAAGTCTGGCTGCGGCAGCAAAAAATAGTCGCCACTGGCTACGTTAAGACTAAAAATAAAATACAGACTAAAAAACAAAATGTTTTATTGCTTCATAAAACTAGCTGGCGTCAATATTTGTATCAAAAATTATCTGTTCTGTTAGCGGATAAACCCCTTAGTGCACTAGTTTTAGCCTTGGGTTTTGGTGAGCGGGGAGAGTTAACGCGTGAGCATTGGCGGGTGCTTTCTGCAACGGCAACTCAGCACCTTATTGCGATTTCTGGCTTGCATATCGGCATAGTAGCTTTTGCAAGTTTGATTTTTATGCGCATTGTTATTCGTTTATTGCCCTTGAGTTCTTTGTTGCCTACGTCTTGGCAACTAAAACTGATGCAAATAAATTTAAACTATGCTCCCATTCTGTGCAGTGGTGTCATGGCATGGTATTACGCCTATCTAGCGGGCTTTTCTATTCCTACCTTGCGTGCTTTGGTGATGTTGTTATTGTTTTGGTCACTTAAAATTATGCACATAAAGGTAACACTGTTACCTTGGTTGTTACTGGCTGTTTTAATTATTTTATTGGTTTGGCCGCTTAGCTTACTCAGTGCGAGTTTTTGGTTGTCAATATCAGCACTAGTCATTATTTTTTCGACATTTTCACGTTTTTCCATGCGCACAATAGTACCAGTCCTAACGAGAGATAAAACATCATTATTAACGCTTGAATCCTCGCCTAAAGCTAGGCTTAAAAAGCAATGGCATGGCGTTAAAACTCCGGTGTTACTTTGGCTTAAAACCTTGTTTGTTATGCAACTAGCACTGACGATAGCGATGTTACCCATAGCCGCATCGCTAAACTATCAACTACCATTAGCCGCTTTTTTTGCCAATATTGTCGCTGTACCTTTGATGAGTGTGACGGTGATTCCTTTAACACTGCTGGCGGTTATTGCTTTACCATTTAGTCTTTGGTTAGCAAATTTTTTCACTGATTTAGCGTTACTCAGTTTGTCATATGTTTGGCAATGGTTGCTTTATTTGGCTAGCGCAGAGTGGGCAGTTTTGGCTATTTCATATCAGCAAATACAAACCATGCTGTTACTCTTTGTCATGATTGCACTGGCGGTGTTTTTTCGACTCGCTAGGGCTAAGTTTATTGCCGCGCTGAGTCTATTTATAATGGCGGTTGTTATCAATTTTTCTAGTGCTGAGCAGCAGCAAGAGTGGCGCTTGTCAGTGCTTGATGTTGGTCATGGTCTTGCCGTTGTTATTGAAAAAAATCATCATGTTTTTCTCTACGATACCGGCGCCAGTTATCCTAGTGGTTTTAATATGGCTGATGCGGCAATACTACCCTATTTAAAGCATCAAGGTTATCAAGCGATTGATGGGGTGATCATTAGCCATAACGATAATGATCATGCCGGAGGCTTACGTCACTTACGTGCTAAAATGGCTATTAAGCGTGTTATTGCTAACGATTTAGTGTTAAAGCCTGACAGTCATTGTATCTCGGGACAGCGCTTTACTTGGCAAGGCTTGGTTTTTGAAGTGCTGTCGCCAATGCAGGTTGATGGTGATAAAAATGATGATTCTTGCGTAGTAACCATTAGCGATGGTTTTCATCGTGTGTTATTACCGGGTGATATTTCGATAAAACAAGAAAAACGGTTATTAAATGTTGCCGGTATGGCAAAGAAACTCAGCAGTGACATTTTGATTGCCCCACATCATGGCTCCAAATCGTCGTCTAGTCGGGGTTTTTTAACGGCGGTCATGCCGCGTTATGTAGTATTTAGTACCGGTTATTTAAACCGTTGGCAGATGCCATCTAATGAAATAATGGGCCGATATAACAGTTTTGATATTATGACTTTTAATACTGTTGATGAAGGGATGGTGACCTTTAAGTTTAGTCAAACCACGGGTGGCAAAAATATTGAGCCTAGTGCTAAAGACAATATTGCAGGTACTGTTATTGAAGTGATCAGTTATCGAGATGATATTCGACCTTATTGGTTTGTAAATTGATCACTTTATTAAGCTAATGAATGGATTTATATTGCCGATAAAAGTTTATCAGTTGGTTGATGGGCAAAATAACGCTAAAATACCGAAGATTTACTAATAAGACAAAATAAAACAGAATAAAATAATCCCCAGGGATAAGATTTTTTGATTACGCATGAGAGCATGAATGTCGACAAAACTATCAGAACCAACTACAGAAAATACCACAAAACAAAATTTTAAGCGTTTATTGGCTTATGCTAAAGCCTATAAAGCAGCAGCCGTTGTTTCTATTTTAGGCATGTTAGGTTATGCCGCCATTGACAGCTTTGTATTTTCTCAACTGCAACCACTAATCGACAAAGGTCTTGATGGTCAAGATCCCGCATTTATGGAATGGGCGCCATTTGTTATCGTGCTGATGTTTATACTGCGCGGAATTTGCCACTTTGCGGGTAACTATACCTTAGCTTGGTTAGGTAATAATGTGGTGGCTAATATTCGTCAGGAGTTGTTTGAACATGTGATGTCTATGCCCGTGGCTTATCACGATAAAGAATCTACCGGCAGTTTGATCTCAAAATTAACGTTTGATACCGAGCAAGTGCTAAGTGCTGTTTCGAAAGCGTTATTGACTTTAGTGCAGCAAGGCGCATTTGTGCTGGGCTTACTGATTGTTATGTTTTATAACAGTTGGCAGTTAGCGTCAATATTTTTACTGATCACCCCAGTTATTGCGGGCATAGTTACCGTAGTTTCAGGTCGTTTTCGTCAAATAAGTAAAGGTATTCAAAATGCTATGGGCGAGGTGACAACGGCGGCAGAGCAAACCTTTAACGGTCACAAAGTGGTATTAACCTTTGATGGTCAACAACGAGAGTTTGACCGTTTTGCCAAAATTAATAAACATAATCGTCAACAACGGATGAAAATGGTGGCGACACAAGCGGCCAGTGTCCCTATTATTCAAATTATTGCTTCGTTTGCCTTAGCGTTTGTTTTATATGTTGCCAACCTTGATTCGATGCGAGCCAATATTTCTGCTGGGGTTTTTATGACAGTATTAATGTGTATGGTAACCCTGCTTAGACCTTTAAAACTGCTGACAACGGTCAATAGTGAATTTCAAAAAGGCATGGCGGCCTGTGTCAGTATTTTCGCGGTACTTGATCAAGAAAAAGAACACGACACTGGTACTATCGCGATAGCACGTGCAAAAGGCACTTTAGCGTTTGAACACGTTAATTTTCTTTATAATAAAGACAAAGAAAAACAGGCACTAACTGATTTAAGTTTCACCGCTAATGTTGGTGAAACAGTGGCTTTAGTGGGTCGCTCTGGTAGCGGTAAATCAACCGCGAGCGCTTTATTATTAAGATTTTACACGGCGACAACCGGCAAGGTGTTAATCGATGGTAAAGACATTAAAGATTACAAACTGAAAGATTTACGCAAGCAATTTGCCTACGTTTCTCAACAAGTGGTGCTGTTTAACGATTCAATTGCTAATAATATTGCTTATGGCAAACCCCATGCGACACGCGAAGAAATTGAAGACGCGGCACGTAAAGCCCATGTCATGGAGTTTGTCGAAGACTTACCTGAAGGACTAGATACTAATATTGGCGACAATGGTGCGATGTTATCGGGTGGTCAACGCCAACGTGTAGCTATTGCGCGAGCATTATTATGTGATGCCCCTTTCTTAATTTTAGATGAAGCCACCAGTGCTTTAGACACTGAATCTGAACGTCATATTCAAGACGCTTTAAGCGCATTACAAAAAAACCGCACTTGTATTGTTATTGCTCATCGTTTATCAACCATAGAAAATGCTGATAAAATCATTGTTATGGAACAAGGGCAAATAAAAGAGCAAGGCGATCATCAAGCTTTATTAGCGAAAGACGGCGCTTATGCCCAGTTACATAAATTTCAATTCGGTGCCTAATTCACTATGTATTTAATCCATTGTTTTGGCTATAGATTATGCGCCTGATTGAAAAAGTTTGGTTTCAGGGGCATCCAGCAAAATGGCTAATGGTGCCACTTTTTTTGCCATTGAGCTTTATTTTCGCAGTACTGAGTTTTTTTCGCCGTTTAGCTTATCAGGTAGGGCTATTTAAACAGGTTAAAATTTCAGTGCCGGTGGTTGTTGTGGGTAATATCGGTATTGGTGGTAATGGTAAAACACCGGTCAGCTTATATTTAGTTGAAAAACTTACCGATCGGGGTATAAAAGTGGGTGTGGTCAGTCGTGGCTATGGCTCAAAAGCGCCTTATTATCCTTATCAAGTTAGTGATGTAAGCAGCGCTGAGCAAGCAGGAGATGAACCGTTATTAATCTTTCAACGCAGCGGCGTTCCTGTGGTTATTGGCGCCAATAGAATTCAAGCTTGCCTGTGCTTAATTGAGCAAGGCTGTGAATTGATTATTGCCGATGACGGACTACAACATTATCGTTTGGCGCGAGATTACGAGTTTGTTGTAGTTGATGGTAAACGTTTATTCGGTAACGGTTTACTATTACCAGCGGGGCCGTTGCGTGAGACAAAACGCAGAATAAAAGGTGCTAATTGTGTTATTATTAATGGTATAAGTTCATGGCAAAAACAAGCGGGTAATCTAGCGTTACCGGTATTAACGATGCAATTACAGGCAAGGTATGTCATCAATATTAAAACTGGTAAGAGTGTTGAACTCGATACTTTTTTAGCGCAAAACCTTGCTAGCGATAAATCTATTAATGCTCTAGCAGGTATTGGCGACCCTAAACGCTTTTTCAACACCCTTGAGCAAGTGGGCTTTACTTTAGCCATGACTAAAGGCTTTATTGATCATCAAGCCTTTTCAGCACATGATTTACAGCAGTTCTCTGGTGATATGCCGTTATTAATGACCGAAAAAGATGCCGTTAAATGTGCTGACTTTGCCCAAGACCATTACTGGTATTTACCGGTTGATGCCGTATTTGCAGCCAAGAATGATAGTGCCGCTATGGCGACTGAAATCGCTAACATTGCTGCACTTGCTCGCAAGCCGCATTAGTTAATAACTAAAGCTGCCAGAGCTAATAGAACTGACAGAGTTAACAGAACTGACAGGATTTTAATGCTTGATGCACATTGATCAAGTTTACATTTAAGAGAGAAAATAATGGCGTTTGATATTACATTAATGGAAATCCTTGCATGCCCAGTATGCAAAGGAAAATTAGACTACAACAAAGAGCAGCAAGAGTTGATTTGTAAATTTGACCGTTTGGCTTATGCGATAGAAAAAGACATTCCAGTGTTACTTGAAAGTGAAGCGCGTCGTATTACTGAAGATAATACATAAGGTTAGCGCCGAGATGAGTATGAGTTATAGCATGATTGGAATAAGTAGATTAATGAGGTTTTTATGTCGTTTGTGGTAGTGATCCCTGCACGGTTTGAGTCATCACGTTTACCCGGCAAAGTTCTCGCTGATATTGCTGGTAAACCTATGGTCCAATGGGTTGTTGAAAGAGCCTTAGCTAGTGGCGCTGAGCAAGTTATTGTGGCGACCGACAGTGACGAAGTTGCTCGCGTGGTAAAAAGTTTTGGTGGTGAAGTATGTAAAACTCGTACTGATCATCAATCAGGTACTGAACGTCTTGCTGAAGTAATGCAAAGGTATCAGTTTTCTGACGAGCAGGTTATTGTGAATGTTCAAGGGGATGAACCTTTTATTCCGGTTGAAAACATTGCGCAAGTTGCAGATAACTTATCTAGCCAGAGCCAAGCGCGCATGGCGACATTAGCGATGAAAATTGACGATGTTGCTGAAGCATTAAACCCTAATGCGGTCAAAGTGTTATGTGATAAAAATGGCTATGCGCTATATTTTAGTCGTGCGACTATCCCTTACGATCGAGAGCGTTTTCTTAACAATGACAACATTGATGCCATTGGCGACTTTTATCTGCGCCATATTGGTATTTACGCTTACCGAGCCGGTTTTATTAAAGACTACGTGCAGTGGCCTACCAGCCAGCTAGAGCAAGTTGAGTCATTAGAGCAACTGCGAGTACTTTGGCAAGGTGAGAAAATTCATGTCGCTGTTGCGAAAGTACGCTTAGCGGTTGAAGGGGTTGATACGCCTGAAGATCTAGAAAAAGCCCGAGTTTACGCAAAGTCTTTATAAAATAACTTGAGCCAACAACCTGTTTTATTTAACAAAAAAGAGGCTTAACCGCCTCTTTTTTGTTACTTTTATTTTTTTTACTTTGCTGAGTTATGTTAATTGAAAGTTGAGCCGATTTAACCACTCAAACCTTTGAACGTAATTATGGCTTAGGTATAACATAACTCTAGTTTATTTAGGTAAATATTTGATGGCACTCACCAAGAAAAAAGCTCGCTGGTTAATGGCAAGAAAAGGCTTTTTAGACATGTTACCGCTTAATTTAGCTGTTTTACCGTGGGGTATACTTTGTGGTTCTTTGGCTGTTCAACGTGACTTTTCTGCGCTTGAAGCTATTTTAATGCCACTTATCGTATTTGCTGGCTCTGCTCAGCTTGTTGCGATTGAATTAATTGCCAACAATGCATCACTGGCGACGATCTTATTTACCACCTTTATTATTAGCTCACGGCATTTTCTATATGGCTTAGCATTACGAGATAAGTTAAAAGTTTTACCAACAAAGTGGCGTTATTCCTTAGGTTTTTTGTTAACCGATGAGCTATTTGCTTTATCGAGTAATAATAAGTCCTTTGTTGGGCAGTTAAGATTAGTTTATGCGGTTGTCGCTGGCGGTAGTTTTTATGTTTTTTGGTTGTTATGGAATGTAGCAGGCGTTATCGCCGGCAGTTATTTACCCGACTTAACTCATTTAGGCTTAGATTTTGCAATTGCCGTAACCTTTATTGCCTTAGTTATTCCCACCATTATTAACTTACCTATTTTAGTGACTGTGATTGTTGCTGCGCTATTATCGGTAGTGTTTAAGTTAATGCAGTTCGAATTAGATTTGGTCGCAGCCGCTTTGATTGCCATGTACTCTGGTTATTTGACTGACCGTTTTTTGCATAAAAAAAATGATGTTAATAATACAGATAATCATAAAATATCCCCATCAGTTAAGGACAGCACATGACATTACTTACCATTCTACTGATGGCGGTCATTACCTTTACCACGCGCTACTTATTTATCCACCCCCGCTTGCCTGTGCGCTTAGGGGCAAAAATGGCTAAGCTATTAAGTTTTAGCGCACCAGCAGTGTTAACAGCTATTTGGGTACCTATTATTTTTATTCAACAAGGCCAGTTGAGTATTTCGCTGCATAACCCCTATTTAATTGCCGCGACGTTGGCGATAGTTGCGGCAGCAAAAGGTAAAAGTATTTATTTGACAATGTTTGTTGGGCTTATTACTTTTGTTTTGAGTCAGTATATTTTATCTCTGTAATAGCTTAACCTTTTAATTTATTGAGTGTCTTGAACCTAGTTATATTTTACAGGTAAGTTTTTTTTAGGCTGTTTATAGCTGAAAAAGTGCTGTTTATCGAATAAAGCTTGTCAGCTGATATTGGTAGCTTTTATGATGGGGTATGCCTTTTATCTGAGATTAAATTATAAATATTGCTATGAATTTAACAAAATCAATAACCACCCTCGCTTTTGTCAGTGCGCTGACGTTTTCACAAAGCACTTTTGTCCAAGCGGCAAACGCCAAAGCTAAGCCAGAATCACCGTCTAGCTGGTTAAACTTAACAGCGAAAGAACTAAAAGCAGTAGAGCGCTATGCCACGGAATATAAAGATTATATTTATAAAGTACCCACGGAATTAACCTTTGTTACTGAAACGATTAAACGCGTTGAAAAACAAGGTTTTACAAAACTAACCGAGCAAAGTCAATTAAAGCCAGGCGCGCGCTTTTATGATGTCAATCGTGACCGTACTATTGTGTTGATGGTTATTGGGAAAAAACCGTTAGAGCAAGGTACGCGTATTGTTGGTGCGCATATTGACTCTCCGCGACTTGAGCTTAAAGGACGGCCATTATTTGAAAAAGAAAATTTTGCCATGTTTCAAACTTACATTCACGGCGGTATTAAAACCTATCAATGGGTAAATATTCCGCTGGCTTTAGTCGGCAGAGTTGATAAAAAAGATGGTACTAAGGTTAATATTTCAGTTGGCTTTGATGACAATGATCCTATTTTTTTGGTGACAGATCTTGCTCCTCATGTTGACTCACCCAACCGTAAGCGCACCAGTCGAGATGTTATCGGTAAAGAAGAACTCGATATTATTATTGCGGCTAAGCCTGAATTAGATAAAAAAATTAAAGATCAGGTCAGCAGTTATTTAAAGTCAACTTATGATATTTCAGTTGAAGACTTAGTTTCTGCTGAACTTGCTTTAGTGCCAGCCACTAAACCACGCGATGTGGGTTTTGACCGTAGTATGATCGCCGCGTATGGCCAAGATGATAAAGCTTCATCAATAGCGGCTGTTAAAGCATTAACCGAGCAGAAAACACCTGAATATACCGCTATCGCTTATCTAGTGGATAACGAAGAAGTGGGTAACATCAATAACACTGGAGCGAGTTCTACCTACTTAGTCGACTTAATCAGTAGCTTACTCTACAACCAAAAGGGTGATAGCTATAATGACTATCAATTGCGTCAAGTGTTACGTAATACCAAAGTTATTTCTGCGGACGTAAACCCAGGAGTGAACCCAACATGGTCAAATGTCTGGGAACTAGGTAATGCACCTCGCTTGGGTAACGGCGTTAATTTAAAGCTCTATGGTGGTGGTTTTAATGCTAATTCTGAATACATGGCGTGGACGCGAAACTATTTAGACAATGCAGATATTAAATGGCAAACTTCGACTTATAAAGGTAAGGCGTCAGGTGGCACTATTGGTAGTGACTTATCTAAAGATAATATGGAAGTGATTGATTTTGGTATTCCAATCTTATCAATACATTCACCTTATGCGGTTGGCTCAAAAGTTGATTTGTATTCATTGTACAAAGCAATGTCAGCGTTTTACCAAGAAAAATAGCCTCGAGTTAGTACTTATTTTAAAAAATTAAAGCTTATTTCTATAACCTGAGCTAAAAAGAGCAAGCCGTATTGAATAGATACGGCTTTTTATAACTATAACTATAACGGTAACTGTTGCTTTGCACAGACAGGATTAGCATACATAGTTAATAACCAGTGTTGTTGTTCTGCGGTGAGGTTTTCCATGCGCTTATTCAGTTTTTCAAGCACTGTGCTGTCAGTCTCTTGTTGATTAAGTTTTGCGTATGCCACTAAGTTACTGTCGTATAACTTATAGTTACTGATGATTTCTTTATCAATGGCTGCTGCGATTGCTTTGCTATTGGCAAAGTCTCCCTGTATTGGCTGACAAAACTGGAGATGTACTTGACCTTTTTGCCCGACTAATCCTTGTGTGATACTTTTTAAGTCTTCATCTTCGTGTTTTTGATAGCTACCGGTCGCTGCTTTTTCAGCAAGCTCTATTGCCTTGTCGATATCACAAGGGTCAAACTCATAGGAAATTGATACCGGTACTATGTTAAGTTCTGCTAAGTAATCAGCCATAGGCAGTTGCTTATCTTTATTGAGTAATAGCATGGATATTAAGGCTGAATTGGTTTTGTCTACACCATCTTTGGCACGACCTTCACGTTGTGCGATCCAAATGTTCTGCTTTCGGTTCGCTACCGTATCGTGAATATAGGCAGACAATTGCTTTGACGCATTGAGCATAGCGCGTTTGTTTTCTTCGTTCCGTTTAACAATAAAGCTCTTGTTAATACGCATTAAATCAGCGACCCAAGGCTGATGTAGTAAATTATCACCCACCGCGGCTTCCACGGTATTGATACCGCTTTTATATAGCGCTAAGTTCACTAAGGCAACGTCTAAAACAATATCACGATGATTACTGATAAATAGGGCTGGCTTGGTGGTATCAAAGTTTTCTATGCCGCTATAGTTAAAGCCGGCAGTACTGTTTTTGATCAAATGATGTAAATATTTAGCCACTTCAATTTGGATTTGCTCGATGTTATGAAATTTTTTCGCCCGGAATTTCAATGACCATTTTACAACTTTGCAGGCAAGTTGCGGCAGGGCTTGATATAAGCGTGGCATTTTTAAACTAGCAATTGAAGCTTGTAAGCCTTGTTGGTTAATTAATTTTTTGATTACTGCAACTACCTCATCATCACGATAAGGACGTATATCATCAAACATTCAAAAATCTCTTATATGGTCAAAAATAAATAATAAATGAGTAGGGATTATAACCGAATCGTCTTAAAAAATGTGTTTTTTGTTTCATAGTTTAATCGTTTAGTTGATGAGTTTTGTTGATTTAATGTCGGTAAATTATATTAAATTGTATGATGGACAAAGCAACCATTATTTAAACAACATTATGCACTCGCATCCTTAAAGTATAGTGAACTTAAACTCGGCTTTAGTATAGCTAGCCTAATTTCTTAGATTAGATAAAACAGTAATAAAACTCAGGCTATATATGGTGTTAAAAGCCGCTAGATTAAATTAGGGCTCATTCGTGATAGTGAGAGTAATGCAGAGATTTTTTGTGTTATTTAATTAAGAGTCATTTATTAAAAACACAGTTGCCAAGATTATAGTGTTGAATCAACACAGACAGTAATTAGCCATGCTAATAACCCATTTACACTTAAATACCGATACGTCATCGCTAATACATAAAATAAATCCGCTATCATTTTTTATTTTTTATCAAATAAAAACAAGGGGTTATATTTTATTTTAGCAAAGATTATGTTGTTTTATTTTAACGCGCTATAAGGATTATAAAACGTTATAGCAACCTATCTTTAACTCAAAAAATTATCTTTAGTAAAAATAATTGTAAAATTTACAACAATTGACTTGCGTTTTTAACTTTTAGGCCCAAGTATTATTAATGAGTAGATAATAAAAAGGAACAACTATGAAAATAAATCTTTCAGGTCATCATGTTGACGTTTCAGATTCAATCAAAGAACATATTAATGAAAAGTTTTCAAAAATATCGACACACTTCCCAACCTTAATTTCACTCGATGTTATTTTATCGCACGAACATAACAAACATAATGTAGAACTTCGCACAACCTATGAAGGAGGTCGTATTTCGGCATCAGCAAATGACGGTGTTATGTATCCAGCTATTGCGACAGCCGCTAAAAAGTTGGACGCAGCTTTAAAACACCGAAAAGGTTTATTAAAAGCTAATTTGCATAGTAAACCCGAAGCAACAGCACCTGAAATTGCCCATGAAAAAGTTCAAGAAATGAACCTCAGTTAATAAGCTGTGAACTTAATCATCTTATCGTTAAGGAGGCTGTAGCCTCCTTTTTAATGCTTGCGCTAGCTGGTTCAACGCGAATAAGCAGACATTTAATTTGGCATCCTACAAAAATACACTTAAAATAGCTTATTTATAATAGGCTATAGACTAGAAATTTTTAACAATGTTGTTGCTGCAAACTGAGATGTTAAGGGTAATGTTACTCGCTCTCAAGACAGCGATAGCGAAAGGGTTAATAAACAAGGCACCTCATAACTAATTTTCCAAGGTAAATCATGCTAGAAATATCAAGTGCAGTAATCATTGCCGACTGGCAGATTGAACTTACCGGCATAAGGGCGACTGGCAATGGAGGCCAAAGAGTCAATAAGGTTGAAACAGCGATACACCTGCGTTTCGATATTAAACGTTCAACATTACCTGCTATATACAAAGCCAGACTGCTGAAACTATCAGATAGTCGTATATCAAGTGATGGCATTATCATTATTAAAGCGCAATCATTTAGAACACAACCAATGAATAAAGACGATGCGTTAAAACGTCTGAAAGAACTAATTTTATCTGCCATGGTGGTGAAAAAAACTAGACGGCCCACTAAACCGACAAAAGGCTCAAAGCTCAGACGCTTAGATGCAAAGAAAAAAATGGGTTCTAATAAAGTGTTGCGTGGAAAAGTAGACCATTAGTAACCTCCTGATTTCCCCCCTGTGAATTATTTTTTTTACAGGGGGAAAATAATGAGAAAGATAACTAGTAGGGTTTTGCCATCCTAAAGATATTGAGAATTAAAGGATTAACCATGTATGTAGTATGTACCCGTTAATTTTTAATACCATTGCTCTATTACTGCTGCGATTATTTAAAGCGTCTTCTTAAGGCGACTAAACCGGTAAAGAGTAAGCTAAACCACGCAGTAGATCCTCCGCCGCTACTTGAATTTGTCGGTGCAGGCGCTGTAACAGTTAATGAGGTGTTTTTAACTGCGGCTAAGCTATCAGCGCTACTAACGCTTGCATCAAATATGATCACGCTTTCGATGGTAACGAAATTTTCGACACCTGGAACAAAGTTATTTGCGCAGTTATCTGCACTATAGTCTGGCATTGGGGTTGAGTTACATCTAGGTATACCAGCAATAATATCAATATTCTCCATACCTGCAATGACTTCACCAAAAACAGTAAAACCACCATTTTGCGTATCTAATGCTGCAGACCCAGCACTATTATTAGATAAATTTACAAACCATTGACTAGTCGCGCTATTTTCGTCACCTGATACTTTGGCCATGGCAATAGTGCCACGAACATTTGAATAAACGGGCTCGTTCTTAATAGTATTATCTGTAGCAATTGGACTCAATGGCAGGGTGCCAGTAAACTCAAAACCGCCAGCTTGCATAACAAATCCAGGCTCAACACGATGCACAACCGTGTTGTTGTAGTCACCATCATTGACATACTTTAGGAAGTTAGCCACTGTTTCTGGGGTTGTTTCATCGTGCAGGTTAACTTTAAAACTACTTTTAGAGCTACCTTGTGAAGTGGTAAATTCCACTATGGTTGCAGAGGTTGAAGCACTAGCAATGATCAGCGATGCGATTGCTATTTTTGATAGGTTTGAAAAAGACATATATTAACTACTTACTGCTTAACATGTTACAAAGTGTAGCGATAATAATAGGCTTTAAAGAAAACAACAAGATAAAGCAGCGTTTCGCTTATGGTGACAGACACTGCTTAGTGAATTTAAGCTGTTATGTAGTCAGGGTGAAAATAGGTTGAGTAGTGTTTTATTATTTCTCAGCATTCATAATGAGTATCGTCATTGCCGGTATTAAACTAGCGGTACTAAGCTAACAGAATTAAGCTAACAGAATTAAGCTGATGGTACTAAATGACCTTAAAAAAGCGTTCATTGCGTGGCATTAAATAATTTTTGTAATTTAATGAAAAAACCACCATAGTTGAACGGCCAATAATTTCATTACGTGGCACTAAACCTATCACACGAGAGTCTGCGCTGTTATCACGATTGTCGCCCATAACAAGGTAATAGTTTTTAGGGATAGTGATCGCTTGAAAACTTTCTAACTGATGATTTTTAGAATGCCCAGGCTTAAGCCGAGTGCGTATTAGATGACTACTACCCGCAATATATTCTTCACTTAAGGTAAAATCACGATTTTTGGCTATCAGTGTGTATTGAGCTGGTTTTTGATTGATGAGCAATTGATTGTTATGCAGCGCTACCGTGTCGCCTGGAATGCCTATAATACGTTTTACAAGACGTTTATCAGCGACATCGGACTCAAAAATGACAATATCATTACGTAATGGCTCGGCTAACGTTATTAACGAATATTGGCTAAAGGGTAGTCTTAAGTCATAGGCCATTTTGTTAATTAAAATGCGATCACCTTCGACAATGGTCGGTTTCATTGACCCTGTTGGCACGTCATTCCAGTCAGCAACCGCACTGCGAAAAATTAGCATTAAACTGACAAACAATAATAAAGATTTATTTTCTTTCCATAGGTGAGAAATACTTTTTTTCATGATCTTTCCTTAGAATTAATAACTGGTTAGTAGGTGTCTAATATATGGCTATTTAGCTGATTCTTAGGTCTAAGAATCAGGCATAAAAATAACGATTTATCTTTCGACTAAATCGTTATTTTAAAGTTCCTGAGTAAAGCTAGGTGTTAGCTCTATAAAATGTAATTTTTTATGTCTATTTACTTTGGGTTTTATCAGCTAATCGTCACGATAACCCCAAGGTGCATTAGGTGGGGTTATCGGTGCACTTAGGTCAAAATCAACACGAAACTCACGACCCTGACGAATTAACCTGTAGCTGAATTTTTTAGGGTAGATAAACATTTGCCAAGTATTGCCGACTGACTGTGGGATACCTGTTTTAACAAATAACTGCTTTGAATATTCATCAGCGGGGAACGACTGCACTTGTGCCCAGCCAGCGTCTATTGTTTGGCCACCATACATAGTGCTTTCGTCATAACTACCATCTTGGTGACGGTGATCATGTTTTAATGATAAACCCGAACCTGTTTTAGTGATAATCCAAGTACGTGAGGCATCTTCACCCACGTGGAAAGGAATTTCTAACTTTTCGTCTGAGCAACTTCTGACATGCATAATAAGATCTTTGTTGGCAAAGCCATCACCGCTAGCATTATCTATTGTTACCTGACCTTGAAAAGCTTTGCCACAATGAGCTTTAATACTGTTAAAAAAGTTATCATGTGTTTCGATAGAAACCAAGGGGGCTTCAAGCGCTGCGGCTGAATGGGCAAAGTAAAAAAAACTGCTAGAAAGTATTAGCTTTACAATATTCATTTTTGCTTTCATTAAATACACCTACATTGACTGAGTTTTAAATATTAACATGTGATGCTATCAGATAAATGGCTAATAGGTCGCTGTAAAAGTGCTGTAATACAAAAACTAAGGCACTAATATGATAAAGAAATGGTAAAAAATTTGCTTGTAGTATTATCGCTTGCAGCGCAAAATTGTCTTAATAAGCGTGTGAAATGTTGAGTGCTGTATAAATGAAGTTAAAAACTGAAAATGTTGTTATTGGGCTAACAGACCCTAAAAGTCCGTCAAATGTTGGTGCTGTGATGCGTGCCGCAGGTTGTTATCAAGCTAATGAAGTGCGTTACACCGGTGTACGATATGCAAAGGCTGCAAAGTTTCATACAGATACAAAAGATGCATCACGCAAAATCCCTTTGAATTCGGTTGAATCTCTAATTGATAATTTAACGCCAGGACAACGTATTGTTTGTGTTGATTTAGTTGAAGGCGCGATAGCATTACCTGAATTTGAGCATCCAGAAAAAGCGATTTATATTTTTGGCCCAGAAGATGGCACGATAGCGCAAGAGGTTATTAATAGCGCCTATGCAGTAGTATATGTACCAACAATCGGGTGCATGAACTTAGCCGCCAGTGTTAATGTTTTGCTTTACGACCGATTAGCAAAATCAAAACATATGGTTGCGGGTGATGAGTTAATTAAAAGTAGCCGAGACACCAATAACACAGTAAAAGTGCAAGCTAACTGATGCTGCAGACAGAAATAAGTTTAGTTTCTATATCGCCAACTATTGTTTAATCATCGAATAAGAGTGTTTTTTATGAATTAAATGATTTTTTATCTAAAACAAGTTGACTCTTGTCAGGAAACAGTTAGAATACGTCCAGCTAGAAAGTAAGACCTATATTTATGTACAAAGTTTCGAAGTTATATTAGTAAGTAGCTCGTCCTGTTTAATAATTAATAGCAACACTTCCTGCAACACCGCCTTATTTTAAGGCATCAATTACGAATAAATAGGATAATACAATGTCTAATACAACTACTGGTACAGTAAAATGGTTTAACGAGTCTAAAGGCTTTGGTTTCATCGAGCAAGAGTCTGGTCCAGACGTTTTCGCACATTTTTCTGCAATCTCTGGCGACGGTTTTAAAACTCTTGCTGAAGGCCAAAAAGTACAGTTTACTGTTACTCAAGGTCAGAAAGGTCCTCAAGCTGAGAACATCGTAGCACTTTAATTAATACTTTTTAGCTGGCTACGCTAGCTAAAATATTAAAAGTGTTGAAAAAGGGGAGACATATGTCTGCCCTTTTTTGTGCCTGTAAGTAAATTTATGTCAGTAATAAAGCAATATAAACAACTTGTTGAGCATGAAAAACTTAACCTCGATGTTGAACAACACAAAGCCGCCCTTGCTTTGGATAAACTTTCGCAAAAATTAATATCTGCCCAAGCTCAAACACCATTATTTGCCGTCATAAAAAACTTATTTATAAAAAATGAACCCATTCAGGGGATCTATTTTCATGGCCGAGTTGGTCGTGGAAAAACTATGTTGATGGACTTATTTTATCAACAACTTAATTTAACACGCAAAAGACGTATTCACTTTCATCATTTTATGGAAAGTGTACATCAGCTGTTGAATGATTTTAGTGGTAAAGACAATCCGCTGGCATTGATTGCAAAAACTTGGTCTGAAGAAGTTGATGTGCTTTGTTTTGATGAGTTCTTTGTTAATGATATTGCAGATGCCATGCTATTGGCTGGCTTACTAGAAGCTATGCTATCGCAGGGTATTACCCTAATTGCAACATCAAATTGCCCACCTGATCAGTTATACCAAAATGGGCTACAACGGGTTAGATTTCTACCGACTATTGATATTATTCACCAGTATTGCCAAGTTATCTCTATTAATGGACCAAAAGATCATCGAATGTTAGACACTAATATAGCCACACTTAACTATCGAGACTTTTATATTGGCACTGAAACTGAGAGTAACTTTTTAACTCACCACTTTGCAGCACTCGCTAAAAGCAATATTCGCTATAATGACAGTATTATTATTCATAGCAGGGCCATTAATTTTTTAGCTTGTACTGAAGATATCATTTGGTTTGATTTTATGGCACTTTGCTCAAGCCCAAGAAGTCAAAGAGATTATATTAAGTTAGCAGATAACTATGACACCGTACTAATCAGTAATGTGCCACAATTTAATGGAGCATTAATTCCTGCTGTTTTCTCCGGTGTTGAAGACGGTTACCAACGAAGTGGTGTGTTGATGGGACAACTCAGAGGTCTCGATGACGAAGCGCGGCGTTTTATCGCACTAGTCGATGAATTCTACGACAGAGGTGTGCGCTTAATTATTGCTGCTGAGGTCGATATTGCTGAGCTTTACCAGGGTACTCAACTTAGCTTTGAATTTGCCCGCTGTAGATCAAGACTGTTTGAAATGCAGCGTTTAAGTTACGCCTGACTGACTTTTTTGGTGAGTTTAAAGCTTGTTAAATTAACCAAAAATTTATTTTCTTCACTAAATTATAGTTCATTAACTCTTTATAAAGATAAATATTTTATTCTTATTGCTTGATATTAAACAAGTTTTAATGTTGGCATTAGTCTTGTAAACAATAGCGTTAACAGGTGGTTTTCTCACACGATTACCGCTCTAGAAACTTAATTTGTAAAGGAAGATTAATATGAAAACATTGATTGCTACCGCTCTCATTATGGCAAGCTCAGCAAGTTATGGACACGATAATTCTTTTTCTAGTGAATCATGTAATCTTGATTTAAATGGCGGCATTAATATCAATGCTCAAGAAATTACTTTTTATAAAGATAAATCGCCACTGTATAGCATCACTGAAAATAATACTTTACTGATAAACGGCGAAAAAATTGCTTTAACAGCTGACCAAGAGTCTTTATTACGCGATTATTCAACTCATATACGCAATGTTGTACCAGAAGTGAGAAGTATCGCCTTAGATGCTATTGATTTAGCCATTGATGGCGTTAATCTAGCCTTTAACGAATTGTTAGGTGAAGGAAACAAGGCTAGCGCTGAGTTAACTAGCCAATTAACCATCATTCGTGGTGAAGTTGATGCTGAATTTACTCAACATGGAAATTTCTATATTGACGAAGAGGGCTTCTCTGGAAAAGATTTTTTTGATGAAAATTTTGAGCAACGAATTGAATCAGCCGTAGAAAGTACGGTTAAAAACGCTTTAGGTAGTCTAATGATTGCGGTTGGCCAAGAAATACTGTTTTCAGATGGCGATATGAACGCTTTTGAAAGCAAAATGGAGGATTTTGGCGAGCTAATAGAGCATGAAATGAAAACGCGTAGTGCAGGTCTAGAAAAACGTGGTGAAGCTTTATGTCGATCCATTATAGTGATAGATAAAATGGAAGAGCAATTGAAAGAAAGGATCGATGAAATTGCCGATTATGATTTGATTAACGCTAGCGCAAAACACAGCATAGCGAATTCTAAGCTCATGTAGCCTATAGAATTACTCAACTTGTTGATATTAAGCGCTGTTCAATTTGAGCAGCGCTTTTTTATTGCCAATATCCTACATGCACGTTAAAGTAGCGGCCTCAATAGTCCTGATATATCCTTTATGCACGCTGTACAGCAACTTCATCAATATCGTAAAAGCCTAAGTACCACCACCTATAAATCACGAGGCCAGCGAGTTATTCGTTGTGACTTATGTCGATTAGCAAAACCATTTTGTATTTGTGACTTGTCGCCTAAGGTAAGTTCTCAGGCTGGATTTTTGTTGTTGATGTATGACACTGAGGTTTTAAAACCGAGTAATACCGGTAAGTTAATTGCTGATTTGATCCCCGACTGCTTTGCATTTCTTTGGTCTAGAACACAAGTAAACCCAGATATTATTACCTTGTTAAACGATCCCATGTGGCAACCCATGATCGTTTTCCCTAAAGCATATGTTGGCGATGAACGTGAAATTTTTGATAATAAAATCACGGTTACATCTGGTAAAAGGCCCTTATTTATTATGCTAGATGGCTGTTGGCGAGAAGCTAAAAAAATGTTTCGCCGCAGTCCTTATTTGCAACATCTACCGGTAGTGTCATTTACACCAAAAACACCTGAAAACTCAACAGAGTTAAGTTCTCGTTATCAAATTCGCTTGGCAGCCAATAATACTGAATTAGCGACCGCTGAAGTTGCTGCCCAGGTTTTGTCTTTAGTCGGGGAGCAAACCAATGCGGATTTACTTGATCTCTGGTTTGATGTTTTTAGTTATCAATATCAGCGCGGTGTTTGCCAAGTCAATAAAGCGAATCCCAATGCGGTCTCAGATTACACCGAATTTGCTCAGCTTAATGGCATCACTTTGGCAAAAGATGTATAACTACTTTTAAAAGCTTAACTTTAAATGCATGAAAACACTGCAGCTAAAGCAAAACTATTTTATAATAATGCACATTATAGTAACGAGGTTAATTTATGAAGATATGTGGTGTTGAGTTAAAAGGTAACGATGCAATTATTTGTATCATGTCGCGGGAAAATGGGTTGTACGACATACCAAATACGCGCGTACAAAAAATTAGTCTTGTTGACGCAGGCGATGCTGAGCAAGTACAAGAGTTTCAGTTTGCTTTTGCCAAACTGATGGAAGACTACAAAGTTGAAAAAGTGGTGATTAAAGGCCGTGGTTTAAAAGGCAAATTTGCTGGCGGACCGGTTGGTTTTAAATTAGAAGCAGCGATTCAACTTATTAAAGATTTACCGGTTGAAATACTGCCAAGTAGTTTTATCAAAAAGGCACTAACTCGTAGCCAAGTGGATATTGATTTTCGTGATACGGGTTTAAAACAGTATCAAGAAGGTGCTTTTGAAACTGTTTTTGGCTTTTTTGAAGGCAGCTTGTATTTGCAATAATACCAAGTGCAATCATACTTAGTTAGTTAGTTAGTTAGTTAGTTGATAAGTTAAGTAAATAAAAAGGGTCGCTAACTAGCGACCCTTTTTTGTTTACTCAGTAAAATGCTTTACTCAGTTAAGTTACTTACTGATTAAACCACTATGTTCATGTAAAAGCTCTACGGCTGGTTCTTTACTGGTTAAACCACGACGTTCAAGTAAAGGTTCTACTGTTGGGTCTTTACCTCTGAAACGACGGTACATAATAGTTGGATCGTCTGTTCCACCACTTTCTAGTACGTGCTTGCGATATAATTTAGCCGTTTCTTGATCGAATATGCCATTTTCTTTAAAGGCTAACCAAGTGTCAGCGTCATAGATATTTGACCAGATATAACCGTAATAACCTGCAGAGTAACCACCGGCGAAGATATGTGAATAATAACCTGTTTTATATCTTGGTGCGATTTGTTCAATTAAACCCATCTCTTTTAAAACATTTTTTTCAAAACTATTAGCATCTTGTATCTCAGCTGTTTCTAATGAATGCCAGCTCATATCAAGTAATGCGGCGGCTAAATATTCAGTGGTACCAAAACCCTGATTAAACTTGCCTGAAGCTTGAATTTTTTCAACAAGGGCTCGAGGGATCACTTCACCTGATTGGTAGTGTTTAGCAAAATTTGCTAATACTTCTGGCTCTGTCATCCAGTTTTCCATCACCTGTGAAGGGTATTCAACATAATCTCTTGGTAGAGCAGTACCGGTTTGAGAGCGGTAATAACCATCAGATAATAAACCTTGAATCGCATGACCAAATTCATGGAATAAAGTTGATGCTTGATCAAAAGTTAATAGCGTTGGCTTATCACCAATGGGGCGAGGGTAATTTAATACATTATAAATAATGGGTGTGACTTCTTCGCCATTCATACGATATTGCTTACGGAAACTGCTCATCCAAGCACCGCCACGTTTGCTTTCTCGTACGTAGTGATCTGTCATGTAGACGCCAACATAGCTACCGTCACGATCATGCACCTCAAAGGTACGCACTTCTGGGTGGTATTTAGGTAAATCATCCCGCTCTTTAAAGGTAACACCCCAAAGTTTTTCTGCCGTAAAGAAAATCCCTTGTAGTGTTGCTTCTAATGAGAAGTAAGGTTTGGTTTCTGCGGCGTCAATGTCAAAGCGTTGTTTACGGATTTTTTCAGCGTAGTACCACCAATCCCATGCCGCCACTGTAAAGTTATCACCTTGTGCATCAATCATTTTTTGGATATCAGCAGTTTCTTCTTTTGCACGTTCTAATGCGGCAGGCCAAACTTTATTTAATAATTCAAAAACATTTTCAGGAGTTTTTGCAGTGGCATTTTCAAGGACAAAATGGGCATGAGTTTTATAACCTAATAACTGCGCCTTTTGATAACGCAAGCTAGCAATTTCACTAGCAATGGCTTGGTTGTTATTGGCGTTG
This sequence comes from Colwellia sp. MB02u-6, assembly GCF_014077095.1. Taxonomy (GTDB): domain Bacteria; phylum Pseudomonadota; class Gammaproteobacteria; order Enterobacterales; family Alteromonadaceae; genus Cognaticolwellia. Next base: position 35,980 of record NZ_JACGVG010000033.1, on the reverse strand, counting down.
TCGTTATTACCACGCAGAGTATATCCTTTATAGATGGTTTCACGGAGTTCACGGTTGTTTGAATAGGTTAGAAATGGATTTTTACTTGGGCGATGGGTGGTAAATACCCACTTGCCTTCGTGGCCACGCGCTGTAGCGGTTTCGCTAGCGGCAGCAATAATATCAGCAGGTAAACCATCAAGATCGGCTTTATTATCGATGACCATTTCAAAGTTGTTAGTTTCTGCTAGTAGATTTTCACCAAAATTTAAACTTAAACCACTTAACTTTTCATTTAAGTCACGTAAGGTTAACTTGTCAACATCGTTAAGGTTTGCACCACCTCGAACAAAGCTCTTATAAGTTGTTTCTAGTAGACGCTTTTGATCTGTACGTAAATCAAATACCATTTGATTATCATAAACTTCTTTTACCCGTACAAATAAAACATGGTTCAGCGCTATGTCGTCAGCTAAGGCTGATAGTTTAGGTGACATTTCTTTGGCAATGGCGCGCATTTCTTCATCTGACATTGAGCCAATTAAACCGTAGAAGGTATTACTTACTTTAGTTAAAAAATTGCCTGATTTTTCCATCGCAACAATGGTATTTTCAAATGTTGGCAGCGATTTAACTTTTGTAATAGCCTCTATTTCAAGCTTTTTCTGTGCAATACCATGATTAAATGCCGGTAAATAATCACTCTTTTTAATTTTATCAAAGGGTGGAATACCATGCGGTGTGGTGTATTCAGAAAAAAATGGATTGTTTGCCGTATTTTCTGCTTGCTCAATTTTCACAACTTCAGGGGGCGTTGTGTTTGGCTGACAACCGGCTAATGCGATTGCAATGGCCAATGGTACGAGATAACGAGTTTTCATTAAATGACCTTTTAAGTTTATACCCAGAGGGCTGATAAGGTTTATTCAGAGCGATAACATGGTATGAGTCATTTTATATCACAATGAAGCTAGTATCGATTCTATGTTGCACTCGCTATAGGTACAAGGCCATGATAGAAAAATTCGATGAGTGGTGGGTTATTGGCGGTCAAATATACTTTTAGGGCTTAATTTAAAAAGTCTAAATGCTCTACTAAATAATTAAGCAGTAGATAAAGTGATTTCGAAGCGTTTTCATTGTGAAGTCATCAAGCTTGTCCGATATAAATAAAGCTGATTTGGCGTTAGCTAAAGGTAGATGCTATAAGATAAAAATAGTAAATTATTTCTAGTGTTAACGATTTTTACTTTGACTAATAAGCCAAAGTAAAAACAAAAGTGTCAAAGAAAGTGTATGATTAAGTTGATTTAATGGCTCATTTAACTATTTCTTGAACCGCAAGTTCAAGCCGTGGGTCTGAGGTGTCAGAGCTGGTATATTTAAATATCACTTGCTTGTGCTTGTTAATGAAAAAAGTTGTTGGTGTGCCGTTTACGCCATAAATTATCGCCACTTCATCGCCACTTCATCGCCATTAACGGCAGTAGGAAAGCTATAGCCTCGAGCAGCTAACTCATCTTGTGGTAGTGCGCCATCCTCTTCATTAAGGCTAATAGCAACAAGCTTAACACCTTGCTGTTGATATTTTTTTGCAAGCTCAACTAGTTTTGGCTGTAGTACTTTGCAATAGGGACACCAAGTAGCCCAAAAATGTAAAATAGTCGCTTGTCCGTCAAATTGCGCGGAAGAAATAGTGTCACCAGATTGTGTTTTAAGTTGCCAAAACGGTGCTTGTGGCGCAACAGTAGTTTCTTCTGCATTAGCATTTAGGGTAAAAAGTAGCAAAGCTAGCAAAGTGCTCGTGAGTCGTTTTTTGCTTAAAGTTAGTAAATAAATCAAAACAGATACTCATTAAGTGATTAGTTATTTAGATTGACCACACAAACCAGCATCCCGTTTCAAAAACTTTATATATTTTTCTTATTGAGGTTAATCAGGCTAGTGAACCTTAACCTTAACTTTATCTTGGGCTAATGCATGTTCAGCTAAAATCATATCTGCTGCTTTTGCCGCAATCATCATGGTTGGCGCGTTGGTGTTGCCACTAATTAGCGTTGGCATAATTGACGCGTCAACGACTCGCAGTTGCTTAATGCCTCTGACCTTTAACTGTTCGTCAACTACCGACAACTCATCTTGGCCCATTTTACAGGTACCGACAGGGTGGTAAATAGTATTACACTTCTCTTTTAGAAACTGGTGAATGTCTTCATCGGTAGTGCAATCTTCACCTGGGAATATATGTTTAATATGTGTGAGAGATAATGGCGATGTTGATAATATTTTTCTAGCAATTTTTACGCCTTTTACCATGGTATCAATATCATCTTGATGATCTAACATATTCATGTGAATACGTGGATGCTGAGCAATTTTATTGCTGTTAAGTGTCACTGTACCTCGGCTTTTTGGCCTAAGCAGGCATACATGCAAGGATATGCCGTAGGTAAATAGCAGTTTAAGATTTCTGCCGTGATCGTCCATGGTGGCGGGCACAAAGTGCAGTTGTAAATCGGGTTCATCCAAGGTTGGATCTGACTTGATAAAACCACCGGCTTCGGCAATAACCGTGGTCAACAGGCCGGTACGTTTAGTGATGAATTTTAATGTTTCTTTTACGCCCCACCAAATTGACTTAGGACGAAGCGCCATTACTTGGTTTACATTATGTTGAGCGACGTTGAGAACATCGACATGATCCTGTAAATTTTTACCTACACCTTCGAGTGCTTGTACAAGCTCAATATTATGCTTTGCTAATTCTGCCTTAGGTCCGACACCAGAAAGCATTAAAATTTGTGGTGAGTTGATCGCACCAGCACTGAGGATAACTTCGTGGTTAGCAATGATCTGCTGAACTTTACCGCGATGTTTATACCTAACACCTGTAGCAATACCATCATTAATGACTACTTTTTCGACTTGTGTTTGGGTAATAACAGTTAAATTTTTACGGTGCAAATTAGGCGTTAAAAAGGCTTTTGCGGCACTGTGTCTTAAGCCATTTTTTTGGGTGACTTGATAGTAGCCAATGCCTTCTTGTGACGCGCCATTAAAATCATGATTTTCAGGATAACCTGCCGCTATGGCTGATTGTATGAAGTTTTCATTAATGGCGGGTTTAGAGACTGAGTCTGCAACATTAAGTGCACCGTTAATACCATGAAAATCATCCAGCCCACGTTCTTGATGTTCAAGGGCTTTAAAGTAGGGAAGAACGTCATTAAAACTCCAACCTGTGTTACCTAAACTGTGCCAATGGTCATAATCATTTTGTTGCCCTCTAACATAGAGCATGGCGTTAATTGAGCTACTGCCACCTAGGGTTTTACCTCGTGGTGTAAAAATTTCTCGATTATTCAGGGTTTTTTCTTGATGAGAGTTAAATTGCCAATTTAAGCTGCGATTTTGTAACAGGGCAATAATACCAATGGGCAGATGGATCAACCAGTTCTTATCGGCTTTACCTGCCTCTAATAGGCAAACATTATGTTCGCCACTGGCTGATAATTTATCAGCTAATACGCAGCCAGCTGAGCCAGCCCCAATTATTACAAAATCAAATGTCTTCACACGGCTACCTTAAAAGTTGCTTTTATTATTATTTTTAACACATCGGACCACTATGATATAAAATAATTATTTATTCAACTGTTTCGCTTAAGCGCTATTGTTGTCTCTCATCATTAATCTAGATTTTTATGACATTGCCATAACCCAGCAATGGGCTTAAATTTATAATATGAGCACTCGCACATTACTTGTCGTTTAACTGAGTTAAGTCAGTCGAAATAGAAAAATATAGCTTTGCAATCAGTGAACAAAAATACTGTCATTTGGTGAGCTATCATTATGGATGAGCATATATGGGCCGTTAGTCGCTATCACCATAATATCAATCGCTATTATGGTGATAATGTCATGAATAAAGTCACTTTTAGCGCTTTTCAAGCCGGTACTATCTGATCCCGTTTCATGTTGTTACGCTATCGTTTACCTAATGGAGAAGCTGTATGTCATCTGACTCACAATCTCGACATCAAATACTGGAAGAAAATGTGGTATTTCATGTGCACGAAGTGACCAAAGTGTATCAGATGGGAGAAGTGCAGGTGCGAGCTTTACGGGGTGTTGATATCGATCTGCATCGAGGAGAATTTACTGTATTGTTGGGGGCCTCAGGCAGTGGCAAATCAACCTTACTTAATATTCTTGGCGGTCTAGATATTCCAACAGAAGGCCATGTGTTTTACGGTGAGCGTGATCTTACACGAGCCACTGAAAGAGAGTTAACAGAGTATCGACGTTTTCATGTCGGTTTTGTTTTTCAGTTTTACAATTTAATCCCCAGCCTGACGGCACGTGAAAATGTTGCCGTAGTCACAGAAATTGCCAAGTCGCCAATGAAGCCAGAAGACGCATTAAAATTGGTTGGTCTAGAGAGTCGGCTTGATCATTTTCCTGCTCAGCTTTCCGGCGGTGAGCAGCAGCGGGTTGCCATTGCACGTGCTATTGCCAAAAACCCTGATGTGTTGTTATGTGATGAACCTACCGGCGCGTTAGATTCTAAAACCGGTATTGTGGTGTTGCAGGCTTTGCAACGAGTTAATCAGGCGTTAGGGACAACCACGGTAGTCATTACCCACAATGCCGGTATTGCTCAAATGGCTGATCGTGTGATTCATTTAACTGACGGCTTAATCAGTAAGGTCTATAAAAATGAAACCCGATTAAGACCTGATGAGTTGAACTGGTGATCTCGATATGAAAGCTATCGATATAAAATTATGGCGCGAACTTTGGGCGATGCGTATGCAAGCCCTAGCAATTGCTATGGTGATAGTCGGTGGAGTGAGCATTTTTATTATGTCATTAAGCACACTCGACTCCTTGTTTGAAACCCGTGAAAATTATTACCGCAATCACCATTTTGCCGATGTGTTTGCTTCGCTAAAGCGTGCGCCTTTATCACTGGTAAAACGTATTCAGGAAATACCCGGTGTTGATAAGGTTGAAACCCGAGTGCTGGCTTATGTGAATCTTGATGTAGAAGATTTTAAGGATCCGGTCAGTGGTCATTTACTGTCATTAAATGCTAATAGTGCGGGTCTTTTAAATCAGATTTACTTACGTAAAGGGCGTTTACTTGAGGCCGGTCGTGATAATGAAGTGCTACTCAGTGAAGAGTTTGCCCGTGCCCATGATTTACAACCCGGTGATAAACTCGCGGCAACAATAAATGGTCGGCGAAAAGTGCTGAATGTAGTAGGGCATGTGCTATCACCTGAATATATTTATCAGATTGCGCCCGGCGCAATGTTTCCAGATTATTACCGATATGGTGTTTTATGGATGGCACGTAAGCCGCTGGCAAGTGCATATGATATGGACGGGGCATTTAACAATGTCACGCTTACCCTGAGTAAAGAGGGTAATGAACAAGATGTAATAGACCGGCTTGATGAATTGTTAAAACCTTATGGCGGCATAGGCGCATATGCGCGCAAAGACCAGTTGTCTAATCGTTTTTTGACTGAGGAACTTAAACAACAAAAAACCATAGCCACCATCTTTCCGATGATCTTTTTAGGCGTAGCAGCATTTCTTCTAAATGTCGTTGCGAGTCGACTGATCAGTTTACAGCGTGAACAGATTGCTGGACTTAAGGCTTTCGGTTATAGCAACTTTGCTGTTGGCTTGCATTACACAAAATTGATATTAATGATCACCGCCATTGGTGTTATTGCAGGAATAGGTTTTGGTATCTGGATGGGCAAGGGCATGAGTAATATTTACATGACCTTCTATAGCCTACCATTTATGATTTATGTACTAAAAGCCGAGGTTATTATTGCTGCAGTTTTAATTAGTATGGGCGTTGCTATGGTCGGCACTCTGTATGCGGTATCTAGTGCAGCCCGTTTACCACCGGCACAGGCAATGCGTCCCGAGCCCCCGGCAATGTATCATACAACCCTGATTGAAAAACTGGGGTTACAGCGTTTTTTTTCGCAACCGACGCGAATGATTTTTCGTCACATCGAGCGCCGCCCCTTAAAATCATTAATGACTATATTGGGTATTAGCATGGCCTGCGGCACTATGATGGTTGGTGGTTTTCAAGAGGGGGCTATTAAGCACATGGTCGAGGTGCAGTTTGGTATGAGTCAGCGCAGCGACCTAACGGCAATATTTACTGAGCCAACATCTCAGCGTTCACTTTATTCACTACAGAGTTTACGGGGTGTAGAGCATGTTGAAGGTTTTCGAGTAGTTACGGCAAAATTGCAATTTGAACATCGTTCGTATAGAACTTCTGTGCAGGGAATAGCGCCTAATGGCAGACTGATGCGCCTGCTTGATACGCGCCTGCAAGTGATTGATTTACCGCCAAATGGCATCATACTCACCGATTACTTGGCAGAGATATTACATATTAAGGTCGGCGATATGCTGACCATAGAAGTGCTGGAAGGTAATCGTCCTGTGGTGCAAGTACCCGTGGTTGGTTTGGCTAAAGAGTATCTGGGTTTAAATGGTTATATGCAGTTAAACTCATTAAATCGCCTATTAAATGAAGGCCATGTTATTTCTGCTGCTTGGTTAAAAGTTGATAGGTTACATCAGGTTAATATCTACGCAGAGCTGAAAGGTGCGCCACGCATAGCTGGCGTAGTTGAGCAAGAGTCGGCGATTAAATCTTTTTACGAAACGATGGATGAAACGATTTTATTTTTTACTTATATCACCACTTTGCTAGGTGGAAGCATAGCATTTGGCGTGATTTACAACAGTATGCGTATTGCGCTATCTGAACGAAACCGAGAACTGGCCAGTTTGCGCGTGTTGGGATTTCATCGCTCAGAGGTTGCTTATATTCTTCTGGGTGAAATGGCCGTGTTAACACTCATCGCTATTCCGCTGGGAATAATGATTGGTTATGGTTTGTGTGCATACCTTGCGTTTCAGTTTGATTCTGATTTATATCGTATTCCGCTGGTGCTTGGTTTGAAAGTTTATGCTTTTGCTGCACTGGTGGTCATTAGCTCCTCTGTCATTTCTGTATTGATGATTTGGCGTAATCTGGCACACCTAGATATGGTGGCTGTACTTAAAACTAAGGAGTAAACAGATGCTTGCTCTGTTAAAAAAACATCCATTGATATTCTTTATTGTTGGCTTAATCACGGGATTATTGATCTGGGGTTTCTGGCCACAGCCAATTATGGTTGAAGGCATAGCCGCAAAATATGCACCTATGACCGTAAGCATTGAAGAGGAGGGTCGTACCCGGTTGATTGATCGTTACGTGATATCAGCATCTGTTGATGGCGTAACCTGTCGTCAACAATTAAAGGTCGGTGATACGGTTAAGCAAGGACAGGTATTGTTAGGGATTACGCCATTACAATCACAGGTACTAGATTCGCGCAGCCGTAACCAGGCTCAGGCCCAGGTAGCAGCTGCAAAATCGGCTTTACATGCCGCGCAAGAACAGGCAAATGCAGCATCTGCATCGGCACAATTAGCCAGTAATGAATTAACACGGCTGCAACCATTAATGGCACAGGCTTTGATTTCACGTGAAGCCTTTGATAAGGCCCAAACCCAGGTGCAAACAACGGCAGCGTCTAAACGTTCAGCCAATTTTAGTGTCGAAGTGGCTAAATATGAACTGGAAGCTGCGGGCACTGCTCTACAATATTCAGCTGCCGTTGACAGTAAAGAGCCGACAGAGCGAGTACAAGTGCGATCGCCGATAAATGGAAAAATTCTTAAAGTTGTTAGTGCATGTGAAGGTCCTGTGCGTACTGGTGATCCCTTGTTAGAAGTGGGCGACCCATCTGCTCTAGAAATAGAGGTGGATGTACTTTCCGCTGATGCGGTGAAAATAAAATCCGGTATGAAGGTTTTGTTTGATCGCTGGGGCGGTGACAAACCTTTAGAGGGACGGGTTCGAATAGTTGAACCGGTTGGCTTTACCAAAGTGTCAGCACTTGGGGTTGAAGAACAACGTGTGCTCATTATTTCTGATTTTGTTTCTCGGGCTGAACTTTGGAATCTACTTGGAGATGGATATCGAGTAGAGGCAAATTTTATTTTATGGCAGCAGGAAAATGTACTGCAAATACCGGCGAGCAGCTTATTTAGATATAAGGGGGGCTGGGCAGTGTTTATTATTGAAAGTGATTTGGCGGTAAGACGGGAAGTTAAAATCGGTCAGCGTAACGGTTTGATTGCCCAGATTCTTGAGGGGATAAATAAGGGTGAACTGGTTATCAATCATCCGAGTGATGAAGTGGACGACGGTAAGCGTGTAGAAGTACGCTTATTTGAATAATACAATACCTATGTTTCCAGCGACAGTTTCAAGACAGGGTAACAATACTAAATAACGGCCAAAAAAAAGCTAAACCAATGTTTAGCCTTATCGAGTGATACTAAATCAAGTTAACTTAACTTAATTTGATTTAATTTAACTTGATTTAATTTAGCCCAAGCACTTTTTTACCTTGTTTAAAGGTAATATCCACTGGGATTTTTGCGCTTTCTAAACTGGCTAAGTCTTCTGCCAAATGGCTGTTAATCACACCACTTTCTGCTACTAGTTTATCAACACCATCGTAATCACCGTTGCCTTGTAAGGTTAAAATTAACTCTGACAAAGAATTAATAGCGGCGGTCATCTCTGCAACATTAACCTTGTATAACCCTTGCTCATTGCGAGTGAATGCACCTTGCTCAGCAAAATAGTTAAAGCGCACCATGTTGGCTTTACCGTGCGCTGAGCTTGCTCCAAAACGCACAGAACGGAATATACCGGTTAAGAACGTGGTGTAGTAGTCTTCTAGCGTACCCTCACTAATAACATTTCTCGCCAGTAGTTGACGTATCATATAAAGGCCTAGTACATCGGCTTTGCCTTCTTCCAAAGCTGAGGCATGTTCTTTTAATGATTGACGAACTGTACCTTTGTCATTAATGGTGTTTTTAATGCCTAAGCCGTGCGCCACTTCATGAAACATAGTGTTGGCAAAAAAGGCGGTAAAGGTGACATTTTTTCGCTGCTCTGGCACAATTAATGTCTCGGCAATGGGGGTCATGATGGCGTCAAACTTTGCCCGCATGGCATTTTTTAACTGCAAACGACGTGTACCTTTTTCCAATTGTACTTGTTCGTCATTGGGTAAGTTAATCGCTATCGTTTTACCGCCAGCATTTGAATGGCCGGCATAATAAATAACATCATAGGCATTTAAGTCGGCATCAGAGCCAGGAATTTCGGCTTTATACTCTTTGCTAACTGGTAGACCTCGTTGTAATTCAGGTAAAAAATCAGCGTATTTTGAAAGCTTTTCACTCCACGACATATCTTTGATCAGTACGTAAGATTCAAAAGCGGCACGATAACCAAAAAGTTGATCTTCATAGGTTTCAATTGGACCTATAACAATATCAATGGGATTGTTTTTCATGTCCATCCAAGCAAGGTCAGATGCCTGGAAATCATCATTACGTAATGCTGTGGCGCGTATATTAAGGTAATTAGCGAATTCTTTATTATCGGCAAAGGTCGCAGCTTTTTCTAAAATAACCGCAATACGATTAATTTCGTCACTGTAGGCTTCTGAAAAGGCAATAGTGTTTAATTCACCATTTTCGTTCCTTATTACCATCGAGTACAAACCATTTTTGTCATCAAAGGTGGCCTTTTCAAATTCGGCTTTGCTCATGTCGGCGGGATAGAACTGAGCGCCGGGGCTCTTTTCTGTGCTATCAGTTAAAAAAGCTTTGTCACCATTTAATCGATCCCAAGGACCATAATTAATACGGGCAAACTCTCTGACTTTATCGTCATTTATTGACGCTAAAAAGCTAGTTTTATCTTGGCCAAAAGCCTGTTGCCAAAATAGATCATCGATAATGTCTGAGGCTTCGATAAGTAAGGACAACATTTTTTTCTGGTTCGTGGATAGGTGTGATAAGTCAGCACTTAAGGTCACTGTTTTATAAATATCTAAACGGTCTTGATATGCAGGTAACAAGCTAACACTTGCAAGCGGTGTTACTGTTTTGTTGTCACCACAAGCGGTTAATGTGCCAGCAATGATCAGCATAGAAGCGAGTTTTGAAAGTTTCATGTAAGGTTTCTCTTGGTAAATACCGTCTAGAGACTACCAAAATAGATGATAAGCGCAAGCGCAAACCACAACAAACTCTTGCTTTAGTGGAATTACAGGCATAAAAAAACCGGCCAAAGCCGGTTTTTTAATTCTTTACAAAAAATTAAAGCGCTTTAATAGAAGCGTTTAAACGGCTCTTACTACGAGCGGCTTTATTTTTATGAATAAGACCTTTGCTTGCATAACGATCTAAAATCGGTGCAGCAGCAGCAAATTCTGTAGATGCTTTTTCTTTGTCACCGGCTGCGATAGCAGACATTACTTTCTTAAGTAAAGTACGCATCATCGAGCGACGGCTTGCATTGTGTTGGCGGCGCGTTTCAGATTGTAATGCGCGCTTCTTAGCAGACTTTGAGTTAGCCAAGGTGAACTCCTAAAATTGAATAAATATTGCCTAAATTTAAGGCGACGAAATATGCCTGTTTTTAACTGGTTTGTCAAATGATTTACTGTTTTAATTTGACCGTTCGGATAATTACCCGTTTGTATAAATAAAACCAATGGCACATTCTAAAGTTTTTAGTTAAAAGTTGGAAGTGTTGTTCTCCTCTGATTTAACTAATTTTCGATATATTTGCTATTTAGACACTTTTTTGACAAAAAAAGCACACTTTTAGCCTTGAATAAGTAGGTTACCCGATTATTAATAAAACATCGGCTTTAGGATATTAAAGTCTTGTCTATCAATTTATAAAAGCCGCATAATAGAGAGATATTATCTGTTATGCGAAATTTGGCTTGTTTTAATGATGAATCAATACTTATATTTGCTTATAATATCAGCGAATTAAATTAGTGTGAATATGTTGAAAAATATTTTAAAAATAAGCATAAGATTGGAGCTAGTTGTTTGAGTAAAAAACTAATTAAGTCAGGACTTATTGTCAGCGCTATGACATTAATTTCACGTGTGCTTGGCTTAGTGCGAGACATTGTTATTGCCAATATTATGGGCGCGGGGGCCTCAGCAGACGTATTCTTCTTTGCCAATAAAATCCCTAATTTTTTGCGACGTCTGTTTGCAGAAGGTGCTTTTGCACAAGCCTTTGTGCCGGTGTTAAGTGAATATCACACCCTTGATGAGGAGCACAGCACTAACGAAACACGCAAGTTAATTGGCCAAGTTTCAGGCACCCTGGGTGTTATTATTACCTTAGTCACCTTATTTGGTATGATAGCGTCGCCATTAATCGTAGCATTGTTTGGCTTCGGTTGGTTTTTAGATTGGTTAAATGATGGTCCTGCGAGTGAAAAATTTGATCTGGCGAGTACACTATTAAAAATTACCTTTCCTTATTTGTGGTTTGTTAGTTTTACAGCACTATCAGGCGCAATATTAAATACTTATGGTCGCTTTGCTGTTTCAGCTTTTACGCCGGTGTTATTAAATGTGGGTATCATAGCTTGTGCTATTTACTTAGCACCTGTGATGGATAATCCTGCATTTGCGCTTGCTTGGGGCGTGTTTTTAGGTGGTTTTATTCAATTCGCTTTTCAGTTGCCCTTTTTATATCGTGCAGGTGCTCTGGTTAAACCGACATGGTCATGGCATTCGCCTGGCGTCACTAAAATACGAAAGTTGATTATTCCTGCTCTTTTTGGCGTGTCAGTAACGCAAATAAATTTACTGCTTGATACCATTATCGCCAGTATGTTGATCACGGGTTCTATTAGCTGGTTATATTACGCTGACCGACTACTAGAATTTCCACTGGGCTTATTTGGTATAGGTATTGCGACAGTAATATTACCTAGCTTGGCTAAATTACATACTAAGAAAGATACTCAAGAATTTAGTGATACCTTAGATTGGGGCATCAGAGTTGTTTCGCTATTTGGTTGGCCAGCTTTAGCTGGGCTAATGGTGCTAGCACAGCCGATTATTATGGTGTTATTTATGCGAGGTGAATTTACCCAATATGAAGTTTTACAAGTGTCTTATGCTTTATTTGCTTACCTCTCGGGCTTACTCAGCTTCATGTTCATTAAAGTCCTAGCGCCGGGTTTTTATGCTCGCCAAGACACTAAAACACCAGTGAAAATTGCGATTAAAGCTATGGTGGCCAATATGGTATTTAATATGATGCTAGCACCATATTTTGGTTATGTTGGTTTAGCCATAGCAACGACTTTATCTGCGACGTTAAATGCACTGATGCTTTATCAGGGGTTAAAAGCGGCTAATGTTTTTCAGTTAACGGGCAAAACATGGTGGTTTATCAGCCGTCTTGTAAGCTCTGCAGGGATAATGGCTTTAGTTGTTTATCAAGTATCACCTGAGTTTAATGTCTGGCTTACCTACAGTTTTACCATGCAAGTGACGCAACTTTTGATCTGTATTACCAGTGGCATAGTAAGTTATTTAATTTGTCTTCTTTTATTAGGTATTCGACTTTCAGATATCAAAATTAGACAAAAAACGCTTAATTAACACGATATTTCCGCTAAAATAACTCTTCATAAGGGCTGATTCTTATTGCTGACTCATATATAATTCATCGGCTTTTATTCTTTAATGATTTAGCTAGTAGTAAAGCACTATTGGCAGTAAGGTTTTTAATTAGATGCAATTAACACGTGGCATTCATAACATGCACATTAACGTTGATAACAATCGTCAAGGTTGCGTGTTAACTATTGGCAATTTTGACGGCGTTCACTTAGGGCATAAGCAAGTAATCCTAGCTTTGGTTGAAAAAGCCAGAAAGCTAAACTGCGAAGCTGCCGTATTGGTCTTTGAACCCCAGCCACAAGAGTTATTTTCACCTGAAACCGCCCCCGCACGATTGTGTCGATTACGTGACAAATATGTCCTATTAAAAAACTTAGGTATAGATAGATTAATTTGTATCAATTTTAATAGAAAATTTGCTAGTCTAACCGCCGAGACCTTTATCAAAGAGTTATTAGTAAAACGCTTAGCGATAAAGCACTTGATTGTTGGTGACGACTTTCATTTTGGTAAAAATCGCCAAGGTAATTTCTCTATGCTCAAGGCCGCTGGCAAGCAGTTTGACTTCTCAGTAACTGATACCGCAAGCCATAAACTAGCAGGTTGTCGTGTAAGCAGCACAGCAATCAGGCAGTTATTAGAGAGAGATGATTTAGACGGCGCGAAAACCATGTTAGGACGGCCCTATTCAATTATTGGCAAAGTTTTTCATGGTGATAAACGCGGCCGTGAAATAGGTTTTCCTACTGCCAATATAAGATTAAAACGTCGGGTTTCGCCTGTTTCAGGGGTTTACGCGGTGCAGGTTAAAAGCCCATTTGGTCACCATTACGGTGTCGCAAACATAGGTTCAAGACCGACAGTTGCTGGTATTAGGCAACAATTAGAAGTACATATATTTGATTTTGATAACAATTTATACGGTGCAATCATTGAAGTAGTTATGTTGAAAAAACTACGAAGTGAACATAAGTTTAACTCGCTAGTTGAGCTTACCGAACAAATTGCCACCGATACTGAACAGGCCCGCACTTTTGTGCAACATTTAGCTATTACTTAACGACATCGTAACGATAACTTATTGGTAAATGACTAATAAATTAGCGATAAATTAAGAAAATAAAATATAACATCATACTAAGCAAAGCCTAGTGACTACGACAACGGATATTTATTTTAATGAGTGATTATAAGCAAACCCTAAATTTGCCCGCAACTTCTTTTGCTATGAAAGGCAATATGGCAAATCGTGAACCGAATATGCTAAAAGAATGGGCAGAGAAAGATTTATACGGTCAAATTCGTGCCGCTAAAAAAGGCAAAAAATCATTTGTTTTGCATGACGGCCCTCCGTATGCCAATGGTGATATTCATCTAGGTCACTCTGTTAATAAAATTTTGAAAGACATTATTGTTAAATCAAAAACCTTATCAGACTTCAATGCGCCATATGTGCCGGGTTGGGATTGTCATGGTTTACCGATTGAACTAATGGTAGAGAAAAAAATTGGCAAACCAGGCCATAAAGTTTCTGCTAGTGTTTTTCGTGAAAAGTGTCGTGAATATGCCGGCAAGCAAATTAATGCCCAACGAGAAGACTTCAAACGTTTAGGCGTCTTTGCTGATTGGGATAAGCCTTATCGTACGATGGATTTTGATACGGAAGCTAATATTATTCGATCTTTGGGTAAAATTGCTGAAAATGGTCATTTACACCAAGGCTTTAAACCTGTGCATTGGTGCACAGATTGTGGCTCATCTTTAGCGGAAGCTGAAGTGGAATATCAAGATAAGCAATCACCCGCTATTGATGTGAAATTTACTCTTGTTGATCAAAGCATTGCTGATAAATTTATTCATCCAGACGAGCATCCCAAAGAGCATGTAAGTGAAGGTTCAGTTTCAGTGGTGATCTGGACGACCACACCTTGGACATTACCAGCTAACCGTGCGGTTGCTGTGAATGCTGAGGTAGAATATAGCTTAGTACAGTGTGCAACAGCGCAAGGAAAAGAACGCTTCATCTTAGCCTCTGATTTAGTGACTTCGTGTATGGAGCGATTTGGTATTGATAAATACCAGGTATTAGGTTTTTGTCAGGGCAGCGATTTAGACCTTGTTGAACTTAAACACCCATTTTATGATTTTACCGTGCCATTAATTTTAGGTGAACACGTGACGACCGATTCAGGTACGGGTTGTGTACATACAGCGCCAGGTCATGGTGTAGAAGATTTTGTTGTTGGTAAGGTATATGATTTAGAAGTGGCAAATCCTGTTGGCGCCAACGGTGTTTATTTAGAAGACACACCACTGTTTGCAGGTCAGCATGTTTTTAAAGCCAATGCTAATGTTGTTGAAACCCTAAGAGAGCATGGCACATTAGTGCATTATCATGCGATAGATCATTCTTACCCGCATTGTTGGCGTCATAAAACGCCATTGATTTTCCGTGCTACACCGCAGTGGTTTATTAGCATGGACAAGAAAGGTTTACGTCAAGACTCATTAAAAGAAATTGAAAAAACACGGTGGATTCCTGATTGGGGCCAACGTCGTATTGAATCTATGGTTGAAGGTCGTCCTGATTGGTGTATATCACGTCAACGCACGTGGGGCGTGCCAATGGCATTATTTATTCATCAAGATACGGGTGCTTTGCATCCGCGCACGATTGAATTAATTGAAAGTGTAGCAAAACTTGTTGAAGAGAAAGGCATTCAAGCGTGGTTTGATTTAGAGCCATCAGCGCTTATTGGTGATGATGCTCAAGTATACGTTAAAGTACCTGACACTCTAGATGTTTGGTTTGACTCCGGTACAACCCACTACTCTGTTATTAATGCCCGTGAGGAATTTGATGGAATTGCTGACTTGTACTTAGAAGGTTCGGATCAACATCGTGGTTGGTTTATGTCTTCAATGATTTCTTCAGTCGCTATGAACGGTAAAGCACCTTATAAGCAAGTACTGACTCATGGCTTCGTCGTTGATGCTAAAGGTCATAAAATGTCTAAATCTTTAGGTAATGTTATCACGCCAAAAGAAATCACCAATACACTAGGTGCAGACATTTTACGCTTATGGACAGCATCGGTAAATTACACTCAAGAGATCACCGCAGGCGATGAAATATTTAAACGCCAAGCTGATGCTTATCGCCGTATTCGAAATACCTCGCGCTTTTTATTGTCAAACTTAAATGGCTTTGACCCCAAAACAGATTTAATTGCTTTTGATGATATGGTGGCACTTGATCGTTGGGCGGTAGATAAAGCTGCGCAGTTACAAGCAGATATTATTGCTGCTTATGACGAATATGAATTTCATTTGGTCGTGCACAAGCTAATGAACTTCTGCACAACAGAACTGGGTGGCTTTTACTTAGATATTATTAAAGACCGTCAATACACTGCCAAAGAAGACAGTGTAGCTCGTCGTTCATGTCAAACAGCGATGTATTTAATCGCTGAAGCGATGACACGTTGGATGGCACCCATTTTATCTTTTACGGCACAAGAAATCTGGCAAGCACTACCAACACCATCAGGTGAGACTCGTGAAGAGTTCGTCTTTACTGGTGTTTGGTTTGATGGCTTACCAAAAGCTTCAACGGCCAGTGTGTTAAATAATGATTACTGGAACGAGCTTTTATTAGTGCGCGCAGAAGTCAATAAAGCGCTAGAAAATGCCCGTAAAGAAAAGCAAGTGGGTAAAGCCCTTGAAGCCGCGGTTACATTATACGCCACCAGTGAGCTGGCAGAAAAATTACAGCAATTAGGGGAAGAACTGCGTTTTGTACTAATTACCTCTAAAGCCGTGGTTGAAATTGTTGAAAGTGCACCAGCAAACACTTTAGCCACTGAAGTCGAGGGTTTATGGTTAACCGTTGCTCCAGCACAAGGTGTTAAGTGTGATCGCTGTTGGCATGTCACAGAAGATATTGGTCAAGATGAAAAGCACCCAGAGCTTTGTGGACGTTGTATTACTAACGTAGAAGGTGACGGTGAAGTTCGTCAATTCGCTTAAGGAAAAAATAGGCGAATGATATTGAAACTAAAACGTGTAGCACTTAAGTAAAGTCTGCACGTTTTCTCGTTATTAATATAGTGAAGTATCGCGCTTTAAACGCGAGCAATATAAGAGAGTTTATTGTGCTATGAAAAAGTTATTTACCGAAACAGGCTTACGTTGGTTATGGCTAACCTTGGTTTTTTTAATTGCCGATCAAGTGACAAAACAATTAATTGTCAGCAATATGGACTTGTATCAATCAATTGATATTTTACCTTTTTTCAACTTAACTTATGTCCATAACCTTGGTGCGGCATTTAGCTTCCTTGCTGATCAAGGTGGCTGGCAACGTTGGTTTTTTACTGCGATTGCTGCCATTGCCAGTATTGTTTTTATTGTTTGGTTAGCAAAAACACCTAGGCAACAAGCACTATTATCAGTGGCATTTGCGTTAATGTTAAGTGGTGCAGTGGGTAATCTTATTGATCGCGTGCTATTTGGTTATGTTATCGACTTTCTCGACTTTTATGGCTTTGGCTACCATTTCCCTGCTTTTAATATTGCCGATTCAATGATCTTTATTGGTGCTGCACTGATGATTTTCGATTCATTTAAAAATGGTGAACCGAGTAAAAAAACACAAAAAATTAAGACTTAAAGAGATATTTATATGAAAAATTTAGTAACAGCTTCTTCACAAATTATCGCTCACATCACTATGAAGCTATCTGACGGCTCTGCAGCAGATAGTACTAAGGTTAATAAAAAGCCAGCAAAAATTATTATGGGTGATACCAGTATTTCACCGGCGTTTGAGACGCAACTTATTGGCATGTCAGCTGGTGAGAGTAAAGAGTTTACTTTAGCTGCTATTGACGCATTTGGTGAGCCTTTACCTGAGAATATTCATTATATGGATATTTGTAGGTTCAATGAAGACGCACCAGCAAAAGTAGGCAATATTATTACTTTTAGTCAACCAGGCGGCGAGTTACCTGGCATGATAAAAGATGTCTCAGGCAGCTCAGTGACTATAGATTTCAATCATCCGTTAGCTGGACAAGACGTTACTTTTGTTATCGACGTTGTTGAAGTTACCTAAGTTACCTAAGTTAATCAGTTAATCAGTTCAGCAATAATGAGAATGTTATGGAAATTATTTTAGCTAACCCCCGAGGTTTTTGTGCCGGTGTTGACCGGGCCATCAGTATCGTTGATAGAGCGCTTGATTTATTTGAAGCGCCTATTTATGTGCGTCATGAAGTGGTGCATAACAAGTTTGTGGTTAATGGTTTAAAAGAACGTGGTGCGGTATTTGTTGATGAGCTAAACGAAGTGCCTGACGACAGTACGGTAATATTTAGCGCTCATGGTGTGTCAAAAGCTGTGCGCAACGAAGCCAAAAGTCGTGGGTTAACAGTCTTTGATGCAACCTGTCCTTTGGTCACTAAAGTTCACATGGAAGTATCACGCACGAGTCGAAAAAATATTGAATGTATTCTTATCGGACATGCGGGACACCCAGAAGTTGAAGGCACTATGGGGCAATATGAAAGCACTCAAGGGGGGATTTACTTAGTTGAATCTACTGAAGATGTGGTAACACTTGAAATAAAAAACCCAGAAAAACTCTATTATTGCAGCCAAACAACATTATCAGTTGATGATACCAGTGATGTCATCGATGCCCTAAGACATAAGTTCCCTTTGATTCAAGGGCCGCGTAAAGATGATATTTGTTATGCGACACAAAATCGTCAAGACGCGGTGCGATCTATTGCAGAACACGTGCAACTAATGTTGGTGGTGGGTGCTAACAATAGCTCTAACTCTAATCGTCTGCGGGAGTTAGCAGAGAAAATAGGCACCACATCCTATTTGATTGATACAGCAGATGACATTGATGTTTCATGGTTAGACGGTATTGAAAAAGTGGGGGTTACAGCAGGAGCTTCAGCACCTGCAATTTTGGTTAAGCAAGTTATAGAGGCGCTTAAATCTCTGGGTGGTAAAGAGGTTATTGAATACCCAGGCAGAGCGGAGAATACCGTGTTTGCGGTACCGATAGAATTACGCTAGTCTTAGAATATGTTTTATAGTGGTAATGTGTAGCTAGTTTTTAAATTGATTTTTGACTTATTTTATCGGCTGGTTTTTTAGTTTTTTTAGTTAATTTCAATGATTTTTTATGATGCTAAATTTGAATTTACGAGTAGTGTAGTGCTTAAAAACAAGGAAAAATACTCGTAATAATAATTTAAGGTATGGGTTCATGCAGTTCACCAATGTGATTTTTAACACATATGGTGGTCTAATTAGTAGTAACTTCCTAGATCTATACCTGCGTATTTCTTCGTATAAAATTATCTATTTCAATCAGTTAAATTTTTCAGCTATAGTAACAACATCCGTTGTTTGCTTATTCTTATTTAAAGGGAGATTAAATATTGAGTAACTCATTTTCCTATTCCTTACATCAAAAGCCCTCTTTAAATAAAGGCCTGACATTTATTGAAGTGTTAGTCGCCGTTTTTATTTTAGTGACAGGTATTTTAGGTGCGGTAGCCATGCAAGCTTCGGCTAAAAAAGCTAGCTTCGATGCGATGCAACGCTCTGTTGCATCTGCGTTAGCGCAAGACATAGTCGAGCGCATGCGCAGTAATAATGCCACTACATTAGCCGAATATGCTGCTACCGATTACGGCGATACTCTTAATTCATTACCGGCCAATCGTTGTTATAAGCTTGATAACCTCTGTACACCAGCAGAAATGGTTATTAATGATCAATATGAATGGGAAATGTCTCTTATGGGGGCTGATGTTGTTAATGACGGTAATAATCAAGCGGGCTTAACCGGTGTTAGGGGATGTATAAGTCAGGCATTGAATGCAGTAACTGTAGTGGTGAGCTGGGAAGGGCGCACCGAAATAGCTGACGCGGCAAAAGACAATTGTGGTACAGCTAGTGCTAAAAAACGGCAAGTTACTGTTAAGGCCTTTATAAATTAATATGAACAGTCAACGTGGTTATACCTTAATAGAAATATTTATCTCCTTAGCCATCGGTTTAGCACTTTTTGCTGGCATCCTCAGTGTTTTTGTTGGCATGAAAACTACCACACAAGAAACAGCAACTTATGGAGAGTTACAAGAAAATGGCCGTTTTGCTTTAAGTGTTCTTAGTGATGATTTACTCAGACAAAACTTTTGGGGTGATTACAGTGGCACGTTAGACCGATCAATGTTAACTGTATCACCAGATGCCGCCCCAGGTAACGAATGTGTCGGCGAAGGTTTAAATAATGGCACTTTTCCAAATGCTATTGGGCATTTTAGAACGCTTTGGGGTAAAACAGTAACAAATAGCTCCGTAATGGGTTGTATTGATGATGCAAAAATAACGTCTGATATTATTCAAATAAAACGGGCTATTTCTCAACCTCTAACAGCAAGCACTAGCAATAACTATTATATTATTTCAAACGTAAGTGAAGCAGAAATATTTACTGGTACCAATATACCAACAGTCTCTAATAGCCAAGTTTGGGAGTACCAGCATCATATTTATTATATTAGGGAAGAAGCCCAAGGCAATAATACTGTGCCTAGTTTAATGCAAGGGCGCTTAACAACCAAGATGACTTTCGACCCTATCATTGATGGCATTGAAATGATCCGATTTATGTACGGTATTGACACTGACGCTCCAGGTAGCGCCGGATATGGTATTGTTGATGCCTTTCTATCGGCAGATGAACGTATCGCTCATCCGGCAGATAATATGACCTCAACCCAATGGGATAACGGCAATAATAATAGAATTTTAGCCGTACGTATTTATGTACTAGCGCGTAGCATTCTTCCTGATAACAAATATACTAATACTAATACTTATAATTTAGGTGATTTTCCTGTTACGTTTAATGACAATTATCGTCGATTATTATTTAACGCTACGGTAACTTTATACAATGCCGGAGTCGACTCATGGTAAAAAAAAAAGTAAAGCAAAAAAATTATGCTTGTAATTTGATAGCCAATAGACAGTTATTTAATCGCCAAAAAGGTGTGGTATTGATTGTGGCTTTGGTATTTCTTGTTGCCTTAACCGCTGTTGCTGGTGCCTTGATGCAAAATTCCACGTCAGATATGAAAATGTCAGGTGCTAGTGAAGAAAAAGTGGTTGCTACACAAGAAGCGATAAGTGCTAGCGATGAGGTGATGTTTCGGCAAATTAATGCTGACTCAGGAAATAATAAATTTGCTTCTGCTATCGTACGATTTCAAGATGAGAGCTTTGGCAATGTTACAGGTAGTTTAAATATTACCAATACTGATAGTGATACCACGGCAAGTCTTAATCTTGCCAACAATGATCTTGAGCTAGAAGCTGATTGTCCCCACTCCAAATCAGGTTCTTCAGTGCAAATATTTACTTGCAATGTTTTACGGCTGCAAGTGGTGCGAAAATATGGACGAAAAAACACTAATGAAGTTGAAGTAAATACCGGAGTTGTTCAGCAACTTTTACGATGAATTTATCGGTGTTTAAGCTAAATATAGGAATTAATAACGTGAAAAGATTTTTTGCCATAAGCCTATTAGTATTAATATCAACTCTATCATATAGTGAAGATATTGAGTTGTACGTTAACGAAACGGTCAAAGTCGCTGCTTCAAAAACACAAGTGCTTATTATTCTTGATGATTCTGGTAGTATGAATACAGAAGAAACCGTTAAAATTAGATATAATTCAGCCGAGAACTACCCTGCAATCCCTAATACAACAAAATTTTCAGGCGAACATTTATATTATAACAAAGGTGATGAGATCCCTAAGCCAGATACTTCCTCAGAAGATCGACATTTTATAGCATCTTTAAATGGTTGTAGCAGTGCTAAATCATCATTAGCGAATAAAGGTTTTTATACCGCCCATATTCGACAATATCAATTTACAAATAATACGGGACAATGGGAAGAACTTTCAGATAATAATGGTTCTAATATAAATGTAGTAGATTGTGAAGATGATGTCTTAAATAGTAATACCAATAATGCCGATGGTTTTGATCCCGGTTTTCCCGCCGACTATCTAGGTGATAAAAATAACCCTGAGTACTTTACCGATGACATAGACAGCTCAGGTGTGGTTTGGAGCGGTAAATTAGTTACGCTGTATACTGAAAATTACTTACGCTGGTATTACGGCGATAATACTCAAGAAGAACAGCGAAGCCGGATGGAAATGGCTAAAGAAAGTATTAATGATGTCATTACTTCTGCACCGTCGATCGATTTTGGTCTGCAAGTTTTTAACTTTAACTTTAATGATAACTCAAATGGTGGTAACGGCGGTCGTATCGTAGCAGGCATTAAAGAAATGACTGATGAAAATGAAAATAGGCTGCTAAATCTGGTCAATAACGAAGTATTCGCGCGTGGAAACACCCCTTTGTGCGAAACACTGTATGAAGCATCTCGGTATTTTTCAGGTGAGAATGTTGAATATGGTGACGATGACATTAATGTTTATTACTGGTCTGGTGAAATTTATTACACAAAAAATAAACCTCCTAGAGATCTTTCAATTGAATCATCAGGCAAATATATCAGTCCTTTTTCAAGTTGCAGCAGTAAAGCCTATGTTATTTTAATTACCGACGGCGCACCAACTCAAGATCAATACGCTAATGCTAAGGTTGAAGCTTTGTCTGCGTTTGAGGATGGCACAACGTTTAATTTTACCGGTAGTAAATTTGAGGGCAATTACCTTGCTGGTTTAGCTGAATGGATGAGTAATAGAGATCTTAATAGTGAGTTAACCGGTAAGCAAACAGCCGATATTTACACTATTGGTTTTAGTGCGGGTGCCGATGATGCTGCACCATTATTAAAGCAAACCGCAGATCTTGGTGGTGGAAAATATTTTCGTGCAACAGATAGTGCTCAGTTAACTGCTGCTTTGGTTGGTGCCTTGGAAGATTTAGAACCTAGTAATGACAGCTTAACGTCAGCATCTGTTGCTGCCAACAACTTCGACCGTACAGAGACCTTAAACTCTGTTTATTATGCGATGTTTCAACCAGATAATGGTCCACGTTGGCAAGGTAACCTTAAAAAATATAAAGTAGTTAGTAGCAATCAAGTAGGTAAACATGGTAATCCAGCACTGGATCTTAATAGTGGTCAATTTTCTAAGGACGTTACAAGCTTTTGGTCAGCAGATAACACAAAAGATGGTGCTGCTGTAACAAAAGGTGGCGTAGCTGAAATGTTACGTAATAAAACAAACCGGATAATTTATAGTGATATTGGCAGCGGTGACGCTATAGCTTTGTTAACACAGACTTTAGCTGAAACATCATTTGGTGGGAGCGCTGAATTGGCAACGGCACTAGATGTTAATGAGAATGAGGTTGGCACTTATTTACGTTGGGCAAAGGGAGAGAATGTCGATAATACTAAATTAGCTGATGAATCTATACCCATCATGCGGTCAGATGTTTTTGGTGATCCATTACACTCTAAGCCGTTAGTGGTTAATTACGGCGATAGCATTCGAATTCTTATCGGCACTAATGCAGGTGCACTTCATATGTTTGAGGATAAAGGTGATAGCGTAGATGAAAGCTGGGCCTTTATGCCAAAAGAGTTTTTTAAAAATATTAAGCCATTAAGAGAAAACTATTCAACAGCAGAGAAAGTTTATGGTGTCGATGGCAACATAACGCCATACGTAGAGGATAATAATGGTGACGGTGTCATAAATGGTACCGATAAAGTGTGGATATTTTTTGGCTTACGACGTGGAGGAAGCTCATATTACGCACTAGATATTAGTACCCCAAATTCACCCAGTAAGCTGTGGCATATTGATGCCTCGACCACAGGATTTGGCCGGCTAGGGCAATCATGGTCTCAACCCAAACTGGGTTATTCTAAGTTAAATGTTTCAGGATCTGGTAATAGTGCGGTTGCGGCACCAGTATTGTTTTTCGGTGGTGGTTATGATGTGGTAAACGATTCAAATACGGCAACAATTACTTATCCTAAGGGCAATGCTGTTTATATGATCGATGCTAAAACCGGCGTATTAAAATGGAGTATGGCTCCTGCTAGTGGTGATACGGTATTCCCTGGAATAGACAGTATTCCATCAAGTATTGCCATATTAGACAGTGATGGCGATGGTTTAATTGATCGATTATATACGGGTGACACGGGAGGCAATGTTTGGCGTGTTGATATGCCTAGCGCAGATCCCACTAACAGTGAGGACCCATGGTCGGTCTTTAAGTTAGCAGCGCTAGGTGGAGTAACCAACAGCACTGATTTACGCTTTTTTAATGAACCCTCTATCGTTCGTACCTTTATCAGTGAAACAATTGAAACAAAAGTCACCGATCAAGATGGTCAAACAACCGCTATTTTTCATCATCAAGAAAAACCTTATGATGCGGTACTTATTGGTAGTGGTGACAGATCAAACCCATTAGGTACAGATACTGATGACACATTCTTTATGATTAAAGATCAACAGATTAAAACTAAGTCTTTTTATAATATAGTTGAGCCAATAGCCCCTGTGGCACTGTTGAAAAGTGATTTATATAATTATACCGATAATCCTTTTGATCAAACGCTAACACTTGCAAAGCGCAATGAATTAGCAAGAGATGTTAGCAAAAAATCGGGTTGGTTTATAAACCTTGAAGGCTCAGGTGAAAAAAGTACGGCTGAAGCTATTGTTATTAATGGTGTCGTTTTTTTTACGACTTTTATTCCGCCTAATTTAGATCCTAATGTTGTCTACTGTGAACAACCCAATGGTACCGGACTACTATATGCAGTCGACCTGGCATTAGGTACTGCAGTTTATAATTGGAAGATAAATGATGATGTGCCACCTGATGATGGACCACCCGACGACGCTGTCAGAAGTATCAAAATAAGTGAGCAGTTTTTAGGTGCGCCAACGTTAATTGTAGTACCTGACGCTAACGGCGATAAGATTGGTAATATCATTGTTGGCAGAGAGGTAGTCATTACACCTTTTAAACTGCAGACTATGCGAACTTATTTATACATTAAAGAGGGGCCATAATGTCAAAAATTAAAGCAAATAATGGCTTTACATTAATCGAGTTGTTAATCGCGGTTGCTATCGTTTCGATTCTAGCGGCTATAGCGCTTCCGTCATATACTGACTTTGTTGCGCGCTCAAATCGCACAGAAGCTCAGCGAGAACTATTAAGAATAGCAAATATACAAGAGCAGTTTTATGTTGATACAAGAGCGTACACCGCTGATATGACAGCGTTAGGACTCGATAATGACCCCTTTATTACTGAAAACTCTTACTATAGTATTGATGCAACACTTGTAAACGGAGGTTTTTTGTTAACGGCAAAAGCACTTGAACCACAAAAATCAAATGACAGCAACTGTCAGGTGTTATCTGTTAGTAACACTGGAAAAAAATTACCAGCCAATGTCTGTTGGGAGCAATAAAATGAAAAATATAATATTTGTGGCTACTTTATTACTATTGACTCATGTAAGTTTCAATGTGGCTGCAGCTAATATAGTGGTAAAAAAGTACAAAGTTGACGTTAAATGCCACATCGAATTGCTTGGAGGTAAGCAGTTGATTTACTTTGCTAGCGTGAAAGAAAGTCAAGTCAATAAACTTGTTGATACCCTAGCTAACCGCAAAGTCCCAACACCTTTTTCTAGAGAGAGGCAGCAAGTGTATCAAGCATTTGAGTGTGTACTGTTAAAGGCTAAGTTTAACTCTGTCAAAGCGAATCAGCTATTTGACGCACAACCTCGTTAATAACCTGTTCGCCTAAATAATTTTGTTTAGTGAAAGTGATTTTATTTTATAACTGTGCCCAGTAGTTGTTGGGCATATATTAACTACAAGAAACTTTAGTACCATTTCTATTTTCATCTTTAGTGTCATTATCTGTATCAGCAGTCGCGTATACCCTACCTGACAGAGATATTTCAACACCACGCGATAAATTGCTATTACCCTTAGGGCAATAACTAAAATTGCTATTACCCCCAGAGATTAACCGGCCTGTTGGCGCAAAAATAATAAGACCTTGGCTGAATGTTAAAGTGTCACCGCTAGCAATTTTTCCTTTAACTTTAACCAACTCTTCGTTTACGCTGTCATAAGTATTATTGTTGACTAAGGTACTTTCACTATTGAGAAAGACACTTAACTCATTTTGCCAGTTGTCGCTGCAAGTTGTACCGTTTAACGGGCAAAGGGTGACATTTTTACCACTATTGATAGCACTGTTTCTTGCTGTTAATACCAAGCGATGAATTTCACTTATCTCATTGTCAACTCTTAATTTCACTATAAACTGACCTAAACTGGGGCCAGCAATGGTTGTTAATATTCCAATAATAGCAATGCCAATAAGTAACTCAACAATAGTAAAGCCTTTGTTTAATTTTTTATTTTGAGATTTTTTAATAAATAACTTAGACACAAAAACAGCTTTAGTGAAGATTAATGTTTTACTTATAACATTGTTGCTTAAGCTCAGCTAGGAAAGTTTGTTTAAATCATCGGCGCTAATGATAGCCTAATATCAGGGATATTGACTTTTATTACCTACTTGTTAAAGCGAGTGCTTTACTGTTATTTTAGCTTAGCTTAAGAGCAGCTAATCGCTATGTCGTAAATTCCCTCTGTTGTTAACTTGACTAGGTATATACAAGGATTAAATACCACTGAGCGGGTATTAAGATAATGCATATTAAACCTTCCATAATATAAGATGAACATTAAAAAAATAATAAAAAACAGTAAATTAAAAACATTTTATTTTAACTCCTGTGCGCCTGACATTCTTGCCGCTAGCTTTATTGGCTGCGCTAACATAGGCTCTACCTGAATTTCTTACGACAATACCTCGGTTTTTATCATTATGGTATTTAGGGCAGTAACTAAATGTAGCGTTTTGTCCCCAGCCTAATAAATGCCCTGTTGGAGCATAGGTTAAGCCGACACGAGTTTTGCCATATTGTAGTTTATCTCCAGCTTTTATCGCGCCTTTTTGAGCGAGCAGTTGTTCATCCAGTGCCGGTTCATATACTTTATTATTGTTAATGTCAGTAAATACACTCAGCTCTTGGTGCCATAAGTTTTTACATTTTCCTTGGCTATTTAACGGGCACAAAGTTACACCAGTATTATTGCTTAAGGCGCTATTTCGAGTAATTAAAATGAGACGATGCAGGGTAGATATTTCATTGTCTACGCGGGTGTAGACAATGAAGTTATTTAGACTAGGAACACCAATGGAAAGTAAACTGAGCATTATAGCTAGCCCAACCATAGTTTCGATAATCGTAAATCCATTATATTTTGACATTACAACCATTCCTTAGTTGAATAACTTTTTCAGTGCTAGGTATAGTCAAAAATATTGTAATTTACCAAACTAAATTAATTAATCTTCATATATTGTTGGAATTTCTGAGCGCTTATGCTGCGTTTTCATATAGATAGCAATTATTTTTTCTTCGATTAATTTATCTGTGTTTTTACCTTCTAAAAAGTCATCTAATTGGTCGTAACTCATGCCTAATGCATCTTCATCTTTTTTACTGGGTGTTAATTCTTCTAAATCAGCGGTCGGCGCTTTATTAATTAACTGAGCAGGAGCACCTAAACTGCTGGCAAGTTGCTTAACTTGACGTTTAGATAAGCCAAATAAAGGTGCTAAATCACAAGCGCCGTCACCCCATTTTGTAAAAAAACCTGTAATGTTTTCTGCTGAATGATCAGTGCCTAGTACCAAAGCGCTTAATATGCCAGCAATATGATATTGCATTACCATGCGAGTACGGGCTTTGACATTGCCTTTGGAAAAATCTACTTGTGCAGCATTGGCGGTTAAAAGATCAGCCGCTTGTAATGCACGGATGGTTTCAGTATGTATACCCTCTGTGCCTGCAAAGATATTAGTGGTTAGACTATGACTCGGTTTTATAAACTCAAGTGCAAGTTGAGCGTCATCTTCATCTGCTTGTATATCAAAGGGAAGTCTTATAGCAATAAACTTATATGCTGGTTTATTTTCAGTGTTTTCGTTATTCAAAGCGTCAATAGCGAGTTGAGCTAAACGCCCGCAAGTAGAGGAATCAACGCCACCACTTATACCTAAAACAAGAGATTTAAGCCCCGATTGTATTAATTTTTTCTTGATAAAATTAACTCGACGTTCAATTTCAAACGCAGCATCAATTTCAGGTAATACTTTCATTTCATTGATTATTGCCTGGGCGCTCATGATATTTCCTTCTGAAGTATGTGGCATGTTACTTTTAAGCTGACTTATGCCAGCAGGTACGTCTAGTGTAGCAAAGTCTATCTTTAATTAGAATTTTTGCACTATAGGTATAAGTTAATTCTGTGTACAATTACTTGATATTCAGTTGTGATGTAGATAATAATAATTATCAGTAAAATACTAACGCGCAAATCAACCTATAGGCTGTAAAATGAAAAAGATAGAAGCGATAATTAAACCATTTAAAATGGATGATGTACGTGAAGCGCTAGGCGAAATTGGTGTGACGGGAATGACCGTATCAGAAGTTAAAGGCTTTGGACGTCAAAAAGGGCATACAGAGCTTTATCGTGGCGCAGAATATATGGTGGATTTTTTGCCAAAAGTAAAACTGGAAATAGTCGTGAAGAAAGAAAATGTTGAACGCTGTGTAAACACCATTTTAGAAACAGCACAAACAGGAAAAATTGGTGACGGTAAAATTTTTATAACGGATGTTGAAAGGGTAATACGAATTCGTACGGGAGAAGAAGACGAAGAAGCTATTTAGCGTTAACCCGTTAAAAAAATACCAGCACTAAGCTGGTATTTTATGTTCAGGATTTTCTCTCAGACATCTTGTCTTTCGAGGCATTTACATGGATGTAAAAAAACGACAATGTTCATAAAAACTAAAGCGTTACTTAGCAACTCCTGGGTTGTTAGGATAATTCGCTGCTAAAACTTGTTTTGCATTAATCTGTAGATCATTCAAACCTAACTTCCCATAACAGAAAATCATAATTTCTAATGCTTCTTCCGTTTCTGGGCTAGGAGAAAAATATTCAACAATGTATTTTCCTCGGTTAGCAGAAGAAACATAGGCCTCACGCTTTAAGTAATAGCGCGCAACCGATAATTCATATTTTGCTAGGCGTGATTTAATAGCAATCATACGTTGGCGAGAGTCGGCAGCATATTTACTATTAGGATACTTCTCCAATACTATTTTTAAGTCATTAAATGCAGCGTGCGCCGCCGTAGGATCACGGTCTGAACGGTCTATTCCTGCTAAATTTTGGAATAAATTTTCTTGGGTAGCAACATTGATTAATGCACGCATATAATAGACATAGTCTAAGTTTGAATGCGCTGGGTTTAATCGTAAAAATCTATCGGTAAGTGCTAATCCTTGTGCGGCATCACCACTTTTGTAATAAGCATAAATTAAATCTAATTGTACTTGATGAGAGATTGGCCCATAAGGAAATCGAGAATCTATCGCAGATAAAATTTGGATCGCCTTTTGGTATAAGCCATTATCAAGCGATGCTCTAGCATCAGAGAATAATGCTTGAGCTGACTTATCTGGCACCTTTTTAATATCTTTTTCACTTGTTCCTGAACAGCCTGTTAATGCTAACACTAGCGCAAGGCACATTATTTTTATTGTCACTTTTTCCATAGACTTCAATATCACTACTTTGTTTTAGTTAAAATAAATATCCTCCTCACTATAATTACTTAATGTAATTGCTTTAGCAAAGAGGTAAAATAAGCTATAGCATTCTAACCTAGCAATCCTGCCTTGCACAGTGCTAATTAATAGAGAGTTTGATGGCTGAGATAATTCAACACCGGGATACGGTTCCCGAATCATGCTTAGGTAAACGTTTCGACCAGACTTTGGCTGAAATGTTCCCTGATTATTCACGTTCACGGTTAAAAGAATGGATTTTAGCCGGTCATATTACAGTTGACGGCCTAGTTGTCGATAGACCACGAGAAAAAATGTTTGGTGGTGAAGAAGTAGCCATTGATACACAAGTTGAGAGCGAAGTACGCTTTCAAGCACAAGATCTACCTTTAAATATAGTGTACGAAGATGATGATATTTTAGTCATCAACAAACCTGCGGGTTTTGTGGTACATCCCGGCGCAGGCAACCCTGATGGCACTGTTTTAAATGCCTTACTACATCACTGCCCGCAGTTAGATGTTGTGCCTCGCGCTGGTATTGTTCATCGTTTAGATAAAGATACTACGGGATTAATGGTGGTGGCAAAAACGATTGCTGCGCAAACTAACCTGGTTGAATCACTACAAGCGCGCGAAATTACCCGTGAATACGAGGCTATCGCTAGTGGTATTATGACCGCAGGCGGTTTGGTTGATCAACCTATTGGTCGTCACGCTACAAAACGTACTCATATGGCGGTTACTTTTTCAGGTCGCCCTTCGGTAACGCATTATCGTGTGATGGAAAAATTCAGATTACATACCCGTTTACGTTTACGTTTAGAAACGGGTCGAACCCATCAAATTCGTGTTCATATGGCTCATATTACTCATGCACTAGCGGGTGATCCCGTTTATGGCGGCCGTCCGCGTCCTCCAAAAAATGCCTCTGAAGAGTTACGAGAAATGTTACGCCAATTTAAGCGTCAAGCCTTACACGCGGCAATGTTATCTTTATATCATCCGATAACAGGTGTACAAATGACTTGGCATGCCGATGTACCTGAAGACATGGTAGCGTTAGCTGATCTGTTGCGCAAAGATACCAAAATTCATCTTATCGATAGTGATTACTAACTCATCTAGTAACTTACAATGTATTAAATGGCCAACAGAACGTGTGTTGGCCTTTGTTACTACTCGCTTAATTCCTAGCAAAGATCAATTATCTAAACATTCTGCCCATTTATTATCAAATATTACTAATACGGAAAAATTTCAAGCAGAGTTTGATGCCTTTAATCTAGGCGAGCATCTGGGTGATTGCCCCAATACTGTTGCTCGTAATAGAAGCTTGTTACTTGATTACCTGCCAGCCATGACAAAAATTCAATGGTTGGAGCAGGTTCACGGTAATAATGTCGTTGTTGTTGAAAAACATCAAAATACGCCTATTGTCGCTGATGCTGCAATAACACATGGCCAGCACATCGCTTTAGCCATAATGACCGCCGACTGTTTACCTATTTTGTTATCAAACAAAGATGGTAGCGAAATTGCTGCCATTCATGCAGGTTGGCGACCACTAGCAGCAAATATAATAGAACGAACCATTAGAAAAATGCATAGTGCTGCCGATGAGATTTTTGTATGGATGGGGCCTTGTATTGGACCTCAAGCTTTTGAAATTGGTCAAGAGGTAAAGCAGGCGTTCTGTCAAATGTCAGTAAAATTCGAAGCTGCTTTTGAACCTGTGGTATTTTTAAATGATGGCAAAACAGAGGTAAAGTTTTTGGCCAATTTGCAGTTAATCGCCGAGTTAAAACTCTCAGCGTTAGGGGTTACCAATATCACTAAAATTGCAGACTGTACTTATAAGCATAGTGATAAGTACTATTCTTATCGCAGAGATGGAAAAACTGGGCGTATGGCTAGCGTAATATGCATACATTCACCCGAGTAAAAATTATCCCTTATAAGTAAGGTGATTATTTAAAAGTGTTCCTTTGATTTAGGTCAAAGTTTTAGTGACTCTTTTCTTGAAAACCCTCCTTGGTGTCCTTATAACATAGGTAACTAAACTCTAAGCCCAGTAATATGGCACTAGGAGAAGATTAATGCGTTTAGAAAAATTTACCCAGACTTTTCAAGTAGCAATATCTGATGCACAATCCATCGCATTAGGTAAAGATCATCAATTTATCGAGCCAATACATTTAATGTTTGCGTTATTAAATCAAAACGCCAGCAGTATTATCCCCTTATTAAAAAGTGCCGGTATCAATGTGCGAACGTTAAGATCGCAAGTTGAAGTGGCTCTTGAAGAATTAGCACATGTGTCGGGCACAGGCGGTGAAGTGCAGCTATCGTCTGCCATGGGTAATATTTTAAACCTTTGTGATAAATTTGCACAAAAGCACGGCGACAAATTTATCTCCTCAGAAATATTTATGCTAGCTGCGTTACAAGATAAAGGTAAGTTAGGTCAAATTCTTAAAGGCTTAGGGGCCAGTGAACAACGTATACAAGACGCTATAGTTCATATTCGTGGCGGTAAAAATGTTGATGATGCTAACGCCGAAGAAGTGCGTCAAGCATTGGATAAATACACCATTGATCTAACCGAACTAGCAGAACAAGGAAAGTTAGATCCAGTTATTGGTCGCGATGATGAAATCAGGCGTACCATTCAGGTATTACAGCGCCGCACTAAAAATAATCCGGTATTAATTGGACAGCCAGGCGTTGGTAAAACTGCGATTGTTGAAGGCCTAGCTCAACGCATTGTCGATCATGAAGTACCAGAAGGTATCCGAAATAAACGCGTATTGTCACTTGATATGGGCGCACTCGTTGCCGGCGCTAAATATCGTGGAGAATTTGAAGAACGTCTTAAAGCAGTGCTCAGTGAATTAAGCCAGCTAGAAGGGCAAGTCATCTTATTTATTGATGAATTACATACTATGGTTGGCGCAGGTAAAAGTGACGGTGCTATGGACGCTGGTAATATGTTAAAGCCAGCGTTAGCTCGCGGTGATCTGCATTGTGTTGGCGCTACAACATTAGATGAATATCGCCAATATATTGAAAAAGATGCCGCATTGGAACGACGTTTTCAGAAAATTATAGTAGATGAACCCAGTGTTGAAGATACCATTGCTATATTACGTGGTCTTAAAGAACGCTACGAACTCCATCATAATGTTGAAATAACCGATCCCGCCATTGTTGCCGCGGCAACCTTATCTCATCGCTATGTTAGCGACCGTCAATTACCCGACAAAGCTATCGATCTTATTGATGAAGCGGCTTCTAGTATTCGTATGCAAATGGATTCTAAGCCAGAGAACTTAGACCGATTAGAAAGGCGTTTAATCCAACTGAAATTAGAACAACGGGCTTTATCAAAAGACTCTGATCCGGCCTCTAAAAAACGTTTGGACCTAATTTCGGATGAAATCGCGACTTGCCAAGTCAGTTATGATGAGTTGGATGAAGTCTGGAAAACCGAAAAAGCGGCACTACATGGAACACAAGCGATTAAAACTGATTTAGAGCACGCTCGTATTGAACTTGAAGCAGCTCGTCGCGTGGGCGATCTTAATACCATGGCCGAGTTACAATATAGTCGTATCCCTGATCTTGAAAAACAGCTTGATCTTGCAAGCCAAGCAGAAATGCAAGAAATGACCTTGCTACGAAACAAAGTGACTGATGTAGAAATAGCTGACGTGTTAAGCCGAGCTACCGGAATTCCGGTAGCAAAAATGCTCGAAGGCGAATGTGATAAATTATTGCAAATGGAAGATAACCTGCACAAACGCGTTATTGGGCAATCAGAAGCGGTAGTTTCAGTATCAAATGCTATTCGTCGCTCAAGGGCAGGTTTAGCAGACCCAGATCAACCCATAGGATCATTTCTATTTCTTGGGCCTACCGGTGTAGGTAAAACAGAATTAACTAAAGCTTTAGCCCACTTTCTTTTTGATAGTGAAGATTCATTGGTGCGAGTTGATATGTCAGAGTTTATGGAGAAGCACTCTGTCGCACGTTTAGTAGGAGCGCCTCCAGGTTATGTCGGTTATGAGGAAGGTGGCTATTTAACTGAAGCGGTGAGACGTAAACCATATTCTGTTATTTTACTTGATGAAATTGAAAAAGCGCATCCTGACGTTTTTAATATTTTACTACAAGTATTAGATGACGGACGCTTAACTGACGGGCAAGGGCGTACGGTCGACTTTAAAAATACTGTTATTATTATGACCTCAAACATCGGCTCAGATATTATTCAGGAATATGTTGATGACAGCCAATATCCGCAAATGAAAGCTCGGGTAATAGCAGAACTCGGTAATCACTTCAAGCCAGAGTTTATTAACCGGGTCGATGAAACCGTAGTGTTTCATCCTTTACTTGCTGAGCAAATTAAAAGTATCGCGAGTATTCAAATATCGGCTTTAACTAAGCGATTAGAGGAACGCGATATAACTATGACCTTATCGGAAGCAGCATTATCTTTTGTTGCGGCGGCAGGCTTTGATCCAATTTTTGGTGCTAGACCTTTAAAACGCTCTATCCAGCAAGAAATTGAAAACCCTTTAGCACATAAATTATTGGCTAACGAGTTTTCCGCTGGTGATCATATATTTGTTGAGCTGGTTGATAATAACTTGAATTTCATCGTCAAAGCTTAATTGCGTTATCGTAAGCTAATATACCCTAGATGCAGGCTGATAATGTTTACTGACTTAATGGGTACAGTAAACTTCAGCCTGTTTTCTATTCATCGTTAACTGTTGCTGTTTTCCTAATGCCGTTAATATTTCTACACTACCTTGCCCATTTTTATATTGAATTGTATCAAAATTGGCTAATGTTGTTATATTTTCGCGAGCCGTTAAACACTTTTCATCATTAAACTCATGGTTAAAATTACTTTTCTCATTACTATCACCCAAAGTATTATTTTTTAATTCTGAAGATTCATCACTACTCGCTTCAGCAATAATGACTGAAGATTTTTTATTATTTGACATACTAATTTCGATATAGTCATCACGGTCTGGTTGATGTTGGCTAAAATGCACAACATTGTGTTCGTCGAACCAACGATAAACTGTCATTTTCTCAGCTGCAAAGACATCAAAATACACTAATGTGACTAAACAGAATGACAAGGTTTTAATGTGCATAATGATACCTATCCATAAGTTAATACTTAATTACCCTATTATTAGCATAATGAGCTAAAAACAATAGTCACTGGCAACTATTCTGTAATCACTATAATGTTTTATAACAACACCAAGACCAGTTTACAAATATTTGCTAGTTTTATTAATCATTCATTGGTACTACAGCTACCGTTAATAATTAAACTTATGCTAAATTAGAGCTCTCTATTCATATTAATCTATTTTGGTTTCACTTATGCCAGACAAACATAATAACGATTCGCTACAAACTCGTGGCATTTATCTTTTACCCAACTTATTAACCACTGCAGGATTGTTTTCTGGCTTTTATGCCGTTATATCATCAATGAATGGGCATTTTATTAGTGCTGCGGTTGCTATCTTTATTGCGATGATATTCGATGGTTTAGATGGTCGAGTTGCACGAATGACTAATACTCAAAGTGAGTTTGGCGCAGAATATGACAGTATGGCTGATATGTTGTCATTTGGCATAGCACCAGGAATAGTGGCATATAATTGGGCGCTTTCAAGTTTTGGCAAGTTTGGCTGGTTAGCGGCATTTGTTTATGTTGCTTGTGCAGCATTGCGTCTTTCACGCTTTAATACCCAAGTTGGCATTGCTGACAAACGTTATTTTCAAGGCTTAGCTAGCCCAGCCGCCGCAGGCGTTGTCGCTAGCCTTATTTGGGTTGGTAGCGAATATAAAATTAATGGTCAAGACTATGGTTATTTTGTTGGAATTATTACCATCATACTTGGCCTGTTAATGGTGAGTAACTTTAGATACAACAGTTTTAAAGAAGTTGACTGGAAAGGTAAGGTAAATTTTGTTGTTGTATTATTAATAGTGCTCGCCTTTGTGGTTATTGCATCAAGTCCTGAAAATATCCTGCTTATTATATTTGCTTTATATGCTTGTTCAGGACCAGTTACCACTATCCGCTCAGTAAAAAAATTGAAATTAGAGCATGTAGTAGGTGACGATCAAGATGCAGACTTTCACTGTTATAGTGAAAATAAAGCGACGGGTTCAGAAAAAGTAGCAGAAGAAGAGACTAAATCAAAAAAAGAGCTGGAAAAATAAAGCTAATAACCTTATAAAAACCATGCTTACAAACTTATTACTTAGCCACTTTATTATTTCCAAGTATAAATAGCGTAATATATAAGTTAAAGCAGTATTATTTAGCGCTTATTTTATCTTGTTAGAACGAAAAAACAACGTCTTGCTTAATTAAAAAGCAAACAGTCATTTAATCGTAATTTAATTGATATTAAGTGTTGACGTGAAGCGAGAAATCTCTAGAATGCGCTCCAGTTCCAAGGGGTAACCCAAACGAACGGTTATAATGAGTTATCTAATCTAGTCTAGGCTGATTAAGTTAA